>NZ_CP040231.1:135000-1335000 GCF_006228325.1 Streptococcus sp. 1643
GAAGGTCGTAGGTTCAAATCCTGCTCCCGCAATTTGGCTCGGTAGCTCAGTTGGTAGAGCAATGGATTGAAGCTCCATGTGTCGGCGGTTCGATTCCGTCTCGCGCCATATTTTATTTATAACTTGGAAGGGTAGCGAAGAGGCTAAACGCGGCGGACTGTAAATCCGCTCCTTCGGGTTCGGGGGTTCGAATCCCTCCCCTTCCATTACTTTAGTTACGGGCATAGTTTAAAGGTAGAACTAAGGTCTCCAAAACCTTCAGTGTGGGTTCAATTCCTACTGCCCGTGTTAATATGATTATGGCGGGTGTGGTGAAGTGGTTAACACACCAGATTGTGGCTCTGGCATGCGTGGGTTCGATCCCCATCACTCGCCTATTTTATATTATTGGGGTATAGCCAAGCGGTAAGGCAAGGGACTTTGACTCCCTCATGCGTTGGTTCGAATCCAGCTACCCCAGTTACTATTTGCCGGCGTGGCGGAATTGGCAGACGCGCTGGACTCAAAATCCAGTGTCCGCAAGGACGTGCCGGTTCGACCCCGGCCGCCGGTATAGTAATAACGACAAGGTTTTCGGACCTTGTTTTTTGATTTAGTGAAGATTTTGATATTTTTTCTTTAAGTACAGATAACTGATGAATCATCTTTTTATTCTTATTCTAGTCATTTTTAGTGTATTTTTGGTATAATATTACTTATTCACAATTTGTTTTGATTATGAAAGTGTTGGTGTTTGATGTCTCGTTCGATTGAGTTGCTTAAGAAGCGCTACTTAGAAAATATAAAAGAGAAACCTGATTTATTTGTGGGAATTGAGCTAGAGTATCCTGTTATTAATTTAGAGGGTAATGCTACAGATAGTGAAGTTGTTAAGGATCTCTTTCGGTATTTACCATCAGTTCTGGGTTTTACGATCGAAAAAGTAGAT
This sequence comes from Streptococcus sp. 1643, assembly GCF_006228325.1. NCBI lineage: Bacteria > Bacillati > Bacillota > Bacilli > Lactobacillales > Streptococcaceae > Streptococcus > Streptococcus sp. 1643. Next base: position 135,929 of record NZ_CP040231.1, read on the forward strand.
GATTTTGGAAATCCAATTCAGTTACTTGATCCAGTTAGCCAAGATACTATCTTATTCGAAGTTTCCTATACAACTATCGAGTTTGCCTTTGGTAGGGCGGAATCCATCCAAGAGGTTGAAGTGCGTTTTCGAGATTACATGAATCTGATTCAGAAAAAGTTGGGTGAGGCAAATCATGCCATTATTGGTTCTGGAATCCATCCATACTGGGAGAAGAATGAGAATCAACCGGTTGCTTATGCACGCTATCAGATGTTAATGAACTATTTGAAGTTGAGTAGAACTTTTCTAGGGGAGGATTTACACGATTACCCGGAATATGGTGCTTTTATCTGTGGAAGCCAAGTTCAATTGGATGTTTCAAAGTCTAACTATTTGCGTGTTATCAACGCATTTACTCAGATCGAAGCTGCAAAAGCTTATTTGTTTGCCAATTCTGAGTTTTCAGGGGCAAATTGGGATACCAAAATTTCGAGAGATATTTTTTGGGAAGAATCTATGCACGGGATTTATTCTGAAAATGTAGGCGTCAATGCCAGACTCTTCAAAGACGAGAATGATTTTTTTGATTATCTAGATCATTCTGCAATCTTTACTGCGGAACGTGATGGCGAAACCTATTATTTTTATCCAATTCGAGCAAAAGATTACTTAGGGACTCCGAAAATTCATGCCTTCGCCCTTGATGGGAGGGAGATCCTTCTTTATCCTCAGGAGGAGGATTTCCAAACTCATCGTAGTTACCAGTACCAAGATTTGACAACTCGGGGTACTATTGAGTTTCGTAGTGTCTGTACGCAACCCTTGAATCGTAGTTTTGCTGCGACGGCTTTTCATTTGGGTTTGTTGGTTCATTTAGACAAGCTTGAAGCTTACTTGCGAACTGCTCCATTTTTTACCACAGCTGGTCGTGATTATAAGCTTTTAAGACGACAATTTTCTAAGAAGAAACTTACAGATCAGGAAGAAGCTGCGATTCTCGAGTTTTCTAAAGACTTACTCATCCTAGCTGAGGAAGGTTTGGAGAAAAGAGATAAGCAAGAAATGGTTTATTTAGAGCCTTTGAAGAAAGAATTGGGATTATAATTTCTCTTATAAAGGGAGAATTTTCTGAAAAATCGTGATATAATGGAAGAGACTATAGATAAAGGATAGAGATTCATGACATTAGTTTATCAATCAACGCGTGATGCCAATAATAGAGCAACTGCCAGCCAAGCTATTTTGCAAGGTTTGGCGACGGACGGTGGTCTGTTTACTCCGCTTACTTATCCAAAGGTGGATTTGGACTTTGACACATTAAAAGATGCTTCTTACCAAGAAGTGGCTAAATTAGTTTTATCAGCATTTTTAGATGACTTTACGGCTGAGGAGTTGGACTACTGTATCAACAATGCCTACGATAGCAAGTTTGATACTCCAGCTATTGCGCCATTGGTGAAACTGGATGGGCAATACAACTTGGAATTGTTCCATGGTTCAACGATTGCCTTTAAGGATATGGCCTTGTCTATCTTGCCATACTTTATGACGACAGCCGCTAAAAAGCATGGTTTGGAGAACAAGATTGTCATTTTGACAGCGACATCTGGTGATACTGGGAAAGCTGCTATGGCGGGGTTTGCCGATGTGCCTGGTACTGAGATTATCGTTTTTTATCCAAAGGATGGTGTCAGCAAGGTACAAGAGTTGCAAATGACTACTCAGACTGGCGACAATACTCATGTTATCGCTATCGATGGAAACTTTGATGATGCGCAAACCAATGTGAAGCACATGTTCAACGATGTAGCTCTTCGTGAAAAGTTGGCTGCCAATAAACTGCAATTTTCATCAGCTAACTCTATGAACATTGGTCGTTTGGTACCACAGATTGTTTATTATGTTTATGCCTACGCTCAGTTGGTCAAGTCTGGTGAGATTGTGGCTGGTGAAAAGGTCAACTTCACAGTACCAACAGGAAACTTTGGAAATATTTTGGCTGCCTTTTATGCTAAACAAATCGGTCTTCCAGTTGGCAAATTAATCTGTGCTTCAAATGACAATAATGTTTTAACTGACTTCTTCAAGACACGTGTTTATGATAAGAAACGTGAGTTTAAAGTAACAACTAGTCCATCTATGGATATCTTGGTATCTTCAAACTTGGAGCGTTTGATTTTCCATCTTTTGGGGAATGATGCGGTTAAGACAGCTGAACTCATGAATGCCTTGAGTACACAAGGACAATATGAATTGACAGACTTTGATGCAGCGATTCTGGAACTCTTTGCAGCTGAATATGCGACTGAGGAAGAAACTGCGGCAGAAATTAAACGTGTTTATCAAACAGATGCTTACATCGAGGACCCACACACCGCGGTTGCCTCAGCTGTTTATAGAAAATACCAAGCAGCTACTGGCGATGCGACTAAGACAGTGATTGCATCAACAGCTAGTCCATACAAGTTCCCAGTGGTTGCCGTAGAAGCGGTAACAGGAAAAGCAGGCTTGACTGACTTTGAAGCCTTGGCTCAATTACATGACATTTCAGGAGTGGCAGTGCCACCAGCGGTTGATGGCCTTGAAACAGCTCCAGTTCGTCATAAAACAACAGTGGCAGCTGCTGACATGCAAGCAGCGGTTGAGACTTATCTAGGACTTTAAGACAGAGGGAGTAAACTCGGTTGGGAAACCAACTGAGTTTCTTTTCATCAGGAGGAAGGATTGTTTAAGAAAAATAAAGACATTCTTAATATTGCATTGCCAGCTATGGGTGAAAACTTTTTGCAGATGCTTATGGGCATGGTGGATAGTTACTTGGTCGCTCACTTGGGCTTAATCGCTATTTCAGGTGTTTCAGTCGCTGGCAATATTATCACCATTTACCAGGCGATTTTTATCGCTCTGGGAGCTGCTATCTCCAGTGTTATTTCAAAAAGTTTGGGGCAGAAAGATCAGTCCAAGTTGGCTTATCACGTGACAGAGGCTCTCAAGATAACTCTATTGCTGAGTGCACTTTTAGGCGCTTTATCCATCTTTGCTGGGCAAGAGATGATAGGATTTTTGGGAACTGAGCAGGAGGTGGCTGAGAGTGGTGGACTTTACCTATCTTTGGTGGGTGGATCGATTGTTCTCTTAGGCTTGATGACCAGTCTAGGTGCCTTGATTCGTGCAACGCATAATCCGCGTCTACCTCTCTATGTAAGTCTGTTATCCAATGCCTTGAATATTCTTTTTTCAAGTCTAGCTATTTTTGTCCTTGATATGGGGATAGCTGGTGTTGCTTGGGGGACTATCTTGTCTCGCTTAGTCGGTCTTGTGATTTTGTGGTCGCAATTAAAGCTTCCTTTTGAGAAACCGACTTTTGGACTCGATAAAGACTTACTGACCTTGGCATTGCCAGCAGCAGGAGAACGTCTCATGATGCGGGCTGGAGATGTAGTGATTATTGCCTTGGTTGTTTCTTTTGGGACGGAGGCAGTAGCGGGGAATGCAGTTGGAGAAGTCTTGACCCAGTTTAACTACATGCCTGTCTTTGGTGTCGCTACGGCAACGGTCATGCAGGTGGCTCGAGCAGTTGGAGAGGATAACTGGGAAAGAGTAGACGAGGTAAGCAAGCAAACCTTTTGGCTTTCTCTGCTTCTCATGTTGCCCTTAACTCTCAGTATCTATGCCTTGGGGACACCATTGACTCATCTCTATACGACGGACCCTATAGCAGTTGAAGCGAGCGTTTTGGTGGCACTGTTCTCTCTACTAGGAACTCCCATGGCGACAGGGACAGTTATATATACGGCAGTGTGGCAGGGATTGGGAAATGCTCGCCTCCCCTTTTATGCGACAAGTATTGGGATGTGGTGTATCCGTATAGGGACAGCCTATCTTATGGGTATTGTTCTTGGTTGGGGCTTGCCTGGTATTTGGGCAGGGACTCTCTTGGATAATGGTTTCCGTTGGTTATTTCTACGTTACCGTTACCAGCGTTATATGAGCTTGAAAGGATAGGAGATGCAAAAAATAGCCTTTATTTGGGATTTAGACGGGACTTTATTGGACTCTTACGAAGCGATTTTGTCAGGGATTGAGGAGACCTTTGCTCAATTTTCTATTCCTTATGATAAGGAAAAAGTGAGAGAGTTTATCCTCAGGTACTCTGTGCAGGATTTGCTGGAGCAGGTAGCAGAAGAGAGAAATCTGGATGCGGAAGTACTCAATCAGGTGCGTGCCCAGAGTCTGGCTGAGAAGAATACTCAGGTAGTTTTGATGCCAGGTGTGCGTGAAGTGCTAGCTTGGGCAGACCAAGCAGGGATTCAGCAGTTTGTCTATACTCATAAGGGGGACAATGCTTTTGCCATTCTCAGAGACTTGGGGTTGGAATCCTATTTTACAGAGATTTTAACCAGTCAGAGCGGTTTTGAGCGGAAGCCAAGTCCAGAAGCGGCTACCTATCTGTTAGACAAGTATCAGCTGGATCCTGATAACACCTATTATATAGGGGACCGGACTTTGGATGTGGAATTTGCCCAGAATAGTGGCCTTCAAAGCATCAACTTTTTAGAGTCTTCTTATGAAGTGAATCACAGGATTCAAGCACTGGCAGATATTCCTCGTATTTTCTAGGATTAGGAGCGAGAAGATTGTGTCAGTTTTATGACAGAAACCTAACAAACTATTTCAAGTAATCGAGTTTGTTACAGGGAATAGACAGTTCTGTTAAATAGGCCCGAGAGGGCTTTTTTTCTGCTTTTTTTGTGTTATGATAGACAGGTACTCATTTGAAAGGAATATGAACGAATGAAGAAAAGAATTATTTTAGCCTCAACAGTAGCCTTATCTCTTGCTCCCGCATTAGGAGCTAAAGCTCAAGAAATCTCTTGGACAGCTCGTACCGTTGAGCAAATCCAAAATGACGTGACGAAAAACGAAAACAAAAACAGCTATACAGTTCAGTATGGTGATACCCTGAGCACGATTGCAGAAGCTTTGGGAGTAGATGTGACCGTTCTTGCTAATTTGAACAAAATCACCAATATGGACTTGATTTTCCCAGATACTGTCCTCACTACAACTGTCAATGAGGCAGAAGAGGTAACGGAAGTTGAAATCCAAACTCCTCAAGCAGACGCTAGTGAAGAAGTGACGACTGCGACAGCTGATTTGACGACGAATCAAGTAACAGTCGATGAACAAACAGTTCAAGTAGAAGACCTTTCTCAACCAATTGAGGAAGCTCCAACTGCAACAGAGATTGAAAAACCAGCAGAAGTAGCGTCAAGTTCAGAAGTTTCTGAGACAGCGACAGTTGCTGAAGAGACACCATCTACAGAAACACCAGTAGCTGAAGAAACAGCAGAAGCGACTCCAGAGGAAGCACCAGTAGCAGAAACAACTAGTCCAGTTGAAGAAGCTCCAAAAGTGGCGACTCCAGCGACCGAAGAAACGGTAGCAACAACTCCAGCAGAAGCACCAGTAGCAGCTGCTCCAACAACTGAAACACCTGCTGATACAACAGGATCAAGTGCAGCAGAAGAAACAGCAGCATCAACAGCAACTTCTGACACTGCAACTTCGACTTATCAAGCAGAGCAAAGCCAAACTCCTTCAAGAACTTATTCAGCTCCAGCGGCTCCTGACTATGCAGGACTTGCTGTAGCTAAGTCTGAGAATGCTGGTCTTCAATCACAAACTGCAGCCTTTAAAGAAGAAGTAGCCAACTTGTTTGGGATTACATCCTTTAGTGGCTACCGTCCTGGTGACAGTGGGGACCATGGTAAAGGTTTGGCCATCGACTTCATGGTTCCAGTGAGTTCAGCACTTGGTGATCAAATCGCGGAATATGCAGTCAAAAATATGGCTAGCCGTGGTATCAACTATATCATCTGGAAACAACGTTTCTACGCTCCATATGATAGTAAATATGGACCAGCCTATACGTGGAATCCAATGCCAGACCGTGGTAGCGTAACCGAAAACCACTATGACCACGTTCACGTTTCAATGAACTAATCATTAAAATGGAAGTTGGGAACTGATTGAGTTCTCGCTTCTTTTTTTGTGTCATTCCTTTAGGGTAAAAGGGATAAATATGAGGAAGTGAGTAATATTTCAAGAGAATGTAAGCATATTACTTGATTTATTTTTTGGATTACATTATACTTGATAAGTCAATCGTTGATAAATCAACTTTAAAGGGGAAAGATTTATGGTAGAAATCCATGATTTACTGTATCAACTACGATTAGCAGATCAGTCTATGACACAATTATTCGAACGCCAATTGGGAATTAGTCTGACTCGTTATCAAATCTTATGTTTCTTAATCGATCAGTCACCGTGTAATCAAATAGCAGTTCAGGATAGATTGAAGATTGATCAGGCTGCCTTGACACGGCACTTTAAAATTTTGGAAAAGGAAGGTTTGGTTAATCGACGTCGAAATCCTGAAAACCAGAGGGAGGTTTTGGTGGAAGTCACAGACTTTGTGAGAGAACAACTAGTAACCAACTCTCCTCAACAACATATAAACGTAAAAAATCAGATGGAGAGTGTACTTACAAAAGGAGAGCGAGAAGAGTTCAGTCGCTTGTTAGAAAAGTTGATATCTGGCTTAGAAGAGATAAAAATTTAAGGAGAAGAATATGTCTATTTTTACAATTGTTTTAGCAACTATCGTTGCTTTGGAGCATTTTTATATTTTTTATTTGGAAAGTGTGGCTACGCAATCAGATACTACTAGTCGCGTGTTTAATGTGGATAAAGAAGAACTAGCTCGTCCGTCAGTGAGTTCATTGTTTAAAAATCAGGGGATTTATAATGCTTTGATAGGTGTCTTTCTCTTGTACGGGATTTATTTCTCGCAAAGTTTGGAAATTGTGACCATCTTTGTTTTATTTGTGCTTGGTGCAGCGACCTACGGTTCTCTAACAGCAGACAAGAAGATTATTCTGAAGCAAGGCGGACCCGCTATTTTGACTTTACTGAGTATTTTGCTTTTGAAATAAGAAAACCAGCGTCTTTCAGGACGCTGGTTTTTGTAGGTTCTTATCCATTTCGACGTTTACGGGCTAGTAGGGCTCTGTAAAAGAAGATATGATTGTTTTGGATATAGGGAAGGAGTGAAAAACTAGCAATTCCAAAGGTGAGCCAATTGAGGAAGTACCAAGGAAGTAGTTGTAAGTCGAGGACAAAGCGCTGAAATTTGTAACCTTTCACCAAGAAACGGCTGGTTTTAAGGATTTGACGGGGTTTAGCCTGCCCTAAATCTAGAGTATCGCAGAGGAGGAATTCTACCTGCGAGTAGGCATAATGTTGCGGGATATAGAGGGCATTTCCTACAATCATCAAGATGAGGCTCGCAAAAAAGTAGAGCCCAAAGGTCATAAGGAATTGCTCGTTTTCAATAGATGAGAGGTCTAGTTTTGGAAACTCAGGATGTAGGGCAACAAATCTTCTAGCCAAGAGATTGCTATAAAAGAGGAAATAAATGCCTACTAAGTTTGGAATGCTCCATAAAAAGAGGTAGAAACGTTTGAGGAGCAGAGTTAGGAAGGTTTGCGAGAAGCGCTCTTCAGCAAAGAGGGCCAGGCTTGATTTTACTGAGAGTTCCGTATCAGGATCCTTGAGGAGTCGGAGTGTCGCAAAGGCAGCACCTGCTAGAAAAATCGTGCTCATAAAAGAAACCACTAATGGGAAGAGATAGACTTGGAGTACTTGTGCCAGCATGCTGAAAAAGGATTGCTCTAAAACACTTTCTTGGAGACGAGCCAAGGGGTTGAGAAAGCCTGACAAGATGACCAACATACTAGGAAGGAGATAGACCAGAAGGAGGCGGGGATTTTCAGCCTGAAATTGCCTAGCCTGCAGACGAATAGTTTTTAAATCAATTTTTGGGTATTTCATTCTCTCATTATACCATAGTTCGTGACAGTTCCTGGTTTTTTTGATAAAATCATACAGTATGCCTTTGGGCACAAAGTATGAACTGGGACTGTTTTTCCCAGCTTCGGAGGTAAAAAATGTCAGATTCACCAATCAAATACCGTTTGATTAAGAAAGAGAAACACACGGGAGCTCGCCTGGGAGAAATCATCACCCCGCACGGTACCTTCCCGACACCTATATTTATGCCAGTTGGGACCCAAGCTACTGTAAAAACCCAGTCACCAGAGGAGTTGAAGGAGATGGGATCAGGGATTATCCTCTCTAATACCTATCATCTCTGGCTTCGCCCTGGAGATGAACTCATCGCACGCGCAGGTGGTCTCCACAAATTTATGAACTGGGATCAACCAATTTTGACAGATAGTGGTGGCTTCCAGGTTTATTCCCTAGCAGATAGCCGAAATATCACCGAAGAAGGAGTAACCTTTAAAAACCATCTCAATGGTTCCAAGATGTTCCTATCACCAGAAAAGGCCATCTCTATTCAGAATAATCTAGGCTCCGACATCATGATGTCCTTTGACGAATGTCCTCAGTTTTACCAACCTTATGACTACGTTAAGAAATCAATCGAGCGTACTAGCCGTTGGGCTGAGCGTGGTTTGAAGGCTCACCGTCGTCCACAGGATCAAGGTTTGTTTGGAATTGTACAGGGGGCAGGATTTGAAGACCTTCGTCGTCAGTCGGCTCACGACCTTGTCAGCATGGATTTCCCTGGATACTCTATCGGTGGTTTGGCAGTAGGAGAAACGCATGAAGAGATGAATGCCGTCTTGGATTTCACAACTCAACTGCTACCTGAAAACAAACCTCGCTATTTGATGGGTGTCGGAGCGCCAGATAGCTTGATTGATGGAGTTATTCGTGGTGTGGATATGTTTGACTGTGTCTTGCCAACTCGTATCGCTCGTAATGGGACTTGTATGACCAGCCAAGGTCGTTTGGTTGTCAAAAATGCCCAATTCGCTGAAGACTTTACGCCACTGGATCCTGAGTGTGATTGCTACACATGTAAGAACTACACACGCGCCTACCTTCGTCACTTGCTCAAGGCTGATGAAACCTTCGGTATCCGCTTGACTAGTTACCACAATCTCTACTTCTTGCTCAATCTGATGAAGCAGGTCCGCCAAGCCATCATGGATGACAATCTCTTGGAATTTCGTGAGTATTTTGTAGAAAAATATGGCTACAACAAGTCAGGGCGCAATTTCTAAAGTGTAAAAATAGAATGCCAAAATCCTAAGTTTTCTCTTAGGATTTTTCCTATTTTTTTGATAGAATAGGGAGTATAATGGAATGGAAATTAGGTGGTGTTTTGCTTCCTAATTTAATGGAGAATAGACTCGTATGCGTATTAAATGGTTTTCCTTGATTAGGATTACAGGTTTACTTTTGGTGCTTTTGTACCACTTCTTTCAAACGATCTTTCCTGGAGGATTCTTTGGGGTAGATGTCTTTTTCACTTTTTCAGGATTTTTGATCACCTCCCTCCTTTTAGAAGAATTTGGGAAGGCACGCCAGATCGATTTGCTGGGCTTTTTTAAGAGACGGTTTTACCGCATCGTGCCACCTGTGGTGCTGATGGTTTTGGTGACCATGCCTTTTACTTTCTTGGTTCGTCAAGACTATGTTGCTGGAATTGGTGGCCAGGTTGCTGGAGTTCTCGGTTTTATGACCAACTTCTACGAAATGTTAACAGGGGGAAGTTATGAATCCCAGTTCATTCCGCATCTCTTTGTTCACAACTGGAGTCTAGCTGTTGAGGTTCACTACTATATCCTTTGGGGCTTAGCGGTTTGGTTCTTATCGAAACGTTCAAAATCTAGTAGTCAATTGAGAGGGATGGTCTTTCTCCTTTCTGCTGGAGCTTTTATCATTAGCTTTTTCTCCATGTTTATTGGTAGTCTAATGGCGAGTTCCTATTCATCTGTCTACTTTTCAAGTTTGACCCATGTCTATCCCTTCTTTTTAGGAAGCATTTTGGCGACAGTTGTGGGGGTTCGTCAGACGAGCGATTTAGTCAAGCAGTTTGACCGGATGTGGGACCTTCGTCAAAATCTACTGGTGTTTGCTGCTGGGCTTTTGGTGTTAGTGCTCTTGACTTTCTTTGTCAAGTTCACCTACCTGTTTGCGTACTTATTTGGCTTCTTGCTAGCAAGTTTAGCGGCAGTGACCATGATTTTTGCTGCGCGTGTCTTGCATGAGAAAACGCCTGAGATACAAGAACCTCGGATCATTACATTTTTAGCGGATACCAGCTACGCGGTTTATCTCTTCCACTGGCCTTTTTATATTATCTTTTCTCAGTTGATGAGTAATCTGCCTGCTGTTATTCTGACAATCATTTTTTCTTATTTCTTTGCTATCCTATCCTTCTATATTATTGAGCCATTGATTGCCGGTAAATCCAATCCTTTAATACGGAAGATTAGTCGATTGCCTCATATTAAACCAATTAGTGCTGGTGCTGCTGGCATTCTTACCTTGATTACCTTGATTATCATAGCTGTGGCTCCTCAAGTTGGAGCTTTTGAGACAGACTTGATGGTCAATGGTTTCAAACAAGCCCAGACCAATATAGGACAAACAAAGACTCTTGCTGAACAAGCTGAACTGAGTCGTCTAGGAATTTCTGAGGGAACAAGCCTAATAGGAGATTCGGTAGCCTTGCGTGCCAATACAGCCTTACATGAGGCACTTCCTGAAGCGAATATCAATGCCCAGGTTAGTCGAACGACCAAGCAAGCCAATGACATCATGCTCAATAACAGTCAGAACAAGGCACTGCTAAAAACAGTCGTCATTGCAACGGGAGTCAACAATCCTGAAGGTTATAAGAATGATTTGGACAGCATCGTGAACAATCTACCGAAAGGATACCATCTGATACTGGTGACACCTTATGAGGGAGACAAGAGCAAGGACACTTACACATCAGTGGAGCAGTATGCGGCTTATGCACGGGAATTAGCTGAAAAGAATCCTTACGTGAGCATCGCTGACTGGAATAAGGTTGCTAAGGAACACCCTGAAATCTGGGCTGGAACTGACCAAGTTCACTTTGGAAATGATAGCAACATGATTGAAGAAGGTGCTAAACTTTACGCAGAGACGATTGCAGCTGCTGTTAAGGCTGCTCAAGAACTACCTGTAAAATCAAAATAAAATTAAAGAGTTGGAGAAATCCAGCTCTTTTAAAATATCCACGAAAAATAGGTCTATACCATTTACAAATGAAAAAGAAAGGTTTATAATGTAATTGACATAATAAATTCTAGAATCAATCTATCAAGGAGGTTATCATTATGCCTAATTATATTAAAGCGGATCAGTTTTTCTACCCACACGGAGTTCGTCGTGGCGGTTACTTGGAACTTGTGGATGGCAAGTTTGGTAAACATGTAGAACAGATTCCTGAAGGAGCTGAGGTGATTGACTATACAGGTTATAGCATTGCCCCAGGACTTGTGGATACCCACATTCATGGATTTGGCGGTGTGGATGTCATGGATAATAACATTGAAGGAACCCTTCATACCATGAGTGAAGGATTGCTTAGCATGGGTGTTACCAGCTTCTTGCCAACGACGTTGACTTCCTCTTACGAGCAGTTGCTTGCGGTAACTGAAAATATCGGTGCTCGTTACCAGGAAGCCAGTGGAGCCAAGATTCGTGGAATCTATTTTGAAGGGCCTTATTTCACAGAGAAATACAAGGGGGCTCAAAACCCTGCCTATATGAAAGACCCTCGTATGGATGAGTTTCGTGCTTGGCAAAAAGCAGCCAATGGCTTGCTCAATAAAATCGCCCTTGCGCCAGAACGCGAAGGTGTAGAAGACTTTGTTCGTACGGTTACGGGGGAAGGTGTGACCGTTGCTCTTGGACACTCAAATGCGACTTTTGATGAAGCTAAAAAAGCAGTCGATGCTGGAGCAAGCGTTTGGGTACATGCCTACAATGGGATGCGTGGGTTGACTCACCGTGAGCTCGGTATGGTGGGAGCAATGTATGAATTGCCACATACTTACGCTGAATTGATTTGTGATGGTCACCACGTAGATCCAAAGGCCTGTGACATTTTGCTCAAGCAAAAAGGAACTGAAAATATCGCCCTTATCACAGACTGTATGACAGCTGGTGGCTTGGAAGACGGTGACTACATGTTGGGAGAATTCCCAGTAGTCGTGGCTAATGGAACTGCTCGCCTCAAATCGACAGGCAATTTGGCAGGTTCTATACTCAAACTTAAGGACGGTTTGAAGAATGTGGTCGAATGGGGCATTGCGAATCCACATGAAGCAGTCATGATGGCCAGCCTCAACCCAGCAAAATCTGTTCACATCGATGATGTTTGTGGTCAAATCCGTGAAGGTTACGATGCCGACTTTATCGTACTAGACAAAGATTTGGAATTGGTAGCAACCTACCTAGACGGTGTGAAACGTTATCAAGCCTAAGAAGATAAAATAGGGGTCAATAAAGGACTCCTATTTTTATGATAGGCTGAAAAGGTATTTAAAGAAGTCTTCCTAGAGGGAAAGGCAAGCAAAATCCTTTTCTTGTAATTAAAAATTAGATATAATATACGATACAAAGGAAGTAGTAAGAATGTATCGTGTTATAGAAATGTATGGGGACTTTGAACCGTGGTGGTTCATAGAAGGTTGGGAAGAAGATGTCATCATGAGTCAATCTTTTGACAAGTATTATGATGCTCTAAAATATTATAAATCACGCTGGTTTGAGCTGGAAAAGAAGAATCCTCTTTATAAGAGTCGGAGTGATTTGATGACTATTTTTTGGGATCCTGCTGATAAACGCTGGTGTGATGAGTGTGATGAGTATTTGCAGCAGTACCATTCTTTGGCACTTTTACAGGATGAGCAAGTCATCCCCGATGAAAAGCTACGTCCAGGCTACGAAAAACAAACAGGTCAAGAAAAACACCGTTCTTGCCGTATGAAATGGAGATAAAAAGTAACTTTTTAAGTTGCTTTTTTTATTTTTTTGCGAATAGTTAGATAAGGAGGGCGGTATGGTACAAGAAATTGCACAGAAAATTATTGCTACTGCGAAAGAAAAGAAGGCTCAGGATATCTATTTTATCCCCAAGGAAAAGTCCTACGAGCTTCACATGCGGGTTGGAGACGAACGGTGTCTAATTGATTCCTATGAGTTTGAGGTTTTAGCTGCAGTGATTAGTCATTTTAAGTTTGTAGCGGGTATGAATGTAGGAGAGAAGAGACGTAGTCAGCTGGGATCTTGCGACTATCAGCATGGGGAGAAGAAGTCTTCTCTGCGTTTGTCTACCGTGGGAGATTATCGGGGACATGAGAGTTTGGTCATTCGTTTGTTGCACGATGAGGAGCAGGAGCTGCATTTCTGGTTTCAGGATATGAACGAACTGGGTGAGCAGTACAGGCAACGGGGCCTCTATCTCTTTGCAGGTCCAGTCGGCAGTGGCAAGACGACCTTGATGCACGAATTAGCCAAGTCCCTCTTTAAGGGGCAGCAAGTTATGTCTATCGAAGACCCAGTAGAAATCAAGCAGGAAGACATGCTCCAATTGCAGTTGAATGAGGCGATTGGATTGACCTATGAAAATCTGATCAAACTGTCTCTCCGACATCGTCCGGATCTCCTGATTATCGGTGAAATTCGTGACAGCGAGACGGCGCGTGCAGTGTTCAGAGCTAGTTTGACAGGTGCGACGGTCTTTTCAACCATTCATGCCAAAAGTATCCGAGGTGTTTATGAACGCCTTCTGGAGTTGGGTGTGACGGAGGAGGAACTAGCAGTTGTTCTGCAAGGAGTCTGCTACCAGAGATTAATCGGGGGAGGAGGAATCGTTGACTTTGCAAACAAAGACTATCAAGAACACCAGCCAACTAGCTGGAATGAGCAGATTGATCAGCTTCTTAAAGATGGACATATCACAAGTCTTCAGGCTGAAACGGAAAAAATTAGCTACAGCTAAGCAGAAGAAAATCATCACCTTGTTTAACAACCTCTTCTCCAGTGGCTTTCATTTGGTGGAAATTATTTCTTTCTTGGGAAGAAGTGCCCTGCTAGAAAAGGACTATGTGGCCCAGATGCACCAAGGCTTGGCTCAGGGGAAATCATTCTCAGAAATGATGAACAGCTTGGGCTTTTCAAGTGCTATTGTGACCCAGTTATCTCTAGCTGAAGCCCATGGAAATCTTCACCTGAGTTTGGGAAAGATAGAAGAATATCTGGATAATTTGTCCAAGGTCAAGAAGAAGTTAATTGAAGTAGCGACCTATCCTTTGATTTTACTGGGATTTCTCCTGCTAATCATGTTGGGGCTCAGGAATTATTTGCTCCCCCAACTGGACAGTAGCAATATTGCCACTCAAATCATCGGCAATCTGCCACAAATATTTCTGGGACTAGTGCTGGTTTGCTCTCTATCTTTACTTTTAGCCCTCACTTTTTACAAAAGAAGTTCCAAGATGCGGGTCTTCTCGATGTTAGCGCGGATTCCCTTTCTAGGAATCTTTGTCCAGACCTATCTGACGGCCTATTACGCGCGTGAATGGGGCAATATGATTTCACAGGGGATGGGGCTGACGCAGATTTTTCAGATCATGCAGGAACAGGGTTCTCAGCTCTTTAAAGAAATCGGTCAAGATCTGGCTCAAGCCCTGCAAAATGGTCGCGGATTTTCTCAGACTATAGGAACCTATCCTTTCTTTAAAAAGGAGTTGAGTCTCATCATCGAGTATGGAGAAGTCAAGTCCAAGCTAGGGAGTGAGTTGGAAATCTATGCAGAAAAGACTTGGGAAGCCTTTTTTACCCGAGTCAACCGCACCATGAACTTAGTACAGCCACTGGTTTTTATCTTTGTGGCCCTGATTATCGTTTTACTTTATGCGGCAATGCTTATGCCCATGTATCAAAATATGGAGGTAAATTTTTAAAATGAAAAAACTCATGACAAAATTAAAAAAAGCCAAGGTTAAAGCTTTCACTCTGGTAGAGATGTTAGTCGTCTTGCTCATCATCAGCGTTCTTCTCTTGCTCTTTGTACCCAATTTGACCAAGCAAAAGGATGCCGTTGATGACAAAGGAAAAGCTGCTGTTGTCAAGGTTGTGGAAAGCCAGGCAGAGCTCTATAGTCTGGACAAGAATGAAGATGCCAGCCTCAGCAAATTACAAGCGGACGGTCGTATCACAGCTGAGCAAGCTAAAGCTTATAAAGACTACCATGCAAAACAAAAAACAAGTCAAACTGTTGCAGATTAAGGCCTTTACTATGCTGGAAAGTCTCCTTGTTTTGGGACTTGTGAGTATACTTGCCTTGGGCTTGTCCGGTTCTGTTCAGTCCACTTTTGCAGCGGTGGAGGAGCAGATTTTCTTTATGGAGTTTGAAGAACTCTATCGGGAAACGCAAAAACACAGTGTAGCTAGTCAGCAAAAGACCAGTCTGAACCTAGATGGGCAGATGATCAGTAACGGCAGTCAAAACTTGATCGTTCCAAAAGGAATTCAGGCACCATCAGGACAAAGCATTATATTTGACCGAGCTGGGGGCAATTCGTCCCTGGCTAAGGTTGAATTTCAGACCAGCAAAGGAGCGATTCGCTATCAATTATATCTAGGAAATGGAAAAATTAAACGTATTAAGGAAACAAAAAATTAAGGCAGTAATCTTACTAGAAGCAGTAGTAGCTTTGGCTGTGTTTGCCAGCATTGCGACCCTTCTTTTGGGACAAATCCAGAAAAATAGGCAGGAAGAGGTAGAAATCTTGCAAAAGGAAGAAGTCTTGCGTGTGGCGAAGATGGCTCTGCAAACAGGGCAAAATCAGGTAAACATAAATGGAGTGGAGATTCAGGTGTTTTCTAGTGAAAAAGGAGTGGAGGTCTATCATGGTTCAGAGAAGTTACTCGACCTTAAAGAGCAGTAAGGTAAGAGCGTTCACTCTTTTAGAATCTCTGATTGCTCTTATCGTCATTAGCGGAGGCTTGCTCCTCTTTCAAGCTATGAGTCAGCTCCTCATTTCAGAAGTTCGTTACCAGCAGCAAAGCGAGCAAAAGGAGTGGCTCTTGTTTGTGGACCAGCTAGAGACTGAGTTAGAGCGTTCGCAGTTTGAAAAGGTGGAAGCCAATCACCTCTATGTGAAGCAAGATGGCAAGGATATCGCTATGGGCAAGTCCAAATCAGATGATTTTCGGAAAACCGATAGCAGCGGACGGGGCTACCAACCTATGGTTTATGGACTCAAATCAGCACAGATTATAGAAGAAAATCAATTGGTTCGCTTTCGTTTCCAATTTCAAAAGGGCTTAGAAAGGGAGTTCATCTATCGTGTGGAAAAAGCAAAAAGTTAAGGCAGGTGTCCTTTTATATGCAGTCACCATGGCAGCCATCTTTAGTCTATTGCTACAGTTTTATTTGCATCGGCAGGTCGCCCATCACAAAGACTATACCCTAAACAAAGAAAAGTTTGCTGCTTTTGCCATGGCCAAGCGAAGTAAAGATAAGGCTGAGCAAGAAAGTGGGGAACGAGTCTTCAACTTAGGAAAAGTCACGTATCAAAATACGAAAACAGGTTTTGCAACAAGTGTTCGTATGAATAAGGGCAACTATGAATTTCTCTTTCCTCTGATGAAAATCCAAGAAAAGAAAACAGCTAAAAAGGAAGAGGTAGCGACTGATTCAAGCAATCAAGCAGGGAAGAAAAAATCAGAAGAAAAGCCTGAAAAGAAAGCCAATTCCTAGGCAATTCAACTTCTTTGTGTTACACTAAAAGCATGAAACACGATTTTAATCACAAAGCAGAAACCTTTGATTCGCCCAAAAATATCTTTCTTGCAAACTTGGTTTGTCAAGCAGTTGAAGCACAGATTGATTTTCTATCAGACAAGGCAATACTGGACTTTGGTGGAGGGACGGGTCTATTAGCTTTGCCCCTGGCCAAACAGGCCAAGTCGGTTACCCTTGTGGACATTTCAGAGAAAATGCTGGAGCAAGCCCGTTTGAAAATAGATCAGCAAGAAATCAGAAATCTTCAACTCTTGGAGCAGGATTTACTGGTGAATCCCTTAGAGCAACAATTTGACCTGATTGTTGTCAGTCGGGTTCTTCATCATATGCCTGATCTAGATGCAACTCTTGCCATGTTTTACCATCACCTTAGGGAGAATGGACAAGTTCTCATCGCTGATTTTGTCAAGACAGATACCAACCATCATGGTTTTGATTTAGCTGAACTGGAAAATAAGTTAATTCAGCAGGGTTTTTCATCTGTGCATAGTCAGATTCTCTATAGTGCTGAAGGTCTTTTCCTAGGAAATTACGCAGAGCTCTTTTTAACAGTAGCCCAAAAATCACTCGCTGACTAAAGCAGTGATTTTTTCTCTTCAGATGGAAAAAATAGGGGAATTTTGATAAGATAGGAATATGGATTTTGAAAAAATTGAACAAGCTTATACGTATTTACTAGAGAATGTCCAAGTCATCCAAAGTGATTTGGCGACCAACTTTTATGATGCCTTAGTAGAGCAAAATAGTATCTACCTAGATGGCGAGACAGAGCTGGAGCAGGTCAAGGAGAACAATCAAGCCCTTAAGCGCTTAGCGCTTCGCAAGGAAGAGTGGCTCAAGACCTACCAGTTTCTCTTGATGAAGGCAGGACAAACGGAACCTTTACAGGCCAATCACCAGTTTACACCAGATGCCATTGCCCTCCTCTTGGTACTTGTTGTAGAAGAGTTGTTTGAACAAGAGGAAATTAGCATCCTCGAAATAGGTTCTGGTATGGGGATTTTGGGGGCTACTTTCTTGACTTCTCTCTCTAAAAAAGTAGATTACTTGGGAATCGAAGTGGATGATTTGCTGATTGATTTGGCAGCAAGTATGTCAGATGTGATTGGTTTACAGGCTGGTTTTGTTCAAGGAGACGCCGTTCGTCCGCAAATGCTTAAAGAAAGCGACGTGGTCATCAGCGACTTGCCTGTAGGCTATTACCCAGACAATGCCATCGCTTCTCGCTATCAAGTGGCTTCTAGTCAAGAGTATACCTATGCCCACCATTTGCTAATGGAACAAGGCCTCAAGTACCTTAAGTCAGATGGCTATGCAATTTTTCTAGCTCCGAGTGATTTATTGACCAGTCCTCAAAGTGATTTATTAAAAGGGTGGCTCAAAGACGAAGTGAGTCTGGCTGCTATCATCGCTCTGCCAGAGGATATTTTCTCAACTGCAAGCCAAGCTAAAAGTATTTTTGTCTTACAGAAGAAAATAGACAAGGAAATAGAACCCTTTGTCTACCCTCTTACTAGCTTGCAAGATCCGTCAGTTTTGTTGACCTTTAAAGAAAATTTTCAAAATTGGAGCAAAGGTACTGAAATATAAAAGAGATTTTGTTATAATAGATGAAAACGCTTAAAAAGAGGTATCATCTTATGACAAAAACAATTGCAATCAATGCAGGAAGCTCAAGCTTGAAATGGCAACTTTATCAAATGCCTGAGGAAAAAGTTTTGGCTAAAGGCTTGATTGAACGTATTGGATTGAAAGATTCCATTTCAACAGTAAAATTTGACGGTCGTTCGGAGCAACAAATTCTTGATATTGAAGACCATACACAAGCCGTTAAAATTTTATTGGATGACTTGATTCGTTTTGACATTATCAAAGGGTACGACGAAATTACAGGTGTCGGCCACCGCGTCGTTGCAGGTGGTGAATATTTCAAGGAATCAACAGTTGTTGAGGGAGATGTGTTAGAAAAAGTTGAGGAATTGGGACTCTTGGCCCCCCTTCACAATCCAGCTAACGCAGCTGGAATTCGCGCATTTAAGGAATTGCTGCCAGATATTACCAGTGTTGTCGTATTTGATACCTCATTCCACACAAGCATGCCAGAAAAGGCTTATCGCTACCCTCTACCAACTAAGTATTACACTGAGAACAAGGTTCGTAAATACGGAGCCCACGGGACAAGTCACCAGTTTGTCGCAGGAGAAGCAGCGAAACTTTTGGGCCGTCCTCTAGAAGATTTGAAATTGATTACCTGCCATATTGGTAACGGGGCTTCTATCACAGCTGTTAAGGGTGGGAAGTCTGTGGATACTTCTATGGGATTCACACCACTCGGCGGTGTGATGATGGGAACTCGTACAGGAGATATTGACCCTGCTATCATCCCTTATCTCATGCAATATACAGAGGATTTCAATACCCCAGAAGATATTAGTCGCGTTCTTAATCGTGAATCAGGGCTCATGGGAGTTTCTGGTCAGTCAAGCGATATGCGTGATGTGATTGCTGCCATGGAAGCAGGAGACCATGATGCGACTTTAGCTTATGAAATGTATGTTGATCGTATCCAAAAACATATCGGCCAATACCTTGCAGTCCTAAATGGAGCAGATGCGATTATCTTCACAGCAGGTATCGGTGAAAATGCAGCTTTGGTTCGTGAGGATGTCATTTCAGGTATCTCTTGGTTTGGTTGTGATGTGGATCCAGAAAAGAACGTCTTTGGCGTAACGGGAGACATCTCAACTGACGCAGCGAAAATCCGTGTCTTGGTTATTCCAACAGATGAAGAATTGGTGATTGCACGCGATGTTGAACGCTTGAAAAAATAAGTAAATACACATAAAATTTGATTGTGAAAAGAAGTTGGGAAAGAGATTTTCCAGCTTTTTTTCTGTAGAAAATGTCTAAAACCTTGCTGTTATTGGCTTTTTCAAAAAATATGGTATAATAGTAGTAATTTAATAGATGGAGTTGAGTTTTGAAGAAAAGCTTTCGTGTAAAAAGAGAGAAAGATTTTAAGGCGATTTTCAAGGACGGAACAAGTTTTGCCAATCGAAAATTTGTTGTCTACCAATTGGAAAATCAGCAAAACCATTTTCGAGTAGGACTGTCCGTCAGCAAAAAGCTGGGGAATGCAGTTACCAGAAATCAAATTAAAAGACGAATCCGGCACATTCTACAAAGTGTAAAAGGGAGTTTAGTAGAGCATGTTGATTTTGTTGTGATTGCCCGAAAAGGGGTGGAAACCTTGGAATATGCAGAGATGGAGAAAAACCTACTCCACGTATTAAAGTTATCAAAGATTTACCAGGAAGGAAATGGGAGTGAAAAAGAAACTACAGTTGACTAGTTTGTTGGGCTTGTCCTTGTTTATCATGACAGCCTGTGCAACAAATGGTACAGCTAGCGATATAACAGCAGATTCGATAGACTTTTGGAGCAAATTCGTCTATTTTTTTGCTGAAATTATCCGCTTTTTGTCCTTTGACATTAGTATCGGAGTGGGGATTATCCTCTTCACGATTTTGATCCGGACGATTTTATTGCCGGTCTTTCAGACACAGATGGTTGCCTCTAGAAAAATGCAAGAGGCTCAACCACGCATCAAGGCTTTGCGAGAGCAATATCCGGGTCGTGATATGGAAAGTAGAACCAAGCTAGACCAGGAGATGCGTAAGGTTTATAAAGAGTTAGGGATCAAACATTCCTCCTCTCTCTGGCCGATTTTAATACAAATGCCGGTTCTCTTGGCACTCTTTCAAGCCTTGAGTCGAGTAGACTTTTTGAAAACAGGTCACTTTTTATGGATTAATTTGGGAGGAGTAGATACAAGTTTTGTCCTTCCGATTTTGGCGGCAGTCTTTACCTTCTTGAGTAGCTGGTTATCGAATAAAGCTTTGTCTGAAAAAAGTGGAGCTACGACAGGGATGATGTATGGTATGCCCGTATTGATCTTTGTTTTTGCCATCTCCGCCCCAAGTGGTGTAGCCTTGTACTGGGCTGTATCCAATGCTTACCAAGTTCTGCAAACCTATTTCTTGAACAATCCTTTCAAGATCATTGCTGAAAGAGAAGCAGTGGTGCAAGCAGAAAAAGATTTAGAAGGCAAGAAGAGAAGAGCCTTGAAAAAAGCACAGAAAAAGAAAAAATAAGGAGGAATCTGGTAATGGTATTATTTACAGGTTCAACGGTTGAAGAAGCAATCCAAAAAGGATTGAAAGAATTAGACATTCCAAGAATGAAGGCCCACATCAAGGTCGTTTCAAAAGAGAAAAAAGGATTCTTAGGCTTGTTTGGTAAGAAGCCAGCTCAAGTTGATATCGAAGCGATTAGTGAAACGACAGTGATCAAAGCCAATCAGCAGGCCATTAAAGGGGTTCCCAAAGAAGTTAATGAAAAAAATGAACCCGTGAAAACAGTAAGTGAAGCAACTGTTGATTTGGGTCATGTAGTGGAAGCGATTAAGAAGATTGAAGAAGAAGGTCAAGGTGTTTCTGAAGAGGTCAAGGCTGAAATCTTGAAAAATGAAAAGCACGCCAGCACGATTTTGGAAGAAACAGGCCATATTTCAATTTTAAATGAATTGGAACCAGAGGATACTACCGAGGAAGTGGGCTCTGCTCCAGAAAAAGAAACTGAAACGCAGGAAGCAACAAGCCAATCTTTGGAAGATTTAGGTTTGAAAGTAGAACCAAGTTATGACATCGAACAAGTGGCAACTGAAGTAGCTAACTACGTTCAAACCATTGTAGATGATATGGATGTTGAAGGGACGATTTCAAACGAATACAATCGCCGCACCATCAATCTTCAAATTGACACTAATGAACCAGGTCGTATTATCGGCTACCACGGAAAAGTCTTGAAAGCTCTTCAGTTGTTAGCGCAAAATTATCTTTACAATCGCTATTCAAGAACCTTCTACATCACGATCAATGTCAATGATTATGTTGAACACCGTGCAGAAGTTTTGCAAACTTACGCTCAAAAATTGGCGACTCGCGTTTTAGAGGAAGGGCGTAGCCAACAAACTGATCCAATGTCAAATAGCGAACGCAAGATAATCCATCGCATTATTTCACGCATGGATGGCGTGACGAGTTACTCTGAAGGTGACGAGCCAAATCGCTATGTTGTCGTTGATGCAGAATAAGCAAAGGAAAATCAGGTTCATCCTGATTTTTTGCTAGGAAAGGAAAGATTCAGATATGCTGAAAGCAGTTAGAGAATATCTATCATTTGCAGGGGTCCAGTACCGCAATCCTGATAAAGCTGGTGATGAAAGAGAAAAGATGTTGGACTTGCGACAAAAAGGTCAAGAGGCCCGGAAGTCTTTTACAGAACTGGCTAAAACTTTTCAAGCTAATCATCCAGAATGGCAACTGCAACAGACTAGTCAGTGGATGAACCAAGCGCAGCGTTTGCGACCGCATTTCTGGGCCTATCTACAGAGAGACGGACAAGTGACAGAACCTATGATGGCTCTTCGTTTGTATGGAACACCTGCTGACTTTGGGATTTCTTTGGAAGTCAGTTTCATCGAGCGCAAGAAAGACGAACAGACCTTAGACAAGCAAGCCAAGGTTTTAGATCTTCCAGTGGTAGAAGGAATTTATTATCTAGTCTACTCAAATGGGGAAAGTCATAAGGTGGAGGCTACTGAGGAGAATCGTCGTACTTTACGCGAGAAGGCGAGAAGTCAGGAAGTCCGTAAAGTTTTGGTCAAGTCAGATGTTTCCCTCATTGAGAATCAGTCAGTAGAAGCGATATTGGAGAAGCTAGAAGCGGCTTATACTCGCTTGCTCCCGTACTATGAGGTGACGAGGGAATAGACAAATCAAATGTGTTAGATGAACGCAAATTGTTTTATTGCTATTCTATGCATTTTTTCATATAATAGTAAAATAGGATGTGTGATTCATTAATCACCTCAAAGAGAAAGGAAATTCTATGTCAAATCTATCTGTTAATGCAATTCGTTTTCTAGGTATTGACGCCATCAACAAAGCAAACTCAGGTCACCCAGGGGTGGTTATGGGGGCTGCTCCAATGGCCTATAGCCTCTTTACAAAGCAACTTCGTATCAATCCAGCTCAACCAAACTGGATCAACCGCGATCGCTTTATTCTTTCAGCAGGTCATGGTTCAATGCTTCTTTATGCCCTTCTTCACCTTTCTGGTTTTGAAGATGTTAGCATGGATGAAGTCAAGAACTTCCGCCAATGGGGTTCAAAAACACCAGGTCACCCAGAATTTGGTCATACTGCAGGGGTTGACGCGACAACTGGTCCTCTAGGACAAGGGATTTCTACTGCTACTGGTTTTGCCCAAGCAGAACGCTTCTTAGCAGCCAAATATAACCGCGAAGGTTTCAATATCTTTGACCACTATACTTATGTGATCTGTGGAGACGGAGATTTGATGGAAGGTGTCTCAAGTGAGGCAGCTTCATACGCAGGCTTGCAAAAACTTGACAAGTTGGTGGTTCTTTATGATTCAAATGACATCAACTTGGATGGTGAGACAAAGGATTCTTTCACTGAAAGTGTTCGTGATCGCTACAATGCCTACGGCTGGCATACAGCCTTGGTTGAAGATGGAACAGACTTGGAAGCAATCCATGCGGCTATTGAAGCAGCTAAAGCTTCAGGAAAACCATCTTTGATTGAAGTGAAGACTGTGATTGGATATGGTTCTCCAAACAAACAAGGAACTAATGCCGTACACGGGGCTCCTCTTGGAGCAGATGAAACTGCAGCAACTCGCCAAGCGCTAGGTTGGGAGTATGAACCATTTGAAATCCCAGCTGAAGTTTATGCTGATTTCAAGGAAAATGTTGCAGACCGTGGCGCATCAGCTTATCAAGCTTGGACTAAATTAGTTGCAGATTATAAAGAAGCGCATCCAGAACTGGCTGCAGAAGTAGAAGCCATTATCGACGGCCGTGACCCAGTTGAGGTGACTCCAGCAGACTTCCCAGCCTTAGAAAATGGATTTTCTCAAGCAACTCGTAATTCAAGCCAGGATGCTTTGAACGTTGTAGCTGCTAAATTGCCAACTTTCTTAGGTGGTTCAGCTGACCTCGCTCACTCAAACATGACTTACATCAAAACGGATGGACTTCAAGATAATGCTAATCGCTTGAACCGCAACATTCAGTTTGGTGTTCGTGAATTTGCAATGGGAACGATCTTGAACGGGATGGCCCTTCACGGTGGACTTCGTGTATACGGTGGTACTTTCTTCGTCTTCTCTGACTATGTGAAAGCAGCTGTCCGCTTGTCAGCCTTGCAAGGACTTCCTGTGACTTATGTCTTTACCCACGATTCTATTGCAGTTGGTGAAGATGGTCCAACTCACGAACCAGTTGAACACTTAGCAGGTCTCCGTGCTATGCCAAATCTGAATGTTTTCCGCCCAGCAGATGCTCGTGAAACTCAAGCAGCTTGGTACCTTGCAGTGACAAGCGAAAAAACACCAACTGCCCTTGTCTTGACACGTCAAAACTTGACTGTCGAAGAGGGAACAGACTTTGATAAAGTTGCGAAAGGTGCCTATGTTGTCTATGAAAATGCAGCAGACTTTGATACAATTTTGATTGCAACAGGTTCAGAGGTGAATTTGGCGGTCGCAGCTGCCAAAGAATTAGCTAGTCAAGGTGCAAAAGTTCGTGTAGTCAGCATGCCATCAACAGATGTCTTTGACGCACAAGATGCAGCTTACAAGGAAGAAATTCTTCCAAATGCAGTTCGCCGTCGTGTTGCAGTCGAAATGGGTGCAACTCAAAACTGGTACAAGTATGTTGGTCTTGATGGTGCCGTTCTCGGTATTGATACCTTTGGAGCATCTGCCCCAGCACCAAAAGTATTGGCGGAGTACGGATTTACAGTTGAAAATCTAGTCAAAGTCGTTCAAAACTTGAAATAATCACAAAAATCAGAGTGAAAACTCTGATTTTTTATAACCATAAAAACAAGGCACAATCTTGTAAAAGTAGCTGAAATTTGATATAGTAGTCCTATGTAAAATACAAAGGAGAAAATACTATGGAAAATATTAGTCCAAATTTAACATTTTTGATCATGCTTGTAGGTATGTTTGCCTTGATGTTCTTTATGCAACGTTCTCAAAAGAAACAAGCGCAAAAGCGTATGGAAAGTTTGAACAAGCTTCAAAAAGGATATGAAGTCATTACAATTGGTGGGCTTTACGGAACAGTGGATGAAGTAGATACTGAGAAAGGTACAATCGTACTGGATGTAGATGGGGTCTATTTGACCTTTGAATTGGCTGCAATTAAGACCGTTTTGCCACTCAAAGAAGCTGTGACACCAGAAGGAACAGTTGTTGACGAAGGCGGAGCAATCGAAGAATAAAACGGGACCTGTCACTCCCGTTTTTCTATGAGACGAGAGGAAAAGGGATGAAAAAAATAGTATTTGTTTGCCTAGGAAATATCTGCCGAAGCCCCATGGCAGAGTTTGTGATGAAGTCCATGACGAGCGATTACCACGTCGAGAGTCGGGCAACGTCATCATGGGAACATGGCAATCCGATTCATAAGGGAACGCAGAGGATGTTCCAGCAGTATCAGATCCCGTATGACAAAGACAAAACATCGCTTCAGATTGGCAGAGAGGACTTTGAATTGTTTGATTACATTATCGGTATGGATGCTTCAAACGTTTCAGATCTGCGTCACATGTGTCCTCAGGAACTACAGTACAAAATCTACTCTTTTGCATCTGAAAGTGTCCCAGATCCTTGGTATACAGGAGATTTTGAGGAAACCTATGCTCGTATCACAAGTGGATGTCAAAGCTGGCTAGATCGATTAGAAAAAGAGAGTAACAATGGAAAAGCTTAAACAATTTTATGAGAAGTGTAGAGTTTACCTAACTCGCCCTAGGTTAGAGCTCGTTGCAGTAGTTGTAATGGTACTCTGTGCTCTTTCGGTATTTCTGCTAAATACGCCTAAAAAGGGTGTCCTGACACTTGATGGTGGAGCTCTTGTTTATGATGGCACCTTGGTACGAGGGAAAATGAATGGTCAAGGAACCCTGACCTTTGAAAATGGAGACCAATATACAGGTGATTTCAATAATGGAGCCTTTAATGGAAAAGGGACTTTCCAATCAAAAGATGGCTGGAAATACGAAGGTGATTTTGTAAATGGTCAGGCTGAAGGTCAAGGGAAGTTGACTACAGAGCAAGAAGTTGTTTATGAAGGGACCTTTAAACAAGGCGTTTTTCAGCAAAAATAGTAGTCTCCAAGTTAGGAGACTATTTTTCAAAACCGGAAAGAAAACGCTTTCTTTTCTTAAATTCGATAAATAACTATCAACTAGAAAAACTTTGTGAAATAAAAAAATTTTTTCCATAATTTCACAATCGTCCAGACAAAACTCTATTGTATAGGGATATTGAGAAAAAAATCACAATCTTAGAAAAATTCTTTGTGAAATACTTATGAAACTGTTTACAAAGCATAAAAAAAGAGTTATAATAAACTTGTGAAAAAATTAACAAAGGATAACATCCTTAAAGGCTATGGAGGATAATATGGCTGATAAAAAAACAGTAACACCAGAGGAAAAACAACTTGCTGCTGAAAAGCATGTCGATGGTCTCGTGAAAAAAGCCTTGGTTGCGCTTGATGAAATGCGCAAGTTGAACCAAGAGCAAGTTGACTATATCGTAGCAAAAGCGTCTGTTGCAGCACTTGACGCGCACGGTATCCTTGCACAACACGCAGTTGAAGAAACTGGTCGTGGGGTATTTGAAGACAAGGCAACAAAAAACCTATTTGCCTGTGAACACGTAGTGAACAATATGCGTGGAGTTAAAACAGTTGGAGTTATCGAAGATGATCCAATTACAGGTTTGACAAAGATTGCGGAGCCTGTCGGGGTAATCTGTGGTGTCACTCCTACAACAAACCCAACTTCAACAGCGATTTTCAAATCATTGATTGCTTTGAAAACACGTAACCCAATCGTTTTCGCCTTCCACCCATCAGCTCAAGAATCTTCTGCTCATGCAGCACAAATCGTTCGTGATGCGGCGATCGCAGCAGGTGCTCCTGAAAACTGTGTTCAGTGGATTACAAAGCCATCTATGGAAGCAACTGGAGCGCTAATGAACCACGAAGGTGTTGCAACTATTCTTGCAACTGGTGGGAATGCTATGGTTAAAGCGGCATACTCATGTGGAAAACCAGCACTTGGGGTAGGTGCCGGAAACGTTCCTGCCTATGTAGAAAAATCTGCTGACCTTCGTCAAGCGGCTCATGACATCGTTATGTCTAAATCATTTGATAATGGGATGGTCTGTGCATCAGAACAAGCGGTTATCATTGATAAAGAAGTGTATGATGAATTTATAGAAGAATTCAAATCATATCACACTTACTTTGTAAACAAGAAAGAAAAAGCACTTCTTGAAGAATTCTGTTTCGGTGTGAAAGCTAACAGCAAAAACTGTGCAGGTGCTAAACTAAATGCAAACATCGTTGGTAAACAAGCAGCATGGATTGCTGAACAAGCAGGATTCAGCGTTCCAGAAGGAACAAACATCTTGGCTGCAGAATGTGCAGAAGTAGGACCGAAAGAACCATTGACTCGTGAAAAATTGTCACCAGTTATCGCTGTCCTAAAAGCTGAAGATACAGAAGATGGTCTTACAAAAGCTCGTCAAATGGTTGAGTTTAACGGACTTGGTCACTCAGCAGCCATCCATACAAAAGACGAAGCTCTTGCTAAACGCTTTGGTACAGAAATCAAAGCAATGCGTATTATCTGGAACTCTCCATCTACTTTCGGTGGTATCGGTGACGTATACAATGCCTTCATTCCATCATTGACACTTGGATGTGGTTCATATGGACACAACTCAGTCGGTGATAATGTGAGTGCGATCAACCTTCTAAACATCAAGAAAGTAGGGAAACGTAGAAATAATATGCAGTGGTTTAAAGTTCCTTCAAAAATTTACTTCGAACGCAATTCTATCCAATACCTTCAAACATGTGAAGATATTGAACGCGTTATGATTGTTACAGACAAATCTATCGAAAAGCTTGGCTTTGTTCAACGTGTTATCGATCAATTGAACGCACGTAGCAATCGTGTAACTATCCAAGTATTCTCAGATGTTGAACCAGATCCAGACATCACAACTGTAGAACGTGGTGCTGAAGTGATGAAAGCATTTGAACCAGATACAATCATCGCTCTTGGTGGTGGTTCTCCAATGGACGCGGCCAAAGTAATGTGGCTCTTCTACGAACAACCAGAAATCGACTTCCGTGACTTGGTTCAAAAATTCATGGACATCCGTAAACGTGCCTTCCGCTTCCCATCACTTGGTAAGAAAGCGAAGTACATCGGTATCCCAACAACTTCAGGTACAGGTTCAGAAGTAACACCATTTGCCGTTATCTCTGATAAGAAAAACAACCGCAAATACCCATTGGCTGACTACTCATTGACACCAACTATTGCCATTGTTGACCCTGCTTTGGTTGAGTCAGTTCCAGACTTCATCGCTGCTGATACAGGTATGGACGTCTTGACTCATGCTACTGAAGCCTACACTTCAAACTTTGCTAACGACTATACAGACGGTATCGCCCTTCAAACAATCAAACTTGTCTTTGAATGGTTGGAAAAATCTGTTAAGACAGCTGACCCAGAAGCACGTGAAAAAATGCATAATGCGTCTACAATGGCTGGTATGGCTTTCGCCAATGCCTTCCTTGGTATGAGCCACTCAATGGCCCACAAGATTGGTGGTGTTCACCATACTGTTCACGGACGTACAAACGCTATCTTGCTTCCATACGTTATCCGTTACAACGGAACTCGTCCATCTAAGACTACTACATGGCCTAAATACAACTACTGGAAAGCTGATGAGAAATTCCAAGACATCGCGAAAATGCTTGGCTTGCCTCACTCAACTCCAGAAGAAGCAGTTGAAGCATACGCTAAAGCAGTTTACGAACTTGGTGTTGCAGTAGGTATCAAGATGAACTTCAAGGATCAAGGAATTGATGAAAAAGCTTGGGAAGACAGCTTGCATGAAATTGCCTTGCTTGCTTATGAAGATCAATGTTCACCTGCTAACCCTCGCTTGCCAATGGTAGCTGACATGGAAGAAATCATGGCAGATGCTTACTATGGTTATGCAGAACGTCCAGGACGTCGTAAATAATCGTTTATCAGCCTAGAGGCAGGAGTGATCCTGTCTCTTTTTTGTAAACTCTGAAAGAGTTGAAATTGTAGTTTCACCTTGATAATGAAGAGAATATGCAGATATTATAAAAGATTCTAGAGATATGCTTTGGAAATAAAAGAATGGATGAATAAAAAGGGGGAGAAAAAGTAGAAAAGCGGGAGAGAAAATCAACGCCCGTACTTGCAATTAAACTCAAATAGTTATATAATAGGTTTGTTGAAAGGTGATTTGTAGTGATTCAAGTTACTCTTTTCACAATAAAATTTTCATGATTTTCATAAGGAGGAAATCACTAATGGTAGTTAAAGTTGGTATTAACGGTTTCGGACGTATCGGTCGTCTTGCTTTCCGCCGTATCCAAAACGTAGAAGGTGTTGAAGTTACTCGCATCAACGACCTTACAGATCCAGTTATGCTTGCACACTTGTTGAAATACGACACAACTCAAGGTCGTTTCGACGGTACTGTAGAAGTTAAAGAAGGTGGATTCGAAGTTAACGGTAAATTCGTTAAAGTTTCTGCTGAACGTGATCCAGAACAAATCGACTGGGCTACTGACGGTGTAGAAATCGTTCTTGAAGCAACTGGTTTCTTTGCTAAGAAAGATGCAGCTGAAAAACACCTTAAAGGTGGAGCTAAGAAAGTTGTTATCACTGCTCCTGGTGGAAACGACGTTAAAACAGTTGTATTTAACACTAACCACGACGTTCTTGACGGTACTGAAACAGTTATCTCAGGTGCTTCATGTACTACAAACTGCTTGGCTCCAATGGCTAAAGCTCTTCAAGACAACTTCGGTGTTGTAGAAGGATTGATGACTACTATCCACGCTTACACTGGTGACCAAATGATCCTTGACGGACCACACCGTGGTGGTGACCTTCGCCGTGCTCGCGCTGGTGCTGCAAACATCGTTCCTAACTCAACTGGTGCTGCTAAAGCTATCGGTCTTGTAATCCCAGAATTGAACGGTAAACTTGACGGATCTGCACAACGTGTTCCAACTCCAACTGGATCAGTTACTGAATTGGTAGCAGTTCTTGAAAAGAACGTTACTGTTGATGAAGTAAACGCAGCTATGAAAGCAGCTTCAAACGAATCATACGGTTACACAGAAGATCCAATCGTATCTTCAGATATCGTAGGTATGTCTTACGGTTCATTGTTTGACGCAACTCAAACTAAAGTTCTTGACGTTGATGGTAAACAATTGGTTAAAGTTGTATCATGGTACGACAACGAAATGTCATACACTGCACAACTTGTACGTACTCTTGAATACTTTGCAAAAATCGCTAAATAATTCTTGAGTCGATAAAAGCAAGGCCTTCTGGTCTTGCTTTTTTGTATAGAAAAATGGATGATAGTGTCATCCATTTTGTTTTAATTCTGTTTCGAAAGTATCTGAGAGGGCAGTAAAACTCAATTGTTCTAAGGTGAGTGGATGAGTAAAGGAAAGTCGGAAGGCATGGAGCATGAGCCTGCTTACTTTTGATCTAGAGTTATAGAGAGGATCGCCCATAATAGGGTGTTTATGGTGAGAGAGGTGAACACGGATTTGATGCGTTCGACCGGTCTTTAGTTTGCAACGAACGAGGGTAGTCTTGTTTGGGAATTGCTTTAATCGACTGATATGCGTTTCAGCATATTGTCCATTTTTCGCATCAACTATTCTTTTTCTGCGATTGTGTCGATCACGACCAATTTTATCTCGAAAGATAAGTTCTCTACTCTCTATTCGCCCTTCTATAAGTGCCCAGTACTCACGAGCGATTTCCTTTTTCTCCAACAAACGATTGAGGATGGGTAAGATAAAAGGATTTTTAGCAAAAAGCACTAAACCACTTGTTTCCATATCCAGACGATGAACGACATAACAGGTTTGGCCAACGTAGGCAGAGACATGGTTGAGAAGGGCAATTTCACCAGGTTGATTTCCGTGAGTTTTCATGCCTTCGGGCTTGTTGACGATAATGAGATGTTGGTCTTGATAAACCTCTTGAACGAGGTCTGAATTGCCCCAAAGGATTTCTTTTGGGGGATAATCTTCCTCGTCAAAAGTCAACTGGCAAATGTCCCCTGGCTTGACCATCTCGTTCCAGTGAACTTCTTTGTGGTTGATTAAGATGTTCTTCTTTATTCTCAAAAAATGGCGGATTTTTCTAGGGATGAGGAGTTGTTCCTCTAGGAATTGTTTGACCGTCATTTGAGGCAAGGATTCGGGTAATGTAAATGTGAATTGCATACAGATATTGTAACAAAAAAAGCCCTATTTGGATAGGGAGTAGCTAAATTCTTGAGTTCCTATGGTGAAGATGATAAAATAAACGCATGAAATTAGATAAATTATTTGAGAAGTTTCTTTCTCTCTTTAAAAAAGAAACGAATGAATCAGCGGAGCCTGATTCGACTAGCATGCGTCGTTCACGGAGCGATAGAAAAAAATTGTCCCAAGTAGGGCCAATTCGAAAATTTTGGCGCCGTTATCATCTGACAAAAATCGTCATCATTTTAGGGTTAAGTGCAGGTTTGCTAGTAGGAACCTACCTATTTGCGATAGCCAAGTCGACCAATGTCAATGACTTGCAAAATGCCTTGAAAACGCGAACTCTGATTTTTGACCGCGAAGAAAAAGACGCAGGAGCCCTATCAGGTCAAAAGGGAACCTATGTTGAACTGACAGATATCAGTAAAGATTTACAGAATGCTGTCGTCGCGACAGAGGACCGTTCCTTTTATAAAAATGATGGGATTAACTACGGTCGTTTCTTTCTAGCCATCCTTACAGCAGGCCGTTCTGGAGGGGGGTCCACCATCACTCAACAGTTGGCAAAAAATGCCTACCTTTCTCAGGACCAGACCGTTGAACGGAAGGCCAAGGAGTTTTTCCTTGCCTTAGAGTTGACAA
Source organism: Streptococcus sp. 1643 (assembly GCF_006228325.1). Taxonomy (NCBI): domain Bacteria; kingdom Bacillati; phylum Bacillota; class Bacilli; order Lactobacillales; family Streptococcaceae; genus Streptococcus; species Streptococcus sp. 1643. Next base: position 167,791 of record NZ_CP040231.1, read on the forward strand.
AGAAGTACACCAAGGAGCAAATCCTTACTATGTACCTCAATAACGCCTACTTTGGAAATGGGGTATGGGGTGTTGAAGATGCAAGTAAGAAATATTTCGGTGTATCCGCTTCGCAACTAACGCTTGATCAGGCGGCTACTCTAGCAGGGATGCTCAAGGGACCAGAATTGTATAATCCATTAAATTCTGTTGAAACTTCGACCAACCGTAGGGATACTGTTTTGCAAAATATGGTTGCAGCGGGCTATATTGATAAAAATCAAGAGACCGAAGCGGCTGGAGTAGATATGGCTTCACAACTGCAAGATAAGTATGAAGGCAAGGTTTCGGATTATCGTTACCCGTCCTATTTTGATGCAGTTGTCAACGAAGCGGTTTCCAAGTACAATCTCACAGAAGAAGAGATTGTCAACAATGGCTATCGCATCTATACAGAGCTTGACCAAAACTACCAAGCAAACATGCAGGTTATTTATGAAAACACTGCGCTATTTCCAACAGCAGAAGACGGAACGCATGCCGAATCTGGTAGTGTCGCTCTGGAACCCAAGACTGGTGGAGTGCGTGGAGTTGTTGGCCGTGTAGCTGGTGATGACAAACCAGGCTTCCGCAATTTCAACTATGCCACTCAGTCTAAGCGTAGCCCAGGCTCAACCATTAAACCTTTAGTCGTTTATACACCCGCAGTAGAAGCAGGATGGGCCTTGAACAAGCAACTGGATAATCATACGATGCAGTACAACAGTTATCAAGTAGACAACTATGCGGGTATTAAGACATCTCCAGAAGTACCTATGTATCAGGCCTTGGCGGAATCACTCAACCTACCTGCTGTTGCGACTGTAAATGAATTAGGTATTGACAAAGCTTTTGACGCTGGGGAGAGATTTGGTCTGAATATGGAAAAAGTTGACCGAGTTCTTGGAGTTGCTCTTGGTGGAGGTGTGGAGACGAATCCTCTCCAGATGGCGCAAGCCTATGCAGCCTTTGCCAATGGAGGTCTAATGCCTGAAGCACATTTCATCACTCGTATTGAAAATGCCAGCGGTCAGGTCATCAAGAGTCATAAAAACTCCCAAAAACGAGTGATTGATAAGTCGGTAGCTGATAAAATGACCAGCATGATGCTAGGAACATTTACCAATGGTACAGGAATTAGTTCATCACCAGCGGATTACGTTATGGCTGGTAAAACAGGTACGACTGAAGCTGTTTTCAACCCAGAATATACCAGTGACCAGTGGGTGATCGGCTATACTCCAGATGTTGTAATCAGCCACTGGCTCGGCTTCCCAACAACAGATGAGAATCATTATCTAGCAGGTTCGACCTCCAATGGAGCAGCCCATGTCTTTAGAAGTATGGCTAATACCATTTTACCTTACACTACAGGTAGCACTTTTACAGTTGAGAATGCTTATAAACAAAATGGGATTGAACCAGAAAATACGAAAAAGCAGGTTGTTGAAAATGAGACAAACCAGTCTGAGGACCCAATAGGAGATATTCGTAGTCGTGCACAAAATCTTGTAGATGAAGCAGGCCGTGCGATTTCAGAAGCTAAAATAAAAGAAAAAGCCCAGACAATATGGGACTCAATCCTTAATCTATTTCGTTAAGAGGCTTGTCAAAGCCTAGGTTTCTTGTTATAATAGATAAGATGGAGGCGTTATGGCACTAAAAAAAGCAAGCCTAGCTTGTGCAGTTTGTGGTTCAAGGAATTATTCAATCAAAATTAGTGGGAACCCCAAGCCAACACGACTAGAAGTAAATAAATTTTGTAAACATTGTGGAAAATATACGACACATAGAGAAACGAGATAGGAGAGAACGATGGGCTTTATTAAGGATATTTTTAAACTTCTTAAAGAAACAACTTGGCCAACTCGCAAAGAAAGCTGGAGAGATTTTCGCTCTATTATGGAATACACAGCCTTCTTTGTGGTCATCATTTACATTTTTGACCAGTTGATTGTATCAGGTTTGATTCGATTTATTAACATTTTTTAGAAGAAAAGTGGAGAAGTTCTGCTAACTTTCTTCTATATATGTATGAAAGGAAATATCATGGATAGTTTTGACAAGGGATGGTTTGTTCTACAAACTTATTCTGGCTATGAAAATAAGGTAAAAGAAAATCTATTGCAACGTGCGCAAACATATAACATGTTGGATAATATTCTACGGGTTGAGATTCCAACACAAACCGTGCAAGTTGAGAAAAATGGAAAGAAAAAGGAAATTGAAGAGAATCGCTTTCCAGGTTATGTCCTTGTAGAAATGGTCATGACCGATGAAGCATGGTTCGTCGTTCGAAACACACCTAACGTAACAGGATTCGTCGGCTCACACGGTAACAGATCAAAACCAACTCCACTTTTGGAACAAGAAATCCGTGATATTCTGGTTTCAATGGGACAAACTGTTCAAGAGTTCGATATTGATGTTGAAGTTGGCCAGACAGTCCGCATCATTGATGGCGCTTTTGCAGACTACACAGGGAAAATCACTGAAATTGATAACAACAAAGTGAAGATGATTATCTCTATGTTTGGTAATGATACGATTGCAGAAGTGAATCTCAACCAAATTGCAGAATTATAACCCCAGAGAGGCTTTGCCTCTCTTTTATGTGTCGTTGAGGGAGAAAGAAGTATAGAATAGAGGAAGTAGACCCAGGGCCTCGCGCATTTTGCTAAACTAAATGCAGAAAGGAGAGGTCTATGAATCTAAAAGACTTATATGAAGAAAGTAAGGGAATTGTCCATAAGTGTCGCAAAGATTATCATTTGCATCTGTGGGAGAAAGAGGACTGGGACCAGGAAGGCATGTTATGTCTGTATGAGCTGGTGAGTCGCAACCCAGAGTTACTAGAGGGCGAGCGCCATCAACTATATGTCTGCTTTAAAACAAAATTTAGAAATCGTATTCTAGATTACATCCGTAAACAGGAAAGTCACAAGCGCCGTTTTGACAAAGAACCCTATGAAGAGGTGAGTGAGATTAGCCATCGTCTAGGAGAAAAAGGACTCAGGCTGGACGATTATTATCTCTTTCACGAACTTCTAAAGAATTACAAATCAAAACAGAGTGTGGAAAAACAAGAATTAATAGACCGTCTCATGGGAGGGGAAGTCTTTAGAGGACGTAAAGCTCTCCTGAGAGAACTTTCCCTAATCTTTTCAGAATTTCGGTAAAGAGGGAAAAAAGTCCTTGACAAAGGTAAAAAAGTAGGTATAATAGAAAGAGTTGAAAAGCTCAAGGTCCGTTGGTCAAGGGGTTAAGACACCGCCTTTTCACGGCGGTAACACGGGTTCGAATCCCGTACGGACTATGGTGTATTGCGGCTAAAAAAACTTGAAAAAAGTTTAAAAAATCTGTTGACAGAGGCAGGTAGCTGTGATATACTAATATAGTTGTCGCTCGAGAGAGAATGAGTGACAAAGACCTTTGAAAACTGAACAAGACGAACCAATGTGCAGGGCACTATAACTGAAGTTATAGTACTGAACAATGAAAAAAACAATAAATCTGTCAGTGACAGAAATGAGTGAGAACTCAAACTTTTAATGAGAGTTTGATCCTGGCTCAGGACGAACGCTGGCGGCGTGCCTAATACATGCAAGTAGAACGCTGAAGGAGGAGCTTGCTTCTCTGGATGAGTTGCGAACGGGTGAGTAACGCGTAGGTAACCTGCCTGGTAGCGGGGGATAACTATTGGAAACGATAGCTAATACCGCATAAGAGTAGATGTTGCATGACATTTGCTTAAAAGGTGCAATTGCATCACTACCAGATGGACCTGCGTTGTATTAGCTAGTTGGTGAGGTAACGGCTCACCAAGGCGACGATACATAGCCGACCTGAGAGGGTGATCGGCCACACTGGGACTGAGACACGGCCCAGACTCCTACGGGAGGCAGCAGTAGGGAATCTTCGGCAATGGACGGAAGTCTGACCGAGCAACGCCGCGTGAGTGAAGAAGGTTTTCGGATCGTAAAGCTCTGTTGTAAGAGAAGAACGAGTGTGAGAGTGGAAAGTTCACACTGTGACGGTATCTTACCAGAAAGGGACGGCTAACTACGTGCCAGCAGCCGCGGTAATACGTAGGTCCCGAGCGTTGTCCGGATTTATTGGGCGTAAAGCGAGCGCAGGCGGTTAGATAAGTCTGAAGTTAAAGGCTGTGGCTTAACCATAGTACGCTTTGGAAACTGTTTAACTTGAGTGCAAGAGGGGAGAGTGGAATTCCATGTGTAGCGGTGAAATGCGTAGATATATGGAGGAACACCGGTGGCGAAAGCGGCTCTCTGGCTTGTAACTGACGCTGAGGCTCGAAAGCGTGGGGAGCAAACAGGATTAGATACCCTGGTAGTCCACGCCGTAAACGATGAGTGCTAGGTGTTAGACCCTTTCCGGGGTTTAGTGCCGCAGCTAACGCATTAAGCACTCCGCCTGGGGAGTACGACCGCAAGGTTGAAACTCAAAGGAATTGACGGGGGCCCGCACAAGCGGTGGAGCATGTGGTTTAATTCGAAGCAACGCGAAGAACCTTACCAGGTCTTGACATCCCTCTGACCGCTCTAGAGATAGAGTTTTCCTTCGGGACAGAGGTGACAGGTGGTGCATGGTTGTCGTCAGCTCGTGTCGTGAGATGTTGGGTTAAGTCCCGCAACGAGCGCAACCCCTATTGTTAGTTGCCATCATTCAGTTGGGCACTCTAGCGAGACTGCCGGTAATAAACCGGAGGAAGGTGGGGATGACGTCAAATCATCATGCCCCTTATGACCTGGGCTACACACGTGCTACAATGGCTGGTACAACGAGTCGCAAGCCGGTGACGGCAAGCTAATCTCTTAAAGCCAGTCTCAGTTCGGATTGTAGGCTGCAACTCGCCTACATGAAGTCGGAATCGCTAGTAATCGCGGATCAGCACGCCGCGGTGAATACGTTCCCGGGCCTTGTACACACCGCCCGTCACACCACGAGAGTTTGTAACACCCGAAGTCGGTGAGGTAACCTTTTAGGAGCCAGCCGCCTAAGGTGGGATAGATGATTGGGGTGAAGTCGTAACAAGGTAGCCGTATCGGAAGGTGCGGCTGGATCACCTCCTTTCTAAGGATAAGGAACTGCACATTGGTCTTGTTTAGTCTTGAGAGGTCTTGTGGGGCCTTAGCTCAGCTGGGAGAGCGCCTGCTTTGCACGCAGGAGGTCAGCGGTTCGATCCCGCTAGGCTCCATTGGTGAGAGATCACCAAGTAATGCACATTGAAAATTGAATATCTATATCAAATAGTAACAAGAAAATAAACCGAAACGCTGTAGTATTAAAAGAGTTTATGACTGAAAGGTCAAAAAATAAGGTTAAGTTAATAAGGGCGCACGGTGGATGCCTTGGCACTAGGAGCCGAAGAAGGACGTGACAAACGACGATATGCCTTGGGTAGCTGTAAGTAAGCGATGATCCAGGGATTTCCGAATGGGGGAACCCAACAGGTACTACCTGTTACCCGCATCTGTTAAGGATGTGAGGAGGAAGACGCAGTGAACTGAAACATCTAAGTAGCTGCAGGAAGAGAAAGCAAAAGCGATTGCCTTAGTAGCGGCGAGCGAAACGGCAGGAGGGCAAACCGAAGAGTTTACTCTTCGGGGTTGTAGGACTGCAATGTGGACTCAAAGATTATAGAAGAATGATTTGGGAAGATCAGCCAAAGAGAGTAATAGCCTCGTATTTAAAATAGTCTTTGTACCTAGCAGTATCCTGAGTACGGCGGGACACGTGAAATCCCGTCGGAATCTGGGAGGACCATCTCCCAACCCTAAATACTCCCTAGTGACCGATAGTGAACCAGTACCGTGAGGGAAAGGTGAAAAGCACCCCGGGAGGGGAGTGAAATAGAACCTGAAACCGTGTGCCTACAACAAGTTCGAGCCCGTTAATGGGTGAGAGCGTGCCTTTTGTAGAATGAACCGGCGAGTTACGATATGATGCGAGGTTAAGTTGAAGAGACGGAGCCGCAGGGAAACCGAGTCTGAATAGGGCGCATTAGTATCATGTCGTAGACCCGAAACCATGTGACCTACCCATGAGCAGGTTGAAGGTGCGGTAAGACGCACTGGAGGACCGAACCAGGGCACGTTGAAAAGTGCTTGGATGACTTGTGGGTAGCGGAGAAATTCCAAACGAACTTGGAGATAGCTGGTTCTCTCCGAAATAGCTTTAGGGCTAGCGTCGACATTAGAGATTCTTGGAGGTAGAGCACTGTTTGGGTGAGGGGTCCATCCCGGATTACCAATCTCAGATAAACTCCGAATGCCAATGAATTATGGTCGGCAGTCAGACTGCGAGTGCTAAGATCCGTAGTCGAAAGGGAAACAGCCCAGACCACCAGCTAAGGTCCCAAAATAATTGTTAAGTGGAAAAGGATGTGGGGTTGCACAGACAACTAGGATGTTAGCTTAGAAGCAGCTATTCATTCAAAGAGTGCGTAATAGCTCACTAGTCGAGTGACCCTGCGCCGAAAATGTACCGGGGCTAAAACAATTTACCGAAGCTGTGGATACCTTTATAGGTATGGTAGGAGAGCGTTCTATGTGTGATGAAGGTATACCGTGAGGAGTGCTGGAACGCATAGAAGTGAGAATGCCGGTATGAGTAGCGAAAGACAGGTGAGAATCCTGTCCACCGTAAGACTAAGGTTTCCAGGGGAAGGCTCGTCCGCCCTGGGTTAGTCGGGACCTAAGGAGAGACCGAAAGGTGTATCCGATGGACAACAGGTTGATATTCCTGTACTAGAGTATGTAGTGATGGAGGGACGCAGTAGGCTAACTAAAGCAGACGAATGGAAGTGTCTGTCTAAGCAGTGAGGTGTGATATGAGTCAAATGCTTATATCTATAACATTGAGCTGTGATGGGGAGCGAAGTTTAGTAGCGAAGTTAGTGACGTCACACTGCCAAGAAAAGCTTCTAGCGTTTAAACATACTCTACCCGTACCGCAAACCGACACAGGTAGTCGAGGCGAGTAGCCTCAGGTGAGCGAGAGAACTCTCGTTAAGGAACTCGGCAAAATGACCCCGTAACTTCGGGAGAAGGGGTGCTGACTTTAGGTCAGCCGCAGTGAATAGGCCCAAGCAACTGTTTATCAAAAACACAGCTCTCTGCTAAATCGTAAGATGATGTATAGGGGGTGACGCCTGCCCGGTGCTGGAAGGTTAAGAGGAGTGCTTAGGAGTAATCCGAAGGTATGAATTGAAGCCCCAGTAAACGGCGGCCGTAACTATAACGGTCCTAAGGTAGCGAAATTCCTTGTCGGGTAAGTTCCGACCCGCACGAAAGGCGTAATGATTTGGGCACTGTCTCAACGAGAGACTCGGTGAAATTTTAGTACCTGTGAAGATGCAGGTTACCCGCGACAGGACGGAAAGACCCCATGGAGCTTTACTGCAGTTTGATATTGAGTGTCTGTACCACATGTACAGGATAGGTAGGAGTCTATGAGATCGGGACGCCAGTTTCGAAGGAGACGTTGTTGGGATACTACCCTTGTGTTATGGCCACTCTAACCCGGATAGGTTATCCCTATCGGAGACAGTGTCTGACGGGCAGTTTGACTGGGGCGGTCGCCTCCTAAAAGGTAACGGAGGCGCCCAAAGGTTCCCTCAGAATGGTTGGAAATCATTCGCAGAGTGTAAAGGTATAAGGGAGCTTGACTGCGAGAGCTACAACTCGAGCAGGGACGAAAGTCGGGCTTAGTGATCCGGTGGTTCCGTATGGAAGGGCCATCGCTCAACGGATAAAAGCTACCCTGGGGATAACAGGCTTATCTCCCCCAAGAGTTCACATCGACGGGGAGGTTTGGCACCTCGATGTCGGCTCGTCGCATCCTGGGGCTGTAGTCGGTCCCAAGGGTTGGGCTGTTCGCCCATTAAAGCGGCACGCGAGCTGGGTTCAGAACGTCGTGAGACAGTTCGGTCCCTATCCGTCGCGGGCGTAGGAAATTTGAGAGGATCTGCTCCTAGTACGAGAGGACCAGAGTGGACTTACCGCTGGTGTACCAGTTGTCTTGCCAAAGGCATCGCTGGGTAGCTATGTAGGGAAGGGATAAACGCTGAAAGCATCTAAGTGTGAAACCCACCTCAAGATGAGATTTCCCATGATTTTATATCAGTAAGAGCCCTGAGAGATGATCAGGTAGATAGGTTAGAAGTGGAAGTGTGGCGACACATGTAGCGGACTAATACTAATAGCTCGAGGACTTATCCAAAGTAACTGAGAATACGAAGTGTGAGGTTTTCTTGGTATTTGATAGATATTCAATTTTGAGTAGGTATTACTCAGAGTTAAGTGACGATAGCCTAGGAGATACACCTGTACCCATGCCGAACACAGTAGTTAAGCCCTAGAACGCCGGAAGTAGTTGGGGGTTGCCCCCTGTGAGATATGGAAGTCGCTTAGCTCGAGGGAGTTTAGCTCAGCTGGGAGAGCATCTGCCTTACAAGCAGAGGGTCAGCGGTTCGATCCCGTTAACTCCCATAGGTCCCGTAGTGTAGCGGTTATCACGTCGCCCTGTCACGGCGAAGATCGCGGGTTCGATTCCCGTCGGGACCGTTTAAGATAACGGAAGTTATTTTAGACTCGTTAGCTCAGTTGGTAGAGCAATTGACTTTTAATCAATGGGTCACTGGTTCGAGCCCAGTACGGGTCATATTTGCGGGTTTGGCGGAATTGGCAGACGCACCAGATTTAGGATCTGGCGCTTAACGGCGTGGGGGTTCAAGTCCCTTAACCCGCATAATAGAAATCAGCCGGCTTAGCTCAGTTGGTAGAGCATCTGATTTGTAATCAGAGGGTCGCGTGTTCAAGTCATGTAGCCGGCATTTTTTTATATAGAATAAGAGGTCGATGCGAACGTAGTTCAGTGGTAGAACACCACCTTGCCAAGGTGGGGGTCGCGGGTTCGAATCCCGTCGTTCGCTTAGAGAGGCCGGGGTGGCGGAACTGGCAGACGCACAGGACTTAAAATCCTGCGATTGGTAACGATCGTACCGGTTCGATTCCGGTCCTCGGCATATAATGATGAGCACCCTTAGCTCAACTGGATAGAGTACCTGACTACGAATCAGGCGGTTAGAGGTTCGACTCCTCTAGGGTGCATTTTTTTATTTAACGCGGGAAGTAGCTCAGCTTGGTAGAGTACTTGGTTTGGGACCAAGGTGTCGCAGGTTCGAATCCTGTCTTCCCGATTGATTACGAGGATACTTAAGGGTATCTTTTTTTATTTACTAAGGAGATTCTGAGAGTCTTCTTTTTTGTTTACTGAACAAATTTGGGTAAACTAGCAGTGTTTAAGGAATGGTACTAGTCATATATTTTCTTTAATTATGGTAAAATAGTAAGAGAATAATGTGAGGAAAATGAATGTCAAGTAAGTTTGAAATTTTAATGAATCAACTAGGAATCTCTGAACAATTGAGACAGAATCCTGCTCTTGTTGATGCCAGTATTGAGCGTGTTGTGGTTCATAAAATTAGTAAGATTTGGGAATTTCATTTTGTATTTTCTAATATTTTACCGATTGAAATCTTTTTGGAGTTAAAGAAAGGGCTTAGTGAAGAATTTTCTAAGACAGGGAATCGAGCTGTTTTTGAAATCAAGGCTCTTTCTCAAGAATTCTCTAATGAACTCTTGCAGGCCTACTATAGAGAGGCTTTTTCTGAAGGCCCATGTGCAAGTCAGGGGTTTAAATCTCTTTACCAGAATTTAAACGTTCGTGCGGAGGGAAATCAACTCATTATTGAAGGTTCAGAGGCGATTGATAAGGAGCACTTTAAGAAGAATCATCTTCCTAATTTGGCAAAGCAACTCGAAAAGTTTGGTTTTCCAGCTTTTATATACCAAATAGAAAAGAATGATGCTCTTACACAAGAGCAGGAGGAAGCCTTCCATACGGAGAATGAACAGATTGTTCAAGCTGCCAACGAAGAAGCTTTACGAGCTATGGAGCAACTGGAACAAATGGCTCCTCCTCCAGTAGAAGAGAAGCCAGTCTTTGATTTTCAGGCTAAAAAGGCTGCGGCCAAGCCTAAACTAGATAAGGCTGAAGTTACCCAGATGATCGACGTGACGACTGAGGAAAATCGTCTGGTCTTTGAAGGGGTCGTTTTTGATGTGGAGCATAAGGTGACCAGAACTGGTCGCGTTTTGATCAACTTTAAAATGACAGACTACACTTCAAGTTTTTCAATGCAAAAATGGGTTAAGAATGAGGAAGAGGCTCAGAAGTTTGACATCATTAAGAAGAATTCTTGGCTCCGAGTTCGTGGGAATGTGGAGATGAATAACTTCACACGTGATTTGACCATGAACGTGCAGGATGTACAGGAAGTTGTTCACTATGAGCGGAAGGATTTGATGCCAGAAGGTGAGCGTCGGGTTGAGTTTCATGCTCATACAAATATGTCGACTATGGATGCTCTGCCAGAAGTAGAAGAGATCGTTGCAACAGCTGCAAAGTGGGGACACAAGGCGGTTGCCATCACGGACCATGGGAATGTCCAGTCCTTCCCACATGGCTACAAGGCAGCTAAGAAAGCTGGAATTCAGCTGATCTATGGAATGGAAGCCAATATTGTGGAAGACCGTGTCCCTATCGTCTATAACGAAGTGGAGATGGACTTGTCAGAAGCGACCTATGTGGTTTTTGACGTGGAAACGACGGGGCTTTCAGCCATCTATAATGATTTGATTCAGGTTGCGGCCTCTAAGATGTACAAGGGGAATGTTATTGCCGAATTTGATGAATTTATCAATCCTGGGCATCCCTTGTCAGCCTTTACTACTGAGTTAACAGGTATTACAGATGATCATGTTAAAAATGCTAAACCACTGGAACAAGTTTTGCAAGAATTCCAAGAATTTTGCAAGGATACAGTCTTAGTTGCTCACAATGCTACCTTTGACGTTGGCTTTATGAATGCCAACTATGAGCGTCATGGTCTGCCTAAGATTAGCCAGCCAGTTATCGATACGCTGGAGTTTGCTAGAAACCTCTATCCTGAGTATAAACGTCATGGTTTGGGACCTTTGACCAAGCGTTTTGGTGTGGCACTTGAACACCACCACATGGCCAACTACGATGCGGAAGCTACTGGTCGTCTGCTCTTCATCTTTATCAAAGAGGTGGCAGAGAAACATGGTGTGACTGACCTAGCTAGACTCAACATTGATTTGATTAGTCCAGACTCTTATAAAAAAGCTCGGATTAAACATGCGACTATTTATGTCAAGAATCAAGTTGGTTTAAAAAATATTTTTAAGCTGGTTTCTTTGTCTAACACCAAGTATTTTGAAGGGGTGCCACGGATTCCGAGAACGGTTCTAGACGCCCATCGGGAGGGCTTGATTTTGGGGTCGGCTTGCTCGGAAGGCGAAGTTTTTGACGCAGTTGTTTCCCAAGGTGTGGATGCGGCGGTTGAGGTGGCCAAGTATTATGACTTTATCGAGGTCATGCCACCAGCTATCTATGCTCCCTTGATTGCCAAGGAGCAGGTTAAGGATATGGAGGAACTCCAGACTATTATCAAGAATTTGATAGAAGTGGGAGACCGCCTTGGCAAGCCTGTTTTGGCTACGGGAAATGTCCACTATATCGAACCGGAAGAAGAGATTTACCGTGAAATTATTGTCCGTAGTTTGGGCCAGGGGGCTATGATTAACCGAACCATCGGTCATGGGGAGCATGCCCAACCAGCACCACTTCCCAAGGCTCATTTTCGAACGACTAATGAGATGTTGGATGATTTTGCCTTCTTGGGAGAGAAACTAGCTCGCAAATTGGTTATTGAAAACACCAATGCCTTGGCAGATATCTTTGAACCCGTTGAGGTTGTTAAGGGTGACTTGTACACACCTTTTATCGATAAGGCTGAAGAAACGGTTGCTGAGTTGACCTATAAGAAAGCTTTTGAGATTTATGGAAATCCGCTGCCAGATATCGTTGATTTGCGGATTGAAAAAGAATTAACTTCCATTCTGGGGAATGGATTTGCCGTGATTTATCTGGCATCGCAGATGCTGGTGCAACGTTCCAATGAACGGGGCTACTTGGTTGGTTCTCGTGGGTCTGTTGGGTCCAGTTTTGTTGCGACCATGATTGGGATTACGGAGGTTAATCCACTCTCTCCTCACTATGTCTGTGGTCAGTGTCAGTACAGCGAGTTTATCACGGATGGTTCTTACGGTTCAGGTTTTGATATGCCTAATAAGGACTGTCCAAACTGTGGTCATAAACTTAGCAAAAATGGGCAGGATATTCCTTTCGAGACCTTCCTTGGTTTTGATGGAGACAAGGTTCCTGATATTGACTTGAACTTCTCGGGAGAAGATCAGCCTAGCGCCCACTTGGATGTGCGTGATATCTTTGGGGAGGAATATGCCTTCCGTGCAGGAACAGTTGGTACGGTGGCTGCCAAGACTGCCTATGGATTTGTCAAGGGATATGAGCGTGATTACGGGAAGTTCTATCGTGATGCAGAGGTGGAACGCCTTGCTCAAGGTGCTGCTGGTGTCAAGCGGACTACAGGACAACACCCGGGAGGAATCGTTGTTATTCCTAACTATATGGATGTCTACGACTTTACGCCTGTTCAGTATCCAGCGGATGACGTGACGGCTGAATGGCAGACTACCCACTTTAACTTCCACGATATCGATGAGAACGTCCTCAAACTCGATGTGCTGGGTCATGATGATCCGACCATGATTCGCAAATTGCAGGACTTGTCTGGGATTGACCCTAATGAAATTCCTATGGATGATGAAGGTGTCATGGCCCTCTTTTCTGGGACGGATGTGCTTGGGGTGACGCCGGAGCAAATCGGTACACCGACGGGGATGCTGGGGATTCCAGAGTTTGGAACCAACTTTGTACGTGGGATGGTAGACGAGACGCATCCGACGACTTTTGCAGAGTTGCTTCAGCTCTCAGGTCTGTCCCACGGTACTGATGTGTGGTTGGGAAATGCCCAGGATTTGATTAAGCAAGGGATTGCGGATCTATCAACCGTTATCGGTTGTCGGGACGATATCATGGTTTATCTCATGCATGCGGGTCTCGAGCCTAAAATGGCCTTTACCATCATGGAACGGGTACGTAAGGGCTTGTGGTTGAAGATTTCCGAAGAAGAACGAAATGGCTATATCGAAGCCATGAAGGCCAATAAGGTGCCAGAGTGGTATATCGAATCCTGTGGAAAAATCAAGTATATGTTCCCTAAAGCCCATGCGGCAGCCTACGTTATGATGGCCTTGCGCGTGGCCTATTTCAAGGTTCACCATCCGATTTATTATTACTGTGCTTACTTCTCTATCCGCGCCAAGGCCTTTGATATCAAGACTATGGGTGCGGGCTTGGATGCTATCAAGCGTAGAATGGAAGAAATCGCTGAAAAACGGAAGAATAATGAAGCCTCTAATGTGGAAATTGACCTCTATACAACTCTTGAGATTGTCAATGAAATGTGGGAACGTGGCTTTAAGTTTGGCAAGTTAGACCTCTATCGTAGTGATGCGACTGAATTCATCATTGATGGAGATACCCTCATCCCACCATTTGTAGCAATGGATGGTCTGGGAGAGAACGTTGCTAAGCAGTTGGTGCGTGCGCGTGAAGAGGGTGAGTTCCTCTCTAAGACAGAACTGCGCAAGCGTGGTGGACTGTCATCAACCTTGGTTGAAAAGATGGATGAAATGGGAATTCTCGGCAATATGCCAGAGGATAACCAGTTGAGTTTATTTGATGAGTTTTTCTAAAATATAGGAAGAGAGTTTTATGAAACTTACCATTTCCGCTCAGGATAAGCCAGCGCAAAAGGTGTTTGATTACCAGCTGGATCTTGACCCTGATACGATTTTGAAAATGACCGCTTTGATTTGTGGTACTGTGGCAGCAGTTAGTCTGCTGTCCTTGTTTAAAGAGAAATAACAAAAGAAAAGGAAGAATAGAATGGTTTTACCAAATTTTAAAGAAAATCTAGAAAAATATGCGAAATTGTTGGTTGCGAACGGAATTAACGTGCAACCTGGTCACACCTTGGCTCTCTCTATCGATGTTGAGCAACGCGAGTTGGCGCATTTGATCGTGAAAGAAGCCTATGCCTTGGGTGCGCATGAGGTCATCGTTCAGTGGACAGATGATGTGATCAACCGTGAGAAATTCCTCCACGCGCCGATAGAGCGTTTGGACAATGTACCGGAATACAAGATTGCTGAGATGAACTATCTCTTGGAGAACAAGGCTAGCCGTCTTGGAGTTCGCTCATCTGATCCAGGTGCCTTGAACGGAGTCGATGCTGATAAGCTTTCAGCTTCTGCCAAAGCTATGGGACTCGCGATGAAGCCAATGCGTATCGCAACTCAGTCCAACAAGGTGAGCTGGACAGTGGCTGCCGCTGCTGGACTCGAGTGGGCTAAGAAGGTCTTCCCAAATGCAGCAAGCGATGAAGAAGCAGTTGATCTTCTTTGGGATCAAATCTTCAAAACTTGCCGTGTCTACGAAGAAGATCCTGTTAAGGCTTGGGAAGAGCATGCTGCTATCCTTAAGAGCAAGGCAGAAATGCTCAATAAAGAACAATTCTCAGCCCTTCACTACACAGCGCCAGGAACAGATTTGACACTTGGTTTGCCGAAAAACCACGTTTGGGAATCAGCTGGTGCTATCAATGCACAGGGGGAAGGTTTCTTGCCAAATATGCCAACAGAAGAAGTCTTTACAGCTCCTGACTTCCGTCGTGCAGATGGTTATGTAACCTCTACAAAACCACTTAGCTATAACGGAAATATCATAGAAGGGATTAAAGTAACCTTCAAGGACGGCCAAATCATCGAAATCACTGCTGAAAAAGGCGATCAAGTTATGAAAGATCTTGTCTTTGAAAATGCGGGTGCGCGTGCCTTGGGTGAATGTGCCTTGGTACCAGATCCAAGTCCAATTTCTCAGTCAGGTATTACCTTCTTTAATACCCTTTTCGATGAAAATGCGTCAAACCACTTGGCTATCGGTGCTGCCTATGCGACTAGCGTTGTTGGTGGTGCAGAGATGAGCGAAGAAGAGCTTGAAGCTGCAGGACTTAACCGTTCAGATGTTCACGTAGACTTTATGATTGGTTCTAACCAAATGGATATCGATGGTATCCGTGAGGATGGGACACGTGTACCACTCTTCCGCAAAGGAGACTGGGCAATTTAAGGAGAAGCTATGCTTGGAAGTATGTTTGTTGGTCTCCTAGTGGGACTCTTGGCAGGTGCTTTAACCAATCGCGGAGAAAGCATGGGATGCTTTGGGAAAATGTTTCTCGGCTGGATTGGTGCTTCTTTGGGGCACCTGCTCTTTGGAACTTGGGGTCCAAACCTAGCGGGGATAGCTATTGTCCCAGCTGTTTTAGGTGCTATGGTTGTCTTAGCTATTTTCTGGAGACGAGGAAGTTAATTTCTTAAATCTGATACTCAATGAAAATCAAAGAGTAAACTAGCCGCAGGCTGCTCAAAGCACTGCTTTGAGGTTGTGTATAGAACTGACGAAGTCAGCTCAAAACACTGTTTTGAGGTTGCAGACGGACGTTGACGCGGTTTGAAGAGATTTTTGAAGAGTATGAAACGAAAAGGAGGTTGGTCATTGTACCAGCCTCCTTTTGAGTATGATATAATAGTTCTATGAGATTAGATAAATTTTTAGTTGCCTGCGCTGTAGGGAGTCGAACTGAGGTCAGAAACTTGCTCAAGGCTGGGCGCGTGACGGTCAATGGCAAGAAAGAAAAATCAGCAAAATTGCAAATAAATGAAGAAAAAGACGAAATTCGCTTTGATGGCCAAGTGCTGGAGTATGAAAAGTTTGTCTACTACATGATGAACAAGCCTCAAGGAGTTATTTCAGCTACTGAGGATTCCAAGCATAGAACGGTTCTAGACTTGTTGGATGATATTGCTCGGACCAAGGAAGTTTTTCCAGTAGGGCGCTTGGATATCGATACGCATGGCCTCCTGCTCTTGACCAATGACGGCCAGCTTGCCCATGCTTTGCTTTCACCAAAACGTCATGTGGATAAGACCTATCTGGCACAAGTCGAGGGAATTATGACTCAAGAAGATGTGGAGACATTTGTCAAGGGCATTCCGCTCAAGGATTTTACCTGCCAGCCAGCTAAGCTGGAGATTGTGTCGGTAGATTCAGTAAAGAATCAAAGTCTGGTTCGTGTGACCATTGCTGAAGGGAAGTTCCATCAAGTCAAGCGTATGGTGGCCTTCTGTGGCAAGGAAGTGGTGGACTTACAACGTTTGACGATGGGAACTCTAGTCTTGGATGAGAACTTAGAACAAGGAGAATGGCGTCGCTTGACCAAGGAGGAGTTAGAAGTGCTCTTTGCAAGTATTGCTTAATTTGCTTTATATTAGAAAAAGGTGAGGGAGAATGTCCTTGCTTTTTTCGTTTTTCAGTTGCTTCCTTTGTGAAAAGAGTTATAATAGACAGTAGAATAAAAGGAGGAATCTATGAACGCGATTCAAGAATCATTTACAGATAAATTATTTGCCAACTATGAAGCAAATGTCAAATACCAAGCGATTGAAAATGCTGTCAGCCATAACGGAATTTTTGCAGCCCTAGAACGTCGCCAAAGCCATGTAAACAATACACCTGTTTTCTCATTGGATTTGACCAAGGACAAGGTTACTAACCAGAAAGCCTCTGGTCGTTGCTGGATGTTTGCAGCCCTTAACACCTTCCGTCACAAACTCATCTCTCAATACAAGCTCGAAAACTTTGAACTGTCACAAGCCCACACCTTCTTCTGGGACAAGTACGAGAAATCCAACTGGTTCTTGGAGCAAGTCATTGCGACTGCAGACCAAGAATTGACGAGCCGCAAGGTTAGCTTTCTACTCCAAACACCTCAACAAGACGGTGGTCAGTGGGATATGGTAGTGTCCCTCTTTGAGAAATACGGTGTCGTGCCCAAGTCTGTTTACCCTGAGTCTATCTCATCTAGCAGCAGCCGTGAGCTCAATGCCATCCTTAACAAATTGCTTCGCCAAGATGCCCAAATCTTGCGTGACTTGCTCGCTTCTGGTGCGGACCAAGTGACTGTTCAAGCTAAGAAAGAAGACCTCTTGCAAGAAATCTTTAACTTCCTTGCTATGTCACTAGGACTTCCACCGCGTAAATTTGACTTTGCTTATCGCGATAAGGATAACAATTACCAAAGTGAAAAGGGCATTACGCCACAAGAATTTTACAAGAAATATGTTGACCTTCCTCTAGAAGATTATGTTTCGGTTATCAATGCTCCAACTGCTGACAAGCCTTACGGCAAATCTTACACAGTTGAGATGTTGGGAAATGTGGTTGGTAGCCGTGCAGTTCGCTACATCAACGTTCCAATGGAGCGCTTGAAAGAATTGGCGATTGCCCAAATGCAGACAGGAGAAACTGTTTGGTTTGGTTCAGATGTCGGCCAGCTCAGCAACCGCAAAGCTGGAATCCTTGCGACAGATGTTTATGACTTCGAATCAAGTATGGACATTAAACTCACTCAAGACAAGGCTGGACGTTTGGACTACAGCGAAAGCTTGATGACCCACGCCATGGTCTTGACAGGTGTGGATTTGGATGAAAATGGCAAGTCAACTAAGTGGAAGGTTGAAAACTCTTGGGGAGACAAGGTCGGTACAGATGGTTACTTTGTTGCCTCAGATGCTTGGATGGACGAATACACCTATCAAATCGTTGTTCGCAAAGAATTGCTGACAGCAGAAGAACAAGCTGCTTATGAAGCAGAACCAATCGTACTTGCACCATGGGATCCAATGGGTGCCTTGGCAGAATAAAAGCATAGAAAAAAGAGGTTAGGGAAATCCTAGCTTCTTTTTAAGTCCTTCTTAAAGTGGCGATAGATGATGCTTGCCAAGGGAGTTCTCCTTATTTTGAGTCTTTAAGTGACAGAGAAAAAGATATGTGTTACTATAGTAGTACAAAAGGATATCGGAGTAGAAATGAAGTATTTAAGCAGTCAAGACATCAAGGATCGTCAACGAAATATCAGCGACATTAAACCCTATAAAACAACCAAGGAAATTGTCGTTTCAAATATTTTTACCTTCTTTAATGCCATGAACTTGGCTCTGGCAGTTCTGGTAGCCACAACCTTGCGATTTGAGAATATGCTCTTTTTAGGTGTGATTGCTATCAATACAGCCATCGGGATTTTCCAAGAAGTGCGTTCAAAAAATGCTCTGGAAAAGCTAAGTTTGCTTGGTAAAAATAAGTACAGAGTCAACCGAGATGGCCAAACAATCGAGATTGATCCAGAGGACATCGTTCTGGGTGAGTACCTGTATCTCAATCTGGGTGATCAGGTGCCTGTCGATGCAGAAGTACTTGAAGGAAATATTGAAGTGGATGAGTCTTTGCTGACTGGTGAGAGTGATTCTGTCTTTAAAACGGTTGGTGACCAGCTGATGAGCGGAAGCAATGTCGTTAGCGGTACTTGTCTGGTTACGGCAACGGCTGTGGGTCCAGATAGCTATATCAACAAACTCGCAAAATCCAGCAAGGAATTCAAAAAATACCCTTCTCAACTGCGCGATTACATGGATAAGATTTTAAAAATCGTCTCCATCTTGCTGGTGCCAGTTGCCATTCTGCTCTATGTCAGAGGTTTTAGTCTAGGACGGTCTTATGTTGAGATCGTCTTGGGAAGTTCAGGTGCCTTGGTCGGCATGATTCCGGAGGGCTTGATTCTCCTGGTTAGCGTCTCCCTAGCGGTAGCAGCCATGAAGCTGGCCAAAAAGAAGGTTCTGGTGCAAGAGCTATACTGTGTAGAGACCTTGGCGCGTGTAGATGTTCTCTGTTTTGATAAGACAGGAACTATCACGACGGGGAATATGAAGGTCCAAGAAATGGATGCTAATGTAGCAGAGAAACTGTCTTCTTATTTGGCTTATTTCGAAGATGAAAATGCGACGTCGCGGGCTCTGAAAACTTACTTAACCTGTGAGAAAAAATGGGAAGTTCAAGAAGTTGGTGCCTTTTCAAGTAAAAACAAGTATTCCTTTGTCCAAGTAAAAGAGGGTGGGACCTATTTCTTCGGAGCCTATGAGTTTTTAGGCTTTACCCAGCCGATGGATGCCTACTATGAAGATCTCAAACAGCAAGGTTTTCGAATCTTATCGCTTGCCCATAGCAAGGACCAGATTACAAGCCCATCCGAAATGGAACTATTAGGGCATGTCGTTCTGTCAGATGAGATTAAGGACAATACCAAGGAAACCTTTGACTATTTCGAATCTCAAGGTGTTGAAGTGAAGATTATCAGTGGTGATAATCATGTGGCTGTATATGGGGTGGCTCGTAAGGCAGGTTTTAAGGAAGAAGCGCGGGCTATTGATATGACCCAGGTGAGTGAACAAGACTTTGAAAGAGTGGTCTTGGAACACGAAATATTTGGTCGTGTGACACCTGAACAGAAAGAAAAGATGGTGACCGTTTTGCAAAATGTTGGTAAAACAGTTGCAATGAGCGGTGACGGGGTCAATGATGTTCTGGCTCTCAAGAAAGCAGATATTAGTTTTGCCATGAAGGGAGCTACGAGTGCAGCCAAAAGTGTATCCAATATTGTTTTTCTCACTGATGACTTTGCAGTATTTTATGATATCTTGATGGAAGGTCGCCGGGTCATCAATAACATCCAAAAGGTAGCCTCTCTCTTTCTGACAAAGACCTTCTTCTCCATCGTGTTTGCCATTTTGAGTGTGGTATTTGGTTTGGAATTCGCCTTTATCCCTATTCAGTTTACAATCATTTCAGCTATTACGATTGGGATTCCATCCTTCTTCCTAACTTTTGAGTCCAATAAAGAAAAGGTCAGCACACATTTTATGCGAGATATTTTGACCAATGCTGCGATTGGTGGTGGCATTCTAGTCGCTAGTGTACTCTTGACGAACTTCTTTATCACTGTCCCTGGTCAGGTCAAATTTATTTGCTTCCTCCTTGCCCTGATCAATGGTCTGTGTCTAGTTGCCAAGGTCAGCTTGCCTTTTAATCGATACAAGTTGTTCTTGCTCACGTTTTTGAGTCTTGCTGCCCTTGTTGGCGTACTTGCCAATACTTTTATCTTGCAAGGAGCTTTTGTGCCTTTAGAAACCACCCAAGTCGTCTATGTAGCCATCCTAGCAGTGGTGATTGGAGGCTTGCATTATCTGACTAGAAGAAAAAGTTGATACACAAAAGAATCAGGTTTATTACCTGATTCTTTTTTATTTATATTCTCGATGGTTTACATGATACCGAAGAAACGAGCTGCAATACCTACTGCAAAGAGAGCAAGGATGATTGCGATTGGTGATACTTTTTTCTTAAGCAACCACATGCAGAGGAAAGTAAGGAGAAGTCCCATCAATCCTGGAATCAATGAGTTCAACTGACCTTGAAGAGTTTGTGGTTGAACGCTATCCAAGCTCAATCCGCTGAGTGCTTGACCAAGGATTCCCTTCAATTCTCCACCTGTTACAGCGCCTTCTGGGAAGTTGATATAAGCACCTTCTGCCAATTGTTTACCTGGAAGGTTCACAGTAAAGTTGATAGATACCCAACG
Source organism: Streptococcus sp. 1643 (assembly GCF_006228325.1). Taxonomy (NCBI): domain Bacteria; kingdom Bacillati; phylum Bacillota; class Bacilli; order Lactobacillales; family Streptococcaceae; genus Streptococcus; species Streptococcus sp. 1643. Next base: position 188,435 of record NZ_CP040231.1, read on the forward strand.
TTGTACAAGAACGGCAAGGATGAACATACCAAGGATAGATGCTCCTTTGGTGATGTCTTTCAAGATACCACCAGACATGTCTTTAGTGATTTCAGATCCAGCTTTGTAACCGAACTCTTGTGTATACCATAGGAAGGCCATACGGATAGCATTCCATCCAAAGAAGAAGAGAAGGGGACCAACAGTGTTACCAGATGCAGCAAGTGATGCACCAAGGGCTCCAAGGATAGGACGAACTGTAAACCAGAATACTGGGTCACCGATACCAGCAAGAGGTCCCATCATACCGATCTTAACCCCTTGGATAGCCGCGTCGTCGATTTCAACACCGTTAGCGCGCTCTTCTTCAAGTGCAAGAGTAACCCCCATGATTGGAGCAGCTACGTATGGGTGAGTGTTGAAGAACTCAAGGTGACGCTCAAGAGCAGCCGCTTGGTCTTCTTTTTTAGTGTACAATTTTTTGATAGCTGGGATCAAAGAGTAAGCCCAACCCAAGTTTTGCATACGTTCGTAGTTCCAAGAACCTTGAAGGAATTGTGAACGCCACCAAACTTTTTGACGATCTGATTTTGATAATTGAATTTTTTCAGCCATGATTGTTCCCCTTTCTAGTAGTCTTCTAGGATATCACCGATTGGGTCGTTAGAAGTCGCAGCTCCGCCGCCACCGTTTCCACCTTGTTTTGTAAGGTTAAGGTAGATGAAGGCAAGGGCAACACCGATGACACCAAGGGCAATCAAAGTCAATTGAGAGATTGCTGCAAGAGCAAAACCGATAGCGAAGAATGGCCATACTTCACGAGTTGCCATCATGTTGATAACCATAGCGTAACCAACGGCAACGACCATAGCACCACCGACAGCCATACCACCGTTCAACCAGTCTGGCATCAAACCAAGAGCGTCTTGAACAGCAGAAGCTGGGATAGCGATAAGGAAGGCAGCAGGGATTGCAATACGAAGACCTTGAAGAAGAAGTGCAACAAAGTGAGCACGCTCAACAGCAGCAAAGTTTCCGCCTTTAGCGGCAGCATCAGCTGAGTGAACCAAGGCAACTGAGATTGTACGAACAATCATTGTCAAGAAAAGTCCAGCTACAGCAAGAGGGATAGCTGTTGCCGTTGCAACGGCGATACCATCAGTAGTAAAGTTACCACCTTTGATCAAGATGATCGCTGCCGCAACAGATGCAAGAGCAGCGTCAGGAGCTACGGCAGCTCCGATGTTTGCCCAACCAAGGGCGATCATTTGAAGAGATCCACCAAGCATAACACCTGCTTCGAGGTTACCAGTTGCAAGTCCGATAAGGGTACATGCGACGATTGGTTGATGGAATTGGAATTGGTCGAGGATACCTTCAAGACCTGCAAGGAAGGCAACAACTACAACCAAGATAGCAGAAATGATTGAAATATCTGACATGGTTTTATTCCTTTTCTATTTAGTTTTAGTAAAGTATTTAATCCTGTTTTCAAAAATGATCGAAACAGATTAAAATTATTGAACGTTTGCTTTCTTAATCAAGTCAAACAAATCTTTTTTCGTGTCGTTTGGTACTTTACGTACGTCAAATTCAACACCGAGGTCACGCATTTTTTCAAAGGTTGCAACGTCTTCTTTGTCCATAGACAAAACGTTGTTAATCATTGTTTTACCTGTTGAGTGAGCCATAGAACCAACGTTAAGAGTCTTGATTGGCACGCCACCTTCGATTGCACGAAGTGCATCTTGTGGTGTTTCAAACAAGATAAGGGCATGAGTGTCACCGAAACGTGGGTCTTTTGCAACGTCAATCAATTTTTGAATTGGAACAACGTTGGCTTTTACTCCGTTTGGAGCTGCTTGTTTAATCAATTCTTTACGCAAGTCGTCGTTAGCAACGTTATCTGAAGCAACGATGATACGGTTTGCTTTTGAATCTGGTGTCCAAGCAGTCGCAACCTGACCGTGAAGGAGACGAGTGTCTAGACGAGCAAGGTTGATTTTCAGTTTACCGTCACCGATAACAGTTCCTTCTGGAATAGCAGCTTGTGCGGCAGGAGCAGCTGCAGCAGTTGCAACTTCCTCAACTGGGTTAAGCTCTTCTGGAAGAGCCTTGATGCCATCTTTGGCTTCTTTAATGATATTCGCAGCGACTTTATCCACACCTGCATTCGCGTCCATAAGGCGCTCTGTGTAGGCTTGGATCAACATCGGCAAGTTAAGTCCTGTGATGATGGCAAACTTACGTTCTGGATTTTCTCCCATCACGCGGCTAGCTTGGTTGAATGGAGATCCACTCCAAAGGTCAGCCAATACTAGAACCTCATCTTCTGCGTCAAATGCAGCCACAGCGTTGTTGAATTTAGCGTAAAGGTCATCTGGACCTTCATTTGGCATAAAGGTTACAACTTGAACCTTTTCTTGTTCACCAAAGATCATAGATCCTGATTGATGAATACCCGCAGCAAATTCGCCGTGGCTCGCAATAATGATTCCGATACTCATTATTGTCATTCCTCCTTATAAAATGTTTGACTGTGTGTTTAAGAAAACTTTAAGCCTAATTAAGTATAAACCGTTTTCATTTAAAAAGCAACTACTTTTTCTCAAAAGATGTAAAAGTTTTCATAGAATGACTTTTTGAAAATATTAATATATCAATACTTTTTGAAAGATGCGTGAAAATGGCAATAGAAAATTTAATATAAAAATACAGAAAATGAGCCGCTTTAGTGAAAATAAAATGAAAACAAAAAAGAAAGATTGCGACCATGCAATCTTCCCTTTTATAGGAATAAATTTTGTAAAGCGTGGGCAACTCCATCTTCTTCGTTGGTCAGAGGAAGTTGTTCGTCTGCATATGGAAGAAGAGCAGGATTGGCGTTTTTCATAGCATATCCCTTGCCTGCAAATGCCAACATTTCAGTGTCATTATGCTCATCGCCAAAGGCGATTAAGTCTTTTTTATCACGATTCATCACATTGAGCAAGTACTCTAGAGCAAAGGCCTTGTTTACACCCTTGGGAGTACACTCGAGGATGTTGAGGGGCCCGCCCCAGGTATTGATGGATAGTTGGTGTTGATAAAAACGATTCATCTCGTCCGCTAAAGCGTATTTGTCTTCAGCCCTTGTTTGTAAGAGGATGCAGTTGGGATCTTTGGTTACTCGTTCGGGCTTGAATTGATTTTCCGGCCGGAAGTTCTCTACGCCAAATAGTTTAGGGTCTGCAATTTCCTCATTCGGAGTCGTGATATAGAATTTTTTTCGATATTCTCCTGCAATAAAATCAGCCTGAATGTCCTCCGTGCGCTTGACCATGTCTAGGAGATATTTTTTGTCCAAGGTCAAGCACTTTTCATGCTCCCAAGCCTGTCCTGGTAGATGGGTAAGAGAACCATTAAAGTTAATCATGGGAGTATGCAATTCTAGCTCACGGTAGAAATCTTTTGCCATACGATACGGACGGCCTGTCGTGATGATGACATGGTGTCCTTTTTCTGAAATTTTTTTGATTGTCTCTTTGGTGAAATCGGAGAGCTTGCTTTCACTATTCAGCAGGGTTCCGTCCAAATCTACTGCGATAATTTTTTTAGTCATATAAACCTTTCTAGTCGTTTCCAGATAAGATGTCTACTATTATATCAAAAAGAAGGAAGAAAAGCAGATAAGAACAAAAACTACAGTTGCTTTGATTTATTAAATAAATCAAACAAACATATTGAAAAGGTGAATGATAAATGATATAATACTAATATTGTTCGTAAAAAAACAAAAGGAGATTAAAAATGGACAAACTATTTAAACTAAAAGAGCACGGGACAGATGTCCGTACAGAGGTGCTTGCTGGTTTAACAACATTCTTTGCAATGAGTTATATTCTCTTTGTAAACCCTCAAATGCTTTCCCAAACGGGTATGCCTGTTCAAGGTGTGTTCTTGGCAACGATTATCGGTTCTGTAGTCGGTACTTTGATGATGGCTTTCTATGCTAATTTGCCATACGCACAAGCACCAGGTATGGGACTAAATGCCTTCTTCACATTTACAGTTGTATTTGGGATGGGCTATACTTGGAAAGAAGCTCTTGGTATGGTCTTCATTTGTGGAATTATTTCACTGATTATTACCTTAACAAATGTTCGTAAAATGATCATCGAATCTATTCCAACAACACTTCGTTCAGCTATTTCCGCTGGTATTGGTGTTTTCCTTGCCTATGTTGGGATTAAGAATGCTGGTCTCTTGAAATTCTCAATCGATCCAGGTACTTATACGGTAGCAGGTGAAGGAGCAGACAAGGCTCAAGCTGCACTTACTGCAAACTCAGCAGCCGTTCCAGGATTGGTAGACTTCAATACTCCAGCCGTATTGGTGGCGCTTGCAGGTTTGGCTATTACCATTTTCTTTGTTGTTAAAGGCATCAAGGGTGGAATCATTCTTTCTATTTTAACAACGACTGTGCTTGCCATTGCTGTTGGTGTTGTCAAATTATCAGGGATTGACTTTGCTAGCAACAATCTTTCAGCAGCGGTTAATGATTTAGGAACTTTATTTGGTGCTGCTCTGGGTTCAGAAGGTTTAGGATCTTTGATTTCAAACACTTCACGTTTACCAGAAACCTTAATGGCTATTCTTGCCTTCTCACTAACGGATATTTTTGATACAATTGGGACTCTTATCGGTACTGGTGAAAAAGTTGGTATCGTTGCGACAAGTGGGGAAAACCATGAGTCAGTTAAATTGGACAAGGCTCTATACTCTGATTTGGTGGCAACTTCAGTAGGTGCCATTGCTGGTACTTCAAACGTTACGACTTATGTTGAGTCTGCGGCGGGTATCGGTGCGGGTGGACGTACTGGTTTGACAGCCCTAGTGGTTGCGATCTGTTTTGCTCTATCTAGCTTCTTTAGCCCACTTCTAGCGATTGTTCCGACAGCTGCAACAGCACCAATTTTGATCATCGTCGGAATCATGATGCTTTCTAACTTAAAAAATATCCCTTGGGATGATATGGCTGAAGCGGTTCCTGCCTTCTTCACATCTATCTTTATGGGATTCAGCTACTCTATCACACAAGGGATTGCTGTTGGTTTCTTGACATACACCTTGACAAAAGTTGTCAAAGGTCAAGCCAAGGATGTGCACGTGATGATTTGGATTTTGGATGCTTTGTTTATCCTTAACTATATCAGTATGGCGCTATAAATGGTATAATAGAAAAGGGGAGTCTCCCCTTTTTCTTATAAGGAGGTACATCATGAAAGATAAGACAATTTGGCAAGAGGTTTTGAACAGAGGAATGTGGGTCCTCATCCTTTTAGTGGCTTTAATTCTAGCGCAAGTTCCTTTAGGGCTATCTTTTTGGCTAGCTTCTAAACAATTTCCTCTTTTACAGTCAGGGCTCATAGTCGGTGCTCTATCCATTGTTATTTTGGCTGTCTTTATTTTAGGTGCTAGAAAAACACAACTTGCTACTTTTAATCTGTCCTTTTTTAAGGCCAAAGACTTGGCTCGTTTGGTGTTGAGTTACCTAGTGATTTTTGCTAACAATTTGTTTGGTGCAGCTTTGCTTCGCATGACGAATGAGACGACAACTAGCAATCAATCAACTATTAACGGTCTGGTTGAAAATAGTTCCTTGATTGCCACTTTTTTCATACTAGTCTTGATTGCGCCGATTTGTGAGGAAATTTTGTGTCGTGGGATTATTCCTAAAAAAATCTTCCGAGGTAAGGAAAAACTTGGCTTTGTTGTTGGGGCAATTGTCTTTGCCTTACTCCATACTCCAACCAATCTACCTTCTGTACTTATTTATGGAGGGATGTCAACAGTTCTAACTTGGACAGCCTATAAGACAGAACGTTTAGAGATGTCCATCCTGCTTCATATGATTCTCAATGGTGTAGCCTTTTGTTTGATAGCTATATTGGTATTGATTAGTAGAAATCTGGGCCTATCATTCTAAGCCATTGACCTACTTGGAAAAGATGAATGCTTGCGTATCCATCTTTTTCTTTTTATGGTAAAATAGAGAAATAATGTGGTGAAAAACCTTGAGGAGTGACCCTATGTCCAATAAAGCTAGTCAGGCAAAAACAGCCATTTGCGGAATTATCAATGTAACCCCAGATTCCTTTTCGGATGGTGGTCAGTTTTTTGCTGTTGACCAGGCGCTTCAGCAAGCCCGTAAATTGATAGCTGAAGGAGCGAGCATGCTAGATATCGGTGGAGAATCGACTCGGCCAGGCAGTAGCTATGTTGAGATAGAAGAGGAAATCCAGCGTGTTGTTCCAGTGATTAAAGCTATCCGTGAGGAAAGTGATGTTCTCATTTCCATCGATACTTGGAAAAGTCAGGTGGCAGAGGCTGCTTTGGCTGCTGGTGCCAATCTGGTCAATGATATCACTGGTCTCATGGGAGATGAGAAAATGGCGGATGTGGTTGCTAAGGCTGGAGCGGAAGTGGTTATCATGTTTAATCCAGTCATGGCTCGTCCTCAGCATCCTAGTTCGCTCATATTTCCTCATTTTGGTTTTGGACAAGCTTTTACAGAAGAAGAGTTAGCTGGCTTTGAAAAAGTGCCAATCGAAGACTTGATGAAGACTTTCTTTGAACGAGCTCTAGCGAGAGCAGAGGAAGCTGGGATAGCAAGAGAAAATATTCTGCTGGATCCAGGAATTGGCTTTGGTCTGACTAAGAAAGAAAATCTACTCCTTCTACGTGATCTGGATAAACTGCATCAGAAAGGCTATCCAATCTTTCTTGGAGTTTCGCGTAAGCGGTTTGTCATTAATATCCTGGAGGAAAATGGCTTTGAAGTTAATCCTGAGACCGAACTTGGTTTCCGCAATCGAGACACAGCTTCGGCTCATGTAACCAGTATCGCTGCGAGACAGGGTGTGGAAGTGGTGCGCGTGCACGATGTAGCCAGTCACAGGATGGCAGTTGAAATTGCCTCCGCTATTCGTTTGGCAGATGATGCAGAAAATCTAGATTTAAAACAATATAAGTAAGATGAACGAAATTCAAAACAATCAGTGGATTGTCCACTACCGGACGGACCAACCACATTTTGGTTTGGAACGAATGGTGGAACTCCTAGCTCTGCGAGGCAATCCCCATCTCAAACTTAAGGTCATCCATATCGGAGGGACCAATGGCAAGGGTTCGACCATTGCTTTTTTGAAAAAGATGCTGGAAGGGCTAGACCTGAGAGTTGGGGTGTTCAGCTCGCCCTATCTCATTCATTATACAGACCAGATTAGCATCAATGGGGAATCCATTCCCGAAGCGAAACTAGAAGCTCTCATGGCAGACTATCAGTCTTTGCTTGAGGGGGAGAGGAGCGTTGCATTACAAGGAACGACTGAGTTTGAGATTATCACAGCTCTAGCTTATGATTATTTTGCCTCAGAACTAGTAGATGTGGCCATCATGGAAGTCGGCATGGGTGGTCTTTTGGATAGTACCAATGTCTGCCAGCCAATTTTAACAGGAATTACGACCATTGGACTGGATCATGTGGCCCTACTTGGTGACACCTTGGAAGCCATAGCAGAGCAGAAGGCTGGTATTATCAAACAAGGTATTCCCTTGGTGACAGGTCATATTGTTCCTGAAGCCTTGACTGTTATTGACCGCATTGCGGAAGGGAAAGATGCACCGAGAATACGATATGGGAAAGATTATCAGGTCAGTCACCAAAAGAGTGTGGTGACAGGCGAAATCTTTGATTATACCAGTTCTGTCAGACAAGGTCGCTTTCAAACAGATCTGCTTGGTTTGCACCAGATAGAAAATGCGGGAATGGCGCTTGCTCTCTTAGACACTTATTGTCAGGAGACTGGGCGAGAATTAGCAAGTAATGACTTGGTTGCTCAAGCTTTGAAAGAAACCAGATGGCCAGGGCGTTTGGAGGTCGTGTCTAGCGACCCCTTGATGATTTTGGATGGGGCCCACAATCCCCATGCTATCAAGGCTTTACTAGCAACCTTGCAAGAACGCTTTGCGGATTATCATAAGGAAATCCTCTTTACCTGCATCAAAACCAAGGCCTTGGATGATATGCTGGACTTGCTAGGGGAAATGCCAGATACCGAGCTTACCCTGACACATTTTGACGATAGTCGAGCGACGGATGAAAGCGTGCTGAAAGAGACAGTCAAGTCTAGAAATCTCAATTACCAAGGTTGGCAGGATTTTCTAGAGCAGAAATTGACAGATAAAAATGAAGAGAAACGAACAGTTAGGATTATCACAGGTTCCTTGTATTTCTTGAGCCAAGTGAGAGCCTATCTGATGGAGAGGAAGAACGAGAATGGATACACAAAAGATTGAAGCAGCTGTAAAAATGATTATTGAGGCTGTTGGTGAGGACGCTAACCGCGAGGGCTTGCAGGAAACACCTGCTCGTGTAGCCCGTATGTACCAAGAGATTTTTTCAGGTCTTGGCCAAACTGCTGAGGAACACCTGTCAAAATCCTTTGAGATTATTGATGACAATATGGTAGTGGAAAAGGATATTTTTTTCCATACTATGTGTGAGCACCACTTCTTGCCATTTTATGGGAGAGCGCACATTGCCTACATTCCAGATGGACGTGTAGCAGGCTTGTCCAAGCTAGCTCGTACGGTTGAAGTTTATTCTAAAAAACCACAGATTCAAGAACGGTTGAATATTGAAGTGGCCGATGCCTTGATGGACTATCTGGGGGCCAAGGGAGCCTTTGTTGTCATTGAGGCGGAACATATGTGTATGAGCATGCGTGGTGTCAGAAAGCCAGGAACGGCAACCTTGACGACAGTAGCTCGTGGTCTATTTGAAACAGATAAGGACCTCCGAGACCAAGCTTATCGTTTAATGGGACTATAATACCCTTCGAAAATCAAATTCAAACCACGTCAGCTTCACCTTGCCGTAGGTGCGGTTACTGACTTCGTCAGTTCTATCCATAACCTCAAAACAGTGTTTTTAGCTGACTTCGTCAGTTTTATCTACAACCTCAAAGCAGTGCTTTGAGCAACCTGCGGCGAGCTTCCTAGTTTGCACTTTGATTTTCATTGAGTATAAAAAGAATCTGCTTCATGCGGATTTTTCTAGAAAGGACTAGTTATGGATCAACTGCAGATTAAAGATTTGGAAATTTTTGCCTATCATGGTCTTTTCCCTAGTGAGAAAGAATTAGGGCAGAAGTTTGTTATTTCCGCAAGCTTATCCTATGATATGACCAAGGCGGCTACAGAATTGGATTTAACAGCATCTGTCCATTACGGAGAACTGTGTCAGCAGTGGACGACTTGGTTTCAGGAAAGCACTGAGGATTTGATTGAAACGGTAGCTTACAAACTCGTTGAGCGTACCTTTGAGACCTATCCTCTTGTCCAAGAGATTGAGTTGGAACTAAAAAAACCGTGGGCTCCAGTGCATTTACCATTGGATACCTGCTCGGTGACCATTCGCCGTCGCAAACAACGGGCCTTTATCGCTCTGGGAAGTAATATGGGAGATAAGCAAGCAAACTTGGAACAAGCTATTGACAAATTGCGAGCTCGAGGTATCCATATTCTCAAAGAGTCCAGTGTCTTGGCGACAGAGCCTTGGGGTGGTGTGGAGCAGGATAGCTTTGCCAATCAGGTGATTGAAGTAGAAACCTGGTTACCAGCACCAGTCTTGTTAGAAACATTATTAGCCATCGAGTCAGAAATGGGGCGGGTGAGAGAAGTGCATTGGGGACCACGTTTGATTGATTTGGACCTACTCTTTGTGGAGGACCAGATCATTTACACAGACAAACTCATCTTGCCTCATCCTTATATAGCAGAACGCCTCTTTGTTCTTGAGCCGTTAGTGGAAATAGCTCCCCATTTTATCCATCCGATCCTAAAGCAACCAATTCGATACTTGGTTGACCAGTTGGAGCAAGGAGATGCCTAAACTTTCCGAGACCTATAGCAAGTGGAAGAGTATAGGGGAGGGGTTACTTGCTATTCTTTTAGGCTTTCTCTTGATTCGTTTTGGACAAGTTATTCCGAGGATGGGGTACCAGTTGCTGATGGGTTACTTTTCCTTGTCAGCAGTTTGGCACTTGTTGACTCGCTGGTTTCAAGATAAAAAACGTCGGGAAAATATCTTTGTAACCCTGGGCAAGCTGGTGGTTGCGGCTCTGGTGTTTGACTCTATCATCTTGCAAGACCTTGCCCTCTATCTCCTGGTTTTTATCATTGCGAGCTACCAGCTGTTTACGGGCATCATTAGTCTTGTCACTTGGTCTCTCTATCGAAAAAATACTATTCATCCTCGGCTTCATCATCTCTTCGATGCTGTATGGATGATAGGATTCGGTCTTTATAGCATCTCTCCTTTTCACGATGCAGCGAATTTTGAATTGCTCTTGTTTGGATTTTACTTGCTCATGCTAGGAGCTAGTAGCCTCCGGGACGGTTTCTTTTTTGAAAGGATAGAAAACAATCCCAAGCTGAAACGACGTATGCGAATGACCTTGCCGATCTTTGTGACGGCTCTGATCCCTATCAGCACCTTGCGTAAACTGAATGAGTGGCTGTCAAATCATGAAAACCAAGAAGGAGAAGTTCATTCAGAAAGAAAAAACGATCAGGTGGTTGATCTAGAAATTTTTGTTCATACCTCAGAAACCTCTTTCTTCCTTGCCATGGGGCATGTGGATATTTGCTATCAAGGGACGGTTATTTCCTATGGCTCGTATGATCCTCACTCGGAGCGCTTATTCGGCATGGTTGGAGACGGTGTCTTGTTTAAAGCCAATCGGGAAAAATACATCGAGCTCTGTAAGAGGGAAAGTCAGAAGACCTTGTTTGCTTATGGCCTGAGTTTGACGGACCAACAGAAAGCAGCTATCCAAGCGCGTTTAGCGGAGATAGAAGACCTGTTAATTCCTTGGGAACCAAGCTCGCAGTTGATGAAAAGAAGAGAGGGAGAGGTCAAGCATACCTACTCCTACCAACTGAAAGAGGAAGCAGATGCGACCCTCTATAAATTCAGCTCATCTGAGTTTAAGACCTACTTTGTTCTCAGTACCAATTGTGTTTTGCTGGCAGACTCTATCGTGGGAAAAGCTGGAACTGATATATTGAGTCCCCAAGGTTTCATTGTGCCAGGGACTTATCAGGATTACCTTGATTTAGAGTACACAAAACCCAATGGTCTAGTTGTTAGTCGCTCCATTTATTAGAAAAAGAAAACTCTAGTTCCTCAGCAGTTTACGCCAAGAAGCTAGAGTTTTTAAAATAGGTCATTTTCTTCAGGAAGGAGGATGGTTTCTCTGCCGTCCAAGTCTAAAATAAGGACCCTAGGAGGGTAAAGCGGATCGAAAGGATGATTGAAATCAAAATCAATGCTAGTCGGAAGGTGCTGGCTAGAAAAATGGAAGGTGATGGTCCCCTTATTGTTGAGCAGTTGAAACTCAAGTTCTTCTTCTAATTCAAAGACATTTTTCAGGAAATGATCAATAATATACCATAAAGAGTCAATGACATCATCAGGCAAGCTGGTCACGACACCAAAACTAGCGGATCGTCTTTGTGTATTTGTAAAAGCCATGTTTTCCTCCCCCTTTTATTTTCCTTATCATACAGCAAAATGTCTTAAAAATCAAGAAATCGTAATTGCTTTTTCAAAATGGGAATAAACTGTGAAATTTTTTCAAAGTTTCTCTAAAAAATACTTGAAAGTGTTTACAATAAGTGATAAAATGGAGTAAGTAGATGCGTGAAAGCGAAATTTTCATTATAGAAAGGAAACGGAATGAACACAGATGATACAGTAACGATTTATGACGTCGCCCGTGAAGCAGGAGTTTCAATGGCAACAGTTAGCCGTGTCGTTAATGGCAACAAGAATGTTAAAGAGAACACTCGAAAAAAAGTCCTAGAAGTGATTGATCGCTTGGACTATCGTCCAAATGCGGTAGCCCGTGGTTTAGCTAGCAAGAAAACAACGACAGTCGGAGTTGTGATTCCTAACATTACCAATGGTTATTTCTCAACGCTTGCTAAGGGGATTGACGACATTGCTGAAATGTACAAGTATAACATTGTCCTAGCGAATAGTGATGAGGATGATGAAAAGGAAGTTTCAGTGGTCAACACTCTCTTTTCAAAACAAGTTGATGGGATTATCTTTATGGGCTATCACTTGACTGAAAAGATTCGTTCAGAGTTTTCTCGTTCACGGACACCGGTTGTTCTTGCTGGTACTGTGGATGTAGAACACCAACTTCCAAGTGTAAATATCGACTACAAACAAGCAACGATTGATGCCGTGAGCTACCTTCTCAAAGAAAACGAAAAGATTGCTTTTGTTAGTGGACCACTTGTTGATGATATCAATGGCAAGGTTCGTTTGATTGGTTACAAGGAAGCCTTGAAAAAAGCTGGACATTCTTATAGCGAGGGATTGGTCTTTGAATCAAAATACAGCTATGATGATGGTTATGCCTTGGCAGAACGCTTGATTTCATCACAAGCTACAGCCGCAGTTGTAACAGGTGATGAATTGGCAGCAGGTGTCCTAAATGGTTTAGCTGACCATGGTATATCTGTGCCAGAAGAGTTTGAAATCATTACGACAGATGACTCTCAAATTGCACGATTCACTCGTCCAAACTTGACGACTATTGCCCAACCTCTTTATGACTTAGGTGCTATCAGCATGCGTATGTTGACTAAGATTATGCATAAGGAAGAATTGGAAGAACGTGAAGTTCTCCTACCTCATGGTTTGACAGAACGCCGCTCTACACGAAAACGTAAATAGAAAAAATCAGGGAATCGTGAAGATTTCCTGATTTTGTATTCTAGAGAAGAGGATTAGCCTTCCATATAGTCTTTTAAGGCTTGTCCTTTTAGTCCAGCATTAAGGGCAATTAATAATTTGAGGCGAGCTTTTTGAGCGTTGAGTTCTTTGACAAAGAGAACGCCAGACTCTTGCAATTGAACCCCTCCACCTTGGTAGGCATAAACAGGTTCAGCAATGCCATTAAAACAACGTGAGACCAAGGCGACTGGGATTCCTTTTTGGAGGAGATTTTCCAACTTTTGAGCTGTTTCTTTGGGGATATTACCTGCTCCGAAGGCCTGAATGACTAGGCCATCCAGCTGTTCCAAATCTAACATATCGATCAGCTCGTCTGTCATACCGGCATAGGCTGAGATGATAGGAACCAGACCCTGAATATGCTCAAGATTAAATCGGACACGAGGTTCAGCCGTTTTGAAGTAGAGGATTTCTTGCTTCATGATGAGGCCAAGTGGTCCATGTGTTGGGGTTTGAAAGGTCCCGACGTTTGTCGTATGGGTTTTGGTTACGTACTTGGCCGCGTGGATTTCATCGTTCATGACGACCAGAACCCCCTTATCAGCTGACTTGTCATCGCTGGCGACTCGTAAAGCGCTCAGATAGTTGTAAACACCGTCGCTACCAAGTTCGTTTGAACTACGCATGGCCCCTGTTAGAACGATGGGGATGGGTGGGATTTTCATGGTATCAAGGAAGTAAGCTGTTTCTTCTAAGGTATCTGTACCATGTGTGATGACAACTCCATCGTAGTTATTAGCTTCCTCTTTGATTTTATGATAGAGTGCAAGCATATGCTTGGGTTTGATATGGGGACTTGGCAGATTAAAAAAGTCTAGGGCATGAACCTCAATCCCTTCAAGTGGATTGGAAACATGGTTCATGGGATTGTCCTGACTAGTTACAACTGCTCCAGTGGCGTCAGCTTGCATGGAAATAGTCCCACCTGTATGTAAAACAAGGATTTTCTTAGGCATGATTTACTCACTCTTTCTGAAATGTGGTATAATCATTGTAACACAAAAGGGGAGAATGGGATAGGATGGAAGTCAAGGCTGTTTTTTTTGATATCGATGGAACGCTAGTCAACGATCGCAAGAGTGTTTTGAAATCCACTAAGGACGCGATTAAGATTGTCAAAGAGCAAGGAGTACTTGTTGGAGTAGCGACAGGACGAGGGCCGTTTTTTGTCAAGGAATTGATGGAAGACTTGGACTTGGATTTTGCGGTGACCTACAATGGCCAATACATTTTTAATAAAGAAAAGGTGCTCTTTGCAAGTCCGATTGCTAAGTCAAGCCTGCGTCAACTGATTGCTTACGCTAAAAAGGAGCGTAAAGAAATCGCTCTTGGAACCGAGCATGCCGTTGTTGGTTCGAAAATTATGTCATTTGGTCTCGGCTCCTTTTCCCAACTGGTTAGTCGTTTTATTCCGACTGTTCTGACAAGAACCGTTAGCCGTTCCTTTAATCGAATGGTCAGCAAGGCAGTTCCTCAAAAGGAAGACGACTTGCTTAACTTGATTAATCAACCCATTTATCAAGTTTTGATGCTGATGACGCCAGAAGAATCTGAGAGAGCTGCAAGTGATTTTGACGACTTGAAATTAACTCGAAGCAATCCTTTTGCAGCAGATATCATTAACCAAGGAAATTCCAAACTAGAAGGCATTCGCCGAGTCGGGAAAGAATATGGTTTTGATCTCAATCAAGTCATGGCCTTTGGTGATTCCGACAACGACCTGGAAATGTTGGCGGGTGTTGGTATGTCGGTCGCTATGGGAAATGGCAGTAGCAGTGTCAAAGAAGTTGCCAAGCATATTACGGCAAGTAATCAACAAGATGGTATCCACAAGGCGCTCGAGCACTTTGGTGTTTTGGCTTCAGAAAAAGTGTTTGTCAGTCGAGACTACCACTTTAATAAGGTCAAAACCTTCCACCACATGATGGATGAACGAACTCAAGAAGAGCCACAGGCATGGGATGCTGAAGGTGCAACCCACCGCGCAGATTTTAAAATTGAAGAATTAGTAGAGTTTGTTCGCGCAGCAAGTTCTTCGGAGGAAGAATTTCAAAACTCCCTTGCAAGCATGCATGAGGCACTTGATAAGGCGGCAGAGAAAGTGGCGAAAAAGACGCCTGCTAAGCAAAATCTGGTCGGTCAAGTGGATGCTTTGATTGACACACTGTATTTCACATACGGTAGTTTCGTTTTGATGGGAGTAGACCCAGAACGCATTTTTGATATTGTCCATGAAGCAAATATGGGAAAGGTTTTCCCTGATGGGAAAGCTCATTTTGACCCAGTTACACACAAGATTTTAAAACCAGATGACTGGGAAGAAAAATATGCTCCGGAACCTGCCATCCGACAGGAACTACAACGTCAGTTTAAAGCTTATGAGCGACATAAAGAAGGAAAAAAATAGAAACAAAAAGGAGCTCAAGGCTCCCTTTTTTAATGACTACAATGTTTTTTCTCTTTCTCTCACGACTAGCAAATCGACTTTTGCATGGCGGAGAATGTACTCAGATGAAGAACCAACCAAGAGGCGTTCAAAGGCATTGAGACCTGTTGCACCAACGAGAATCAGGTCGACATTTTCTGCGTCTGGAATAGTACGGGCAAGGAGGGTTTTTGGATTTCCCATTTCGATGACGATGTGAATATCGGTCACACCAGCATCTCTTGCGCGCTTTTCGTACTCCTTCATCAGACTTTCAGCATCGACTTGGAGTTCTTCGTAAACTTCAGCATCAAAGGTAGACACGCTTTGAAGAGCGCGTGTGTCAATAACATGGGCAATGGTGAGCTTGGATTCGTTGCGTAGTGCAGTGTAAACACCTTTGACGAAAGCCAAGTCCGCTTCTTTAGAACCATCAATTGCGACCATAACATTTTGGTAACGTTGTGCCATAATGAAACCTCCTGAAATTTTCTTACTGTTATTGTAACCCTTTTCACTAAAGAAGTAAAGTAAAAATCATATTTAAATAAATATTATTGGAGATTCGATTTGGTGGAGATATGTTAAAATAAAAGAAAACGAGCTAGTAGAAAACACAGCGAGGGGATGAGAAAGTATGAAAGATTTTGTTCAAGCTTCTAAAAAAATAAGTTTTCTTTATCATGGAATTATCCTTGCGTCACTTGTAGGTGAAGTAGTGATGCTTTGGCAGCTGGAAAGAGTCATGCCCGTTCTCTATCCAGGTTTTGTTGGCTTTCTTCTCTTTCACCTAGTCTACAACATCATTTTATTTGTGATTGCAAAGAGAAGTGGTCGCTTGGACTACTTGGTCACGTGGGGGCTCTTTCTCATGTTTAATCTTTTGTATGACTCCTTTTTAGCGCTGATCTTTCTAGGTTTGTCTTTTGGTATGTGAGAAAATACTTCTGTATTCTAGTTGCTTAGACGGTGAGAACCTAGTCGTTGTGAGTTTTTTCTTTGCTTGCTCATTTCAGGAAACTTGTCGCAATCCCTTTCTAGTGGTATAATGTTACTATCTCTATGAATTGAGGAAACAAGATGAAAGAATATAACAAGTCTAGTAAGTTAGAGCACGTTGCCTATGATATCCGTGGCCCTGTTTTGGAAGAAGCTATGAGGATGCGAGCAAACGGAGAAAAGATTTTACGTCTGAACACAGGGAATCCAGCAGAATTTGGCTTTACAGCACCAGATGAGGTCATTCATGACTTGATTATGAATGCGCGTGATAGTGAAGGGTACTCTGATTCTAAAGGGATTTTCTCAGCCCGTAAGGCTATCATGCAGTATTGCCAACTGAAGAAATTCCCCAATGTAGACATTGATGATATCTACCTTGGAAATGGTGTCAGTGAGCTGATTGTTATGTCCATGCAAGGGCTTTTGGATAATGGCGATGAGGTCTTGGTGCCTATGCCAGACTATCCTCTCTGGACAGCCGCGGTCAGCCTAGCTGGGGGAAATGCCGTTCACTATATCTGTGATGAAGCTGCAGAATGGTACCCAGATATTGACGATATTAAGTCAAAAATTACTTCCAATACCAAGGCAATCGTCCTTATCAATCCAAATAACCCAACTGGAGCCCTTTATCCTAAGGAACTCTTGTTGGAGATTATTGAGATTGCTCGTCAAAACGATTTGATCATCTTTGCGGATGAAATCTACGACCGCATGGTGATGGATGGGCATGTGCATACGCCTGTGGCGAGCTTGGCACCTGATGTTTTCTGTGTCAGCATGAATGGTCTGTCAAAATCTCACCGTATCGCTGGTTTTCGTGTAGGCTGGATGGTCTTGTCTGGTCCTAAGCACCATGTCAAGGGCTATATCGAAGGTCTCAATATGCTGTCCAATATGCGTCTTTGCTCTAACGTTTTGGCCCAGCAAGTCGTACAAACATCACTAGGTGGGCACCAGTCAGTAGATGAATTGCTCCTTCCTGGTGGACGGATTTACGAGCAAAGAAACTTCATTTACAATGCTATCCAAGATATCCCAGGTTTGTCTGCAGTCAAGCCGAAGGCGGGTCTTTATATCTTCCCTAAAATTGACCGCAATATGTACCGCATCGATGATGATGAACAGTTCGTTCTTGATTTCTTGAAGCAGGAAAAGGTTCTCTTGGTTCATGGTCGTGGTTTTAACTGGAAGGAACCAGACCATTTCCGTATCGTTTACCTTCCTCGTGTGGACGAATTGGCGCAAATCCAAGAAAAGATGACACGTTTCTTGAGTCAGTATCGTAGATAAGGCTTTCATAGGGAAAAGCAGGAAACATTTCCTTAGAGCTATTGACAAATAGGTAAGAATCAGATAGAATAGTAAAGTATGTTTAGTAACTGATCACTTTATAGCCGGCTAAACGAATACAAAATCTATGAGGAGGTATTCATCGTGAAACGTACTTATCAACCAAGTAAACTTCGTCGTGCGCGTAAACACGGATTCCGTAACCGTATGTCAACTAAAAACGGTCGTCGCGTATTGGCAGCTCGTCGTCGTAAAGGACGCAAAGTTTTGGCTGCATAATCCAAACGAATTCAACAAAGAAGTCAGTAGGAACTCGAGTCTACTGGCTTTTCTTTTTATCTTAAAGGGTGCATTGTCTACGAAATCGGTCATTTCAGATGAAACTCATAGAGGGCTCATTTAAAAGGTCACATACAAAAAACTCAAAACCAGATATAAGTTACTGATTTTGAGTTTTTGTTTATTCTTTTAAGTGATAAGAGTAGCTAGCGACAACGACGTCTTCGTGCCATCTGAGAGCGTATTTTAGTTTAAGGCTCATTTGATTGTGCAGGATATTTTGCCAAGGCTTGTTAGGGATAAACTGTGGTACAAGAACTGTAACGGTGTAGTTTTTTTGCTTAGCTTCTTGGGCGATTCGTTTGACATACTTAACGCTAGGGGTGATGATGTCGCGGTAGCTGGTATTGATATTCTTCAGAGTGATATTTGGGAAGTAATCGGCAAATTCCTGAAGAATTTCTTGGTCTTTATCGGCCGTTTCTTTAGTAGAAATGTGCATGGCTAACACTTCGTCACCGATACTTTGAGCGTAGTTAATGGCTCCGACACTTACTCGAGTAACATTTCCTACGAGGACGAGAACCAGATTGCCGTCGTAAGTGCACTTTTCAATTCCTTCGTAGAGTCGTAGTTGTTTTGCCACTTTTTGGTAATGGCTGTGAATGGACAAAAAGAGGAAGGTTAAAACTAGGATAATTGGGAAGAATGGCCAGATATCACCCAGTCTGAAGAGGAGTAAAATGAGAACGATAGCATAACAAATGATGGCTCCTAGGACATTAGCAAAGGCAGGTTTTAAGAAGTTTGCTCCTTTTTCCTTTTTCCAATGACGAATCATCCCAGTCTGAGAAAGGGCAAAGGGAACGAAGACCCCGATAGTATAAAGAGGAATCAAGCGTTCAGTATTCCCGTTAAAAATGAGAAGAAGGGTCATAGCTCCAAAAGCCAGAGTTAAGATACCGTTGGAGTAGCCAAGGCGATCCCCCTTTTCCATAAAGAGATGGGGCATGTACTTGTTTTTAGCCATATTGTAAGCCAGCATAGGGAAGGCTGAAAAGCCAGTATTTGCAGCTACAGCTAGAATCAAGGCTGTTGAGAACTGGAAGAGATAGTAGCTAGCATGACCAAAGAATGAATCACCAAGAATGCCCTTGGCCATTTGCGAGAGGATGGTTTCTCCATTTTGAGGTGTGATGCCCATCCAGTAGTTTAGGAAGGTGATACCTGCAAAAAGAAATCCTAAAATGAGGGACATGATGGTCAAGGTCTGAGCAGCATTCTTTTCTTTCGGAGTTTTGAAAAATGGTACCGCATTTGAAATAGCCTCAACCCCTGTCAGAGAGGCAGAGCCACTGGTAAAGGCTCTCAATAGGAGAACGATGGAAAGGCTCGGAACGGTTTGCCCAATGGTTGAAGTCGCCTGATAGTTTAGGGAACCTGTGAATAGTTGAAAGAACCCATAAAGCAAGAGAAAGACGGTACTGAAGATAAAGAGGTAGACGGGAATCATCAGAGAGCTGGCAGATTCTTTCAAGCCTCTTAAATTCAAGAGCATGAGCAGGCAGACTAGGAAAATAGAGATATGAAGATTGTAGGGATGGAGGGCAGGGATGGCTGCAGTAATAGCATCAGCTCCAGAAGCAACGGATACGGCTACTGTCAGCATATAGTCAACAAGGAGGCTGCCCCCTGCAATCAAGCCTAGTTCAGGGGAGAGATTTTCTCGAGTGACCATATAAGCCCCACCGCCTTGAGGATAGGCGTGGATGATTTGACGATAGGAAATGGTTAAACTAGCGAGCAGTAAGAGGACAAAAATACCGATAGGGAGGCTCCACCAAATAGCGAGAGGAGAGAGACTGACTAAAACGAGAATGACTTGTTCAGGTCCATAGGCAATAGAAGACAGGGCATCACTGGATAACATTGCAAGTGCCTGCATTTTTCCAAGCAATCCCCCTTCGCCGTCTGTGAGAGACTTGAGTGGTCGACCGATAAAGGTATATTTTAATTTTCTAAACATTTTCTTTTCCTTTGCTGAAAATTTCAATAAGTGTTATTATACTGCTTTGAAAAAATGCAGTCAAGGGAGAATGATTGGTATTAGAATATTTTTACAAGCCGGGGGATGCTATTTTTGGTATAATAGATGGAAGAAAATGAGGTTAGAAAAGATGATTTTTGATACACATATCTAGAGTGTTTGGAGTACAGTTTAAGGACTCTTGACATTATTAAGGTATAAATTAACCATAAAACTAACCAAAGGAAAGTTAAAGTAGCATACAAAAAGAGGAATCCATTGAGAGTTCCTCTTTTAATCTATATTTTTTACAATTTCATTGAACAAGGAAATGATTTTTAATTTTTTTGTGTGTGATAAATCTGAGATGTTATCAATCAATGTAGTGATAGGGACGGAATTATCTGAAAGTGGGAAATTAAAGAAGTCTTCTACGGTCATGCCTAAAGCAGTAAGCACTTTTTCAAGTGTGTGTATTTTAAAATCGTATTTCATATTCTCGATGTTTTGTATTGCTTTAATACCTAGTCCGGCTTGATTGGATAATTGTTCTTGGCTGAGATTCTGTTCTTTTCTACATTCTCTTATACGCTCTGCTATATATTTTTGTAATTGATTAGCTTCCATCCGTAATTTCCTCTTTTGTACTATTCTACTATCCTTTATATGATTTTTTAAGTACAATTAACTGTCTAAAACATCAATAAAGTATAGCGCGCCGTACTATTTTGTGTTAAAATAGATAAAAAACAATACAAAAATCAAGGAGAATAAGATATATGAGAAAGCAGAAAAACGAAGAAGGTAAAAAGGATAATAAGAATGACAAGAAAACTAAAAAATTTAGTTTAGTGAGAGTCATATTACTTACGATTGTTATATTGGGAATCTTTGCCGCTGCAGGTATAAGTATATCTAATTATTTTTCCGAAAATTCATCAAGTGATAATTTATTTGATAAGAAGTGGGGTTCAGTAGGACTTAAAACTAGTGTTTGGGAATTTTCAGGTTCAGAAAAATTAAAAATTGACTATATGTTTAAAAATAATGAAGTATTTAATTATGATGTAACTATTCATGATTCATATTCTGATTTTAAAAATATCACAAAAACTAAACTTTCGGAAGAAGATATCGTCAAATCATTTAAGGAAAATTTCGAGATATTAAAAAATAGTGAAATCAAAAAAGAAGATTTGAAGTTCATTTCATTACTTGATAATAAAGACAAAGAACGTTACGGAAGAATCCTGTATAAGATAGATCAACATAAGATGGTATATCTTGATATAATTGGTGAGAATACATCTGTACCATATGAGTTAGTACCATTAGTAAACACAAAAATTAGCGGAACTTATCGTGTTACGAAGGTTTATGGAACTAAAAGTTCTGTGGAAGAAGATCAAAAAAATATAGATAGATTACCTAATATTAAATTTTCAAGTGATAGAATTATTGCAGGAGATAAGGTGATTTATTTAACTTCATATGAGTCATTTACTAATACTGTTCAGGCTTTGAAAACAAAAGAACAAATTATCGAAATCATGGAGAGTAGAGGTTATAAGATAAAGGATACAGAAAAAATATATGTTGATTTAGATAGAGTGCAATTCTATATCCCGGTTGAAAATGGTAAGAAAGTATTCATAGGATTTTTGAAGAATGATACTTCAAATGAAGAAAATAACGCAGTAATGGAACTAGAAAAAGTAGAACTAAAAGAATAATTGAATAAAAAAACAAATAACATATAGATTTGGATCTAAAAAATGCATAGCAGTTATACGATTTTGTATAACTGCTATTTTTTTATACATCTGACTGTTTCTATCTAAAATGACTACTAAGTTTTTTCCACTGGGGATAGCGTGAGAAGACAAACTCTGTATGGTTGGTAAACCCGAGCAGGAGGTACCAACCTATGGTAGATTTAACAAAAGTAGAACAACGTAGAGAAGAAGCAATTAAAAGAGCTGCATTATCTGGTGATTGGGCTAAGGTAGATAACTTATTAAACCAGCCCTATGAGAATTCATGTAGAAAAGATCGTTCTTATGGTCTTCGTAGTTTAGATAGTGGTTCAGGTGATACAGATCCTTTACTAGATACAATAGCAGATTATAACGACCCATTGACTCTTTTAATCAAACAAGAGAGAACAGTCTTTATAAACGATACTATTAAGAGTTTGCTGAGCAACAGAGACAGAGAAATTCTGTTTGGAGTTGTTTTTGAGAATAAATCATTCTCGCAACTTGCAAAGGAAGTTGGGCTTAGTGACAAAACTGTCAAAAGACACTATGAGCGTATTATAGAGATTCTACGAAAAGAATTAATAGATTAATAATTTCATAATCTACTCCGAACTCTTTTAAAATTTCTCCTTATAAGCAAGGAGGTGATTTTAAAATGTTGCTATCTGTAATCGTCACAGTATTTATTTCGTTAAAAGTAGACGATTTGCTTTTACATATAGAAAGAAGGTTTTGACTTATGGCACTTAAGAACTTATCATATTTTACAGAGTTCAACGCTTCGTTATTCTTTGCTCAAAAAGAGTTACGCTTTATTTCTGCCACAATGTGGATAGAAAAAAGTGAAACTGGTTCAGAAATTGAAAAAGGGGTAAAAGTGGGCGTACTTATCTTTTCTGATGACAGTGACTATCCAAACGAAAAAAATAATATTGGAGAGCAACTCACTGTAAAAGTTCCACTAGCATCGATGAAGGATTATGACTCGTATCAACCAATGATCACAACTGTAGAAATTGTAGACATTGAGAAGGCAGTTGTATATGGAGAGTACCGTAACCAGCTTAGTTTGATTGCAAAAGTCAATGAAGTTGTCGAACTTTAAAGGAGGTCAATATGCCGTCGATTATCGAAGAAATACCTATGAAGATTTTTGAAGGTATTAAGGAAGTTTGTCATCTTTGTGGCAGAAAACTTCAGGAGTACCAGAGGAAAGTCCAGATAGAAGAAAATCAAAAAAACTGGAATAGATTTCTAGATTCTACTCAAAATGTATTGGTAGAATTAGTGAAAGAAAATATTCAGGAAAATCAGTTTGCATATACACTAGTTCCAATTTACGAAGCTCAGGAAGTTGTTCAAGCCGATGGAAGCAAGTCGGTCCAGAGAGTGCACGTAGCAGATGAAAGAGTTCCTATAGGTACAATGGATAACCAGGGAATTCAAGAATTTGGAGCTAGGTGTGTAGTTTTTCGGTTTCAAATTTTTGGAGAGATAGATCCAGACGCTCTATTAAGAATAAAAGATACTTGGATCTTTTATTTGCACAAATATTCTCTTCATGGTATCGCTGATCTATATGTAAAGAATGGGTTGCGCTATCTAGTATTCATCATATGTAATGAATCAGATAGACGAACGATTAAAGGGGCGTTGTTCAAATTGAAACATCCGTGGTCTTAGATGGTTAAATTCTTTATGCCGTGAAAGTTGTTGATAATAGGCTAAGATAGATTAGACTGGTTGGGGCGGTGCGGTCGAACTTTGTTCGCCGTGCCGACACAATCAGTTTTATAATCTGAGGGTCCCTATTGTCAATAAATCATGGAATAAATCTGAATTTAATCATCGATAGTGCGACGCCTTAACTTGATAAGCGTCAAACAAAAGCACAATGAAAGGAGACATTATGAATCAAATTTTACCCAATAAATTGGTTAAAGCATATGTTTATGGTGATACCGTAGAAATGACTACAGCTAACGGCCAACAAGAACAAATTATCAAAGTGATTGAAGGCAAGCGTTACGTAAATCTTGAGACCGGAGAAATTCACGCTATGGATACTTCCAGTAGTACACGACTCGATAATTTGAAGTCTACTAAACAGACTATGAAAAAACTACGCCGTCTAGTATCTCATAATTTTACGGGAGGTATCAACCAGTTATGGATAACGTTGACTTATCGAGACCATGTTACCGATCCGGCTATAGTTTACATGGATTTCAAAGCGTTCATTCGACGCATTCGTAATCAGTTTGGAAATGTTGATTATATTACGGTCATTGAGCCACAAGCTAGTGGAAGGTGGCATTTGCATGTGTTATTAAAGAACGATTCCGAACTAACAATTCCTAACAATGACCTTGCTAAGATGTGGGTGAAAGGTTTCACAAAGACCAAAAGGCTACGGAGAGCTGATAAGGTTGGGAATTATTTGATTGCTTATTTATCTAATTTGCAGATAGGTGATGAGGGTTCAGAAAACAAAGCAATTATAAAAGGTGCTCGCCTACATATGTATCCCAAGGGTATCAGAATTTATCGAACTAGCAGAGGAATTGAAAAGCCTTTGGAAATTACAACAACAAAGGCTGAACTTATGAAAACTTATAAAATTAACAGTCCACCGACTTTTTCACGTACCACAAAACATGAAACTCATTATGGTGTGAAAGAATATACTACCGAGTTTTACGATAACATAAAAAGCTTGTCAGACACTTTTGGCGGAGCAACTGACAAGCTAAGTAGGTAATAAAAGAGAATGTCTTTTACCATCCCTATTATATCAAAAATAGGAGAAATTTATGGAAAATATATATAAAAGCAAGAAAGGGATTACGGAATTATTTGATGTTCCGTTAAAAACCTTAAACAATGATCTAACAGAAATGCGAAGAAATGAAAAATTCCAAGGATACATTTTGAAGCCTTCTCATAAGAGAGTATATATAAATGTTGAAGGTTATAAGGAATTTCTGCTTTATAAACAAAAGAAATATGAGGAAGCTATGTAGTTATGTTATAATTAAGCTATGCTACATAGCTTTCCTTTGCTTTAAAAGTACAAGGAGAAGAAATGTTTTTTAAAAAATTGGATAATGGTAAATACCGTTATTATGAGAAATTCTATCATGAACGAGAGGGAAAGTGGAAGCAAGTCTCTGTGACTCTAAAATCAAAATCTAGAGTTTCTCAAGCAGAAGCAAAACGTCGTTTAGCGCTAAAAATCGAAAAACTTCTAACCGCCCCTACAAAAGAGGAAGTTGAAAAGAAACAACTAGAAGAAATGATTTTTAGTCAACTATTGGAAGAATGGAAAATGATTCGCTCCAGTGAGATAAAATCTTCTAGTTATAGAAGTGAGATGAAAAGTTTAGAGCTTTTCATGGGAGCAGTAGGAAATTTGAGAATATCAGATTACACCACTCAGCTAGTTCAAACATATCTAATGAATTTGAATGTTCAAAATTCAACAAGAAAAAATCGAAAAATATACTTGCATGGTATCTTTGATTATGCTGTAAAGGTCGGATATATTTCTGACTCACCAGTTAAAGGGGTGGTAATTCCGAAGCAGAAAGTGGACTATGAGAAGTTGCAAAAAGCTAAGGATAATTTCATTAGTAGAGAGGAACTAGGACAGGTTTTATCGTATTGTGAAAGTCACAATAAAGATAAGCGTTATGCTTTGGCAATGGAATTTATCTTTTTAACTGGTCTTCGTTTTGCAGAGTTTATAGGGGTTCGCTATCAAGATGTAAACTTCAAAGCGAATCTTTTAACAATTGATCATACAATAGATTATGTTGCTCATGGATATGATGAGAGAATCTTACAGACAACGAAAACAGTAGGTTCTGTCAGGACGATAGTACTAAGTGAACGTTGCTTGGAAATTATCGAGTACTTTCGTAGTAACTGTTTTGATGAGGAGTTCATCTTTGTGACTGAGCAAGGTAACATTATGAGACAGCCTTTATTATATAGATTTATCAAAAATATTTGTGAAGTAGTGTTGGGTGGGCACAGATCCTATAATATTCACATGCTTAGACATTCGCATATTAGTTTATTGGCTGAACTAGGGATACCCATAAAGGCTATTATGGAGCGAGTTGGACATAGAGATGAATCTATCACTTTAAGGATCTATAGTCATGTAACAAAAAATATACAAGATGAATTGAGAGAGAAACTTAATCAAATTCATCTGTAGATGCTAACCATAGAACTAACCAAGTACTAACCAAAGTGAATAGAAACTAGGGGAAGTATAGGGAAGTATAGAAGAGAGAAAGTCTTTTCTTTTGGTAGCTAAGGAACATTGAGGAAAGAGAAGGAAATATAGTTTGGATATTTTTGATACGCACACACATTTAAATGTAGAAGAATTTGCAGGACGTGAGGCAGAAGAAATCGCCTTGGCTGCTGAGATGGGTGTGACACAGATGAATATTGTTGGTTTTGATACACCAACCATTGAACGAGCCCTGGAGTTGGCAGATGAGTATGAGCAACTCTACGCAACTATTGGCTGGCATCCGACGGAAGCAGGGACTTACACAGATGAGGTCGAAGCTTACTTGCTTGAAAAACTAAAACATCCTAAGGTCGTTGCCTTGGGGGAGATTGGTCTGGACTATCACTGGATGACAGCACCTAAGGAAGTGCAGGAGCAGGTTTTTCGTCGTCAGATTCAGTTGTCTAAGGACTTGAATTTGCCTTTTGTGGTCCATACCCGTGATGCGCTAGAAGATACTTATGAGATTATCAAGAGTGAGGGCGTTGGTCCTCGTGGTGGGATTATGCATTCATTTTCAGGTTCTTTGGAGTGGGCTGAGAAGTTTGTCGGGCTTGGCATGACCATTTCTTTCTCAGGTGTGGTTACCTTTAAGAAAGCGACGGATATCCAAGAGGCTGCTAGGGAACTTCCGTTAGACAAGATTTTGGTAGAAACGGATGCGCCCTACCTGGCTCCTGTTCCTAAACGTGGCCGTGAAAACAAAACAGCCTACACACGCTATGTGGTGGACTTTATCGCCGACTTGCGTGGGATGACGACTGAGGAGTTAGCCGCAGTAACGACTGCAAATGCAGAGCGTATCTTTGGATTGGACAGCAAGTGATGAAAGAAAAAATTTCCCAAGTCATCGTGGTCGAAGGTCGTGATGATACGGCCAATCTCAAACGTTACTTTGACGTGGAAACCTATGAGACACGAGGTTCCGCCATAAATGACCAGGATATAGAGCGGATTCGTCGCCTGCATGAACTGCATGGAGTCATTGTCTTTACAGATCCAGATTTTAATGGGGAGCGGATTCGTCGCATGATTATGACGGCCATTCCAACGGTACAACATGCCTTTCTCAAGCGAGATGAGGCTGTTCCCAAATCCAAGACCAAGGGGCGCTCTCTGGGAATCGAACATGCTAGCTATGAGGACCTGAAAACAGCGCTGGTTCAGGTGACAGAGCAATTTGAAAACGAGAACGAGTTTGACATCAGTCGTGGTGACTTGATTCGCCTAGGTTTCTTGGCAGGAGCAGACAGTCGTAGGCGCAGAGAGTATCTAGGCGAACAGCTCCGCATCGGCTATTCCAACGGCAAGCAACTCCTCAAGCGCTTAGAGTTGTTTGGAGTGACCTTGGCAGAAGTGGAAGAAGTGATGGCTAAGTATTCAGACTAACGGAGTCAGAAATGAAAAAAGTGATTATTACGGGTGGCAATAGTGGTATTGGCTACCAGTCTGCTAAACAGTTGGCTGAAAAGGGCTGGTCGGTAACTCTCTTTTGTAGACGGAAAGAAGCTGCCGAGCAAGCCTGTGAGGAAATCTGCCAACAAACAGGAAATCGACATGTAGATTATATCTTGGTTGATCTATCTGATATGAAGAGTGTCAGGGAAGCAGCGGAACAGTATATTCAAAAAGAAGACTTTCTAGACGTTCTAATTAACAATGCAGCTGACTTTGATTTGTCAGTTAAAAAGCCCATCCTGACTAAGGATGGTTTAGAAAAGCAATTTGCGACCAATGTTGCCGCCCCTTTCTTGCTTTCTATCTTGTTGAAAGGTTTGTTGGAAAAATCTGAGCGTGGTCGAATTATTAATATTTCTTCCCAAGGACTGGTGCTTTATCCTTTCATGAAGCTTGATTTTGAAAATTTATCTGGTCAAAAACATTATAGTCCTACCAAGACCTATTATCAGAATAAACTAGCCTTGTTGATGCTGTCCCTTTATATGCGGAAACATTGGAAAGGTATCAAGGTTCAGGCAATCCGTGTGACCAATGTTAAAGTTGATATGCGCCGCTATGATCACCTCAGCCCTTTTATGAAAAATTTGTATAAAATCAAGTCAAGATTTTCGATTAGTCCTGAAGAAATGGCCAAAGTCTATACAGCCTTATCTACAGAAGATGGCCATGACGGTTTTTTGTATGACGAGAAATGCAGAGAAGTAAAAGCAAATAGATCTGCTTACGAAGAAGAGGAGCAAGCAAAACTTTACTCCTTACTTGAACAACTGACCTTTTCAAGAGACAATCTATAAAGAATTAGAAAAATAAATTTTACGCTTACTTCAATAGTGGAAAGAAATTTAGATATCGAAATCTGTTTGGAGAGTCCTGAAAAGTGATAACAATAACCAGATAGCCCAAAAATACAAAGGGAATGTGTTACAATAGAGGTACTTAGATTTATTTTGATAGCGTTAAAATAGAAACTTATAAGGACAGTGCGAAATGAAAATTCGAGTTAATAGAGATTCTGTATGTATGGGGGACGATGTATTGCCTCATGAGATAGAATTTGAGATTCCTGAAGATATGACGGTGAAAGAATTTTTTGACTTTCTAGAAAAGGAACGTTATTTGCCGTCTGTTCAAGGAAACAATGTCGCTTGGGAACTCCGTAATCGAAATGGGGAACAAGGTGTTTATTTCACCAAAACACGAGAGATTATTCATCCAGATGCGGTCTTAAAAGAGATGTTGGAAGGAATTACTGAGACTCCCTTATTTGTTTTGCTCTATCATTATACCCCGGAAGCATACTATATTAGAAAAGAGAATAAATGAGAATTGCAGATTATAGCGTGACCAAGGCAGTGCTGGAGCGTCACGGTTTTACCTTTAAAAAGTCCTTCGGGCAAAATTTCCTGACGGATACCAATATCCTTCAAAAAATCGTGGATACAGCTGAAATTGATGATCAGGTTAATGTTATCGAAATCGGGCCAGGGATTGGTGCCTTGACGGAGTTTTTGGCTGAGCGTGCGGCAGAGGTTATGGCCTTTGAGATTGACCACCGTTTGGTACCGATCTTGGCAGATACCCTGCGTGATTTTGACAATGTGACAGTAGTCAACGAGGACATTCTCAAAGTTGACTTGGCCCAGCATATCCAGAATTTTAAAAATCCTGGCCTGCCAATCAAGGTAGTAGCCAACTTGCCCTACTATATCACAACGCCTATTCTCATGCACTTGATTGAGAGTGGCATTCCTTTTAGTGAGTTTGTCGTCATGATGCAAAAAGAAGTGGCGGATCGCATCTCAGCCCAACCTAACACCAAGGCTTACGGTAGCTTGTCGATTGCGGTTCAGTATTACATGACAGCCAAGGTTGCTTTTATCGTGCCTCGTACGGTCTTTGTGCCAGCACCAAATGTGGATTCGGCCATCTTGAAAATGGTGCGCCGTCCAGATCCAGCCGTAGCAGTCGAAGATGAGAATTTCTTCTTTAAGGTTTCCAAGGCTAGTTTCACTCATCGTCGCAAGACCTTGTGGAACAACTTAACAGGCTACTTTGGCAAGACCGAAGAAGTCAAGGATAAGCTGACCAAGGCTTTGGACCAAGCAGGCTTGTCACCAAGTGTGCGTGGGGAAGCACTAAGCTTAGAAGAATTTGCTAGCCTTTCAGATGCGCTTAAAGGACAAGGACTCTAAGATGCGGGGACAAATCATTAAAGCCTTGGCGGGCTTCTACTATGTGGAGAGTGACGGTCAGGTTTATCAAACACGCGCGCGTGGGAATTTCCGTAAAAAAGGTCATACACCCTATGTTGGGGATTGGGTAGATTTTTCTGCGGAGGAATATTCTGAAGGTTATATTCTCAAGATTCACGAACGGAAAAACAGTCTGGTTCGTCCGCCTATTGTCAATATTGACCAAGCTGTGGTAATCATGTCGGCTAAGGAGCCTGATTTTAATAGCAATTTGCTGGATCGCTTCTTGGTACTCTTAGAACATAAGGGCATCCATCCTGTCGTCTATATTTCTAAAATGGACTTGCTAGAAGATAGGGAAGAATTAAGTTTTTACCAGCAGACCTATGGTGACATTGGCTATGACTTTGTGACCAGCAAGGAAGAACTCCTACCCTTGTTAACAGGCAAGACTACAGTCTTTATGGGGCAGACAGGCGTTGGAAAATCAACCCTTCTCAATAAAATCGCACCAGACCTCAATCTCGAGACAGGAGAAATCTCAGATAGTCTAGGTCGTGGTCGCCATACCACTCGAGCTGTTAGTTTTTACAATCTCAATGGGGGTAAAATCGCGGACACACCAGGCTTTTCATCACTGGATTATGAAGTGTCAACGGCTGAAGACCTCAATCAGGCCTTTCCAGAGATTGCCAGTGTCAGTCGAGACTGTAAATTCCGTACTTGTACCCATACCCATGAACCAGCTTGTGCGGTCAAGCCAGCTGTCGAAAAGGGTGCCATTGCGACCTTCCGTTTTGACAACTACTTGCAATTCCTCAGTGAAATTGAAAATCGCAGAGAAACCTATAAAAAAGTCAGCAAAAAAATTCCAAAATAAGGAGAAACCTATGTCTCAATACAAGATTGCTCCGTCAATTCTGGCAGCAGATTATGCCAACTTTGAACGTGAAATCAAACGCCTAGAAGCAACTGGGGCAGAATATGCCCATATCGATATCATGGATGGTCACTTTGTACCACAAATCAGTTTTGGTGCAGGTGTGGTTGAAGCTCTTCGTCCCCATAGCAAGATGGTCTTTGACTGCCACTTGATGGTAGCTAATCCAGAGAATCATTTAGAGGACTTTGCGCGTGCAGGTGCAGATATCATCAGCATTCATGTCGAAGCAACACCTCATATCCATGGCGCTCTCCAAAAGATTCGTTCACTAGGCGTCAAACCATCGATCGTTATCAATCCTGGTACACCTGTTGAGGCTATCAAATATGTACTTCACCTAGTTGACCAAGTTTTGGTGATGACGGTGAACCCTGGCTTCGGCGGGCAAGCTTTTCTCCCTGAAACCATGGATAAGATTCGTGAGTTGGTTGCCCTTCGTGAGGAAAAAGGCTTGAACTTTGAGATTGAAGTGGATGGTGGGATTGATGACCAAACCATTGCTCAAGCCAAAGAAGCTGGTGCTACAGTTTTTGTAGCGGGATCTTATGTCTTTAAGGGAGATGTCAATGAACGAGTGCAAACGCTCAGAAAACAACTGCACTAGGGTTGCCGTTTTTGCAGGTGGAGACCGTGGTCATTATCGAACGGATTTTGATTGCTTTGTCGGTGTAGATCGAGGCTCGCTCTGGGTCTTGGAAGAAGACCTTCCTCTGGCTCTAGCAGTTGGAGATTTTGATTCTGTCACTGCAGAAGAGCGACAGGTGATTCAAAAAAGTGCCCAGCATTTTGTTCAAGCCCAGCCAGAAAAGGATGATACGGATCTGGAATTGGCTCTCTTAACCGTCTTTGAGCAAAATCCTCAGGCTCAAGTTACTATTTTCGGTGCTTTGGGTGGCCGTATTGACCATATGTTGGCCAATGTTTTTCTACCTAGCAATCCCAAGTTAGCACCCTATATGCGCCAGATAGCGATTGAGGATGGGCAAAATGTGATTTCCTATTGTCCAGAAGGGACCAGTCAGCTAGAACCCCGCTCGGACTATGACTATCTAGCCTTTATGCCAGTTCGGGATAGCCAGCTGACCATTCTTGGTGCCAAGTATGAGTTGACAGAGGAGAATTTTTTCTTTAAAAAAGTATACGCTTCTAACGAATATATAGATAGGGAAGTTTCGGTGACTTGCCCAGATGGCTATGTCGTCGTGTTGCATAGCAAGGACAGGAGGTAGGATGGAGACTGTATTATTACTATTATTAATTGCCAATCTAGCTGGACTCTTTCTCATTTGGCAAAGGCAGGATAAGCAGGAGAAACACCTAAGCAAGAGTTTGGAGGATCAGGCAGATGATCTTTCAGATCAACTGGATTATCGCTTTGAACAAGCCAGGCAAACCAATCAGCTAGATCAAAAAGATTTGGAAGTGGCTGTCAGCGACCGTTTGCAAGAAGTGCGAATGGAGTTGCACCAAGGCCTGACTCAAGTCCGTCAAGAAATGACAGATAATCTTTTGCAAACTAGGGACAAGACCGACCAACGCCTTCAAGCTTTGCAGGAATCAAATGAGCAACGCTTGGAGCAAATGCGCCAGACAGTCGAGGAAAAGTTGGAAAAGACCTTGCAGACGCGCTTGCAGGCTTCCTTCGAGACAGTCTCCAAGCAACTAGAGTCTGTCAATCGTGGTCTTGGAGAAATGCAGACGGTTGCTCGTGATGTCGGTGCCCTCAACAAGGTTCTCTCTGGAACCAAGACGCGAGGAATTCTGGGCGAATTGCAACTGGGGCAGATCATCGAAGACATCATGACACCAGCCCAGTACGAACGAGAATTTGCAACGGTTGAAAACTCCAGTGAACGTGTGGAATACGCCATCAAGTTGCCTGGCCAAGGCGACCAGGAATACGTCTATCTACCGATTGACTCCAAGTTTCCACTGGCAGATTATTACCGATTAGAAGAAGCCTATGAAGCCGGTGATAAGAACGAGATTGAACGCTGTCGTAAATCTCTCTTGACAAGCGTTAAGCGTTTCGCCAAGGATATCAAGAGCAAGTACATAGCGCCGCCTCGAACAACCAATTTTGGAGTCTTGTTTGTTCCGACAGAAGGTCTTTATTCAGAGATCGTTCGCAATCCGGTCTTCTTTGATGGTTTGAGACGGGAAGAGCAGATTATTGTCGCAGGTCCAAGTACCCTATCAGCCCTGCTTAACTCTCTATCAGTTGGCTTCAAAACTCTCAATATCCAAAAGAGTGCTGACCATATCAGCAAGACCTTAGCTAGTGTCAAGACCGAGTTTGGCAAGTTCGGAGGCATTCTGGTCAAGGCACAAAAACATCTTCAACATGCCTCTGGCAATATTGATGAATTATTAAACCGTCGCACTACAGCTATCGAGCGGACGCTCCGTCACATTGAGTTATCAGAAGGTGAGCCTGCGCTTGATCTACTCCATTTCCAAGAAGATGAGGAAGAATATGAAGATTAGTCACATGAAAAAAGATGAGCTGTTTGAAGGTTTTTACCTGATTAAATCAGCTGACCTGAGACAGACGCGTGCTGGGAAAAACTACCTAGCCTTTACCTTTCAAGACGATAGCGGCGAGATTGAAGGAAAGCTCTGGGATGCCCAGCCTCATAACGTTGAGGCCTTTACCGCAGGGAAAGTTGTCCACATGCAGGGACGTCGAGAAGTTTATAACAACACTCCTCAAGTCAATCAAATTACTCTCCGCTTGCCTCAGCCCGGGGAACCCAATGATCCAGCTGATTTCAAGGTCAAATCTCCAGTTGATGTCAAGGAGATTCGTGACTACATGTCGCAAATGATTTTCAAGATTGAAAATCCTGTCTGGCAGCGTATCGTTCGTAGTCTCTACACCAAGTATGATAAGGAATTCTACTCCTATCCGGCTGCCAAGACCAATCACCATGCCTTTGAAACAGGTTTAGCCTATCATACAGCAACCATGGTGCGCTTGGCAGATGCCATTAGTGAGATCTATCCTCAGCTCAACAAGAGCCTCCTCTATGCGGGAATTATGTTGCATGACTTGGCCAAGGTTATTGAGTTGACGGGACCAGACCAGACGGAGTACACAGTTCGAGGCAATCTCCTTGGGCATATCGCTCTCATCGATAGTGAAATTACCAAGACAGTCATGGAACTAGGTATCGATGATACTAGAGAAGAAGTGGTGCTACTGCGCCATGTCATCCTTAGTCACCATGGCTTACTGGAGTATGGAAGTCCAGTCCGTCCACGCATTATGGAGGCAGAAATTATCCATATGATTGATAATCTAGATGCTAGCATGATGATGATGTCAACAGCTCTAGCTTTGGTAGACAAAGGAGAGATGACCAATAAAATCTTCGCTATGGACAATCGTTCCTTCTATAAACCAGATTTAGATTAATAATTTAAGAAAAACGAGCATTTTTTACGCAATAATGTTCGTTTTTTTATGTGAATATGGTATAATGGATAAAATATCAAAATTAAATGGAATGGTAAATAAAAATGAAATTAAGAAGAAGTGATCGGATGGTTGTCATTTCCAACTATTTGATTAATAATCCATACAAACTAACAAGTCTCAACACCTTTGCAGAAAAGTACGAATCTGCTAAATCATCGATTTCAGAGGACATCGTGATTATCAAGCGTGCCTTTGAGGAAATCGAAATCGGTCATATTCAGACTGTTACTGGAGCAGGTGGTGGCGTTATCTTTACACCATCAATCTCGAGTCATGAAGCCAAAGAAATGATCGCAGATTTGCGTGACAAACTTTCAGAAAGCGACCGTATCTTGCCAGGTGGCTACATCTACCTATCTGATTTGCTCAGTACACCTGCTATTTTGAAAAATATTGGGCGCATCATTGCCAAGAGCTTTATGGACCAAAAAATCGATGCCGTTATGACAGTGGCAACAAAAGGTGTGCCACTCGCAAATGCAGTTGCCAATGTCCTCAATGTTCCATTTGTCATTGTGCGCCGTGACTTGAAAATCACCGAAGGTTCAACGGTTAGCGTCAACTATGTATCAGGTTCCAGCGGTGACCGCATTGAGAAAATGTTCCTTTCAAAACGTAGCCTCAAGGCAGGCAGTCGTGTCTTGATTGTGGATGACTTCTTGAAAGGCGGCGGAACTGTCAACGGTATGATTAGTCTTTTGCGTGAGTTCGATTCTGAACTAGCTGGTGTCGCAGTCTTTGCAGACAATGCCCAAGAAGAACGTGAAAATCAGTTCGATTACAAGTCACTCTTGAAAGTAACCAATATTGATGTTAAGAACCAATCCATCGATGTTGAGATTGGAAATATCTTTGACGAAGACAAATAAGAGATAGAACTAAAGGTTGGAACGATTGTCCCAGCCTTTCTTTGCAAACAGAATAGAAGGAAGCTTATGAAAACACCATTTATCAGCCGTGAAGATTTAGAAACAATTGTTGCAGAGTTCCCGACTCCCTTCCACTTGTATGACGAGAAGGGGATTCGTGAAAAAGCAAGAGCCGTCAACAAGGCCTTTTCCTGGAACAAGGGCTTTAAGGAATATTTTGCAGTCAAGGCGACTCCAACCCCTGCCATCTTGAAAATCCTCCAAGAGGAAGGTTGCGGTGTGGACTGTTCTAGTTACGTGGAACTTTTAATGAGCCATAAACTGGATTTTCCCGGTTCTGAAATCATGTTCTCTTCTAACAACACGCCTGACAAGGAATATGCCTATGCGCGTGAGTTAGGTGCGACCATTAACTTGGATGCCTTTGAAGACATTGAACATCTAGAGCGAGCAGCAGGCATTCCAGAAATCATCTCTTGTCGTTACAATCCTGGTGGCGTTTTTGAGCTAGGAACAGATATCATGGACAATCCTGGAGAAGCCAAGTTTGGGATGACCAAGGACCAGCTTTTTGAAGCCTTTGCGATTTTGAAGGAAAAAGGAGCTAAGACTTTTGGGATTCACTCTTTCCTAGCATCCAATACTGTCACCCATCTCTACTACCCAGAGTTGGCGCGCCAGCTTTTTGAATTAGCCGTTGAAATCAAGGAAAAGTTGGGTATTTCGCTAGATTTCATCAATCTTTCCGGCGGTATTGGTGTCAACTATCGTCCTGAGCAGGAGCCAAATGACATTGCTGTGATTGGTGAGGGAGTTCGTAAGGTTTATGAGGAAGTCCTTACGCCAGCAGGTCTTGGTCAGGTTAAAATTTTCACCGAATTGGGCCGCTTTATGTTAGCCCCTCACGGAGCTCTCGTCACAAGAGTCACTCATAAGAAAAAAACTTACCGTACCTATCTGGGCGTGGATGCATCAGCAGTCAACCTCATGCGCCCAGCCATGTATGGAGCTTACCACCATGTCACCAATCTGACCAATCCAGACGGACCAGTTGAGGTGGTAGATGTGGTCGGTTCACTCTGCGAAAACAATGATAAATTTGCCGTCAATCGCGAACTGCCTCATACAGAAATCGGTGATTTGCTGATGATTCATGATACAGGTGCACATGGATTCTCCATGGGTTACCAGTACAATGCCAAACTACGCTCAGCAGAAATTCTCTATACCGAAGAAGGAAAAGCCCGTCAAATCCGCCGTGCAGAGCGCCCTGAGGACTATTTCGCAACCTTGTATGGTTTTGATTTTGAATCGGATTAGTAAAAGAAATTGAAAATGAAAGTGAAAAACAGATTGCTTTCTAAAAAATAGACAAAAAAAACTTGTTTTTCACCTTACTCGTGATATAATAAAACTATAAAACGGTTTCAAGGAAGGTGACGATATGTCTGAAGAAACAATTGACTATGGACAAGTGACAGGAATGGTGCATTCGACAGAGAGTTTTGGGGCGGTAGATGGCCCTGGGATTCGTTTTATTGTCTTTTTGCAGGGCTGTCACATGCGTTGCCAGTACTGTCATAACCCCGATACATGGGCTATGGAGACCAATAAATCACGCGAACGGACAGTAGACGATGTCTTGACAGAAGCTCTTCGCTACCGTGGTTTCTGGGGAGACAAGGGAGGAATCACTGTTAGTGGAGGAGAAGCTCTTTTACAGATTGATTTCTTAATTGCCCTCTTCACCAAGGCCAAGGAAAAAGGAATCCACTGTACCTTGGATACCTGTGCCCTTCCGTTCCGTAATAAACCACGTTATCTCGAAAAGTTTAATAAACTCATGGCAGTGACAGACTTGGTTCTCCTGGATATCAAGGAAATCAACGAAGAACAGCACAAGATTGTCACAAGTCAAACCAATAAAAACATCTTGGCCTGTGCCCAGTACCTATCAGATATTGGGAAGCCTGTTTGGATTCGCCATGTGCTGGTTCCAGGATTGACAGACAGAGATGAGGATTTGATCGAACTTGGTAAATTCGTCAAAACCCTTAAAAACGTTGACAAGTTTGAAATCTTGCCTTATCACACGATGGGTGAGTTCAAGTGGCGTGAACTTGGAATTCCTTATTCGCTCGAAGGGGTCAAACCTCCAACAGCAGACCGTGTCAAGAATGCCAAGGAATTGATGGATACAGAAAGCTACCAAGACTACATGAAACGTGTTCATGGATAAAAAAGAAGCCTGATGGAGACATCGGGCTTTTGTGATGCATAAAAAGCCTAGCCTTTCAGCTAAGCTTTTTTCTTATTTTCTAGAATGTTGTTTACCAGCATTGCGTTTTTTATGTTTCTTATTAGTCATGATCGCAGTTGCTTGGTTTGGAGTGACATCTTTGCGTCCGCCTCCAGTTAAAAATGAGCTTGCTTTTGGTGGATTTTTGGCAAATTCTTCACGAACTTTTTTGCGAAGTTTTGGACGAACAACATAGTTAACGATGAACTGTTGAAGAATCATCATGAAACCACCGACAACCCAGTAAAGCGTCACACTAGCTGGTGAGAAGAGGGAGAAGACCACAATCATGAGTGGGCTCATGTAGATCATTTTCTTGAGCTGTTCTCTTTGCATCTCGTCTTCTACGCCATGAAGCGAGAGAATTGATTGGAGATAGTAGAGGACACCAGCAAAGGCTACGAGGATCATACTTGGTGAACCAAGATCGATACCCAAGAAGGTAGAGCTAGCTACCCCATCAGTGAGCTGGGCTGCAAAGTAGATAGCAGAGAAGAATGGCATTTGAATGAGGATAGGGAAGCAACCTACACCACCTAACATGCTAATACCGTGTTCTTTCTGAGCAGCAAAGAGAGCTTGTTGAGCCTCAAGTTTTTCTTCCTGAGTTGTTGCTTCTTTGAGACGTGTTTGGTGTGGTTCAAGCACGTGTTTGAGGGCGTTCATCTTTTCAGAGTGAAGTGTCGCCTTCCATGATTGGTAGATACCAAGTGGCAAGATAATCAAGCGCACGATAATGGTTACGATAATGATAGCGACCCCGAAGCCTAGTCCTTTATCAGTAGCGAAGTACTTGATAGCTTCTCCCATCGGAGCACCCAAGAAATCCCAAACGGGACCAACTGGCTTACCTGTTGCTTTGTCTACTTGGACACAGCCTGTCAAGACGAGTAGCATAGCCACTCCCATAGCAGAGAGGGCAAAACGTTTAATAGATTTCAATGTTTTCATTCCTTCTTTAAAAATTGTACCTTTCTATTCTACTGTTTTTTTGTAAAATATACAATAGTTCTGGAGACCTAATTTGCAACTTTGAAGTCTGAATAGGATGAAAAGTTGCTCATCTGCACATCCAGATAGGTGACTTTTGAAAAGGGCGTTGGGCCTTTACGGATTTCTTGGATAAATTTTGCCATAGTGGCAGAAGACTCTGTTTGAGCGAGAATTTCCACTGTGCCGTCGTCGTTATTCCATACACGACCAGTGATGCCACCAATTTCAAGCGCTAGAGTAACAACACCCCAACGAAAACCAACACCCTGTACCCTTCCTTGGGCAATCATTCTAACCTTTTGCATACTAAACCCCTTTGATTGTGTTATAATGTTTCTATGACTATTATAACCTCAAAAGCCAATTCTGTGGTAAAAAATGCCAAGAAATTGCATCAAAAAAAATATCGAAAGTCTGCCTATTTGATTGAAGGTTGGCACTTATTTGAAGAAGCTGTTCAAGCTGGAGTGAGGATTGAGAAGATTTTTGCTCTGGAAAGTTACCGAGATCAGTTAGCTGCTTTTCCTCAAACGGTCTGGGTTTCAGAGGATATTTTGCGGGACTTGGCAGATACGCAAACTCCTCAAGGCATTGTTGCAGTGATTCAAAAAGAAGAAGTGGGACTGCCTGATTTTAGTCAGGGTAAGTTTCTATTTTTAGAAGACGTCCAAGATCCTGGTAATGTGGGTACCATGATTCGGACTGCGGATGCTGCAGGTTTTACAGGGGTTATTGTCTCAGACAAGTCAGCAGATATCTACAGTCTTAAGACCCTGCGTTCCATGCAAGGAAGTCATTTTCATTTGCCCATCTATCGGATGTCTCTTGCCACCTTTATAGAAGAGGCAAAGAAGAGCAATTTGCCCATTCTAGCAACGACCTTATCCAAAGAATCCAAGGACTATCGTGAGCTTTCTCCCTTAGAAAACTTTGCTCTAGTCATGGGAAATGAAGGGCAGGGGATTAGTTCTGTCATGGCTGAGAGTGCTGATCAGCTGGTTCATATTGGCATGAAAGGCCGAGCAGAAAGTCTCAACGTGGCAGTTGCAGCAGGCATTTTGATGTTTTATTTCAGCTAATTTATAAAATCTTTGTTATAATCAAGACATATTTATAGAAAAAGGAGAATCAAAATGAATCAATCGATTATTCAAGAACGTTCAGGTCTCAATCAATTTTACGCTAAGGTTTACGCCTTTGTGGGACTGGGGATTGGTCTATCAGCTCTCGTGTCAGCTTTGATGTTGACAGTCTTCCAAGCTCAATTGACTTACTTTTTAATGCATGGTCGTCTCTGGCTGATGATTGCAACTTTTGCAGAACTTGCTCTAGTCTTTGTTGCAAGTAGCATGGCTGCAAAAAATAGCCCAGCAGCTCTCCCAGTATTTTTAGTTTATTCTGTTTTAAATGGATTTACGCTCAGCTTTGTCGTAGCCTTCTATACACCTGGGACCGTCTTATCAGCCTTTGTATCTAGTGCTCTTCTTTTCTTTGTCATGGCGGCAATCGGAATTTTCACCAAGAAAGATTTGAGTGGAATGGGACGAGCTTTGATGGCGGCACTTGTTGGTCTCATCATAGCCATGGTTGTGAATCTATTTTTAGCCAATAGCTTCTTTGACTACATGATTAGTATTGCCATGGTCTTGGTCTTCTCAGGTTTGATTGCTTGGGACAACCAAAAGATTCGCTATGTTTATGAGCAGTCACGAGGGCAAGTAGCGACAGGATGGGTCATCTCAATGGCGCTTAGCATCTATCTAGACTTTATCAACCTCTTCCTTAGCATCTTACGAATCTTTGGTCGAAACGATTAATGAATGACAGAGTCAGTGTTCAAAAGAGCACTGACTTTTTCTTATTTACTCTTTTCTTTTCTGAAAAATAGGTGTATAATGCTTTTAACTAATTTTTGAGGAGCTGTTTATGAAGAAAAGTTTTATTCATCAACAAGAAGAAATTTCCTTTGTCAAAAACACTTTTACCCAGTATTTGAAAGATAAGTTAGAAGTTGTTGAAGTTCAAGGTCCTATCTTGAGTAAGGTCGGGGATGGGATGCAGGACAACCTGTCAGGTGTCGAAAACCCAGTATCCGTCAAGGTTTTGCAGATTCCAGATGAAACCTATGAAGTCGTTCACTCACTTGCCAAATGGAAACGCCACACCTTGGCTCGTTTTGGTTTCGGTGAAGGTGAAGGTCTGTTTGTTCACATGAAAGCCCTTCGTCCGGACGAAGATTCGCTAGATGCGACCCACTCTGTTTATGTAGACCAGTGGGACTGGGAAAAAGTGATTCCAAATGGAAAACGAAATATCGCTTATCTTAAAGAAACAGTTGAAAAGATTTACAAGGCTATTCGTCTGACAGAGCTAGCCGTAGAAGCTCGCTACGATATCGAATCAATCTTGCCAAAACAAATTACCTTTATCCATACAGAAGAGTTGGTAGAACGTTACCCAGACTTGACACCAAAAGAGCGTGAAAATGCGATTTGTAAAGAGTTCGGTGCAGTCTTCTTGATTGGTATTGGTGGCGAGTTGCCTGATGGCAAGCCTCATGATGGCCGTGCACCTGACTACGATGACTGGACAACAGAGTCTGAAAATGGCTACAAGGGGTTGAATGGCGATATTCTGGTTTGGAATGAATCTCTTGGCTGTGCCTTTGAACTTTCGTCGATGGGGATTCGGGTAGATGAAGATACCCTT
This sequence comes from Streptococcus sp. 1643, assembly GCF_006228325.1. NCBI lineage: Bacteria > Bacillati > Bacillota > Bacilli > Lactobacillales > Streptococcaceae > Streptococcus > Streptococcus sp. 1643. The sequence continues at coordinate 229,311 of NZ_CP040231.1, forward strand.
CGTCGCCAAGTTGCCCTTACAGGAGACGAAGATCGTCTGGAGTTGGAATGGCACAAGGCCTTGCTTAACGGTCTTTTCCCATTGACAATCGGTGGAGGGATTGGACAGTCTCGGATGGCCATGTTCCTTCTTCGTAAGAAACACATCGGAGAGGTTCAGACTAGTGTTTGGCCGCAAGAAGTCCGCGACACTTATGAAAATATCTTGTAGAAAATCGAACCGTAAGGTTCGGTTTTCTTTCTCTTTTTTCCCATAATTTGGTATAATAAACGGTATGAAAATCGTATCAGGAATCTATGGAGGGCGTCCTCTCAAGACGCTAGAAGGCAAGACGACGAGGCCGACATCTGATAAGGTGAGAGGAGCTATCTTTAACATGATAGGTCCCTATTTTGAGGGTGGTCGTGTCTTGGATCTCTATGCTGGCAGTGGTGGTTTATCCATTGAGGCAGTCTCGCGTGGGATGTCCCATGCTGTCTTAGTGGAACGGGATCGAAAGGCGCAAGCTATCATCGCTGAAAACATCCAAATGACCAAGGAAGTTTCCAAATTTCAGCTATTAAAGATGGAGGCTGAACGGGCCTTGGAGCAAGTTAATGGTCCCTTTGACCTGGTCTTTTTAGACCCTCCCTATGCCAAGGAACAAATCGTTGCAGATATCGAAAAAATGGCAGAAAGAAACCTTTTCTCCGAAGAGATCATGGTTGTCTGTGAAACCGATAAGTCTGTAGAACTACCAGAAGAAATCGCCTGCTTAGGCATCTGGAAGGAAAAAATATATGGGATTAGTAAGGTGACGGTCTATGTCAGATAAAATTGGATTATTTACAGGTTCATTTGATCCGATGACAAATGGACATCTGGATATCATTGAACGTGCCAGCAAACTCTTTGATAAGCTCTATGTCGGGGTGTTCTACAATCCCCACAAACAAGGCTTTCTTCCTGTTGAAAACCGTAAACGAGCAGTCAAAAAAGCGGTGGCGCATTTAGATAATGTAGAGGTGCTGGCTTCTCATGACCAACTAGTCGTCGATGTTGCAAGAAGACTGGGTGCTAAGACCCTTGTCCGTGGCTTGCGAAATACCACCGACTTGCAATACGAGTCTAGTTTTGATTACTACAATCATCAACTGGCTCCAGAAATCGAAACCATTTACCTATATAGTCGCCCAGAGCATCTTTATATTAGCTCTTCAGCCATGAGAGAACTTCTGAAGTTTGGTCAGGAGATTCAGCAATATGTCCCAAACAGTGTTGTGGAGGAATTAGAACATGAAGAAAAAAACTAGATGGCCCTTATATGTCATCCTAGCACTAGTATTGACTTTTTTAGCCTTTGTAGTACCTTTACCTTACTACATAGAAGTTCCAGGTGGAGCGGAAGATATTCGTCGCGTTTTGAAAGTCAATGAAACAGAAGACACAGAAGCAGGAGCTTACCAGTTTGTAACAGTCGGCATTCGACATGCAACCCTATCGCATCTTGTCTATGCTTGGTTAACGCCTTTCACGGATATTAGAAGTGCCAAGGAGACTACGGGTGGCTCTACTGATGCAGAGTTTATGCGGATCAATCAGTTCTACATGCAAACTTCTCAAAATATGGCCAAATATCAAGGATTGAAGACGGCTGGAAAGGATATCGAACTCAAGTATCTGGGAGTCTATGTCTTGACCGTGACGGACAATTCAACTTTTAAGGGCATTCTGAACATTGCAGATACCGTGACGGCTGTTAATGACAAAACATTTGATAGTTCAAAAGACTTGGTCGACTATGTCAACTCTCAACAATTAGGGGATACGGTCAAGGTAACCTATGAAGAAGACGGAAAAGTCAAGTCTGCAGAAGGTAAAATTATCACTCTCGAAAACGGGAAAAACGGGATTGGGATTGGTTTGATTGACCGTACAGAAGTGACCAGTGATGTTCCGATTCGCTTTTCAACAGCTGGTATAGGCGGGCCAAGTGCCGGTCTCATGTTTAGTCTCGCTATTTACACCCAGATAGCAGATCCAGGACTTCGTAATGGCCGCATCGTTGCGGGAACGGGAACTATTGATCGCGATGGAAATGTTGGCGACATCGGTGGAATTGACAAAAAAGTGGTTGCAGCCTCTCGTCAGGGAGCCAACATCTTTTTTGCTCCTGACAATCCAGTCACCGAGGAAGCAAAAAAAGCGGATCCCAATGCGAAAAGCAACTATGAAACAGCCCTAGAAGCCGCTAAAACGATCAAAACAGAGATGAAAATCGTTCCGGTTAAGACCTTGCAGGATGCGATTGATTACCTTAAAAACAATCCCTAATTTGTAAAAAAATTGAAAACTAGCGCGCAAGCGGATAAGATGGTATAATAGTCAAATGGTTCAATTATTATTCACTCTAAGTAGTCATATACTCTTTATTTATTTGAGTTTTTACCTTTTGAAGGATCTTGTAAGATGGGAAAAGGTTTTAAAAGTGACCGCTACTAACACAAAAAAAGTTCGTTTGTTGGTAGGCTTCTTTAGTATTGTAATGGGCTACATCTTGAGTTCATTCTTTATCAGTTTGTACCAACTGTGGCAAGAAGCACTTAGAGGACTATTATAAAATCAAAAGTAAAGGAAACAACTATGGAAAAAATTGTGGTTCAAGGCGGGGATAATCGTCTGGTCGGGAGTGTGACGATCGAGGGAGCAAAGAATGCAGTCTTGCCTTTGTTGGCAGCGACTATTCTAGCAAGCAAGGGTAAGACAGTCTTGCAGAACGTCCCAATCTTGTCAGATGTTTTCACCATGAATCAAGTAGTTCGTGGTCTGAATGCCAAGGTGGACTTTGATGAGGAAGCACATGTTGTCGAGGTTGATGCGACTGGTGACATCACAGAGGAGGCTCCATACAAGTATGTCAGCAAGATGCGTGCATCCATCGTTGTCTTGGGACCAATCCTTGCTCGTGTAGGCCATGCCAAAGTTTCTATGCCAGGGGGATGTACCATCGGGAGTCGTCCCATCGACCTTCACCTCAAAGGTTTGGAAGCTATGGGGGCAAAGATCACCCAGACAGCTGGTTACATCGAAGCTAAGGCAGAACGCCTGCATGGCGCTCATATCTACATGGACTTTCCTAGTGTTGGCGCGACACAAAACCTGATGATGGCGGCAACTCTAGCTGACGGTGTGACGGTCATTGAAAATGCTGCGCGTGAGCCGGAAATTGTTGACCTCGCTATTCTCCTTAATGAGATGGGAGCTAAGGTCAAGGGAGCTGGTACCGAAACCATCACAGTGACTGGTGTCAAGGAACTCCATGGTACGACCCACAATGTGGTACAGGACCGTATCGAAGCTGGAACCTTTATGGTGGCGGCAGCCATGACTGGCGGTGATGTCCTCATTCGAGATGCAGTCTGGGAGCATAATCGTCCCTTGATTGCTAAACTCCTTGAAATGGGAGTTGAGGTAACGGAGGAGTCGGAAGGCATTCGTGTCCGTTCTCAACTGGAAAATCTCAAGGCTGTTCATGTAAAAACCTTGCCGCACCCAGGATTCCCAACAGATATGCAGGCGCAATTTACAGCTCTGATGACAGTCGCAAAAGGGGAATCCACCATGGTGGAAACGGTGTTTGAGAATCGCTTCCAACACTTAGAAGAAATGCGCCGTATGGGCTTGCATTCAGAGATTATCCGTGACACAGCTCGTATTGTTGGGGGACAGGCTTTACAGGGGGCAGAAGTTCTATCAACGGACCTTCGTGCCAGTGCTGCCTTGATTTTGACAGGTCTGGTGGCGCAAGGAGAAACAGTTGTTGGTAAATTAGTCCACCTTGATAGAGGTTACTACCGTTTCCATGAGAAATTGGCTCAGCTAGGAGCGAAGATTCAGCGAATCGAGGCAAATGATGAAGAAGAATAAAAACTTACGCTATGTACTCCGTCGTTTACTGTTGATTTTTATCGTACTATTGCTAGGCTTTCTGGCTTTAGGAATCGGCTTGATGGTTGGCTATGGTATCCTAGGAAAGGGACAGGATCCATGGGCTATCTTGTCTCCAGCGAAATGGCAAGAATTGATTAGCAAATTTACAGGAAATTAGACTGGGAGACCAGTCTTTTTCTAAAGAAATAAGGAGAAAAATGGACAAAAAAACAAGACAAGCTCTGATAGGGTTACTTCTATTCTTACTCTTGGCTGCTGGAAGCTACTATATCAAGCAGATGCAGACAGCGCCAAACACCCCTAGAACCAAGGTTAGTCAGAAAAAACAAGCTTCAGAAGCTCCTAGTCAGGAGTTGGCAGAAAGTGTCTTAACTGAGTCGCTCAAAAACCAAATCAAGGGGGGACTCGAGTGGAATGGGGCAGGTGCCTTTGTCGTAAATGGCAATAAAACCAATCTAGATGCCAAGGTTTCCAGCAAACCCTATGCGGATAATAAAACAAAGATAGTTGGAAAAGAAACAGTCCCAACTGTTGCCAATGCTCTCTTATCCAAAGCGACTCGGCAGTATAAAAATCGTGAAGAAACAGGCAACGGCTCAACCTCCTGGACGCCACCAGGATGGCATCAGGTCAAGAATCTAAAGGGAGTCTATACACATGCAGTTGATAGAGGACACCTGCTGGGCTATGCCTTGATAGGTGGATTAGATGGCTTTGATGCTTCTACCAGCAATCCCAAGAACATTGCAGTTCAGACGGCTTGGGCCAACCAGGCTCAGGCGGAAGATTCGACAGGGCAGAACTACTATGAGAGTCTGGTTAGGAAAGCCTTAGATCAGAATAAGAGAGTCCGTTATCGGGTAACTCTCCACTATGCTACGAATGAGAATTTGGTTCCATCTGCTTCACAAATTGAAGCCAAGTCTTCAGATGGGGAATTGGAATTCAACGTCCTGATTCCAAATGTTCAAAAGGGTATCCAGCTTGATTACCGAACAGGTCAGGTCACGGTGACAAACTAGAGCCAATCTATTAAAGGAATAAAAATTGCTCCCTTGTCCGTCATTGATAAGGGAGCGATTGTATAAATTAGAAAATAATGTGATTCCTAGGCCGATTTATGGTATAATGGAACACAAGATACTATTTTAGGAGAAAGACCATGGAAGACCCGAGCAGTCAGGATTTGTTACTGCAATTTGTACTTTTAGTTGTATTGACCTTGTTAAATGCTTTTTTCTCAGCCACTGAAATGGCAATGGTGTCACTAAACCGTTCCCGAGTTGAGCAAAAAGCAGAAGAGGGAGACAAACGTTACGTCCGTTTGTTAAAGGTACTTGAAAATCCTAACCACTTTTTATCAACCATTCAAGTCGGTATCACCTTGATCACGATCTTGTCAGGGGCAAAATTGGCAGATACACTTGGACAAGTAATTGCCTCTTGGATGGGGAATGGAGAAACAACTTATGCCATTGCAAGTTTCCTCTCTTTGGCATTCTTGACCTACATCTCTATTGTTTTTGGTGAACTCTATCCTAAACGGATTGCCCTTAATCTAAAAGATGCCTTAGCCATTCGCTCTGTTCCGATTATCATTGGGCTTGGGAAGATTGTCAGTCCCTTTGTCTGGTTGTTATCTGCTTCAACCAATCTCTTGAGTCGTTTAACGCCAATGACCTTTGATGATGCGGATGAAAAAATGACTCGAGATGAAATTGAGTACATGTTGACCAAAAGTGAGGAGACTTTGGATGCAGACGAAATCGAGATGTTACAAGGGATCTTCTCTCTAGATGAGCTGATGGCGAGAGAAGTCATGGTTCCTCGGACAGATGCCTTTATGGTGGATATTCAGGATGATAGTCAAACCATTATCCAAAGTATTTTAAAACAAAACTTTTCCCGTATCCCAGTTTATGATGGGGATAAGGACAATGTGATTGGTTTGATTCATACCAAGCGTTTGCTAAACGCTGCCTATGCAGATGGCTTTGAAAATATTGTCTGGAAGAAGATCTTACAAGATCCACTCTTTGTTCCTGAAACCATTTTTGTGGATGACTTGCTAAAAGAATTGCGAAATACCCAAAGACAAATGGCCATTTTGCTCGATGAATATGGTGGTATGGCTGGTTTGGTAACTCTGGAAGATCTTTTAGAAGAGATTGTCGGTGAGATTGATGACGAGACCGATAGGGCAGAAATCGAAGTCCATCAAATCGGTGAGGACACCTATATTGCACAGGGAACCATGAATCTTAACGACTTCAATAACTACTTTGGTGTCGAACTAGAAAGCGATGATGTGGATACCATCGCCGGTTATTATTTGACGGGTGTTGGTACGATTCCAACCACTGAGAAAATCAGTTACCAACTGGTCAGTCAAAACAAGCAAGTCGTCCTGACCAACGATAAGGTGAAAAATGGACGTGTTACCAAGGTAAAAGTTCAAATCACAGAACTAGAACCTGAAGAAGAAACAGAATAAAGCAGTGACTTGAGTCACTGCTTTTTGTAAATCTAGATGGTAGGTTCAGTTATCCCCACTTATTAGGAATAATAAAAAAGCCCGGTTTTACGAGCTTTTCATTTGGTTAATTCCTGTTAATTCAGGTACTGAAAGGCGGTAGACGGATTTGAACCGACGATCAAGCTTTTGCAGAGCCGTGCCTTACCACTTGGCTATACCGCCTCAACGTTTATTATTATACCTTGAAAATCATTTCTCGTCAATAGTTTCTTATTCTAAAATCCAATTTAGGAAAACAGATGATGATCGAAGAAGTGAGAAAAAGCTTGTAAAAATCCCGTTCTAAAGAGGGTTGGACTAGAAAGTATTTCTTGCAGAAACAAACAAAGAATGCAAGAATTTTGACAAATAGAAGTTTTTTGAGGAAATGCGCCTAAATATTCTGAAAATTCGTTTACTTTTTAAAAAATATATGTTATAATTTCCAATAAGCCTAAATTTTTCAAGAGGAGTTAAAAACATGAAAAAAAGTAGAGTATTTGTTGCAGCAGGAGTTGCTTTATTAGCAGCAGGAGTACTAGCTGCTTGCGGTTCTTCAAAATCATCTGATTCAACAGCGCCAAAAAATTATGGCTATATTTATTCAGCTGACCCAGAAACTTTGGATTACCTCATTTCAGGGAAACAAAGTACTAAGGTTGCCACTTCAAATGGTATCGATGGTCTTTTCACAAACGACAAGTATGGGAACCTAGTCCCTGCAGTTGCAGAAGACTGGTCAGTTTCAAAAGATGGTTTGACTTATACCTACAAGATTCGTAAAGGTGTCAAATGGATGACATCAGATGGCGAAGAGTATGCTGAAGTGACAGCTAAAGACTTTGTAAATGGCTTGAAACACGCAACTGATAACAAGTCTGAAGCACTTTATCTAGCAGAAGATTCAGTTAAAGGTCTAGCTGACTATAAAGCTGGAAACAATAAAGATTTTGCTTCAGTCGGTGTAAAAGCAGTTGATGATTATACCCTTGAATACACTTTGAACAAACCAGAACCATACTGGAACTCTAAGCTAGCCTACTCAATCTTCTGGCCATTGAACGAAGATTTTGAAAAATCAAAAGGGGCTGACTTTGCCAAAGCAACTGACCCTACATCATTGCTTTACAATGGTCCGTTCTTACTGAAAGGTTTGACTGCTAAATCTTCTATTGAGTTCGCTAAGAATGAAAACTACTGGGACAAAGATAATGTTCACATTGATAAAGTAACCCTTGCTTTCTATGATGGATCAGACCAAGAGTCTCTTGAACGTAACTTTACAAGTGGAGCTTATAGCTATGCTCGTCTCTTCCCAACAAGTTCAAACTACTCTAAGGTAGAAGAAACATACAAAGACAATATCTACTACACTCCATCAGGACCTGGTATTGCTGGTTTGGGTGTGAATATTGACCGTCAAGGTTACAAATACACTTCTAAAACAACTGATGAAGAGAAGACTTCTACCAAGAAAGCCCTTCTTAACAAGGACTTCCGTCAGGCTTTGAACTTCGCCTTTGAGCGTACTTCTTACTCAGCACAAATTAATGGTAAAGAAGGTGCTCCTCTTGCAGTTCGTAACCTCTTTGTGAAACCAGGTTTTGTCTCTGCAGGTGAAAAAACTTTCGGTGACTTGGTAACTGAAAAGATGGCTGCTTACGGTGATGAGTGGAAGAATGTTAACTTTGCGGATGGTCAAGATGGACTCTTCAACGCCGATAAAGCCAAAGCTGAATTTGCCAAAGCTAAGACTGCTTTGGAAGCAGAAGGTGTGAAATTCCCTATCCACTTGGATATTCCAGTTGACCAAACAAATAAGGGTCTTATTGCTCGTATTCAATCCTTCAAACAATCCGTTGAAACAGTACTTGGTGAAGGAAACGTAGTCATTGATATTCAACAAATTTCTAAAGATGAGTTGCACAATATCACATACTATGCCGCAAACGCTGCAGCAGAAGATTGGGATCTCTCAGGAGCAGTTGGATGGAGCCCAGACTATGAAGATCCATCAACTTACCTTGATATCTTGAAAACAACTAACAGCGAACAAACAAAAACTTACATGGGTTATGATGATCCAGCAAATGCAGCAGCTGCCCAAGTTGGTTTGAAGGAATACGATAAGTTAGTTGATGAAGCTGCAAAAGAAACCAATGACTTGAATGTGCGTTATGAAAAATATGCGGCTGCTCAAGCTTGGTTGACAGACAGCTCCCTCTTCTTGCCAGCTATGTCATCAAGTGGTGCTGCACCATTCATTTCTCGTGTTGTACCATTCACAGCATCATACAGCCAATCTGGAGATAAGGGCTCAGACGTATACTTCAAGTATATTCAGTTACAAGATAAGGTTGTAACAAAAGCTGACTATGAACAAGCTCGTGAAAAATGGCTCAAAGAGAAAAAAGAATCAAACGAAAAAGTTCAAAAAGAATTGGCTAATCACGTTAAATAAATAACTCTCAAGAGAACTTTCTCTCCATGAGGAGAAGGTTCTTTTGGGATTTTAAAAGGAAACGATATGAAGAAATATATTTTTATGCGTGTATTGCGTTCATTGTTGTCTATTTTCTTGGTGACAACCTTGACCTACACAATAATTTATACGATGGTTCCTCGAAAATTGATTTTCAAGCAGGATACCAACTATAACAAGATTGCAACGACGCCGGACAAGCGGGATAATTATGAAAATACCGTTTATGAACGGATGGGCTATATCGAGTACTACGATACCAAAGAGTTGCAAGAAAGAGCGAGCACAATGGACTCATCCGTAACAGTGGATGCCAATGATACTAATAAGGCAATCTACGAAAAATACATCAACCAACTAGGAAATGGTTGGACACTTGGTGTGTTCTCAGAAAGTGGTCAATTCTATGCTACGCGTGAAATTCCGATTTTTGAACGTGTTTTCAAATTCTATGCGAACTTGATTGATATTGATCATCCAAATAAGATTCAAGACCCTGAAAATCCAAACTTGCAACGTTATCTTCGTTTTGAAAATGACCCTGCTATCGGTTGGTCATTGGTTGGTTCAGGTACAAAACATAAATACCTTTTGTATTTCAACAATCAATTCCCATTTGTACACCAAAACTTTGTGAACATTAACTTGGGAGATTCTTACCCAACTTATGCAAACACACCAGTGCTTCAAGTTATCACACAAGGTCAGGGACAAACTAAGACATCAGAAGTTCAATTCCCTACAGGTAAAAAGACTTCATCTGTAGATATTTACTCTCGTACCTACAAATCTCCAAGTCAAGCAGATGCGCGTGAGGTAGCCAACTATGGTAAAGATGATCCATATACAGCTACAGAAAGCAATTATCAATATCCATCAATGATTGCAAGCTCAGCGGTTGCTGGTTTGATCGGTTTGATTATTTCGTATGCGATTGCGATTCCACTTGGATCTGCCATGGCTCGCCACAAGAATACTTGGATTGATAGCTTCTCGACAGGTGCTCTTACCTTCTTGCTTGCCCTTCCAACGATTGCCTTGGTTTATATCGTGCGTTTGATTGGCTCATCTATTGGTCTGCCTGATTCATTCCCTATCTTGGGGGCTGGAGATTGGCGTTCATATGTCTTGCCAGCAGTCATTCTAGGTTTGTTGGGTGCGCCAAGTACAGCTATCTGGATTCGTCGTTACATGATCGACTTGCAATCTCAGGACTTCGTTCGTTTTGCTCGTGCAAAAGGTTTGTCTGAAAAAGAAATTTCAAATAAACACATCTTTAAAAATGCCATGGTTCCTTTGGTTTCAGGTATTCCTGGTGCCGTAATCGGGGTTATCGGTGGTGCAACATTGACAGAAACAGTCTTCGCTTTCCCAGGTATGGGTAAAATGTTGATTGACTCTGTTAAGGCATCAAATAACTCAATGGTAGTTGGTCTTGTCTTCATCTTCACATGTATTTCTATCTTCTCACTCTTTGTAGGAGACATCTGGATGACCATGCTTGACCCACGTATTAAATTGACAGAGAAAGGAGGCAAATAATGTCAACAATCGATAAAGAAAAATTTCAGTTCGTAAAACGTGACGATTTTGCCTCTGAAACAATTGATGCTCCTGCCTATTCATACTGGGGTTCTGTATTTAGACAATTTCTAAAGAAAAAATCAACCGTCTTTATGCTAGGAATTTTGGTTGCCATTATTTTGATGAGCTTTATTTACCCAATGTTCTCAGATTTTGACTTCAACGATGTAAGTAAGGTCAATGACTTCTCTGCTCGTTTTATCAAGCCCAATGCTGAACATTGGTTTGGTACAGATAGCAATGGTAAATCCTTGTTTGATGGGGTTTGGTTTGGTGCGCGTAATTCAATTCTTATCTCTGTAATTGCCACTTTTATCAACCTTGTGATCGGGGTTATTGTTGGTGGAATTTGGGGGATTTCAAAATCCGTTGACCGCGTCATGATGGAAGTTTATAACATTATTTCAAACATTCCATCTCTCTTGATTGTCATTGTCTTGACTTACTCAATTGGTGCTGGTTTCTGGAATTTGATTTTTGCCATGAGTGTGACAACTTGGATTGGGATTGCTTATATGATTCGTATCCAAATCATGCGTTACCGTGACTTGGAATACAACCTTGCTTCTCAAACACTTGGAACACCAACCTTTAAAATCATTGTTAAAAACATCATGCCGCAATTGGTATCTGTTATTGTTTCTACAATGACCTTGATGTTGCCAAGCTTTATCTCTTATGAAGCCTTCCTTTCCTTCTTTGGATTGGGACTGCCTGTAACAGTGCCAAGTTTGGGACGTTTGATCTCAGATTACTCACAAAACGTTACGACCAACGCTTACTTGTTCTGGATTCCATTGACTACCTTGATTTTGGTATCTCTATCTCTTTTTGTTGTTGGTCAAAACCTAGCGGATGCTAGTGATCCACGTACACATAGATAGGAGTAGACATGACAAAAGAAAGTAATGTAATTTTGACTGCTCGCGATATTGTCGTGGAATTTGACGTTCGTGACAAAGTTCTGACGGCTATCCGAGGAGTTTCTCTGGACCTGATTGAAGGAGAAGTTCTTGCCTTGGTAGGTGAGTCCGGTTCTGGTAAATCTGTTTTAACAAAAACCTTTACAGGGATGTTAGAAGACAATGGACGTATTGCCCAAGGAAGCATCGACTATCGTGGACAAGACTTGACCGCTCTTACTTCTAACAAGGAATGGGAGAAGATTCGTGGAGCTAAAATTGCGACCATCTTCCAAGATCCTATGACAAGTTTGGACCCAATCAATACAATCGGTAGCCAAATCACTGAAGTGATCGTTAAACACCAAGGGAAAACAGCTAAGGAAGCCAAAGAGATGGCAATCGACTATATGAACAAGGTCGGAATCCCAGATGCTGAAAAACGTTTTGAAGAGTATCCTTTCCAATATTCTGGAGGGATGCGCCAACGTATCGTTATTGCGATTGCCCTTGCCTGTCGTCCAGATATCTTGATCTGTGACGAGCCAACAACGGCCCTTGATGTAACAATTCAAGCGCAAATCATTGATTTGCTTAAAACCTTGCAAAATGAGTACCACTTTACCATTATCTTCATCACCCATGACCTTGGTGTGGTAGCAAGTATTGCCGATAAGGTAGCGGTTATGTATGCTGGTGAAATTGTAGAATACGGTACTGTTGAGGAAGTCTTCTACGATCCACGTCATCCATATACTTGGAGTCTCTTGTCTAGCTTGCCACAGCTTGCTGATGATAAAGGGGAATTGTACTCTATCCCAGGAACACCACCGTCTCTTTATACTGAGTTGAAAGGTGATGCCTTTGCCCTTCGTTCAGATTATGCGATGCAAATTGACTTTGAACAGAAAGCACCTAAGTTTTCAGTCACTGATACCCACTGGGCTAAGACTTGGTTGCTTCATGAGAATGCTCCTAAAGTTGAAAAACCTGGAGTCATTGCAGATTTGCATGACAAGATTCGTGATAAAATGGGCTTTGCTCATCTAGAAGACTAGGAGGAAGGAAATGTCTGAAAAATTAGTAGAAATTAAAGATTTAGAAATTTCCTTCGGTGAAGGAAGTAAGAAGTTTGTCGCGGTTAAAAACGCCAACTTCTTTATCAACAAGGGAGAAACCTTCTCTCTTGTTGGTGAGTCTGGTAGTGGGAAAACAACGATTGGTCGTGCCATTATTGGTCTAAATAATACTAGTAAAGGTGAGATCATCTTTGATGGTCATAAAATTAATGGGAAAAAATCTCATAAGGAATCATCAGACTTGATCCGTCGTATCCAGATGATTTTCCAGGACCCTGCAGCTAGCTTGAATGAGCGTGCAACAGTTGACTATATTATCTCTGAAGGTCTTTACAACTACCATTTGTTCAAAGACGAAGAAGATCGAAAAGAAAAAGTTCAAAAGATGATTCATGAAGTTGGACTTTTGAAAGAACACTTAACCCGTTATCCACACGAGTTTTCTGGTGGTCAACGCCAGCGTATCGGGATTGCCCGTGCCCTTGTGATGGAACCTGATTTCGTTATTGCGGATGAGCCAATTTCAGCCTTGGACGTATCAGTACGTGCGCAAGTCTTGAACTTACTCAAGAAGTTCCAAAAAGAGTTGGGATTGACCTATCTCTTTATCGCGCATGACTTGTCAGTTGTTCGCTTTATCTCAGATCGTATCGCGGTTATCTATAAGGGAGTTATCGTCGAGGTGGCGGAGACAGAGGAGTTGTTTAACAATCCTGTCCACCCATACACTCAAGCGCTTCTATCTGCTGTACCAATTCCAGATCCAATCTTGGAACGCAAGAAGGTCTTGAAAGTTTACGATCCTGACCAACATGACTATGAGACAGACAAGCCATCTATGGTAGAAATTCGTCCAGGTCACTATGTTTGGGCTAACCAAGCAGAAGTTGCTCGATACAAAGAAGCTCTTAAAAAATAAACAGACTAAGAGAGGACCGAAAGGTCTTCTCATTTTTAATAGAAAAATTCCCCTTTTACTTGCTTGTAAAAGGGGAATTGTATTGTAATTAACGTTTAGACCAGGTACGTTTCATAAAGAGTAGCAAAATAGGGTATATCTCTAAGCGACCTGCAATCATTGCAAAGGAGAGGAGGATTTTAGAGATGGGACTAAAGATGGCAAAACTCGAGGTTGTACCTAGAATAGGTCCGATATTGTTAAAACAGCTGAAGACCGCACTGGTCACGACTAGAAAATCATTGCTATCAAGACTGACGATAAAGATGAGAGAGAGAATAATCATCATATAGATAGCAAAATATTTAAGAATTTTGTGCTGGGTATCCTTATCAATCACAGTTTTATTGACGTGTAGAGTCAAAACACGGTGAGGGGATAAAGTGGACAAAATCTGATTTTTTGCGATTTTAGAGAGGATAAGTCCTCTGATCACCTTAAGACCACCTGCAGTTGAGCCTGCTGATCCACCGATTCCCATGAGGAAGAGGAGGATAAATTGGGAGAAGAGGGGCCAGTTGGTAATATCTCCGTAACCAAAACCTGTTGTTGTGATGATGTTGGAAACTTGGAAGAAGGCCATTTCAACACTTTTAGAGACACCTTGGTAGAGGTGGAGCGTATTAAGCGTAATCAAGCCGGTAGAAACTAGGACAATGATGATATATGCTCGTAGTTCTTCATCTCCAAAGAAAGCCTTAACCCGACGGAGCATGAGGTAGTAGTAGAGATTGAAGTTAACTCCAAAAACCAGAACTCCGATACTAACTAGATAGGTGATGAGTGAGCTACCATAGTGGGCAATTCCGTCGTTATAGACGGTAAAGCCCCCAGTTCCTGCCGTTCCCATAGCGATGACAAAACTATCATAGAGAGGCATGCCTGCTAGATAGTAGATAAGCACAAAAAGGGAGAAGAGAGCCAGATAAAGCAGATAGAGGATCTGGGCAGTGTTTTTTAGTTTGGATACGACCTTACCAAAGACAGGTCCAGGAACCTCAGCCTTCATCACCTCCAAGTGACTATTCTTGGCATTGTCCATAATGGCAAGTGCAAAGACGAGTACCCCCATCCCTCCGATTAAGTGGGTGAAACTTCTCCAGAAGAGGAGGGAACGAGTGAGAACGGAAACATCTGTTAGGATAGTAGCACCAGTCGTTGTAAATCCAGAACTGATTTCAAAGAAGGCATCGATGATGCTGGGGATTTGTCCTGAAAAGACAAAGGGGAGGCCACCAAAGAAAGACCATAGAATCCAACAGAGGGCAACAATTAAGACTCCTTCCTTGGCATAAATCCGTTGATTTTTCGGTTTCCGTAAAACACCTAGACCACCAAGAAGGACTAAAATTCCAATCGTAGAAAAGAGAGCGATAAATACTTGACTGGATTCTTGGTAATAGATCGCTACACTAACAGGGACTAGGAGAAGAACAGCCTCAATCAAGAGAAGTTTTGAGAGGAGGTAACGAATCATACTTTTATTCATTTTTTACCTCTCAATCAAATCATAAATTTTGGTGATATTTGGCAATAAGGTCGTCACGAGTAACTTGTCTCCCACCTCAAGCATATCCTCTCCAGTAGGGAAAATTGTTTTTCCTTTTCGGATAATGGCTGCGATGAGAACCCCTTTTTTTAATTTCAACTGTGATAGAGGTTTGGCAGTCATTTTATTAGCTTCCTTGATTTGGAATTGGAGAGTTTCAATTTGACCATTTGCGAGATGGTGCATGGCTTGAAGATCTGAATACTGAGCGTTTACTCGACCACGGATAAAGTGCATAATGGTATCCACTGCGATGCTTTTTGGTGTGATAATACTTGAAAAATCAGGCGCGTGGATAATCTCTAAAAGGCTTGTTCGGTTGACCTTGGTGATATTCTTATGGACACCAACTCGGTCAAGAAACATAGAGGTGATGATATTTTCCTCATCAACCCCAGTCAAGGTTGCGACTGCATCATAGTGGGGAGCACTTTCTTCCAGTAAAATGTCTTTTGCAGTTCCATCTCCTTGGACAATATAGAGATTGGGGAACTTTTCGCTGAAGAAACGAGCTCTTTCAGGATTGATCTCGATGACCTTGGTATCAATGCGACTGTCTTTTAAAATGCCGAGTAGATAATAAGCAATCTTTCCAGCTCCGACGATAAGCAAGCTTTTCACTGCACGAGATTTAAAATAGTTATGGAAAAGCATCATATCTACACGATTTCCCGTAACAAAAATCCTATCCTTGTCTTGAATAATAACATCACCGCTTGGAATCATCAGTTGATGATCTCTCTCCATGGCACAGACAATGACATTCCCAAACTTTTTACGGAAGTCTGAGATTGGCATTTGACAAAGACCGCTAGAATCCTTGACAACAAATTCCATGAGACTGACCCGACCTCCAGCAAATCGTTCGACAGAGAGGGCGTTAGGGAAATCAATGATATTTGAGATCGCACGCGCTGCCAGGAGCTCTGGATTAACAATAAGTGAAAATCCAAGAATATTTTTCTCTTTAAAATAGGCATTAGAGTATTCAGGATTTCGTACCCGAACGATGGTTTCTTTAGCCCCCATTTTTTTAGCAAGTACCGCTGAAATCATATTCACTTCATCGTGTTCGGTTAGAGCAATAAAGATATCGCACTCTTGAACACTGGCTTGCTCCAAGATGGCAAAGTCAGCACCATTTCCAAGGAGACCTATGATATCATAGCGACTGACAATGTGATTGAGGACAGCCTCATCTTGTTCGATGAGGACAACGTCATGGTTTTCTGCAACCAGTGAACGACAGAGGGCGAAACCAACTTTCCCTCCACCAACAAGGACAATTTTCATATAAAAAACCTACTTTTTCATGATGTAACTATCATACCCTTTTTTAGCAAAAAATGCACTTACTAAGGCGATTTTTAAGGGAAGAAAGACCTTTTCACGTTTTGAAGATACATTTGTTTAACTTCTATGACGATGTTTCCGATTTGAAGTGATTTGGCTCTTTTACTATACCTTTTCAGAAAGGGGATGACCAAACATGAAAATATCATTAAAAAAAGTAAAAAAATCAAGTCGTTTCTATTGACAATGATTCTGAAAGTGTTATACTAAGGAAGTAGTTTCGCTGATTTACTTCAAACCTGTTGTGAGGTAAGTTAACGATGCCTTAACCACGCTGTTTGCTGAGCTTGACTCCGGGCAGTGTGGCTATTTTTTTGCAATGATAAAAGGAAGCCAGTCATGACAAATCACATTGTATTATTTGAACCTCAGATTCCACAAAATACAGGTAACATTGCGCGTACTTGCGCTGCGACCAATTCTCCCCTCCACATCATCAAACCGATGGGATTTCCGATTGATGATCGGAAGATGAAGCGGGCTGGTTTGGACTACTGGGATAAGCTTGAGATTTATTTTTATGACAGTTTGGAAGATTTCATGTCTCAGATGAAGGGTAAACTCTATCTGATTTCAAAATTTGCGGAAAAGGTCTATTCTGAAGCAGATTTGGCAAGTGGTTGGGATCATTATTTTCTCTTTGGACGTGAAGACAAGGGCTTGCCTGAGGACTTTATGCGAGAACATCCTGAGAAAGCTCTCCGTATTCCTATGAACGATGAGCATGTTCGCAGCCTCAATGTTTCCAATACCGTATGCATGATTGTCTATGAAGCGCTCCGTCAGCAGAATTTTGCAGGTCTTGAGCTTGTTCACACCTATGAAGCAGATAAATTGAAATAATCAAAATGCTTGCACTTGCAAGCGTTTTTTGTTATGATTAAAAGGTCTTCAGGGCTGGGTGAGATTCCCGACCGGCGGTGACTTTAATACTCTTCGAAAATCCAATTCAAACCACGTCAGCTTCGCCTTGCCGTACTCAAGTACAGCCTGCGGCTAGCTTCCTAGTTTGTTCTTTGATTTTCATTGAGTATCATTAGGAAAAATTTTTCCTTTAAAACTTTGTTGACAAGCTTTGCCTAACCAGAAGTTATGCCTACAGCTTGTCGCCTAGTCTAAAAGAAAAATCTCAATTTCCATTCTCTTAAAGAAGTCCGCGAGCGCAAGCTGATGTGGTGCGATTCCACAACCGACAGTATAGTCTGGATGGGAGAAGACGAAAGAATAGCTTTGTCTGTTCGGATGAGTTTATAGATAAATTGCAACCGCTTGCTCAAAAGAGTGAGGGGGAACTTTTGGGATATAAAAAGTGAGAATAGATAGAGGGACCCTTTCCAACTTCTTCTGATTTTATAGAAAATTGGAGGAACCTGTTATGACAAACACACGTCGAATTTCGACCATTGCGATTTTATCAGCCATTTCATTTGTGCTGATGTACTTTGACTTTCCGCTCTTGCCAGCGGCAACCTTCCTCAAGATCGAGTTTAGTATCTTGCCAGTCCTTGTAGGCTTGGTGGTGATGGATTTGCCAGCTGCTCTAGGAATTCTCTTGATGCGCTCACTCTTGAAGTTGCTTCTGAATAGCCAAGGAGTGAACACTTACATTGGCTTGCCAATGAATATCGTAGCTCTGGGAGTTTTTGTTATCGTCTTTGGTTTGATTTGGAAAAAGGAACGCAACACCCTTCGTTTCCTACTAGCATCTCTAGCGGGAACTATTGGGTTGACTTCTGCCATGTTGGTTCTCAACTATGTCTATGCGGTTCCTTTATACGCGCAGTTTGCCAACTTTGATATTAGAGAAATTATAGGACTTTCTAACTACTTGATGACCATGGTTTTACCTTTTAACCTGATTGAAGGTTTAATCTTTGCCGTTTCATTCTGGTTGTTATATGTCCTCTTGAAACCAACCTTAAAACATTATGAGAGATAAACAAACATTTTTAATGAAGGGCAGTTTTGCCCTTTTACTTTTCGTCCTTCTTGGCTATATGGTTAAGTTCTATCCTGAAACGCTGGTCGGTTTTGATCAACCTCTTCAGACTGCTCTTCGTGGAGACTTGCCAGATTATTTGACAGTTCTGTTCCGTGCGCTTACGCATTTGATTGATATTCCAGTAATCATCACCTGGGTTGCCATCGCAGCCTTTATCTTTTATCGTAAGCAGTGGAAGATAGAAAGCTACTTCATGGCGGGCAATCTAGCCTTAGCCGGTCTTTTAATCGTGACCTTTAAAAATATCTACCAGCGCCCACGGCCAGCTATTTTACACTTGGTAGAGGAGAAGGGATTTTCTTTTCCAAGTGGCCATTCTCTGGCAGTGACTCTGATGGTAGGGACTTTGATTGTCATTCTCAGTCAACGGATTAAAGATCTGGTTTGGAGAAAAATTGTGCAAATCGTCCTTGGGGTCTACCTAGTCAGTGTGCTTCTATCTCGGGTCTATCTGGGAGTTCACTACCCATCAGATGTTCTTGCCAGTTTCTGTGTGGGCTTGGGAGTCTTGTTTATCGAATTTCCTTTCTATGACAAGCTTCGCTTCCAATGGCGATTTAAAGGCAAGCAGAAGTGAGATAGGTCTTGCAAGAATGGTAAAAATCTGATAAACTAAGTAGTAATTGAATAGAAATCCGCAAGACTAGTAACTCAAGGGAAGTATATCAGGGAGGAGAGCCGTGACTGCAAGCTCTCTATATGAAAGCTGGGTGAATTCACTTGCGCATGGATTTAGAAATGAAGGTCTGACTTGTCAGATGAAAACGGATGGTACCGCGTGTCAACGCTCCGAGTGGAGTTTTTGGCATGTGGTTTTCTTTTTATCTACGAGAGACTGATGGAGGAATTATGTCAACTATTGAAGAACAATTAAAAGCGCTTCGTGAAGAAACGCTGGCTAGCTTGAAGCAGATTACTGCTGAAAATGAAAAAGAGATGCAAGATTTGCGTGTCTCTGTCCTTGGTAAAAAGGGTTCCCTTACTGAAATCCTCAAAGGAATGAAAGATGTTTCTGCTGAAATGCGTCCAATTATCGGGAAACACGTCAATGAAGCTCGTGATGTATTGACCGCAGCCTTTGAAGAAACAGCTAAGCTCTTGGAAGAAAAGAAAGTTGCAGCTCAACTAGCAAGTGAGAGCATCGATGTGACACTTCCAGGTCGCCCAGTTGCGACTGGTCACCGTCACGTTTTGACACAAACCAGTGAAGAAATCGAAGATATTTTCATTGGGATGGGTTACCAAGTCGTGGATGGTTTTGAAGTGGAGCAAGACTACTATAACTTCGAGCGTATGAATCTTCCAAAAGACCATCCAGCTCGCGATATGCAGGATACTTTCTACATCACAGAAGAAATCTTGCTTCGTACTCACACGTCTCCAGTTCAGGCGCGTGCCATGGATGCCCATGATTTTTCAAAAGGTCCTTTGAAAATGATCTCACCAGGGCGTGTGTTCCGTCGTGATACGGACGATGCGACCCACAGTCACCAGTTCCATCAAATCGAAGGCTTAGTTGTTGGGAAAAACATCTCTATGGCAGACCTTCAAGGAACGCTTCAGTTGATTGTCCAAAAAATGTTTGGTGAAGAGCGTCAGATCCGTCTGCGTCCATCTTATTTCCCATTCACAGAACCATCTGTTGAAGTGGATGTTTCTTGCTTCAAGTGTGGTGGAGAAGGCTGTAACGTATGTAAGAAAACAGGTTGGATCGAGATTATGGGTGCCGGTATGGTTCACCCACGTGTCCTTGAAATGAGTGGAATTGATGCGACTGTTTACTCTGGCTTTGCCTTTGGTCTTGGACAAGAGCGTGTCGCTATGCTCCGTTACGGAATCAACGATATTCGTGGTTTCTATCAAGGAGATGTCCGCTTCTCAGAACAGTTTAAATAATGATTAGAAAAGTAGAAAAGGCAGATATTGGGGCGTTGTCCAAAATTGCCAAACAAACCTTTCGTGAAACATTTGCTCATGATAATACGGAAGAGCAGTTACAGGAATACTTTGAAGAGACTTATAGTCCGAGAGTTTTGTCAACTGAGTTGGAAAATCCAGATTCCGAAACCTATTTCATTATGCATGAAGAGGAGATAGCTGGTTTTCTCAAAGTCAACTGGGGAAGTGCTCAGACTGAGAGAGAATTAGAGGATGCTTTTGAAATTCAACGCCTCTATGTGCTACAAAAATTCCAAGGATTTGGACTAGGTAAGCAACTGTTTGAATTCGCTCTTGAACTTGCTACCAAAAATAGTTTTTCCTGGGCTTGGTTGGGTGTTTGGGAGCATAATACAAAAGCTCAAGCGTTTTATAACCGATATGGTTTTGAGAAATTTAGCCAACATAGTTTTATGGTTGGTCAAAAAGTAGATACAGATTGGTTACTGAAAAAGAAATTAAGGTAAGAAGAGGATTCTTCTATTGAAATGATAGGAAAGGAAAAGAGCTAGAGTGGCAACTGTCATTCTGGAGAACTAAATTATGCTTGTATCTTATAAATGGTTAAAAGAATTGGTGGACATTGATGTGCCATCACAAGAGTTGGCTGAGAAAATGTCAACTACAGGGATCGAGGTCGAAGGTGTCGAATCACCGGCTGCTGGTCTCTCAAAAATTGTCGTCGGTGAGGTTTTGTCTTGCGAAGATGTGCCAGAAACACACTTGCATGTCTGTCAGGTTAACGTTGGCGAGGAAGAAGCCCGTCAGATTGTTTGTGGTGCCCCAAATGTACGTGCTGGGATTAAGGTCATGGTGGCTCTTCCAGGAGCTCGTATTGCTGACAATTACAAGATTAAAAAAGGGAAAATCCGTGGTTTAGAGTCACTTGGAATGATCTGTTCGCTTGGTGAATTAGGTATTTCTGACTCGGTCGTACCGAAGGAATTCGCAGATGGTATTCAAATCTTGCCTCAAGATGCAGTACCAGGTGAGGAAGTCTTCTCATACCTAGACTTGGATGATGAGATTATCGAACTTTCTATCACACCAAACCGTGCAGATGCTCTATCTATGCGTGGAGTAGCGCACGAAGTGGCAGCTATCTATGACAAGGCAGTTAGCTTTAAAGAGTTTTCTCTTGTAGAAACGGACCAAGCCGCAGCAGATGCTCTTTCTGTCAATATTGACACAGACAAGGCGCCATACTATGCGGCCCGTATCTTGGACAATGTGACCATCGCACCAAGTCCACAATGGTTGCAAAACCTTCTTATGAATGAAGGTATCCGTCCTATCAACAACGTAGTGGACGTGACCAACTATATCCTACTCTACTTTGGTCAACCTATGCACGCCTTTGACTTGGATACCTTTGAAGGGACTGACATCCGTGTACGTGAAGCGCGTGCTGGTGAAGAGTTGGTGACCTTGGACGGTGAAGAACGTGACTTGGAAACAAATGACCTAGTCATTACTGTGGCTGACAAGCCAGTAGCCCTTGCAGGTGTCATGGGCGGACAAGCTACAGAAATCTCTGAAAATTCTAGTCGCGTTGTCCTTGAAGCTGCTGTTTTCAATGGAAAATCCATCCGTAAGACCAGTGGACGCCTTAACCTACGCTCTGAATCATCTTCTCGCTTTGAAAAAGGGATC
Organism: Streptococcus sp. 1643; assembly: GCF_006228325.1. Taxonomy (NCBI): domain Bacteria; kingdom Bacillati; phylum Bacillota; class Bacilli; order Lactobacillales; family Streptococcaceae; genus Streptococcus; species Streptococcus sp. 1643. The sequence goes on from NZ_CP040231.1 coordinate 251,256, forward strand.
AATGTGGCAACTGTTAATGAAGCCCTTGATGCTGCAGCTAGTATGATTGCAGAACTTGCAGGTGCGACGGTGCGTAAGGGCATCGTTTCAGCAGGTGAGCTTGATACTTCAGATGTGGAAGTTTCTTCGACTCTTGCAGACGTTAATCGTGTCCTTGGTACGGAACTTTCATACGCTGATGTAGAAGATGTCTTCCGTCGTCTTGGTTTTGGTCTTTCTGGCAATGAAGAATCATTTACAGTCAGCGTACCCCGTCGTCGTTGGGATATTACCATCGAAGCGGACCTCTTTGAAGAAATCGCTCGTATCTATGGTTATGACCGCTTGCCAACTAGTCTTCCAAAAGATGATGGTACAGCTGGTGAATTGACTGCGACACAAAAACTTCGCCGTCAAGTCCGTACCATCGCTGAAGGAGCAGGTTTGACAGAGATTATTACCTACGCTCTGACAACTCCTGAAAAAGCAGTTGAGTTTATAGCTCAACTAAGTAATCTTACTGAACTCATGTGGCCAATGACTGTGGACCGTTCTGTCCTTCGTCAAAATATGATTTCTGGTATCCTTGATACGGTAGCCTATAACGTGGCTCGTAAGAACAAAAATTTGGCTCTTTACGAGATTGGAAAAGTCTTTGAACAAACAGGCAATCCAAAAGAAGATCTACCAAATGAGATCAATAGCTTTGCCTTTGCCTTAACCGGTTTGGTTGCAGAAAAAGATTTCCAAACGGCAGCAGTTCCAGTTGATTTCTTCTATGCTAAGGGAATCCTTGAAGCGCTCTTTACTCGCTTGGGACTAGAAGTGACTTATACAGCAACAGCTGAGATTGCTAGCCTTCACCCAGGACGTACAGCCGCGATTTCACTCGGTGACCAAGTTCTTGGTTTCCTTGGCCAAGTGCATCCAGTTACTGCCAAGGCTTACGATATCCCAGAAACTTATGTAGCAGAGCTCAACCTTTCAGCCATCGAAGCAGCGCTTCAGCCAGTTGCTCCATTTGTGGAAATCACCAAATTCCCAGCAGTCAGCCGTGATGTGGCTCTACTCCTCAAGGCAGAAGTCACTCACCAAGAAGTTGTAGACGCTATCCAAGCTGCAGGTGTGAAACGTTTGACAGATATCAAACTCTTTGACGTCTTCTCAGGCGAAAAACTGGGAGTTGGAATGAAGTCAATGGCCTATAGCTTGACCTTCCAAAATCCAGAAGACAGCCTAACAGACGAAGAAGTCGCACGCTACATGGAAAAAATCCAAGCATCACTCGAAGAAAAAGTCCATGCAGAAGTACGTTAACTCATCAATCCATCCTTCGGGGTGGATTTTTAGTTTCAAAAGGACAGTTCAGAAGAGAAAAGCGATAGTTGAGGAGGAAGCCATCTCAGAAAGTCTTTAATGAGTTATACTAAAGATATCACTGAAGCACTTAAAATTTATTAAAGATAGGACACTTTTGCAACTCATAATCCGATAAAATGGACATAAATCGTTGTAAAGGCTATCAAAAAGGAGTATAATAAGTGCAACATATCTCGGAGGTGGAAAATGTTAGAAGTAAGAAATCTAGAGAAAAGTTTCGGTTCCAAGCAAGTCCTGTTTGGTGTCGATTTTCAGGCAAGTCCAGGAAGGATTCTGGGCTTGGTCGGGAAAAATGGTGCTGGGAAAACAACGATTTTCCACAGTATGTTGAAATTTTTAGAGTATCAAGGAGAGATCAGTCTGGATGGGCAGGAAATTCGTCAGGAAACCTATGCTCGGATTGGCTATCTGCCTGAGGAACGCAGTCTTATGCTCAAGCTGACAGTCCTTGAACAAGTTCGCTACTTGGCGACTCTAAAAGGCATGGATGCCAAGGAGGTCAAGGAGAAACTCCCGCAATGGATGGAAAAACTCGAAGTGAAGGGCAAATTGACCGACAAAATCAAGAGCCTCTCCAAAGGGAATCAGCAGAAAATTCAGCTGATTATCACCCTGATCCATGAGCCAGACTTGATTATCCTGGATGAGCCTTTTAGTGGTTTGGATCCAGTCAATACCGAGTTGCTCAAACAGGTCATCTTGAAAGAGAAAGAGCGCGGTGCAATCATTATCTTTTCTGACCATGTCATGACCAATGTTGAGGAACTTTGCGATGATATCCTGATGATTCGTGATGGGCGTGTGGTCTTGCATGGACCAGTTCAGGATGTTCGCAATCAATACGGGAAAACACGTCTTTTTGTTTCAAGTGAACGAAGCAAGGAAGAACTGGAAAAACTTCCTCATGTCAAACAGGTGAGCTTAACCAAGCAAGGTAGTTGGAAATTGATTCTAGATGATGAGAGCGCTGGAAGAGAACTCTTCCCAATCCTCACTCAAGGTCAATACATCGCGACCTTTGACCAGCAAGCTCCAACAATCGATGAAATCTTTAAACTAGAATCAGGGGTGGAAGTATGAGAAATATGTGGGTAGTTATTAAAGAAACTTATCTGCGACATGTCAAGTCCTGGAGTTTCTTCTTTATGGTCATTTCACCATTCTTTTTTATCGCTCTAACTGGAGGAATTAGCTATCTTCAAGGATCTTCTATGGCTAAAAATAGCAAGGTAGCTGTGGTAACAACTGTACCATCTGTAGCAGAAGGGCTCAAGGATACCAATGGTATTAACTTTGACTATCAGGATGAAGCCAGTGCCCAAGCTGCCATCAAGGATGAAAAAATCAAGGGTTATCTAACCATTGATCAAGAGGATAGTGTCATCAAAGCCGTTTACCATGGTGAAACTTCTCTTGAAACAGGCATCAAGCTAGCAGTAAGCAATAAGCTCAATGAGCTTCAATACCAACTCAATCGCTCGGCGGCTAATTTGTCCCAAGAACAGGAAAAACGCCTGGCTCAAACTGTTGACTTTACCGAGAAGATTGATGAATCCAAGGAAAATAAAAAGATGGTCCAAACCATTGCGGCTGCGGGGCTTGGTTTCTTCCTTTATATGATCTTGATTACTTATGCTAGTGTCACTGCTCAGGAAGTGGCTAGCGAGAAAGGAACCAAAATCATGGAAGTGGTCTTTTCTAGTATCCGAGCTAGTCATTATTTTTACGCTCGCATGATTGCCTTGCTTCTTGTGATTTTGACTCATATTGGCATTTACGTAGTGGGTGGACTTGCTGCGCTACTTCTCTTCAAAGACTTACCATTCTTGGCAAATTCAGGTATTCTAAAACATCTGGGAGAAGCCTTCACAGTCAATACCTTATTATTTATCTTAGTGAGCCTCTTTATGTACGTAGTTTTGGCAGCCTTCCTTGGTTCCATGGTTTCTCGTCCTGAAGATGCCGGTAAGGCCTTGTCGCCATTGATGATCTTGATTATAGCAGGCTTTATGGGGGTAACAGCCTTGGGCGCTGCAGGAGACAATTTGGTTTTGAAAATTGGGTCTTACATTCCTTTTATTTCGACCTTCTTTATGCCATTTAGAGCCATCAATGGTTATGCAAGTGATTTAGAAGCTTGGATTTCACTAGCGATTACAGTCGCTTTTGCAGTCACTGCAACAGCCTTTATCGGACGCATGTATGCCAGCCTAGTCCTTCAGACAGATGACTTAGGTCTATGGAAAAGCTTTAAACGTGCCTTGGCTTACAAATAGTAGTAGAAACCTCGTTTTCACGAGGTTTTTGTGATATTTTAAAGGTCAAATAGGGAAAATTATTTTTCATATCTATTGACTTTTAGTAGTAAAATTTGGTATGATAGTAGACGGTATTGTTTACCCCATTTGTAAGGCCCCGGAACCTTTCAAATACCCCGCGGACCGGAACATCCGCCCAGTAAACAAAAACGATATTCATATAGGAGAAATCATGAACAAAACTACATTCATGGCTAAACCAGGCCAAGTAGAACGCAAATGGTACGTTGTTGACGCAACTGATGTACCTCTTGGACGCCTTTCAGCAGTTGTTGCTAGCGTACTTCGCGGAAAAAACAAACCAACATTCACACCACACACTGATACAGGTGACTTCGTAATCGTTATCAATGCTGAAAAAGTTAAATTGACTGGTAAAAAAGCAACTGATAAGATCTACTACACTCACTCAAACCACCCAGGTGGATTGAAACAAATCTCTGCTGGTGAACTTCGTTCTAAAAATGCAGTACGTTTGATCGAAAAATCAGTTAAAGGTATGCTTCCACACAATACTCTTGGCCGTGCTCAAGGTATGAAATTGAAAGTATTCGTTGGAGCTGAGCACACTCACGCTGCACAACAACCAGAAGTTCTTGATATTTCAGGACTTATCTAAGGAAAGGAACAATAAAGTATGTCACAAGCACAATATGCAGGTACTGGACGTCGTAAAAACGCTGTTGCACGCGTTCGCCTTGTTCCAGGAACTGGTAAAATCACTGTTAACAAAAAAGATGTTGAAGAGTACATCCCACACGCTGACCTTCGTCTCGTTATCAACCAACCATTCGCAGTTACTTCAACTGTAGGTTCATACGACGTTTTCGTTAACGTTGTAGGTGGTGGATACGCTGGTCAATCAGGAGCTATCCGTCATGGTATCGCTCGTGCCCTTCTTCAAGTAGACCCAGACTTCCGCGATTCATTGAAACGCGCAGGACTTCTTACACGTGACTCACGTAAAGTTGAACGTAAGAAACCAGGTCTTAAGAAAGCTCGTAAAGCATCACAATTCTCAAAACGTTAATCAATACGATTATATCAACGTTTCAAAGCACTCAAGAGTTTACCTCATGGGTGCTTTTTTTGTGTTTTTTGAAAAAGTTCACCTCAAAGTTTACCTTATTTTAACCTTATTGTTTTAGAGACTTTAAGGCAAATTCACCGACTGCCATAGGGACTACGTTAGAAGTATTGACATAAATCTGTGTTGTACCTGTGTCGCTATGTGTTAGAGCTTCGGAAATGGCTTCTAAGCTCATTCCAGCCTGTTTAGCGAGCGTTGCTCCCGTATGACGTAGTTTATGTGGTGTAGCGTGTGTAAGCTCTGGGTGTCGCTTTCTGATAGTTTGCATCTTATTATTAAGATAGTCAGAATGTAGGGGTTTATTGATATTCCCTCTGGTATCTATATAAGTGAAGATGAATTGTTCTGGATTACTGATGATACCAAACTTTGCTAGTTCATATTTTTGTTGTTTTTTCCATAAGGTTAGGAGTTGAAGCAAGTCGCTAGAAATAGAAAAGATAGTTTTTTTATTTCCTTTGGTAGATTTTACTTGTCCGTATCTATCTAAAGCCTGAATTAACTGAATCTGAGATTTTGAAAAGTCGATATGTTTCCACTGGAGAGCATATGTTTCTGATTTTCTATCTCCAAGGAAAAAAGTGAGATAGAAAAGGACGTAATCTTTGAGTGATATTCTATCATTCTCTAAATCCTCTTTAAAGGCTGAGAACCATTCTTGGAGTTGCTCATGAGTTAAATATAAATCTTCATCACGTTTTGATTCTGCAAGTTGAATTTTTTTAACAGCCTTAATTCGTCTTAAAGTTTTTGCAACTCTATTTGCTTCAATATATTCAAGTTCTTCTGCCCAATCAAAAATAGAAATAACGTAACTTCGTAAAGTTTTGAAGTTGGCATATTCGTTGGCTTTTGCCGTCATCAAATTTAGAATAACCTGTTTATTTTGGTTTAAAAATTGAATCGTATAGTTGCCAAGAAGTGGTAGTATATGCTTTTCAAAACATGTTTTGGTATTAGCAATTGTTGACCTGCTTGGTGGCTTAGAAGTTGATGTAGTTTGTCCTGCTTTATAGGATTCCCACCAAATATTATTATAGAAGTCTGAGAAAAGAATATCTTCTTTTCCTAGTCCTGAAAACGCATTGTCTTCAATTTGGTTTAACTTCGTGAGTAAGTCTATCTCTGCTTGTCGTGCCTCCTTTCTTGTTTTGAATCGTTTATCGTAGTAGTTGTTGCTGACGATTCCAAGTGGCATTCGAGCTTCTATTGGAATGTAGATTTTTAAACGATAAGTACCATTTTTTGTTTTAGTGATAGTCATGATATTATCCTTGTGTATCGAACCAGAAAATATCATGACTATTATAAAACAAAAATCTTGATATTTCTAGTTATGTGAGTTTAGCCATTGGTCGATAGCGTCTTTATGGAATCGAATCGTTTTACCGATTTTGATTTTGGGTAGGCCTTTTACAATCCAAGAATCCAGTGTATTGTTTGATATACCTAAATAGTTACAAGCTTGTTGCTTGTTCAAATAGGGGCTATCGATACCGCTCTTGTCTAATTGCTCTCTGATTTCTTTATTTATAAGATTAGAGAGTAAAAGTTGAATTTGATGAATTTGCTCATCTGGTAAGATTACTTGCATAGCTTTTCCTCCATTATACTTCTATTGAAGTAGTGCTTGATATGACGTCACTAGTTTCATTCGGGGTATTCGTCAAAGAATTTTCTGATGAAGTTATTTTGCTTTTGTCTGTGCTATACCTTCGTGAATCTAAATACTTAGCAAAAAAGTAAGTTTTATCTACGATAAGCCTTAATAAGATCGGATTTTCTTCTCTCGCATATCTAACCAGATGATTAAACTCTGTGAAATTCTTCTTGTCTATCACATCAATGATGGCTGATAGAAAATCATCGTTGTTATTGTTTATGAGGAATTTGTCTAATTCAAATCCGCATCCTATTTCTATATCATCAATTTTGTATTGAGTCTTTTCAGGATTCTCCGCATGAACAAAGTAGTCATACATCCCCTTGGGAGACATAATGGGCTCTACATGAGCAGGCCCCTTTAATTTATCCTTGATGAGTTCAGATACTTGATTATAGCTTTTAAGCGAATCAAAGAAAAAGGCTCCATGCTTATGAGCTTTCTTAAGTTCCCCTGTTTTTCGATTGATATCTCTATCATGCCAAGGTGATAAGATAAAGGGGATATGAAAACCTTCAAGGATTTCCAAATAGTTTTCTGGGGCGCTCTCTCTGTAGAAAAGAAAAGCCCATTTATTAGAACGTTGTTCTTTTGCCATATTCAATATGTCTCGCTTTCAAATTGTATTTCTATCTATAAGGAGATTTAGAGGGGTGTCTTCGGAAGGTGGGACACGCTTTATTTGATATTTTTGTGATTATTGATTATTGGACTAACGGGGTCGTAGTAACCCCAATAGGTCATGATAGAAAAGAATATAAAAAGGGACTGTCTGGCTTTTGCTTAACGCAAGCCACAGCCCCAAGGGATTAACGTTTTTGTCCAGTGAACCACAATTGGTTACGAACTCGAATAGGAGAGGAGAAATAATAGTCTGCGTGTTGGCTGACGATTTCTTCTTTTAATTGTGCTTCCATCTCTTTTAGGATTTTTTGCCCTTGTTGGTCTCTAGGGACTTTTAGAAAAATAGTGATGGTATCTTTTCGTATATCTACAATACACTTGCGAACAGCTCGGTTAAATCCTTTATGGATTGGATTGATGGTGGTAACGGTCTGGTGTTCAAGGTTGCTTATCTTCTGTACTCGTTCACGCTGAAACAGGAAGTGTCGCAACAGGAAAGTGTGATAGACAGATTGGATATAGTTCCGAAGACTATCTGTTTTCAACCGTTGTATTATCTCTAATCCAGTCAATAGTAAGGCAAGTAGTAGTGAAATAAGAGCGGATTTGTGACTTACAGAACTAATGGTATCAGTAATGTTTTTAACTGAATCTAGGTTGACAAATGAGATGTTGGCTAATTGGACGGAAAGAAAATTGAATAGCCAGCCGAAGACAGAGCAGATAGGAGTAGAGAGAACCAAATATAGTATAAGATTGAAACTTCTTATAAAGTAGTTTTTTGTGGTCATAGGATACCTCGCTTAGTGTAGTAGGTTGGACAGAGTAGGGGCAGAACTTGGTAGGGGTGTTCATTGTCGATAACTTGGATGATACCTGTACCATGTCCTGTTGGAATGACAATCCCCTCTGGATCGAGGTCAGGAAATAAAAATTGAGTAGTTTTCTGATTGATATTTCCAATTTGTAACAATACGTTTAGCTGTTCCCTTACTGAAATTGGGATAGTATTGTGGTCAAAACGCTGACTTACTAAAAATAGATGGATTTTGGTAGCACGTCCTAACAAGGCAATCTGTGAGAGTAAGGAGAAAAATGCTTCTTTGATATTCTTATTGACTCCCTCTGATAGAGCTAGGACTTCATCAATAACAATAGTTAGATGGGTAAATTGATGGTTGGGATTATCATACAAGATAGCTTGTCGTTTTTGAATGAGATTTGCACATTGACTTAATTGTTCGTTGACCTGTGATACAAAATCAGATTTTGAACGGTTTTCGACAGGGTGGATAACGGAAATATGATTTTCTCTTGCCCAACGACTTGGGGTATCAAATTTCGGGTCAATGATAATCAAGTCAGACATATGCTTCAGTACACTCAAGAAGTAAGTGAGAGCATACGATTTCCCAGAACCTGAATTTCCAGCAATAGCCCAGTGATTGACCTTGTCTAAATTGAGTTCAAAGTGCTTCATGATAGGGATTTTCCCATGTGGCAATCTGGCTGAAAACTTATCCAAATCAGGAATCGCTAAACGTTCTGAAATCCCTCTTTTCCAAGGGAAGAATAAACCACGTTGAATGTGTAAGTCATCTGTGTCTAGAGGGACAAAATAGGTAGCATTTTGTTTTAGAAGCGTATATTGTGGGTAAAGTGAAGCATTGGCAATCAGAAAGATTTTCTTGTATAAGTCGTCATCGAGGATATAAGCGCACGGTAGGCGAGGGACAAAGACAAAGCCGTCTTCTTGAATAATGACGTTAAAAGAATTAGTATAGCTGGTTTCCCCCTGCATTAAAGCCCCTAGAGCCATGTTTAGGCTCTGGAGCAGGTAAGATTGCAGGAAAGATTGGTTCAGCACATCACGAGATTGTGAGGTCATTACCGAACCTCCTTGATACCATTTGCTTTGAAGTAAACGTTATATTTTACTTCGCAGGCTTGTAGGGTGTCAAATTGAATCATGGATTGAAACGCTGGAAGCTCAATCGTATCTTCGAATTTTACTTGGAAAGGGTCTTGCCCTTCCTGTACAAACCATGCTTTATAGGCTACGATTTCTCCTGTTGGTTTTCCTTCTTCAAACCGTTGTTGTGGTTCAAGTTCGGTACTAAGTGAGTAAATCGGTTGTTTTTGACTGATAATTTTATCAGCCAATGTAGTTGTATAACCACCTTTTGTTGTTTTCATTTTAAACGCCATAGGGTTGTTCCTCCTTTATTATTGAGAAATAATACGAATGAGACTTGCTCGGTTTTGGTCGTGAGCTGGACGTAGTTGCTCTAGTTATGTATCACCTCCTTATTACTAAGGAGAATGAGACAACCAAACGCAAAGTTATTTGTTAAATTTTTAATTTTTTTATAAAAAATCCAGTGACAGAGACACTGGATTTGAGGTATTAGCGATAACTTTTTAATAAAGGAGCTAATTTTTTAGTGCTTTACAATAATGAGATTTGACAGTTACATCACTCATTTTCTTGTAATGTTCAGTGATATAGCGAGCCGTTTCTTTATAGCTTGAACCTTGTTCCGCTATCATTTCAACAATCTTACTGTCAATTTCTGATAGGGATGCTTTAGCTTCACGAATAGCTTGTCTTAACTCCGCTAGGATTAAAGCTTCTTCGGGATTCAAATCAGAACTTGCAACTACTTCATAGCGTTCACGTCGTTTACCGTCATTACGAGATATGCTTTCTTCCATACTTCGTTTATGGTGGTATCGGTCACGCCGTTCTGCATTACTTTGTTCTTGTTGAAGCAAACGAGTTACTTCATTCCAATTTTTAGCTTTAATAGCTTCTTTGATTTTACGCTCACGGCGTTCTTGTACTTTATTGCTCATAATGATGAGCTCCTTTCCGTCCTTGGACAGAAGGAAACAAAATGAGCAAATATTGAACGCTGAGTATGCTAAAAGGCACAACAAAGAAACAGCGAAACAATTCTATGCAAGACATGACCTTTATCGTCATATCATCATATTTGTTTCAATCTGTCCTTTGATGGCCATCAATTTGGACTATTAAAATTTTTATCAAGAGTTTTTCTTGATATATTCAGTATAAGGCATAATGTTCTTTTATTTTTTACTTCTTTTTTTACTTCAATAAACTAATTTGTAAAACGAAGTGCAAAAAAAACTAGGCGATTCACCTAGTTTTTAAAGAGCAAATTTTCGTATCTCTTCTTCGCTTAATAGTTTAATAAATGCTTGTTGAACTCTATCTAAAGCCGAAGCCATTGCGAGTAATTCCTCGTTTAATTGTTCTTGGAAATAGTATGTTACTTGTGTATTATTCGTCAATAATCCCTCAATATAGCGAGTGACATTTGTATTATCTAAATTGATATCATAGAGTTCAACTAAATCAACAAGGTCGATGTCGTTTATTCCCTGAGAGGCAATTTTTTCAATACGTTTCTTATCCTCTAGTGAAAATCTTGTTGGCTCTAATTGAATAGTGTGCCTTTCTTGAATTGGTCTTGTTGCATAAGGGTTGGAAACCCAACTGATAATTTCATCAAAAGTTCTTTCCTCAGTCCTTTCTATATCATTGGATTGATAAATATTAATGCCTAGATTTGCCAACTCTTCTTTAGAATATTTTTGATATAACTCTGTGATATCCTTACCTTGACTGAGTAATTTCATACAGTCCTCAGATATCTGTTTGAATTTTACTCCATCTATTTGTTGACCACCAGTCATACTAAACGAAGAGGTTGTTCTTCCTTTTTGAGAAATAACTAACGGGACGGATGTAAGGTAAGATTTTGGAATATTCTCTTTATACATTCTTTCTAATATATCATTTACCATAAATCCGATATTAAACAAGGGATTTTCTTTGAGTTTTTTTATTAGATTAGGGATAATTTCTGTCGAAACATTATCATACCACCATTTATTGATGAGAGGATCAATGTTTTCTTGCCTAAATGTTGAGGGTATGTCATTTCCGCCTAATTCAAATAGGATACCACAGACATTAACTTCAAATGATTTAATTAAATTATCCCCTAACATCAACCAAAGAATATCAAACATTTCTTCAAAATCAATGACAGTCAATTCATTGATGGTACGGGTTCTAAAACTTCTAGCGGGGTTATAACTTTTTCCACCAACCCATACGTCAATGTCATCTTTCTTGTGAAAAGTATCCATTTCAGTTTCAGTAGAAATCATAAATCTTTTTCTTTGAATATTGAAATTTGCAAATGTCTTGGCAATACTTAGACAACTTGATTGGATTGAAATTAAATCATCACTCATGAAAGAATATAGTTTTTCATCTACAGCCTCTAAATCTCTATATAAAATAGAACTGAAAAAATAATGAAACAGATTCTCAATAAACTCATCTAACTCTCCAAAAACGATATACGTATAGCTCGAAGCGGTTAGAGCATTTAAATAAACTAACATCGAACTCGTAATTGGTCGCTTACCACTTTCAACTTGACTAACTTGACCTGCATTGCCTAGTTCGCTTTGTGTAATATTGTATTTTTTTCTTAAATTTTTGATACGAGTAGGTATTTCTTGTGAATAATTTTCTTCAAAAAATTTCATATATAATCCCCCTATAATCATGGAAAAGTAGAAAGTAGTAAAAATAGTTGTTATCCTAGTTGATTAAAAAAATCTCTGATTTCCTCATCTTTTATAAAATAATATATAATTTTCCCCTCTCTTCTAGTGTCCAAGATGTTTTGATTGGCTAGTTTACGAAGATGGTGGGAGGCAGATGCCATACTGAGATTTAATAAACAGGCTATATCGCAGACACAGAGTTCTTCGACGGCAAGGAGATAAAAGATGATATTTATCTGTTTATTATCGGTAAATTTTGATAAAATGCGAAGTGATTTTTGGACTTTTTCCTTTTCAAGGTAGTTCGTTGCGGTTGTAACATTTTGTTGATTTATAACATCCACTTGACAGATACTATCTTTTTTCATAATATTTTCTCCTAGCCTAATATAGTCCATAGTATGTCAAAACTGTTATTTTCAATCAGGATATATATCCCCAATCCTAAATAAACAACGGCAATAAACCATCTGCTATATTTTTCCAAAATTTCTCCAACAGAAGAGACTTGTGCCAATTTTTGGGCAGAAAAAACCAAGAGATAAATCATGACTAGAAAGGTAAGTAAAGCTACTATCAAATTTGCTAAATTTAAGGTAGTAAAATATGGAACAAAGACACCAATATTGTCAGCACCACAACTTGCAAAAGTAATCATAGCGACTAGAAATATCAGGTTTTTATTATCTTTGCGCAAACCTTCTTTGGCAATAGCTTCTCCATCAGAATCTCCTAAAAGCAAAACTTTGAGACCTAGGAAAATTGGAATCAAACCGAGTAAACCTAAAATCTCTTTACTAGGAATATAATTTAAGACAAATGCAAAAAGCAAACTTAGCAATATTAGACTAACAGAGCCTAGAAATTGTCCTAAATAGATGTTAATGATGTCTTTTCTGCTTTTTCTTTTGGCAAAAAATAACATTAGGATAATAAGTAAGTCTACGGCTGTCCCAGAATACAGTATTATTGAAGTAACAACATTTTGAATCATAAAACACCTCATTCAAATATATTTTTGAATGTATTTTAACATTAAACTTTGTAGATGTCAACTTAAAATTCACCAAAATATAGATAAGGCGTTAGTGTACCAAATATTAAAAAGCCCTGCCATCGAAATGATAGCAGGGCTTAACTTCAATATCCAGATGATATATTTATCTAAAAAAGGTAGAGTAAAAGGTAGAGTTTTTATTGATTTGTAGTGCGATATAATGAGTTTCAAAAAATCAAAAATCACTTTAAATCAATATTTTGACGTCTATTGACGTGTACTGAAACCCTTACTTCACCTCTGTAAAGGTTGTGAATGTTATTTTAGCACCCTTTAAACGCTGTTATATCAACGTTTTTAGATTGTTCTATAGAAAATGTAGTCATAAATGTAGTCATTTTGCTAAGCCGTCAATTTTGCAATTTCTTTGAGGTAGATTTCAACTGCTTCTGCTTTCTTTTTCGGTGCCAATTCAGCATAAGTATCCATTGTCGTTTTAATCGACTTATGGCCCATTCTTATCTGGAGCTCTTTCCAGTTTGCACCAGCATTCAGCATTAAAGAAGCATGTGTATGGCGGAAAAGGTGAAAACCATAGTTTGGTAGTCCTAACTCGGTCAAACGCTTTTTAAGTGTTGCACGTTCATTCCTGTCACACATATAATTCCCGTAAATTGTAGGGAAAATTAAGTCTACAGTTGGTAAATCGTGACTCACAAAATAATCACTCATCTCAGCATGAAAAGCTTTCAAGTCATCTAAGACTTGTCTCGGGATTGCAACTCTTCTGTTACCAGCATCCGTTTTGGCACTGTTCTTACAAACAATCTCGCCCTTAATCCCAAGTTTCTTATTTCCAGCTTTCCACATTAGCGTCTTATTGACGATAATTTCATTGGAATCAAAATCAAGATCATGGATTGATAAAGCAAGAAGTTCATTGATTCGAAGCGCAGAAGCTAACAGCGTGTCGCAGATAACTTTGAATCGTCGATTTGCTCGAGTATCAGGAAGAGTATCAAGATAGTTCAACCAAGTAGCCAAGTCATCTCCATGCAATACCATGATTCTCTCCTTTACCACCTTCGGTTTTGGAGGGATTTTTACTGTTCGAGCTGGATTATGAGAAAGTTCGAAATTCGTGATTCCATAATCAAAAATATCACTAAGCTTATAGATAACTGCACCGAAATCTTTTGCGTGTCCCTTTTTGGATTTTTTAACACCTGATTCAACAGACTTTTTAGATTGCTGAGCTAATTTATTAACCCAAATCTGAATATCTGCAGATTTTATCTCTTCAGGTCTATATTCTCCAAACTTAGGGATGATATAGGTATCAAGATAGCTTCGAACTCGGTTAATCGTATTCTGAGAAGTCACCCAAGTTACAAAACTGACAAACCAGGCTTCCGCTAACTCTTCGAAGTTATTGATCAACAAAGTCTCTTTTTGAGTTGATCCCTTCGCTTCAAAATCAATCCGAGTTTGAATGATTTTCCTATCAAGACTTTTTAGAGTTTTAGCAGTTATAGATGATGTAACTTTTTTACCAGTTTTAACATCTACACCAATATACACACCACGTTGCGTATAGCTAATAGTCCCGTTACTTTTGGTAGTTTTAATGACTTTTCGATTGTTGTGAATGATAGTTTCTTTCTGCATAGTAGCCTTTCACGTTCGGATATATAAAAGGCTAAAATAACAACCTCACACTATTTATGTGATATTACTATTTTAGCACAATCTTATAATTAGGGAGTTAAATAGTTTAGCACATCCTCCATTTTGTAAAAAACAGTTCTAGTCCCCTCAATCGGTGGTTCTAGACGCTTAAGTCCCGTCTTCTCCCAAGACTTCAATGTGTTTGGAGAAATCTTAAGTATAGAAAGCAGCTCTTTCTGAGTTAGAATACTCACATTCTTTTGAATATCTTGCTGTTTCTGCATCATAGCAAGTAAACAAGTCAAAATCTGTTCAATTCGATTCAATATTAATAATTGATTGGAGGTCATCTATTCATCTCTTCGTCTTTCAAAGAATTCTTTTCTCTTTGAGAATTTTGATTACGCCTATATTCCTCATTCTTCTCTTTCAAACGTTTTTTTTCTCTAATATAATCCTGTTTGAGATAAAGTAATTCGGCTTCTTTCTTCTTCTGTTGTTCTTTATTTTCACGATATTGTTTACGATAGAATGCCTCATCTTCTTTAATCTGCTTAATCATGTAATCTTGTTTATTCTTGTTATAACGGAGTGAATCCAACAATTTAACAAAAAAGAACGGCTTCTGAACAATCAATTTTAAGAGAATAGGCTCGTTTTTACGTGCATAATTTACTAGACTACCAAACTCTGTAAAATTATATTCATTAATGATATCAATAGCAGTTTCTAAATAATTATCTTTACTGTTCTCAATAATAAACTGCTCGAGATCAAATCCACAACCTGCAACAATGTCTTTAGCGTCGTACTGAGTTTTCTCTGGATTTTGAGCATGAGTCAAATAATGAAACATTCCGGTCGGGGACATAACAGCTTCGATATGCTTTGGTGTATTTAATTTTTCAGTCAGAAGCTCAGAAACTTGACTTTCGCTCTTGAGCGAATCAAAGAAAAGCACACCATGTCGATGAGTTTTTTTAAATTCCCCAGTTTCTTCATTGATATCCTTATCATGCCATGGGCTAAGAACGAAAGGAACTCCCATTCTGTCAAGAATTTCTTTATGATTATCAGGAGCGCTATCTTGATAAAGCAAGAAAGTCCACTTATTAGCACGTCTATTTTTAATCATAGATATTACCTCTTTTATTAATAAAATTTTCCCTATTATTTAAATCAATGAATTTTATACATGGGCTACCTCTATTTAACAATACAAAATATTGGTTGGTTCGTTTGCAACTTAACATCGTTTTTTCCTCACTGTATTTTCCAAATAAATATGATAATTTTCGTAAACCGACTTAACTTTTTGATCGTTGATTATTGATCCATTGTCGTAGTGGTTTATACATATTGAATAATCCATGAAAATAGAGTGTTTTTGACATCCACTACGTGTGTCAAAAACTCTATTTTCACTATCTTTTCGAACCTTTGTAAAACAATTTATTCCCGATTCTAATCGGAGATGAAAAATAAAATTTGGGATTGCAATTCGAGATTTCTTCTTTTATATGTGATCCCATATTCCTAAAAATTTGCTGTGATTGCTGAGAAGTAGGATACTTTAGAACAACTACTACACTTTCATTTCTTACATCAACAATACTACCAGCAACAGATTTGTTAAAATCCTGTATAATTGAATTTTTTTGAAAACTATTTATACTAGTTGAGATAGTCTCATGTTGTATTAAAAAATAACGTAGTCTGATAGTTTGTTTCACTGATTCAAAATAGTTGGATATTTTGTCTGTTTTATATCTATCCGTCAGCTCAATTGTTAATAAAATTGAAAGAAGTAAAAACAGCATAATAACAATTAATAAAAATATCATAGAAAGCAAATACAATTTATTTTGTATTACGACAATTTTTCTTGAAAAAACTTCATTATTAAATAAAAGGATTAAAAGACGAAAAGTTATACTCAAGACAGTATTAAGAATTACAAAAACTAATAGATATCTGGATAGATTAAATGTCTTCTGAAAAAATGTCTTCTCCATTACAAAATTCCTTTCTTTGTATAGTAGGTCGGACATAACAACGGTAATACTTGATAAGGGTGCTCACTGTCAATGATTTGAATTAAGCCTGTACCTTTGCCAATAGGAATCACAATCCCTTCTGGATCCAGATCTGGAAATAAAAATTGTGTTGTTTTTTGGTTGATATTCCCAATTTGAATGAGTACATTCATTTGTTCTCGAACAGAGACCGGGATTGTGTTATGGTCAAAACGTTGACTAACTAATAAAAGATGCACTCTGGTCGCACGTCCAAGAAGTGCAACTTGGGATAAGAGGGAAAAGAAAGATTCTTTTATCGTTTTATTGACACCTTCCGATAACGCTAGAACTTCATCTATGACAATAGTTAAATGTTTAAACTCTTGATCTGGATTATCATAGAGAATTTCTTGACGTTCTTGGATAAGATTCAAACATGAACTAAGATTTTCATTTATCTCTGATACAAAATCTGATTTAGATCGATTTCTTTGAGGATGGAGAACAGGAAATCCATTTTCCCGGGCCCAACGACTAGGTGTATCAAACTTAGGATCCACAATGATTAAATCGGAAAAATTTTTCAGTAAACTTAGAAAATAAGTCAAAGCATAAGATTTTCCAGAACCACTATTTCCTGCGATAGCTATAGAAGTTACTTTATTAAAATCCAGAGTTAGATTTTTCATTATTGGTACTGTGTTAATTTCTTGCTTCAAAACAAACTGATCTAAATCTGAAATTACAAGTCTTTCTGAAATTCCTACTTTCCAAGGGAAAAATAATCCTCTTTGAACGTGGATATCATCGGTTTCAAGAGCAACAAAGTAAGCAGAATTTTGTTTAAGTACTGTATATCGTGGATAAAGAGCAGCGTTAGCAATCAGAAAAATCTTCTGGTAGAGTTCATCATCAATGATGTACCCAGCTGGCAATCGTGGGATAAATAGAAACCCATCTTGCAAAATCCGCGTTGAGAAGCTGCTCGTGTAACTACTTTCTCCCTGCATAATACTGCCAAGCCCCATATTTAGGGCTTGGAGCAAGTATTGAGCAAGCTCTTTATCAGTCATTATTTAACCTCTTTGATTCCATTCGCACGAAAATAGACATTGTAGCCAACTTCGCAAGCCTCTAGATTATCAAAATCAACCATCGCTAAATATGGTGGAAGAGCAACTTCCGTTTCGAATTTGACTTGGAATGGCGGCAACCCTTTCTGAGAGAACCAGGCCTTGTGTCCGATAATCTCACCAGTTGGCTGACTATCTTCAAACTTGATTTGCGGTTCAAATTCAGTACTTAGACAATGAATTGGTTGCTTCTGATCAACATATTGTTTAGCTGTGTTGGCTGAATAGCCATTTTTACGATTATTTGTACGCATAAACGTACCTCCTTTTCTTAGATGACTACAGTTTATCAAACTTACTAATTCAAAACCGGCAAAATTTTTGCCGGTTTTGAATTATAATTCTGATAGCAGAAAAGCTAACTCAACTAACCAGTCGCTAATTTTCTCTGAAATTTCTAAAGACGATTCTTCATTTGGAAACTCTGGGAAAAAATTTAATAAACTTTCGATAAATTTGTCAATAATATGTTTTTCAAAATTTTCAAATTTAATATCATTACACCCATATCTTCTATTTAAAAAATTAAATAGTTGTCGTCTGAGCGATGATTTTTTAAAATGTGAATCTGTTTTTAAAACTTCCAAGATTTCTGAAATAAGGCTCAAACAAAATTGCTCATTTGGAAAAAATAGATCTTTTGGTGTCTTAATTCCAAGACTCTCCTGAAATCCTGTCTGTGAATCTACTGTCATGTTTCGACTCCCTTTCAAAATCCCTCTAACTGTTCTATTATCTATACATTTTATATCTTCTTTAGAATATGCAAAAGAAATATCGTATTGACTTAGACCTTTCTTTTTCATTTCCTCTTTTAAATACTTTCCTAATATTTTTGAATATATTGGAAAAATGATTTCTTTATTTAGCATTTTACTACTCTCCTTTTTGGACAAAAAAAAAGAGCCATCCGACCGATGGCTCTTTGATTTTTTAATTTGCAGTAGTAGTATGCCACAAAAAACGATTTATAAAATTTCATAAAAAAACAAATTGATTATTTTTAATGGTATAATAACATCAAGTAGTAATATTATTGGAGATGAAATGGATATCAAGCAACAGAAGAAAAATGCCCAGGCGTTTATTAAACGTTGGGAAAATCGTGGGAACGAGCGACAAGATAGCCAATCTTTTTGGCTTGATCTACTTCAGTCAGTATATGGGATTGAAAAACCTACAGAATACATAAGATTTGAAAATACAGTTAAGATTGACAAAACAAGTTTTATTGATGGTTTTATTGATGCGACAAAGGTTTTGATTGAACAAAAGGGTTCTCACAAGGACTTAAATAAAGCTATTAAACAGTCTGATGGTACTTATCTAACACCATTTCAACAAGCTAAACGATATGCCACAGATTTACCGTATTCTCAAAGACCCCGTTGGATTGTAACATGTAATTTTAAAGAGTTTTATGTCTATGATATGGAACAACCAAACGGTGAACCCAAGGTCATTAAACTAGCTGACCTGGATAAAGAAGCCTATCGTCTAGAATTTCTGATAGATAAGACAAATGAACACCTAGAACGTGAGATGAAGGTTTCTATTGAGGCTGGAGAAATCGTTGGAGAGATTTACGAGGGGCTGCTTAAGCAGTATATCAATCCTGATAGTCCAGATAGTCTTCATGCGATTAACCAACTTGTTGTGCGTCTAGTATTCTGTCTTTATGCTGAAGATGCGGGAATTTTTGGACATCACATGATGTTTCATGATTACCTGGCTCGTTTTAGCAGCCGTGACTTCCGACGAGGGTTAATTGACCTTTTCTCTATCTTAGATACTCCGATTGAAGAACGAGATCCGTACTTGGATGAGGAGCTTCTTGCTTTTCCTTACGTTAATGGAGGGATGTTTGCTGAGAATAGGCTAGAAATTCCAAACTTTACGGATGAACTACGTGAGTTAATTTTGGAGCATGCTTCATCTAGCTTTGACTGGTCTGAAATTAGTCCTACGATTTTTGGAGCAGTATTTGAGTCTACACTCAACCCAGAAACACGTCGAAGCGGTGGTATGCACTATACCTCCATTGAAAACATCCATAAAGTAATTGATCCACTCTTCCTGGATGAACTAAGAGATGAATTGAATGAGATACGTCAATTCAAGCAATTTAAAACGGTTGAACAAAGAGCTAAACAGTTTCAGTCAAAGCTATCTAGTCTGACATTCTTTGACCCAGCTTGTGGTTCAGGTAACTTCCTTACAGAAACTTATATATCCCTAAGACGTTTAGAAAATGAAGCTATTAAGCTTTATATGGGGGATACAGTAGCATTAGACTTAGGTCAAGACCTTGTTAAAGTGAAATTAAATCAATTTTATGGTATCGAGATCAATGACTTTGCGGTTTCTGTTGCTAAAACGGCCCTCTGGATTGCAGAAAGCCAGATGCTGGAAGAAACTAAAGATATTGTGTTTGCGAATATTGATTTCTTGCCACTTAAGTCTTATACAAATATTGTTGAAGGAAATGCTTTAGGAGTCGACTGGGATACGGTAGTACCTAAAGATAGACTGAGCTATATTATTGGTAATCCCCCGTTTTTAGGAGCGAGAAATATGGGCGATAATCAAAAAAAATCTGTTCAAGCTATTTTTTCAACTCTCAGTAAGAATGATGTACAAATGATGGATTATGTAACGTGTTGGTTTAAAAAAGCAGCTGAATTTATTTTTGAAACTGGTATACAAGTTGCTTTGGTATCAACGAATTCAATAGTCCAAGGGGCACAAGTCCCAATTCTTTGGAAGCTACTTTTTGAAGAATATCAAATACAAATTAACTTTGCTTATCAGACATTTAAGTGGACAAGTGATTCATTACAGCAAGCAGCGGTACATTGTGTTATTATCGGATTCTCCCAAGTCAATAACCCTGAAAAAAAACTATTCACAAATTCTGGCTTTATTAAGGTGAAAAATATAAGTCCTTATTTAACTGAGACAAGTAACGTATTGATTGAAAGTAGAAATAAACCAATTAGCAATGTCCCTCAAATGAAGTTCGGCAATCAACCACGGGATGGTGGTAATTTTATTTTTTCTGATGATGAATACCAGGAACTTATTAAAAACAACCCACAATTGTCGAAGTGGTTTAGACCGTATATCGGAGCAAATGAATTTATCAATAACATAAATCGATGGTGTATTTGGTTAAAACATGCCTCTCCAGTAGAAATTCGAAACAATAAATTTATATATGATCGTGTTAATGCTGTAAGGGAGTTTAGAGAATCATCAAATGCTAAAACAACTCAAGGTTATGCTAAAGTACCACATCTTTTTGCTCAGCTAACACAACCTGATGGTGCTCCGTATATCATCATTCCTCGAGTAACTTCTGAAAGGCGTCGTTATATTCCCATAGGCTTTATGTCCCCAAATGAAGTTTCAAGTGATGCAGTCCAAATAATTCCCAACGCTTCTCTCTACGATTTTGGTATTCTAACCTCTAATGTCCATATGGCTTGGATGCGTACGGTTGCTGGGCGTCTTAAATCTGATTATCGTTATTCAGCCAAGATAGTCTACAACAATTTCCCTTGGCCGGAAGTGACGGAAGTTCAAAAAGATAAGATTTCTAAGACTGCTCAAGCCATTCTCGATGCACGTGCGCTATATCCAGATAGCTCATTGGCAGATCTCTATGATGAGTTAACCATGCCAGTCGAACTTAGACGAGCTCACCAGGCTAACGATAAAGCTGTCATGGAAGCTTATGACATGACAAAAATCGTAGATGGTAAGAGAACTTGGTTAACTGAAAGTGAGACAGTTGCACGATTATTTGAGATGTATGAAGAAATTATACAAAAAACCAATTAATATTTTTATGGCACAAAAAACCTCAGAAGTAATCTTCCGAGGTTTTTTAATTTTATTCTCACCTTATTCTGAACATGATTGAAGAACTAGATACAGTTTTAATTTGTGGATGGTTGTTATAGAATTCGATTTGCCCAATAATAGCAAGATCATAATTTTGATGTTGGTCTATTTCATCCTTGTTTTTCCCTCTATATATAGTTGTCTTTATTCTCCACTCGCCATCTTGTTTGGTCTTCACAATCAATCTGTATTGAGTCTCCCCCAATTTAGTTTTAAATTCTTTAACTTCTAAATGGACGCTCCCATAAAATAGAAAGACGTTATTTTCTTCGTCCTTATCAAACCAGCTCTTCAAAGATTTTCTGGGGATACATTTTCTAGTATTAGGTTGACCTTCTCTTCTGACTAATACTGTAAAAGGATTATCACCTTCATCATTAGCAGGAATTTGATTTTCTTCTCGTTCTCTTGGCAACATTCGATTCAACATTGCTTCAAGTCTATCTTGCATCTCCTCCTCACCTAAATTACTAACATAATCCCTGATTTCCCTCCTGGATACAGATTCATATTTGAGAGAACAATTCGCCATATGATCTGACGACGGTAATGTAGACAAAAAAGCTCTTTTTTTTGATGTTTTATGAGTAAATGCTAGCTCAGCAATCCTACATTCTGGACAAAATATTCTACCTCGGTAACTCGATATATCTCCACTTTTTTGTTCATATTCCTTTTCTAATTCATCTAAATTATGAAGTCTTTGATCCCCAGTGAAATAGAATTCTTTAAATTTCTCTCCCATTTTACCTACTCCTTAACTCGATAATATTTCATATATACTATATTATACCTAATTCAAAGAAAATGCTATTATAAACTTGAAAGTGAATTATAGAAATCTTATTTTTGGTTAAAATATTGATAAACAGAAGAAATTAATAATATCGTAAGAGCTATAAATAATTAATTCTACTAGTTAAGAGCCATATTTAGAATCATACATCTAAATTAATTTTATAATGAGTTATTACTCCAACAAACCAACTCCTTAACACATTAATGGTATAATAACATAGAGGAATTACTATGGAAGAAAATTTAAACCCTAATATTGATCCACGAATAAAATTTAAACTGCTGCCACCAGCTACTATTATTAAAAATTTTGTTGACGGAGAACCTGATTGTAATTATGAGAACTATTTGCTAGAGCTACTTAATAAGTCATCTCATTTTAAAGAAAAAGGTCAATCTCTTTTCTCTAAACCGTTAAATGAAAATAATGGTCAATGTGATGCAATATCGAAAAATTATGAAATAGACTTTAAATTATTATCATCTAGCACTAGATTACAAGCTAGTCATTTGTTTTCTCCGGGCGTTAGCAATTATGGCGATGGTATAATTGGTATTCATGAAAGTAAAAAGAAATTCGGTGAAGTAAAAGCTACTCAGATTCATGTTGCATTCCGAACAAGAGATATATCAGAGCTCACTCGATTAGGGGAAAACTTTTTAAATATTAGAAAGTATGGTATTGAAAGAGATATCATAAAAGTGTTGAAAATGCTTGAAAAACAGAAAAACCTTTTATTATTTTTTCCATATTCGTTTGAGCTGATTGATATACTCGAGACAGATAATTCGGATGATATTATTGTAAGCGCGTTAAATTATGATTTCCACTCACTATTTGAATACAGAAGTTTAAAAGCGAAGGGATTTGATACCTATTTTGTAACCATATTTCAAGATAGACTTTATATTTTTTCTATTCTGGACGACACACTCTGTTTAATTGAGAAAGTAGATTGTATGTTACTGCCTACATTTATTAAATTAAAGAATTACCATCTATAAGGAGGACGAGTTATTGATCAATTCAGATTTTTACAAAAGACTAGCAAAGATATTCTGTGGAGATGAGACAGAGCTGTTTACTTATAAATCAGGGTCTCAGCTAGTTTCTTTTTTCAATACCCATTTCCATACTCAAGATAGTTATGGTCAGGGTTTTCCTACAAGATGGATATATGTGAATGACAAGCTGTTGGACTTTTCATCTAGAGGCATTATCAATTCATTTTTCAACCTTATACTCAGCAAACAATATCTTTTAACAGAGCGTCAGATAAGTGAAGTGGATGCTATAGAGCATCAGCAGAAAATAATAAATGAATTAGATAAAATTTGTTCTGTTTATTCTTTAAAACTCTCAAGAAAAGGAAATGAATTTTATTTAGTAGAAATTGATTTAGATTTAGTTGAGATTGGAAAGGGTGGCTTTGCTGATATTTATTTCCAAAAATCTACAGGATTAGTGGTAAAAAAACTAAATGAGGAATCTGTGAGACGACAATCGTTGAGAAGTAGATTAAAAAGAGAGTATGAAATAACTAAGTCTTGTTCGGATATTGAGAGTATTATTCGAGTATTTGATTTCGATAGTAGTAATTGTTCATACACAATGGAAAAAGCCGATGATACATTGGGAAATTATATTGAAGCAAGTGAGCTGACAGAGGATTCTAAACTCAATATATTGCGTCAAATACTTTATACTATGTCTCTTGTCCACCAAAGAGATGTTCTACATAGAGACTTGAGTCCAACCAATGTTTTCTTCGTGGATGGGATAATTAAGATTGCTGATTTTGGATTAGGAAAAAACCTAAATACTCTGACTTCTCATCAAACAATGGATACAACTTCTTTTGGTCAACTATTTTATTGCGCACCAGAGCAACTATCGCTCTTAAAAGATGCAGATAAACGAAGTGATGTGTATTCACTGGGGCGTATTATTAATTTTGTTATGACTAAAAATCCTAATATTTTTTCACATTCTCTTCGTTCTGTTAGTGAAAAAGCTACGAATTTAGAACCTGATTATAGGTATCAAGACGCTACTGAAATGCTGAATGCATTAAATGCTTGGCTGAGCATTAGAAGTGGCGAAACTTTTAAGAAAACTATATGGGAAAAAATTGATCACGGTATTTTTGATGATGACATAGAAAACTATATTTACGAAATGACAGCAAGAGAGTTATGTCGAGCATGCATCAAAAAAAGTGATGTTTTTATTGAAAGCTTAATGGTCTTTATGAAGTTAGATGATGCGCACTCGATTTATATCATTCAGACGATTCATTCTAACTACGAGCAATATTTGAAACGATTTGAAGATGCAGATCCTTTCGCCTCTCTTTCTTATAGAATTTTAAAGGGACAATTTTCATTCAATGTTAAAGAAGTGGCTGCTCAGATTTTACACTATGTAGCCTATGAAGTTGGGCGCTTTTCTGCTCAGCGTAAGGTAGATAATTTGATTGAAAATGGGATTGAACCATTGATTGAGTCAATATTAGAAAGATAGATTAGGAGGAAATGTAATGACAAATGATGAATATTTCAATGAAATAGAGACATATTTTAATAAATTTAGAGAATATCGCGAAGAATCAAGGTCAATAGCTGCAGGTATTATTGGTGAAAACTTTACTGAAGATGATTTATTTTTTATTTCTGCACTTAACAGACGAGTTCAATTTATTGATGGGATAATGAACTTATTAAGAACAAGAAATCTTACTTGTACAGGAATTATAGTACGAACACAACTTGATAACCTTATGAGAGTCTTTGCAGCTTTTATATCCGAGGACAGAAGATCATTTATTAAAGAGACATTAAGTGGTACACCTATTAGGAATATGAAAGATAATCAAAATGAAAAGATGACTGATGCCAATCTTAAGAAAAGGATGTCGAAGTATTATCCTGAGATTGAAGAAATTTACAATAAATCATCTGGTTATGTTCATTTGTCTGAAGTCGCATTTCATGAAGTCTTTTGGACCGAACGTTTTGAAAAAGAAGACAAAATTAAATTTTCAGTTGGATTACCCCCAAGAGAAAAACTAAATCCTATTTTAATTGAGTGTGCTGAAGTATTCTGTCACTTTACAGAGATTGAATATGATTTTTACCAAAAAATCATTGATTCAAAAAAAGTTTTTGATAATAAACAAAAAGATATTTTTGAATTAATGTGAGCTATATTAAACTATCAATAATTACGAAGATAAAAAATAAATAATAGAGGGGAAATGAATTATGACAACAAATAGTATTAACTCAGATATCACATTGATATCGATTGCTCATAACCAATATGGTGATGAGTTGAACATTGATGATTGGAATTGTGAGTTTAAAAATTGGAAAATGCTACCAATTAAAGATGGTAAATATTATAATTTTTTGAAGAAAGTAGAAATAGATTGTAGAGTGACCCAAGAACCTATATATCGGGAAAACCCAATAATGTGGAAGGTTATACTTAGAAAAAAACCAAACGCTAACTATTTCGTTTCTAGCCTAAATATTGTAAATCATAATATTACTGGAAGTAATAATGCTGAAATAAATTCTACTTCAGAAGAGAGCATTAAGGACAAAGGGCATTTTATTGCCGATTCATTTGATAAATTTCTACTTACAGAGAATGAACTTAAGGAAAATGGATTCAAAGTTCAACAATTTTTTGGTCTAGGGAATAAAAGCAACGTCTCACCTCAAGATTATAGAGCAAATAGAAATTCTAAAGCATATACTGGACAATTGAAATTTGAACAAAAAATCTTAAATTTCTTAAACAAAAGTACTAATATGGATGATGAAATATACTATGAAATAGAAGAAATCAAGTTTAATCAAAAAGTATTCGGTCGGAGAATATTCATAAAATGGCCATCTGGAAATCCAGATTTTACTCATGTTTTTATTCCAGAATGCCGTAAATAGATGTTATTATTAAACATATCAATAAAAAAAGCAATTTTACAACTTTGTGTTTGGATATATTAAAAAGCTAATACTATTTTGATAATTGAGAGGAATTAAACGATGGGATATACAAAGGAAATAGATAGTTTAAAAGATTACATAGATTTTATTGGAGAATATAGTTCGGAATCTAATACGGAACTCTGGTATAGAGGGCATAGAGATGACTCTTGGGCTTTAAGACCTAATATTTTTAGAGATCAAATTTTAGATATGCCTGCTGATAATAAGGTTCACCCAATTAAGTATAAAAATTTTATAAATTTTAAAGATGAGATTATAGAATTTAGAAATCAATTTAAATATAAAAAAAATTATAACTCTGATTTCAATTTATTCCATTATACATTTATTGGTCAACATTATGGATTAAAAACACCTGCACTAGACTGGTCTACAGATCCTCTTGTAGCTTTATATTTTGCTTTAGATAACTATGAATATATTGAAGATGGCCCATTTCCAGTCATATATGTTTTACATCCTAATAATTTAAATGAATATTCAAAGTTGGTCCATTCGAATGAGGGTGTTGACCGTAATATTACTAAACCTCTAATTGTTGAGGAACTAAATGATGAGTGTTTCATGGAGTGGTTTAAGGATTTAAATAATACACCCTTCGATTTTTGCCCACTTGCAGTGAGAAGTAATCTGGATTTGCAGTGTCATAGAATTTCTAGACAATCTGGTGTCTTTACGCTTCATGAAGCTAGGCACTTAAAATCTCCCGATTGGTTTGCTAGAATTCCGGATTTTGGTATAGCACTTAAAATCAATCCCCAAAAAGCTGTAGAAATAAGAAAACATCTAAATTCATTAAACATTAATGAAGCTACAATTTATGGAACTGGAGTTGATAGTAAAGAGTTATCACAGATAGCAAAAGAAATTGCCAATAAAACTGAAAAAATATAGGTTGGTTTTAACATTTAAACAAAAATTCTAACAATTTTTTATAAGAAATTATCTAAATAATAGATTGAATAAATTTTATGATATAGAAAACGCTCTAGACAATATGACTAGAGCGTTTTCTATATATCCGAACATCTAATTTATTTCACAAAAAATGTAGTCAAAAATGTAGTCATTCGGTTGATTTTTATTGCAATACATTGAATTTTGAAAATTCAAGAATCACGTTAAATCAAGGTTTTTTCGTTTCTACTGAAACGTAATGACCCACTATTTAACTTCTGTAAAAACCAAATAAGGTAAACTTTTGATATTCTGGTTCGATTTTATCTTATTTTTAATGAAAGTTTACCTTATTTAAATGAAAGTGATTGAACTTAATTAAAATTTGAATTTTTAGAAACTTATGAAAACGTTGATTTTAAAGCATTTTGAAATTGGATAAAATAAGTGGTGCCCCAACCAGGTCTTAAGAAAGCTCGTAAAGCGTCACAATTTAGTAAACGTTAATTCGAGAGAATTACTATACTTACAGAGAGCACCTTTCGGGGTGTTCTTTTTTATATTTTCATACTAAATTGATGCAATCTGACAAAGTCAGTTGCCTCAGAACGTTAATCAATACGGTACTATCAACGTTTCGAAACACTTCATGGTTCACACCATGGGGTGTTTTTGCTTCTCTCATCTTCTCACGGTATCTCTCATGTGGTATAATGAGACAAGGATTGTTCCTCGTTTTAGACGAGTTTATGGAATTTAGGATAAGTTAGCAGGTGAGATGAGTATTTCTGTCAGTCTCCTATCTACCTGTTAACAACTGTCAAAAGTAAAAGGAGATTGTAGATTGGTTTTATTAGTATTAGGGATTTTGGTTTTGCTCATTCTAATCTTAAAAAGGAAACAGAAAACTGCTAAAAAATCTGAAGGAAATGCCAAGAAAAGAAATTGGCTATTAATAGGTTGCTTATCCATAGTGATCCCAATGGTAATCTTCACAGTGTTCAGTCCGATTTTTTCTCTAATGGATATGTGGGGGCTGTTTGCCCATGCAAGTCGAACTGAGATTGAGCAAGCTGTGCATCGTTCTTATCAAGATTACGGTCTTACAGGACAGTTTGAGTTAGAAAAATACGAGAAAAACTATACAAGTGTGGGAGGATTTATAATCCATGGTACCTATAGTGAAAATATAGCTGGAAAAACCTATCAGGTTAAAACTCGATTTAAATACTATACTCGCTTTTCAAAAAGTGAAACATATGGAAAGACAGATGCAGAGGTTGATTACAAAAATGGTAAAAAAATTTATGATGTTTTCCCAGAATTAGCCTATTTAGGAATTGAGGTTAGTCCAGGCACCAGCGAGTTTTTAAAAACACTGGACAGTTCAATCAAAGATCCTAAACTTCCTGATTTGAAGTATCAAGGTATTGATTTTGAATTTAATAACCAATCTGATAATATCTATCTTTATAATGAAATATTAGAGGAAAATCAAAGCAAGGGCCAAGCTCTGCAAGGAATGTATCCAATGGATGCTCAATATCTGTTCCAAAAAGAGATTTTTATACCAACATTTGAATTTCAGTATTTCGTTCCAAAAGAAAAAAGAGATCTCTTGTATGATGACTATCTAAAAGAGCTTGAAGCGCTCATGAAGGAATTTTTTGCCAACCAACCCCTACCACGCGGTCTTTATGCTGTCAAAATTGCTAAATATAAAGAGGATAAACTTGTCAGTGATAGTGGTGTATACTATGTGAGGATTGAAAATCGTCAAGTTGTAAAGCTGTTGCAAAAATTAGAGTAGGAGTTGTTAGGGCTAGGTAAGTTTTTTGTTCAGAATCTCCAGGTGCAGTTGTTAAAATTTGATTTTCCCAGTGGACAATCGTCCACTTTTTTTATATAATAAAACTAAACCGAATTGGTTGAGTTTTAGAGGTGTAAGCTCAACCGTCGATTTGTTTTTCTAAGAGAGATATTCTCAATAAAACATCACACTAGGGGGTGAATCATGTACCAACCAGAAAAACTCAAGGCTCGGAGAAAAGAGTTAAAATTGACACAGAAGGAAATTGCAGAGGAATTAGGGATTAGTTTTCAGGCTTACTCGGCTTGGGAACGTGGAATTAAGGAACCATCCAAGGAGAAGGTTGCCCAGCTAGAGAACATTTTAAAAGTAGAAAAAGGGTATTTTACTCAGATTGAGATTGTTCGTCTCTACAATAGCCTCTCCAAGCAAGAGAAGGACAAGGTTGTGCTCTATGCTCGCAATCTGGCTCAAGAAGAACAAACTCAGAAGGTGGCGACCATGCCAGAGCGCCTCTACGAGTACCGTGTCTATGAACGTATGTCAGCAGGGATCGGGGCTTCGGTCTACGATGATCAGAATTTTGATACGGTCTACTTTAACGAGGAGTTGGCCCATGATTTTGCGTCCTGGGTAGCTGGGGACTCTATGGAACCAAAATATCAAAATGGTTCAGTGGCTCTGATTCGGGAGACAGGATTTGACTATGATGGGGCAGTTTATGCAGTGGTCTGTAACAACCAGACCTATATTAAGCGGGTCTATCGGGAGGAAGATGGCCTGCGTCTGGTCTCTATCAATCCCAAATATAAGGATATTTTCATTTCCTATGAGGAAGATCCTCGGATTGTGGGGATTATCGTTGGGAACTTTGTGCCGATGGAGGGCTAGCCTATGGGCTACTTTGATTATTCCAGAGAGCCCAAAAGTGACATTGCCTTTGTCGATATGAAATCCTTTTATGCCAGTGTCGAGTGTGTGAAAAGGGGCTTGCATCCTCTGAAGACCTCGCTTTGTGTCATGAGTCGCGCGGATAATTCTACCGGCCTTATCCTAGCTTCCTCTCCCATGTTTAAGAAGATTTTTGGCAAGTCAAATGTTGGGCGTGCCTATGATCTGCCTTTTGATATCAAAACGCGCAAATTTTCTTATTACAATGCTCGAAAGCAAGGCTTGCCTACTGACTCAGACTATGTTCGCTACATCGAAGATTGGGCTCAAGTGACTTTGGTTGTGCCTCCTAGGATGGATGAGTACATCGCAGTCAATATGGAAATCCAGCGAATCTTTCAAAACTATGGCAGTCCAGATGATATTTATCCCTACTCTATTGATGAAGGTTTTATCGATCTGACTAGTTCGCTCAACTATTTTATCCCAGACAAGAGTCTCTCTCGCAGAGACAAGCTGGATATGCTTTCTGCTCGTATACAGAGGGATATTTGGAGGCAGACAGGGATCTACTCTACGGTGGGTATGTCCAATGCCAATCCCTTACTGGCCAAGTTGGCTCTGGATAATGAGGCCAAGCACACTCCGACCATGAGGGCCAACTGGTCTTACCAGGATGTGGAAGAGAAGGTTTGGGCCATTCCCAAGATGACGGACTTTTGGGGGATTGGCAGGCGGATGGAGAAACGCTTGCATGCTCTGGAGATTTTTTCCATCAGAGAATTGGCCACCAGTAATCCAGACCAGCTACAGAAAGCTCTCGGTCAGGCTGGCCTGCGTTTGTGGTTTCATGCTAACGGGATTGATGAGAGCAATGTTCACAGGCCCTATAAAGCCAAGTCCAAAGGGTTTGGGAATTCTCAAATCTTGCCGAGAGACTACGTAAAGCTACGGGATATCGAAATTATTCTCCGAGAAATGGCGGAGCAGGTGGCTATTAGACTGAGAAGGGCTGGCAAGAAAACAACCCTTGTCTCTATCTATGTTGGTTTCTCTAAGCAGGAGGTCAGGTCGTCTATTCACACACAAATGAAGGTCGAACCGACTAATAATACTGCTGTTTTAACAGACCACGTTTTGAAGCTATTTCATAATAAATACACTTCTGGAGCGGTCAGAAGTGTCGGAGTCAACTATTCAGGATTTGTGGACGAGTCCTTTGGCTTAATCTCCCTCTTTGATGATGTTGACAAGTTAGAAAAAGAAGAAAGGCTCCAGACGGCTATTGATGCCATTCGGGAACAATTTGGTTTTACCTCCCTCTTAAAGGCCAATGCACTGGAAGAAGCCTCTAGGAGTCTTGCCAGAAGCAAGCTGATTGGGGGGCATTCTGCTGGAGGATTAGATGGACTAAAATGATTGATCGTTCTTATTTACCCTTTCAATCTGCACGTGACTATCAAGATCCAGGGATGCAGAAGTGGATGGGCTTTTTCCTATCAGAGCATACTAGCTCACTCGGTGAAGAAAAAAATCGGGTAGCTTTCTCGACGAGTTTGAATTCCGTTGAGAAGTTACTCTTGCTTTCGCAGCTGTATATCGGGCAACTGAAGGGATGCTTTATGGTCAAGAAAAAGAAGCAGAAAACCACTATCGTCGGCGAGGTAAGCGAATTATCACCTCAAACTCTATCTATTAGGACAAGTGAGGGCTACAGGCTGATAGAGGTAGCAGATGTTCTCGAAATTCGACTGTGGGAGGAGGGAGTGTATGACTAGAAAAGACTTGTATGAAAACAAACTGCAGATGGATTATTTTTCAGAAGCCTATATTCGTTTTGAAGAAGATTTTCAAAAATACTCTGCCATGAATGTGCCACTGACTTTCTTGATCGATGATATCCTACGCACCATGGCGATGAATCAGAAGAACTACTTTGTTTTAAACAAGGAAAATGCCAAGGATGGGCGGGAGCATCGCTTTTATTTTAGGGTAGTGACGGAAAAAGAGTGTCCCAGAAATCGAACCTATGCATACGCTGGAGTCGAGAATACTGACCAACATCTCTATTTTGCTTGAAAGGATACGTTTTAAAAAGAAATTAGAGTATTTTTTGGAGAGACTCTTGGATGGTTTGGGGGTCTGTTTTGGAAGAGAAGCGCTCAAGGACTTGCCCATCTCGGCCAATGAGAAACTTAGCAAAATTCCATTCGATTCGTTTTCCTAGCGGGCCAGACTTCTGGTCTTTTAGCCAAACATAAAGAGGATCAGCCTCCTTGCCGTTGACCTTAATCTTGGCAAAGCGAGGGAAAGTTGTCTGATAGTGTAGGCTACAGAAACTATTGATTTCCTCTGCGCTGCCAGGTGCTTGTCCCATGAACTGATTGCAAGGGAAATCTAGGATTTCAAAGTCCTTATCTTGATAGCGTTCATAGAGTTCTTGAAGCCCCTGGTACTGGGGCGTTAAACCACATCCAGTAGCAGTGTTGACAATCAAGAGAACTTTGCCACGATAGCTCTCCAGGGGAGTTGCTTGGTTATTTTGGTTCAAAACAGAAAAATCATATACACTGGTCATTTTTCTATATTCTCCTTATGCATTCCTGATTCAGAGTGTTTCACCTCGTGTTCCGATAAAAAGGCATAGGTCATGGTTCCAAAGATGGCTCCAATTCCTAAACCCAAGACTAGTAAAGGGAGCATTTTATCGAACTGGGAGAGATTGTCCCAAAAGGTGTCGAGAGGAAGATGCTGAACAAAGAGTTTATGAAAGATTAGTAAGAGGAAGAGACCAAGCTGAATACTGATGAATACACCCCAACTACGAACTTTGATTTGGCTTTTGCTGTAGCTTTTGTGATGGATTTCGGACGGGTCATCCTTGTCTAAATGTAAGTTGCGAACTGCTAGTCTCGCCCTAGATGCGAGGACGAAGATAAGTCCAAAATAGAGGTAGGGCATGGCATCTCGAACCAACTCTATGAAGCGTCCAAATAGGAGATAGAACAAGAAGAGTAGGAGGGAGGAGTAAACGATTTGGATCAAGGCACGGGCACAAGCCTTGTAAATCATCTCTTGACGGCATTCATCAAAAGGCCCTTGTATGTGAAAGAATAGTTTGAGTAAGCGAGTGGTGAGATCTTCTTTTTTCATGGGAGTAATCTCCTAAATGAGCGATTTTTGATTGACTTCTTTAAAGAGTTGATAGAGAGTATAGAAGTAAACCAAACTAAAAATGATACAGATTATTAGAAATACCAGGTATCTCCAATCCCTAGGATTTGTTAAAAGTTGTGGAAAGGATACGAGGATAAAACAGAGAGATGCGTTTAGAAGACGTATTTTTTTTGATTGGATTTTCTGGAATCTCTGTCCCTTGTTCAATACAGGAAGGAATAAAAGAAAGATAATCAAGAAAGGATGCTCAATATGTCCAGAAAGTAGGAAAAAGGTAACAAAGATACTGATAAAAACATGACTGATCAGTAGTCTAGCTAGTGATTTCATAAGGCACCTCCTAGTCGTCTTCTTGGTCTTTCTTTGCTTTTTGAATGCGAAGAGAGACGATAATTTGCATCATCAGTCCAAAAAAGAACGCTCCCAGTATCGTTTTTAAAATATGTTTTGAATTCAGAAGAGAACTGATGAAATTTGGATTTTCACTGGTTAGGGTATCGATGAGTGGCATTATAAAAAATATCGCTATTCCATAGATTAGGCCCGCTTTTAGACCAGGAAAATGCAGTTGTTTACTTTCTTTCTTACTTAACATTTCGGGATCAATAGCTGTGATGCCCGTTTTCTTGGTTTGAGAGACCACATAGAGGGCAGCCATCATCGAAATGCCAAACACCACGAGAGGATAGCCGATAGCGACAATTTGTGGGTATTTATAAGCAAGGACAAAGGGAATGAGGTTGCCAAATATCATGAGATAAAAGAGAACGATAAAGACCTGATTCCCGATACGATCGGCCTCGCGCCGTTTGTGTTCGTCAAGGGGGCCAGAAATGCCATATGTGCGTTTGATGAGTTTGTCAGTGAGAGTTTCTTTTTTCATTTGTTTGCTCCTTTTTTAAAAATCGTCTTCCCAAAAGAGACTGTTGAGGTCAGTTTGGAGGCTGCGGGCAAGATTGAGACAGAGTTCCAGGGTTGGATTGTACTTGTCGTTTTCAATCATGTTGATGGTCTGTCTCGAGACACCGATATCTTTGGCGAGCTCGAGCTGGGAAATGCCCAGTTCCTTGCGGAATTCTTTGACACGATTCATAGGGTCTCCTTTCTGATATGTCGTATATATTTGACTATATTATATTCTTTTGGGGATGGGATGTCAAGTATATATGACATATTTTTGAGAATTTTTTTCGAAGAAACTTAGCCTTGTCTGACAAGTGCAAGCTGGTCAGATTTGTGGTAAAATAGATAAGATATGACAAAAGAATTTCATCATGTAACGGTCTTGCTTCATGAAACGATTGATATGCTTGACGTAAAACCTGACGGTATCTACGTTGATGCGACTTTGGGTGGAGCAGGCCATAGCGAATATTTATTAAGTAAATTGAGCGAAAAAGGGCATCTCTATGCTTTTGACCAGGACCAGAATGCCATTGATAATGCGCAAAAACGGTTGGCACCCTATATCGAAAAGGGGATGGTAACCTTTATCAAGGACAACTTCCGTCATTTGCAGGCACGATTGCAGGAGGCTGGTGTCCAGGAAATTGATGGAATTTGTTATGACTTGGGAGTGTCCAGTCCTCAGCTAGATCAGCGTGAACGTGGCTTTTCTTATAAAAAGGATGCGCCACTGGATATGCGGATGAATCAGGAAGCTCGTCTGACGGCCTATGAGGTGGTCAATCATTATGACTATCATGACTTGGTTCGGATCTTTTTCAAGTATGGTGAGGATAAATTCTCTAAACAGATAGCTCGTAAGATTGAGCAAGCGCGTGAGGTGAAACCCATTGAGACAACGACGGAGTTGGCAGAGATTATCAAGTCGGCCAAGCCTGCCAAGGAGCTCAAGAAAAAGGGGCACCCTGCCAAGCAGATTTTTCAGGCTATCCGAATCGAAGTCAATGATGAGCTGGGCGCTGCAGATGAATCTATCCAGCAGGCCATGGACATGCTGGCTCTGGATGGTAGAATCTCGGTCATTACCTTCCATTCGCTGGAAGACCGCTTGACCAAGCAATTATTCAAGGAAGCTTCAACAGTGGAAGTTCCCAAAGGCTTGCCCTTCATTCCAGATGACCTTAAGCCTAAGATGGAATTGGTATCCCGCAAGCCAATCTTGCCAAGTGCCGAAGAGCTAGAAGCCAACAATCGTTCGCATTCAGCCAAGTTGCGCGTGGCTAGAAAAATTCACAAGTAAGAGGAAAAACATGGCAGAAAGAATCGAAAAAACAAGCCAGTTATTGCAAACGAAGTTTAAAGGTTTTTCACGTGTGGAAAAGGCCTTCTATGTTTCGATTGCTGCAACAATGATTATCCTGGCAATTAGCGTTGTGTTTATGCAGACCAAGCTATTACAAGTTCAGAATGAATTGACCAAGGTCAATGCTCAAATCGAAGAAAAGAAAACAGAGCTAGACGATGCCAAGCAAGAGGTCAATGAATTGATTCGTTCAGAACGTTTGAAAGAAATTGCAAACTCCAAGGATTTGCAGCTGAATAACGAAAATATCCGAGCAGCGGAGTAAGAAATGAAACAGTGGAAAGAAAAAATCATCCGTTATGCCGTACGTAACCGTAAATCTCCAGAAGAAAACCGCCGAAGAGTAGGGAAAAGCCTGAGTTTATTGGCTGTCATACTCTTCGCTGTCTTTTTGGTCAACTTTGCGGTCATTATCGGAACGGGTAAAAAATTTGGTAAGGATTTGGTTCAAGAGGCCAAAAAGGTTCACCAAACAACCAAGACGATTCCAGCCAAGCGGGGGACCATCTACGATCGTAATGGAACGCCTATTGCTGAGGATGCAACTTCTTATAATATCTATGCTGTTATTGACAAGACCTACAAGTCAGCAACAGGCAAAATTCTCTATGTAGAAGATTCTCAATTTAATAAGGTAGCTGAAATTTTCCATAAATACCTCGATATGGAGGAGTCTTATGTCAAGGAACAACTTTCTCAGCCAGATCTAAAACAGGTGTCTTTTGGTACCAAGGGAAATGGGATCACCTATGCCAATATGATGGCCATTAAAAATGACCTTAAAACAGCTGGCGTTGAGGGAGTTGACTTTACAACTAGCCCTAACCGCAGTTATCCCAATGGACAGTTTGCTTCTTCCTTTATCGGTTTAGCGCAACTCCATGAAAATGAGGATGGCACCAAACGGTTGATTGGGACATCTGGTTTGGAGAGTTCTTTAAATAACATTCTGGCGGGTACAGATGGGATCATCACCTATGAGAAAGATCGTCTGGGAAATATTGTTCCGGGTACAGATCAAGCTTCTCAACAAACAGTAGATGGAAAAGATGTCTACACAACCCTTTCTAGTCCCTTGCAATCCTTTATGGAAACTCAGATGGATGCCTTCCAGGAAAAAGTAAAAGGCAAGTATATGACGGCTACCTTGGTCAGCGCTAAAACAGGGGAAATCCTGGCTACAACCCAACGGCCGACCTTCAATGCAGATACCAAGGATGGCATCACAAAAGACTTTGTCTGGCGTGATATCCTCTATCAAAGTAACTACGAACCAGGATCAGCCATGAAGGTCATGACGTTAGCTTCTTCTATTGACAACAATACCTTCCCAGGTGGAGAATACTTCAATAGCAGTGAATTAAAAATAGCGGATGCGACGATTCGAGATTGGGATGTTAATGATGGTTTGACTACTGGTGGGATGATGACTTTCTCACAAGGTTTCGCTCACTCCAGTAATGTTGGAATGAGTCTACTTGAACAAAAAATGGGAGATGCGACTTGGCTCGATTATCTCAATCGCTTTAAGTTTGGGGTGCCGACGCGTTTTGGTCTGACTGATGAGTATTCAGGTCAATTGCCTGCAGATAATATTGTTAATATTGCCATGAGTGCATTTGGTCAGGGGATTTCTGTAACGCAGACCCAGATGCTACGTGCTTTTACAGCTATTGCCAACGATGGGGTTATGTTGGAACCAAAATTTATCAGTGCCCTCTATGATCCAAATGACCAGTCTGTTCGTAAGTCTCAAAAGGAAATTGTCGGAAATCCTGTGTCAAAAACAGCAGCGTCCTCTACTCGGGAGCACATGGTCATGGTCGGAACAGATCCTGTCTACGGTACCATGTACAACCACAGTACAGGAAAACCAAATGTCAATGTTCCAGGTCAGAATGTCGCTCTGAAATCAGGGACTGCTCAGATTGCCGATGAGAAGAATGGGGGCTACCTGACAGGTGAAACCAACTATATCTTCTCTGTTGTGTCGATGCATCCTGCAGAGAATCCTGACTTTATCCTCTATGTGACGGTGCAACAGCCAGAGCATTATTCAGGCGTTCAGCTTGGGGAGTTTGCCAATCCAATCCTTGAGCGAGCTTCTGCTATGAAAGAATCCCTCAATCTTCAGTCAACTGCCAAGAACTTGGATCAGGTCAGCAAGACGACAAGCTATGCTATGCCGGCTACCAAAGACTTTACTCCGGGTGACCTAGCAGAAGAATTGCGCCGAAACCTGGTCCAACCAATTGTTATCGGAACAGGAACCAAGATCAAGGAACTCTCGGTTTCTGAAGGAGATAATTTGGAAGCCAATCAGCAGATCTTGATCCTGTCAGATAAGGTCGAAGAAATGCCTGATATGTACGGCTGGACAGATGAAAATGTGCAAACATTTGCTAAATGGCTGAATATAGAAGTCGAGTGGGAAGGTAGTGGCAAAACGGTCAAGAAACAAAGTGTCCGTGCCAATACAGCCCTCAAAGACATTAAAAAAATGAAAATAACTTTAGGAGATTAAGATGATTAGTTCCATTAGTGCTGGAATTCTAGCCTTTCTATTGACCTTGATAGGTATTCCAGCCTTTATCCGATTTTATCGAAAAGCACAGATTACGGGACAGCAGATGCACGAGGATGTCAAGCAACACCAAGCTAAAGCTGGGACTCCAACCATGGGAGGTCTTGTCTTCCTGATTGTTGCAGTTGTTGTGAGCTTCCTTGTCGCTCTCTTTACCCAACAATTGACCAACAATGTAGGCATGATTTTGTTTATCTTGGTTTTGTATGGTTTGGTAGGTTTTTTGGATGATTTCCTCAAGGTCTTTCGTAAAATCAACGAAGGCTTAAATCCCAAGCAAAAACTTGCTCTCCAGCTGCTTGGAGGAGTGATTTTCTACCTCTTTTATGAACGTGGTGGCGATATGCTTTCAGTCTTTGGCTACCAAGTACATCTGGGTATTTTCTATATTTTCTTTGCCCTTTTCTGGCTAGTTGGCTTTTCAAATGCGGTGAATCTGACTGACGGGATTGACGGCTTAGCAAGTATTTCAGTGGTGATTAGTTTATCGGCTTATGGTGTGATTGCTTATATGCAAAATCAACTGGATATTCTTCTTGTGATTCTAGCCATGATTGGTGGTTTGCTAGGTTTCTTCGTCTTTAACCACAAGCCTGCCAAGGTTTTCATGGGAGATGTGGGAAGTTTGGCTCTAGGTGGGATGTTGGCAGCAATCTCCATGGCCCTCCACCAAGAATGGACCCTTTTACTGATTGGGATTATCTATGTCTTTGAGACAAGCTCTGTTATGATGCAGGTTACCTACTTTAAACTTAGTGGTGGGAAGCGTATTTTCCGTATGACACCTGTGCATCACCATTTTGAGCTTGGAGGATTCTCAGGCAAGGGTAATCCTTGGAGCGAGTGGAAGGTTGACTTCTTCTTTTGGGGAGTTGGGCTTCTAGCAAGTCTCTTGACCTTAGCCTTTTTATACCTACTGTAAAATAATTTCTGATTACAAAATAAAACAGGATGAAGGGAATCTTCATCCTGTTTTTGTGTGCTTAAAGGTTAGTTGGAGTCATCCTTTCTTCCTTTTAACATAAAAGTGCCTGTAAGGGCTAGGCTGAGTCCTGCTAAGAAGAGGAGTGGGTTGGACGCTTCTCCTGTTGCTGGAAGTTCTTCTTTAGGAGAATGATTTCCAGTTTTCGCAGGGATCGGACTAGCTGAAAGTTGTTCGGCCTCGTGTGCCAAGGTTTCTGCATCTGAAGTACTTGGTTTTTCATCTGTACTAGGGGTTGTTCCAGCAGCTTGATAGACGACAGCATAGGTACTGAAATGACTAGTGATGAATTCTGCCTTTCCGTCTTGAACGGTGAAATCAAGGGCTTGCAACTCCTTGGTCGGAGTGATGTAGTAGATGTTTTCTACGCTAGCTGAAATAGGCAAGCGAACCAAGACAGAGCCTTTTGGCTGCAAGCTATGATCGGTTGGATTTTTAAGCTGTAGGTCGTAAGCATCATAGGTCTTGCCAAAGAGTTCTTGAGCTAGGACACGTCGGCTAGAAACGTGAGAAATTCCTTCTAAGTCGCTGGCTCCACCGATGATTTCTATTCCAGTTTCCTTATCTTTTAAGACTCGAACTGGATAGTCAGGAAGGCTAAGGCTTGGAGCAGCCTGATCCCCACTAGTTCCGATAGGTTTGGTGTATTCAGGTTTTTCAACAGTAGGTGCTTCCTCTTGACCTGCTGTTCCGATCGGTTCGGTGTATTCAGGCTTTTCTACAGTAGGAGACTCTTCTTGCCCCGCCGTTCCGATAGGTTCGGTGTATTCAGGCATTTCTACAGTGGGTGGCACTTCTTGCCCTGCAGTCCCGATAGGTTTAGTGTATTCAGGAATTGTCACTGTAGGTGGTTCCTCTTGCCCTGCCGTTCCGATAGGATCGGTGTATTCCGGAATTTCAACAGTAGGAGCTGGTTCGTCCCCCTTTCTTGTAGTTGGCTGACTCTCGTCAACCTTTTTCTCATCCTTTTTAGTAAAGACGGCTACGATAGGGCTGCTTGTGGTATTTCCTTGAATGGTATAAGCTTCAATGGCATTTCCAGCTTTGCGATCGGTTTCTTCAGGGATTGGGATTTGAACTTGATTGTCTTGGATTGATAGGATAGTCTGATCTCCACTTGTAACTAGATGTGTTTCATCCACCTTACGCAAAACTAGAGGATTTTTGACACCTGGGAAGGTCACTGCGATGGCTTCCCAATCTCCAGCTGGTAGGCTTAAGGAAATGGTTTTGTCATTTTCCTTAAGAGGCGCAATGCTCGGGCTATCTATACCAACAGCAGGGGCTTTGATGATATCAAAGGAGTCTAGAGAGATTTTCTTGCGACCTTCTGGCGAATCTGGGTCAACTTGTAGTGTCAGGGTGTGCGGACCGTCAGTAAGGTTTGTAAATTCACCAATAAAAGCTCTCTTTTCAGTTGCACCTGAAGTGTAGAAGTCTAGACTTGGCATTTCTTTGCCATCTAGTGTAACACGTGCTCGTCCAAGAGCGAGGCTCTTTAAGCCAAAGATACGAATACCCGTCCCTGTAAAGGAAATAGTTGCCTGAGCTTCTGAAGCTGCACTAGAGTCGCTGTTGTTAATATCAGCGTATTTTTCCGTACCTCCGTAGAGTTCAGGGTCAGACCAGTCCTTAAACTGGGCACCATACTGGATGCGCGAATCGCGATCATCTATTTTTTCAATCGTATTGCCTGTTCCTGCTAGGATCTTGAAGTAGTCTAATGAAATTTTCGAGCGCTCACTACCACGTCCTTTGTGCTCACGTTTAACACTAAGAGTCAATGTGTGAGGTCCGTCAGATAGTCCTGCGAAGCGACCAATGAGACTACCTTTTTCAGTTGCTCCAGCAGTATGGAAGTCAAGCTCCCCGACCTCTTTGCCATCAATTTTAGCAGTGGCAAGACCTAGTTCAGACGATTTCAGTCCATAGATTTCGATACCAACACCAGTGAAAGGAATGGTGGCAGTGAGGTCTTCGTCTGTGTAATCTCCTTTTGAAAGGTCAGCAAATTTCTCTGTTCCTCCAAATAATTCTGCGTCTGCCCAATTTCCAAAGGCAGCTCCGTACTGGATACGGCTATCTCGGTCGTCCATCAACTCGCTATAGGTTTCGACAGTGGCCTGTTCAGAAACTTGTGTGGCAAGCTCGCCCAGCATAGCCTTGACAGTATAGGTGTAGGCATGTTGAGGATTGAGTGACCGGTCAATAAAGTGGGTTTGATTGGTTACAAATTCTCTGGTCGCAGAGGTTTGGCCAGTTTCGTCTTTCACTTGTTTTTGGATGACATAGTGGGTAGCGCCTTCTACTTGGTTAAAGGTGAGTTCGGCAGTGACTCCATTTTGTCGAACGGCTGTTAGACTGGTTACACGACCAGGGAAGTGTTCAAAGGTAATGACGTCACCTTTTTGTGTTGCAAGCTGGATACGATTATCTTTAAGGATCGTTGCCTTGACTGGTTTGCCATTGACCTTGATTTGGCTGGTTTCGATATTTGGATAGTCTACAATTAGGTCTCCACCGACATTTGAAAGGAAGGACAAGCTTTGCAGGTTTTTATCTTTCCACTTCATGCTGACTTCAAAGTTTCCTCGAGCAACCAAGCCAGAAACCTGACCGTCTTTCCAGGCATCAGGAAGGGCTGGCAATGGTGCAATATAGCCAGTATGAGATTGGAGGAGCATTTCTGCCATCCCACTAGTTGCTCCAAAGTTTCCGTCGATTTGGAAAGGCGCGTGGGTATCCCAAAGGTTTTCTAGGGTTGAGTACTTGAGCTGTTCCGCTAGCAAGCGATGGGCACGATTGCCGTCTAAGAGACGAGCCCAGAGGTTGATTTTATTGGCCTTAGACCAACCAGTACCACCATCTCCACGGTGATTGAGGGTTGCACGCGCAGCCTCTAGGTATTCAGCCTGGTCCTTGCTAAAGAGCGTACCTGGGAAGAGACCAACTAGATGGGAAACGTGACGGTGGTGATTTTCAATCCCTTCATTGGTGAATTTGGGGCTGTCCTCCTCGTACCATTCCTTGATACGGCCTTCATTGTTGATGTGAAGGGGTTTGAGTTTGTCAAATTTAGCCTTGACCTCTGTGACTAAGTCTTTGTCGACATTCAGATGGTTGGCGACTTCCATGTAGTCGTGGAATAGCTGCCAGACTAGCGATTGGTCAAAGGTATTTCCGATGGTGATGGTCCCGTGTTCTGGTGAGTAGGATGGAGAAGACACCCAACGGTCGCTGGCCTTGTCATAGTGCAAGAAGGAGTTCCAGAACTTAGCTGTTTCCTTGAGCATTGGATAGATCTTTTCTTTGAGATAGGTCTCATCCTTGGTGAATTTATAATAGTCATAGACATTCTGCATCATCCAAGCGTTTGCTGCTGGAGACCAACCCCAATAGTAATTCCAGCCTGGAGTAGTCCAGCCAAATGGTGTTGCCTGAGTATGGACCAGCCAGCCATTTTCTTGTCCGTCTTTGGATTCGATGCCAGCGTATTCCTTGGCGACGATACGACCATAGTAGCGCATGTCGTCAATGTAATTGATCATGGGCTTGGCTGTTTCAGCAAGGTTGCTCATGTAGGCGGGCCAATAGTTCATTTGCAAATTGACATTGAGGTGGTAGTCAGCGTTCCAAGGTGGATTGTCTACAGCATTCCAGACTCCTTGTAGGTTTGCAGGAAGGGCATCTGTCCGATCACGAGAAGAACTGATGAGTAAATAACGTCCGTATTGGAAGAAGAGTTCTTCCAATTTTTGCCCTTTTTCTGGGTTATAGCCTTTAAGGGCCTCTTTTGTCGTTTGAGCAGTCTTGCTTCCACCTAGGTTTAGTTTAACGCGGTTAAAGAGCCTTTGATAGTCCTTGATATGGGCCTTTTTCAGTGTCTCGTAGTCTTTGGCCTTCGCTGCTTCGACAATCCCTTTAACCGTTTTTTCGAGGTCAATGTCTTTTCGATAATTGGTTTTTGGATTTTGAGCAAAATTAGTCTTGGCGCTGAGATAGAGGGTCGCATAACTTGCGCCTGTAACGGTTAGTGTCTCGTCCTGAACAGTCACCTTTCCGTCTGTTTTAATTCCTAGATAGGATGCAAATTTGAGGCCGTTATCTTTGACAGTTCCCTTTAGAAGGATTCCATTTGCATCTGTAGTGACATGACCATTCTTATAGTTGGAATATTCCCAAGAGTAGTTGCCATTAGCAAGCAAGTCTTCTGTCAAACTGTTCCAAAGGGTAAAGTCAAGTGTCTTGTTTCCTTTTTTGGTCAAGTGGGTCACAGTGACATCATCAGGATAGCTGGAGAAGGTTTCACGTTTGAAGGTCGTCCCATCTTGGGTGTAGGAAGTAGTCGTAGTGGCTTCTGTGATATCCAACCCACGATGATAATCAGTTACAGCATCTAGTCCTTTCTTCTGGTTATTAAAGACCATGAAGATATCTCCAAAGGCTAGGTAACGTCCGTACTGGGCATTGTTTGGTCCAACTAGATTTTGTTCGGCGAGTTGTTTTGCTTTTTGGCGGTCTCCAGCTTCGAGGGCTTTACGAATCTCCGCCAAGACCTTGTAGCGCTCCTTGTAGTTTCCTCCGTTATAGTCGGTGCTATCGGGTTGTGGTCCTCCTGACCAGAGGGTCTTTTCGTTGTACTGGATTCTCTCTTCCCCAATGAGTCCGAAAACCTTGGCTCCCATCTCTCCATTTCCGACAGGGAGAGCTTGCTTTTCCCATCCGTCATAGGAGGGAGCTGTTGGCTGATTGTAGTTGAGTTGATAGTTTTCTTGCTTTGTCACGGGCTGATTTGCTTTATATCTTTCTTTTTGAGAACCGCTTACATTTTATAGAGCAGTTTCGTTTAATTTGTTTCTATTTATCTCCTCACCTCCCATTCTAATGGTCGTTTAGCATTTGTCAA
This sequence comes from Streptococcus sp. 1643, assembly GCF_006228325.1. Lineage (NCBI taxonomy): Bacteria > Bacillati > Bacillota > Bacilli > Lactobacillales > Streptococcaceae > Streptococcus > Streptococcus sp. 1643. The sequence goes on from NZ_CP040231.1 coordinate 294,977, forward strand.
GAACTTTTTAGCAATATACATATTTGCTGTTGTTTTTTCTTAAAATAGTTGAATAAGTAGCAAGCAGACCCTCTTTTCCAACTATCAACTAGATCGTTTACTACTAAAAAACAGTTGAGAGTATCCCCAACTGTAGGTGTTTATTTCGGATGTCTTTTGGCAAAGTCAACAAAGTGAAATTTTTCTAATTTATGGCGACTTTCGGTGAATTGGAACTGGCGCCCGTCTTGGAGATAGACTTTTGACTTGATCGAAACGACATAAGGGTCTTTGGCAATATCCATGAGAATCTTGTCTCGGTCACTGGTGTGGTCAATGGTGATTTCTTTCTGAGCATAATCGATGTTAAGTTTGAGGTCGTCCTCTATATACGAGTAGATAGACTGCTCAGCGATTTGGCGAGTGAGATTTGGGATCAGTTCCATATCTAGATAGTCCGTATCCAGAACCGATACCAGGTCATCCACTACACGCTGGCGGACCACCTTCCACACCATCCGAAACTCTGGAAAGCCGGTTATTAGTGAGGATTTTTTATCGATAATGATTTTATCTAGACTGACCACATTGGTCTTAGAGCGAAGTCCAAGTTCCTGTACCAGTTCTTGGTAGCTGGTTAGGTTGGAGACAGGGAAATTGACGGTTTCTTCTTTGACGACTTGAGAACCTTGCCCCCTTATCTTTTTGATTAATCCTTCTTCTTGGAGGAGGGACAGAGCTTTTCGGACGGTGTCACGGCTCACCTGATACTGATTCATGAGTTCGTGTTCGCTGGGGAGGAAATCTCCGATAGCGTAAGTCTCGTTTTGAATGGTTTTTTGGATTTGCTTAAATAATTGTTGGTATTTCTTCATATTGCTTCCTTAAATGAGTTTTGAGTCTTATTTCATACATACTTGTATTTATTTTACCATACAAGTGCTAGAAAATATACAAAAATATCCTCTTTTTATAGCAAACAAGTTGCCTACAAGTTTGGCATCGTTTACAATAGAACTATCAAGTCAAGCTTGCTTTGACAAGTATAAGGAGAATCAAATGGGAAAATTTGAACAAGAAGCCAAAGATCTGCTTCAAGCAATCGGAGGCAAGGAGAATGTCACTGCTGTTACCCACTGTGCGACACGGATGCGCTTTGTTCTCGGAGACGAAAAGAAAGCCAATGTCAAGGTCATCGAGTCAATTCCAGTCGTCAAAGGGACCTTTACCAACGCGGGTCAATTTCAGGTGATTATCGGGAATGACGTGCCGATTTTTTATAATGATTTTACAGCTGTTTCAGGCATTGAGGGTGTTTCCAAAGAAGCAGCCAAATCTGCAGCTAAGAGTAATCAAAACGTGCTTCAACGTATCATGACCACTCTAGCAGAAATCTTTACACCGATTATTCCAGCTCTGATTGTTGGTGGACTAATCCTCGGTTTCCGCAATGTCTTGGAAGGTGTGCATTGGGAATGGTTAGGGCAAAAAATCGTTGATGGAGTAGCTCAGGTAACCCAAGACGGTCAGCCTATCTACAACACGATTACCGACGTGTCCCCATTTTGGGCAGGGGTTAATCACTTCCTCTGGTTGCCTGGTGAAGCGATCTTCCAGTTCTTGCCAGTAGGAATTACCTGGTCTGTCTCTCGTAAGATGGGAACCAGCCAAATTTTGGGAATTGTTCTCGGGATCTGTTTGGTTTCACCACAGTTGCTGAATGCCTATGCAGTTGCTTCTACTTCAACAGAAGAAATCGCAGCCAACTGGGTCTGGAATTTTGGCTACTTTACTGTTAATCGTATTGGTTATCAGGCTCAAGTTATTCCAGCCTTGCTTGCAGGTTTGAGTCTGTCTTATCTTGAAATTTTCTGGCGTAAGCATATTCCAGAAGTCATTTCCATGATCTTTGTGCCTTTCTTGTCATTGATTCCAGCCTTGATTTTGGCTCATACTGTCTTGGGGCCAATCGGTTGGACGATTGGGCAAGGACTTTCAGCAGTTGTCTTGGCAGGCTTGACTGGACCTGTTAAGTGGCTCTTCGGTGCGATTTTTGGTGCCCTCTACGCTCCATTTGTCATCACTGGTTTGCACCATATGACCAATGCCATCGACACACAATTGATTGCGGATGCTGGCGGAACTGCCCTCTGGCCAATGATTGCTCTTTCTAATATTGCTCAAGGTTCTGCTGTATTTGCCTATTATTTCATGCATCGTCATGATGAGCGTGAGGCTCAGATTTCACTTCCTGCAACCATTTCAGCCTATCTCGGTGTTACAGAACCAGCCCTCTTTGGGGTCAATGTCAAATACATCTATCCATTTGTAGCTGGGATGATTGGTTCAGCCCTTGCAGGGATGTTATCCGTTACTTTCAATGTAACGGCGGCTTCTATTGGTATCGGTGGTTTGCCAGGTATCCTCTCTATTCAACCTCAATACATGCTGCCGTTTGCAGGAACCATGCTAGTTGCTATTGTTGTACCAATACTCTTGACTTTCTTCTTCCGCAAAGTCGGTCTCTTTACAAAGACAGAGGATGATACAGCCTTACAGGCAGAATTCGTTGCCCAAGAAGAGGCAGAATTTGTCAGTCATGAACCAGTAACCCTCGCTCCAGTAGAAATTTTCAGCCCACTGACTGGTCAAGTGAAAGAATTGAGTCAAGCGACGGATCCTGTTTTTGCATCAGGTGTCGTGGGACAAGGCCTAGTCATTGAACCAAGCCAAGGTGAGTTGACTTCTCCAGTCAATGGGACAGTGACAGTTCTTTTCCCTACCAAGCATGCCATCGGTATTGTCTCTGATGAGGGGGTAGAATTGCTCATCCACATCGGTATGGATACAGTAGGTCTTGATGGCAAAGGTTTTGAAAGTCTTGTAGCCCAAGGAGACCACGTCACAGTTGGCCAGAAATTGATTCGTTTTGATATAGATGCTATTAAGGCTGCAGGTCTCGTAACAGAAACTCCTGTTATCATTACCAATCAAGATGCTTATACAGCGACTATTACTGGAACTTATCCAACAACTATCCAAGCTGGGGAAGCTCTCATGGTCGCTACACGAATCTAATCGAAATAGTACAAACAGGGAAGGAACATCAGTTCCTCCCTTTTATCAGAAAAGGAGAAACAGATGGCACTTGATAAAAGAAAAGTAGTCTATCAAATCTATCCAAAATCATACAAAGACACCACTGGAAATGGTATTGGCGATTTCCGTGGGATTATCGAAAAGATCCCCTATCTAGCCAAACTGGGCGTGGATATGGTCTGGCTCAATCCATTCTATCCAAGCCCCCAACGGGATAATGGTTATGATATTTCAGATTATATGGCAGTGGATCCTCTATTTGGTGATATGGCTGATTTTGAGGAGATGATCGGTGTCGGTAAGGAGCACAAGATTGACTTTATGCTGGATATGGTACTCAATCATTGTTCGACAGAACACGAATGGTTTCAGAAAGCCCTAGCTGGCGACCAGTACTACCAAGACTTTTTCTTCATCCAAGACCAACCAACAGACTGGCAGTCTAAGTTTGGCGGCTCTGCCTGGGCGCCTTTCGGGGATACGGGAAAATATTACCTCCACCTCTTTGACGAGACTCAGGCTGACCTTAATTGGCGCAATCCCAATGTTCGCAAGGAGCTTTTCAAGGTAGTTAATTTCTGGCGCGACAAGGGAGTCAAAGGTTTCCGATTTGATGTGATCAATTTGATCGGCAAGGATGAGGTTTTAGTGGATTGTCCTGAAAATGAAGGGAAGCCAGCTTACACAGACAAGCCCATCGTTCATGACTATTTGCGCATGATGAATCAAGCCACTTTTGGATCAGATGATAGCTTTATGACAGTTGGGGAAATGTCCTCAACCACCATGGAAAACTGTGTCCTCTATTCGTCACCTGACCGTCAAGAATTATCCATGACCTTTAATTTCCATCATCTCAAGGTGGACTACAAGGACGGGCAGAAGTGGACTTTAGCTCCCTTTGATTTCGAAGAGTTGAAAAGTCTTTATCATGGCTGGGGTAAGGAAATGAGTGACAAAAACGGCTGGAGCGCCCTCTTTTGGAACAATCACGACCAACCACGAGCATTGAATCGTTTTGTCGATATTCAACATTTCCGCAATGAAGGGGCGACCATGCTAGCGGCAAGTATTCACCTGTCACGTGGGACACCTTATATCTACATGGGTGAGGAAATCGGAATGGTTGACCCAGACTATGATTCCATGGCTGACTATGTGGATGTCGAGTCCATCAATGCCTATCAGATGCTCTTAAAAGAAGGAAAAAGTCAGCAAGAAGCCTTCCAGATTATTCAGGCCAAGTCACGAGATAATTCACGCATTCCCATGCAGTGGGATGCTTCAGAAAATGCAGGATTTTCAACAGGCACTCCATGGTTGAAAGCTGGTAAATCCTATAAAGATATCAACGTAGAAAATGACATCCAAGGCCCAATTTTCACCTTCTACCAAAACTTGATTCGACTTCGTAAAGAAATGCCAATCATTTCAGAAGGAAACTACAAACCAGCTTTTGAAGACAGTCAGCAAGTCTACGCTTTTGAACGTCAGTATGAGGATGAAAAGTTACTGGTCCTCAATAACTTTTATGCCACAGAAGTGGGAATCGACTTACCAGTAGACTACCAAAATGGACAAATTTTGCTTTCTAACTATGAAACTACAGAAGTATCTGAAAAAATGGTACTCAAACCCTATCAAACACTGGCTATTTATGTAAAATAAACACAGCAAGGAGCTCTCTTTCATCGAAATGAGGAGCTCCTTTTTTGTCGCCTATTGCCCTTCTTGAAAGCGTAAAACAAACTAGTCAGGAAAGTCACTTTGTGGTATAATATAGAAGACTCAAAAAGAAACAGGAGAAAAAGAATGGATTTACTTTTAGCAATTATCTTGATTGTGCTAGCTTTTCTAGGAGGAGCTCTTGGAGGGATGTACTTGGTTCGTAAGCAAATCGAAAAAGAATTTGCGGACAACCCACGTTTGAACGCTGAGGCAGTTCGTGCTCTCTTGAGTGCAAATGGTCAAAAACCAAGCGAAGCCAAGGTACAACAAGTTTACCACCAAATTATCCGCCAACAAAAAGCAGCCCTTGCTAAGAACAAAAAGAAATAAATAGGAAAAGTCTGGGATGAAAGTTCCAGACTTCTCACTATGTTCAATAGTTCTCAAGGATAAGACTTTTTCCTTGCATTCTATTGATATTTGATTATGATTAAGAGAGAGGCAGTTGACATTTTATCAAGCTGTCTATCCGATCGTTCAGGACAAGGAATTATGATGAACTATCAATCAGAAAAAAGACTAGAAAGAAGACTATATGGATAATCGACCAATTGGTTTTTTGGATTCGGGTGTCGGGGGCTTAACCGTTGTTCGTGAGCTCATGCGCCAGCTTCCCCATGAAGAAATCGTCTATATTGGAGATTCGGCACGGGCACCCTATGGTCCCCGTCCTGCTGAGCAAATTCGTGAATATACTTGGCAGTTGGTCAACTTTCTCTTGACCAAGGATGTCAAAATGATTGTCATTGCTTGTAATACTGCGACTGCGGTTGTCTGGGAAGAAATCAAGGCCCAACTAGACATTCCCGTTCTAGGTGTGATTTTGCCAGGAGCTTCGGCAGCCATCAAGTCCAGTCAAGGTGGGAAAATCGGGGTCATTGGAACACCCATGACGGTCCAATCAGACATCTATCGTCAAAAAATCCATGATTTGGATCCAGACTTACAGGTGGAAAGTTTGGCCTGTCCCAAGTTTGCCCCCTTGGTGGAGTCTGGTGCCCTTTCAACCAGTGTAACTAAGAAAGTGGTCTATGAAACCCTGCGTCCCTTGGTTGGAAAGGTGGATAGCCTGATTTTGGGCTGTACCCATTACCCACTCCTTCGCCCTATCATCCAAAATGTCATGGGACCAAAGGTTCAGCTCATCGATAGTGGGGCAGAGTGTGTGCGGGATATCTCGGTTTTGCTTAACTATTTTGAAATCAATCGTAGCCGAGATGAGGGACCTCTTCAACATCGTTTTTACACAACAGCCAATAGCCAAAGTTTTGCCCAAATTGGAGCAGAATGGCTGGAAAAAGAGATTCATGTGGAGCATGTAACTTTATGACAAACAAAATTTATGAATACAAGGATGACCAGGACTGGTATGTCGGTGTCTGGGATGTCTATGGAGGCATCTATAGCCTTATCAAAGATCCTCTCGAGCTTGATTTTATGGATTTGGCGCGGATTTTTCGTGACGAAGAAAATGGCTTTCCGATTACGATAACGGTGATGCGCTGGTCTTCTAACTTCCGTCTGCTCTCCTTTATCGTTGAGATTTTAAATGCAGAAGCAGGTCGCAATCTAGAAGTCATCCAACGTCAGGGTGCCCTGCTCTTGGTTGAAAATGGAAAGCTTTTGCATGTCGAATTGCCTAAAGAAGGAGTCGATGTAGAAGCCTTCTTTGAAACTAACAAGGTCAGAGAAACCTTATTGATTGCAACTCGTAACGAGGGCAAGACCAAGGAATTCCGAGCTATCTTTGACAAGTTAGGCTACGATGTAGAAAATCTCAATGACTATCCAGGTCTGCCTGAAGTAGCAGAAACAGGCATGACCTTTGAAGAAAATGCCCGCCTGAAGGCAGAAACCATTTCCCAATTAACAGGCAAGATGGTTTTAGCAGATGATTCTGGTCTTAAAGTCGATGTCCTTGGCGGTTTGCCAGGAGTCTGGTCAGCCCGTTTTGCAGGAGTGGGGGCGACCGATCGTGAAAACAATGCCAAGCTCTTGCACGAATTGGCCATGGTCTTTGAACTCAAGGACCGCTCAGCTCAATTCCATACAACCCTAGTCGTAGCTAGTCCAAACAAGGAAAGCTTGGTTGTCGAAGCTGACTGGCCAGGTTATATCAACTTTGAACCCAAGGGGGAGAATGGTTTTGGTTATGATCCCCTCTTCCTTGTGCGAGAGACAGGCAAGTCAGCAGCTGAATTAACCCTTGAAGAAAAAAATAGCCAATCCCACCGTGCCTTAGCCGTTAAGAAACTTTTGGAGGTATTTCCATCATGGCAAAGCAAACCATCATTGTAATGAGTGACTCCCATGGCGATAGCTTGATTGTGGAAGAAATTCGTGACTGCTATCTGGGGAAAGTTGATGCCATTTTTCACGATGGTGACTCAGAACTCCGTCCAGACTCTCCTCTCTGGGAAGGCATCCATGTCGTCAAAGGAAATATGGACTTTTATGCTGGCTACCCAGAACGTTTGGTAACTCAACTTGGTCCAACCAAGATCATCCAGACGCATGGACACTTGTTTGACATCAATTTCAACTTTCAAAAGTTGGACTACTGGGCTCAGGAAGAAGATGCCGATATCTGTCTCTATGGTCACTTGCATGTGCCAAATGCTTGGATGGAAGGCAAAACACTCTTTTTAAATCCAGGCTCCATCAGCCAACCAAGAGGAACCATCAGAGAATGCCTCTATGCCCGTGTGGAAATTGATGACAGCTATTTCAAAGTAGACTTTTTGACACGTGATCATGAGGTTTATCCAGGCTTGTCCAAGGAGTTTGCTCGATGATTGCCAAGGAATTTGAAGCATTTTTATTGGAGCAGGAAGAGACTTTTCTTACCCCTGCTGAGAATCTAGCAGCTTTGATTGATACCCATAATGCCGATCATGCGATTTTGGTGTTGAGCCAAATCACTTATACCCGTATCCCTGTTGTGACTTTTGACAAACGCTTTGTCGGAACCATTGGTCTGAGAGACATTTTGGCTTATCAAATGGAGCAAGGTTTGACGGATGAGCAGATGGCAACGACAGATATCGTCCATATGACCAAGACGGATGTGGCAGTTGTCGCTCCAGACTATAACATCACAGAGGTCCTCCATAAACTGGTAGATGAACCCTTCTTGCCAGTCGTAGATGGTGAAGGAATTTTCCAAGGAATCATCACGCGCAAGTCTATCCTTAAGGCTGTCAATGCTCTCTTACATGACTTTAGTAAGGAATATGAGATTCGATGCAAATGAGAGATAGGATTTCAGCCTTTTTAGAGGAAAAACAGGGCTTGTCTGCCAATTCCAAGCAGTCCTATAAGTATGATCTGGAGCAATTTTTAGACATTGTAGGTGATCGGATCTCTGAGACCAGTCTTAAGATTTACCAAGCCCAGCTAGCCAATCTAAAAATCAGCGCCCAGAAGCGAAAACTTTCGGCCTGCAACCAATTTCTCTACTTTCTCTATCGAAAAGGAGAAGTGGACAGTTTTTACCGTCTGGAATTAGCCAAACAAGCTGAAAAGAAGACTGAAAAGCCAGAGATTCTAGACCTAGACTCTTTTTGGCAGGAAAGTAATTATCCAGAAGGACGCTTGCTGGCGCTTCTTATCTTGGAAATAGGGCTCTTACCAAGTGAGATTTTAGCCCTCAAGGTTGCAGATATCAATCTGGATTTTCAGGTGTTGCGAATTAATAAGGCTTCCCAACAGAGGATTGTAGCCATTCCTAGGACCTTGCTTTCAGAATTGGAACCCTTGATGGGGCAGACCTATCTCTTTGAAAGGAGTGGGAAAACCTATTCTCGTCAGTGGGCCTTTCGTCAGCTGGAGTCCTTTGTCAAGGAGAAAGGTTTCCCAGAACTATCAGCCCAAGCCCTACGGGAACAGTTCATTCTAAGACAGATAGAAAACAAGGTCGATTTGTACGAAATTGCAAAAAAATTAGGATTAAAAACAGTCCTGACCTTAGAAAAATATAGATAATGGATATTAAATTAAAAGATTTTGAAGGGCCCCTGGACCTGCTCTTGCACTTGGTTTCTAGGTACCAGATGGATATCTACGATGTGCCTATTACAGAAGTTATCGAACAGTATCTAGCCTATGTCTCAACTCTGCAGGCCATGCGTCTGGAAGTGACGGGCGAGTATATGGTCATGGCTAGTCAGCTCATGCTAATCAAGAGTCGCAAGCTCTTACCAAAGGTAGCAGAAGTGACAGACTTAGAGGATGACCTGGAGCAGGACCTTCTCTCTCAAATCGAAGAATACCGCAAGTTCAAACTCTTGGGTGAGCACTTGGAGGCTAAGCACCAAGATCGGGCCCAGTACTATTCCAAAGCGCCAACAGAGTTGATTTACGAGGATGCGGAGCTTGTACATGACAAGACGACCATTGACCTCTTTTTGGCTTTTTCAAATATCCTAGCCAAGAAAAAAGAGGAATTCGCTCAGAATCACACGACCATCTTGCGGGATGAGTATAAGATTGAGGACATGATGGTCATCGTAAAAGAGTCCTTGACTGGACGAGACCAGTTGCGCTTGCAGGATTTGTTCAAGGAAGCCCAGAATGTCCAAGAGGTTATTACCCTCTTTTTGGCAACCCTAGAGTTAATCAAAACCCAGGAATTAATCCTCGTGCAAGAGAAGAGTTTCGGAGATATCTATCTCATGGAAAAGAAGGAAGAAAATCAAGAGGCACAAAGCTAGACTTGATAGAGAGGAAAGATGAGTACTTTAGCAGAAATAGAAGCGCTCTTGTTTGTGGCAGGTGAAGATGGGATTCGGGTTCGTCAGTTGGCTGAACTCCTCTCACTTCCACCGACAGGCATCCAACAGAGTTTAGAAAAATTAGCCCAGAAGTATGAAAAAGACCAAGAGTCGAGCTTGTCCCTGATCGAGACAGGTGGTGCATACAGATTGGTCACCAAACCTCAATTTGCAGCGATTTTGAAGGAATACTCCAAGGCACCCATCAACCAAAGTTTGTCTCGGGCTGCTCTTGAAACCTTGTCCATCATTGCCTACAAGCAACCGATTACCCGAATTGAGATTGATGCTATTCGTGGGGTCAATTCTAGTGGAGCTCTAGCTAAGCTACAAGCTTTTGACTTGATACGAGAAGATGGAAAAAAAGAAGTGTTGGGTCGTCCCAATCTCTATGTGACTACGGATTATTTCCTAGATTACATGGGAATTAACCATTTGGAAGAACTGCCAGTGATTGATGAGCGTGAGATTCAAGCTCAAGAGAGCCAATTATTTGGTGAAAGGATAGAAGAAGATGAGAATCAATAAATATATTGCCCACGCAGGTGTGGCCAGTAGGAGAAAAGCAGAAGAGTTGATCAAGCAAGGCTTGGTAACCGTCAACGGACAGGTAGTGCGTGAACTCGCAACGACCATCAAGTCAGGTGACAAGGTCGAAGTTGAGGGCCAGCCTATCTACAACGAAGAAAAGGTCTACTATTTGCTTAACAAACCACGTGGAGTGATTTCCAGTGTGACAGATGACAAGGGCCGCAAGACTGTTGTGGACCTCTTGCCCAATGTCAAGGAGCGCATTTACCCGGTTGGACGTTTGGACTGGGATACATCAGGTGTTTTAATTTTGACCAATGATGGGGACTTTACGGATGAAATGATTCATCCCCGTAATGAGATTGACAAAGTCTATGTCGCGCGTGTTAAAGGTGTGGCTAATAAGGACAATCTCCGCCCTTTGACCCGTGGTCTTGAGATTGATGGCAAGAAAACCAAGCCAGCTGTTTATGAAATTCTCAAAGTGGATCCAGTCAAAAATCGCTCAGTAGTGCAGTTGACTATCCATGAAGGACGCAACCATCAGGTTAAAAAGATGTTTGAAGCCGTCGGTCTGCAAGTGGATAAGTTGTCTCGGACACGTTTTGGACACCTAGACTTGACAGGTCTGCGTCCTGGAGAATCCCGTCGTCTTAATAAAAAAGAAATCAGCCAACTACACACCATGGCTGTAACCAAGAAATAATGAAACGAATCTTAATAGCGCCAGTACGCTTTTACCAACGTTTTATCTCGCCAGCCTTTCCGCCCTCATGCCGCTTTGAGCCGACTTGTTCCAACTACATGATTCAGGCTATTGAAAAACATGGCTTCAAGGGTGTTCTGATGGGCTTGGCTCGAATTTTACGTTGTCATCCCTGGTCGCCAATAGGAAAAGACCCCGTCCCAGACCACTTTTCCCTCAAACGAAATCATAAACAAAAAGAATCAGCCTGATTCTTTTTTGTATACTCTAGAAAGGAAGTTGGAAGATTAAGATTTCCCACTATCCTTCTCCTATAAAAAGTGGTAAAATGGAGGACAGAAAGAAGGAACTGATATGACAACATTATTTTCAAAAATCAAAGAAGTAACAGAGCTTGCTGCAATCTCAGGTCATGAAGCGCCTGTCCGGACTTATCTTCGTGAAAAGTTGACACCACACGTGGATGAAGTGGTGACAGATGGCTTGGGTGGTATTTTCGGTATCAAGCATTCAGAAGCTGCGGATGCACCACGCGTCTTAGTCGCTTCTCACATGGACGAAGTTGGTTTTATGGTCAGCGAGATTAAGCCAGATGGAACCTTCCGTGTGGTTGAAATCGGTGGCTGGAACCCTATGGTGGTCAGCAGTCAACGCTTTAAACTCTTTACTCGTGACGGTCGTGAAATTCCCGTGATCTCAGGTTCTGTTCCTCCACATTTGACACGTGGAACAGGTGGGCCAACCATGCCAGCTATTTCAGATATCATTTTTGATGGTGGTTTTGCGGACAAGGCTGAGGCAGAAAGCTTTGGTATCCGTCCAGGTGACACCATTGTCCCTGATAGCTCTGCTATCTTGACAGCCAATGAAAAAAATATCATCTCAAAAGCTTGGGACAATCGCTACGGTGTCCTCATGGTAAGCGAGCTAGCAGAAGCCTTGTCAGGTCAAAAACTGGGAAATGAACTCTATCTTGGCTCTAACGTCCAAGAAGAGGTTGGTCTGCGTGGTGCTCATACATCTACAACTAAGTTTGATCCAGAAGTTTTCCTAGCCGTTGACTGCTCACCTGCTGGTGATGTTTATGGTGGCCAAGGCAAGATTGGGGATGGAACTTTGATTCGCTTCTACGATCCAGGTCACTTGCTTCTCCCAGGAATGAAGGATTTCCTTTTGACAACGGCTGAAGAAGCGGGTATCAAGTACCAATACTACTGTGGAAAAGGTGGAACGGACGCTGGAGCAGCTCATCTGAAAAATGGTGGTGTCCCATCAACAACCATCGGTGTCTGCGCTCGTTATATCCACTCTCACCAAACCCTCTACGCTATGGATGACTTCCTAGAAGCTCAAGCCTTCTTGCAAGCCTTGGTGAAAAAATTGGATCGTTCAACGGTTGATTTGATTAAAAATTATTAAGCATAAGGGAGGTGATCAGGATGGCAGAACCAAACCTAGAAAGCCTTATAAGAGATCTCTACAACCATGCTCGTCAGGGTTTGAGTGAAGATTTAGTTGCTGCTCTCCTAGAGACTGCTAAAAAACTACCAACTACAAATGAGCAATTATTAGCAGTCCAACTCTCAGGACTTGTCAATCGTGAATTGCTCATCAATCCCAAACATCCAGCACCTGAATTGATCAACTTGGCGCGCTTTATCAAAAGAGAAGAGGCTAAGTACAGGGGCACGGCAGTTTCTGCTATCATGTTTGGTGAACTCTTTAAGATGCTTTGATTCCATTGTGAATCAAAGCATTTTTATATGCTCCGAAAGAAATTCTTAATGAGGAGACGAAAAAAACCATCCCATTCAGGATAGCTTCTTGTTTATTAGATTTGTTCAGCGATGACCTTTTCAGCTAGGTTCATAGCATGGTCAGACACACGAGTGTAGTGGGAAATGATGTCGATAAAGTTGACTCCAGCTTGTGTAGAACACTCACCCTTGTTAAGGCGTTTGATGTGGGTCTTTCTGAGAACGCGTTCCATATTGTTGATTTCTTTATGGCGTCCAATCAGACTCTGAGCTTTTTCAATATCATTGTTTTCCACACTATCAAGGGCCTCCTTGATAAATGCAGTTGTTGCTTGATAAATCTCAGCTAATTCCTCTAAAGCAGCATCAGAAAATTGAACATTCTTACGTTGGAGGTAGTCTGTTAGGTTGAGCAAGCCTTCTGCGTGGTCCCCAATCCGTTCCAAATCACGAGATGAATCCAGGATGTTGGTCAAGACTTCGCTTTCCTTTTGACTCAAGGATTCGCTTGAGAGTCTGATGAGGTAACGAGTGAGTTTTTCATCGATGGTGTTGATGGCTTCCTCTGTCTTGTGCCCTTTTTCAGCTACCTTTTCATCCAAACTGATGATATAGGTATAAGAAAGGTCAAAAGCTTTGGCTGCATAGTTCCCTAAGTGCAAAAGTTCTTTTTTAGCATTTCCTAGAGCGATAGAAGGAGATTGCTGGATAAGTTGCTCGTCGAGATAAAGGGGCTCGTACTTGACAACCTCGTCTTCACCAGGGATGAGCTTGGTTACAAAGTAGGCCAAGGCTCCGATGAATGGAAATTGTACAATGGTGTTACTTACGTTAAAGGCACCGTGAGAGAAGGCGATGGTCATCTCAGGTGAGAGGTGAAGGAGTGCCTGGAAGTACTCGATCATAGCAGTAAAGGGGCCTAATAGGATTAAGCAAAGAATAGTTCCTAAAACGTTAAAGGTAACGTGGGTTGCCGCAACGCGCTTTGCAGAGACATTGGCTCCAGCTGCCGCGATGATAACGGTTAAGGTTGTCCCGATATTATCCCCGAAGAGAACTGGTAGTGAACCTTTAAGATCAAGGAACCCACCTGCATAGAGACCTTGCAAAATCCCGATTGTAGCCGAGGAAGCCTGGATGAGGACGGTAATCACTGCACCAGCCACTACTCCTAAAATAGGATTTTGTCCCAAGGTTACCATATATTCCTTGAATTGTGGTAAATCTTTAAGCGGACTCATACCGGCACTGATGAGGTTAAGGGCGTAGAAGATTCCCCCAACACCAAACAGGATGCGCCCGATATTGTTTGCTGTTCTGTTTTTTGTAAAGAAGAGGAACATGGTTCCAAGGAAAATCAAGGGTAAAGCATACTCGCCTAGTTTGAAACCGATGATAAAGGAAGTAACGGTGGTTCCGATGTTGGCTCCCATGATAATTCCAATAGCCTGTCTAAGAGTGAGAAGACTAGCGCTGACCAGCCCAACCGTGATAACTGTAACCCCTGTACTTGACTGAATCAGGGCGGTCACGACAATCCCGACTAGAACGCCTAAAAAGGGATTGCTAGTGTACTTGTCAATGTAAAAACGAAGGCGATCTCCAGCAGCTTGTTGCAAACCGTCTCCCATGGTCTTGATACTGTATAAAAACAGTCCTAGACCTCCTAAAAAGTGAAATAAAATTTCCTGCCAATTAATGGACATTTCTTTTTCCTCCGAAAAATAATAACGGAATTTCTCCTATTCTATTTTAAAGGATAAAAGTAAATCTCACAAGTGTTTAGCTGAAATTTTCATAAGAAACAAGAACTTTCTTTTAAAATGAAAGATAGATTCCCTTTAAGATAGATGATTTATAGGATTGTGTCCAAATTTTACTGATTATTATCCTAGTTATAGTTTTTATGTTAAATAGATTGACACCGCTTTCATATAGGATAAAATGAAGATGATCCTGTTCTGGTGGTGTGCACTGAGAACAGTTACTTTTTATCAAAAAGTAAAGCGCTTATATGTTAGGAAGAAGAGAGAAGACTAATCGGATTTACGAATCTTGGATTTTCTCATAAAAATAAAAAACAAGGTTTGACTGTAGATTGGTCAGGCCTTGTTTTAATTAGTTTTTCTTTCGTTAATTAGTTATTTGGCAAGTTTTTTGTAGATTTTATTTTAAAAAATGCTAGTTTCAATTATAAGAAAGAACAAGAAAAGTTTAGGGTTTTTCTATCTCTTTTGCGGATTTTGTGATATAATTAACACGTATAAAAAAAGAAGGAGTCATATCTAATGGCAAAATTGACTGTTAAAGACGTTGACTTGAAAGGGAAAAAAGTTCTCGTTCGTGTTGACTTCAACGTACCTGTTAAAGATGGCGTGATTACCAATGACAACCGTATCACTGCAGCTCTTCCAACTATCAAGTACATCCTTGAACAAGGTGGACGTGCAATCCTCTTCTCTCACCTTGGACGTGTAAAAGAAGAAGCAGACAAAGAAGGTAAATCACTTGCTCCTGTAGCTGCTGACTTGGCTACTAAATTGGGACAAGAAGTTAAATTTATCCCAGGTGTTACACGTGGTGCTGAATTGGAAGCCGCTGTTAACGCTCTTGAAGATGGACAAGTTCTCTTGGTTGAAAACACTCGTTTCGAAGATGTTGACGGCAAGAAAGAATCTAAAAATGACCCTGAGCTTGGTAAATACTGGGCATCACTTGGAGACGGTATCTTCGTAAACGATGCATTTGGTACAGCTCACCGTGCACACGCATCTAACGTTGGTATCTCAGCAAACGTTGAAAAAGCAGTTGCTGGATTCCTTCTTGAAAACGAGATTGCTTACATCCAAGAAGCAGTTGAAGCTCCAGAACGTCCATTCGTAGCGATTCTTGGTGGTTCAAAAGTTTCAGACAAGATTGGTGTTATCGAAAACTTGCTTGAAAAAGCTGATAAAGTGCTTATCGGTGGTGGGATGACTTACACATTCTACAAAGCTCAAGGTATCGAAATCGGTAACTCACTTGTAGAAGAAGACAAATTGGATGTTGCAAAAGCTCTTCTTGAAAAAGCAAACGGCAAATTGATCTTGCCAGTTGACTCAAAAGAAGCAAACGCATTTGCTGACTATACTGAAGTGAAAGACACTGAAGGTGAAGCAGTAGACCCAGGTTTCCTTGGTTTGGATATCGGTCCAAAATCTATCGCTAAATTTGACGAAGCTTTGACTGGTGCGAAAACAGTTGTATGGAACGGACCTATGGGTGTGTTTGAAAACCCTGACTTCCAAGCTGGTACAATCGGTGTCATGGATGCTATCGTGAAACAACCAGGTGTGAAATCAATCATCGGTGGTGGTGACTCAGCTGCTGCAGCCATCAACCTTGGCCGTGCAGACAAGTTCTCATGGATCTCTACTGGTGGTGGAGCTTCAATGGAGCTTCTTGAAGGTAAAGTTCTTCCAGGATTGGCAGCACTTACAGAAAAATAAGCTTTCTTAGATTAAATCATAGAAAAGAGGAACTCTGTTTCCTCTTTTTTATAGCCCGAAATTAAAAACGCTTCCTATTGATTTTCACTCATAAAATCAACTAATTTATGTTAAAATGGTAGTAGAAAGTTGAGATTATGAGTTATTTTAAAAAATATAAATTTGATAAGTCACAGTTCAAGCTTGGTATGCGAACTTTCAAAACGGGGATTGCCGTATTTATAGTTCTCTTGATTTTTGGTTTTTTTGGCTGGAAGGGGCTTCAAATCGGAGCATTGACAGCGGTCTTTAGTTTACGAGAGAGCTTTGATAAGAGCGTCCATTTTGGAACTTCGCGTATCTTAGGAAATAGCATTGGCGGTTTTTACGCCCTTGTCTTTTTCCTCTTAAACACTTTATTTCATGGAGCCTTTTGGGTAACCTTACTAGTTGTTCCAATTTGCACCATGTTAACCATTATGACAAATGTTGCCATGAACAACAAGGCAGGAGTTATCGGTGGTGTAGCGGCTATGTTGATTATTACCCTATCAATACCAAGCGGAGAAACATTTTTGTACGTGTTTGCGCGCGTATTTGAAACATTTATGGGAGTTTTTGTCGCAATCCTTGTAAATTATGATATTGAGCAACTGAAACTCTTTTGGGAGAAAAAAAGAAAATAATGTTACATTTTGTGACATTATTCGTTGACGTATGTCTTTTTTTAGACTATAATAGACAGGAAGAAGGAAATTGTAAATGAAGGAAAGAGAATTTCGCCGAAATATGGCTGTTTTTCCTATCGGCAGTGTTATGAAATTGACTGATCTCTCGGCGCGTCAGATTCGTTATTATGAAGATCAAGAGTTGATAAAGCCTGATCGAAACGAAGGAAACCGTCGCATGTATTCCTTGAATGACATGGATCGTCTACTTGAAATCAAAGATTATATCTCTGAAGGTCATAATATTGCTGCGATTAAGAAAAAATATGCTGAACGCGAGGCGAAGTCCAAGAAAGCCGTGAGTCAGACGGAAGTGCGTCGTGCACTTCACAATGAACTCCTCCAGCAGGGGCGCTTTGCTTCAGTACGGTCACCCTTTGGTCGCGGTTAGGCAATCGCAAGTAGTCATATATATTAAGGAGAAAACCCATGCCAATCACAGCTGCAGATATTCGTCGTGAAGTCAAGGAAAAAAATGTTACCTTTATCCGTCTCATGTTTTCAGATATTCTGGGAACCATGAAAAACGTCGAAATTCCTGCTACAGATGAACAGTTAGATAAGGTCTTGTCAAACAAAGCCATGTTTGATGGCTCTTCTATTGAAGGTTTTGTACGTATCAATGAGTCAGATATGTACTTGTACCCAGACTTGGATACATGGACAGTCTTCCCTTGGGGAGATGAAAATGGAAGTGTTGCAGGTTTGATCTGTGATGTCTATACAACAGAAGGCGAACCCTTTGCAGGTGACCCTCGTGGTAATCTGAAGCGTGCACTTCGTCATATGGAAGAAGTAGGATTCAAATCTTTCAACCTTGGTCCAGAACCAGAATTCTTCCTATTTAAGTTGGATGAAAATGGGGATCCAACACTTGAAGTAAATGACAAGGGTGGCTACTTTGATTTGGCGCCTACTGACCTTGCGGACAATACACGTCGTGAAATTGTGAATGTCTTGACCAAAATGGGATTTGAAGTAGAAGCGAGTCACCACGAGGTTGCGGTTGGACAACATGAAATTGACTTCAAGTATGATGAAGTCCTCCGTGCCTGTGACAAGATTCAAATCTTTAAACTCGTTGTTAAAACCATTGCTCGCAAACACGGTCTTTACGCAACCTTTATGGCGAAACCAAAATTTGGTATCGCTGGATCAGGTATGCACTGTAATATGTCCTTGTTTGATGCAGAAGGAAACAATGCCTTCTTTGATCCAAATGATCCAAAAGGAATGCAGTTGTCTGAAACAGCCTACCATTTCCTTGGTGGTTTGATCAAGCATGCTTACAACTATACTGCCATCATGAACCCAACAGTTAACTCATACAAACGTTTGGTTCCAGGTTATGAAGCGCCTGTTTACATTGCTTGGGCTGGTCGTAATCGTTCGCCACTTGTGCGCGTACCAGCTTCACGTGGTATGGGAACTCGTCTCGAGTTGCGTTCGGTGGACCCAATGGCAAACCCATACATCGCTATGGCTGTTCTTTTGGAAGTTGGTTTGCATGGTATTGAAAACAAAATCGAAGCACCAGCTCCTATCGAAGAAAATATCTACATCATGACAGCAGAAGAGCGTAAGGAAGCTGGAATTACTGATCTTCCATCAACTCTTCATAACGCCTTGAAAGCTTTGACAGAAGATGAAGTGGTCAAGGCAGCCCTAGGTGAACACATCTACACTAGCTTCCTTGAAGCGAAGCGTATCGAGTGGGCTAGCTATGCGACCTTTGTTTCACAATGGGAAGTTGATAATTATTTAGATCTTTACTAATATAGAAGAAAGATTGCCTTAGGGTGATCTTTTTTTGCATTTTATATCGAGCTGTGATATATTTTATATAACGAAGCGCGATGTATCGAACTAAATAGGAGGTGTGGTTAAATGGAATTAACAGATAAGATTAGGCGTGTTTACCTTCCCATGACTGAAACGGGTTTTTATATCTTGTTCTGTTTACAGAAGGAGAACCATGGATATGGTATCACACAAAAGGTCAAGGAGATGACAGATTCACAAGTTTTGATTAGTCCTGGAACTATGTATGGAACCTTGTCAAAGATGGAAAAGGATGGCTTGATTTTCTTTGTCCGAGAGGAGGAAAAACGTAAAATCTATCAGATTACAGACTTGGGACGCAAAGTCTTAGATATTGAATTGAAACGTATTGAACGACTCTATAGAAACAGTCTGGAGGAAGGATGATGGAAAAGAAGGTTATTTATAGAATTGCTACCATTGCGGATTATGATAGGGAGGCTCTATACTTTAGAGAAATGCATGTCAAGGGCTGGAAACTTACGGAAGTAAGCTACTCTAACTTAGTAGTTGCGGTTAAGTATACTTTTGAAAAGTGCCAACCGGAGCAGGTGTCTTATCAGTTGGACTTTTATCCCAAGAAAAAATCAGAGAGAGCCTCCTATTTACAACTATTTAAAGACTGTGGCTGGGAGCATATTACAGACTTGAATAGTTTTTCCTATTTTAGAAAAGCACATTCTGAAATTGAATCGAATACTGAGTTTGAAATCTATAATGACGCTACAGGGAAGTTAGCAATAATCAAACGGATTTTAATAATGCGGATGCTTCCTATTTTGATTCTATTTTTAGCTCTACTACCGGTTTTCTCAAAGTTTGTCAGTGGAGCTAGTTCTTTCAGTTGGGGAATGTTTTTGATTGTCATAATAGATTGTGTTTTATTGCTAGTTTTTGCGGTTCAGATTTCTTATATTTTTTGGAGATTGTTTCAAAAATGGAAAGAATTATCTGATAAATAAAGCAATACCTGTTTTCTAATCTGGAGGTAAGACAATGAATAGTGAAGTACAATTTCGGCTTTTTACAATAGTTGATTTGGACAAGGAAGAAGAATATTTACATGAGATGCACTTGAAAGGTTGGAGATATAGAACTAATCGTTTTGGCTTTTTCTATTTTGAGCAATGCCAACCAGATGATGTCATCTATCATATCTATGATTCTAGATTTCTTAAAAAGTATAAGCATGAACTACAAGATTTTAGAAATAGCGGTTGGGAATTGATAGAAACAGGTTTTTGTTCAATTCTTCGTAAACCAACTTCTGATATACTTTCAGAGGATCAAGTCTATATGAGTAAGGGTCTTAGATGGGAAGTTACGCGGTCTAGACTTCGTTCCTGTATAGCCGCTTTCTCAGGTGGTCTTGTTGTTTGCATGAGTTTGTATCGAGAAAACTTGTCTCAGTCTTTCTTTATTATTTTCGTTTTATACGCTTGCTTGATTTCTTATCTAATCTATGGTTTTTTCAGACTTAAAAGGAAATACCAAGTAGATGAGAAGTAAGATTCTAGGTCTTCAGACTGATTTTTAGCACTCTTGGCAAAAGAGTGCTAATTTTTTGAGTTTTTGTCTTGACATTCTCTTCTAAGGGTGTATAATAGAATCATGAGTTAGCACTCGGATGTATGGAGTGCTAAGCGATCGGACAGAGAGGAGTGATGAGATGGTTACAGAGCGTCAGCAGGATATTTTAAATCTGATTATTGACATCTTTACCAAAACGCACGAACCTGTCGGATCTAAGGCGCTACAAGAGTCTATCAATTCTAGTAGTGCTACCATTCGTAATGACATGGCAGCTCTAGAGAAGCAGGGCTTGCTTGAGAAGGCTCATACCTCAAGCGGTCGGATGCCAAGTGTTGCTGGTTTTCAGTACTATGTGAAACACTCGCTGGCTTTTGACAGACTGGCTGAAAATGAGGTATACGAGATTGTCAAAGCCTTTGATCAGGAGTTCTTCAAACTGGAGGATATTCTGCAAGAGGCTGCTAATCTACTGACAGACCTGAGTGGCTGTACGGTAGTAGCGCTAGATGTTGAACCGAGCAGGCAACGGTTGACAGCCTTTGATATCGTTGTTCTGGGACAACATACAGCTTTGGCAGTATTTACCCTAGATGAGTCCCGAACGGTTACCAGTCAGTTTTTGATTCCAAGGAACTTCTTGCAGGAAGATTTGCTGAAACTGAAGAGCATCATTCAGGAACGTTTCTTAGGACACACTGTTCTAGATATTCACTACAAGATTCGGACGGAGATTCCGCAGATTATCCAGCGTTACTTTACAACAACGGACAATGTCATGGATCTCTTTGAACATATTTTTAAAGAAATGTTCAACGAAAACATTGTAGTATCTGGCAAGGTCAATCTTTTGAATTTTGCCAATCTAGCAGCCTATCAGTTCTTTGACCAACCGCAAAAGGTGGCTCTGGAGATTCGTGAGGGTCTGCATGAAGATCAGATGCAAAATGTCCGTGTTGCGGACAGTCAAGAGTCTTGTCTAGCAGACCTAGCGGTGATTAGCAGTAAATTCCTCATTCCTTATCGGGGTTTTGGAATTCTAGCGATTATCGGTCCGGTTAATCTGGATTACCAGCAATTGGTCAACCAAGTCAATGTTGTCAATCGTGTTTTGACCATGAAGTTGACAGATTTTTACCGCTATCTCAGCAGTAATCATTACGAAGTAAATTAAGATTGAAATCATTAAAGGAGGCGAAAATGGCCCAAGATAAGAAAAATGAAGAAATAAAAGAAGAGGAAGTTGTGGAAACAACAGAAGAAACAACTCCTGAGAAGTCTGAGTTGGAATTGGCAAATGAACGTGCGGATGAGTTCGAAAACAAATACCTTCGCGCTCATGCAGAAATGCAAAATATTCAACGCCGTGCCAATGAAGAACGTCAAAACTTGCAACGTTATCGTAGCCAAGATCTGGCAAAAGCAATCTTACCATCGCTTGACAACTTAGAACGTGCACTAGCAGTTGAAGGTTTGACAGACGATGTCAAAAAAGGATTGGAGATGGTGCAAGAGAGCTTGGTACATTCCTTGAAAGAAGAAGGAATCGAAGAAATCGCGGCTGACGGCGGATTTGACCATAACTATCACATGGCCATCCAAACTCTCCCAGCAGACGATGAACACCCAGCAGATACCATCGCACAAGTCTTCCAAAAAGGCTACAAACTCCATGACCGCATCCTACGCCCAGCCATGGTAGTGGTCTATAACTAGGCTAGAGAACTTAAAAACTTGTCCGAAATGACAATAAACTATGAAGAAAGATAAAAAAGTAGTTCGGCTTTGCAATAGTGAGCGAAGCGAACCAAAGACGATACTCTTCGCCGTGGCGCTATTTGCGCAAACTTTGAGACCTTAGGCTCAAAGTTTAGTCAAAGAGATTGATTAGTCAAGCTCTGACGGCGCCGCCACTTAAGAAGAGAATCAAAAAGAAATAATATAAAATTTAAGGAGAAAAACACATGTCTAAAATTATCGGTATTGACTTAGGTACAACAAACTCAGCAGTTGCAGTTCTTGAAGGAACTGAAAGCAAAATCATCGCAAACCCAGAAGGTAACCGTACAACTCCATCTGTAGTATCATTCAAAAACGGCGAAATCATCGTTGGTGATGCCGCAAAACGTCAAGCAGTTACAAACCCAGATACAGTTATCTCTATCAAATCTAAGATGGGTACTTCTGAAAAAGTTTCTGCTAACGGCAAAGAGTACACTCCACAAGAAATCTCAGCTATGATTCTTCAATACTTGAAAGGTTACGCTGAAGATTACCTTGGTGAAAAAGTAACTAAAGCAGTTGTCACAGTTCCAGCTTACTTTAACGATGCTCAACGTCAAGCAACAAAAGATGCTGGTAAAATCGCTGGTCTTGAAGTAGAACGTATCGTTAACGAACCAACTGCAGCAGCTCTTGCTTACGGTTTGGACAAGACTGACAAAGAAGAAAAAATCTTGGTATTCGACCTTGGTGGAGGTACATTTGACGTCTCTATCCTTGAACTCGGTGACGGTGTCTTCGATGTATTGTCAACTGCAGGGGACAACAAACTTGGTGGTGACGACTTTGACCAAAAAATCATCGACCACTTGGTAGCAGAATTCAAGAAAGAAAACGGTATTGACTTGTCTAATGACAAGATGGCAATGCAACGTTTGAAAGATGCAGCTGAAAAAGCGAAGAAAGACCTTTCTGGTGTAACTTCAACTCAAATCAGCTTGCCATTCATCACTGCTGGTGAAGCTGGACCTCTTCACTTGGAAATGACTTTGACTCGTGCGAAATTTGATGATTTGACTCGTGACCTTGTAGAACGTACAAAAGTTCCAGTTCGTCAAGCCCTTTCAGATGCAGGATTGAGCTTGTCAGAAATCGACGAAGTTATCCTTGTTGGTGGTTCAACTCGTATCCCAGCCGTTGTAGAAGCTGTGAAGGCTGAAACTGGTAAAGAACCAAACAAATCAGTAAACCCTGACGAAGTAGTTGCTATGGGTGCTGCTATCCAAGGTGGTGTGATCACTGGTGATGTGAAAGACGTTGTTCTTCTTGATGTAACGCCATTGTCACTTGGTATCGAAACAATGGGTGGTGTCTTCACAAAACTTATCGATCGCAACACTACAATCCCAACTTCTAAATCACAAGTCTTCTCAACAGCAGCAGACAACCAACCAGCCGTTGATATTCACGTTCTTCAAGGTGAACGCCCAATGGCAGCAGATAACAAGACTCTTGGACGTTTCCAATTGACAGATATCCCAGCTGCACCTCGTGGAATTCCTCAAATCGAAGTAACATTTGACATTGACAAGAACGGTATCGTATCTGTTAAGGCTAAAGACCTTGGAACTCAAAAAGAACAAACTATTGTCATCCAATCAAACTCAGGTTTGACAGACGAAGAAATTGACCGCATGATGAAAGATGCAGAAGCTAACGCTGAAGCAGATAAGAAACGTAAAGAAGAAGTAGACCTTCGTAACGAAGTAGACCAAGCAATCTTTGCGACTGAAAAGACAATCAAGGAAACTGAAGGAAAAGGCTTCGATGCAGAACGTGATGCTGCCCAAGCTGCTCTTGATGACCTTAAGAAAGCGCAAGAAGACAACAACTTGGATGAAATGAAAGCAAAACTTGAAGCGTTGAACGAAAAAGCTCAAGGCCTTGCTGTTAAACTTTACGAACAAGCCGCAGCAGCCCAACAAGCTCAAGCAGGAGCAGAAGGCGCACAAGCAACAGGAAACGCAGGCGATGACGTCGTAGACGGAGAGTTTACTGAAAAGTAAGATGCAAAGCCCGTTAAAACCTCACAGTGAAAATAGGAAATCTGACGCAGAAACTTTAGTTTCTAGGAAGATTTGCACCTAAAGGTAGCCATATCTGTAGTTCGCTAAAGCGAAAACAGCTACGTCTCTTTTTCACCAAGAGGTTAGGGCGTGCTCAATTCGGTAAGATGTTGAGGCGTTAAGAAAACGAAAGAAAAATAGGAAGCCATCGCCTTGTGCGATGCACAAAAGATGGCTTCCTATTTTTCCCGAAGTTTTTAGCCGAAACTCAGTTAAGCCTAACTCGTTAAGAATGACGAATTACTAAGGTTCATTGTCTAAATGTAATAATGATAGGAAGAAATCCAGAGGTTGCAACCCAGCCTCTGTTTTTCGGTAAAATAGAGGATGTTGCGTATGAAAAAAGTACTTTGTATCATTTATCCTAATTTTTCTCTTTATGAGATAACTGCTTTAACAAGTACTTTAGCTCTGTCTTTTGACATCACGATTGATTATGTCGCTTCAAATCATTCGATGATTGTCTCTGAAGATGGTTTGCCCTGCCAACCGACGAAGACGTTGAATCAAATACGTCTAGAAGAGTATTCTTGTATCATTTTACCAGGAATGGTAAATATAGGGCCTGCTCTACAGGATGAAAAATTAGCCTCATTTTTGAGAGAACTCGGTGAGCAGGATATCTTAATTACAGCAATTTCTTCTGCGCCCATTTTGTTAGCGAAAGCTGGCTTGTTGAATGATACGAAATTTACTGGTGGGATTTGGCAAAACTTCTTTGACTATTTTGAATTTCTTCCACGTGAGAATTTCCAACCTAAACTGGTTGTGCAAGATAAAAATATCATTACGGCTATTGGCTTTGCACATCAAGAG
This sequence comes from Streptococcus sp. 1643, assembly GCF_006228325.1. Lineage (NCBI taxonomy): Bacteria > Bacillati > Bacillota > Bacilli > Lactobacillales > Streptococcaceae > Streptococcus > Streptococcus sp. 1643. The sequence goes on from NZ_CP040231.1 coordinate 319,759, forward strand.
TTTGCAAGAAAAGTGATACTTGGTCTAGGTTTGGCAGAAAATACTGACAACTATTTTAAAGAACAGAACGAATATTCAGAAGAGGACTTGATTTTTACTCTATCGGATAAAGAGTTTGATGAAGTGAAGCAGAGTATAGAAAATACACTCTAATGATTTACTTATAAACTATAGAAAGGAATAAGGGTGTTCGTAATTGAACTCGAGCGGAAAGCTTGGAAATTAGATAAACCTCCTAAGAAATCAGGATTTCTTGTCGGTTTCCTAAATTTCAGTCGCTTTCTGTTCGCTCTTAGTATCTTGTATGAACAATACTGAATTTTATGATCGTCTGGGGGTGTCAAAAAACGCTTCGGCAGACGAGATCAAAAAGGCTTATCGTAAGCTTTCAAAAAAATACCACCCAGATATCAACAAGGAGCCTGGTGCTGAGGAAAAATACAAGGAAGTTCAAGAAGCCTATGAGACTTTGAGTGACGACCAAAAACGTGCAGCCTACGACCAATATGGTGCTGCAGGTGCCAACGGTGGCTTTGGTGGTGCTGGCGGTTTTGGTGGCTTTGACGGAGCAGGTGGCTTCGGTGGTTTTGAAGATATCTTTTCAAGTTTTTTCGGGGGAGGCGGAGCTTCACGCAATCCAAACGCTCCTCGTCAAGGGGATGACCTCCAGTACCGTGTGAACTTGACCTTTGAAGAAGCCATCTTCGGAGCTGAAAAAGAAGTTAAGTACAACCGTGAAGCAAGCTGTCGTACCTGTAATGGATCTGGTGCTAAGCCAGGGACAAGTCCAGTCACTTGTGGACGCTGTCATGGCGCTGGTGTCATTAATGTCGATACGCAGACTCCGCTTGGTATGATGCGACGTCAAGTAACTTGTGATGTCTGTCATGGTCGCGGAAAAGAAATCAAGGATCCATGTACAACTTGTCATGGAACAGGTCATGAAAAACAAGCTCATAGCGTACATGTGAAAATTCCTGCTGGTGTGGAAACTGGTCAACAAATTCGCCTAGCTGGTCAAGGTGAAGCAGGCTTTAACGGTGGGCCTTACGGAGATTTGTATGTAGTGGTTTCAGTAGAAGCTAGCGATAAGTTTGAACGTGAAGGAACAACTATTTTCTACAAGTTAAATCTTAATATTGTCCAAGCTACTCTTGGAGATACTGTGGAAATTCCAACCGTGCATGGAGATGTTGAATTGGTTATCCCAGAAGGAACACAGACTGGCAAGAAATTCCGTCTACGTGGTAAGGGAGCACCTAGCCTTCGTGGCGGTGCCGTTGGTGACCAATACGTTACTGTCAATGTCGTGACTCCGACAGGTTTGAACGACCGCCAAAAAGCAGCGCTTAAAGAATTCGCAGCTGCAGGTGACTTGAAAGTCAATCCAAAGAAAAAAGGCTTCTTTGATCATATAAAAGATGCCTTTGAAGGAGAATAAACTAAAAAGAGCCGAGTGGCTCTTTTTAAAGCGTAAACCAGCTATATCCCATCAACTATACACCACAATTGAGACAACTCATTCACCGTTTCATAACTAATACTCTTCGAAAATCTCTTCAAACCGCGTCAACGTCGCCTTGCGTATATATATGTAACTGACTTCGTCAGTCTTATCTACAACCTCAAAACAGTGTTTTGAGCAACCTGCGGCTAGTTTCTTAGTTTGCTCTTTGATTTTCATTGAGTATAAATCAAATACTTTCCCAGACTTTTCGCTGTAATGAAAACACCTGAAACCGATTGATTTCAGGTGTCCGGACACTTTGAGGCCTAGGCTCAAAGTTTAGGTATGGAGCTTCGAAGAAGGTCGCTACCGTCCGTCATTACTTAAGGAAAGTCTTAAAAAATCTATAAACTAAAAAGAGCCATCGGGCTCTTTTTACTTATCCTCAAGCTCCTGTGTTTCTTTTACCACAGTTAGTCTAGTTTGGAAATCTTTTTCCAAGACTTTGAACTTGTAGGTCAAATCTTTTTGGTATTCCTTGATAAGGGCTTTTTGTTGGTCGATGATTTGTAGGCTGTTTTGGATGATATCCAAATCATCCTTGATAGCTTCGACGCGGTCAGTTGTATCTAGCACTTCATCCTGAATGGCTTGGCGATTTTTCACGACAAAATAACTTCCGGCTGCAGCTCCTGCAAATAGCAATAGATTGGATAGTTTCATGGCAACTCCTTAAGCGTTTTTAATGGTTTCAGCGACTTGGGCAAGTTTGTCAAAGTCAGGTTCGTGGGCGATAAAGTCAATCTTAAGGTCATCTTCTGCACTGTAGCGAGGAACGAGGTGCACGTGAGTATGAAAGACCGTTTGACCAGCAATTTCCTCGCAGTTGGCAATGATATTCATGCCGACAGCTTTGGTAGCCTTCATGACTTTTTGAGCCACTGTTGGCACTTGGGCAAAGAGTTGGCTAGCACTCGCAGCATCCATCTCCAAAAGATTGCGATAGTGCTCTTTGGGTACAATGAGGGTGTGTCCAGGCGTTACTTGAGAGATATCAAGAAAGGCAAGAACCTGCTCATCCTCGTATACTTTTGAAGCAGGAATCTCCCCTGCGATAATCTTACAAAAAATGCAATCTGACATAAAATCCACCTCTACTGTATTGAATTTTGATATAATATAGCTACATTATACCAGATTCGGAGAAAATATGTTAGAAATTAAAAACCTGACAGGAGGCTATGTTCATGTCCCTGTCTTGAAAGATGTGTCCTTTACCGTTGAAAGTGGGCAGTTGGTCGGTTTGATTGGGCTCAACGGTGCTGGGAAATCAACGACAATCAATGAGATTATTGGTCTGTTGACACCTTACAGTGGGGAAATCAAGATTAACGGTCTCACCCTGCGAGAAGATGCGACCAGCTATCGCAAGCAGATTGGGTATATCCCAGAAACGCCTAGTCTGTATGAGGAATTGACCCTCAGGGAGCATATTGAGACGGTTGCCATGGCCTATGGTATTGAGCAAAAAGTGGCTTTTGAGCGAGTAGAATCTTTGTTAAAAATGTTCCGTCTGGACCAAAAATTGGACTGGTTCCCAGTGCATTTTTCCAAAGGGATGAAGCAGAAGGTCATGATTATCTGTGCATTTGTGGTAGATCCGAGTCTTTTCATCGTTGATGAGCCTTTTCTTGGGCTCGATCCGCTGGCGATTGCCGACTTGATTCAGCTTTTGGAAGTAGAAAAGCAAAAAGGCAAGTCCATTCTCATGAGTACCCACGTGCTGGATTCAGCGGAGAAGATGTGTGATGCCTTTGTCATCCTCCACAAGGGGGAGGTGCGAGCTCAGGGGAACCTCCAGCAACTCCGCGAAGCCTTTGACATGCCTGAAGCGAGTTTGAATGATATTTACTTGGCTCTGACCAAAGAGGAGGAGCTATGAAAGACTTGTTTTTAAAGCGAGAGCAGGCTTTTCGTAAGGAGTGTGTCGGTTATCTGCGTTATGTTCTCAATGATCACTTTGTCTTGTTCCTGCTAGTTCTTATCGGTTTTCTAGCTTACCAGTACAGCCAACTCCTGCAACATTTTCCTGAAAATCATTGGCCTATCCTCTTGTTTTTAGGGATTGTATCTGCCTTGCTTTTAGCTTGGGGAGGAATCGCAACCTACATGGAAGGGCCTGACAAGCTCTTTCTCTTAGTCAGTGAAGAGGAGGTTAAGTCCCACCTCAAAGGGCAGACAGTGCGCTCACTGGTCTTTTGGCTCTTGGTCCAAACCCTTTTCTTGCTTTTATTTGCGCCCTTATTTTTAGCCATGGGTTATGGCTTGCCAGTTTTTCTCATCTATGTGCTTTTATTGGGAGCTGGGAAATATCTCCTCTTTCGTCAAAAAGCCAGTAAATTTTTTACTGAGAACGGAATTGACTGGGACTATGTGATCGCCCAAGAAAGCAAGCGCAAGCAAGCTTTGCTTCGTTTCTTTGCTCTCTTTACTCAGGTTAAGGGCGTTTCAAATAGTGTCAAACGTCGCGCTTATCTGGATTTCATCCTTAAAGCAGTTCAGAAGGTGCCGAGCAAGATTTGGCAAAATCTCTATCTTCGTTCTTACTTGCGAAATGGAGACCTCTTTGCCCTCAGTCTCCGCCTCCTCTTCCTATCCTTGTTAGCTGTGATCTTTATCGAGCAAGCTTGGATCGCGACAGCAGTGGTAGTGCTGTTTAACTACCTCTTGCTCTTTCAGTTACTGGCCCTCTATCATGCCTTTGACTACCAGTACTTGACTCAGCTCTTTCCACTAGAAAAAGGGGAGAAAGAGAAGGGATTGAAACAGATTGTGCTTGGTGTGGGAAGTGCAGTTCTTTTGCTGGAATTGCTGGTCGGAGCAGTGGTTTTTCAAGAAAAAATAGCCTTGTTGGCTCTTGTAGGGGCTAGTCTCTTCCTACAATTGTTTTATTTGCCTTACCAACTAAAAAGATTGGTTGACGAATAGACCAAAAACTAGTAGAATAGTAAGGAAACTTTATACGGAGGAAAGAAATGGACTTGGGTGATAATGAGCTAACGCTGACCCCTATCCCTGGGAAGAGCGGCAAAGCTTATATGGGAAGCTACCCTGATGGGAAGCGCGTCTTTGTAAAAATGAACACCTCTCCAATCCTACCTGGCCTAGCCAGAGAACAAATCGCTCCTCAATTACTATGGACTCGTCGTTTGCCAGATGGCCGTGATATGTGTGCTCAGGAATGGCTGACGGGCAAAATCTTGACCCCTTACGATATGAATCGCAAGCAGATTATCAATATCTTGAACCGCCTTCACCGCTCGCGTCCTTTGATGAAGCAGTTGAGCCGTTTGGGATACACCATGGAAACACCAGTTGATTTGCTACGTTCTTGGCAGCAAGGAGTTCCAGAAATCTTGAAGCAGAACCACTATTTGAACAGTGTGATTGCTGAGCTAGGTAAGACGGTTCCAGGTTTTAGGGAAGACCATGCAACGATTGTGCATGGTGATCTTCGTCATAGTAATTGGATTGAGACAGAGAGTGGACTCGTTTATCTAGTGGATTGGGATTCGGTTCGTCTGACGGATCGTATGTTTGATGTAGCGCATTTGCTATGCCACTACATTCCAGATCATCAGTGGCGCCAATGGTTGAGAGACTATGGCTATAAGTACAATCAGACAGTGTTAGATAAATTGTATTGGTATGGTCAGTATTCTTACTTGAACCAGATTGCCAAATACTGTGAAAATCAAGATTTAGACAATGTAAACCGGGAGATTTACGCCTTGCGCGTCTTCCGTGACAAGTATGGAAAGAAGAGATGAGAGTTAGAAATCGTAAAGGGGCGACAGAATTACTAGAGGCTAATCCCCAGTATGTGGTCCTTAATCCCTTGGAAGCTAAAGGGAAATGGCGAGACTTGTTTGGAAATGATCATCCTATTCATGTAGAGGTTGGAAGTGGGAAAGGGGCCTTCGTATCAGGAATGGCCAAGCAAAATCCTGACATCAACTACATCGGGATTGATATCCAAAAGTCGGTATTGAGTTATGCCTTGGACAAGGTGCTTGAAGTTGGAGTGCCCAACATCAAGTTGCTGTGGGTAGATGGTTCAGATCTGACCGACTACTTTGAAGACGGTGAAATTGATCGTCTCTACCTAAACTTTTCAGATCCCTGGCCTAAAAAACGCCATGAAAAACGTCGTTTGACTTACAAGAGTTTCCTGGATACCTTCAAGCGCATCTTGCCTGAGAATGGGGAAATCCATTTCAAGACAGACAATCGTGGCTTATTTGAGTATAGTCTAGTGAGCTTTTCTCAGTATGGGATGAAACTCAATGGTGTCTGGCTGGACTTGCATGCCAGTGATTTTGAAGGCAATGTCATGACAGAGTATGAGCAAAAATTCTCAAGCAAAGGTCAAGTGATCTACCGAGTTGAAGCAGAATTTTAAGAAATAGCTTGAAAACCAGCTGGTTGAGTGCTAATGCTTTACATAAATTGACAAACGTGCTATACTGATAGTAAGAATATGAGAAAGAGAGGCGGGGAAATATCTTCGCCTCTTGCTTATGAGGAGGTGGACGCAATCGCAACAATCGTAGAATTAGTCAGAGAAGTTGTAGAACCTGTCATCCAAGCACCTTTCGAACTCGTGGATATCGAGTATGGAAAGATTGGCAGTGACATGATTCTCAGTATTTTTGTAGACAAACCTGAAGGAATTACCTTGAACGACACGGCAGACCTGACAGAAATCATCAGTCCTGTCCTAGACACCATCAAGCCTGATCCCTTCCCAGAACAATATTTCCTAGAAATCACCAGTCCAGGCTTGGAACGTCCTTTGAAAACCAAGGATGCTGTCGCTGGAGCGGTTGGGAAATACATCCATGTCGGGCTCTACCAAGCCATCGATAAGCAAAAAGTCTTTGAAGGAACCTTACTGTCCTTTGAAGAGGACGAGTTGACCATGGAATATATGGACAAGACACGTAAGAAAACTGTCCAAATTCCATACAGTTTAGTATCAAAAGCACGTTTAGCAGTAAAATTATAGAAAAGAAAGGATAGCTTTTGAGGATTCAAAAGTGAAGAAAACATGAGTAAAGAAATGCTAGAGGCCTTCCGCATTTTGGAAGAAGACAAGGGAATCAAAAAAGAAGACATCATCGACGCAGTAGTAGAGTCGCTTCGTTCCGCTTATCGCAGACGCTATGGTCAATCTGATAGCGTAGCCATTGACTTCAATGAAAAAACAGGTGACTTTACAGTTTATACTGTCCGTGAAGTTGTTGATGAAGTATTTGATAGCCGTTTGGAAATCAGCTTGAAAGATGCCCTTGCCATTAATTCAGCCTATGAGCTTGGTGACAAGATCAAGTTTGAAGAAGCACCTGCTGAGTTTGGTCGTGTAGCAGCCCAATCTGCTAAACAAACCATCATGGAAAAAATGCGCAAGCAAACACGTGCCATCACTTACAATACTTATAAAGAACATGAACAAGAAATCATGTCTGGTACGGTAGAACGTTTTGACAACCGCTTTATTTATGTCAATCTTGGCAGCATCGAAGCCCAATTGTCCAAACAAGACCAAATCCCTGGAGAAGTTTTTGCTTCCCACGACCGTATCGAAGTCTACGTTTACAAGGTTGAAGATAATCCTCGTGGTGTCAACGTCTTTGTTAGCCGTAGCCATCCTGAAATGATCAAACGCTTGATGGAACAAGAAATCCCAGAAGTCTACGATGGAACTGTTGAAATCATGAGCGTAGCCCGCGAAGCTGGTGACCGTACGAAAGTTGCCGTTCGTAGCCACAATCCAAACGTGGATGCTATCGGGACAATCGTTGGACGTGGTGGTGCCAATATCAAGAAAATCACCAGCAAATTCCACCCAGCTCGCTACGATGCCAAGAGTGATCGTATGATTCCTGTCGAAGAAAACATCGACGTTATCGAGTGGGTAGCAGATCCAGCTGAATTTATCTACAATGCTATCGCTCCTGCTGAGGTTGACCAAGTTATCTTTGATGAAAACGACAGCAAACGTGCCTTGGTCGTTGTACCTGATAACAAGCTTTCTCTTGCCATCGGTCGTCGTGGACAAAACGTTCGCTTGGCGGCTCACTTGACGGGTTACCGTATTGATATCAAGTCTGCCAGTGAGTTTGAAGCTATGGAAGAAGCAGGTCAAGTGGATTACGCAGCTGCGGACGAATTGACGGAAGAATAAAAGCTGCTAGAGGAGGGAAAGATGAAAACAAGAAAAATCCCTTTGCGCAAGTCTGTTGTATCCAATGAAGTGATTGATAAGCGTGATTTGCTCCGCATTGTCAAGAACAAAGAAGGACAGGTCTTTATCGATCCGACAGGCAAGGCCAATGGCCGTGGCGCTTATATCAAGCTAGACAATGCAGAAGCCCTAGAGGCAAAAAAGAAGAAAGTCTTTAACCGCAGCTTTAACATGGAAGTGGAAGAAAGCTTTTATGACGAGTTGATCGCTTATGTGGATCACAAAGTGAAAAGAAGAGAGTTAGGACTTGAATAAGCAAAAGATAAGCAATCTCTTGGGACTTGCTCAACGAGCAGGCCGGATCATATCAGGTGAGGAATTGGTGGTTAAAGCCATCCAAGACCAGAAAGCCAAGCTAGTCTTTCTAGCTCATGATGCTGGTCCCAATCTGACCAAGAAGATTCAAGATAAAAGTGACTATTATCAAGTAGAAGTTATAACCGTGTTTTCAACACTGGAATTAAGCATAGCAGTCGGAAAATCGCGAAAGGTTTTGGCTGTGACAGATGCTGGATTTACAAAGAAAATGAGGTCTCTTATGGAATAGAAGAGGAGGACATGATTTGTCTAAGAAAAGATTGTACGAAATCGCAAAAGAACTTGGAAAAGAAAGTAAAGAAGTTGTAGCGCGTGCAAAAGAGTTGGGCTTGGATGTGAAAAGCCACTCATCGAGCGTGGAAGCTGCTGCTGCTGAGCAAATTGCTGCCAGCTTTAAATCGGCACCTGCTCCTAAGGCAGAAGCAAAACCTGCAGCACCAAAAGCAAGTGTAGAAAAGAAAGCAGAAAAGCCTGTATCAGCTAAACCAGTAGCCGCTAAGGAAGAAAGTAAACCAGCTGCACCTGCAGCTCCTAAGGCAGAAAAAGTAGTGGCCGCAAGACCACAGAGTCGAAACTTCAAGGCGGAGCGTGAGGCGCGTGCCAAAGAGCAGGCAGAACGACGCAAACAAAATAAGGGCAACAACCGTGACCAACAACAAAATGGTAACCGTCAGAAAAACGATGGTCGTAATGGTGGCAAACCTGGTCAAGGAAACCGCGACAATCGCCGTTTCAACGACCAAGGGAAAAAACCACAAGGTCAAGGGAATCGTGGCAATGATCGCCGTCAGCAACAAGACTTCCAGCCAAAACAAGCTGGACCACGTGTTGACTTTAAAGCCCGTGCAGCAGCCCTAAAAGCAGAGCAAAATGCAGAATACGCACGCTCAAGCGAGGAGCGCTTCAAACAATCGCAAGCTGCCAAAGAAGCCTTGGCTCAAGCTAACAAACGCAAGGAGCCAGAGGAAATCTTTGAAGAAGCTGCTAAACTAGCTGAACAAACGCAGCCAGCCGTAACAGTAGCTCCTGTAGCGAAAGAAGCGCCAGTGGATACACGTCGTAAAAAACAAGCTCGACCAGACAAAGAACGTGACGATTATGATCACGAAGAAGATGGTCCTAGAAAACAACAAAAGAATCGAAGTAGTCAGAATCAAGTGAGAAATCAAAGAAATAGTAACTGGAATAACAACAAGAAAAATAAAAAAGGGAACAAGCAAAACAACCGTAACCAGACTCCAAAACCTGTTACAGAGCGTAAGTTCCACGAATTGCCAACAGAATTTGAGTATACAGATGGTATGACTGTTGCGGAAATCGCAAAACGTATCAAACGTGAACCAGCTGAAATCGTTAAGAAACTCTTTATGATGGGTGTGATGGCCACACAAAACCAATCCTTAGATGGAGAAACCATCGAACTCCTCATGGTGGATTACGGTATCGAAGCCAAACAAAAGGTTGAAGTGGATAATGCCGACATCGAACGTTTCTTTGTAGAAGATGGCTATCTTAACGAAGATGAATTGGTTGAGCGTCCACCAGTTGTAACCATCATGGGACACGTTGACCATGGTAAAACAACCCTCTTGGATACCCTTCGTAACTCTCGTGTTGCGACAGGTGAAGCAGGTGGTATCACGCAGCATATCGGTGCCTACCAAATCGTGGAAAATGGCAAGAAGATTACCTTCCTTGATACACCAGGACACGCGGCCTTTACCTCTATGCGTGCGCGTGGTGCATCTGTTACCGATATTACTATCTTGGTTGTAGCGGCCGACGACGGGGTTATGCCTCAGACTATCGAAGCCATCAACCACTCAAAAGCGGCAAACGTTCCAATTATCGTAGCCATCAATAAGATTGATAAACCAGGTGCCAACCCAGAACGTGTTATCGGTGAATTGGCTGAACACGGTGTCATGTCAACTGCTTGGGGTGGAGATTCTGAATTTGTTGAAATCTCAGCTAAATTCAACCAAAATATCGAAGAACTCTTGGAAACAGTCCTTCTTGTAGCTGAAATCCAAGAACTCAAAGCAGACCCAACAGTTCGTGCGATCGGTACTGTTATCGAGGCTCGCTTGGACAAAGGAAAAGGTGCGGTCGCAACCCTTCTTGTTCAACAAGGTACCTTGAATGTCCAAGACCCAATCGTTGTCGGAAATACCTTCGGTCGTGTCCGTGCCATGACCAATGACCTTGGTCGTCGTGTTAAGGTTGCAGGTCCATCAACACCAGTTTCTATCACAGGTTTGAACGAAGCGCCAATGGCGGGTGACCACTTTGCCGTTTACGAAGATGAAAAATCTGCGCGTGCGGCCGGTGAAGAACGTGCAAAACGTGCCCTCATGAAACAACGCCAAGCTACCCAACGTGTCAGCCTTGAAAACCTCTTTGATACGCTTAAAGCTGGTGAGCTTAAGTCAGTTAATGTTATCATCAAGGCCGACGTACAAGGTTCTGTTGAAGCCCTTTCTGCCTCACTTCAAAAGATCGATGTAGAAGGTGTCAAAGTCACCATTGTCCACTCGGCAGTCGGTGCTATCAACGAATCTGATGTGACCCTTGCGGAAGCTTCAAATGCCTTTATCATTGGTTTCAACGTACGCCCTACACCACAAGCGCGCCAACAAGCCGAAGCTGACGATGTTGAAATCCGTCTTCACAGCATTATCTATAAGGTTATCGAAGAGATGGAAGAAGCCATGAAAGGGATGCTTGACCCAGAATTTGAAGAAAAAGTTATCGGTGAAGCAGTTATCCGTGAAACCTTTAAGGTATCTAAAGTCGGAACTATCGGTGGATTCATGGTTATCAACGGTAAGGTTACCCGTGATTCTAAAGTCCGTGTTATCCGTGACGGTGTCGTAATCTATGATGGCGAACTCGCAAGCTTGAAACACTACAAAGACGACGTTAAAGAAGTTACAAACGGTCGTGAAGGTGGTCTCATGATCGATGGCTACAATGATATCAAGACTGATGATGTGATTGAGGCATATGTCATGGAAGAAATCAAACGATAATAGAGAAACGATAGCTCATTTGACTCGTTGTCAACAGCGCCTTGATGAACTTTAGTTCTATCAAAGGCTTGTTTCCTAGATTCAAATGGCTCTAGTTCCTCTATCTATTAAAAATAGCTAGGTCTGCTGGCCTAGCTTTTGGTTCAAAGTAGAGAAAGGAATATCATGGCAAATCATTTCCGTACGGATCGTGTGGGCATGGAAATCAAGCGTGAAGTCAATGAGATTTTGCAAAAGAAAGTCCGTGATCCGCGTGTCCAAGGTGTGACCATTACAGATGTTCAGATGCTGGGTGACTTGTCTGTTGCCAAGGTTTACTACACCATTTTGAGTAACCTTGCTTCAGATAATCAAAAAGCTCAAATCGGGCTTGAAAAAGCAACTGGTACCATCAAACGTGAACTTGGTCGCAATTTGAAATTGTACAAAATCCCAGATTTAACCTTCGTCAAAGATGAGTCCATCGAATATGGAAACAAGATTGACGAGATGCTACGCAATCTGGATAAGAACTAAAAAAGAGGGGTGCCCCTCTTTTTTGTTGCCAGAGCATGATCATTGCTATTTGACGATGTATCCATCTGATAAAAATCGGTTTAAAAAATTTGTATATTTCGAATAGTATGATATGATAAAGCTTGATATAAATGAAAAACGGAGAGATATATGGCTAAACAAGATATAGCTATGCAAGTACTGCAACAAGTGGTGAAACTTCCCGTAGTCAAGGTCGATCGAGAAAGATTTTTGGTAGAAAAGTTTTCAAAGGAATTAGACCGTAAGGATATTCCAACTTTGATTGAACAAGGACCGACTTCTTTGTTGCCTCAAGAAAGCTTGGATAGAGTGGCCAAGGCCTGTATTAAAGACAATGTCCTGTTAGCCAGTGGAACTTCGGTTTTGGCAGGTCTACCTGGAGGGATTGTCATGGCGATCACTATCCCGACAGACGTAGCCCAGTTTTATGCTTTTTCATTGAAATTAGCTCAAGAACTAGGGTATATTTACGGATTTGATGATCTTTGGGCATCGCGCAATGAGTTAAGCGAGGAAGCTAAAAACACACTTCTACTGTATCTCGGTGTGATGCTGGGAGTAAATGGCGCAGGTGCCCTGCTTCGATCAGGCGGTGTGACAGTAGCCAAGCAAGTCATAAAAGTAGTGAACAAGAAAGCCTTGACAAAAACTCTTTGGTATCCAATTTTAGAAAAAGTTTTGAAAATTTTTGGTGTCAATCTGACAAAAGGAGGCCTAGCTAAAGGGATGGGGAAAGTGATTCCTATCCTAGGTGGAGTCATTTCTGGTGGCTTAACCTTTGCGACCATGAAACCGATGGGAGAAAGATTGCAACAGGAATTGTCCAAGCTAGTCAACTACAATGAAGTGCAATATCAAAGAGACGTTGATACTATCCGAAAAGAGGTCGAAATCATCGAAGGAGAGTAATATGGGATTCATTAAAATTCTAGCCAAGACTTACGGGAATTACTTTTTCGTGATGCAAAGCGTCAAAGTCCTGAAGAACATGAAAAAAGATGACAATGCTCTAGTAGGTTTCGGGAAAGTACTGCTTGCTGACAAGCTGATGGATGTAGCCCAGTGGCTCGCAAAACCAGATGATAAGGAATAACTTGAAATGAAAGAAACTAGCAGGAATTCCACTGCTAGTTTTTTAATCTCTTCCCATATGGTATAATATAAGCAGTAAAATCATTTTATACTCTTCGAAAATCTCTTCAAACCACGTCAGCTTCACCTTGCCGTACTTAAGTACAGCCTGCGGCTAGCTTCCTAGTTTGCTCTTTGATTTTCATTGAGTATTAGAACATACATGGAGGTCGTCATGGACAATATCATCGATGTGTCAATACCCGTTGCAGAAGTGGTAGACAAGCACCCAGAAGTTTTGGAAATCCTAGTGGAGCTCGGTTTTAAACCACTTGCTAATCCCTTGATGCGCAACACAGTCGGTCGCAAAGTATCGCTGAAGCAGGGTTCTAAACTTGAAGGAACTCCTATGGACAAGATTGTCCGCACGCTAGAAGCGAACGGCTATGAAGTGATTGGATTAGACTAATGGCAGATGAACGGATTCATATCCTACGGGATATTTTGTTAGAATTGCACAATGGCGCCTCTCCTGAGTCAGTTCAGGAGCGTTTTGATGCGACCTTTACAGGTGTGTCAGCCATCGAGATTTCCCTCATGGAGCACGAGCTGATGAACTCAGACTCAGGTGTCACCTTTGAAGATGTCATGGAACTTTGTGATGTCCATGCCAATCTTTTTAAAAATGCTGTTAAGGGTGTTGAAGTGGAAGATACCGAGCATCCTGGTCATCCAGTTCGCGTCTTCAAGGATGAAAATCTGGCTCTCCGTGCAGCTTTGATTCGCATTCGGAGACTGTTGGATACCTATGAGTCTATGGAAGATGAGGAAATGCTGGCAGAGATGCGCAAGGGCTTGGTCCGTCAAATGGGGCTGTTGGGGCAATTTGACATCCACTATCAGCGCAAGGAAGAGCTCTTTTTTCCCATCATGGAGCGCTATGGTCACGATTCACCTCCAAAAGTTATGTGGGGAGTGGATGATCAGATCAGAGAACTCTTTCAGACAGCTCTAGCGACGGCTAAGGCACTACCAGAAGTGGCGATTTCCACTGTAAAGGAGGCCTTTGAAGCTTTTGCGACAGAGTTTGAAAGTATGATTTTCAAGGAAGAGTCCATCCTCCTCATGATTCTCCTTGAGTCTTTCACTCAGGATGACTGGCTTCAGATTGCGGAGGAGAGTGATGCCTATGGTTATGCCATCATCCGTCCGTCAGAGAAATGGGTGCCAGAACGACAGAGCTTTGTTGAGGAAAAGAGTGCAGAGGAGTCAGTACAACTAGACACGGCAGAAGGTCAAGTTCAGCAAGTTATCGATACACCAGAAGGCCAGTTCACCATTACCTTTACCCCTAAGGAAAAGGAAGCAGTGCTGGACCGTCATTGTCAACAGGCTTTTGGCAATGGCTATCTCTCCGTCGATCAGGCCAACCTCATCCTCAATCACCTCCCTATGGAGATCACTTTTGTCAATAAAGACGACATTTTTCAGTATTACAATGACAATACGCCAGCTGATGAGATGATTTTCAAACGGACGCCATCCCAAGTCGGGCGCAATGTTGAACTCTGCCATCCGCCCAAGTATCTAGAAAAGGTGAAGGCCGTTATGAAAGGTCTTCGTGAAGGGGTCAAGGACAAGTATGAAATGTGGTTCAAGTCAGAGTCGCGAGGCAAGTTTGTCCACATCACCTATGCCGCAGTACACGATGAAAACGGAGAATTCCAAGGCGTGCTAGAGTATGTTCAGGATATCCAACCCTACCGAGAGATTGATACGGACTATTTCCGTGGATTAGAATAAGGAGAATCAATGAGTTACGAACAAGAATTTATGAAGGAATTTGAAACCTGGGTCAATACCCAGATCATGATTAACGATATGGCGCACAAGGAAAGTCAAAAGGTCTACGAAGAAGACCAAGACGAACGTGCCAAAGATGCCATGATTCGCTACGAAAGTCGCTTGGATGCTTATCAGTTCTTGCTTGGTAAGTTTGAAAACTTCAAAGCAGGCAAGGGATTTCATGATTTGCCAGAAGGATTGTTTGGTGAGCGAAACTATTAAAATACAGATACTTTCTTGATTTTTTCCCAAAATCTTGATAGAATATCTTTATTAAATCCTTGTCAGAGCAGGGATTTTTTATTGAAAGGATTTTATCATGTCAAAGAAACTCCAACGTAAAAAACAATTGCGAAATAGCCTTCGTCGCTCAGGTGCCTTTTCAAGTACGGTGACCAAAGTTGTCGAAGAGACCAAGAAAGTTGTGAAACACGCAGAAAAATCTGCCAGCGAAGCAGGAAAAGTTGTCTCTAAAAAAGTGGAACAAGCAGTAGAAGCGACTAAGGAACAAGCTCAAAAAGTAGCGAATTCAGTAGAAGATTTTGCAGCGACTTTGGGTGGCCTCTCAGTAGATCGTGCTAAGACTTTCTATGATGAAGGTATCAAGTCAGCTTCTGACTTCAAAAACTGGACAGAAAAAGAACTCCTTGCCTTGAAAGGAATCGGCCCAGCTACGATTAAGAAATTAAAAGAACACGGAATCAGCTTCAAGTAATTTTTCTTGTCCCTTGCATTTCCGAGAAAAACTTGCTACAATAAAGCCATCAGAGGTGTTTTGAATCCCACATTTTACAGAAAGTGGCGGAGCTGAGAAGTCCACAAATGTGTCAAAACTGGTTGCTGATGGATGAAAAATTGAAATAAACAAAGATGCGGGCCTTGCCCGAAATTGGGTGGTACCGCGGATAAGCATATTCGTCCCTGTCATGTAGATGGCAGGGACGATTTTTTTGTAGAAAGCGAGGTAGAAGGATGACAAGAGCAGAGTTGCCAGAACATTTAGAAACTGAACGGCTTGTTTTACGAGTCCGTACCGTGGCTGATGTTGTGGATATCTTTGACTATGCCAGTAGGCCAGAAGTTTCCTACCCAGCAGGCTTTCCTCCCGTCAAGACCTTGGAAGATGAGATTTATTATCTGGAGCATATCCTTCCTGAGCGTAATCAAAAGGAAAATCTACCAGCGGGATACGGGATTGTCGTTAAAGGAACCGATAAGGTCATCGGCTCTGTTGATTTCCCTCGTCGTCGCGAGGATGATGTCTTGGAGATTGGCTATATCTTACATCCAGACCATTGGGGTCTAGGTTATGTTCTAGAGGCGGCACGTGCCTTGATTGACCTAGCTTTTAAAGAATTGAATCTGCATAAGATTGAACTGACTTGTTTTGGCAACAATATCAAAAGTCAACGAGTCGCAGAGAAACTTGGCTTCACCCTCGAAGCTCGCATAAGAGACCGCAAAGATGCCCAAGGAAATCGCTGTGATGATTTGAGATACGGCTTGCTGAAGAGTGAGTGGGAGGTGATTTGATGCATCTTTTCATCATTGGGGCTCCAGCTTCTGGGAAAATGACGATTGGTCAAGAGTTATCTCGACTGACGAATGCTACCCTCTTTTATAACCATCAAGCCATCGATTTTGCGCTAGAAATCTATCAGGACTATACAAAGGAAATGTGGGAATTTGTTCGTGGAATTACCTTTTCTTTCCTTGGAGCAAGTGCTAGGAATCAGCGATCTGTGATTTTAACAGACGTAATTGATTTTTCAAATCAGTACCAGCTGCTGTATTTGAAGCAAATTCAGGATTTGTTGGATGATTATCATCAAGAGATTCTGTTTGTTGAGTTGGAAACGACACTTGAGGAGCGCTTACATCGAAATCGAACGGAGAATCGATTAAAGCACAAACCCTTAAAACGGCATGTTGAGATATCTGAAAGAGAAATTTTGGATACTGCTGAAACACTTCAATTAAATTCCCAACATCAACCGAATGAGTTGTACCACTACCTTAAAATAAATAATACGAATCTGTCTGGAGCCGAAGTTGCCAAGCAGATTCAAGATAAAATGAATACAATAGAGAAAGGACAAACACATGTCTAAAGAACTTTCACCTAAATACAATCCAGCCGAAGTTGAGGCTGGTCGTTACCAAAAATGGCTTGATGCCGATGTTTTCAAGCCTTCAGGCGATCAAAAGGCTAAGCCATATTCTATCGTCATTCCACCACCAAACGTAACTGGGAAACTCCACCTTGGTCACGCTTGGGACACGACTTTGCAGGATATTATCATCCGACAAAAACGTATGCAAGGTTTTGATACGCTTTGGCTTCCTGGTATGGACCACGCGGGGATTGCTACTCAGGCTAAGGTTGAGGAGCGCTTGCGTGGTGAGGGCATTACGCGTTATGACCTCGGTCGTGAAAAATTCTTGGAAAAAGTCTGGGAATGGAAAGACGAATATGCTACTACCATCAAGGAACAATGGGGCAAGATGGGTCTCTCTGTAGACTACTCTCGTGAGCGTTTCACCCTTGACGAAGGTTTGTCGAAAGCCGTTCGCAAGGTCTTTGTGGACCTTTACAAGAAAGGCTGGATCTACCGTGGTGAGTTTATCATCAACTGGGATCCAGCAGCTCGCACAGCCCTTTCTGATATCGAAGTGATTCACAAGGATGTCGAAGGTGCCTTCTACCACATGAACTACATGCTAGAAGACGGTTCACGCGCCCTTGAAGTTGCGACAACTCGTCCAGAGACCATGTTTGGGGACGTTGCGGTTGCGGTCAATCCAGAAGACCCACGCTACAAGGAATTGATTGGTAAAAACGTCATCCTTCCAATCGCTAATAAACTAATTCCAATCGTTGGGGATGAACACGCTGACCCTGAGTTTGGTACTGGTGTCGTGAAAATCACACCTGCCCATGATCCAAACGACTTCTTGGTTGGTCAACGTCATAACTTGCCACAAGTTAACGTCATGAACGACGACGGAACCATGAATGACTTGGCCTTCGAATTTGCAGGTATGGACCGTTTTGAAGCTCGTAAGGCAGTCGTTGCTAAGTTGGAAGAAATCGGTGCCCTCGTTAAAATTGAAAAACGTGTTCACAGTGTTGGTCACTCAGAACGTACAGGTGTTGTGGTTGAACCACGCTTGTCTACTCAATGGTTCGTCAAGATGGATCAATTGGCTAAAAATGCCATTGCCAACCAAGATACAGAAGACAAGGTAGAATTCTACCCACCTCGTTTCAACGATACCTTCCTTCAATGGATGGAAAATGTCCATGATTGGGTAATCTCTCGTCAGCTCTGGTGGGGTCACCAAATCCCTGCTTGGTACAATGCTGAGGGTGAAATGTACGTTGGCGAAGAAGCTCCAGAAGGCGACGGATGGACTCAGGACGAAGATGTCTTGGATACTTGGTTCAGTTCTGCCCTCTGGCCATTCTCAACCATGGGCTGGCCTGATGTCGACTCAGAAGACTTCAAACGTTACTTCCCAACTTCAACCTTGGTAACAGGTTACGACATCATCTTCTTCTGGGTGTCTCGTATGATCTTCCAATCTCTGGAATTCACAGGTCGTCAGCCATTCCAAAACGTCCTTATTCACGGTCTCATCCGTGACGAGCAAGGACGCAAGATGTCTAAATCTCTCGGTAACGGGATTGACCCGATGGATGTTATCGAGAAATACGGTGCCGATGCCCTTCGTTGGTTCCTTTCAAACGGTTCTGCACCAGGGCAAGACGTGCGCTTCTCTTACGAGAAAATGGATGCTTCATGGAACTTCATTAACAAGATCTGGAACATCTCTCGCTATATCCTCATGAACAATGAAGGCTTGACTCTCGAGCAAGCAACTGCCAATGTCGAAAAAGTTACCAACAAGGAAGCTGGAAACGTCACAGACCGCTGGATCCTCCACAACCTCAATGAAACGATCGGAAAAGTCACTGAAAACTTTGATAAATTTGAGTTTGGTGTTGCTGGACACATCCTCTACAACTTCATCTGGGATGAGTTTGCGGACTGGTACGTTGAGTTGACCAAGGAAGTCCTTTATAGCGATAATGAAGAAGAGAAAGTCATCACACGTTCTGTTCTCCTTTATACTTTGGACAAGATCCTTCGTCTCCTTCACCCAATCATGCCATTCGTGACAGAGGAAATCTTTGGACAAATCTCAGAAGCTTCTATCGTTACAGCAGCATACCCAACTGTCAATCCAGCCTTTGAAGACCTTGCTGCCCACACAGGTGTGGAGAGTCTCAAAGACTTGATCCGTGCTGTTCGGAATGCGCGTGCGGAAGTAAACGTAGCACCAAGCAAGCCTATCACCATCCTTGTCAAGACAAGCGATAGCGACTTGGAAGCTTTCTTTAACAGCAATGTCAACTACATCAAACGCTTCACAAATCCAGAACACTTGGAAATCGCATCAAACATCCCTGCACCTGAACTCGCTATGTCAAGCGTCATCACAGGAGCAGAAATCTACTTGCCACTCGCAGACCTCCTCAATATCGAAGAAGAATTAGCTCGTCTCGACAAGGAACTGGCTAAATGGCAAAAAGAACTGGATATGGTTGGTAAGAAGCTCTCTAACGAACGCTTCGTAGCCAACGCCAAACCAGAAGTCGTCCAAAAAGAACGCGACAAACAAGCCGACTACCAAGCCAAATACGATGCGACCGTCGCACGTATTGATGAGATGAAGAAGTTGGTGAAATAAACATAGAAACACGGTGGTAAGCCGTGTTTTTTTGTATAATGAAATCAATATCTATTGATGGAGAAAGTTATGTCCAAACACCCTCATTATGAATTGTTAAATTTAATTGGCTATGGTCTTGCCAAATTTGATAAGTTGTTTATAAAAGAGTTTCAATGCTCTAGTAAATCTGAGTTTTATCGTTATATAGTTTCTTTGGGTTTCGCAGAAACGACAGGTGTAGTTAAAAATAGAATGGATTTATTTGACCCCTATTTTGAGAACAATCGGAAAGGTTGGTGGCAAAAAGCCGAAGTTTACCGTTTTCGTAAAGATTTAATTGATATGATGTTTGGGAATGAAGATGTTCACAGTTATGCAGAAATCGTTAAAATGTTGCTTGCAAGTGAAGTGGAGAAAACAGGCATAACCATCGTTGAAAAACCAATAATTAGAACTAAATTCAAACGTCTACAAGAAACTGGAATGAAAGCAGAAAATTACTTTATACTCCATTTTGATAAAGAAGAAAAATTTCAAGGTGGACAATTAACCGATGCCCGTCTTTATGGTGATGGATATGATTTCCAAGTAGATGTTCAAGAACATTCTTATCTTGCCGAAGTTAAAGGAATTCGAAAACCTAAGGGTCGCATTCGATTGACTTCCAGAGAATATGAAAAAGCCAAAGAGTTTAAATCAGATTTTATTTTATCCTTGGTTACCAACCTGGATGATATTCCAAAGTTAGTATTAATCGATAATCCATTGAATCATTTTGAATTTAAAAAGAGTATCATAAAGAATGAAGTTATAGAATACAGAAGTCTTGAAGATTTATATTAGTTCCCCTTAACTTTTCCAGCTGAAGGAACGAGAGGTTTTGACAGGACAACGACTCAACGAACTAGAAATCAATGGTATTGGCTTAACCAAGTTTAAAAATGGGGAAATCGGGATTGAATTCATCTGGCTTGATACCGAAAATCCACCTAGCGATGCTATCGGCTGGGTAGCAAAGAAATAAAAAGTCCGCTGTTTTTTTTGGTGTTTTACAGTTTTTTCTTGACAAGTCTTTCTTTTTTATGGTATTCTTTTATGCAACAAATGTTGCGCAACAAATGTTGCGCGAAAGGAGTCTTATGCCACCAAAGGTTAAATTTAGTAAAGAGACTATCATTGGGACAGCTTTACAATTGGTGAGAGAAGAGGGCATGGCTAGTTTGACGGCTCGAGCATTAGCGGAGCAACTGGGAGCCACACCAAGAGTCATTTTTGGGCAATTTGCCAATATGGCCGAGTTACAAGCAGAGGTTATTGTTGCTGCAGAGATGGTCGTAGTGGAGTATATACGAAAGGCTTTAGAAGATGAGAAGCCATTTCGATCTGTCGGGGTTGCTTATATCCTGTTCGCCTCAAAAGAGCCCCAACTTTTTCAATTGCTTTTCCAAAATCCTAGCAAAGATCCGATTCGTCGCTTTCAAGATTTTCTTCCCATGAAGGATCATAGTTACCAATTGGTTCTGGAATCGATTGTAGCAGACTATCCATTGACGTTAGAGGAGGCTAGTCGCCTGTACCAGCATTTATTTATCTACTCACACGGCATGGCCTCTATGGTTGCTTCTGGTATTTATCAATTCAGCATGGAAGAAGTGATTGGTTTATTGACAGAAGTTTGTCAATCTCTCATCAAAGAAATGGTAGAAAAGAAATGATTCAACTAAAAAATGTTTACAAAGGCTATGGCCAAACCAAGGTTTTAAAAGGGATTGATTTGCAGATTCAAGATCAGGATGATGTAGTTATCCTAGGTCCTTCTGGATCGGGCAAGTCAACTCTCTTAAATGTGTTATCAGGATTAGAAAAGGTAGACGAGGGGCATATCCTCATTCAAGGGCAGGATTTATCGCAACTCACAGATGCTCAATTGACAGCCTTTAGACGTGAGAAGATAGCCTTTATTTTTCAGCAGTATTATTTATTACCGAATCTAACGGTTAGACAAAATGTAAAGATGGGGGCAGACCTAGCAAACAATCATGATTTTTTGCAGATCATTGAGGATTTGGGCCTTGGAGATAAGCTGGACAAATATCCGAGTGAATTGTCTGGTGGGGAACAGCAGAGAGTCTCCATTGCTCGGGCCTTGGCCAAAAAGCCAGAGATTCTTTTCTTAGATGAGCCGACGGGCGCCCTGGATGAAGAAACAGGGCGAAAGATTCTCGACTATATCTGGAAATTGAAGGAAAAGCTGGGCTTTACCTTGATTATGGTGACACACAATCAAAATATTGCGGATATGGCCAGAACTATTATCCGTGTCAATAGTGGCAAGATTACAGAAGTTGAGACCAATGATCAACCTCAGACTGCTTATGAGATTGGATGGTAAGCCATGTTTTCAGTAAAAGATATTCGTAAATTAGTTGTCGTCAGTATCATTGGGGCTTGTGCGGTCTTTGTGGCCAATCTCTTCTTGAATTTTTACCTGGATATCGAGCAGTTGGAGATTTCTAAAATCAATCCCATG
The DNA here is from genome assembly GCF_006228325.1 of Streptococcus sp. 1643. Lineage (NCBI taxonomy): Bacteria > Bacillati > Bacillota > Bacilli > Lactobacillales > Streptococcaceae > Streptococcus > Streptococcus sp. 1643. The sequence goes on from NZ_CP040231.1 coordinate 341,583, forward strand.
ATGCAGACCTACTATGATGCCCAGGTTTCGCTTTCCTGGATGGTGGCCATGGTCAGTGGGGTTGTCTTGTCCTTGACGTCGGTCCTTCTCATGTGTTTTTATATCAAACAATTTGTCGATGACCACAAGGAACAATTAGGAATTTTAAAGGCTTTGGGATACAGCAATGGCCAGTTAGCTAAACGGTTTTGGGCCTTTGGGCTCAGTTTTGGAGCTGGAGCGCTTCTTGGCTATTTAGCTTCTTTTCTAATGATGGGACATTTTTATGACTTTCGCAATGAGAAGGGGATTTTGCCAGAAATTACCATTCATTTTCACTGGCAGCTCTTGATCGCTTTAGTGATACTGCCAACGACTTTCTTTATGGTTCTTGCGATTGGCTATGCTAGAAGACAACTACAAACGCCGGCCCTTCGCCTATTGAAAAAATCCCCAACACCGATTAAGGCCAAAAGGAAAAAAAGTGCTCCTAAGAAAGAAAAATCCTTCCAAAAAGAGCTGTCTTCGTCGCTGATTTGGGGGAGAAAATCGATCCTGTTTTTTGTAGTCTTTGGCTCTATGTGTTTTGCGGCCATGGTTCAATTGTCCTTTGGTCTAAGGGACTACACAGATGACATCATCCAAACCATGATGATCATGATTGGCTTGATCCTTTCTTTCTCTATTCTCTTTTTGTCACTAGGGATTGTCGTCTCAGAAAGCCGCGAAACCCTGGCTCTTATGAAGGCTTTTGGCTACACAGATCGTGAATACCAAGATCATATCCTATCTCCCTATCGTTTCTGGGCCTATCTAGGATTTGTTCTTGGGACGGCTTATCAGTACACTATCATGGAAATCTTGATTGGTGTGATCAAAGATACGATTCCTGAAAAGATTGAGCATCACTTTGATGGGAATGTTTGCTTCTGGACTTTGATCGGTTTTGCTGTGGTTTATGAAAGCCTCTTTTATCTATCCAACAGAAAACTCCAAAAGCAAACCATCAAAGAAGTACTCTTAGCTGAATAAATAGAGAAGGTTGGATTCTCCAGCCTTTTTCTTATGAAACTCATTAACAAGAGAAGGATTTTTCACTATTCTAGGGAAAATGAAATAAAGGAAAGAAAACGAAGTTACTGGCAGGACCTGAAATGATCTTTTTACTTGATTTGATGCAACAAATAATCCTTTATCTTTGTAGGAATCCTCTTGCAGTTTGTGGTTGGTATTAGAGTTGCAGCCTTGAGTTATAAATAAATCAATATACCTGTGGTCATGTTACACAGGTCTTTCAATTAGCTGAAATATTTCACCTTTATTTTTCCTTAACCTTTGACTATTCCGCAAAATTATCGTACAATAAAGAGTACATGATAAAATGAGGTCGGAGTCTGTTCGCTCTGGCGATAGTAGTAAAAATGAGGAGAAACGCTTTGGAATTAGAAGTATTTGCTGGGCAAGAAAAAAGTGAACTATCTATGATTGAGGTAGCGCGTGCTATCTTGGAACTTCGTGGTCGCGATCATGAGATGCATTTTAGCGATCTTGTAAATGAAATTCAAAACTACCTTGGAACATCAAACAGCGATATCCGCGAAGCTTTGCCTTTGTTCTACACAGAGTTGAACTTTGACGGTAGCTTCATCTCTCTTGGAGACAACAAATGGGGTCTTCGTTCATGGTATGGTGTAGACGAAATTGACGAAGAAATCATCGCTCTTGAAGAAAGTGACGACGATGAAGTAGCTCCAAAAGCTAAGAAAAAACGTGTCAATGCCTTCATGGATGGCGATTCAGATGCTATTGACTACAATGCGGATGATCCAGAAGACGAAGATGCGTACGAAGCAGACCCAGCTCTTTCATACGATGATGAAAATCCAGATGATGAGAAAAATGAAGTGGAAGCTTACGATGCAGAAATCAACGAAATCGCTCCTGATGACTTGGGCGAAGACGTGGATCTCAACGAAGAAGACGACGAGTTTTCTGACGATGATGCTGAAACGAGTGAAGAAGAGTAAAAGACTTCACAGAGGAGATCGCCTGATCTCCTTTTTTGTCGCTTGGGCAAAGTAGTTGAGTGATACATCCGTTTGGATGTGGATCTTTAGTTCGTTTTCTGAAAGCAATCTTCTTATTTTCAGGTTTTACCGATTCGGATTGACAAATGTTCTGCTTTGAGGTATTATATTGTTCGGGCACCTCTTTTAGAGGTCGGGCTCTCTAGTTACTAGGGAGCTATTTTTGTTTTTTCAGGAAGTTTTTCTTGAAAAGTCGTTATCCATAAAGGTCTTGTTCTCTATCTCCCCTTGTAGTTAACAAGACCTTGAGCATTTTAGAAAGAGGAATCTATGTCAACGAAATATATTTTTGTAACTGGTGGTGTGGTATCGTCTATTGGGAAAGGGATTGTCGCAGCAAGTCTGGGCCGCCTCTTGAAAAATCGTGGTCTCAAAGTAACTATTCAGAAGTTTGACCCTTATATCAATATCGACCCGGGAACTATGAGTCCTTACCAGCACGGGGAAGTCTTTGTGACAGATGATGGGGCTGAGACCGATTTGGACTTGGGCCACTATGAACGTTTCATCGATATCAATCTCAACAAATATTCCAACGTGACAACTGGTAAAATCTACAGTGAAGTTCTTCGTAAGGAACGCCGTGGCGAATACCTTGGGGCAACTGTCCAAGTCATTCCTCATATCACAGATGCTTTGAAAGAGAAAATCAAGCGTGCTGCTGTAACGACAGACTCGGATGTCATTATCACAGAGGTTGGTGGAACTGTTGGAGATATCGAGTCCTTGCCATTCCTAGAGGCCCTTCGTCAGATGAAGGCAGATGTGGGGGCAGATAACGTCATGTACATCCATACAACCTTGCTTCCTTACCTCAAGGCTGCTGGTGAGATGAAGACCAAACCAACTCAGCATTCTGTAAAAGAATTGCGTGGTTTGGGAATCCAGCCAAATATGTTGGTCATTCGTACAGAAAAACCAGCTGGTCAGGGCATTAAAAATAAACTAGCTCAGTTCTGTGATGTGGCACCAGAAGCTGTTATTGAATCTTTGGATGTTGAACACCTTTACCAAATTCCATTGAACTTGCAGGCGCAAGGCATGGACCAAATTGTTTGTGATCATTTGAAATTAGATGCACCAGCAGCGGATATGACAGAGTGGTCAGCCATGGTGGACAAGGTCATGAACCTGAAAAAACAAGTCAAGATCTCCCTCGTTGGTAAGTATGTGGAGTTGCAAGATGCCTACATCTCTGTGGTTGAAGCTTTGAAACACTCTGGGTATGCCAACGACGCAGAAGTGAAGATTAATTGGATCAATGCCAATGATGTGACAGCAGAGAATGTAGCAGATCTCTTGTCTGATGCGGACGGAATCATCGTACCAGGAGGTTTTGGTCAACGTGGTACGGAAGGGAAAATCCAAGCCATTCGCTATGCGCGTGAAAATGATGTTCCAATGTTGGGAGTCTGCTTGGGAATGCAGTTGACTTGTATCGAGTTTGCTCGTCACGTTTTAGGTCTTGAAGGTGCCAATTCTGCAGAACTTGCACCAGATACAAAATATCCTATCATTGATATCATGCGTGATCAGGTTGATGTTGAGGATATGGGTGGCACCCTTCGTTTGGGACTTTATCCATCTAAGTTGAAACGTGGCTCTAAAGCAGCGGCTGCTTATCATAATCAAGAAGTGGTGCAACGCCGTCACCGTCACCGATATGAGTTTAACAACGTCTTTCGTGAACAGTTTGAGGCAGCAGGTTTTGTCTTTTCAGGAGTTTCTCCAGACAATCGTTTGGTAGAAATTGTGGAAATTCCTGAAAATAAATTCTTTGTGGCTTGTCAGTATCACCCTGAACTTTCAAGTCGTCCGAACCGTCCAGAAGAACTCTACACTGCCTTTGTGACTGCAGCAGTTGAAAATAGTAACTAGTTATCTTCTAACCTCTGAGAATAATCTCAGAGGTTTTTTAATTGCCTTGCTCCTATACGGCTTCCCTATTTGTCCTAGAGCCCTTTTTGTGTTACAATGAATGGTATGAAAGCTAAGAAATTATGGATGACTGGCTTGACTGTGGCTGGTCTAAGTGCCCTTGCTTTGGGGGCTAAAAAAGCAGCAGATAATCACAAGCTCATGAAGACTCAGGAAGAGTTGACCGCTATCGTGCGCGAACTTTTCTCAGATATGGGTGAGATTGCGACTCTCTATGTTCAAGTCTACGAAAGTAGCCTAGAGCGACTTGTCGGAGGAGTCATTTTCGAGGATGGTCGTCACTATACCTTTGTCTATGAGAATGAAGACCTAGTCTATGAGGAGGAAGTCTTATGATTACTCCCGATAGTATAGAAGAACTAGCAGGTTTTGTCGAGCAAGATGGCAAGAAGGTCTTTCTTTTTGTGGCGGACTGGTGTGGCGATTGTCGTTATATCTATCCTGCCTTGCCAGAGATTGAGGAGACAAATCCAGAGTTCACCTTTATTCGAGTGGACCGTGACCAGTACATGGATCTAGCCAAACTCTGGGATGTGTACGGCATTCCTAGTCTTGTTGTTTTAGAAAAGGACAAGGAAATCGGTCGTTTTGTCAATCGTGACCGTAAAAGCAAGGAAGAAATTAACGACTTTTTAGTAGGACTGAAATAGGAGAAAAGAATGATTTTTACATATAACAAAGAGCATGTCGGCGATGTCCTTATGGTCATCGTGAAAAATAGCGGCGATGCCAAGTTGGACGTGGAGCGCAAAGGCAAGGTAGCCCGTGTTTTTCTCAAAGAAAATGGAGAAACAGTAGCTTGGAATATTTTTGAAGTTTCAAGTTTGTTTGAAATTGTAGAGCGCGGTCAAGTCTTTTTGACAGATGAGCAAGTCGCTCGTTTGAACCAAGAATTACAGGCGGAAGGCTTTACGGAAGAGATTATCAACGACAAAGACCCCAAGTTTGTTGTCGGTGAAATTGTCGAGATGGTAGCCCATCCTGATAGTGACCACCTCAACATCTGTCAAGTGGCCGTCGCAAGTGACAAGGCAGTGCAAATCGTTGCAGGGGCTCCCAATGCGCGTGTTGGGTTGAAAACCATTGTAGCTCTTCCTGGAGCGATGATGCCCAAAGGCAATCTCATTTTCCCAGGCGAACTTCGTGGTGAAAAGAGTTTTGGCATGATGTGCAGCCCTCGTGAATTGCAGCTGCCAAATGCTCCGCAAAAACGTGGGGTTATTGAATTATCAGAAGACCAAGTTGTCGGAACTCCATTTGACCCAGCCAAACACTGGACTGCCTAGGAAATTGTCGGTATTTGATAGACCAGATAGAGGGGGATAAGATGGCGAAAAATGTAATGATTACAGGAGCGACTTCAGGAATCGGTGAAGCGATTGCGCGTGCTTATCTGGAGCAGGGGGAGAATGTCGTTCTAACAGGGCGACGGACAGACAGACTAGAGGCCCTCAAGTCAGAGTTTGCAGAAATTTTTCCTAATCAAACCGTTTGGACCTTTCCACTGGATGTCACAGATATGACCATGGTCAAGACTGTCTGCTCCGATATTTTGGAAACGATAGGGCAGATTGATATCTTGGTCAATAATGCCGGACTAGCTCTTGGCTTGGCTCCCTATCAAGACTACGAAGAGTTGGATATGCTGACCATGTTGGATACCAATGTCAAGGGTTTGATGGCAGTTACTCGCTGTTTCTTGCCAGCAATGGTAAAAGCGAATCAGGGTCATATTATCAATATGGGGTCAACCGCAGGAATCTATGCCTATGCTGGGGCAGCTGTTTACTCAGCCACCAAGGCTGCTGTCAAGACTTTTTCAGATGGTTTGCGAATTGATACGATCGCAACGGACATCAAGGTAACTACTATTCAGCCAGGAATTGTCGAAACAGATTTTTCTGCGGTACGTTTCCACGGTGACAAAGAGCGTGCTGCGACGGTTTATCAGGGGATCGAAGCCTTGCAGGCACAAGACATCGCAGACACTGTTGTCTATGTGACCAGTCAACCCCGTCGTGTGCAGATTACAGATATGACTATTATGGCCAATCAACAGGCGACAGGTTTCATGGTTCATAAAAAATAAAAAATTTTCTCGAAAAGTTACAAATTTTTGTAACTTTTTTTATTCCTTGCGAATAGATAAGTAGGAGGAAGAAAATATGTATAATAAAGTTATTTTGATCGGGCGCTTGACGTCTACACCAGAATTGCACAAAACCAACAATGACAAGTCGGTAGCGCGAGCAACTATCGCTGTGAACCGTCGTTACAAAGACCAAAACGGGGAACGTGAAGCTGACTTTGTCAATTTGGTTCTTTGGGGCAAATTGGCTGAAACCTTGGCAAGCTATGCAACTAAAGGTAGTCTTATCTCTGTGGATGGAGAACTTCGTACCCGTCGCTTTGAGAAAAATGGCCAGATGAACTATGTGACTGAAGTTCTTGCCACAGGATTCCAACTTTTAGAAAGCCGTGCCCAACGTGCCATGCGTGAAAATAACGCAGGACAGGATTTGGCAGACTTGGTTTTGGAAGAGGAGGAATTGCCATTTTAATACTCTTCGAAAATCTCTTCAAACCACGTCAGCTGGTATAGGTAACTGACTTGGTCAGTCTTATCTACAACCTCAAAGCAGTGCTTTGAGCAACCTGCGGCTAGTTTCCTAGTTTGCTCTTTGATTTTCATTGAGTATAAACATTGAAAAGTCTGAGTTGGTCTCAGACTTTTTATCTTGCCAAAGTCAGACTTTTTTCTTGACTATTTCTGACCAAGTGATACAATAGAACTATGAATTAGCACTCATATATAAAGAGTGCTAATAATATGTAGTTTATCATGGAGGAAGACAAATGTTGAAACCATTAGGAGACCGTGTGGTCTTGAAAATTGAAGAAAAAGAACAAACTGTTGGAGGCTTTGTCCTCGCAAAATCAGCCCAAGAAGGAACGAAAACAGCTACTGTAGTGGCTACAGGACAAGGGGTTCGTACCTTGAATGGTGACTTGGTTGCTCCAAGCGTTAAGTCTGGAGACCGTGTCTTAGTTGAAGCCCATGCAGGTATTGATGTCAAAGATGGCGATGAAAAGTACATCATCGTTGGCGAAGCTAACATTTTGGCAATCGTTGAAGAATAGAAGGAGAAAGTAAGTATGTCAAAAGAAATTAAATTTTCATCTGATGCTCGTTCAGCTATGGTCCGCGGTGTCGATATCCTTGCAGATACTGTTAAAGTAACCTTGGGACCAAAAGGTCGTAACGTTGTGTTGGAAAAATCATTTGGCTCACCACTCATCACCAATGACGGGGTGACCATTGCCAAAGAAATCGAGTTGGAAGACCATTTTGAAAATATGGGTGCCAAATTGGTATCAGAAGTAGCTTCAAAAACCAATGATATCGCAGGTGACGGAACGACAACTGCAACTGTCTTGACCCAAGCTATCGTCCGTGAAGGAATCAAAAACGTCACTGCAGGTGCCAACCCAATCGGTATTCGTCGTGGGATTGAAGCAGCAGTTGCCGCAGCTGTAGAAGCCTTGAAAAACAATGCCATTCCAGTTGCCAATAAAGAAGCCATCGCTCAGGTTGCTGCCGTATCTTCTCGTTCTGAGAAAGTCGGTGAATACATTTCTGAAGCCATGGAAAAAGTTGGCAAAGATGGAGTCATCACTATTGAAGAATCACGTGGTATGGAAACAGAACTTGAAGTTGTTGAAGGAATGCAGTTTGACCGCGGTTATCTATCACAGTACATGGTGACGGATAGCGAAAAAATGGTGGCTGATCTTGAAAATCCATACATTTTGATTACTGACAAGAAGATTTCCAATATCCAAGAAATCTTGCCGCTTCTAGAAAGTATTCTTCAAAGCAATCGTCCACTCTTGATTATCGCGGATGATGTAGATGGCGAAGCTCTTCCGACTCTAGTATTGAATAAGATTCGTGGAACCTTCAACGTTGTAGCAGTTAAGGCACCTGGCTTTGGTGATCGTCGTAAAGCGATGCTTGAAGATATCGCTATCTTGACAGGCGGAACAGTCATCACAGAAGATCTTGGTCTTGAGTTGAAAGACGCTACTATTGAAGCGCTTGGTCAAGCAGCGAGAGTAACTGTGGACAAAGACAGCACTGTTATCGTAGAAGGTGCTGGAAATCCTGAAGCTATTTCTCACCGTGTTGCGGTTATCAAGTCTCAAATCGAAACTACAACTTCTGAATTTGACCGTGAAAAATTGCAAGAACGCTTGGCCAAATTGTCAGGAGGTGTCGCGGTGATCAAAGTCGGTGCTGCAACTGAAACTGAGTTGAAAGAAATGAAACTCCGCATTGAAGATGCCCTCAACGCTACTCGTGCAGCCGTTGAAGAAGGAATCGTTGCAGGTGGTGGAACAGCTCTTGTAAATGTCATCCCAGCCGTAGCTGATTTGGAATTGACAGGAGATGAAGCAACAGGACGCAATATTGTTCTCCGTGCCTTGGAAGAACCTGTTCGTCAAATTGCCCACAATGCAGGATTCGAAGGTTCTATCGTTATCGATCGTTTGAAAAATGCTGAAGTTGGTACAGGATTCAACGCAGCGACTGGCGAGTGGGTCAACATGATTGAAGAAGGAATCATTGACCCAGTTAAAGTGAGCCGTTCTGCCCTTCAAAATGCAGCCTCTGTAGCTAGCTTGATTTTAACAACAGAAGCAGTCGTAGCCAATAAACCAGAACCAGTAGCCCCAGCTCCAGCAATGGATCCAAGCATGATGGGCGGGATGATGTAAAAGCAACTTATAAAAAACACAAAAGGAGGGAACACAATCCCTCCTTTTAAGGTTTTCTCTTCTAAATAGATTTGAGCTCTCCTAACTTATATGATAAAATAAAACTAGAAAAAGGAGAAGAACATGATCGATGTAGAAGAAATTCTGAGCAAGATGAATCCCAATCAGAAGATTAATTATGACCGTGTTATGCAGAAAATGGTACAGGTTTGGGAGAAAAATGAGCAACGTCCAACTATTCTCATGCATGTTTGCTGTGCTCCTTGTAGTACCTACACCCTAGAATACCTGACAAAATACGCTGATGTGACTATCTATTTTGCCAATTCCAATATCCATCCCAAGGCAGAATACCACAAGCGGGCTTACGTCACCAAGAAATTTGTCAGTGATTTCAATGAGCGAACAGGAAATACGGTCCAGTATTTAGAAGCCCCATATGAACCCAATGAATACCGGAAGTTAGTTAGAGGACTAGAAGAAGAACCCGAAGGTGGCGACCGTTGCAAGGTTTGTTTTGACTACCGTTTGGACAAAACAGCACAGGTAGCTATGGACTTGGGCTTTGACTACTTTGGTTCAGCCTTGACCATCAGTCCTCATAAGAATTCTCAAACCATCAACAGCATCGGAATCGATGTGCAAAAGATTTATACCACCCACTATCTTCCAAGTGATTTCAAGAAAAATCAAGGCTACAAGCGCTCGGTAGAGATGTGCGAGGAGTATGATATCTATCGTCAATGTTATTGTGGATGCGTCTATGCAGCTCAAGCTCAGAACATTGATCTTGTTCAGGTTAAGAAGGATGCCACAGCTTTTTTGCTGGATAAGGATGTTGAAAAAGACTATTCTCATATCAAGTTTACTGTCACTAAATTAGATATATAGCAATTAACCCAGCTGAAAAGCTGAGTTTTTCAAATAAAAAAACCGGGGCTTTCACCCCAGCTTGACAACTTTACCGATTCTTTAGTTCTATGTAGCGTTTGTACCAAATGTTGACATAGGCCTCTGAGAAAGGACCGCGTCCATTGTTAATCCAATCAACAAGGATTTTAACATGCTCTTTCAAAATATAGTCTAAATCATCAGAATACTTCATTTTGCGTTTATGGCGCTCGTACTCTTCAACGTCCAAGAGACGCTTTTCACCATCAGTGAAAACCTTGACATCCAAATCATAATCAATGTATTTCAGGGCTTCCTCATCTAGATAGTAGGGGCTGGCCATATTGCAATAGTAGGAAATCCCATTATCACGAATCATGGCAATGATATTAAACCAATATTTTTTGTGAAAGTAAACAATAGCCGGTTCTCGAGTCACCCAACGACGACCGTCACTTTCGGTAACAAGTGTGTGGTCGTTGACGCCGATAATAGCGTTCTCTGTTGTTTTTAGTACCATGGTGTCTCGCCAAGTACGGTGAAGACTCCCATCATGCTTATAACTTTGAATTGTAATAAAGTCGCCTTCTTTTGGAAGTTTCATAACTAACCAACTTTCTACAATTTATAAGTTTATCGTCTACTATTATATCATAAATTGGTCTAATCTTTTTGAATTTTACATGAAAATGTTAAAGATATTCTCTGAGAGCGTTTGCTATATCCGAAAAATCATAGCCTTTTCTAGCTAGGACTTGAGTTAAACGTTGCTTTAGTTCGTAACCTTCATACTTTCGAGCATACTTAGCATATTGTTTGTCTAGCTCTTTAAAAATGAGTTCTTGAGTCGTTTCTTGGTCGACTTGACTGTCCAAGTCATCAAAGGCACTTTTAGCATCGGGATAGGAGAAGCCCTTGTTAGTCAAGTTTTGGATAATCTTATCTTGCAAAGCGCGAGCAGGAAGCTTTCCGGTGTATTTTTTAAGCAGTTTCTCAGCTACACGTTGAGCAACTTCTGTATAGTCAAAATCCTTTAAAACCTCTTCAATAGTTGATTTGGCAATCCCTTTTTGAGACAGTTTTTGAGCTAGCACATAAGGTCCCTTATCTCCAGAAAGTTGATTGGCATTGATGATAGAGTAGGCATACTGACGATCATTAATCCAGTTATCTTCTTTAAGGTTAGCAATAACTTGACTAGTGATTTTTTCATCAAGATCATACTTTTTCAGATACTCACGAACTTCCTTTTCGGTTCGAGCTTTAAATGATAGATGGTAGAGGGCGAGATTCTTACCATAAGAAAACTGAGCAAAGCCCTGTATCTCGATTAATTCTTCCTTGCTAACCACCTTATCTTTAGACAACATAAAACGGACAATGGTATCTTCCGTGATATAAGAGGTTTGCTGTCCATCTAGTTCCATTAAGTAGAGGCGTTTTTTCTTTTCAAGTTTTGTGATTTTCATAGTTCTATTATACCCTAAAATGTGATAAGATAGGGGTATGAATCTGAAAGTCAAACAAAAAATACCTTTAAAAATCAAGCGGATGGGTATCAATGGTGAGGGAATCGGTTTCTACCAGAAAACCCTCGTTTTTGTACCAGGCGCCCTCAAAGGAGAAGATATCTATTGTCAGATTACTTCTATTAAACGTAACTTTGTTGAAGCCAAATTACTAAAGGTTAATAAGAAGTCTAAATTTCGAGTCGTACCAGCTTGTACGATTTATAATGAATGTGGTGGTTGCCAAATCATGCACCTTCACTACGATAAACAGTTGGAGTTCAAAACGGATCTGCTCCACCAAGCCCTGAAAAAATTTGCTCCTGCAGGATATGAAAACTATGAAATCCGTCCAACTATCGGAATGCAGGAACCAAAGTACTACCGTGCTAAGCTTCAATTTCAGACTCGGAAATTTAAAAATCAGGTCAAGGCAGGTTTGTATGCGCAAAACTCTCATTATCTCGTAGAGTTGAAAGACTGTTTGGTGCAAGATAAGGAAACCCAAGTGATTGCGAATCGCCTAGCTGAACTTCTTACTTACCACCAAATTCCAATTACAGATGAGAGAAAAACGTTAGGCGTTCGTACTATCATGGTACGTCGAGCAAGAAAAACGGGACAAGTCCAGATTATCATTGTCACAAATCGCCAGCTTAATTTAACCCAGCTAGTAAAAGACTTAGTTAAAGATTTTCCAGAAGTCGTCACAGTTGCAGTCAATACAAATACAGCGAAAATAAGTGAAATCTATGGTGAAAAGACGGAAATTATCTGGGGCCAAGAGAGTATTCAAGAAGGAGTACTCGACTATGAGTTTTCTCTCTCCCCTCGAGCTTTTTATCAGCTTAATCCTGAGCAGACAGAAATTCTCTATAGTGAAGCAGTTAAGGCTCTGGATGTCAGCAAAGAGGATCATCTGATCGATGCCTATTGCGGTGTTGGGACGATTGGATTTGCCTTCGCAAATAAGGTCAAGAGTCTCAGAGGAATGGATATTATTCCAGAAGCCATTGAAGATGCCAAGCGAAATGCTCAGAGAATGGGGTTTGACAATACCCATTACGAAGCGGGAACAGCAGAAGAGATTATTCCACGCTGGTATAAAGAAGGCTACCGAGCAGATGCCTTGATAGTTGACCCTCCTCGTACAGGTTTAGATGATAAGCTACTGGATACCATTCTGACCTATGTTCCAGAAAAAATGGTCTATGTATCCTGCAATGTTTCGACCTTAGCGCGAGATTTGGTTAAACTAGTAAAAGTCTATGACCTCCAGTATATCCAGTCAGTTGATATGTTTCCCCACACTGCACGAACAGAAGCAGTGGTTAAATTAGTGAAGAAAAGAAAAAATCAACTTCACTGAAAAAAGTTCTTGACAAAGGTAAAAAAGTAGGTATAATAGAAAGAGTTGAAAAGCTCAAGGTCCGTTGGTCAAGGGGTTAAGACACCGCCTTTTCACGGCGGTAACACGGGTTCGAATCCCGTACGGACTATGGTGTATTGCGGCTAAAAAAACTTGAAAAAAGTTTAAAAAATCTGTTGACAGAGGCAGGTAGCTGTGATATACTAATATAGTTGTCGCTCGAGAGAGAATGAGTGACAAAGACCTTTGAAAACTGAACAAGACGAACCAATGTGCAGGGCACTATAACTGAAGTTATAGTACTGAACAATGAAAAAAACAATAAATCTGTCAGTGACAGAAATGAGTGAGAACTCAAACTTTTAATGAGAGTTTGATCCTGGCTCAGGACGAACGCTGGCGGCGTGCCTAATACATGCAAGTAGAACGCTGAAGGAGGAGCTTGCTTCTCTGGATGAGTTGCGAACGGGTGAGTAACGCGTAGGTAACCTGCCTGGTAGCGGGGGATAACTATTGGAAACGATAGCTAATACCGCATAAGAGTAGATGTTGCATGACATTTGCTTAAAAGGTGCAATTGCATCACTACCAGATGGACCTGCGTTGTATTAGCTAGTTGGTGAGGTAACGGCTCACCAAGGCGACGATACATAGCCGACCTGAGAGGGTGATCGGCCACACTGGGACTGAGACACGGCCCAGACTCCTACGGGAGGCAGCAGTAGGGAATCTTCGGCAATGGACGGAAGTCTGACCGAGCAACGCCGCGTGAGTGAAGAAGGTTTTCGGATCGTAAAGCTCTGTTGTAAGAGAAGAACGAGTGTGAGAGTGGAAAGTTCACACTGTGACGGTATCTTACCAGAAAGGGACGGCTAACTACGTGCCAGCAGCCGCGGTAATACGTAGGTCCCGAGCGTTGTCCGGATTTATTGGGCGTAAAGCGAGCGCAGGCGGTTAGATAAGTCTGAAGTTAAAGGCTGTGGCTTAACCATAGTACGCTTTGGAAACTGTTTAACTTGAGTGCAAGAGGGGAGAGTGGAATTCCATGTGTAGCGGTGAAATGCGTAGATATATGGAGGAACACCGGTGGCGAAAGCGGCTCTCTGGCTTGTAACTGACGCTGAGGCTCGAAAGCGTGGGGAGCAAACAGGATTAGATACCCTGGTAGTCCACGCCGTAAACGATGAGTGCTAGGTGTTAGACCCTTTCCGGGGTTTAGTGCCGCAGCTAACGCATTAAGCACTCCGCCTGGGGAGTACGACCGCAAGGTTGAAACTCAAAGGAATTGACGGGGGCCCGCACAAGCGGTGGAGCATGTGGTTTAATTCGAAGCAACGCGAAGAACCTTACCAGGTCTTGACATCCCTCTGACCGCTCTAGAGATAGAGTTTTCCTTCGGGACAGAGGTGACAGGTGGTGCATGGTTGTCGTCAGCTCGTGTCGTGAGATGTTGGGTTAAGTCCCGCAACGAGCGCAACCCCTATTGTTAGTTGCCATCATTCAGTTGGGCACTCTAGCGAGACTGCCGGTAATAAACCGGAGGAAGGTGGGGATGACGTCAAATCATCATGCCCCTTATGACCTGGGCTACACACGTGCTACAATGGCTGGTACAACGAGTCGCAAGCCGGTGACGGCAAGCTAATCTCTTAAAGCCAGTCTCAGTTCGGATTGTAGGCTGCAACTCGCCTACATGAAGTCGGAATCGCTAGTAATCGCGGATCAGCACGCCGCGGTGAATACGTTCCCGGGCCTTGTACACACCGCCCGTCACACCACGAGAGTTTGTAACACCCGAAGTCGGTGAGGTAACCTTTTAGGAGCCAGCCGCCTAAGGTGGGATAGATGATTGGGGTGAAGTCGTAACAAGGTAGCCGTATCGGAAGGTGCGGCTGGATCACCTCCTTTCTAAGGATAAGGAACTGCACATTGGTCTTGTTTAGTCTTGAGAGGTCTTGTGGGGCCTTAGCTCAGCTGGGAGAGCGCCTGCTTTGCACGCAGGAGGTCAGCGGTTCGATCCCGCTAGGCTCCATTGGTGAGAGATCACCAAGTAATGCACATTGAAAATTGAATATCTATATCAAATAGTAACAAGAAAATAAACCGAAACGCTGTAGTATTAAAAGAGTTTATGACTGAAAGGTCAAAAAATAAGGTTAAGTTAATAAGGGCGCACGGTGGATGCCTTGGCACTAGGAGCCGAAGAAGGACGTGACAAACGACGATATGCCTTGGGTAGCTGTAAGTAAGCGATGATCCAGGGATTTCCGAATGGGGGAACCCAACAGGTACTACCTGTTACCCGCATCTGTTAAGGATGTGAGGAGGAAGACGCAGTGAACTGAAACATCTAAGTAGCTGCAGGAAGAGAAAGCAAAAGCGATTGCCTTAGTAGCGGCGAGCGAAACGGCAGGAGGGCAAACCGAAGAGTTTACTCTTCGGGGTTGTAGGACTGCAATGTGGACTCAAAGATTATAGAAGAATGATTTGGGAAGATCAGCCAAAGAGAGTAATAGCCTCGTATTTAAAATAGTCTTTGTACCTAGCAGTATCCTGAGTACGGCGGGACACGTGAAATCCCGTCGGAATCTGGGAGGACCATCTCCCAACCCTAAATACTCCCTAGTGACCGATAGTGAACCAGTACCGTGAGGGAAAGGTGAAAAGCACCCCGGGAGGGGAGTGAAATAGAACCTGAAACCGTGTGCCTACAACAAGTTCGAGCCCGTTAATGGGTGAGAGCGTGCCTTTTGTAGAATGAACCGGCGAGTTACGATATGATGCGAGGTTAAGTTGAAGAGACGGAGCCGCAGGGAAACCGAGTCTGAATAGGGCGCATTAGTATCATGTCGTAGACCCGAAACCATGTGACCTACCCATGAGCAGGTTGAAGGTGCGGTAAGACGCACTGGAGGACCGAACCAGGGCACGTTGAAAAGTGCTTGGATGACTTGTGGGTAGCGGAGAAATTCCAAACGAACTTGGAGATAGCTGGTTCTCTCCGAAATAGCTTTAGGGCTAGCGTCGACATTAGAGATTCTTGGAGGTAGAGCACTGTTTGGGTGAGGGGTCCATCCCGGATTACCAATCTCAGATAAACTCCGAATGCCAATGAATTATGGTCGGCAGTCAGACTGCGAGTGCTAAGATCCGTAGTCGAAAGGGAAACAGCCCAGACCACCAGCTAAGGTCCCAAAATAATTGTTAAGTGGAAAAGGATGTGGGGTTGCACAGACAACTAGGATGTTAGCTTAGAAGCAGCTATTCATTCAAAGAGTGCGTAATAGCTCACTAGTCGAGTGACCCTGCGCCGAAAATGTACCGGGGCTAAAACAATTTACCGAAGCTGTGGATACCTTTATAGGTATGGTAGGAGAGCGTTCTATGTGTGATGAAGGTATACCGTGAGGAGTGCTGGAACGCATAGAAGTGAGAATGCCGGTATGAGTAGCGAAAGACAGGTGAGAATCCTGTCCACCGTAAGACTAAGGTTTCCAGGGGAAGGCTCGTCCGCCCTGGGTTAGTCGGGACCTAAGGAGAGACCGAAAGGTGTATCCGATGGACAACAGGTTGATATTCCTGTACTAGAGTATGTAGTGATGGAGGGACGCAGTAGGCTAACTAAAGCAGACGAATGGAAGTGTCTGTCTAAGCAGTGAGGTGTGATATGAGTCAAATGCTTATATCTATAACATTGAGCTGTGATGGGGAGCGAAGTTTAGTAGCGAAGTTAGTGACGTCACACTGCCAAGAAAAGCTTCTAGCGTTTAAACATACTCTACCCGTACCGCAAACCGACACAGGTAGTCGAGGCGAGTAGCCTCAGGTGAGCGAGAGAACTCTCGTTAAGGAACTCGGCAAAATGACCCCGTAACTTCGGGAGAAGGGGTGCTGACTTTAGGTCAGCCGCAGTGAATAGGCCCAAGCAACTGTTTATCAAAAACACAGCTCTCTGCTAAATCGTAAGATGATGTATAGGGGGTGACGCCTGCCCGGTGCTGGAAGGTTAAGAGGAGTGCTTAGGAGTAATCCGAAGGTATGAATTGAAGCCCCAGTAAACGGCGGCCGTAACTATAACGGTCCTAAGGTAGCGAAATTCCTTGTCGGGTAAGTTCCGACCCGCACGAAAGGCGTAATGATTTGGGCACTGTCTCAACGAGAGACTCGGTGAAATTTTAGTACCTGTGAAGATGCAGGTTACCCGCGACAGGACGGAAAGACCCCATGGAGCTTTACTGCAGTTTGATATTGAGTGTCTGTACCACATGTACAGGATAGGTAGGAGTCTATGAGATCGGGACGCCAGTTTCGAAGGAGACGTTGTTGGGATACTACCCTTGTGTTATGGCCACTCTAACCCGGATAGGTTATCCCTATCGGAGACAGTGTCTGACGGGCAGTTTGACTGGGGCGGTCGCCTCCTAAAAGGTAACGGAGGCGCCCAAAGGTTCCCTCAGAATGGTTGGAAATCATTCGCAGAGTGTAAAGGTATAAGGGAGCTTGACTGCGAGAGCTACAACTCGAGCAGGGACGAAAGTCGGGCTTAGTGATCCGGTGGTTCCGTATGGAAGGGCCATCGCTCAACGGATAAAAGCTACCCTGGGGATAACAGGCTTATCTCCCCCAAGAGTTCACATCGACGGGGAGGTTTGGCACCTCGATGTCGGCTCGTCGCATCCTGGGGCTGTAGTCGGTCCCAAGGGTTGGGCTGTTCGCCCATTAAAGCGGCACGCGAGCTGGGTTCAGAACGTCGTGAGACAGTTCGGTCCCTATCCGTCGCGGGCGTAGGAAATTTGAGAGGATCTGCTCCTAGTACGAGAGGACCAGAGTGGACTTACCGCTGGTGTACCAGTTGTCTTGCCAAAGGCATCGCTGGGTAGCTATGTAGGGAAGGGATAAACGCTGAAAGCATCTAAGTGTGAAACCCACCTCAAGATGAGATTTCCCATGATTTTATATCAGTAAGAGCCCTGAGAGATGATCAGGTAGATAGGTTAGAAGTGGAAGTGTGGCGACACATGTAGCGGACTAATACTAATAGCTCGAGGACTTATCCAAAGTAACTGAGAATACGAAGTGTGAGGTTTTCTTGGTATTTGATAGATATTCAATTTTGAGTAGGTATTACTCAGAGTTAAGTGACGATAGCCTAGGAGATACACCTGTACCCATGCCGAACACAGTAGTTAAGCCCTAGAACGCCGGAAGTAGTTGGGGGTTGCCCCCTGTGAGATATGGAAGTCGCTTAGCTCGAGGGAGTTTAGCTCAGCTGGGAGAGCATCTGCCTTACAAGCAGAGGGTCAGCGGTTCGATCCCGTTAACTCCCATAGGTCCCGTAGTGTAGCGGTTATCACGTCGCCCTGTCACGGCGAAGATCGCGGGTTCGATTCCCGTCGGGACCGTTTAAGATAACGGAAGTTATTTTAGACTCGTTAGCTCAGTTGGTAGAGCAATTGACTTTTAATCAATGGGTCACTGGTTCGAGCCCAGTACGGGTCATATTTGCGGGTTTGGCGGAATTGGCAGACGCACCAGATTTAGGATCTGGCGCTTAACGGCGTGGGGGTTCAAGTCCCTTAACCCGCATAATAGAAATCAGCCGGCTTAGCTCAGTTGGTAGAGCATCTGATTTGTAATCAGAGGGTCGCGTGTTCAAGTCATGTAGCCGGCATTTTTTTATATAGAATAAGAGGTCGATGCGAACGTAGTTCAGTGGTAGAACACCACCTTGCCAAGGTGGGGGTCGCGGGTTCGAATCCCGTCGTTCGCTTAGAGAGGCCGGGGTGGCGGAACTGGCAGACGCACAGGACTTAAAATCCTGCGATTGGTAACGATCGTACCGGTTCGATTCCGGTCCTCGGCATATAATGATGAGCACCCTTAGCTCAACTGGATAGAGTACCTGACTACGAATCAGGCGGTTAGAGGTTCGACTCCTCTAGGGTGCATTTTTTTATTTAACGCGGGAAGTAGCTCAGCTTGGTAGAGTACTTGGTTTGGGACCAAGGTGTCGCAGGTTCGAATCCTGTCTTCCCGATTCATGGCGGTGTAGCTCAGCTGGCTAGAGCGTCCGGTTCATACCCGGGAGGTCGGGGGTTCGATCCCCTTCGCCGCTATATTGATCTTGTTGGACCTTTAGCTCAGCTGGTTAGAGCTCTCGGCTCATAACCGAGTGGTCGTAGGTTCAAGTCCTACAAGGTCCATTGTAAATAATGGAGGATTACCCAAGTCCGGCTGAAGGGAACGGTCTTGAAAACCGTCAGGCGTGTAAAAGCGTGCGTGGGTTCGAATCCCACATCCTCCTTTTTATATTAACGCGGGATGGAGCAGCTCGGTAGCTCGTCGGGCTCATAACCCGAAGGTCGTAGGTTCAAATCCTGCTCCCGCAATTTGGCTCGGTAGCTCAGTTGGTAGAGCAATGGATTGAAGCTCCATGTGTCGGCGGTTCGATTCCGTCTCGCGCCATATTTCTTTTATTAAGCGGGTGTAGTTTAGTGGTAAAACTACAGCCTTCCAAGCTGTTGTCGCGAGTTCGATTCTCGTCACCCGCTTTGAACTTTGTTCAATTACCAAGTTTTTTAAACTTGGGCGCGTAGCTCAGGTGGTTAGAGCGCACGCCTGATAAGCGTGAGGTCGGTGGTTCGAGTCCACTCGTGCCCATTAATAGGAGAATTACTCAAGAGGCTGAAGAGGACGGTTTGCTAAATCGTTAGGTCGGGTAACCGGCGCGGGGGTTCGAATCCCCCATTCTCCGTACGTTAAGAGAGCTGTTGGGCTCTTTTTTTGTAAGCAAATCCCCCTTCTAAATCGTTAAAAGGGGGATTTGTTTATTACCAATTTGTTAGTGATATTTCTCCGCTATTTAGCCAGATAGTATGTTTATCTTCAAGTTCGACTTGAAGTTGGCCGGATTCTGAGATTTCTTTTGCAAGACCTTTTTGCAATTTTCCATCTAGCTGGAAGGTAACTTCTTTTCCAAGAACTATTGATCTTTCTTTATAGATATAAAGTAGCTCATCTGAAACCGTATTGTAGAAACAATTCCATATTTCGCTGATGAGCTTATTGCGACTAATTGGTGCAGGTGGCATAAATAGGCTGCCTGCTTTTTCTTTTAGGTCATCTGGGAAGTCTGCTATAGAAAAATTTATACCAAGTCCGATAATGACGTTTGTAACCGAGCCTGTCTCAACTGATGTCATCGCTTCAGTGAGGATACCTGCTATTTTTTTATTTTTAAAGTAGATGTCATTTACCCATTTGATATCTACTTCTATCATAGTTAGATTTTTAATGGCTTTGCAGACTGCAGCTGCCACAAGAAGAGTATAGGATGGGAGTTTTTCATAGGGAAGGTTTGGTTGAATATGCAGAGACATATAGATGCCCCCCTGAGATGGAGAATAGTAGGGGCGCTGAAAGCGGCCACGACCTGCCGTCTGACAGGTTGAAAGATAGAGTGTATTTCCTTGGTTTCCAACCTCAATCCCTTCTTTTGCATCTGTTTGTGTTGATTTTGTCTCAGGTTTGTAGCGAATGGTTAAGTTGGTGTTCTCTTGAATCAAATCAGGCAATATCAGATCGCCTTGAATAAGCTTGTAGCCTCTATTTTTGATACTGTCAATTTCTAGGCCTTCTTGTTGAAGACGTTGGATCGCTTTCCATATAGATGTACGGCTTAAATTCAGTTCTTCTCCGATTTTTTCTCCGCTAACATAATCGTTTTCTCTAGCTAATATTTGGTAGACTAGTTGGTGTGATTTCATTGATTTTCCTTTATACAGATTTGTTCTATAGTGATTTTTATAGCTTTCTTTTATTCTACCACAGCTTTCTTTAATTTAGGGAAATGAATAGTTGTAGGGGAGCAATAATTGCTTTGTAAAATTTCTCTCCTTAAAAATTTTTCTAAATATTCACTGATTTTTTCTTTTTGGTAGCGTGTTCACTGTTCCCAAATGACGGAAAAAATGGTAGAATATAAAGATAGTTTAGCATTTATCTTCTGGAGAAATCCAGAACAGAAAGGATCCGTTTTGAAATCAATTGGATTACTGGATAAGATAAGAGGGCTTTCGAAAAAAGATTTCTTTTTGTATTTGATGATCATAAGTATCTTTTTACCTTTTTATTTGTTCTTAGCCCTCTTTGCTTTATATTTGATAGGTTTACTTGTTACTGGGGAGATGAAGGGAATTATCAAAGGATTGGCCAAACATCCTGTGCTTCTCTTTTTTATTGCCTACAGTAGTATTATCTCTATCGTCGCAAAGAACTGGCTTGGATTGGTTGCATCTTTACTGATGTTTCTCTTCCTCATTTTCTTTAGTTTTTACCAGAAACGTCTGACACATGCTTTCTTTCGACTGATACTGCAGACAATCTTGTTTGGTAGTGTGCTCTCTGCGGCTTTCGCTACCTTGGAGCATTTCCAAATTGTAAAGAAATTTAACTACGCCTTTCTTTCACCTAATATGCAAGTATGGCACCAAAACCGTGCAGAGGTCACCTTCTTTAATCCTAACTACTATGGGATCATTTGTTGCTTCTGTATCATGATTGCCTTTTACCTCTTTACAACGACGAAGTTAAGATGGTTGAAAGTCTTTTGTGTGCTAGCAGGTTTTGTGAATCTATTTGGTTTGAATTTTACGCAAAATAGAACAGCCTTTCCTGCCATCATTGCTGGTGCCATCATTTATCTCTTTACAACCATTAAAAACTGGCGCGCCTTCTGGCTCAGTATTGGAGTTTTCGGGATTGGCCTTTGTTTCCTCTTCTCAAGCGATTTGGGTGTCCGTATGGGAACGCTAGATTCTTCAATGGAGGAGCGTGTTTCAATCTGGAATGCGGGTATGACTTTGTTCAAGCAAAATCCGATTTGGGGTGAGGGTCCACTGACCTATATGAATTCTTTCCCGAGAATCCATGCACCTTACCACGAACACGCGCATAGTCTTTACATCGATACTATTTTGAGTTATGGTTTGATTGGAACCATTCTCCTATCCATTTCATCGGTAATCCCGGTTCACATGATGATGGATATGAGTCAGGAGTCTGGTAAACGACCAATTATCGGTCTTTATCTCTCCTTCCTTACAGTAGTCGCTGTACATGGAATTTTTGACTTGGCTCTCTTCTGGGTACAGTCAGGATTCATCTTCTTGCTGGTTATGTGCAGTTTACCACTGGAACATCGAACCTTGGTGTCCGAAATGACAGATTAAGTTAATAAATAGTGAAGATCTTCTACTCTAGATAGGAGGTCTTTTTTGTTGGTGAAAACTATTTCTAAATCGAAATAGTTGACAGATGGAATGGCGGGTGTTACAATAAAAACAATTCGATATAGAAATAAATTGGAGAGATCATGAAAGATAGTCATTTAGTTGCCCATCATATTCGTTTGTTAAATGGGCGGATTTTTCAAAAGTTACTGAGTCAGGATCCTGAGGCTCTTTATCGGAGTGAACAGGGCAAGATTTTAGCGGTTTTATGGAATAGTGAGACAGGTTGCGCTACAGCCACAGATATTGCGCTTGCGACTGGTCTAGCCAACAATACGCTCACAACCATGATAAAGAAACTTGAGGAGCAAAACCTGGTCATCATTAGCCCATGTGGAATAGATAAGAGAAAGAAGTATGTCAAGCTAACGGAGCAAGGTTTGTCCCAGAAAGAAATTGGCCAGCGTGTCAGTCAAAAATTGGATGCAATTTTTTATAAAGGATTCACTGAGGAAGAAATTCGTCAATTTGAAAGTTATCAAGAACGCATCTTAGAAAATTTAAAAGAAAATGAGGCATAAATCATGTCAAAACAAGTTGAAAATGCTCACAACCTATACATTCATGCTATTCAAGATGGACGAGTTGCTGAGGCTCAGGCCCAGTCTGTAGGAGATACCTACATTCAACACTCGACAGGAGTGCCAGATGGGAAAGAAGGGTTTGCGGTTTTCTTTGCAAATTTCTTTGAGCGCCATCCCGAGCGTGAGATGAAGATTGTCCGTACTATTGAGGATGGCAATCTTGTCTTTGTTCATGTTCATCAATATCTCAATGGCGGGGAAGCTCAATGGGTGACGACAGATACTTTCCGTGCGGATGAGAATGGTCGTATCGTAGAACATTGGGATGTTATTGACTACTATCGAACACCTGAAAACGGCCAATTAGATCAGATTTTTGGTGATTTTGAAATCACAGATTTGGATAAGACAGCAGAAAATAAAAAGTTAGTTCGCCGTTTCTTGACAGAAATTTTCCAAAATGGGGAACTGGAGCAGTGGAGTGACTTTGTGGCAGAAGATTTGATTCAGCATAATCATGAGATTGGCCAAGGAAGTCAGGCATATAAAAACTATGTGGCTGAACATGGTGTCACTTTCGACTTTGTTTTCCAACTCTTAGGACAAGGAAACTACGTAGTTAGCTATGGTCAGACTCAGATTGATGGCGTTGCCTATGCTCAGTACGATATTTTCCGTTTGGAGAATGGCTTGATTGTGGAGCATTGGGATAATAAGGAAGTTATGCCTAAGGTAGAAGACTTGACTAATCGAGGAAAGTTTTAAATAGAGGACAAAGAATGATTGAATATAAAAATGTAGCGCTACGCTATACAGAAAAAGATGTTTTGAGAGATGTCAATTTACGGATTGAGAATGGGGAATTTATGGTTTTAGTTGGACCTTCTGGGTCCGGTAAGACGACCATGATTAAGATCATTAATCGTCTCTTGGAACCAACTGATGGAAATATTTATATGGATGGCAAGCGCATCAAAGACTATGACGAGCGGGAACTTCGTCTTTCTACTGGTTATGTTTTACAGGCCATTGCTCTGTTTCCCAATCTAACAGTGGCAGAAAATATTGCTCTCATTCCTGAGATGAAGGGGTGGAGTAAGGAAGAAATAGCGACGAAAACAGAAGAGCTTTTGGCTAAGGTTGGTTTACCGGTAGCTGACTATGGGCACCGTTTACCTAATGAATTATCTGGTGGAGAACAGCAACGGGTTGGTATTGTTCGTGCCATGATTGGTCAGCCTAAGATTCTCCTCATGGATGAGCCTTTTTCAGCCTTGGATGCTATTTCGAGAAAACAGCTACAGGTTCTGACGAAAGAATTGCATAAAGAATTTGGGATGACAACGATTTTTGTGACCCATGATACGGATGAAGCTTTGAAATTAGGTGACCGTATTGCTGTTTTGCAGGATGGAGAGATTCGTCAGGTGGCGAATCCTGAGACGATTTTAAAGGCCCCTGCAACGGACTTTGTAGCAGACTTGTTTGGAGGTAGTGTTCATGACTAATTTGATATCAACTTTTCAGGATCGTTTTGGTGACTGGGTAACAGCTCTATCTCAACATTTGCAGTTGTCGCTTTTGACCTTATTACTAGCTGTTTTTATTGCGATTCCCTTGGCTGTTTATCTTCGCTATCATGAGAAGTTGGCGGACTGGGTCTTGCAGATTGCAGGAATTTTCCAGACCATCCCGTCTCTGGCCTTGTTAGGACTCTTTATTCCCTTGATGGGAATTGGGACCTTGCCTGCTTTGACTGCTCTGGTGATTTATGCGATTTTCCCAATTTTGCAAAATACCATCACTGGGCTAAAGGGAATTGATCCAAGTCTACAAGAGGCTGGGATTGCCTTTGGGATGACCAGGTGGGAGCGTCTCAAGAAGTTTGAAATTCCACTTGCCATGCCTGTCATAATGTCTGGTATTCGGACGGCAGCGGTCTTGATTATCGGTACGGCAACCTTGGCAGCCTTGATTGGGGCAGGGGGGCTGGGTTCCTTTATCCTTTTGGGAATTGACCGCAATAATACCAGTCTGATTTTGATTGGGGCACTTTCTTCTGCAGTGCTGGCCATTGCCTTTAACTTCCTACTAAAAGTGATGGAAAAAGCAAAATTGAGAACGATTTTCTCTGGTTTTGCCTTGGTGACCATATTGCTGGGTCTGTCTTATAGTCCAGCCCTCTTAGCTCAAAAAGAGAAAGAAAACTTGGTAATTGCTGGGAAATTGGGGCCTGAACCAGAAATCTTGGCCAATATGTATAAGTTGCTGATTGAAGAAAATACCAGTATGACTGCGACTGTGAAGCCGAATTTTGGGAAAACAAGCTTCCTCTATGAAGCTCTGAAAAAAGGGGATATTGATATCTATCCTGAATTTACCGGTACGGTGACTGAAAGTTTGCTTCAGCCATCACCTAAAGTGGGTCATGAGCCAGATCAGGTTTATCAAGTGGCGCGTGATGGCATTGCCAAACAGGATCATCTAGCCTATCTCAAACCCATGTCTTATCAAAATACTTACGCTGTAGCTGTTCCGAAAAAGATTGCTCAAGAATATGGCTTGAAGACCATTTCGGACTTGAAAAAAGTGGAAGGGCAGCTGAAGGCAGGTTTTACACTCGAATTTAATGACCGTGAAGATGGCAATAAGGGCTTGCAATCAATGTATGGTCTCAATCTCAATGTAGCGACCATGGAGCCAGCCCTTCGCTATCAGGCAATTCAGTCAGGCGATATTCAAATCACGGATGCCTACTCGACAGATGCAGAGTTGGCACGTTATGATTTACAGGTCTTGGAAGATGACAAGCAACTCTTCCCACCTTATCAAGGAGCGCCACTCATGAAAGAAGCTCTTCTCAAGAAACATCCTGAGTTGGAGACAGTTCTCAATAAACTAGCTGGTAAAATTACTGAAAGCCAGATGAGCCAGCTCAACTATCAAGTCGGTGTTGAAGGCAAGTCAGCAGAACAAGTAGCCAAGGAGTTTTTACAAGAACAAGGTTTGTTGAAGAAATAGTTTGAAAATGCTAAACTCAACTTGCTTAAACGACCATATAGAAAAATGCTCAGACAATCTTGTCTGGGCTTTTTTGGTGTCAGAATTAATGATTATCATTTTTAAATGGAAAATAAGAGGAAATTTTTAGGATTTTCTAAAATTTTACTGTAAATACACTTGACTATTCACAAAATAGGTGTATAATGTGTTGTGAACTACTTAACAAATAAAGATTTCCAGCTCATGTCGACTGAGGATGGAAATCTTGTGTATAGACAGTTCAGTAGATATATAATAGAGCGTTGCGTCCGAAAGTCTATCCAGACACGGCTCTTTAAAAACAAAAGGAGAAGATTATGAAAACAGAACCGATTCATCGTACCAGTATGTGGAAATTTAAGTTAAGTGCTGCCACCATGACTTTGATTCCCGCTGCCGTGGGGATTAACTATGTTGCCAAAGCCTTGGCGGAGGGGTTAAAGTTGCCCGTTTGGCTGGGGTCTTTGGGAACCTTTCTTACCAGCATGTTGGCTGGGCCGGTTGCCGGTGCCATTAGTGGTTTCATCAACAACGTGATCTATGGGCTGACCTTATCGCCAATTTCAACCGTGTATGCGATTACCAGCATCGGAATTGGGATTGCTGTCGGAGTTTTGCACGCCAATGGGTGGTTCTCGTCAGCGCGACGAGTATTTGTTTCTGCTATTATTATTGCCATCGTTTCAGCTGTCATTTCAACGCCACTCAACGTCATCTTTTGGGGTGGTCAGACCGGTATCGCTTGGGGTGACTCATTGTTTGCGGTAATGGTCGCCAATCATGTACCAGTGTGGCTGGCCTCATTTACCGATGAGTTTGTCTTGGATATTTTGGATAAAGTCTGCGTGGCCTACCTGGCATTCTTCATCTATCGTCAGCTGCCGAAGCGGATGGTGCACTTCTTTAGCGATGATAAATGATGACTGATAAAACATTGATTTCTGGAGCGTCACGGGTCAAGCTCAAGTGGTACCAGGTGATCGATCCGATTACTAAGCTCTTGTTCATCTTGGACATGACGTTGTTGAGCTTTGCCAGTATGAATTTATTGCTTCAGGCCGGATTAATTCTTGTCGCAACACTGCTATTGTTATTTTCCAAATTGAGTTCTACCACCTTTAAGGCGCTGGGATTCAGCCTGTTTCTGATTTGCACCATGCTGATCATCCAAGGGTTATTTTACAGTCGGAATCAAACTGTGCTGTTTTCTGTGCTTGGGGTGTCGTTCTACAAAGAAGGCCTGATTTACGCCACCACTCTGGGTTGTCGAGTATTGGTGATTATTTTGACCAGTGGCTTTTTTATAGTGACCACGAGTATTTCAGAAAACGCGGCCTATTTGGAACTGTCCGGATTGTCTTATAAAACCGTCTACGTTCTGATGTCGGTGTGTTATATTTTGCCGGAAATGATGCGCAATATGCGGAAAATCCAGCAGGCACAAAAAGTTCGCGGAACCAATCCGCAAAAAACGTTGATTCAGAAATTAAAGTCAGTCCTGCCGGTTCTAATTCCATTGGTGATTAAGACCTTGGATCAATCGATGACGCGGTCGATTTCTCTCCAACTGAGAGGTTTTGATAATCTCAACCGGACTGTCAGAACCTCCCAGCGCGTGTATCGCCTGTCGCGGACGCTGCACATTGGTCTGACTGGATTGGCAATTTTATTGATTGGGTGGAAGATATGGACGAAGATAAACGGATTGTAATTGAAAATTTGACCACCCGTTATCCGGGTACTGAGCAACCACAACTGCGTCAGATTAACGCGGAGGTTCATACCGGCCAGGTGGTTGGGATTATCGGGAATAGCCACTCCGGCAAATCGACTTTGTGCCGTGTGCTGGCAGGGGTCATTCCCAAAATTGTGTCTGCTGAGATTGAGGGCGATTGGCACATGTTTGGCCAGCGAGTGTCTGACAATTGGCCCGTTTATAATGCCATGAATGGAGTTGTACTGCAAAATCCAGCTGGCCAACTAAGCGGGTTGGCAGACACGGTTGCCGATGAAATCGCCTTTGACTTGATTAATCAGGGAATGGCTGAAGGACTGATTCAAAAACGGGTCGAAGAAGTTGCCACGCAAATGGGGCTGATTGAACAGCTGAATTTGCGTCCCGAGAGCCTTTCCGGTGGTCAGATCCAGCGGTTGGCAATTGCCACGGCGATTGTGGCTAATCCGGCTGTTTTGATTATGGATGATCCGACCAGTGAGATGGATCCCCTTGGCCGTCGGCAATTTTTCCAATGGCTGGCCCAAGTCAAAGAGACGACTGTCTTCATTGTCACCAGTGAAATTGACGATTTGTGCGAAGTCGCCGACGTTGTGTGGGTGCTGCACGAGGGTCAAATGGTAGCCCAGGGCAGGCCGGGTGAGGTGTTTAATCATTTGGCAGCTGACTGGCAGATTCCAGCCCCGACAATCCAGCAACTTGCTCAAAAAATGGATTGGCACTTGGCTGATGGCCGGTATCCGGTGAATTACGCTGATCTGAAGGAGGTTCGTTATGTCCACAATTGAACTGAGCCACCTGACGTTCACTTATCCGGAACGGTCCTTTAGCTTGGATGTTGAAGACAAACACTTCGCCGATCCGATGGTGGCGATTGTCGGCCAAAATGGTGCCGGCAAATCAACGCTCTTCAAATTGTTGACGGGTTTGCTGACACCACAAACCGGTGTGATTAAGATCGATGGAGAAAATTTTAATGATCTTAAACCAGTCGAAAAGTTACTGAAGGTTGGGATTACTTTTCAGAATCCTGACGATCAGCTTTTCAACCCGACCGTTCAACGAGAGGTGGAGTGGAATGTCGCGCAGGTCATAGATGACCACGACACGATTACGAGGCGGGCTTTAGCGGCTCTAAAAAGAGTTGGCTTGGATGATAAAACAGCTGAAAGTCCATATGACCTGTCATTGTCGGAACGCAAGCTGTTAAGCGTTGCCACAGTTTTGGCAGTGGATCCGGCGATTTATTTATTTGATGAGCCGATGATGTCGCTTGATTGGGAAAGCCGGCGCAAGTTGACCGCAATTTTCCATCAGTTGGCTGATTCGGGCCACCAAGTTGTGACCATCACCCATGACATGGATTGGGTCGCCGCGGAGTTTGAGTCGGTGTATGTTATGGAACGCGGGAAGTTTGGCTTCGCCGGCAGTCCACGGGAATTGTTCAGCAATCACGAACTTGTCCAGCGAGTGGGATTACTACCACCGCGGATTATGGACATAGCGGAGTCGCTGGGTGATTCACAGACATATTTATCGGTTAATGATTATTGCCAGAAAAATCGAGATGTATAGAAAAAGTCACCTCTGCGGGTTTTCCAGGTTGAAGGATTAACTTCAGCTTCTGGCAAGAACTCACATGGGTGACTTTTGTGTTTAATAACGTTTCATGATCATCGGGTGCTTCCTCAGATCACTCGGTTTGATTTTACTTTGTTTCATGGTCATAATCATATACCATTTCTTTTGGATTTTTTGTTTGACTAATACAAAATAGGTCTTCATAGGTCTTCGCATTTTTAGCGCCCATTAGGATCATCAGTATAATTTTCTGAATTAGGAGACTGTCCCATCACTATTCGAACTTCGTCTCCCAACTTACGCTGTTCCCATTCATCCGTGAATCCTTTAAATCGCAATTCTGGAACTTTCTTTTTAACTGAATCATCTATTTTCGCCATAGTCCCCACCATTTTATTGGTTTTTCTTGTTCTTCTATCCTTTTTTGATCTTTGATTTGTTCCTGTAAATTTTCCAACTTCTCTTTAAGAGCGTTCACTTCATCTTTATATTGATTGTCTAAGTGTTTGAATTCTGTTTCCTGTGAGGGCATTTTGAGGGCTTTTAAGTTATCATTTCCGCCTTGTATGCTTCTAGCAACTTTTTATCTTGCAAGGCTAATCGTTGTTACTGGTCTAACAAATTAGTTAGTTTTTCTATTTGTTGGTCTTTGCTACTTATTTGTTGGTCTTTGGTATTTGATTTGCTACTACTTTCTACTTTACCTAAAATTATTTTTTCTGCTTTAGAATTTATTAGATTAGACCCATTGGAACTTTTAAGCTGTAATTCTTTTGGTAACCTTTGGTAGTGATATTGAATATTTTGTTTTGTAACACTCAACTCATCCGCCAGCTCTTTGATCGTTTTTAAGTCTTCACTCATGGTTTAAGTCCTGCCTTTTAACCGTTGGTAGATATTGTTCAATGGCTTTTTTGAGGTAGCGTGCGATATTATGTTTAGAATATTCTTCACGTCTGCTGGCAACATAAGACAAGTGGTCTTTAAGACTATTTAGCCCTCTTAATTCTTTCAGTTCGTCATAGAGGGGGTAAACATGGACTTGCAATCCTGCCATGATTTTTGTATCTTGCATTTCAAACGGACTTAGCAACATATTTTCTAGCAATAGCGTGGTGTACTTGCTTCAATAGCTAGCTTATCTTCGGTTTCTGCTTTGCGTGCTTTATCTTCTTGATAGGCGGTATCTTCTAACTTATAGCTGTTATCGTCTGCTCGACGTTTCTTTCGTAACCAGATATCCAATGTTAAACCGTCCGCATCAATCGCTCGATAGAGATAATGCCAACGCCCCTTAATTTTGATATAGGTTTCATCCATTTTCCACGAATAGAAGGACTGTTTATTTTTCTTTTTCCAGAGATGATAGAGGATTTTACTGTATTCTTGAACCCACCGATAAATCGTAGTGTGACAAACATTTATTCCACGGTCATAAAGCAATTCCTGAACTTCACGATAGCTCAGATTGTAACGTAGGTAATAACCAACAGCGACAATGATGACGTCTTGTTGGAATTGTTTGCTTTTAAAATGATTCATCTCTCAAGCCTTACTAACCTTTTTTCTGCTCTTTGAGAAGCTGAAGGTCGTGCTAGTAACTACCTATTTAATTTGATTAATTCCATCATTTATCTGGTGCTTGCCCTTCAAAAAGGCTTCTATGGTGAGGTTTTAACAACTCTCTATTTTACAATTATGCAGCCAATTGGTCTCTTGGTTTGGATTTATCAAGCCCAGTTTAAGAAAGAACAACAAGAGTTTATCGCACGTAAACTAGACGGCAAGGGTTGGACAAAGTATCTTTCTATTAGTGTTCTTTGGTGGTTGGCCTTTGGGTTTATTTATCAGTCTATCGGAGCTAATCGTCCTTATCGTGATTCTATCACTGATGCGACCAATGGGGTTGGGCAAATCCTCATGACAGCTGTTTACCGTGAGCAATGGATATTCTGGGCAGCTACCAATGTCTTTTTTATCTATCTCTGGTGGGGAGAAAGCCTGCAAATCCAAGGGAAATACCTGATTTACTTGATCAATAGTCTAGTTGGGTGGTATCAGTGGAGCAAGGCCGCAAAGAGTGTTTAAAAAGTAAAAAAGGATCAGATGATCCTTTTTTTGTGTTAGAGCAAAATGAGTAACACTGTAATAACGATAGCGCTCGTTATACGAATGATGTGGTGCGATATATGTTGACTTTCTGTCTGTTGGCCGTTCCAGTAGGCTCCATAGCAGACAATACTCGCACCCACAATCCATAGAAGAATGGTTGCAACTGGAACGAAGTAAAAGATGGCTAGAGCCAGAGAAGTGAGGCAACTGCCGACCAAGATGCACTTATTTCCTAGACTGTAGTTCTTTTGTTTCATAGCTGAAAAAGCAGCAGCAAGGTGAAGCAATGAGAAGGCGAGAGCTAGTACAATTGTTAGTATTCCTAGAATCATCGAAGTTAACATAGTTGGTTCCTTTCTGATTTACAGGCTTAGTTATCAAGTGGAGTTGTAGAGTTTATCTCAATTACATCAAGGTAAAATCTCACCACTTGGTCTTCGGTATAGGATTTTCCTTTTTTTAGCCACCAAGTTAGGGTCTCAATAAAGTTCGTCACAACAAAATGCTGGAGGTAGGAGTCCGGAATGTTTGGATAGGCCTCTTGCAAGTCATCCGCCACCATGGGATAAACGTGGTGTTCGAGTTCCTTGTGTAGTTGGCGGAGGAAGTAGTCGTTTTTGGAAAAAAGGAGACTGGTGACATGGTCCTGGTTTTTCTGAAAATGTAAAAAGATATGTGCGAGGTAGTCCTCGGTAGTCAAGTGTTCTTCCCTTTCAAAGAGATGGTGAAAGAGGTAGCGACAGAGCTCATCTAAAAGGAGTTCCTTACTTTCGTAATGACAGTAAAAAGTAGAACGTCCAATATCTGCTAGGTCAATGATATCCTGAACAGTAGTGGCATCATAGCCTTTGTCGTTCAAAAGTTGTAAAAAAGCTTGATAGATGGCTTTTTTCGTCTTACTGACTCGACGGTCTCTTTTTTGCATATAGACACTTGAGACAAACTGTTCAGAACTGAACAGGACTGACAGTTTGCTTCTATCCTTTCTTTGGATTTTATTAGATAATACAAATGAAAGAAGTATGTATATACCCATTATACCAAAGGAGGGAGAGAAATGAGTTCTAAAACATCTATCTGGTTAGCTTTTTTCTTAAATTTAAGCTATGCGATTGTTGAGTTTATCGCAGGAGGAATCTTTGGTTCGAGTGCAGTTCTTGCTGATTCTGTTCATGACCTGGGGGATGCTATAGCCATTGGTATATCAGCCCTTCTAGAAACAATTTCAAACCGTGAAGAAGATAGACAGTACACCTTGGGTTACAAACGTTTTAGCCTTTTAGGGGCCATGCTAACGGCTGTGATTCTTATGATAGGGTCTGTCCTAGTGATCTTGGAAAATATCACAAAGATCGTTCACCCGCAACCCGTTAATGAAAATGGTATCCTCTGGCTGGGAATCATTGCAGTGGCTATTAATGTGCTAGCTAGTCTAGTAGTCCGTAAAGGAAAGACAAAGAACGAGTCAATTCTTAGCCTGCATTTTTTGGAAGACACTCTTGGTTGGTTGGCTGTCATCCTAATGGCGATTATCCTCCGATTTACAGATTGGTATATCCTTGATCCGCTTTTATCGCTGGTTATTTCTATCTTTATTCTGTCGAAAGCCATTCCTCGCTTTTGGAGCGCACTGAAAATTTTCCTAGATTCTGTGCCAGAAGGGGTCGAGACATATGATTTGGAGAAGGATTTAGAGGCTCTACCCAATGTCAAAAGTGTCAATCAACTTAGCATTTGGTCCATGGACGGTTTAGAGAACAATGCTATTGTCCACATCTGTATCGAGGACTGGGAGCAGATGATGGAGACCAAAGAAGTGGTGCGTCAATTTTTAGAAGAAAGAGGCGTGCTGAATATCACTATTGAAGTGGATAGCAGTAAAAGCAATCATGCACAACATAAGCGGAGGGTGAGAAAGTTAGAGCAGAAGCATGGGCATCATCATTAGAAAAACGATCTCGCTAGAGGTCGTTTTGTTATCCTATTCATTCCTCGTACTTTCTCTCAAAGTCAGTCTGGTTCCCAGCATAGTCAAGCTGGGGATTTTGCGACCGTGTAGAACTTCCTTATTAAGAATATCCATGCCTGCTCGGCCCATTTCTTCGGTATAGACAGTGATACTGGAGAGGGGAGGATAGACCTGCTTGGTCAGGCTAGTGTCGTTAAAAGAAATGAGACTGACACGGTCTGGTAGGCTGATTCCAGCTTCTTGAAGGGCACGAAGGGCACCGATGGCTAAACTATCGCTGGCTGCGAAAAAGGCTGGTGGGAGTTGTTCTCCTAGCTTGTGAATGGCCTCTTTCATCAAGTCATAGCCAGACTGGGCAGTAAAGCTTCCCTGAAAGACCAGTTCTTCATGGTAGATTCCCTTTGCTTGGGTAATGTCTTTGAAATTTTCTAGTCGCTTATCCTGGATTATTTCTTCCTGGTCGGTTGTTTCCTCAAGGCCTGTGAGAATTCCGATACGGTTCATCCCTTGGCTGAGGAAATGGTCTACAACTTGTTTCACAGCAGTGTAAAAGTCAGTAATAATACAGGTATGACCTAGTGAGAGGGTATCGCTGTCTATAAAGACTAAAGGTTTTTGGTATTCTTCAAAGGCAGCAATCTGAGCTCGGCTGAACTTTCCGATGCAGAGAATGCCAATCACTTCCTCGCTCAGTGTAAAAGGATGGTCATTAAAATAGCGCAAGATGTCATAGTCCAACTCTTGGGCTCTTTTTTCAATACCTAGACGAATCTGATAATAGTAGAGGTCGTCCAACTCCCCTTGTTCGCTGACCCATTGGATAATGGCAATCTTTTGCTTGGGCTTGTGGGATTCGCCTGTCTTGAGATGCTTGGTGTAGCCCAGCTCTTCAGCGACAGTTAAAATACGGTGTCTGGTTTCTTCTGTAACAGATAGACTCTGGTCGCGATTGAGGACACGAGATACGGTCGCGATAGAGACAGAGGCTAGCTGTGCGATATCTTTTAAGGTAGCCATAAATCCTCCTCCTTTTAGGTTAGTATATCATATTTTTCTGCTTTTTACTGATAGTTTAGTAAAAGTTTAGTAAAAAGGATTGACCTTGGTAAATTCCTTGGATACAATAGAAGAAAACGATTACACGTTAAGGTGACTTAACGGACAGTCAAAGGAGAATTTATATGACACAAGATCTTACTGCTCAAGCCCTTCGCAAAGACTTTCTTGCCGTTTTTGGTCAAGAAGCAGACCAAACCTTCTTTTCACCTGGCCGCATCAATTTAATTGGTGAACACACGGACTACAATGGCGGTCACGTTTTTCCTGCTGCGATTTCCTTGGGAACTTATGGGGCGGCTCGAAAACGTGACGACCAAGTTTTGCGTTTCTACTCAGCCAACTTTGAGGACAAGGGTATCATCGAAGTGCCTCTTGCTGACCTCAAATTTGAAAAAGAGCACAGCTGGACCAACTATCCAAAAGGGGTTCTTCATTTCTTGCAAGAAGCTGGACACGTGATTGACAAAGGGTTTGATTTTTATGTTTATGGGAATATCCCAAATGGAGCTGGCTTGTCATCATCAGCATCTTTGGAACTCTTGACTGGTGTTGTGGCAGAGCATCTCTTTGATTTAAAACTAGATCGTTTGGATTTGGTTAAAATCGGAAAACAAACAGAAAACAACTTTATCGGAGTAAACTCTGGTATCATGGACCAGTTTGCCATCGGTATGGGTGCTGACCAACGTGCCATTTACCTAGATACCAATACGTTAGAATACGACTTGGTGCCGCTTGATTTGAAGGACAATGTCGTTGTTATCATGAACACCAACAAACGTCGTGAATTGGCAGATTCTAAATACAATGAACGCCGTGCTGAGTGTGAAAAAGCTGTGGAAGAATTGCAAGTTGCCTTGGATATTCAGACCTTGGGTGAATTGGATGAGTGGGCCTTTGACCAATACAGCTATCTGATTAAAGATGAAAATCGCTTAAAACGTGCTCGCCATGCTGTGCTTGAAAACCAACGTACTCTTAAAGCTCAAGCAGCACTTCAAGCAGGTGATTTGGAAACATTTGGTCGCTTGATGAATGCGTCACACGTTTCTCTAGAACATGACTATGAAGTGACTGGCTTGGAATTGGATACCCTTGTTCACACAGCTTGGGCCCAAGAAGGTGTTCTTGGTGCTCGTATGACAGGGGCAGGATTTGGCGGATGTGCCATTGCCTTGGTTCAAAAAGACGCTGTTGAGGCCTTTAAGGAAGCTGTAGGCAAGCACTACGAGGAAGTCGTTGGATATGCTCCAAGCTTCTATATCGCTGAAGTTGCAGGTGGCACTCGCGTTTTAGACTAGGAGAGAAGTAAATGGACGCTGTAATATTTGATTTAGATGGCTTATTAGCTGATACTGAGATCATTTCTCTAAAAGTTTATCAAGAATTGCTTAAAGATTTTGGAATTCCTTTCACAGAAGAAACATATTCTAGAGAATACAGTGGACATAGGGAAGAGGAGAATGTTCAACGATTTTTAGATACCTATGATTTACCTTGGAACTTTGACCAAACCTTGGAAAAAGTTTATGAACTGGAAGCTCGAATATTAGCCAAAGGTGTAAATTTAAAAAAAGGTGCTAAAAATTTGCTTGCTTTTTTGCAAAGAGAAGGTATTCCAATCGCTTTAGCAACTTCAAGTGTTGAATCTAGAGCTAGAATGATTTTGGATAGCAATGGTATACTGTCCTTATTTGACCATCTAGTTTTTGCAAAAGATGTAAAGAGAAGCAAACCTTACCCTGATATATTTTTAAAGGCCTGTAGTGATTTGAATGTTTTACCAGAGAATTGCTTAGTATTAGAGGATAGTGAAGCAGGGATTGAAGCAGCGTATAGAGCTGGGATACCAGTTATTTGTATTCCAGACTTGAAAATGCCAGCACAGTCTTTCTTAAATAAAAC
This sequence comes from Streptococcus sp. 1643, assembly GCF_006228325.1. Lineage (NCBI taxonomy): Bacteria > Bacillati > Bacillota > Bacilli > Lactobacillales > Streptococcaceae > Streptococcus > Streptococcus sp. 1643. The sequence continues at coordinate 377,351 of NZ_CP040231.1, forward strand.
AGAACAAGTTTTTCAGGATTTAGATGCTGTCAGAGACTATTTAGAAAGTAAGAAGGAGAATCAATGAGTCAAGGAGTTCTAGATGCATTTATCACGGAAGTTATTGCTGAAAGTGCTTTTGAGGAAATGGATCGAATCTACCTAACCAATCGTGTCTTGGCACGAGTGGGAGATGGTGTTTTGGAGGTTGAGACTGATCTGGATAAATTGATTGACCTCAAGGACCAGTTGGTTGAGGAGGCGGTTCGATTAGAGACGATTGAGGATAGTCAGACTGCGCGTGAAATCCTCGGTGCTGAATTGATGGACTTGGTGACACCTTGTCCAAGTCAGGTCAATCGTGACTTTTGGAAAACCTATGCCCAATCTCCCGAGCAGGCAATTGCGGACTTCTACCAACTTAGCCAGAAAAATGACTACATCAAGCTCAAGGCCATTGCTAAGAATATTGCTTATCGTGTACCATCTGACTACGGAGAACTTGAGATTACCATCAATCTGTCTAAACCTGAAAAGGATCCAAAAGAGATTGCGGCAGCTAAGTTGGTTCAAGCTAGCAATTACCCACAGTGTCAACTCTGTCTAGAGAACGAAGGCTACCATGGTCGGGTTAACCACCCAGCTCGCAGCAATCACCGCATTATCCGTTTCGAAATGGCGGGCCAGGAGTGGGGCTTCCAGTATTCGCCCTATGCTTATTTTAATGAGCACTGTATTTTCTTAGATGGTCAGCATCGTCCCATGGCTATTAGTCGTCAGAGTTTTGAGCGTCTGCTGGCTATCGTAGAGCAGTTTCCGGGCTATTTTGCGGGCTCTAATGCCGACCTGCCAATCGTGGGAGGCTCTATTCTGACTCATGATCACTATCAGGGAGGCCGACATGTTTTCCCTATGGAATTAGCTCCTTTACAAAAGACTTTCTGTTTTGCTGGTTTTGAGCAGGTCAAGGCTGGGATTGTCAAGTGGCCTATGTCAGTGCTACGTTTGACCTCGGATTCAAAAGAGTATTTGATCAACTTGGCTGACAAGATTTTGCAAGAATGGCGCCAGTATTCAGATCCTGCAGTGCAGATTTTAGCAGGGACAGACGGGACACCGCATCACACCATTACACCCATTGCCCGTAAACGAGATGGTCAGTTTGAATTGGACTTGGTCTTGCGGGATAATCAGACATCGCCAGAGCATCCTGATGGTATCTATCATCCCCACAAGGATGTTCAACATATCAAGAAGGAAAATATCGGCTTGATTGAGGTCATGGGCTTGGCTATCTTACCACCTCGTCTGAAAGCGGAAGTGGAGCAGGTTGCTAGCTACCTCGTGGGAGATGATGATATAGTTGCCGACTATCATCAGGAATGGGCAGACCAGCTCAAAGCCCAACATCCGGATCTAGCAGATAAAGAAAAAGCCCTTGAAATCGTCAAGGACTCTGTGGGCACTATTTTTGCGCGTGTTTTGGAGGACGCAGGGGTTTACAAGCAGACTGAGCAGGGACAGGTAGCCTTTATGCGCTTTGTAGAACAGGTCGGAATTTTGCCAGACTAGGAGCTTTCTCCTTGCGCAGTCCTATAAAAAGTAGTATCATAGTGTCGTTTGAACTATCAGGAGGAAACGATGAAAGATTTTCATTTTGACGCTATATCTGCCTTTGAAAATTACGAAATAGAAAAAATGAGAGATGGTCAGGTTGTAGTGACGACCAAAGTGGTGGACTCGTCACTCAACTACTATGGCAATGCCCATGGTGGCTATCTCTTCACCCTTTGTGACCAGATTAGTGGTTTGGTGGTTATCTCGCTAGGGCTTGATGGAGTGACGCTCCAGTCCTCTATCAACTACCTTAAGGCAGGAAAACTCGACGATGTGCTGACCATTAAAGGAGAATGTGTCCATCAAGGTCGCACAACCTGTGTCGTGGATGTCGATATCACCAATCAAGAAGGCAGAAATGTCTGCAAGGCAACCTTTACCATGTTTGTGACAGGCCAGCGGTCAGAAGACAGACAGGTGAGGATATAAATAAACAAAAAAGAGGCTCACACCTCTTTTTCTTATTTCTTTTTCCGGTTTAATACTGCATTGAGGACAATGGCCAGTAGGCTGGCTACGACGATTCCGTTTGAGAAGAACATTTGGAAGGCTGTCGGCATGCTGACAAAGAGATTACTATTGTTGAGTCCGACACCTGCAGCGATGGAGACAGCTGCAATAAGGAAGTTGTGTTCATTGTTAGCAAAATCAACGCGAGCGAGGATTTGCATCCCTTGAAGGGAAACAAAACCAAACATCACCAGCATGGCCCCTCCAAGAACAGGGCTCGGAATGATTTGGGCGAGGGCGCCAAACTTAGGAAGGAGTCCAAGGAGGACTAGGAAACCAGCTGCGTAGTAGATTGGTAGACGGGTTTTGATACCTGATAATTTAACCAAACCAACGTTTTGTGAAAATCCTGTGTAAGGGAAGGTGTTAAAAATTCCTCCGAGAAGTACGGCCAGACCTTCTGCACGATAACCGTTGCGCAGGCGCGTGCTGTCGATTGGGTCATTGGTGATATCAGACAAGGCTAGGTAAACACCAGTGGACTCAACCATAGAAACCGTTGCGATGATACACATCATGACAATAGATGAGATTTCAAAGGTTGGCATTCCAAAGTAGAGTGGAGTTGGGACATGAACAAGCGGTGCTGCAGCCACAGGAGAGAAGTCAACCAAGCCCATAGTGGCAGCAATGGCAGTTCCGACAACCAGTCCAATCAAAATGGAGATAGACTTGATAAATCCTTTGGTAAAGATGTTGATCAAGAGGATAATCAGAACAGTGATAGCAGCAAGCAAGAGACTTTGACCAGTTGGTTCTGGGACGTTATTTCCCATATTTCCAATAGCGACAGGAATCAGGGTCAATCCAATCGTGGTAATGACAGAGCCTGTTACGATAGAAGGGAAAAGATTAGCTACTTTTGAAAAAATTCCTGAAATCAGAACTACATAAATCCCTGAAACGATAAGGGCACCAAACATAGCACCGCTACCGTGACTTTGCCCAATCATAATCAAGGGAGCGACGGATTGGAAGGCAACTCCGAGAACGACTGGTAGTCCAATCCCAAAGTATTTGTTGAGTTGGAGTTGGAGGAAGGTGGCCACCCCACACATGAAGATATCTGTGGAGATCAGGTAGGTCAACTGCTCAGCTGAATAGCCAAGAGCTGTCGCAATCATGATAGGAACCAGGATAGAACCTGAGTACATGGCTAGTAAGTGTTGCAAGCCAAGAACGGCTGCTTGTGAATGTTTTTCTTGTTTTTGCATTAGAAATCTGCCTCCTTAAATACGACCTGACCATTTTCGAAACGATCCAAGCGAGCCAGTGATAGGACTGGATACCCTGCTTTTTCAAGCAAATCACGACCATCTTGGAAAGATTTTTCAATCACGATACCTATCGCTTCAACTTTTGCTCCGGCTTGTTCGATGATTTGGATCAAGCCTTTGGCAGCTTGTCCATTAGCAAGGAAATCGTCAATAATCACGACCTTGTCCTCTGGTGAGAGGAATTTTCCAGCGATGGAAACGGTGCTGGTCACCTGCTTGGTAAAGGAGTAGACTTCTGCAGTTAAGATGCCTTCGTTCATGGTGATGTTTTTAGCTTTCTTGGCGAAAATCATGGGAACGTCTAAGGCTTCAGCTGTAAAAACAGCTGGGGCAATGCCTGAAGCTTCAATGGTTACAACCTTGGTAATGCCAGCAGATGCGAATTTTTCCGCAAAAACTTTACCAATCTCCCGCATCAAACGATAGTCAACCTGGTGGGTTAAAAAGGAATCTACCTTGAGGATGTTGTCCCCCAAGATATGCCCATCCTCGAGGATGCGCTCTTCTAATAATTTCATAAGACCTCCTAAAGTCTAAAAGATACTTCATTTGCTTGTTTAAATGTTTCTATAGTGATTTAGTTTACTAATAATGTATATGTATAATACTAGTGCCAGCGAAGCGAGTTTTACTAGATATTTCCCGCTGTAGTGGTATCATAGACAATAATCTTGTTATTGTCTATGACGGGATTTTTGAGACTTTGGGCTCAAAAATTAGGGATGAAATTCCCTGGATTCCTGAAATTACTCACAGGGTAATTTCACCTCCCGTCCGCACTAAATAAGGGAAATATTAAAAATATTATATTTAACCTTGAAGGCTAGCCTTAGCAAAATACTAAAAAAGGACCTACTTAACAGATAAGCAAGCCCTCAAAATAGGTATGTCTAAAAACATACCCTCAACAGACTTACTCATTGTTAGGTGTTCCGGCACCTTGTAGAAACGTCGTGCCAATTCACGACATAAACAAGTAAAATGGTACTATTATCAAACGCAATAGCGTTAATGTCATTATTTTACACTAAATAACTTTATAAATCAAATGTTTTGTTAGTGTTTTAATGAAAAAAACGAACAAAAAAAGAAACCTACAACGAGATACAGTATTGTAGGGTTCTATTATTCTATTCGCTAAATCTTAAAAAATAGCCATCTGGATCCAAGACTGCAAATTCGTGAGGATAGATGTAGTGATCCCCAACACGAAATGTTCTCTTAGTCAAAGGACGATAAATAGGATAGTTGGCCTCCAGCAGTTTTTGGTGGAGCTGAGGGACATCTTCAATACCAAAGGAAATATTGACACCGCGCCCGAAAGGATAGGTTAGTTGGGCTAATTCTTCTGTGCTGCCTTCTTCTAGCATAAGTTGGCAGTCTTCAAGCGAGAGGAAGAGAAATTTCTCCTCTGGACGCTCGTATTCGACAGAAAATCCCAGCAAATCGCAGTAGAAGTGGCGTGACTTTTCGAGGTCAGATACTACAAATTCAGGAATGACAGCTTGATAGTCCATTAGCTTTCTCCTTAGAGTTCAATTTCCAATACAATCGGCGTATGGTCTTGACGCGCACCCGAGTCAATCATGTCAGACTTGGTCACCTTGTCAGCCACGCGGTTGCTAGTGAGCCAGTAGTCGATTCTCCATCCTGTATTGTTGATTTTAGAAGTCTTGCTGCGTTGCGCCCACCAAGTATAACGCTCTGGGACATCGCCATGAATGTGGCGGAAGGTGTCAGTAAATCCAGTTGCTAAGAGGCTGGTAAAGCCAGCACGTTCTTCGTCGGTAAATCCAGGTGAACGGCGGTTGCTGGCAGGGTTTGCAAGGTCGATTTCCTTGTGGGCTACGTTGTAGTCACCGGTTGCAAGGACTGGTTTTTCTTTGTCTAGTTGAGCCAAATACTCAGCGTATTTGACGTCCCAGACTTGACGCTCTTCCAAGCGTTTGAGACCATCGCCAGCGTTTGGAGTGTAAACTTGGGTCACGAAAAATGTATCAAATTCCAAGGTGATGATGCGGCCTTCCAAGTCCATGGTAGAAGGAGCACCGATTTCTGGGAAGCTGATCGTTGGTGTGAGTTCTTTCTTATAAAGGAACATGGTTCCAGCATATCCTTTACGAGCAGGTTCTTGGGAAGAACGCCAAGTGTTTTCATAACCTGGGAAGAGTTCTTCTAAAATTTCCAAGTGTTTTTTTGTAGGCCCTTTTGCAGAAAGCTTGGTTTCCTGAATAGCGATAATATCAGCATTTTCGGCTACCAAGGTTTGTAGGACTTCTTGGGACAATTTTGCACGAGCTGAGTCGCTCGTTAGGGCTGCATTGAGGGAATCGATATTCCATGAGATGAGTTTCATAATGTTACCTTTTTCATTCAGATTACAGACTATATTATACCAAAAAAAGGCGCATTTCCCCAACGTATGGTTTGAAAAATCACCCTCTTTCGTTTATAATTAAGAATGATTTTATGAAAGGGAGTGAAAATACATGAAATTCTATTCTTATGACTATGTACTCAGCCAAATCGGTCAGCAAAATGGCATCATGATTGGTTTAGGGATTGTTTTATTAGCTGTGACAGGATTTTTAGCTTTCAAGGCTTATCATGATAAAAAGGGGACTAAATTTCGTGAGTTGGTCATGATTTCAGCTTTGACCTTATTAGCTCTCCTTTTAGTCAGCATCACGACTTATCAAAACAATCAAGTTTCTAATAATAAATTTCAAGCTTCACTTCATTTCATCGAGCTTGTTTCCAAAGAATTGGGAGTAGACAAGTCAGAGGTCTATGTTAATACTTCTGCGGACACGGATGGCGCACTTATCAAGGTAGGTGATCACTATTACCGTGCCCTGAACGGTAGTGAGCCAGACAAGTACCTGCTAGAGAAAGTGGAATTGTATAAAACAGATGCGATCGAATTGGTGGAGGTGAACAAATGACACTTAATTATATCGAAATTTTAATCAAACTAGCCTTGGGTCTCTTTTCTCTGGTTTTCGTAATTAATGTGACAGGAAAGGGCAATCTAGCGCCTAACTCAGCGATAGATCAAATTCAGAACTATGTACTCGGGGGGATCATCGGTGGGGTGATTTACAATAGCGCCATCAGTATCCTTCAGTATGCAGTCATCTTGATCATGTGGACCATTCTGGTCTTGACTCTCAAATGGCTCAATAATAATGTTCACTTTGTGAAACGTTTGATTGATGGGAAGCCAACCCTGCTTATCAAAAATGGGAAGATTGATCCAGAAGCCTGCCGTTCGGTTGGTTTATCAGCAGCGGACGTAGCTCTTAAGCTCCGTAGTCAGGGAATTTTCCAAATGAAACAAGTCAAACGAGCTATGCAGGAGCAAAACGGTCAACTCATCGTAGTCCAAATGGGAGATGAGAATCCCAAGTATCCTGTTGTCACAGACGGTGTGATCCAAGTTGAAATTTTGGAGACCATTGGTCGGAGCGAAGAATGGCTGCTTGATAACCTTAGTAAACAAGGGTATGACAATGTGGCCAATATCTTTATCGCTGAGTATGACAAGGGTGTCGTCTCAGTCGTAACTTATGAATAAGAAAAACCTGGGGTCTTGTACTCTTCAAAAATCAAATTCAAACTGCGTCAACGTCGCCTTGCCGTATATATGTGACTGACTTCGTCAGTCCTATATACAACCTCAAAACAGTGTTTTGAGCAGCCTGCGGCTAGTTTCCTAGTTTGCTCTTTGATTTTCATTGAGTCTTGGCCTCAGGTTTCCATTTGCAATCAGAAAGGGATTTTATGTCCATTATTCAAAAACTCTGGTGGTTTTTCAAGTTAGAAAGACGCCGTTATCTAGTCGGGATTGTGGCCTTGGTCTTGGTTTCCGTCCTCAATCTCATTCCTCCCATGGTTATGGGGCGGGTGATTGACGCCATTACGTCGGGGCAACTAACCCAGCAGGCCCTCCTTCTTAATCTATTTTATCTACTGCTGGCAGCCTTTGGGATGTACTATCTGCGCTATGTTTGGCGCATGTATATTCTTGGAACTTCCTATCGTTTGGGGCAGATTATGCGGTCTCGCTTGTTTGAGCATTTCACAAAAATGTCGCCAGCCTTTTATCAGACCTATCGGACGGGGGACTTGATGGCACACGCCACCAATGATATCAATGCCTTGACCCGTTTAGCGGGTGGTGGAGTCATGTCAGCAGTGGATGCCTCTATCACGGCTTTGGTGACTTTGCTGACCATGCTCTTTAGCATTTCTTGGCAGATGACCTTGGTTGCCATTCTTCCCTTGCCTTTCATGGCTTATGCGACTAGTCGTCTAGGGAGAAAGACCCACAAGGCCTTTGGCGAGTCACAGGCAGCCTTTTCCGAACTCAATAACAAGGTGCAGGAGTCTGTATCAGGTATTAAGGTGACCAAGTCTTTCGGTTATCAGGCGGACGAGTTGAAGTCCTTTCAAGCAGTCAATGAATTGACCTTCCAGAAGAACCTCCAAACCATGAAATATGATAGTCTCTTTGACCCCATGGTTCTCTTGTTTGTTGGTTCATCTTATGTTTTAACCCTTTTGGTCGGTTCCTTGATGGTGCAGGAGAGGCAAATCACGGTTGGGAATCTGGTCACTTTTATCAGCTATTTGGATATGCTGGTCTGGCCTCTTATGGCTATCGGTTTCCTCTTTAATATCACTCAGCGAGGCAAGGTTTCTTACCAACGGATTGAGGATCTTTTGTCTCAGGAATCACCTGTACAAGACCCTGAGTTTCCTCTGGACGGTATTGAAAATGGATGTTTGGAGTATGCCATTGACATCTTTGCCTTTGAAAATGAGGAAACACTGACGGATATTCACTTTAGTTTAGAAAAAGGGCAAACTCTGGGCTTGGTCGGTCAGACAGGCTCTGGGAAAACGTCCTTGATTAAGCTCCTCTTGCGTGAATACGATGTGGATAAGGGAGCTATTTATCTAAACGGTCACGATATTCGGGATTATCGTCTGACAGACCTTCGTGGTCTCATGGGCTATGTCCCTCAGGACCAGTTCCTCTTTGCGACCTCTATCTTAGACAATATCCGCTTCGGCAAACCTAATTTGCCCCTTTTAGCGGTCGAGGAAGCGACTAAACTAGCTCAAGTTTACCAAGATATTGTAGACATGCATCAAGGATTTGATACAGTTATCGGTGAAAAAGGGGTCAGTCTATCTGGTGGTCAAAAGCAACGTCTGGCTATGAGTAGGGCTATGATTTTAGACCCTGATATTTTGATTTTAGATGATTCCTTGTCCGCCGTGGATGCCAAGACAGAGTATGCCATCATCGACAATCTCAAGGAGACGCGGAAGGACAAGACAACTATTATTACAGCACATCGCCTCAGTGCAGTTGTCCATGCAGATCTGATTTTGGTTCTGCAAAATGGTCAAATTATCGAACGGGGCACGCACGAAGAACTGCTAGCCCTGGATGGCTGGTATGCACAAACCTACCAGTCTCAGCAGTTGGAAATGAAAGGAGAAGAAGATGCAGAATAAGCAAGAACAATGGGCTATATTGAAGCGCTTGATGTCTTATCTCAAGCCCTATGGCCTCCTGACCTTTTTGGCACTCAGTTTTCTCCTTGCGACGACGGTCATTAAAAGTGTCATTCCCCTTGTGGCTTCCCACTTTATCGACCAGTACCTCAGCAATCTTAATCAACTGGCCGTGACCGTTTTGCTGGCCTACTATGGCCTTTATCTCCTACAAACTCTAGTTCAGTATGTCGGGAATCTTCTCTTTGCGCGGGTGTCCTACAGTATTGTTAGGGATATTCGTCGCGATGCCTTTGCAAATATGGAGAAGCTGGGTATGTCTTATTTTGACAAGACGCCAGCAGGATCCATCGTTTCTCGTTTGACCAATGATACCGAGACCATCAGTGATATGTTTTCAGGGATTTTATCCAGCTTTATTTCAGCAGTTTTCATCTTTCTGACAACTCTCTATACCATGTTGGTGTTGGATTTTCGTTTGACAGCTTTAGTCCTGCTCTTTCTACCCTTGATTTTCCTTTTGGTCAATCTCTATCGGAAAAAGTCAGTCAAGATTATCGAAAAAACCAGAAGTCTCTTGTCAGATATCAATAGTAAGCTGGCAGAGAATATCGAGGGAATCAGAATTATCCAGGCCTTTAATCAAGAGAAGCGCCTGCAAGCAGAATTTGATGAAATCAACCAAGAACACTTGGTCTATGCCAACCGTTCTGTAGCCTTGGACGCCCTCTTTTTGCGTCCTGCCATGAGTTTGCTGAAACTCCTAGGCTACGCCGTCTTGATGGCCTACTTTGGCTACCGTGGTCTTTCTATCGGGATAACGGCCGGAACCATGTATGCCTTTATCCAGTACATCAATCGCCTTTTTGATCCCCTGATTGAGGTGACGCAAAACTTTTCAACCCTTCAAACATCCATGGTATCTGCAGGCCGTGTCTTTGCCTTGATTGATGAGACGACCTATGAGCCTCTTCAAGAAGATGGGCAAGCTAAAGTCAAAGAAGGCAATATCCGTTTTGAACATGTGTGTTTCTCATATGACGGTAAACATCAGATTCTGGATGATATTTCCTTTTCGGTTAAGAAGGGTGAAACCATTGCCTTTGTAGGACATACAGGTTCTGGGAAATCTTCCATTATCAATGTTCTCATGCGTTTTTATGAATTTCAGTCAGGCCGCGTTCTCTTGGATGGTGTGGATATTAGAGACTACAGTCAGGAAGAGCTGAGAAAGAATATCGGATTAGTCTTGCAAGATCCCTTCCTCTATCACGGGACTATCAAGTCCAATATTGCCATGTATCAAGAACTTAGTGATGAAGAGGTTCAGGCTGCAGCTGCCTTTGTCGATGCAGATTCCTTTATTCAGGACCTTCCGCTGGGTTATGATGCCCCTGTTTCCGAGCGTGGTTCGAGCTTTTCTACTGGTCAGCGTCAGCTTCTTGCCTTTGCTAGAACAGTTGCTAGTCAGCCTAAAATCTTGATTTTGGATGAAGCGACAGCTAATATTGACTCGGAAACAGAAAGTTTGGTTCAAGATTCCCTAGCCAAGATGAGACAGGGGCGGACGACCATTGCTATTGCTCATCGCCTTTCGACCATCCAGGATGCTAACTGCATCTACGTCTTGGACAAGGGGCGCATCATCGAGAGTGGAACCCATGAGGAACTCTTGGCCTTGGGAGGAACCTATCACAAGATGTATAGCTTGCAGGCAGGGGCTCTTACCTAAAGAAGAATTCCTTTAAATTACAGATTTCTTGCACCGCCTTTTCCATTTTGTGGTATAATGAAAAATGTTGACAAATAGTATAATAAAAACAAAGGAGAAACAGCATGCTGAAATGGGAAGACTTGCCCGTGGAAATGCAATCAAGCGAGGTTGAGTCTTACTACCAGCTTGTCTCTAAAAGGAAGGGTTCGCTGATTTTCAAGCGTTGCCTGGATTGGGTTTTGGCCATGGTCTTGCTACTTTTGACTTCTCCCGTCTTTCTTATCTTGAGCATTTGGATCAAGTTGGATAGCAAGGGACCTGTCATTTACAAGCAAGAGCGCGTGACCCAGTACAACCGTCCGTTCAAGATTTGGAAGTTCCGTACTATGGTGACGGATGCGGATAAAAAAGGAAGTCTGGTGACTTCTGCTAACGATAGTCGCATTACCAAGGTTGGAAATTTCATCCGCCGTGTGCGTTTGGACGAACTACCTCAGCTGGTCAATGTCCTTAAAGGCGAAATGTCCTTTGTAGGGACCCGTCCTGAAGTGCCACGTTACACAGAGCAGTATAGTCCTGAAATGATGGCGACCTTGCTCTTGCCAGCAGGAATCACCTCTCCAGCCAGTATCAACTACAAGGATGAGGACACCATCATCAGTCAGATGACAGAGAAAGGTCTGTCGGTTGACCAGGCCTATGTCGAACATGTCCTTCCTGAAAAGATGCGCTATAATCTCGCCTATCTCCGAGAGTTTAGTTTCCTTGGAGACATCAAAATCATGTTTCAAACCGTGTTTGAAGTACTAAAATAAAGTAGTCATGAGAAAATGAGTACAGATAAAAGGAGCAAATCAATGCCAAATTACAATATTCCATTTTCACCTCCCGATATTACCGAAGCTGAAATTGCTGAAGTAGCGGATACCCTTCGTTCTGGTTGGATCACAACAGGTCCGAAGACAAAAGAACTGGAGCGCCGCTTGTCTCAATACACACAGACACCTAAGACTGTCTGCCTCAACTCTGCGACAGCCGCTCTTGAGTTGATTTTGCGTGTTTTGGAAGTGGGACCAGGTGATGAAGTTATCGTTCCAGCTATGACTTATACAGCTTCATGTAGTGTCATCACTCACGTAGGAGCGACACCTGTCATGGTGGATATTCAAGCAGATACGTTTGAGATGGACTATGACTTGCTTGAGCAAGCCATCACTGAAAAGACTAAGGTGATTATTCCGGTTGAGCTTGCAGGGATTGTTTGCGACTATGATCGTTTGCTCCAAGTGGTGGAGAAGAAACGGGACCTCTTTACAGCTGCTAGCAAGTGGCAAAAAGCCTTTAACCGTATCGTAATTGTCTCAGATAGTGCCCATGCTTTGGGATCTACTTATAAAGGACAACCAGCTGGATCTATCGCTGACTTTACTTCCTTCTCATTCCACGCCGTTAAGAACTTTACAACGGCTGAGGGAGGAAGTGCGACTTGGAAAGCCAATCCAGCGATTGATGACGAAGAGATGTACAAGGAGTTCCAAATCCTTTCCCTTCACGGTCAAACAAAGGATGCTCTTGCCAAGATGCAATTGGGTTCATGGGAGTACGATATCGTCACACCAGCCTACAAGTGCAATATGACCGATATCATGGCTTCGATTGGTTTGGTACAATTGGACCGTTACTCTGGGTTGCTACAACGTCGTAAGGACATCGTGGACCGCTATGATCGTGGTTTTGCAGGTTCTCGCATCCGTCCATTGGCACACAAGACTGATAGTGTCGAATCTTCACGCCACCTCTACATCACCCATGTAGAAGGAGCAAGTTTAGAAGAACGCAACCACATCATCCAAGAATTGGCCAAAGCAGGAATTGCAAGTAATGTACACTATAAACCGCTTCCTCTCCTGACAGCCTATAAGAATCTTGGTTTCGATATGGCAGATTATCCAAGAGCCTATGCCTTCTTTGAAAATGAAATTACGCTTCCTCTTCATACAAAATTAAGCGATGAAGAAGTTGATTACATCGTTCAGACTTTGGTGAGAATTTCTGAAGAAATCCTCGGTTCTGGAAAAAAATAATAAAAAATCTTGACAAAAAGCGGACAATAGCATATAATATTCTCAACAAATCAGAAAAGTAACTATTTTTGATCTTCAGGGAGCCTGTGGTGATTGTGAACAGGTGGTTGGAAGTAGTGAAAGTGGGCTGATTTTAAAAATGAATTTGAAACAATGAAAATTCGGTGCGCACACCTTACAGTGCAACTTGTTGTTAGACAAGGCAGAGATGTAAAGGGGAATAGTCCCTTTATAATTGAGGTGGCACCGCGTTACCAACGCCCTCACACAGATTGTTTTCTGTGTGTGGGTTTTTTCATATCTTGAAATAAATATTGAAAGAGGAAAAATTTATGACAACTAAAGGTTATTTTGGACAATTTGGTGGTAGTTTTGTACCGGAGCCGATTCAGGCTTTGTTGGATGAGTTGGAAGTGACATTTGACAAGTACAAGGATGATCCAGAATTTTTGGCAGAATTTCGCCATTACTTGAAGGATTATTCTGGTCGCGAAACACCGCTTTATTTTGCGGAAAGTTTAACAGACCACCTAGGTGGAGCTAAGATTTATCTTAAACGTGAAGACCTTAACCACCTTGGTTCTCACAAGCTTAACAATGTTTTAGGACAAATTCTTCTTGCCAAACGTATGGGCAAAAAACGAGTGATCGCAGAAACAGGAGCTGGTCAGCACGGTGTTGCGACAGCAGCAGCTGCAGCCAAGTTTGGTATGGCTTGTGATGTCTACATGGGTGCAGAAGATGTGGAGCGTCAACGTCTCAATGTCTTCCGTATGGAGATGATGGGAGCGACTGTTCACGCAGTTGAAACGGGGACACGAACTCTCAAGGATGCGGTTGATGCAGCCTTTGGAGCATGGATGAATGATCTTGAAGCCTTCTACGTTTTGGGATCTGCTGTGGGTCCTCACCCTTATCCTACCATTGTTCATGAATTCCAAAAGGTCATCAGTGAGGAATCTCGTCGTCAAATCTTGGAAAAAGAAGACCGTTTACCAGACTACGTTATTGCCTGTGTAGGTGGTGGTTCTAATGCCATCGGTGCTTTTTCACAGTATGTGGCTGATGAAGAAGTCAAATTGGTTGGGGTCGAAGCTGCCGGTCACGGACTTGACACAGACAAGCACGCAGCCACTATGACAAAAGGTAGTGTCGGAATTGTCGATGGTATGAAGACTTATGCAGTCTTTAAGGAAGATGGAGAGCTGGCTCCAGTTTACTCTATCTCAGCTGGTTTGGACTATCCAGGGGTTGGTCCAGAACACGCCTACTTTAAAGATTCTGGCCGCGTAGAATACGTGGCAGCGACAGATGAAGAAGCTGTTCAAGCCATGCTCCTTCTTAGTAAGACAGAAGGGATTATCCCAGCGATTGAAAGTTCGCATGCCATCGCAGAAGCAGTTAAACGTGCACCGAAACTAAGTAAAGATGAGATTATCATCATCAATGTCTCTGGTCGTGGAGACAAGGACGTAGCTGCTATTGCAGACTACCTAGAAGCTAAAAAATAAGAGATGGAAAAATTATAGTCTTTTCTTTCCCAGAGAGCTTGTGGTTGCTGGAAACAAGCAGAGAAAGCTGTAAGGTTGGGTCCATCTGAAACGAGAGAAGAAAACATAATTCTCAAGGGAGTGCCCTTTATCGCACAGCCTGTTATAGGAAAGTTCTGAGACAGGAATGAGAGATAGGAGAAATCCTATAATTGAGGTGGCACCGCGAATTTCGTCCTCACGCAAGTTATTTTGCGTGGGGATTTTTATATATTTATCGTAGATATGGTCATCAGTTTTAAATTATGCTTCATCAATAGATAGAATTCTATAAAATATTTACGAACGAAGTGAGTTTCTAAAAGATGTTTCCCGCCATAGTGGTATCCTAGAGAAGCAAAGATGCTTCTCTAGAACGGAATTTTTGAGAGTAAAATAGTTTGGGGAACTATTTTAGCCTGAGCCTAGAAATGAATGAGCGAGGAGCTCAAAAATTAGGTCTTTCATTTCATGGATTTCTAAAATCATCCACTGGATAATTTTACCTCCCGTCCGCACTATTTAAGGGAAATAGAAAAAGATAAAAAAATAAAAATAAGGAACTGAAAGGGAAATTACAATGGAACGAATCATTCATGGAGATGTCTTATCACCAATCTTGGCTTATATGCGCCTAAAGGGACAACACAAGGTAATCTTAGAGAGTATTCCGCGAGAAAAGGAAACAGCTCGTTTTTCTATCCTAGCCTATAATCCAGTTTTTGAGATTCAGTTTGAAAATGGAGTCCTCTATCAAAATGGGCAAGTGATTGATCGGGATCCCTTGGATTTTCTTTATGAAGTGACGCATAAGAGCCAGCACCATTCAGACCTCCCCTTTGGTGGGGGAGCTATTGGCTTTGTTGGTTACGATATGATTTCTCTTTATGAAGAAATTTGCCAAATCCCTGAGGATACCATTGGGACGCCAGACATGCATTTCTTTGTCTATGAGAGTTACATGGTCTTTGACCATAAGAAGGAAAAAATCCATGTCATCGAGGATGCTCTCTATAGTGATCGCAGTCAAGAAGATTTGGAAGAATCCTTGAACCAAGTGCTTGAGGAATTACGAATTCCTGCTCCAAATGAATTTGAAGATTTGGATCTATCTCCGCTGAACTTCAAACCGCATATCGCTCCTCAGAAGTTTGAGCAAATGGTGGAAACCGCTCGCGACTTGATTCGTAATGGTGATATGTTCCAATGCGTGCTTAGCCAGCGTTTCTCAGCAGAAGTTACTGGAAATCCATTTGACTTCTACAGAAATCTCCGCGTGACCAATCCATCTAATTACCTTTATTTCTATGATTTTGGGGATTATCAAATCATCGGTGCTAGTCCAGAAAGTTTGGTTTCTGTCAAAAATGGCATCGTAACTACCAATCCGATTGCAGGTACGCGACCAAGAGGAGCTACGGATGAAGAGGACAAGGCCTTGGCGACAGACCTCCTGTCTGATGAGAAGGAAACAGCAGAACATCGAATGTTAGTAGACTTGGGACGTAACGATATTGGCCGCATCTCTGAAACGGCAAGTGTTCAAGTCACCAAGTATATGGAAGTGGAGCTCTTCCGCTATGTCATGCATTTGACCAGCGTGGTGAAAGGGCGTTTGCTTCCAGAACTCACTGCCATGGATGCTTTGAAATCAACACTTCCAGCTGGAACAGTTTCAGGAGCACCAAAGATTCGAGCTATGAGACGTATCTATGAACTGGAAACAGAAAAACGGGGCGTATACGCAGGAGCAATTGGCTACTTGTCTGCGACGGGTGATATGGATTTGGCCATTGCCATCCGAACTATGATTCTTAAAAATCAAACAGCCTACGTGCAGGCTGGAGCAGGGATTGTCTACGATTCCATCGCCCAAAACGAATACCAAGAAACCATTAACAAAGCAAAATCTATGACTAGAATTGGAGAACTAAGACCATGATTTTATTGATTGACAACTATGATTCTTTTACTTATAACTTGGCTCAATACATTGGGAATTTCGCAGAAGTACAGGTATTGAGAAATGATGATCCCAAGCTGTATGAAGAAGCTGAAAAAGCAGATGGCCTGGTCTTTTCTCCTGGTCCTGGATGGCCAATTGATGCTGGAAAGATGGAAGACATGATTCGTGATTTTGCAGGTAAGAAGCCAATTCTAGGGATTTGTTTGGGTCACCAAGCTATCGCAGAAGTCTTTGGTGGGAAGCTAGGCTTGGCTCCAAAAGTCATGCATGGGAAACAGAGCCATATCAGCTTTGAAGCGCCATCTGTTCTCTATCAAGGCATTGAGGATGGTCGTCCAGTCATGCGTTATCACAGCATTTTGATTGAAGAAATGCCAGAAGGCTTTGAAGTGACAGCTCGTTCGACTGATGACCAAGCTATTATGGGAATTCAACACAAAAACCTTCCAATTTATGGATTCCAGTACCATCCAGAGAGTATCGGAACGCCAGATGGCTTGTCTTCTATTCGGAATTTTATCGAGAATGTTGTAAAGTGAGGAAACTAGGATGAAAGAGATTATTGAAAAATTAGCAAAATTTGAACATTTATCAGGTGTGGAAATGACGGATGTCATCGAGCGTATCGTAACTGGGCGTGTAACCGAAGCGCAGATTGCTTCTCTCCTCTTGGCCCTTAAGATGAAGGGGGAAACACCGGAAGAACGCACAGCCATTGCACAAGTTATGAGAGGGCATGCCCAACATATTCCAACTGAAATCCATGATGCTATGGACAACTGTGGTACAGGTGGAGACAAGTCCTTCAGCTTTAACATTTCAACAACTGCAGCCTTTGTCTTGGCTGGCGGCGGCATTCATATGGCCAAGCACGGTAACCGTTCGATTTCTTCTAAATCGGGTTCGGCAGATGTCCTTCAAGCATTGGGCATCAATCTTGACCTCAAACCAGCTGAACTAGGTAAGGTCTTTGATAAAACTGGCATCGTCTTTCTCTTTGCTAAAAATATGCACCCAGCTATGAAGTACATCATGCCCGCTCGTTTGGAACTAGGAATTCCAACGATCATGAACTTGACTGGTCCACTGATTCATCCAATGGCCTTGGAAACACAGTTGCTTGGCATTAGTCGTCCAGAGCTGCTAGAAAGTACAGCTCAGGTATTGAAAAATATGGGTCGCAAACGCGCCATCGTGGTTGCTGGGCCAGAAGGATTGGATGAAGCCGGCTTGAATGGAACAACTAACATTGCTCTTCTTGAAAATGGCGAAATCACCTTATCAAGCTTTACTCCAGAGGATTTGGGAATGGAACGCATTGCTATTGAAGACATTCGTGGTGGAAATGCTCATGAAAATGCAGAAATTTTGCTCAGCGTTCTCAAAAACCAACCAAGTCCATTCTTGGAAACGACAGTCTTGAATGCTGGTCTTGGTTTCTATGCTAATGGTAAGGTTGATAGTATTAAAGAAGGTGTTGCCTTGGCCCGTCAAGTGATTGCTAGTGGCAAGGCCCTTGAAAAACTTAGACTGTTACAGGAGTACCAAAAATGAGTCAGGAATTTTTAGCACGAATCTTAGAGCAGAAGGCGCGTGAGGTCGAGCAGATGGAGTTGGAGGAAATCCAGCCCTTGCGCCAGACCTATCGCTTGGCAGAATTTTTGAAGAATCACCGTGACCGTTTACAGGTAATCGCTGAGGTCAAGAAAGCTAGCCCTAGTCTGGGAGATATCAATCTAGACGTGGATATTGTGCAACAGGCCCAGACTTATGAAGCAAATGGAGCAGTGATGATTTCGGTTTTGACAGATGAGATTTTCTTTAAAGGACATTTGGATTATCTACGGGAGATTTCCAGTCAGGTGCAGATTCCGACGCTAAACAAGGACTTTATCATCGATGAAAAGCAAATTATCCGCGCTCGTAATGCAGGGGCGACAGTTATTTTGCTCATTGTGGCTGCCTTGTCAGAAGAACGTCTCAAGGAACTTTACGACTACGCGACAGAGCTTGGACTGGAAGTCTTGGTGGAAACCCACAATCTAGCTGAACTAGAAGTAGCCCACAGACTTGGTGCTGAGATTATTGGGGTTAATAACCGCAATTTGACCACCTTTGAAGTCGACTTGCAGACCAGTGTAGACTTGGCTAAACACTTCAAAGATGATTGCTTGTACATATCTGAATCTGCTATTTTCACAGGGCAGGATGCGGAACGAGTAGCACCGTACTTTAACGGAATTTTAGTTGGGACAGCTCTCATGCAGGCGGAAGATGTGGCCCAGAGAATCAAGGAGTTACAGATTGACAAAGGTTAAGATTTGTGGGCTATCGACCAAAGAAGCGGTGAAAACAGCCGTGTCAGCAGGGGCAGACTACATCGGTTTTGTCTTCGCACCTAGTAAAAGGCAGGTGACCTTGGAACAGGCTGCTGAGCTGGCAAAGCTCATTCCTGTCAACGTTAAAAAGGTTGGTGTATTTGTTTCACCAAGTCGAGCTCAACTGCTAAAAGCGATTGACAAAGTTGGCTTGGACTTGATTCAAGTTCATGGTCAGGTGGCAGATGATTTGTTTGAGGATTTGCCTTGTGCCAGCATTCAGGCGGTGCAAGTGGATAGAAATGGTCATGTGCCAAATTCTCAGGCAGATTATCTACTCTTTGATGCCCCTGTTGCTGGGAGTGGCCAGATCTTTGACTGGGGCCAACTGGATACGACAGGACTAGCTCAGCCCTTCTTTATCGCAGGTGGGCTTAATGAAGATAATGTAGTAAAAGCAATTCAACACTTTACTCCCTATGCAGTAGATGTATCAAGCGGAGTGGAGACAGATGGACAAAAAGATCATGAAAAGATTAGAAGATTTATAGAGAGTGTAAAGCATGGCATATCAAGAACCAAATAAAGATGGATTTTACGGAAAATTCGGCGGACGTTTCGTCCCAGAAACATTGATGACAGCAGTTTTGGAATTGGAAAAAGCCTACCGTGAAAGTCAGGCAGACTCCAGTTTCCAAGAGGAATTAAACCAGCTCTTGCGCCAGTATGTAGGACGTGAAACGCCTCTTTACTATGCAAAAAACCTGACCCAGCATATCGGTGGAGCCAAGATTTACCTCAAACGGGAAGACCTCAACCACACAGGTGCCCACAAGATTAACAATGCCTTAGGACAAGTTCTTCTGGCTAAACGTATGGGTAAAAAGAAAATTATTGCTGAGACAGGTGCTGGTCAGCACGGTGTGGCAACTGCAACAGCTGCAGCCCTCTTCAACATGGAATGTACCATCTACATGGGTGAGGAAGATGTCAAACGCCAAGCCCTTAATGTCTTCCGTATGGAGCTTTTGGGAGCTAAGGTTGAGGCCGTGACAGATGGTTCGCGCGTGCTCAAGGATGCAGTTAATGCAGCCCTTCGTTCATGGGTAGCTAACATCGATGATACCCACTATATCCTTGGTTCTGCCTTGGGACCACATCCTTTCCCAGAAATCGTTCGTGACTTCCAAAGTGTCATTGGTCGAGAAGCCAAACAACAGTACCGCGACTTGACAGGTGAAAATCTACCAGATGCCCTAGTAGCCTGTGTTGGTGGTGGTTCTAATGCTATTGGACTCTTCCATCCATTTGTGGAAGATGAGTCAGTAGCTATGTATGGGGCTGAAGCAGCAGGACTTGGTGTGGACACAGAGTACCACGCAGCTACCTTGACCAAGGGTCGTCCAGGTGTCCTTCACGGTTCCCTCATGGATGTTCTCCAAGATGCTCATGGTCAAATTCTTGAAGCCTTCTCTATCTCAGCAGGTTTGGACTATCCTGGTATCGGTCCAGAACATTCTCACTATCACGATATCAAACGTGCCAGTTATGTCCCTGTGACAGACGAGGAAGCCTTGGAAGGATTCCAACTCTTGTCTCGTGTGGAAGGGATTATCCCAGCCTTGGAATCTAGCCATGCTATCGCTTTTGCAGTGAAATTGGCCAAAGAACTCGGACCAGACAGGTCCATGATTGTCTGCCTATCTGGTCGTGGGGACAAGGATGTAGTTCAAGTCAAAGACCGCTTGGAAGCTGATGCAGCAAAGAAGGGAGAAGGTCATGCCTAAGACTCTAACAGAAAAATTGAATGCTATCAAAGCAGCTGGAAAAGGAATTTTCGTTCCCTATATCATGGCTGGAGACCACGAGAAAGGTTTGGATGGTCTAGGAGAAACAATCCACTTTTTAGAAGATTTGGGTGTTTCTGCCATCGAAGTGGGCATTCCCTTTTCAGACCCAGTTGCAGATGGACCTGTGATCGAAGAAGCAGGCTTGCGCAGTCTAGCTCGCGGGACTTCTACCCAGACTTTGGTTGAAACCTTGAAAACCATTCAGACTGAGGTGCCACTTGTCATCATGACCTACTTTAACCCCCTCTTTCAGTACGGTGTGGAGAAATTTGTCAAAGATCTGACAGATACAGCCGTTAAGGGATTGATTATCCCAGACCTGCCTCATGAACATGCCAACTTTGTGGAGCCTTTTTTGGCAGACACAGATATCGCTTTAATTCCCCTAGTTAGTTTGACGACAGGGATTGAGCGTCAGAAAGAGTTGATCAAGGGAGCGGAAGGCTTTGTCTATGCCGTTGCCATCAATGGGGTGACAGGAAAATCAGGCAATTACCGTGCAGACTTGGACAAGCACTTGGCACAATTGCATCAAGTGGCCGATATCCCAGTTTTGACAGGTTTTGGCGTATCTAGTCAGGATGATGTGGAACGCTTCAATGCGGTGTCAGATGGCGTTATCGTCGGTTCGAAAATTGTAAAAGCTCTCCACCAAGGAGAGCCGATTGAGGACTTTATCAAACAAGCAGTAGCTTACCAAAAATAATCACACAAGTAGCAAGTAAGAGGAAAGGTACAAAAGGAAGTCTTTTCTTTTTCTTTTGCGAAAGAAAGGCTAAAATCCCTGCTGCCGAAGAGAACTGAATCAAGATGAGTAATTCTGTCACACTAAAAACGAGCGCACAAGAAGCCAGAAATAGAAAATCTCCTGCTCCCATGCGGATATCGATAAAATGGGCCATGATTCCGAGGACAAGGAAGAAAATCATAACCAGATTCCAGCCAGAGCAGGCCATGAGGATTAGGTGGAACGTCAGCCAGACTAGTAAGGGATATTCCTGATGGCGAAAGTCGTAGATGCCCAAGGTCAAACCAGCAGTGATAAGGACGACTTGCCCCAAGGAAAGAAAGCCCCAAGACCAAGTCAGAAAGATGAGTCCTAAGCCGAATTCAAAAAGGGCATACCAGAATGGATAGCGAATCTTGCAGTAGCGACAGCGAAAGCGATTGAAGACCTGCGAGAGAATAGGAATCAAATCTGAGGGACGCAAGCGAGTCTGACAGGAATCACAGTGACTAGCCGGTCGAATAATGGATTGCTCAGGAAAACGGTCAATGACCAAACCTAGAAAGGAAGCGAGAATGCTCCCAACAAGAAAAAAATAAAGATCAATCATACTTATCTATTCGTAAAAAATAGGAGAAGTAGTATAATGGAGAAACATAGATAAGGTGGTGAGGTCAAGATGATGATTCGTTTTGAAGAAAATGTGAGCATAGAAAACGCTCAGCTCGTATGCCAATGGTCCAACTCCCTTGGCAAATCCTTTCAAGAACAATGGATGGGAACAATGATTCCTTTTCCCTTGACAAATCAAGTCTTGCAAGATTTGGAAGGAATCTTTTCAATCTTTGATGGGCGAGAGTTTGTTGGCCTTATCCAGAAAATCAGGCTAGAAGATAGGAATCTTCATATCGGGAGATTTTTTATCAACCCCCAGAAACAGGGGCAGGGCTTAGGTAGCCAGGCTTTAAGGAAATTTGTTAGTTTGGCCTTTGAAAATGAAGACATAGACACTATTTCTCTAAATGTCTACGAGGCAAATCAAACAGCTTACAAGCTTTACCAAAAAGAAGGATTTGAAACCGTTCAAATGGTTGAAGTACCTATACGAAAATACATCATGAAAAAGGGCAGATAACAGTCAGGTGGGGCTAGAGTCCCAAGGATTTTTAAGGAAAAGGAAGTTCTCTTTCAAAGTTAGAAACAAGACTTCTATGATTTCTTAGATAGAGGAGATAAAAATGTCGAGACCTAGAAAAATACGAATCTTGCTCGCTTCTGTACTTGCCTTAGTTGTTGGTATCACTCTTTATTTTCAGTATCAAAGCTACCAAGAACGGTTCCAATTAAAGACTTCCTTTGAAGAAAAGGACACTATAGCCGTCTTAAAACATTTAACGACGTCAGGAAAATATGCGTCTGACATGCGGAAAGCAGGCTATATTGTTCCTCCCGACGGTGCTATCCGCTTGGATGGAGGAATTGACTCCATAGGGATAAAAGGAGACATCGATTTGAAAATGTTGAATCCTAGTAGGGATGAAGTCTCGGTTTTATTTGAAACAATGGTAAATGAGGAAAAAATAAATGTCTACTATATTTTAGACAATCAATTAACACTAAAACGTAGTTACTATTCTCATATTAGGAATCAAAAAAAAGAAAGTGTGAACATCTCTCAAGCCGAAGAAGAACGCCTGTTAAAGATTGTTCGAAAAGAGTTGAAAGCTTTTCTAGATAAGATGTATCAGACTTTGTATGGTTGAGGTTACTAGTGAGAAATGAACACGAGACCTTGTTCAGGATGTCAACGATGACAAGAAAGGGGAGATAAAAAGTTTACAGAATTGCTTTTTATCGTCTCTTTTGTCTTACTTTTACGTTTTTTTTAAAAGTAGGCGCTCACGAATGATTATAGGAGTCTTGTATAGTTTGCTGCTAGTCTGGTTTGTCATTTCAGTTTTGAACTATGGCAAATACACTCTTCAACCAGGTCAATCCGTCAACTTAAGAGTAAATCCCAGAACACAAGATTTGGAATACTATTCAATCTTCATCTTGAAGAAAAACGATTCAAGCAGAATTAAATTAACTGGCTCTGGTGTTTGGAGTGAAAGAAACAGCGATGTTTACTATGAAGTAGAGGAACAAAAAATTATAAAAAGCCATGGTTTGGACGAGGAGGACGAAAAACTTCCAAACAAGCAACCAGATATTTATTTAGAAAAAGATGGAGTTGTTGTAAGTTATCAAGGTGAAAAAGTGTTTGATGCCACCAATAACAAACCCTACACGATAACCATTACCAACGTAGACAATCAACCAGCCCAATTTGAGGCTCAGGTGGTGGATAAATAAGCCAGTCTAGTGGTGTGCAAGCTTTTAAATTTTCTTTCTTTAAAAAGGGAGATATTATTTTAAACAAGCAAAAAGCCTTGATTCCAAGGCTCTTCCTGTTGACAATTCCTTTTAACGAAAATTGGGAAACGTGTTTAGAATCCGATCTACAAAAAAAGAGGACATTTGCGGTCCTCTTTTTGACTACTATATATAAAAAGGTCAATTAATGTTTAGTCTTATTTTTCGTCTTTGTGAAGCATGTTTTTAACACCTTCAATAGCGCCTTCGACAGCATCTTTAGCATCTTCAGCAACTTCTTTTACTTTAGAAACAACTTTTTCAGCTGTTCCTTCTTTTTCCATTTTTTCATCGCCGATCATTTTGCCGACACCTTCTTTAATGGAACCTTTTGCTTGATTTAATTTTTCTTCTGTTGACATGATTCTGCCTCCTTTAAATTGATTGATTTAGACCAGATGAATTAGTGTACGCGAGCATTTTCCTTTGCTTCGCCCTTAACGGCTTCAACACCTTCGCCTACTTTTTCTTGAACAGCAGCAACACCTGAACCGATACCAGATTTCACTTTTTCAAATTGTTCTGAAGCAAATTCTCCTGTTGAAGAAGCCACGTCAGTTACTCGGTCTTGAAGGCTAACTGAATCTGCTTCATGCTGTTCCTTCGTTTTGATATCAACAACATTCACATTGACTTCAACAACTTCTAGATCAGTCATTTTTGTAACTTGTGATACCACAACATCTTTGATTTCTTTGTACAAAGCAGGGACATTCTTTTGGTATTCAACAACAATGTTCAAGTCAACTGCAACTTGTTCTTTCCCAACTTCAACATTGACACCATGAGTGACATTATCTGTATTGATAATTTTTTCTGTTAGATTAGAGAAGAATCCTCCATCCACATCCAAAAGTCCAGGTACTTTTTCAAGTGAAAGACCAATGATTTTTTGGATGACTTTGTCTTCATAAGTGAGTTCCCCTTTAACATCTTGAGAAACAACAGCAACATCTTTTTTTTCTACATTTTTATCTACGTTTGACATACGAGACTCCTTTATTTATTTAAATATTTTTCCTTAACATAGTATCCAGCAAATGCTCCTAAGGCTCCACAAATTAGTACAAATAGTGTTTTGAAAAAGCCAAAGGATAAGATAAAGCAAGCGAGAATGACACCTACTAAACCTGCAATAATTGGATACTGATATTTTTTAAACCATTCCATTTTTACTTCCTTACTTTACACGACTAACAGTCTTTTTGGTCGTTTTTCGAGGTTCAACTTCTTTAACTTTAACTTCAAGTTTTACCTCACGTTCAATACCAAAGAACTGCTTTAATCCATGAGTTATTTCATTCTGAATGACTAGACATCGATTTGAGATGTTGTCTGAAGGAAGAATTTTCCCTTCTACAGTAACGAAACATTTATTTTTGCGGCTATTTACATGGACCGTTGGTTCTTTCATCAACTGATGATCAATGACCAAACATCGAACAAAGCCTTCGATAGCTGAATTTTTTAGTTTTAATGTATCTTCTTGAGTTTCTAATTGAATCTCTAGATATCGTTTAGGATAAAAGAGTATCACTAATATTGAAATTAAAACTAAAACAGATAGGACAAGTGTCCCCCAAAAGACATATCTAGCAATCAGGAATTCAGCGTAGAGTTCTCTCCAACTGAATAAGTGGATTCCTAAATCACTGACCTGATGATAATCTATGAGAATAGGAAGGAAAATAGTCAAGATTAAGATACAGAAAATAAGTAACAATATTTTCTTTGATTTTGACATATTAAATCCTTTCAAATGAAAAGCTTTAAACCATAATTTTACCCGTCTACAGTATTCAAAATTATGGCTTATCACTTTTAATTTCTTATTAGGTAATGCTTATTTTTTACCAAATAGAAATGAAACGACTGCAACAACAATCACTGCACCTACGATTGACGGAATAATAGCCATTCCAGCCAATGAAGGTCCCCAGCTTCCTAGAAGTGATTGCCCTACAGACGAACCGATAAGACCTGCAAAGATATTTGCAATCAATCCCATTGAACCACCTTTTTTAGTGATTGCACCTGCGATGAGACCAATAAGACCTCCTACAATAATGGACCACAACATAGTGTATCCTCCTTTTCTATTTCTAAATCAAAGAATCAATTTCAGAAAACCAATTTCTTTGATTGAATTAATTATATAATATTTAAATATGGAAGGGTAATAATTTGTCTCAAACTACGTATTATAAAAACACACCACAGGTACAAATAAATAAGAAAATCTTGATGCTACTGGGTTTCTAAGGGATTAGACTAGTCTTTTGATGACAAGCAAAAGTCGTTGTAAGAGGATAAATGCACTCCATGTGGTATAATTGCATGAAGATTGAAAGACAATCCTTTAGTTTATTATAAAGAGAGAAAAGCTATTCATGAGAGATTTATTATCGAAAAAAAGTCACAGACAATTAGAATTATTAGAATTACTGTTTGAAAACAAGCGCTGGTTTCATATTTCAGAACTAGCAGAATTATTGCACTGTGCAGAACGTTCTGTAAAAGATGACTTGTCCCATGTTAGATCTTCTTTTCCTGACTTGCTATTTCATTCCTCAACAAATGGTATCCGTATCATAAATACTGACGATAGTGATATTGAAATGGTCTATCATCATTTTTTTAAGCATTCAACTCACTTTTCAATATTAGAATTTCTCTTCTTCAATGAAGGATGTGATAAAGAGAATATTTGCAAAGAGTTTTATATCAGTTCTTCCTCTCTTTACCGTATCATCAGTCATATTAATAAAATTATTAAGAAGCAATATCGTTTTGAAATTAGCCTCAATCCAGTTCGAATCACTGGAAATGAAATCGATATCCGTTACTTTTTTGCCCAGTATTTTTCAGAGAAATATTATTTCCTTGAATGGCCCTTTGAAGATTTTTCTGTAGAACCTTTGTGTAAGCTGTTGGCACGGGTCTATAAAGAAACTGCATTTCCAGTCAATTTCGCCACTCAACGAATGTTAAAGTTACTCCTCGTAACAAATTTATACCGAATAAAGTTTGGTCATTTCTTGGAAGTTGAGAGAGACTCTTTTAACAATCAATTGTTAGAATCTTTCATGCAGGCAGAAGGAATCAACGAGATTGTAACGAGCTTTGACTCTGAATATCATATCTCTCTGAATAAAGAAGTGATCGGTCAACTGTTTGTATCCTATTTTCAAAAAATGTTCTTCATAGATGAAGAAGTATTTCTGAACCATGCAAAAACAGACAGCTATGTAAAAAAATCGTATCAGTTATTGGGAGATCTAGTAGACCAGGTATCAAGAGAGTATAATCTTCAAGTAGACAATAGAGACAACCTGATTTGGCATCTGCATAATACGGCACATCTGCATCGCCAGGAATTATCGACAGAGTTTATCCTATTTGATCAAAAAGGCAATACAATCAAGAACTTTCAAAATATTTTCCCTCGATTCGTTTCAGAGGTGAAGGAAGGGATTGAACATTATCTAGAGACTTTGGATATGGATCGTAATTCAATGAAGGTCAATCATTTGACCTATACGTTTATCACTCACAGCAAACACTTGGTGCTAAATCTTTTACAAAATCAACCGAAATTAAAGGTTTTGGTCATGAGTAATTTTGATCAGTATCATGCAAAATCAGTAGCTGAGACACTTGCTTACTATTGCAGTAACAATTTTGAACTGGAAGTTTGGAGTGAATTAGAGTTATCCCTTGATGCTCTAAAAGAATCACCTTACGACATCATTATTTCTAATTTTATTATTCCGCCGATTGAAAATAAGAGACTGATCTATTCCAATAATGTCAATACAGTCGCTCTCATCTCTTTGCTTAACGCAATGATGTTTATTCGATTAGACGAGTAACTAAGAATAATAAAAAAGCCTTGATTCCAAGGCTTTTTCTGTTGATGTTTCTTTCCTTACACGAACTTTTACATTGAGAATCAACTAGTTTTGAAGTACCTTTACTTAGTCATTAAAGGAAAATAGAGTCAGGCTACTCACCGTTTGGTTTGAAACAATTTGATTTTATCGTCACAGTAAGCTATTAAAGCTTGTGCTTTCTCAAAAGTATATCCTTTTTCAGAAGCTGACTTCACTTTCTTTTCATCAAAATAGTAGCCAGTCAATCCCCTAATCTCTTCTGACAATGTGAGATAGTAGCCTGTTTCGATTCCCTCGTCTAGATCTTTTGAAAGAGACTTCATCAAGCGGCCAAAGAGAGACTTTTTCGTTTTTTCATCACTGGAATCGTTCCCCAAATTGGTTGAAATCAAACCTGGATGGTAAGAATTGATGGTGATGTTTGAACCACTTAAGAAGAACTCTCTGGCTAGATAGCGTGTCATCCAAATAGTGTAAAGTTTAGAATTATTATAGGCCAATCCGGGATTATAATTGTTCTCAAATCCAAAGTCCAAATCCTTGACCTTGGCAAAATGATGCATATAGGAGGAGGTATTAATGATACGACCGTCAGGCGCTTTTTCTAACAAGGGGCTTAGCTCAGTTGTTAACATATAGGGAATGAGAACGGATAACATAAAAGTCAATTCGATATTTTCAGCACTTGCTTTCCGTTCTTTTACTCCATAAAGTCCTGCATTGTTAAATAAGACATCGATACTTTGAAAGTCTTGCTTGATTACCTCCGCAAAACGATAAACATCGTCTAATTTTGAAAACTCTGCAAGGTAGCTAGAAACTCTGCCTCTCAAGGAAACTGTTCGAACCTCTTGAAGCGCCAGCTCAAGTTTTTGAGGATTGCGACCATGAAGGATGACCTGATGCCCTTGGCTGGCCAGTTTCTTTGCCAAATGCTTACCGATACCATCAGTAGCACCTGTAATCAGAATCGTTTTGACCATATTAGTCCTCCAAGAAAGCAATGAGTTCTTTTGAAAATTCGTCTGCATATTGGAAGATCGAACCGTGACCAGCATTTGGATAGATAATCAGCTTACTATTTTCGATTTTCTCATGCATGTCATAGGAATTTTCCGTTGGAACTTGCATATCCTTGTCCCCGTTGACGATTAAGGTTGGTTGAGTGATAAAGCTTAGGTCGTCTTGAGGAGCTTTCCCCAAACGTTTAATAGCTTTGAGTTGAGTTAGGAATCCTGCTAGGTTCATGTCTTTATCCGCAAATTCCTTTGTTCTCATACCCATTCGTCCTAGGACTTTCAAAGCTTCGATTTTCCCTTGTTCATCATGATTATAGAAGATATAGCGTTTAGGATCGATGCGCTCGAGTCTCGCTTTAAACATATAGTTAAAGGTTTTCCCTGTTACCTTATCGACCTCTTTTCCACCTCGAGGTCCTGTTCCTGCCAAGATGAGACGGTTGACCAAATCAGGCTTACTTCTGACCATTTCTTGGGCAATCATACCCCCCATAGAAAGACCGAGGAGGTTGATTTTATCGTAACCAAGAGCTTCTATAAAGGAAATCGTCTGCTCAGCCATTCCAGGAATCGTCGAAGCAACTTTGCCTTGACTGGCTCCAACACCAGGAAGATCGACTACAATGACATGATGTTTTTCAGCAATCAAGTCTAATAGTCTTGGATCCCAGTTATCTAGAGTTGCTGCCAAATGGACCAGCATCAGAAGAGGTAGTTTTGATTTGCCTTTACTGAGTTCGCGATAGGCAATTTGATTTCCTTGGACAGTGATGTATTGATTTTTAGTTGTAAGATATGACATTGTGTTTTCCTTTTTATTTCTTAAAGCTGAGGACTGTTTTTCCACGCGAGCGACCATTAGCGACCTTGTCTAAGGCGCTATTCACTTCTTCAAATGGATAAACTGTATCGATAGAGGGTTTGATTTCTAATTTACTAAAGAGGTCAGCTACCTCTTGTAATTGAGCGCCGTTGCTTTCTACAAAGATAAAATGGTAGTGGACACCATATTTTTCCGCCATCTTATCAAATTTGCGACCTGCTAAGCCAAGAATCATCTGTTTCCATTTTGGTAGATTCATGCGTTTGGCAAAGGCACCGTTTGGCATGGCACGAAGGGACACAAGGTGACCACCTTTTTTCATAATAGACATTTGTTTTTCAGTTTCAGCGCCACCAAGAGTATCGAGGACATAATCAACCTGGCTAACAGTTTTTGTATAATCCTCTGTTTTGTAATCGATAAAGCGGTCTGCTCCTAGGTTCAATACACGCTCAGCACTATCTCCAGCCCCATTAGTGATGACTGTCAAACCTTTAGCCTTGGCAATCGGAATGGCCATACCGCCGACACCGCCTGTACCACCAGAGATAAAGATAGTCTTGCCTGCTTGAGCGCCCATGAGGTCAAGAGCCTGCATGATAGTCAAGGCAGTAAGAGGAACAGCAGCGGCTTCCTCGTCTGATAGATAGTCTGGAACCTTGGCTAAGGCTTGGCTATCGACAGCTACGTATTCTGCAAAGGCGCCGATATGATCAAGTGGCAGACGGCCAAAGACACGGTCTCCTATCTGAAAGTTGTCAACTTGCTTGCCAATGCTTTCAACGATCCCACCGACCTCGTTACCTGCAGTTTGAGGAAGTTTGTAAGGAACAATCATCTTGACCTCACCACGAGAGATCATGTTATCGAGAGGATTAACACCGGCTGCGGTGACTTTCACCAAGACTTGTTTGTCTGTAATACTTGGTTTAGCGATTTCTGTGATGTTCAGTGTGATATTGTTTTTGTTATAAGTAGTGTGTTGTGCGGCTTTCATGTGATTTCTCTTTTCTTTTTCTATATGATTTTATACCTGTATCTGATACAAGTATATGTTATTTCCAGTAAAAACTGACTTGTTATCAAATCAGTTTCGGACTTGTTTAGCTTGTTTATATAGATTGTCAATGACATCTTCTAAAGTTTGATTTGCTAATTCCTTCTCTAATTGAGATTCGGCACTAGCGAAAAGCGGTGAAACTGCTCCTTGGATATGTTTTCCAACAGGGCAATCAGGATTGCTATTTTGATGAACAGGGAATAAACTAATGTGATTGATTTCTTGAGTAGCATAGTAGATCTCTAGTAAAGTCATTTTCTTTGGAGACTTACTGAGTTGATAACCTGTTTTTCCTTGCTGGGAATGAATCAAATCTGCATTTTTCAATAAGGCAATCACTTTTCGAATGTAACTAGCGTTAGTCCCAACACTAATAGCTAGTGCTTGAGAACTTAAGGTTTCCTTGCTTTCACTAATCATTGTTAAGATATGCAAAGCAACTGAGAATTTTGTATCCATATGAATCCCTCTCTTAATAAACTTGTATAAGATACAAGAACAAGTATAACATAAATTAAAAGAAAAGCAAGTCTTTTGTTTTAAATTTTAAAAAATTTTGAGTGCAATCAGATTAGAGCTGTCTGGGAAGGGTGTTCATAAAATTATACCGTTGATATCCATTAGTTGACCAAAAGTAGAACAGATACACAAAAAAGCCTAGTAAATCAAGGCTTTTTCCTGTTGTATTTAGATGCCCCCTACAGGGATTTGGAAAGGACTTTCATATTGAGAGCAATTAAAAATATTGAAATATAAGTGATTTTAGGTATTTTCAATGTCATGATTTAAAAATGGGACAAAAGTGGGGCAAAAACCATACAGATTCTAAACTGTATGGTTCTTTTTTTATCTAACCAAGAAAGGTTAAAACTTATTAAAACAAATGCAATCAACTGTTGAAAACTTTTTAGTCCGTGTAATATAAAAACAAGTAAAAAGTTGAACTATAGGGAATATTGTGTCATAATAGGTAATAGATGAATAATTAATAGATTGGAAATAATGCTTTCTTACCTTAACAAGTTGAATTGGTTATACATTTTTTCGTCGCAATTGTGTCTATCTCTCGAGTTTAGCTAGTTTTTATAAGCTCTGGTTTCTAATCAATATAACAAATTTTAGAAGTGCATAAGACAAGATGGTGACATTACTACAGTCATTTCTAGTCACCATATGTTGCTGGCACAGGCTGTTTGTAGTGTTGGCTATTTACTAGTCAGTTTAATCGGAGTGTTTAATTTTTATTGTTGAAAGGTTTTTATATGGCGAAAATTCTATCTTTAGGTCTGACAGGTAAGAAATTACTTGCTCAGGGGTTCTTGTTTGTTCTGCTAGGTCTCATCTTGATGGTCACGGGGACTTGGTTGCCAGTAAAGGTTATTCGACTGGTTCTGTTTTTAGCTTGGATAGCAACGGTCTTAGATTTAGTATTACGTATTTTCAAAAAAAGTCAGTCAACGGACACCTTGGGAGTTGCACTGGTTAAATTGTTAGTGCTGGGATATTTGCTTGGCTCCAATCTTGCGACGGATGTGCCGATTTATATTTTGGCTCTTGTGATTGGAGTTTATCAGATTTTTCATGCTAGTATTAACCTTGTCACCTATGTTCTCTACCGCAAAAACAAAATTCGACCTCGTTTTCGTCTCTTACTAGATGGACTCGTACTAGTTTTTCTTGGTGGGACTAGTCTTTTGTCCTCTACAGGAAATTCTGTCTTTCAACTCTTTGTATTAGGGGCTTTTTTTTTCCTTTATGGTGTGTCCAATATCCGTGATGGTTTCTTGTTTGAGGAGGAAATTGGGAAAAACCATCTCAAACGTCGTATTAGAATTAGCTTAC
The DNA here is from genome assembly GCF_006228325.1 of Streptococcus sp. 1643. NCBI lineage: Bacteria > Bacillati > Bacillota > Bacilli > Lactobacillales > Streptococcaceae > Streptococcus > Streptococcus sp. 1643. The sequence continues at coordinate 409,503 of NZ_CP040231.1, forward strand.
CTATTGTCCTAGCCGCTCTCATCCCTGCAAGAACTTTAGCAAAAGTTAACAAATTTATGCTGGAAAATGCTGATGAGGAAGAAGATATCCATCTTGGAATAGTGAAGTCTGGTAAGACAGCGGAGCTTGAAATTTTTGTTCATACAGCTGAGACCTCTCTGTTTTCGGCAATTGGTCATGTGGATATCTGCTATCAAGGCCGTGTTATTTCTTATGGCAACTATGATCCGTCTTCTGAGACCTTATTTGGCATGGTAGGAGATGGTGTCTTATATTTCTGTGATCGTGACAAGTACATTGACCTATGTAAACGTGAGAGTCAAAAAACGCTTTTTGGTTATGGGATAGATTTGACGCCTGAAATGGAAAAAGCAGTTCAGAAAAAGTTGGCTGAATTGAAACAACTGACGATTCCATGGGAGCCAAGTGCAGATAAAATCATGACAGGTGATGGTAAGGAAGACTACACCTACGCTTATAAAATCAGACATGAGACAGATGGGGAACTTTATAAATTTATCAAATCTAAGTTTAAATCCTACTTTGTCTTATCTACAAACTGTGTGCTCTTGGCTGATACCATAGTCGGTCAGGCTGGCACCGATATCCTCTCACCCAAAGGATTTATCGCTCCAGGAACTTACCAAGCCTACCTTAATCGAGAGTTTGAAAAACCAAATAGTATAGTCGTATCTAAACATGTTTATTAAGGAGAATTTATGAACTTAGTAAAAAAATACACCCCGTTAATACTTTTTATAGGGCTGGTTGCTCTTGTAATTCTGAATGCATCGAGCTTTATATCAGGAGCAATCTCTCTCTTTGATGTAATATCAACCTTGATTTATGGTGCTGTTATTGCTTTTGTGCTTAATGTTCCTATGAAAAAAATTGAACAGTACTTAGTTAAATTGAAGGTAAAGGCAGAGTTGCGTCGTCCGATTGCCATGGTACTTGTTTTCCTAGCTCTTATCTTAATCGTGATTGCTCTTTTGGTTTTGGTGCTGCCAACCCTAGCCCAGACTATTAGTCAGCTGGGAACAGTCCTTTCAACAGTCCTTACTCAACTTGGGAAATTGCTAGGCAGCTCGGAATTTGTAACCAAAGACATGTTGTCAACTATCGTATCAGGCATACAGGGACAATCTAGTTCTATTAGCCAAGCTTTGATAGGTTTTTTATCAGGTCTGACTAGTAATATCGGCAATATTTTTTCAAGTTTGATGAATGCCTTTTTGATTATAGTCTTCACCTTTTCATTTTTATCCAGTAAGGAACATCTGGCAGCGATGACGAGTCGACTTCTAAAAGTTTTTCTTCCAGAGAAGGTGGTGATAAAGTTGACTTACATTGGACAAGTAGCACTAGAGACTTATGACCAATTTTTGATGATTCAGCTGATTGAAGCAGTTATCATAGGAGTTATGATAGCGGTTGGTTACAGCGTGTTTGGGATACCCTATGGAGTAATGACAGGTATCTTTGCAGGAGTGCTATCGTTCATTCCTTATGTAGGGCCTATGATTGCTTGTGTTGTGGGAGCGATTTTTATCTTCACAGTGAGTCCTACTCAAGCCTTACTTTCTCTTCTTCTATATCAAGTTATACAGCTGATTGAAGGAAACCTTATTTATCCTAGAGTTGTAGGTCAGTCTATTGGTTTGCCAGCTATTTTCACGCTTGCGGCTGCTAGTATTGGAGGCAATCTCTTTGGCTTACTTGGGATGATATTCTTTACACCGATATTTGCTGTTATCTATCGATTGGTTAAGGAATTTGTCGTTGCAAAGGAAAATCAGCTAGATTAAGAAAAACTAAATTTAATAAGATATACTGAGAAGAGAGTGAGAGATTCTCTTCTCTTTTATTTTTAAATACTTTTCTACAAAAAGCTATTAGACGTTAAAAAAAGCCTTGGTTTCAAGGCTTATTTCTGTTGATTTAGATGTGCCCCCTGCAGGGCTCGAACCTGCGCCCCATAGCTTAAGAGTCTACTGCTCTACCAACTGAGCTAAGGAGGCAACAGAAAAAGCTGAGAATGTAACTTCCCAGCTATTTTAATATGCCCAAAATGGCAGCTAGATTATTTACGAAAGGCATCAAGGATATAGGTGAAACCAACAATTAAAAATGCAAAGGCAACGACATAAACGACAAAGACACTTGTAGCTACTGGATTGAACAAAATCACTAGACCTAGTAAAAATGCAAGCAACGCTATCCACATGATATGGTTGCCAATAATAGGGAAAATCAATCCCAGACGATTGCCTTTAAAGAAAGCTATAATGGCTTCTACAATTAACCAAATTCCTAAAATAGTTGGAATGACAACTGGCAGCGTCACAAAGCCATAGGCAACGAGGTAAAGAGCTAAGAGAAGATTAACAATCCCTTGGAAAAGATGAGCTGGTGAGCGAAGCACTTTTGGTACAGAGAAATAGCCTAAAATAGCTGCTATAGAAGCAACCAGTAAACCAAATGCAATCCACCAGCTGTAAGCAACAAGATTAGCTACTGGGTCTGTAAATAGAAAGAGTGCTAAAAGGACAAAAATAACTCCTGCAAGGAATAGCGATAAACGATTAGAAAATTTCATTTCAATACCATCCTGTTATATAGTATAGTTTGATAATAAAAATATTATACACCTTTTTAGAGGAAATATCAATAAACAAAATGGAAAATTTGGAAGTTTCAGTCTGATTTATGAAAAGAAAATCAGTTTTTATTATTTTGAAAATAAAAAGAGAAGATAAAATTTGTCTTCTCTACATGAAAATATTGTATGGAATCAAAGCAAAAGTAACTGGCTTTACACTATTTGTAAAGATGTAATTTGATTCAAAAAGAAAAGATAGATTTAAAATGTGGGACAAATGATGGGGTAAATCAGTTATAGACAAGCAAAAAAAGCCTTGATTTACAAGGCTTTTTCCTGTTGTATTTAGATGCCCCCTACAGGGATCGAACCTGTGACCCACGGATTAAGAGTCCGCTGCTCTGCCAGCTGAGCTAAGGAGGCAAAGAAAAAAGCTGTATTGGTGCCGAAACTTCACGGTTTGTATTGAACCCGCGCAATTAAGCAGGTGGGCAACTCGCTCTAACTGAAGCTGTTTCCGTGTGAGACGGCCTACATGCTGTTAGAAGACTTTTGTTTCCCTAATAATACAAAAAATAGTCGGTCAACACTTAAGTGTGAAGTCGTACACCACAGCGTTTCTATGTTTATATAATACCACTTTTTCAAAAAAAATCAAGAGGAAAATGCAATTATTTGAAAAGGATTTCACAAGTCCCTTAATTTATCAATGGTTTCCTTGCGTTGCGCCAAGGCCCGTTCGTACTTGCCAGTATCTTCCGGAGTGAAGTAGTGCTGATCACGTATTTTTTCTGGCAAATAGTCTTGTTTGACCCAGTGTCCAGAATAGTTATGGGGATAGAGATAATCTTGGGCGTTCCCTAGTTCCTTGCTTCCACTGTAATGACCATCACGCAGGTGCCGAGGGATAGGCAAATGCCCTGATGTTTTGAGATCAGCAAGGGCCTTATCCATCGCCACATAGGCTGAGTTGGACTTGGGTGAAAGAGCCAGATCAATGACGACATTACCAATGAGGATGCGGGCTTCTGGGAAACCAATCCTTTGTGCAGCCTCTAGAGCAGTTACGGTATGAATTTGAGCCTCAGGATTGGCCAAACCAATATCCTCATAGGCAATTACAGTCAAGCGACGAGCTAGACTAGGCAAATCCCCAGCTTCAATCAAGCGAGCAGCGTAATGAAGACTGGCATCCACATCCGAGCCGCGGATAGATTTTTGCAGGGCTGAGAGGACATCGTAGTGACCGTCCCCATCCTTGTCCATAGTGATGTAGCTTCGTTGCAGGCTATTTTCCATGATATCAAGAGTGATATGGCGGGTGCCCTTGTCATTCTCAGGAGTAGAGAGAACAGCCAAATCTAGTGAATTAAAGGCAGAACGTAGGTCTCCGTTTGTAGAGGTTGCGATGAAATCCAGCGCATCCTCATCTAGCTCTACTGGGAAATCAAAACCACGCTCAGGTTCGCTGAGAGCTGTTTGAAGAGCTTTTTTAACATCTTGATTGGACAAGGGTTCCAATTCAAAAATCTGAACACGGCTACGAATGGCAGGAGTGACAGAAAAGAAGGGATTTTCAGTCGTTGCGCCAATCATGATAACCAGACCACTTTCCAAAAGTGGCAGAAGAAAGTCTTGCTTGGTCTTATCAAGACGGTGGATCTCATCCAGTAGTAGGACCAATCCACCAGAGAATTTAGCTTCTTCGGCGATTTCTTGGAGTCGCTTTTTACTATCCACTGTCGCGTTAAAGGTCCGAAAGGCATACTTGGTCGTTCCAGCGATGGCTGAAGCGATACTGGTCTTGCCGATTCCTGGAGGTCCGTAGAGAATCATGGAGGACAGGCGGTTGGCCTCCACCATGCGACGGATGATTTTTCCTGGTCCGACCAGATGTTCCTGACCGATGACCTGGTCGATGGTTTTAGGGCGCATGCGAAGTGCGAGATTGTCAGGCATAGCAGTCCTTTCTAACATGGATTTTCTGATGTATATGTGGTAAGATGGTAGTATCTATTTTAGCATAATTCCGAGTAATCGGGGCGATTTAAGAGTCGCATAGAAAGAGGACAAAATGGCAACATACGGATTTTTAGATGTTTTAGAGGAAGAGTTGGACAAGAACTTTCCATTTGACTATGAGATTAGCTGGGACAAGCGCAATCACGCGGTTGAAGTGAGTTTTCTCTTGGAAGCACAAAATGCTGCAGGTGTGGAGATGGTGGATGAAGACGGAGAGGTTTCTTCGGATGACATTCTCTTCGAGGAAGCAGTCCTTTTCTACAACCCTGCTAAGTCAACCGTCAATGCGGAAGACTATCTGACTGTTATTCCTTACCTGCCTAAAAAAGGTTTTTCTCGCGAATTTTTAGCTTATTTTGCGCTATTTCTCAAAGATACTGCAGAGGTTGGGCTGGATGCCCTCATGGACTTTTTGGAAGACCCAGAAGCAGAGGAGTTTGTCATGGAATGGAACCAAGAAGTCTTTGAAGAAGGAAAGGTTGGCTTGGAAGAAGGAGAATTTTATCCTTATCCGAGGTATTAGAAACTAGCGAGGAAGTATATGAAGAAAATAGGTTTGTCTTTTATCTCTGGTCTGTCCTTTGTTTTTTTGATGCTAGGATTTGCTTTTGGGACAATTGCCTTTAAAGAGTTAGATTTTTCGTTTGTCTTTGTTCCAGGCTACCTATTTACTTTTTTCAGCATCTATCTGATATTTATCCTTCATGAGCTGGGACATGCATTTTGCGGTTACCTGACAGGCTATCGACTGGTGGCTTTTGGATTAGGGAATTTTCTTTTGACCAAAAAGTTAGGCAAGTTTTCTCTTAGCCGAACAGCTGTTCTGAAAAATGTTGGCGCTCAGTATATTGGATTGAAAGAAGATGAAAGCGACCAAAGAATCATCCTGATGCTTGCAGGCGGCTTGATAGTTCATCTTAGCTTGATTTTATTGGCGATATTGTATGGATTTTTGACAGCTAACTGGTATTTTGCAGCTACTTGGATTTGTCTAAATCTATCTTTTCTTCTCATCAATGCAAAGCCAGTTGGGATTACCGATGGAGCGAAAATTTGGGAATTGCTACAACAGCCTGAAAATACCAAATACGCCTACTCGGTGTTGAGGCATTCTGCCCAGACCTTGCTAGCTCCTCAAGAATATGATTTGAAAGACTTTATCATGCCTGTTGCTGAGGATGCGAAAGGGAGTTTTGCAGAAAGCATTCAGATTTTTCAGGGACTAGTTTTCATATTCGATAGTCAGATAGAGACTGCCAAAAAACACTTTCAGTCTTTATTAGATAGAACTGATAATCCAATGTCTAAAACTCTTTCTCAATTATACCTTCTTCAAATTGCCTTGCTTGAAGGAGATCATGAGAAAGCGGAGCAATATGCAAGTATTCGAAGCGTTAAATCCTTTTTGTCTCTAAAAATGACAGATACGCAGATAATGCAAGCCTGGTATCAATTTCTGGTAAAGAAAGATATGGAACAGACTGACAAGGCTATAAAAATTGCTAGAAAAAACAAGGTGACCAGCCGTTTGGTGCGGGATGAGAAACGTTATTATGAAAGCTGGTTAGCAGAGTTGGAGAAAGAATTATCCGAAGGAGTTTGATATGGAAATAGAAATTTCTGATTTCACAGGTTGCAAAATTGCCCTCTTTTGTGAGGATAGGATTTTAACTATCTTACGCGATGACAAGCCCAGCATTCCTTGGCCCAATATGTGGGAGTTACCAGGTGGTGGCCGTGAGGGGAATGAAAGTCCTTTTGAGTGCGCGGCGCGTGAAGTTTACGAAGAACTAGGAATTCATCTGACTGAGGATTGTCTGCTTTGGAGTAAGGTTTACCCAAGTATGCTTTTTGAGGGAAAAGAATCCGTCTTTCTAGTTGGCAAGTTAAGGCAGGAACAGTTTGATAGTATCGTCTTTGGTGATGAAGGACAAGGCTATAAACTGATGAGCATTGAGGAATTTCTAAATTCTAAACAGGCAGTACCTCAGTTGCAAGGAAGATTGAGGGAATATTTGGAGGAAGTAAAATGATTTTTGCAATTGCAACAACGACGTTAAACAAGGAAGTTAAACGCAAACTAAAAACTGGACAATATTCTAGAGAAGAAGCTACATTCATCTATATGGAATATTTAAAGTTAAAAAAACAAAGGGAAGGTGGCATTAAAGTAGCAGGAATTTCTATGGCTGTTATCTGGGGGTTACTGTATGTTCTGTCTTTACAAGTTGAGAATACTCAACCACTTTCATTTTCAGTATATTTTTTATTTTTGATACTGCTTGCAGGAATTGTTCTATTTGTTTATTATCTTACGTTTGGTATTTTTAAACAGCAGATTCATAGCGCAATGAAAGAACACTATACAGATGTGATTGAGGAATTTAAGGGTCAGTAAAACAGCGTGTGGAAGAGCGTAGGAAGCGAGTTGAGAGAGTGAATTTGGAGGTATTAGTATGATTCAGATTATCCGAGCAGGAGCAGAGGATTTAGAAACCGTAATTGCAATTCAAAGAGCTAGCTTTAAGGCTGTCTATGAGAAATATCAAGATGAGTATGATCCCTACCTAGAGAATCGTGAACGAATCAAGTGGAAATTGGTTGAGCGTCCCAATAGCTATTACTACTTTGTGAAAGAAAAGGACGAAAATATCGGATTTTTACGAGTTCAGACCAATGAGGAATTGACGGAGGCTTGGTTGGGAACGGCAGCGATTTTGCCCCAGTATCAAGGAAAAGGTTATGGTTCTGGGGGATTGAGATTACTGGAAAAGGAATTTCCAACGATTAAACAGTGGGATTTGTGTACGGTATTACAGGATGCGGGCATGGTCGCCTTTTATGAGAAAAATGGCTACCGTCAAACCCATATCGAGCCTGAAAAAGAAGGTATGGATATGGTTTACATGAAAAAATTGATTGACAAATAGAAAGGATGGTTCGGTTACATTTCTAAACTGAACCCGCCCTAAACACTGTGCCAAAAAGATAAACTTCTCTTAGACACAAGCGTCTTCAGAGAGTTTCCTATTTTGGCTTTGTGTTTTACGGGCTTGGTATCTTAATGATGGAAACATGGCAAGAGTTAAAAGTTACAGTGAAGCGTGAGGGAGAGGAGCTGGTCTCTAATCTCTTGATTGAGCTGGGAGCGCAAGGTGTTGCGATTGAAGACAGTATGGACTATGTGGGGAATGTCGACCGTTTTGGTGAGATTTTCCCAGAGGTTGAGCAACAAGAAGAAATCATAGTGACAGCCTACTATCCAGATACGGTTGATGTGGCAGTGGTTGAGGCAGACTTGCAGGCTCGCCTGGCAGAATTGACAGACTTTATGGATCTAGGAGAGGTCAAGATGGGCACGACTGACTTGGCTGAGGAAGACTGGGCAGACAACTGGAAGAAATATTATGAACCAGCTCGCATTACTCATGACTTGACCATCGTGCCGTCTTGGACGGACTATGAGGCGACTGCGGGAGAAAAGATTATCAAGCTGGATCCTGGTATGGCCTTTGGGACTGGAACCCATCCAACGACCAAGATGAGCCTCTTTGCCTTGGAGCAGGTCCTTCGTGGTGGCGAAACGGTGCTAGATGTGGGTTCTGGTTCAGGAGTACTTTCCATTGCTAGCTCACTTCTAGGTGCCAAGGAAATCTTCGCCTACGACCTGGATGATGTAGCGGTTCGTGTGGCTCAGGAAAATATTGAGCTCAACCCTGGCATGGAAAATATCCATGTAGCGGCAGGTGATTTGCTCAAGGGGGTAGAGATCGAGGCAGATGTCATCGTAGCTAATATCTTGGCGGATATTCTCATTCATCTGACGGATGATGCTTATCGCTTGGTCAAGGACGAAGGCTATCTCATCATGAGTGGCATTATCAAGGACAAGTGGGACATGGTGCGCGAATCGGCTGAGTCGGCTGGATTTTTCCTTGAAACCCACATGATTCAAGGGGAATGGAATGCCTGCGTCTTTAAGAAGACCAAGGATATTTCAGGTGTGATTGGAGGCTAGCATGCAGCAGTATTTTGTCAAGGGTAATGCTACCTCGCCAGTCACCATCGAGGACAAGGAAACCAGCAAGCACATGTTTCAGGTCATGCGCTTGAAAGAAGATGATGAGGTTATTTTGGTCTTTGAGGATGGCATTAAGCGTTTGGCGCGCGTGCTAAATGTGGAAGCCCGTCAGTTTGAATTGCTCGAAGAATTAGCTGACAATGTAGAACTGCCAGTCCAAGTGACCATTGCATCTGGATTTCCCAAGGGAGACAAGCTAGAGTTCATCACTCAAAAAGTGACGGAACTGGGAGCCAGTCAAATCTGGGCCTTTCCTGCAGACTGGTCCGTTGCCAAGTGGGATGGTAAGAAATTGGGCAAAAAGGTTGAAAAACTAGAAAAAATCGCCCTTGGAGCAGCAGAACAAAGTAAACGTAATATCGTTCCAAGTATTCAGCTTTTTGAGAAAAAAGCAGATTTTCTAGCCCAGCTGGACCAGTTTGACTCTATTGTAGTGGCCTATGAAGAATCAGCAAAAGAGGGAGAAGCCGCTGCGCTCTTACAAGCAGTCACTGGTCTTGAAAAAGGAGCCAAATTGCTCTTTATCTTTGGCCCAGAAGGCGGTCTCTCACCTGCAGAAATTGAAAGTTTTGAATCTAAAGGAGCCGTCTTGGCAGGCCTAGGACCTCGCATCTTGCGAGCAGAAACAGCACCACTTTATGCTTTATCAGCTCTTAGTGTTTTATTAGAATTAGAGAAATAAGAGGAAGAAAATGGAACAAAAAAACCGTTCAGAATTCCAAGAGAAGGAACTTTGGGATTTAACTGCCCTATACCAAGACCGTGAGGATTTCTTGCGTGCAATCGAGAAAGCTCGCGAAGATATTAACCAATTTAGCCGTGACTACAAGGGCAATCTTCACACTTTTGAGGATTTTGAAAAGGCCTTTGCAGAATTGGAACAAATCTATATCCAGATGAGCCATATCGGCAATTATGCCTTTATGCCTCAGACGACAGACTATAGCAATGAAGAGTTCGCTAATATCGCCCAAGCTGGGATGGAATTTGAAACAGATGCCAGTGTAGCCTTGACCTTCTTTGACGATGCCTTAGTCGCTGCAGATGAGGAAGTCTTGGACCGTTTGGGTGAATTGCCACATTTGACAGCTGCCATTCGTCAAGCTAAAATCAAAAAAGCCCACTATCTCGGGGCAGATGTTGAGAAGGTCTTGACCAATCTCGGTGAAGTTTTCTATAGTCCACAGGACATCTATACTAAGATGCGAGCTGGGGATTTCGAAATGGCTGACTTTGAAGCCCATGGTAAGACCTACAAAAACAGCTTTGTGACTTATGAGAATTTCTACCAAAACCACGAGGACGCTGAGGTTCGTGAGAAATCCTTCCGTTCCTTCTCAGAGGGACTTCGTAAGCACCAAAATACGGCAGCAGCAGCCTATTTAGCCCAAGTCAAGTCTGAAAAACTCTTGGCAGATATGAAGGGCTACGACTCAGTCTTTGATTATCTCCTAGCTGAGCAGGAAGTAGATCGTGCCATGTTTGACCGCCAGATTGACCTTATCATGAAGGATTTTGCGCCAGTCGCTCAGAGATACCTCAAGCATGTTGCCAAGGTCAATGGTCTTGAAAAGATGACTTTTGCAGACTGGAAATTGGACTTGGACAGCGCCCTTAATCCTGAAGTGACTATTGATGATGCCTATGATTTGGTCATGAATTCAGTAGAACCTTTGGGACAAGAATATTGTCAGGAAGTTGCTCGCTATCAAGAAGAACGTTGGGTGGACTTCGCTGCCAATAGTGGCAAGGATTCTGGCGGTTATGCGGCGGATCCATATCGCGTGCACCCTTATGTCTTCATGAGCTGGACAGGCCGTTTGAGCGATGTCTATACCTTGATTCATGAAATCGGGCATTCTGGTCAATTTATCTTTTCAGACAACCACCAGAGCTATTTCAACGCCCACATGTCGACCTACTATGTCGAAGCTCCATCAACCTTCAATGAATTGCTTTTAAGTGATTATTTGGAGCACCAGTCTGATGACCCACGTCAAAAACGATTTGCCCTTGCTCACCGCTTGACAGATACCTACTTCCATAACTTCATTACTCACCTCTTGGAAGCAGCCTTCCAGCGTAAGGTTTATACATTGATTGAAGAGGGAGAAACCTTTGGAGCAAGCAAGCTCAACAGCATTATGAAGGAAGTTTTGACAGATTTCTGGGGAGATGCTATTGAAATTGACGACGATGCGGCCTTGACTTGGATGCGACAAGCCCACTACTACATGGGCTTGTATAGTTACACTTACTCTGCTGGTCTTGTTATCTCGACTGCGGGTTACCTTCATTTGAAACATTCAGAAACTGGAGCTGAAGATTGGCTCAATCTTCTTAAGTCAGGTGGTAGCAAGACACCACTTGAATCAGCCATGATTATCGGAGCGGATATCTCAACAGACAAACCACTCCGTGATACCATCCAATTCCTGTCTGACACAGTTGACCAGATTATGACCTACAGTGCCCAGTTGGGAGAGTAGGGAAATGGGCAAATTTTAGGAGAATAATATGAATAGAATCAAAGAATGGCTAGAGCAAGATCCCCAAAGAATGCATTTTATCAAAATTGGTCTAGTTTTGTTGGGAATCATTTTGTTGATTGCTCTACCTACTCTCTATCTTGTTTTGAGCGGAGTTGGTATTTGGTATTTTGTAAAGAAAGCACCAGATATTCGAAAAAGAAATCTAATGATCGGGATTTTCATTGTCAGTTTTGTTGCAGTTGCTCTTCAAACTCCAACAGTCACAAAGAAAATTTCATCCTCTCAATCAGAAACTATGCAGACTGCGACATCTACTACTTCGACAGCTTCAACCACGGATACTTCATCTAGTATAGAGGAAGCAAAACGAATCGAAGAAGAGAAAAAAGCTAAAGAAAAAGCAGAAGAAGAGAGAATTGCCAAAGAAAAAGCTGCAAAGGAGTTGCAAGAAAAAGGTGAAACCTTAGTCAAACAATTGGAAGACAGTCAAGATGCGAGTCAAGTGAAGTCTGCTAAAGAAACAGTTAATCAGATTGAAAATAATGATAAAAAGACAGAGTTGCTTGATAGAATAGGTGCAGTTGAGTCGTTAATTTCTCAAAAAGAAGAAGAAAAAAGAGCTGCGCGTGAAGCTGAAACCAAAGCTCAACAGCAAGATAGAATTGTCTATGTTGCAGACCATGGGAAATCAAAAGTTTATTGGTATAGTAAGGATAGAATGCCTTCAAAAACGAATAAAGCTAACGTTGTTGAGATGACAGAAGCAGATGCGATTGCAGCAGGAAAACGTCCATCTAAAAGAGAATAAGACAGAAAGTTATCTTGGGCTGGTTTTTTGAACAGTTGCTAGAAATGTAGAGGTACTTGAGATGCGTAAAAAATTACAAAGAAAAGTGACAGAAGAAAAACCAAGCTATAGCCGAGAAGAAATTCAGTGGTTGATCGAGCATTTGGGAGATCCCTCTCCAGAAATTCGAGACGAACTTGTTTTTACGAGTTTGGCTAGAGGGATTCAAGAAGAGTTGTTTTCCCTTGAGCAGTTTCAGTTTATCTCAGAAGAGGTCTCCTCTGATGAAGGTCTATACAAAGAGATTGATAGTAGAGGAGTTTCGGCTCTTAAACGTTCTTTTAGGGCGCTTATTTATGCCAATCTTTTGTCTGCAGATGGTAACGAGCACTCTCTTTTCTATAAAGGTTTAAAAGCTGATATAAGAAATGCTATGCTGTCTCAAGGTTTGTATTACCTAAAAAAAGAAAAGGATACGACAGGTTTTTCAAGTCAGTATGGTTGGGTTCACGCTTTTGCGCATGGAGCTGATCTCTTGACGGAAGTTATATGCCACCCTAGCTTTCCAAAGTCAGATATAGCCGAAGCATTTGAAATCATTGGGAAAATCTTTAAACGTGTTGAGATTCGTTTTACAAATGATGAAGATTGGCGGTTAGCCAGAGCGTTTTATGAACCAATCTTACGAGGGAAAATCGAACCTTCTCTCCTCACTGCTTGGCTGCAAACAGTCGAATTTCCCTTGAAAGAAGTAAATGATTTCCATAAATTTTCCAACTTCAGATCCTGTCTATTGGAAGTCTATATCCAACTTGACCAGAAAAATAGTTTACAAGATGCCTTGAAAGAAGCCATTCAATCCTTTCAGTACTAAGGATAAGCGAGTCGTTTTATGATTTTCAAAGAACTTTCCAGTCAATTTTCTTGAAACCCTTTCCTTCTTTTGATAGACTAATACATAGTTTGAAAAAAGGAGACTTATCATGAAAAAATTTGTTGCTGAATTAATCGGTACATTTATGCTTGTGTTCATTGGAACAGGAGCTGTTGTTTTTGGAAATGGTCTTAATGGCCTTGGACACCTTGGAATTGCTTTTGCCTTTGGTTTAGCAATTGTGGTTGCAGCTTTCTCAATCGGAACTGTTTCAGGTGCTCACTTGAACCCAGCGGTTTCGATCGCTATGTTTGTAAACAAACGTTTGTCATCTTCAGAACTTGTAAACTACATCCTTGGACAAGTAGTTGGAGCTTTCCTTGCGTCAGCTGCAGTATTCTTCCTCTTGTCTAACTCAGGCATGTCAACTGCTAGCCTTGGTGAAAACGCCTTGGCAAACGGTGTCACTGTCTTTGGAGGTTTCTTGTTTGAAGTTATCGCAACTTTCTTGTTTGTCTTGGTTATCATGACTGTAACATCAGCAAGCAAAGGAAATGGCGCAATCGCTGGTTTGGTAATCGGCTTGTCATTGATGGCGATGATCCTTGTGGGATTGAACATTACTGGCCTTTCAGTAAACCCAGCTCGTAGCTTGGCACCTGCTGTCTTGGTAGGTGGCGCAGCCCTTCAACAAGTATGGATTTTCATCCTTGCTCCAATCGTTGGTGGTGTTCTTGCAGCTCTTGTTGCGAAAAACTTCCTTGGAACAGAAGAATAAGAAACGAAAAAAGAGTCCTGTTCTCAGTTTGAGGAACAGGGCTTTTTCTATGCAAACAAAAAAGCACTCCCTTTTGGAATGGGAGTGTTTCGTGATTAGCTCAATTCAGCAACGATGGCCTTGATTTGTTCTGCAGTATGAACACCTGCAACTTGTTTCACCACTTGGCCGTCTTTTTTGAAGAGAAGGGTTGGGATAGACATGATTCCAAAGGCACGAGCTGTGTTTGGATTTTCATCAACATCCATTTTAACAATTTTCAAGACATCTTCTGAAAGTTCTTCAGACAATTTATCCAAGATTGGACCTTGCATACGACATGGACCACACCAAGTTGCCCAGAAGTCTACCAAGACCAAACCGTCTTTTGTTTCTTGTTCGAATGTTGCATCTGTAATTGCTTTTGCCATTGTATTTCTCCTTTTTTAGTTATATTGGCTTAAATCTTGTTTCATGAGATAGAAGAAGACATCTCCATAAGTCCCATGGTAGTCCAAATCATGACCGTTGTAAGTTAATTTTTGGACAGGGTAGTAGTCTGCGACGCCGATGAGGCAGGCATGTTGAGAACGTTCAAAGTCTTGGTAAGACTCGAAAGTCATGGTCCTCTCTTGCTTGCTGGCGTCTAGATAAGTAATTTCGATCATATAAAACTCCTTTGTTCGATCTTGACTTTATTGTACTCCTTGAAAAGAGGAATGTCAAGAAAAATGATTGCGCACGCAACTTTTTTAAAAAATCTGATTATGAAATGAAATCAAGACTCGTCTCCAGTCTTTCTTCGACAGCCTTTTGCAGGTAAGCTAAGGTTGTCTGTCCCTCGTCAGTCAGGCAGATAAAGCTAGCCCGTCTATCCTGATCGCAACATCTGCGACTAAGCAAACCACAGTTTTTCTCTTCCAGGCGAGCCACCATTCGAGAAACAGCGCTCGGACTGAGATGGAGTTTATCGGGCAGGTCAATCTGTCGTAAAGATTTTTCATCGGCTAGGTCCAGATAGTAGAGTAGGTAAAACTCTTTCAAGGTCAACCTTTGTTCGCTCTGCTGGGCAATAGTTTCTTCCAACAAGGCTTCCATTTCCTTTTGACGGCGGTTGTAGTCAAACCACTTTTCCAAATAGGTCATTGCTTTCTCCTTTCTTTTCAAAGTAAAGTCACAAAGTCATTACTGATTGTCTCTACAATACAAGATGATTGCGCATGCAATGATTATACTACTTTTAACTAATCCTTGCAAGAGAGAAGAATTTCAATATTTCCTTGAAATTTTCTGAAAAAAGAGTAAACTGGTATGCAAGAAGTCTATTTCGTGGAGTTTAGGATGAAATTATATGTTCAATTAATGATTCTCTTTGTGATTTCTCTTATCGGAGAGGGAATTTCTAGTTTCTTTCATCTGCCCATCCCAGGCAGTATTATCGGCTTGATTATTCTCTTTCTAGCCTTACAGTTCAAGTGGCTGAGAACCAGACATGTCAATATGGTCGGGAATTTCTTGCTGGCCAATATGACCATTCTCTTTTTGCCACCAGCAGTGGGTATCATGGAAAAGTTTGATGTGATTGCTCCTTATCTTTTGCCTATCGTCTTGATTGTCTTTTTTGCGGCTGTCATCAATATTATCCTCATCGCTCTAGTGGTTCAGTTTATCAAGAGACGATTTGAGGGAGATTATGAGAAAGGAGATGCCAAATGAGCGAATTTGTTTCCAATCCTCTATTTGGGATTGCATTATCTATCCTAGCCTATCTAGTAGGAATGCTGATTTACAGACGTTTTCCCCATCCATTGACAACGCCCCTGCTTTTGTCAGCCATTTTTATCATTATTTTCCTTAAGGCGACGGGTATTTCTTATCAAGATTATTACCAAGGTGGGGTTTATCTGAACAACTTGATTGTCCCATCGACCGTGGCTTTAGGGATTCCGCTTTATAAGAGTTTTCACCTGATGAAGCATCATGCTCGGAGTATTCTCTTTGGTAGTCTGTTAGCAGTAGTTGTCAATACTTGTTTCACTGCCATAGTAGCGAAAATATTTGGCATGGACTTTTTCCTAGCCATTTCTCTCTTTCCCAAGTCAGTGACAACCGCCATGGCAGTGGGAATCACAGAAAAATTGCAAGGATTAACAACTGTAACCTTGGTCGTCGTAGTGGCAACTGGGATTCTAACTAGTGTAATCGGACCAACCCTTTTGAAATGGTTGAAGATCGATGACCCAGTGGCTGTGGGACTTTCTCTTGGAGGAACAGGTCATGCTGTCGGAACGGGAACCGCCTTTCGATACGGATCGGTAGCAGGAGCCATGGGTGGCTTGGCTATCGGTGTCACTGGTATTCTCTACGTCTTTGTCAGCCCCATCGTAGCCAGTTTGATATTGAGTTAAAGAAAAACCCAGCTTTCTAGCTGGGCATTTTTTATTGCAAATTAACCTTGTTTTTCAAGATATAGTAGGTTCCGAGATAGTAGATAGCCGATAAAAAGAGATCGCGCAAGATTTCTGTACCAGCCATCACGTTAAAGTCATTTTCAATTCTGAAGAAGAGAGAAACATAACCAATGACGATGGCAATGACGATATAGGCTAGAATTCCCATGGCTGTTCGATACTCGTTAAAGAGTTGCCCGATAGAAATGGAGAGGTAAATGGATAAAATCCATGCGATTGAACCGACAAACAGTGATAGGGCATACAGCCAGCCGTAGCTGAGATAAGGGGAAATGAAGTTATAGAGGGCAGTGAAGTCTTTTTCTATAGGTGTTAAGAAGAAGATAATCAATATACTCAAGATAAAAACAATATAACTTAAGATAGACCAGACAAGACCACCTAAAAGTTTTGCGATGATGATTTGGTGCTCAGAGACAGGCAAGGTCAGGGTTAAATACCCTTGGCGGTCATAAACACTACCCTTGAATCTTCGGATGATTAAAAAGATTGTTGCAATCCAAAGAGTGACGCTGAGTCCTCCAAAAACTAGTACTAAAAAGAAGATGAAATAAGCAGCATTGTTAGGATTGTAACTCTGGCTAAGACTGCTAATAAAAGCTCCAATCAAAACTGAAATTGCAAGTACAGCACCGTATAGTGCCAGATACCATTTATTGACATTTTTAAATTCATAACGAACTAGATTCCAAAACATAATAATCTCCTTTGCTTAGGCTTTAAATTCCTGGCGGAAGAGCTGGTCAATTGATTCACCTGACTCGTAACGAATATCATCAACATTTCCTTGGCGGACGACTTTCCCGTCTTTGAGGAAGATGATCTCATCCAAGATTGGCTCAATATCTGAAATCAAGTGGGTTGAAATCAGCACCGTAGAAGTTGGTGAGTAGTTATTGATGATGGTATTGAGGATATAATCACGGGCCGCCGGATCCACGCCTCCGATTGGTTCGTCCAGAACGTAGAGGCGGGCTTCACGGCTCATAACCAAGATGAGTTGGACCTTTTCCTTGTTTCCTTTTGATAGTTTCTTGAGGCGACTGTTTTCATCAATACCGAGATCGGCTAAAAGGTGTTGGGCTCTTTCGAGATTGAAATCCTGATAGAAGGTTTTAAAATAGGTTAGAGCATCCTTAACCTTCATCTCTTCATTGAGGTAGGTTGTGTCTGGCAGATAGGAAACGATCGCTTTGGTAGCAGGACTTGGATCCTGTCCGTTAATGAGGACACGTCCTTTATTTGGTTGAAGGAGGCCATTGATTAGTTTGATTAGGGTTGTTTTCCCGGATCCGTTTGGTCCAAGGAGCCCGACAATCTTTCCGGCTGAGATTTCTAGTGAGATATTGTCAAGTGCCGCGGTTGCTCCATATGATTTTGTTACATTTTCAAGTGCTAGTAGTGTCATAGTCTTAAACTCCTTTAATATAGTCGCTTAATACATTTGGCAGTTCTTCTTTTTTGTAGCCAAATTGAAGCATGCAAGAGACGAATTGTTGCAGTTGCTCCTCGGAAAGTTGTTTGCGGGACTGAAGGATGAGGTCTAAATCCTCGGTGACAAATCGACCAGTTGTCCGCTTGCTGTATACAAATCCTTCACGTTCGAGGTCAGACAAGGCGCGCTGAATGGTATTGGGATTGACCCCAGCCTCACTCGCCAAATCTCTCACGGTTGGGAGCTGTTGGTTAGGTTCCAGTTCATGGGAAACAATCTGTAATTTGATTTTTTCCATAATCTGTAAATAAATCGGTTTTGTATTATCAAATGACCAGGACATCATAGTCTCCTTTCTTTGTCTTCTTTGTTCTAATTAAATAATACAATAAAACAAAAAACTTGTCAAGTAAAAATAAGAATTGTTTTGGGAATTGCTCAAAAAATGGTATAATGAAAAGAAAACGACAAGGAGGGAAATGCATGCGTTGTCCAAAATGTGGGGCTACCAAGTCTAGTGTTGTTGATAGTCGACAAGCCGAAGAAGGAAATACCATCCGTCGAAGACGTGAGTGCGACGAGTGTCAGCATCGTTTTACAACCTATGAACGAGTAGAAGAAAGAACGCTGGTTGTCGTCAAAAAAGACGGTACACGAGAGCAGTTTTCGAGAGATAAAATCTTTAATGGGATTATTCGCTCAGCCCAGAAACGCCCTGTTTCGAGTGATGAAATCGGCATGGTGGTCAATCGCATCGAGCAAAAACTCCGTAGTCGCAGTGAGAATGAGATCCAAAGCGAATACATTGGGTCTTTAGTCATGGAAGAATTGGCAGAGCTTGATGAGATTACCTATGTTCGTTTTGCCAGTGTTTACCGTAGCTTTAAGGATGTGAGTGAGTTGGAGAGTCTGCTCCAGCAAATCACCCAGTCCTCAAAAAAGAAAAAGGAAAAATAAATGAAGCCAAATGACCGTTTTTCTTTTCTAAAGAATAATCGGGTGTCGCAAGATACCTCTTCTCTGGTGCAGTGCTACCTCCCGATTATCGGTCAGGAGGCACTGAGCCTCTATCTATATGCCATTACCTTTTGGGATGGTGGACAAAAGGAACACCTCTTTTCCCACATCCTCAACCACTTAAACTTTGGCATGCCGACCTTGCTCCAATCCTTTAAAATCTTATCTGCTTTGGATTTATTGACCCTTTATCAAAAGGGGGAAACTTATGAATTGCAGCTTCATTCTCCCCTCTCCAGTCAGGATTTTTTAAGTCATTCTGTCTATAGTAGATTATTGGAGAAAAAGATTGGGGATACAGCTGTTTCTGCTATGAAGCAGGCTCCAAGTGAGGGGGAAGCTTTCTCTGTTTCTTTGAGTCAAGTATTTCCAACCCTGACTGAAGAAGTGACACCAAGCGAGTCTAAAAGCAAGTTAAAAAACGATTTTGATTTGGAACATTTCCAGCGGCTGATGGCTCGAGATGGCTTGCGTTTTGAAGACGAGCAGGCAGATGTTTTGGAATTGTTTGCCATCGCAGACGAAAAAAAATGGACCTGGTTTGAAACCTATCAATTAGCTAAGGCGACAGCGGTGGCTCAGGTTATTTCAGTCAAACGCATGCGTGAAAAGATAGCACAAAAACCAGCATCTTCTGACTTTAGCTCCAAAGAAATGACCATTATCAGGGAAGCCAAAAATAAAACTCCTCTAGAATTTTTAGCCGAAATCAAGCAAACACGTAAGGGAAACATCACCCAAAGTGAAAGAGAACTCCTTCACCAGATGGCGTCTTTAGGCTTGTTGGACGAAGTCATCAATATCGTCTTGCTTCTAACCTTTAACAAGGTTGATTCGGCTAATGTCAATGAAAAATATGCCATGAAGGTCGCAAATGACTATGCTTATCAAAAAATTCGAACAGCAGAAGAAGCTGTGCTTCGGATTCGAGAACGTCAGCAAAAAGGCCAAGAAGACCAAAAATCGAAAACTAGCTCGACTAAGACAAATGTTCCCAAGTGGAGCAATCCCGAATACAAGAATCAAACCAGTGAGGAAACTCGTCTGGAACTAGAACGTAAAAAACAAGAAATGTTAGCCCGATTAGAAGAAGGAGGAGACTAGATGGAAAGCGTTGGTGATGTAATCAAACGTCAGACAAGTCGTTTTCAGTATCAGGACTTGGTCCAGCAGATCATGAAGGACCCCGATGTAGCGGCTTTTATCCAGAAAGAATCCCTCAGTCCAGAGGAGTTGAATCGTAGCATCTCCAAGTTCAACCAATATATCACAGAACGGGATAAGTTTCTTCGTGGGGATGCGGACTATATAGCGCGTGGCTACAAGCCTATCTTGGTTATGAATCACGGCTATGCGGATGTGTCTTATGAAGAAACACCAGAACTAATCGCAGCAGAAAAAGAGGCTGCAATTAAGAATCGTCTTAAGTTGATCAATCTACCAGCCAGTCTCAAGAAAGCGAAATTGGCTCAGATTGACCTGGATGATCTAGGACGCTTGCCGATTTTTGAGAGACTCTATTCCTTTGTTGACCTTTACCCAAGTATCCGAAAAGGCCTCTATCTTTACGGAGATTTTGGTGTTGGAAAGAGTTTCATGATGGCAGCCTTAGCTCATGACCTATCTGAAAAACGTGGGGCATCAACAACTATTCTCCATTATCCAAGTTTTGTCATTGATGTGAAAAATGCCATCGGTGAAGGCTCTGTGAAGACCTTGGTGGATGACATCAAGTTAGCAGAAGTTCTGGTCTTGGATGATATTGGTGCAGAGCAGTCGACTCCTTGGGTGCGTGATGAGATTCTCCAAGTCATTCTTCAGTACCGCATGCAGGAAGATTTGCCAACCTTCTTTACTTCCAACTTTAATTTCCAAGATTTGGAAAAACATTTTGCCAAAGGAAAGAATGGAAATGATGAGACTTGGGAAGCTAGACGGGTTATGGAACGAATCCGTTATTTGGCTGAGGAGACAAGACTAGAAGGAGAAAATCGCCGATGACAGAAACCATTAAACTGATGAAAGCTCATACTTCAGTTCGTCGCTTTAAGGAGCAAGAGATTCCTCAGGCAGACTTGGAAGAGATTTTGACTGCTGGACAAATGGCGTCGTCTTGGAAAAATTTCCAATCCTACTCTGTGATTCTTGTGCGCAGTCAAGAGAAGAAAGATGCTCTTTATGAACTGGTTCCCCAGGAAGCCATTCGCCAGTCAGCAGCCTTTTTGCTCTTTGTTGGTGACTTGAATCGAGCTGAAAAGGGAGCAAGCCTTCATACGGACACTTTTCAACCTCAAGGAGTGGAAGGTCTCCTTATCACGTCTGTGGACGCTGCGCTTGCTGGTCAAAATACCTTGCTTGCAGCGGAGAGTCTGGGATATGGTGGTGTTATCATCGGTTTAGTCCGTTACAAGTCAGAAGAAGTGGCAGCGCTTTTTAACCTGCCTGACTATACCTACCCTGTTTTTGGGATTGCCCTTGGCGTGCCAGATCAACAACACGAGGTCAAACCAAGACTGCCTTTGAACCAAGTGGTATTTGAAGAAGAATACCAAGAACAGCCAGTAGCGGCGATTTTGGACTATGACAAAGTACAGGCAGACTATGCTGGTGCGCGTGCGTCGACCTCTTGGAGTCAACGTTTGGCAGAGCAGTTTGGTCAAGCCGAACCTCGTTCAACTCGGAAGAATCTAGAACAGAAAAAGTTATTGTAGAAAGTGAGAAAACATGGCCTTACCAACTATTGCCATTGTGGGACGTCCCAATGTTGGGAAATCAACCCTATTTAATCGAATCGCTGGTGAGCGGATCTCAATCGTAGAAGATGTCGAGGGTGTGACACGTGACCGTATCTATGCGACGGGTGAGTGGCTCAATCGTTCCTTTAGTATGATTGATACTGGAGGGATTGACGACGTCGATGCTCCATTCATGGAGCAAATCAAGCACCAGGCAGAAATTGCAATGGAAGAAGCCGATGTCATCGTCTTTGTGGTGTCTGGGAAAGAAGGAATTACGGATGCGGATGAGTACGTAGCCCGTAAACTCTATAAAACCCATAAACCTGTTATCCTTGCTGTAAATAAGGTTGACAATCCTGAGATGCGAAATGATATCTTTGATTTCTATGCACTAGGATTGGGCGAACCGTTGCCAATTTCGTCTGTCCACGGTATCGGTACGGGTGATGTGCTGGATGCCATTGTGGAGAATCTACCACACGAAGTCGAAGAAGAAAATCCAGACGTGATTAAATTTAGCTTGATTGGTCGTCCTAACGTTGGAAAATCAAGTTTGATCAACGCCATTTTGGGAGAAGACCGCGTGATTGCTAGTCCAGTAGCTGGAACAACGCGTGACGCCATTGATACCCACTTTACAGATACGGATGGACAAGAATTTACCATGATTGATACAGCTGGTATGCGTAAGTCTGGTAAAGTCTATGAAAATACGGAGAAATATTCTGTCATGCGCGCTATGCGTGCTATTGACCGTTCTGACGTGGTCTTGATGGTCCTCAATGCTGAGGAAGGTATTCGTGAGTACGATAAGCGTATCGCAGGATTTGCCCACGAAGCGGGTAAAGGAATGATCATCGTGGTCAACAAGTGGGATACTCTTGAGAAAGACAACCATACCATGAAGAACTGGGAAGAAGACATCCGTGAGCAGTTCCAATACCTGCCTTATGCACCGATTGTCTTTGTATCCGCTTTGACCAAGCAACGTCTCCATAAACTGCCTGAGATGATCAAGCAAATTAGCGAGAGTCAAAACACACGGATTCCATCAGCTGTCTTGAATGATGTCATTATGGATGCCATTGCTATCAACCCAACACCGACAGACAAAGGAAAACGCCTCAAGATTTTCTACGCTACCCAAGTGGCAACCAAGCCACCAACCTTTGTCATTTTTGTCAATGAAGAAGAACTCATGCATTTCTCTTACTTGCGTTTCTTGGAAAATCAAATCCGCAAGGCCTTTGTCTTTGAGGGAACACCGATCCATCTCATTGCAAGAAAACGTAAATAAAAAAGTAGAATCTGGAATGACATTTCCAGATTTTTTTGATAGAATGAAGGTGAAGAAAACGCTGTCAAAGAGAGGTGTCGATAATGAAACTGTCGTTTAACCAATTGATAGTCTTATTTCCTTGCGTTTGCTTTTTCTATTGGATAGACAATGCTGACAGAAACAGTAGGTTTTTCTCCATCATCTACTATTTCTACTGGATTTATTTTTCTATTTTAGCTCTGTTTAGCCTGAATCTGACAATTTTTTCATTCTTATTTTTCCCTATTGTTCTCAAACATGTATCAGATACGAGTGTTTGCGGTGTTTGGTTGCTGTTGATAGTCATATCTCTAGGCAGTGACTGGCTAGACTACATCTTTTTCAAAAAAATGTTTCGCTTGAGACGGGAACTAGGGAAGTCTAAAACGGGAAGGCATTGATTTATACTCTTCGAAAATCAAATCCGAAAAGCCTTTGTTTTTGAGGGAACACCGATTCACCTGATCGCGAGAAAACGCAAGTAAGTCTTGCTTGTTTTCCTATAAAAATAAATTGAAAGAAGACTTCATAGTCTTCTTTTTTTCTATCTAAGAGGGGATAAAAGAAGCTGTCAAATTGGAGGAGAATCTGTCATCAAAATTCAATCATTTTCCTAGATTTTGTAATCTATTTGTAATGAAAATGCACTTTCTTTGTAAAAATCAAAATGCTATAATTCCTTAAATCAATTTTCCTTTATCAGGGAGGATATTATGAAAAAAAGCAGATTATTTAAACATAGTTTGTTGGTTCGCTTGCTTGGGTTGCTGATGGTCTTTCTCTTCTTGTCAGCATTCACAGCACCTGAAAAACCTGAGTACGGGATCTATGACCCGGATCACTATCTAACGGATGAGACTATAAGTCAGATTCGGGGATTGAACAATGTCAATAGTAAAAAATCAGAAAAATTCCAGATGGGCGTTTACGTTGTGAAAAGCCTAGATGGAGAAACAATCGAGACTGTCGCCAACGAAACAGCTAGAGCTTGGAAGATTGGCTACTCGGGAGACAACAACGGCGCCTTGATTGTGGTCGCTGTTGAGGATAGAAAATCACGGATTGAAACCAGTAATAATGTGGCCAGTAAGATCACTGACTATCAGACCAATAGATTTTTGAAAACAGCACGACCTTACTTTCAAAAGGGAGACTACAGCAATGGAGTTCTTTCTATAGCAAACAATCTCAACTACATGTTCTATAGTGGATCGAGTACGACTGCTTCAAGTTCTAAAAGTAGTTACGACTATACTACCAACTCTAGTCGCTTAAGGGAACTTGAAAGGTATGCTGGTGAGAGTAGTTCTTCGAGACGTCATCGAAAAAGCAGTTCGAGCGACGGAGTTATCGTATTTGGAGTTCTCATTTACTTCATCGTGATGATTATCGGATTTCTATTTGGTGGTCGTGGTTCACGTGGAGATGGTTCTGGCGGTGGCTGGTGGGGCGGTGACTCATCAGACTCAGGTTCCTCTTGGTCTGATTCGGGCTCCTCTTGGTCTGACTCAGGCTCCGACTCATCTGGAGGCTGGGACGGCGGTGGCTTCGATGGTGGCGGTTCGTCTGATGACTGGTGAGTAATCATATATTGCTCAAACCGATTTTTCCATACAGTAAGGTGACTCCTTTGCAAGAGTTCACTCCTTAATTAAAAATAAAAGCAAAGTTTGGGAAATTGATTTAAAGTCTGAGTATTTTCTCAGAAAAGTTGATAAAAGAAAGTGTTAAGGTTTTGATATGAAACAAAATAAAGTAATTCTCTCAATAGTAGCGATTTTCTTTGGACTACTAGTACTGGGAAGTTGTTCCGCGGTGACGACCTATAATGGTCTGGTTGGTGAACAGACTAAGGTGGAGCAGGCTCAGGCTGATGTCTCGACAGCCCTCCAACGTCGTTCGGACTTGATTGGTAACTTGGTGGAGTCCGTTAAAGGACAAATGAATCATGAAACCGAAGTCTTTACCAAGATTGCGGATGCTAGAGCTAAAATCGGTAGTAGCTCAGTAACTTCGGAAGAAAACCAAAAGGCTCAGGGAGAGTTGAGCTCAGCTCTTTCCCGCTTGATTTCCTTAACGGAGAATTATCCAGAACTCAAGAGCAATCAAAATGTTGAGCAACTAATGGTCGAACTTTCAGGCAGTGAAAATCGTATTTTTGTAGCACGCAAGGACTATAATAAGGTTGCAGCTGAGTACAATCAAAAGTTGAGAAGTTTTCCAACCGTGCTTTTTGCGAATATGATGAACTTCAAAGAAGCTGAAACCTTTAAAGAAACAGAAGAAGCCAAGACAGTTCCTAAGGTCGATTTTGGAACATCTTCATCAAGTCAATAAAGTGAATCAGCCTATGAATAAAGGAATTTCTCTAGTAGGACTAGTGATTTCAAACCCGAACCTGGAAAGCTTTTTCCAGGTTTTTTTGGTATAATAAAAGGGAAGAGACAGTGACTCAAATGGAGGTTTGCTATGGAGAAAACAAAAGCCTTTCTTGAAGCGCACTACAAGAGATATATTCTTACGATTTGCCTTCTCTGGTTCCTCATGTTTTTCCTTCCTTGGGATTGGCAAATAGGAGGAGTTTCAGTATATTATTTCGTTATGAAAAAACTCTTTGTGGTTTTTGGAGTTTTATCCATCCTATACTCCGTGCTGATTAAAAAAATCAGTCTTCTCATCTTTGGCATCATCTTTTGCTTGGCCTTCTGGATCAATCTCTTTTGGTATTTTGGGATATTGCCTATATTCTTGGGAAATTAAACATTAAAAAATGAAGGACTAGACTAGCTTCTAGTCCTTTTTTCTTTCTTGTTAAAATAGTTGGAGATATGAAAATAATTTTGTTGACGGGCTGTCTGTATGATATAATAAGTCCCGTAAAAAGAAGATTAAGGGATTTGAAAATGGCTAAAAAAGTAAAAGATTATTATGACTTGGCTTATGCTAGGGATTTGAGTCGACGGTTGAAAGAAGCGTCCCCTGCATTTGATGAGCGAAAGTTTAGGTTGTTGTTAGAAAAAGACTTGGAAGAGTTGGAGTTTAGCCAGCGTCAAGAACTCTTGGCTAAAAGTATCAAAGATTGTCTTCCCCTATCTTATCAGGACTCTCTCAAGGTTTTTGAGAAAATTTTGGGTCCCGAGTTAGAGGGTGGTTTAGGTATGTTCTCAGAAGGATATTGGCTTTGGCCAATCGGAAAATATGTAGAGCTATATGGGGATAAGGAATTTGAATTGAGCGCGGCCTTTAGTAAGGAACTAACCAAGCGATTTACTGGAGAATTTTCTATGAGACCTTTGCTGGCTCGCTATCCTAAGGCTACAATGACTTTGCTGTTAGAATGGAGTCAGGATGAAAACTTGCGCGTTCGTAGACTTGCCAGCGAGTGCATGCGTATCCGTCTGCCTTGGGCTAAGAGACAAACCGTGGTATTGGATTATCTTGAGGATTTCACCACTATTTTGACCAATCTAAAGGATGATAGAGATAAGTCTATTCAAAAAAGTGTAGCCAATAATCTAAATGATTTGTACAAGGAAGATCCTGATAAGTTTGAAAGGATTCTTCAAACTTGGCAAAAGGAGGAGCTAAGTCCAAGTTGTGCTTGGATCATCAAGCATGCATCTCGAACAAAAAACAAAAAAAGAGCCGCAGAAGATTTATGCAAAAAAAGCTGAATTTCAGCTGGCCTTTTCCGTTGTAAATTAAGGATTCTTTCTTGAAAAATAATGGTAAATATGCTAAAATTAAAAGAACATTCTAAAATATTCAGAATAAAAAGTAAGGAAAATCATGGCTAATATTTTAAAAACGATTATTGAAAATGATAAAGGAGAACTTCGTCGTCTGGAAAAGATGGCTGATAAGGTTCTTAACTATGAGAGCCAAATGGCTGCAATGTCAGACGAAGAACTAAAAGCAAAAACTGACGAATTTAAAGAACGATACAACAAGGGTGAATCACTTGATTCATTGCTCTATGAGGCTTTTGCGGTAGTTCGTGAAGCTGCAAAACGTGTCCTTGGGCTTTTCCCTTATAAGGTTCAGGTCATGGGTGGGATTGTTCTTCACCATGGTGACGTTCCAGAGATGCGTACCGGTGAAGGGAAGACCTTGACAGCGACTATGCCAGTGTACCTCAATGCCCTTGCAGGTAAAGGGGTTCACGTAGTTACAGTCAATGAATACCTAACAGAACGTGACGCGACTGAAATGGGTGAGTTGTACTCATGGCTCGGTTTGTCAGTAGGGATCAACTTGGCAGCTAAATCTCCAATGGAGAAAAAAGAGGCTTACCTTTGTGATATTACCTACTCAACCAACTCAGAGATTGGTTTCGACTACTTGCGTGATAACATGGTCGTTCGTGCAGAAAACATGGTGCAACGTCCACTCAATTATGCCTTGGTCGATGAGGTTGACTCAATTTTGATCGACGAAGCTCGTACACCATTGATCGTTTCAGGTGCCAATGCAGTTGAAACAAGCCAACTCTACCATATGGCGGACCACTTCGTGAAATCTTTGGACAAGGACGACTATATCATTGACGTTCAGTCTAAGACGATCGGTTTGTCAGATTCTGGTATTGACAAGGCTGAAAGCTACTTCAAACTAGAAAATCTCTACGACATTGAAAATGTAGCTCTTACTCACTTTATCGACAATGCCCTCCGTGCCAACTATATCATGATTCTCGATATCGACTATGTGGTTAGTGAAGAGCAGGAAATCTTGATCGTCGACCAATTTACAGGTCGTACCATGGAAGGTCGTCGTTACTCTGATGGTTTGCACCAAGCGATTGAAGCAAAAGAAGGTGTACCAATCCAAGACGAGACAAAGACTTCAGCTTCTATTACCTACCAAAACCTCTTCCGTATGTATAAGAAATTGGCAGGGATGACAGGTACTGGTAAAACAGAAGAAGAAGAATTCCGCGAAATTTACAACATTCGTGTTATTCCAATCCCAACCAACCGTCCAATTCAACGTATCGACCACTCAGACCTTCTCTATGCAAGTCTTGATGCGAAATTTAAGGCTGTTGTTGAAGATGTAAAAGCTCGTTACCAAAAAGGTCAGCCGGTCTTGGTAGGTACAGTTGCCGTTGAAACGAGTGATTTTCTTTCTAAGAAATTGGTAGCAGCAGGTGTTCCTCACGAAGTCTTGAATGCGAAGAACCACTATAGAGAAGCGCAAATCATCATGAACGCTGGTCAACGTGGTGCCGTTACCATCGCAACCAACATGGCCGGTCGTGGTACCGACATCAAGCTTGGTGAAGGGGTTCGTGAACTTGGTGGTCTTTGCGTTATTGGTACAGAGCGTCACGAAAGTCGACGTATTGATAATCAGCTTCGTGGACGTTCAGGGCGTCAAGGAGACCCAGGTGAGTCACAATTCTACTTGTCTCTTGAAGATGATTTGATGAAACGTTTCGGTTCAGAACGTTTGAAAGGTGTCTTTGAACGACTCAACATGTCTGATGAAGCCATCGAATCTCGCATGTTAACGCGTCAAGTTGAAGCAGCTCAAAAACGTGTCGAAGGAAACAACTACGACACTCGTAAACAAGTCCTTCAATACGATGATGTTATGCGTGAACAACGTGAAATCATCTATGCACAACGTTATGATGTCATTACTGCAGATCGTGACTTGGCACCAGAAATCCATGCTATGATTCGTCGTACCATTGGACGTATCGTGGATGCACATGCACGTTCTAAGGAAGATGAAAAATTGGAAGCAATCTTGAACTTTGCTAAGTATAACTTGCTTCCAGAAGATTCAATTAGCCGTTCAGACCTTGCAGGTCTGTCAGACCAAGCTATCAAAGATGAACTTTTCCAACGTGCCTTGAAAGTCTATGACAGCCAAGTTGCTAAGCTTCGTGACGAAGATGCAGTGAAAGAATTCCAAAAAGTCTTGATTCTACGTGTTGTAGACAACAAGTGGACAGACCATATCGATGCTCTTGACCAGTTGCGAAATGCTGTTGGTCTTCGTGGATATGCTCAAAACAACCCTGTTGTAGAATATCAAGCAGAAGGTTTCCGCATGTTTAACGACATGATTGGATCGATTGAATTCGATGTGACCCGCTTGATGATGAAAGCACAAATCCATGAACAAGAACGTCCGCAAACTGAACACAATATCAGTACAACTGCGACTCGTAATATCGCAGCGCAGCAGGCAAGCCTTCCAGAAGATTTGGACTTGAGCCAAATCGGACGAAACGACCAATGCCCATGTGGGTCAGGTAAGAAATTCAAGAACTGTCATGGTAAGAGACAATAATATGAGATAAGATACAGGCGGATACCTGGTAAAAATCATTTTTTGCTTGGTGTCCGTTTGCTTTATAAGGAGATGAATCATGGTATTTAAAGCTAAAAGTCCTAAAATTAACATTGAAGAAGTTCGCGCCTTGTCTAAATTAGAGGGAGCGGCTCTTGCGAGAAAAAATCAACGTGATCAGGAATTGGAAGCCATCATCCGTGGGGAAGACCAGCGTATTCTCTTGGTGATTGGACCATGTTCATCTGATAATGAAGAGGCGGTTCTCGAGTATGCCAAGCGTCTATCTGCTTTGCAAGAAGAGGTCAAAGACCGTATTTTTATGGTCATGCGTGTCTATACAGCTAAACCTCGTACCAATGGAGATGGCTATAAGGGCTTGATTCATCAACCAAATGCGACAGAAGCTCCTAGCCTGATCAATGGGATCAAGGCTGTTCGCCAGCTCCACTACCGCGTGATTACCGAGACGGGTATGACAACAGCGGATGAGATGCTTTATCCTGAAAATCTTCCGTTGGTGGATGATTTGATTTCTTATATGGCTGTTGGAGCTCGTTCTGTAGAGGATCAACAGCACCGTTTTGTAGCGAGTGGGGCAGATTTTTCAACAGGATTTAAAAATCCAACATCTGGAAATCTCAATGTTATGTTTAACGGGATTTACGCAGCGCAAAATAAACAGAGTTTCCTTTTCCTCGGAAAAGAGGTGGAAACAACAGGGAATCCATTATCCCACGCCATTCTTCGCGGTGCCTTGAATGAATACGGGAAAAATATTCCCAACTACTACTATGACAATTTGATGGATACCATTGATCAGTATGAAAAGATGGGCTTGGAAAATCCATTTATCATCATCGATACCAATCATGACAATTCAGGCAAGCAGTACATGGATCAAATCCGTATCGTTCGTCAGACCTTGATTAACCGTGACTGGAATGAGAAAATCAAGAAATACGTTCGTGGTTTTATGATTGAGTCCTATCTGGAAGATGGACGTCAAAATGAGCCAGAAGTTTTTGGCAAGTCTATCACGGATCCTTGTCTAGGATGGGACAACACAGAAGCACTTGTTCGCGAAATTTACCAAACGCTAGGAGAGTAAGATGGCATTTATCGAAAAAGGTCAAGAAATTGATATTGAAGCAATCAAGGCTGTGACCCAGTTGTCACCTGAAGCCTTGCGAAAGAAAGAAGCCCGCGATAGAGAGTTAGCAGCTATCATCTCGGGTGAGGATGATCGAATCCTTTTGGTGATGGGGCCTTGCTCTTCTGACAATGAAGAAGCAGTACTCGAATATGCTCGTCGCTTAGCAGACTTGCAGAAAAAAGTTGCGGATAAAATCTTTATCGTGATGCGTGTCTATACGGCTAAACCTCGTACCAATGGAGATGGCTATAAGGGAATGATTCATCAACCAAATACCAGCGAAGCGCCTAGTCTCATCAATGGTTTGCAGGCTGTTCGTCAGCTACACTACCGAGTGATTACCGAGACGGGCTTGACGACAGCTGATGAGATGCTTTATCCGTCAAATCTCGTTTTGGTTGATGATCTGGTCAGCTACCATGCTGTAGGGGCTCGTTCAGTGGAAGACCAGGAACACCGCTTTGTAGCCTCTGGGATTGATGCTCCGGTTGGGATGAAAAATCCAACATCTGGAAATCTTGGGGTCATGTTTAATGCCATCTATGCGGCTCAAAACAAGCAAACCTTCCTTTACCACGGTCAAGAAGTGGAAACTTCAGGAAATCCCTTGGCCCACGTTATCCTTCGTGGTGCCATGAACGAATACGGCAAAAATGAACCCAACTTCTACTATGAAACCCTCTTAAATGCC
This sequence comes from Streptococcus sp. 1643, assembly GCF_006228325.1. Lineage (NCBI taxonomy): Bacteria > Bacillati > Bacillota > Bacilli > Lactobacillales > Streptococcaceae > Streptococcus > Streptococcus sp. 1643. The sequence continues at coordinate 440,247 of NZ_CP040231.1, forward strand.
ATCAATCGTTATGAGACCATGGGGCTTGAAAATCCCTTCATTATCATCGATACCAATCATGACAATTCAGGCAAGCAGTATATGGAACAAGTTCGCATTGTTCGTCAAGCCTTGCTGAATCGTGACTGGAATGAAAAGATTAAAAAGACGGTTCGAGGCTTTATGATCGAATCTTACCTAGCAGATGGGCGCCAGAATCAACCAGAGGTCTTTGGTTGCTCCATAACTGACCCTTGTCTAGGTTGGGAAAATACAGTAGCTTTGGTAGAAGAAATTTATACTACCTTAACAAAATAAGTGAAAAGGATGGAGTTGGGGGAATCTCAGCTCCTTTTATGAGTATGATAGTTGGACACGGAATTGACATCGAAGAATTGGCTTCGATAGAAAACGCAGTTACACGACGTGAAGGCTTTGCTAAGCGCGTGCTGACCCCTAAAGAAATGGAGCGCTTTACCAGTCTCAAAGGGCGCAGACAGATCGAATACTTGGCAGGTCGCTGGTCAGCTAAGGAGGCCTTTTCCAAGGCTATGGGAACTGGTATTGGCAAACTGACCTTTCAGGATTTGGAAGTTTTGAACAATGAACGGGGGGCTCCCTATTTTAGTCAGGCACCATTTTCAGGAAAGATTTGGCTATCTATCAGCCATACAGATCAGTTTGTGACAGCCAGTGTCATTTTGGAGGAAAATCATGAAAGCTAGTCCACATAGACCAACCAAGGCTCTGATATATCTGGGAGCTATTCGACAAAATATTCAGCAAATGGAGGCTCATATCCCTGAAAGAACGCTCAAGTGGGCAGTGGTCAAGGCCAATGCCTATGGTCATGGGGCAGTAGCTGTTGCCACAGCTATTCAAGATGATGTTGATGGATTTTGTGTTTCCAATATTGATGAAGCTATTGAACTTCGTCTGGCTGGACTTAGCAAGAAAATCCTCATTTTAGGAGTTTCTGAGCTAGAAGCTGTTTCTCTTGCTAAAGAATACGACATCACATTGACAGTGGCTGGACTGGAGTGGATTCAAGCGCTGTTAGCTAGGGAGACAGATTTATCTGGCTTAACGGTTCACCTCAAGATTGATTCAGGAATGGGACGGATTGGTTTCCGAGATTCCAGTGAGGCAGAGCAGGCTCAAGCCTTGCTCAAGCAACATGGTGCTCGCATTGAGGGAATTTTTACCCACTTTGCTACTGCAGATGAAGAATCAGATGAGTATTTTAATGCTCAGTTAGAATGCTTTAAAGCTATTTTGGCAAGTATGAAGAAAGTTCCAGAACTGGTTCATGCCAGTAACTCGGCAACGACCCTCTGGCATGCAGAGACTATTTGCAATGCAGTCCGTATGGGAGATGCCATGTATGGTCTCAATCCAAGTGGAGAGGTCTTGGACTTACCCTATGATTTGACACCAGCCTTGAGTTTGGAGTCTGCCCTGGTTCATGTCAAGACAGTTCCAGCTGGAGCTTGCATGGGCTATGGAGCCACCTATCAAGCGGATAGTGAGCAAGTCATTGCGACGGTGCCAATCGGTTATGCGGATGGTTGGACACGAGACATGCAGAATTTCTCTGTCTTGGTAGATGGTCAAGCTTGCCCAATCGTCGGACGAGTATCTATGGACCAAATCACCATTCGTCTGCCTAAGATTTATCCGCTAGGAACAAAAGTAACCCTGATCGGCACAAACGGTGGCAAGGAAATCACAGCTACTCAGGTAGCGACCTATCGTGGAACTATTAACTATGAGGTGGTTTGCCTCCTCAGCGACCGCATTCCGAGAGAATATTATTAAAATGAAAGGAGTGGAGCATGAATCTACACCAACCCTTGCATGTCTTGCCTGGTGTGGGGCCAAAGTCAGCAGAGAAATACGCCAAACTAGGAATTGAAAACTTGCAAGACCTCTTGCTCTACTTTCCTTTCCGTTATGAAGATTTCAAGACCAAGCAGGTGCTAGAGTTGGAAGATGGCGAAAAGGCTGTTCTGTCTGGTCAAGTCGTGACTCCTGCTAGTGTCCAGTATTATGGTTTCAAGCGTAATCGCCTGCGTTTTAGCCTCAAGCAGGGAGAAGTCGTTTTTGCCGTGAACTTCTTTAACCAGCCCTATCTGGCTGATAAGATAGAGTTGGGAGCAACACTTGCTGTCTTTGGAAAATGGGACCGCGCCAAGGCTAGTCTGACTGGGATGAAGGTTCTGGCTCAGGTGGAAGATGACCTCCAACCTGTCTATCGTCTGGCTCAAGGAATCAGTCAGGCAGGGCTGGTTAAGGTCATTAAGACAGCCTTTGATCAGGGGTTGGACCTCTTGATAGAGGAAAATCTTCCCCAGTCTTTACTTGATAAATACAAACTCATGTCCCGTTGTCATGCAGTTCGTGCTATGCATTTTCCAAAGGATTTGGCAGAATACAAGCAGGCCCTTCGCCGTATCAAGTTTGAGGAACTCTTTTATTTTCAAATGCAGTTGCAGACGCTCAAATCTGAAAATAGAGTTCAGGGAAGCGGTCTGGTTCTGAATTGGTCCAAGGAAAAGGTGACAGCTGTTAAGGAAAATCTTCCTTTTGCTCTGACCTCAGCTCAGGAAAAGAGTTTGCAGGAAATTTTGACAGACATGAAGTCGGACCACCACATGAATCGTCTCCTGCAAGGAGATGTAGGGAGCGGAAAAACAGTGGTTGCTGGCTTAGCCATGTTTGCTGCAGTGACGGCTGGCTATCAGGCAGCTCTCATGGTACCGACAGAAATCCTAGCAGAGCAACACTTTGAGAGTTTACAGAACCTTTTTCCAGACTTGAAACTCGCTCTCTTGACAGGATCCTTAAAAGCTGCAGAAAAAAGAGAAGTCTTGGAGACCATAGCAAAGGGTGAGGCCGACTTTATTATCGGAACCCACGCTCTGATACAAGATGGGGTGGATTATGCTCGTCTTGGCTTGATTATCATTGATGAGCAGCACCGTTTTGGTGTGGGGCAAAGGCGTATTTTACGGGAAAAAGGGGACAATCCTGACGTTCTCATGATGACAGCGACGCCCATTCCGCGAACACTGGCTATCACAGCCTTTGGGGATATGGATGTTTCCATTATCGACCAGATGCCAGCAGGACGGAAGCCGATTGTGACGCGCTGGATTAAACATGAGCAGCTGCCTCAGGTTTTGACTTGGTTAGAGGGAGAAATTCAAAAAGGTTCGCAAGCCTATGTCATCTCTCCCTTGATTGAAGAATCTGAAGCTCTGGATTTGAAAAATGCCATTGCCTTATCAGAGGAGTTGACAGCTCATTTTGCTGGCAAGGCTGAGGTTGCTCTGCTACATGGTAAGATGAAGAGTGACGAAAAAGACCAGATCATGCAGGATTTCAAAGAGAGAAAAACAGATATTCTAGTATCTACAACGGTTATCGAGGTTGGGGTCAATGTTCCCAATGCGACCGTCATGATTATCATGGATGCCGATCGGTTCGGTCTCAGCCAGCTTCACCAGCTCAGAGGCCGTGTCGGTCGGGGGGACAAGCAGTCTTATGCTGTTCTCGTAGCTAATCCCAAGACGGATTCCGGGAAAGATCGCATGCGTATCATGACAGAGACGACCAATGGATTTGTCCTTGCGGAGGAAGATTTGAAAATGCGTGGTTCTGGTGAGATTTTTGGAACCAGACAGTCAGGACTTCCAGAGTTTCAAGTGGCTGATATTATCGAAGATTTTCCGATTTTAGAAGAAGCCAGAAAGGTTGCCAGCTACATTAGTTCGATAGAAGGTTGGCAAGAGGATCCAGAATGGCGCATGATTGCTCTCCATCTGGAAAAGAAAGAACATCTGGATTAATACTCTTCGAAAATCAAATTCAAACCACGTCAACGTCGCCTTGGATTATATATGTAACTGACTTCGTCAGTCTTATCTACAACCTCAAAGCAGTGCTTTGAGCAACCTGCGGCTAGTTTCCTAGTTTGCTCTTTGATTTTCATTGAGTATAAGCTTTCTCTAAGGAAAACTTAAGCTAGCTTTTAGGTTTGGGTCTTATACTAGAGTCATCAAAAAGAAACGAGGGCTCTCACATGACTATTAAAGTAACCTACCAAAAGAAATTCCAAACCGTCAAACTAGAGAAAGGAGCTAGCACCTATTGATACACAGAGAGCGGAAACGCTCTTTTTATTTTTAAAACTACTTTCAGACGATAGGTTTGAGGAAAGAGAATCTAAAATCACTTTCTATTTAGCATTCTTTCTTGCATTGCCTTCCTAGATATGCTAGAGTTATGATAGCGATTACAAAACTAAAGGAGCATGCTATGAAAAATCCAGCTTTGTTAGAAGAAATCAAGACCTATCTAGGACGGGATGAGATTCCAGAAGACTTTGATGCTTTCTGGGATGAAGAGGTCAAAAAAGTTTCAGTCCTTCCTGCCTACCAGTTGGAGGAAAGGGATTTTCATATTCCTCAAGTCAAGTGTTATGAACTGACCTTTGAAGGAACTAATGAAGGCAAGGTCTATGCACGAATCGTCCTTCCAAAGACTGAGGAGAAGGTTCCGCTAATCTTCCATTTCCATGGGTACATGGGCCGTGGTTGGGATTGGGCTGACATGCTAGCCTATACTGTGGCTGGTTACGGTGTTGTTTCTATGGATGTCCGAGGCCAGTCAGGTTATTCGCAAGATGGCTTGCGCTCTCCTTTGGGAAATACCGTTAAGGGACATATCATCCGTGGTGCTGTTGAAGGTCGAGACCAGCTCTTTTATAAGGATGTCTATCTGGATATTTACCAGTTGATCGAAATTGTTGCTAGTCTGCCACAGGTAGATGAGGAAAGACTTTCTAGCTATGGTGCCTCACAAGGCGGTGCTTTAGCCTTGGTTGCAGCAGCGCTCAATCCTCGGATTCAGCGAACAGTTGCCATCTATCCTTTCTTGTCAGACTTTAGACGAGTGCTTGAGATTGGCAATACCAGTGAAGCCTATGATGAACTCTTCCGATATTTCAAGTTCCATGATCCCTTCCATGAAACAGAGGAGGAAATCATGGCGACCCTTGCTTATATCGATGTGAAAAATCTTGCCCATCGCATTCAAGGTGAGGTCAAGATGATTACAGGCTTGGATGACGATGTCTGCTATCCTATTACCCAGTTTGCGATTTACAACCGTCTAACTTGCGACAAGGCCTATCGCATCATGCCTGAGTATGCTCACGAAGCCATGAATGTTTTTGTCAATGACCAAGTCTACAACTGGCTCTGTGGCAGTGAGATTCCTTTTAAGTACGTAAGATAATGAATGAGAGAGGGCAGTAGCTCTCTTTTTATATTAGATTATTGGAAATAATATAAAATCTTTTTTTTAATTTTTATTAAATCTGATTTAAAAATAGTGAGTAACCTATTTGTAATTGGGATAATTTTTGTAAGGAAATATAAAACACTTAAATCGTTTTACAAAAAAATCAAAATCGTAAGAGGTCTGAAACTACTTTCAGGATAGTCTGTTCTATAAAATAGTTTTGAAACTGAAATCTATTCTACTACAAGCTATTGAAAGCGCTTAACAAATGATATATAATAAGCCCATAAGAACAAGAAAGGGAGGAAAGAGGATGCCACAGATCAGCAAAGAAGCCTTGATTGAACAGATCAAAGATGGAATCATTGTCTCTTGCCAGGCACTTCCTCACGAACCGCTTTATACAGAAGCGGGAGGAGTCATTCCCTTGCTAGTCAAAGCGGCTGAGCAAGGTGGAGCAGTCGGTATCCGAGCAAACAGTGTTCGCGATATCAAGGAGATTAAGGAGGTTACGAAACTCCCGATTATCGGGATTATCAAACGTGACTATCCGCCACAGGAGCCATTCATTACAGCTACTATGAGAGAAGTCGATGAACTGGCTGAACTAGACATCGAGGTCATTGCTCTGGATTGTACCAAACGTGAACGATATGACGGTTTGGAAATCCAAGACTTTATCCGACAAGTCAAAGAAAAATATCCGCATCAACTCTTAATGGCTGATACCAGTACTTTTGAAGAGGGTATAGCAGCAGTTGAAGCCGGAATTGATTTTGTTGGAACAACCCTATCAGGTTACACTTCTTATAGTCCGAAAGTGGATGGTCCAGACTTTGAACTAATCAAAAAACTTTGTGAAGCAGGAGTGGATGTCATCGCTGAAGGGAAAATTCATACACCAGAACAAGCCAAACAAATCCTTGAATATGGGGTTCGAGGCATCGTTGTTGGTGGAGCGATTACTAGACCAAAAGAGATCACGGAACGCTTTGTTGCCGGTCTTAAATAACACAATCTCAAAACAGAGGAGAGTGGTTGATGCGTCGGACAAAATGAAAACGTATACAAATGTAAACTTGCTCATTATCCAATATGGATACGCTTATCAATTAGGAGAATACAAATGAAATTTAGAAAACTAGCTTGTACAGTACTTGCGGGTGCTGCAATTCTTGGCCTTGCTGCTTGTGGTAACTCTGGTGGAAGCAAAGATGCTGCAAATTCTGGTAGCGATAGCGGAAAAACAGAAATCACTTGGTGGGCATTCCCAGTCTTCACACAAGAAAAAACTGGTGACGGTGTTGGAACTTATGAAAAATCGATCATCGAAGCTTTTGAAAAAGCAAATCCAGATGTAAAAGTGAAATTGGAAACCATCGACTTCAAGTCAGGTCCAGAAAAGATCACAACAGCTATCGAAGCTGGAACAGCGCCAGACGTACTCTTTGACGCACCAGGACGTATCATCCAATACGGTAAAAATGGTAAATTGGCTGAGTTGAACGACCTCTTCACAGACGAATTCGTCAAAGATGTTAACAACGAAAACATCGTACAAGCAAGTAAGGCTGGCGACAAAGCTTACATGTATCCAATCAGTTCAGCTCCATTCTACATGGCTATGAACAAGAAAATGTTGGAAGATGCTGGAGTTGCAAACCTTGTAAAAGAAGGTTGGACAACTGATGACTTTGAAAAAGTTTTGAAAGCCCTTAAAGATAAAGGCTACACTCCAGGTTCATTGTTCAGTGCTGGTCAAGGGGGAGACCAAGGAACACGTGCCTTCATTGCAAACCTTTACGGTGGTTCTGTAACAGATAAAGATGTAACTAAATATACAACTGACGATCCTAAATTCGTCAAAGGTCTTGAAAAAGCGGCTAGCTGGATCAAAGATGGTTTGTTGAACAATGGTTCACAATTTGACGGTGGAGCAGACATCCAAAACTTTGCGAACGGTCAAACTTCATACACAATCCTTTGGGCACCAGCTCAAAACGGTATCCAAGCTAAACTCTTGGAAGCAAGTAAGGTAGATGTGGTAGAAGTACCATTCCCATCAGATTCTGGTAAACCATCTCTTGAATACCTTGTAAACGGATTTGCAGTATTTAACAACAAAGACGATAAGAAAGTCGCAGCTGCTAAGAAATTCGTTCAATTCATCGCAGATGACAAAGAATGGGGTCCTAAAGACGTAGTTCGTACAGGTGCCTTCCCAGTTCGTACTTCATTTGGCAAACTTTATGAAGACAAACGTATGGAAACAATCAGTGGCTGGACTAAATACTACTCACCATACTACAATACTATCGATGGATTTGCTGAAATGAGAACACTTTGGTTCCCAATGTTGCAATCTGTATCAAATGGTGACGAAAAACCAGCGGATGCTTTGAAAGCCTTCACTGAAAAAGCTAACGAAACAATCAAAAAAGCTACAAAACAATAAGCACTAAGTCAGATTGATTCCCCCCTTTTCCCTGTGCACTATGGTGTAAGAAAAGGGGGACTTTTGTTTGAAATGGTAGGAACTGTCACGAAATTAAAATGAAGTTCTTACATAAGCGAATCTTAAAAAATTTCATTTTGGTTTTAAAACAGTTCAAGAAAATCAAAAACTATTCTATTTGAAAGAGAGGTGCCGACTGTGAAAGTCAATAAAATTCGTATGCGGGAAACAGTGATTTCCTACGCTTTCCTAGCACCAGTGTTATTCTTCTTTGTCATCTTTGTCTTGGCTCCTATGATTATGGGATTCATTACAAGTTTCTTTAACTACTCCATGACTAAATTTGAGTTTGTGGGCTTGGACAACTACATTCGCATGTTTAAAGACCCTGTCTTTATGAAGTCTTTGATCAATACCGTTATTCTGGTTATTGGATCTGTTCCGATTGTGGTTCTCTTCTCGCTCTTTGTAGCATCTCAAACCTATCATCAAAATGCCATTGCCCGTTCTTTCTATCGTTTCGTCTTCTTCCTTCCTGTAGTTACAGGTAGTGTTGCCGTAACGGTTGTATGGAAATGGATCTATGACCCTCTATCAGGGATTCTAAACTTTGTCCTTAAGTCAAGCCATATCATCAGTCAAAACATTTCTTGGCTGGGTGACAAAAACTGGGCTTTGCTAGCGATTATGATCATCCTTTTGACAACATCTGTTGGTCAACCGATTATCCTTTATATCGCTGCCATGGGGAATATTGACAATTCACTTGTTGAAGCAGCGCGTGTAGACGGTGCGACTGAGTTTCAAGTCTTCTGGAAGATCAAATGGCCTAGCCTTCTTCCAACAACTCTTTACATCGCGATTATTACAACCATCAACTCTTTCCAATGTTTCGCCTTGATTCAGTTGTTGACTTCTGGTGGTCCAAACTATTCAACAAGTACCTTGATGTACTACCTTTACGAAAAAGCCTTCCAATTGACAGAATACGGCTATGCAAATACCATCGGTGTCTTCTTGGCAGTGATGATTGCCATTGTCAGCTTTGCTCAATTCAAGATCCTCGGAAACGACGTAGAATACTAAAGAAAGGAGACAGTTATGCAACCTACACAAAAGAAACCCTTAACAGCTTTTACTGTTATTTCAACGATTATCTTGCTCTTGTTGACCGTGCTGTTCATCTTTCCATTCTACTGGATTTTGACAGGGGCCTTCAAATCACAGCCTGATACCATTATGATTCCACCACAATGGTTCCCTAAAATGCCAACCATGGAAAACTTCCAACAACTCATGGTGCAAAACCCTGCTATGCAGTGGATGTGGAACTCTGTATTTATCTCGCTAGTAACCATGTTCCTAGTCTGTGCAACCTCTTCTCTAGCAGGTTATGTCTTGGCTAAGAAACGTTTCTATGGTCAGCGCATTCTCTTTGCAGTCTTTATCGCTGCCATGGCGCTTCCAAAACAAGTTGTCCTTGTACCATTGGTACGTATCGTCAACTTCATGGGAATTCACGATACACTTTGGGCAGTTATCTTGCCTTTGATCGGATGGCCATTTGGGGTATTCCTTATGAAACAGTTCAGCGAAAACATCCCAACAGAATTGCTTGAATCAGCTAAAATCGACGGTTGTGGTGAGATTCGTACCTTCTGGAGCGTAGCCTTCCCTATCGTGAAGCCAGGATTTGCAGCCCTTGCAATCTTTACCTTCATCAATACTTGGAACGACTACTTCATGCAGTTGGTTATGTTGACTTCACGTCAAAACTTGACTATCTCACTCGGGGTTGCGACCATGCAGGCCGAAATGGCAACCAACTATGGTTTGATCATGGCAGGTGCAGCTCTTGCAGCAGTGCCAATCGTAACCGTCTTCCTTGTCTTCCAAAAATCCTTCACTCAAGGGATCACTATGGGAGCGGTCAAAGGTTAAGAAAAGTAAATTAGTGTATCAAGATTGCAGAAGTGGTCTTGACATGCCATGGAAATATAGAGTTATAAGTGTCTACAAAATGGAGAGTATGCAGTTACTTCGTGAAGTTTTGTCAGACACTTATAAACTTAAAAATGAACTCTTTTCATGATACTAGTTAGAGTAGGTTCGTTTTAGGGTAACTATTTCCCGCTTTAGTGGTATCTAAGATAAGCAATTAACGCTTATCTTAGACGGAATTTTTGAGACTGACGATGAAGGAGTGAAAGGCTCAAAAATTAGGAATGAAATTCCGAAGGAATTTGCTTCCGTCCGCACTATTACAGGGAAATAGAGAAAGGATAATTCGAAACTGAAAAATAGTAACTATCAGAAACGAAGGAAACAGTATGATTTTTGACGATTTGAAAAACATCGCCTTTTATAAAGGAATCCATCCCAATCTAGACAAGGCTATCGACTATCTCTATCAGCACCGTAAGGATTCTTTCGAACTCGGTAAGTATGAGATTGACGGGGACAAGGTCTTTCTAGTTGTTCAGGAAAATGTCCTCAATCAAGCTGAAAATGATCAATTTGAGCACCATAAGAACTATGCAGACTTGCATTTGCTGGTAGAAGGACATGAATATTCGAGCTACGGTTCACGTATCAAAGACGAGGCAGTAGCATTCGACGAAGTGAGCGACATTGGTTTTGTCCATTGTCATGAACGCTACCCAATCTTGTTGGGCTATCACAATTTTGCGATTTTCTTCCCCGGAGAACCACACCAGCCAAATGGCTACGCAGGGATGGAAGAAAAGGTTCGCAAGTATCTCTTTAAAATTTTGATTGATTAAAAGAATCAGGAGGAGCAAACATGGCACAAAAAGGAGTAAGCCTTATCAAGGCAGCATTTGATACAGATAATTTTCTCATGCGTTTCAGTGAGAAGGTCTTGGATATTGTGGCAGTCAATCTTCTTTTTGTCGTCTCTTGTTTGCCCATCGTGACGATTGGAGTGGCGAAAATCAGCCTCTATGAGACTATGTTCGAGATTAAGAGAAGCAGACGGGTACCAGTCTTTAGAACTTATATAAGGGCCTTCAAGCAAAATCTGAAACTGGGGCTTCAGTTGGGTCTGTTAGAGTTGGGCATTGTGTCATTAAGCCTTCTAGACCTCTATCTCTTCTGGGGACAGACTGCTTTGCCTTTCCAGATTGTGAAAGCAATTTGTTTGGGGATTCTCATCTTCCTCACTCTCGTGATGCTGGCTAGCTATCCCATCGCTGCGCGCTATGATTTGTCTTGGAAAGAAGTGCTGCAAAAAGGGCTTATCTTGGCAAGTTTTAACTTTCCATGGTTCTTCCTCATGTTAGCCATTCTCTTTCTTATTGTGATGGTTCTTTATCTATCCGCCTTCACTCTCCTTTTGGGTGGGTCAGCTTTTATCCTCTTTGGTTTTGGTTTGCTAGTCTTTCTCCAAGTAGGATTGATGGAGAAAATTTTCGCAAAATACCAGTAGGATGAGATCTTTCTGAAACTACTTTCAATCGTTATAGTTTCTAAAATACAAGTAGAAACTAAAATCTAAGTGTATACAAGATATTGAAAGCGATTTTCACAAGGTGTATACTAAACTTGTAAAAAATAGAACTGCTCTCAGCAGAAAAAAGAAATCTTAGGAGAAAATCTATGTCAGATTTGAAAAAATACGAAGGTGTCATTCCAGCCTTCTACGCATGTTACGATGATCAAGGAGAAGTAAGCCCAGAGCGCACACGTGCTTTGGTTCAATACTTCATTGATAAAGGAGTTCAAGGTCTTTATGTCAATGGTTCTTCTGGTGAATGTATCTACCAAAGTGTGGCAGATCGCAAATTGATTTTGGAAGAAGTCATGGCAGTTGCCAAAGGAAAATTGACTATCATCGCCCATGTTGCCTGCAACAATACCAAAGATAGTATGGAACTTGCTCGCCACGCAGAAAGTTTGGGTGTAGATGCCATTGCAACGATTCCACCGATTTACTTCCGTTTGCCAGAATACTCAGTTGCTAAATACTGGAACGATATCAGTTCTGCAGCTCCAAACACAGACTATGTTATCTACAACATTCCTCAATTAGCAGGTGTTGCTTTGACTCCAAGCCTTTACACTGAAATGTTGAAGAATCCTCGTGTTATCGGTGTTAAGAACTCTTCTATGCCAGTTCAAGATATCCAAACCTTTGTCAGCCTTGGTGGAGAAGACCACATCGTATTCAATGGCCCAGATGAACAATTCCTAGGTGGTCGCCTCATGGGTGCCAAAGCTGGTATTGGTGGTACTTATGGTGCAATGCCAGAACTCTTCTTGAAACTCAATCAGTTGATTGCTGAAAAAGATTTGGAAACAGCGCGTGAATTGCAGTACGCTATCAATGCGATCATTGGTAAATTGACTGCTGCACATGGAAATATGTACGGTGTGATCAAAGAAGTCTTGAAGATCAATGAAGGACTTAACATTGGATCAGTTCGTTCACCATTGACGCCAGTGACGGAAGAAGATCGTCCAGTTGTAGAAGCAGCTGCAGCCTTGATTCGTGAAACCAAGGAGCGCTTCCTCTAATCCATAAGGAGGTATTTATGACACACTACGTTGCAATTGATATCGGTGGAACCAACATCAAATATGGTTTGATTGACCAAGAAGGCCAACTTGTTGAATCGCATGAAATGCCAACCGAGGCGCATAAGGGTGGACCTCATATCTTACAAAAGACAAAAGATATCGTAGCCAGCTATTTAGAAAAAGGCCCAGTAGCAGGTGTTGCCATTTCTTCTGCAGGAATGGTGGATCCTGATAAGGGGGAAATTTTCTACGCTGGTCCTCAGATTCCCAACTATGCAGGAACCCAGTTCAAGAAGGAAATCGAGACGAGTTTTAATATTCCTTGCGAGATTGAGAATGACGTCAATTGTGCAGGTCTGGCTGAGGCAGTATCTGGTTCAGGCACGGGAGCGAGTGTCACTCTTTGCTTGACCATTGGAACCGGTATCGGTGGTTGCTTGATTATGGGTGGGAAGGTCTTCCATGGATTTAGTAATTCAGCCTGCGAAGTTGGTTATATGCACATGCAGGATGGAGCTTTTCAGGATCTTGCTTCTACGACAGCCCTGGTAGAATATGTAGCAGCAGCTCATGGTGACTCAGTTGATCAGTGGAATGGCCGACGCATTTTCAAGGAAGCTACTGAAGGAAACAAGATCTGTATGGCTGGTATTGACCGCATGGTAGACTATTTAGGAAAAGGTCTGGCAAATATTTGCTACGTTGCCAATCCAGAAGTGGTCATTCTCGGTGGCGGGATCATGGGGCAAGAGGCTATCCTCAAACCGAAGATCCGCACAGCCTTGAAGGCGGCCTTGGTGCCAAGCCTAGCTGAAAAAACGAGATTAGAATTTGCCCATCACCAAAACACAGCAGGGATGTTGGGAGCCTATTATCATTTCAAAACAAAACAATCCTAGTTTGGAGCTATAGAATTAAGAAAAACACTGAATCACTACTCGAGTGAAAACTGTTTTGCTTAATTCTTTTTTTATTGAAAAATTTAAGCCAAAGGAGGTAATCGTGAGAAACTAGGAGAAAATAACCACCTTGAATGAAAGGTTAGGCCGAGATAAAGAACTACAAGGCGAGAGCAATTCTATCATCCATTGAATTGATATTTAGCTTGAGTAAATGGGAAAATGTGGAAAAATGATATAATGAGATGGATGAAAAATTGACAAATTAGAATTTCTAGAGGTGAGAAAATGTAATGGCAACTGATTCACCTGAAATCGAAATCATATAAAATTACGAGGAGATTGTAAGATGAACAATTATATAAAATTAAATGAAGATAGATGGAATAATGTAAAAAATGACTATACTGAGCCATTGACACAGGAAGAATTAGAAGAAGTTAGAAAGCATCCAATTTCTGTTGCCTTAACTGTTGGGAAAAAAGTTCCGATAGAATGGTTTGAAAAAGCAAACGGGAAAAAGATATTAGGGTTAGCTTGTGGTGGTGGACAGCAGGGTCCCGTTTTTGCTGCAAAAGGTTATGATGTCACCATTATGGATTTTTCTAAATCACAATTAGAAAGAGATGAGTTGGTTGCTAAAAGAGAAGGCTTAAAAATCAATACGGTTCAAAGCGATATGACAAAACCATTTCCATTTGAAAATGAAACTTTTGATATTATTTTTAATCCAGTTTCAAATGTATATATAGAAGATTTAGAAAACATGTATAAAGAAGCCTCTCGCGTATTGAAAAAGGGTGGACTCTTAATGGTCGGATTTATGAATCCTTGGATCTACATGTATGATGCTGACGTTGTATGGGATCAACCCGATGAGGAATTACTGTTAAAATTCTCCATCCCTTTTAATTCAAGAGAGCTTGAAGAGGAAGGCAAGATAACCATCAATCCAGAATATGGATATGAATTTAGCCATACCTTAGAAAATCAGATTAGAGGACAACTAAAAAACGGTCTCGCTATGATCGATTTTTATGAATCATGTGATAAAAGACATCGATTATCACGTTATGGAAATGACTACATCGCTACACTTTGCATTAAACTATAATGTTATGGAACATACTTCAGGAGAATAGCCCGTTTTATTTTCCGTAAGGGTTAAAATCTAAATCCCAGTTTGTCGAAGTAAAGCAACTAAATAAAATTATAGAGAGGAAGTAAAAGCGGATAGCCGATACTTCCTTTTTGTTGTCAAAAATTCAAAAACGGAAAGGGGAATTTATGGAAGGACTGAAAAACGCAGATAAAAAAGGGATTAGCACAAAGAGAAAGATGGGAAAGACCACCTATGTGCCTATTATCATTTCAAAACAAAACAATCCTAGTTTGGTTCAACCAAACTAGGATTTTCTAGCGCGTTTTTGTCTACGATAGCCGTTGAGCTTTTTGTTTTCCCAATAACTATTAAAGATTTTTTCCTTGCTCTCACGATTGATTTCTAAAAAGTAGGCATAAATCAAATCTGTTAAAAAGAGCATAGGAAGTTGAGCGGAAATACGTTGGATGTAAGAAGATTGACTATGGCTTGCGACAAGGACTGTTTCGGTATAGGCCTGACTGTTTTTGTTTGGAGCGCTGGTAAAGAGAATGGTCTTGGCCCCCATTTCCTTGGCATCCAACAAACTATCGAGGACGGATTGGGTAGTGCCTGATAGAGAAAAGCCAAGTACCAAACAGTTTTCATCCATGATACTGGTCGTCCAAGCAAAGCCATCCCGATCGGTCAAAGCTTCACAGACAACACCTAGACGCATAAAGCGCAGTTTCATCTCACGGGCAATCAGACCAGAACTTCCCGTCCCAAAAAAGTAAACACGTTCAGCGTCATCGATTAATTGGGCGACACGTTCCAGTTGTTCTTCGTCGATCAAATCCTGTGTTTGTTCTCTCATGATACTGTAGCTTCGTAAAACACGTTTGGTCAAAGGACTGTGTTTGTGCGAATGAGTGTCCGTTTTACTAGCCTGATGCTGGTATTGAAAGACGAACTCTCGGTAGCCTGTAAAACCACACTTTTTGGCAAAGCGGGTCAAGGCTGCTTGGGAGATATGTAATTTCTGGGTAACTTGCTGAGAAGAGAGATCATCTTGGATCGTTTCAGCTTGCAAAAAATAGCGAGCGATTTCTTGCTCGAGCTCGGTTAATTCTTCAAAATGGAGGTCGATTATGGTTGCAATATCTGGCTTGTTCATGAGGCTCCTTTTTATGAGTCAAAGTCTTAAAAGTTAACGCTTTCCTAACTATTACTATCATTATATCATAGAAAATAGGATAACCAAATAAAAAGGCATTTTCAGTTAAAAGTCAAAAAATGCTTCGACTTTTCCAAGAGTTTCTCCGTAAAATATGGTACAATGAAATGTACTGAGCGTTACCTGTTTGCTCTATTATTTTAGGGGAAATAAAGGTGGAAATCGGGAATTTTTCTAGAAAAGAGTCTTAGTTGTATGAGAAAATTTAATAGCCATTCGATTCCGATTCGGCTTAATTTACTATTTGCGATTGTCATCCTGCTTTTTATGGCCATTATTGGTCGTTTGTTATACATGCAGGTGCTCAATAAAGATTTCTATGAAACAAAATTGGCCTCAGCCAGCCAAACAAGGGTAACAACCAGTTCAGCTCGTGGACAGATCTATGATGCAACAGGGAAACCCTTGGTAGAAAATACTGTCAAGCAGGTTGTTTCTTTCACACGAAACAATAAAATGACGGCGGCTGAATTGAAGGAGACAGCCAAGAAACTCCTCACATATGTAAATGTAACTTCCCCTGATCTGACAGATCGACAGATTGCAGACTACTACTTGGCGGACCAGGACGTTTACAAAAAAACAGTCGAATCCTTGCCAAGCGATAAACGCCTGGATTCAGATGGGAATCGCCTATCTGAAGCGACTCTCTACAATAATGCGGTTGAAAGTATTGACGTGAGTCAGCTCAATTATACAGATGACCAGAAAAAGGAAATCTATCTCTTTAGTCAGCTCAATGCCGTTGAAAATTTTGCGACGGGCACTATTTCTACAGATGCTTTAGATGATACCCAAGTTGCTCTCGTTGCATCAGCGTCCAAGGAATTACCAGGTATCAGTATTTCAACCTCATGGGATCGTAAAGTACTGGACACTTCTTTATCAACAATTGTCGGTAGCGTTTCAAATGAGAAGTCAGGACTTCCAGCAGAGGAAGTTGATGCTTATCTCAAAAAAGGCTATTCTCTCAATGACCGAGTGGGGACTTCCTATCTTGAAAAGCAATATGAAGATGTTCTTCAAGGCAAACGTTCCGTCAAGGAAATCCACCTCGACAAACATGGAAATATGGAAAGTGTGGAAAATGTCGAAGAAGGGAGCAAAGGAAACAATATCAAGTTAACAGTTGACCTAGCTTTCCAGAATGGTGTGGACGACCTACTCAAGAGCTACTTCAACTCAGAGTTGGGTAACGGTGGAGCCAAATATTCTGAAGGAGTCTACGCTGTAGCCCTCAATCCTAAAACCGGTGCAGTTCTGGCCATGTCGGGTGTCAAGCATGATGTCGAATCCGGGAAATTAAGTTCAGATTCGCTTGGAACGATAACCAATGTCTTTGTACCAGGATCTGTTGTTAAGGCGGCGACCATCAGCTCTGGTTGGGAAAACGGAGTCTTGTCAGGCAATCAAACCTTGACAGACCAGCCGATTGTTTTCCAAGGTTCGGCCCCTATCAATTCATGGTATACCTTGTCCTATGGCTCTTTCCCTATCACAGCAGTTGAGGCTTTGGAATACTCTTCTAATGCTTACATGGTTCAAACTGCGCTAGGAATCATGGGACAAACCTACACACCAAATATGACAGTCGCAACGGGACAGTTAGAGACTGCAATGGGCAAATTGCGATCAACCTTTGGGGAATATGGACTCGGAGCTTCAACAGGGATTGACCTCCCAGATGAATCTACAGGATTTACGCCAAAAGAATTTGATTTGGGGAACTATATCAATAATTCCTTTGGTCAGTTTGACAACTACACACCGATGCAGCTAGCCCAGTATGTCGCAACCATTGCAAACAATGGCGTACGTTTGGCTCCTCACATCGTTGAAGGGGTTTATGGAAACAATGACCAAGGTGGCTTAGGTAGTCTGGTTCAAGAAACAGCCACTAAGGAACTAAACAAGGTCAATATTTCAGAATCAGATATGGCTATCTTGCAGCAAGGTTTCTATCAAGTTTCGCATGGAACGAGTGCTCTGACAACTGGTCGTGCCTTTTCAAATGGCGCAGCCGTTTCCATCAGTGGGAAAACGGGTACTGCCGAAAGTTACGTTAATGGCGGTCAAGAAGCCAATAATACCAACGCAGTCGCCTACGCACCGACCGAAAATCCCCAAATCGCGGTCGCAGTCGTCTTTCCTCATAACACCAATCTTACAAACGGTGTCGGACCTTCTATTGCACGCGACATTATCAATCTTTATCACCAACACCATCCAATGAATTAGAAAGGAACTTATGCTGTATCCAACACCTATTGCCAAGCTGATTGATAGCTATTCAAAGTTACCAGGTATCGGAATCAAAACGGCTACCCGCCTAGCCTTCTATACCATTGGAATGTCTGATGACGATGTCAATGAATTTGCCAAAAATCTCCTGTCTGCTAAACGGGAATTGACCTATTGTTCCATCTGTGGTCGCTTGACTGATGATGACCCCTGCTCTATCTGTACGGATCCGACTCGAGACCAGACAACCATCTTGGTGCTAGAGGATAGTCGCGATGTGGCTGCTATGGAAAATATCCAAGAATACCACGGACTCTATCATGTCTTGCATGGCCTTATTTCTCCGATGAATGGCATCAGCCCAGACGATATCAACCTCAAGAGTCTCATGACCCGTCTCATGGATAGTGAGGTTTCAGAGGTGATCGTAGCAACCAATGCGACAGCGGATGGAGAAGCGACATCTATGTATCTCTCTCGTCTCCTCAAGCCAGCTGGCATCAAGGTCACTCGCCTAGCACGAGGACTAGCCGTGGGAGCAGATATCGAGTATGCGGATGAGGTCACACTCTTACGAGCCATTGAAAATCGGACAGAGTTGTAGGAGTAGACAAATTTACGAACTAAATTTATTCATAAGAAAATTAAGGAGACCGACTTTGATGTTATAGGTCTCTTTTATGTTTCTTGAATTCTAGTACCATGTTCAAGTTTCAAAAAAGAAGCAAATATGATATACTAAAGAACGAGTATTCTATTAGAATTAGGACAAGCAATATGAAACAAACGATTATTCTTTTATACGGTGGGCGTAGTGCAGAGCGTGAAGTCTCTGTCCTTTCAGCTGAAAGTGTTATGCGTGCGGTCAACTACGACCGTTTCACAGTCAAGACTTTCTTCATCAGCCAGTCAGGTGACTTTATTAAAACGCAAGAATTTAGCCAGACTCCAGGTCAAGAAGATCGTCTCATGACCAATGCGACTATTGACTGGGATAAGAAAATAGCGCCAAGTGCCATCTACGAAGAAGGCGCAGTGGTCTTTCCAGTTCTTCATGGTCCGATGGGAGAAGATGGCTCTGTTCAAGGATTCCTTGAAGTTTTGAAAATGCCCTATGTCGGCTGCAATATCTTGTCATCCAGCCTTGCCATGGATAAAATCACGACCAAGCGTGTCTTGGAGTCTGCTGGGATTGCCCAAGTACCTTATGTGGCTATCGTCGAAGGTGATGATGTGACTGCTAAAATAGCTGAAGTTGAAGAAAAACTGACTTATCCAGTCTTCACGAAGCCGTCAAACATGGGTTCAAGTGTCGGTATTTCTAAGTCTGAAAACCAAGAGGAACTCCGTCAAGCTTTGGAACTTGCCTTCCAATATGACAGCCGTGTCTTGGTAGAGCAAGGGGTGAATGCCCGTGAAATCGAGGTTGGTCTCTTGGGCAACTACGATGTGAAGAGCACGCTTCCTGGTGAAGTGGTCAAGGATGTTGCCTTTTATGACTATGATGCCAAGTATATTGACAACAAGATTACCATGGACATCCCAGCCAAGATTAGTGATGATGTAGTAGCTGTCATGCGTCATAATGCAGAAACTGCCTTCCGTGCGATCGGTGGCCTCGGTCTGTCTCGTTGTGATTTCTTCTATACAGATAAGGGCGAGATTTTCCTAAACGAGCTTAATACCATGCCAGGTTTTACCCAGTGGTCTATGTATCCACTACTTTGGGACAATATGGGAATCAGCTACCCAGAACTAATCGAGCATTTGGTTGACCTTGCTAAACAAAGTTTTGACAAGCGCGAAGCGCATTTGCTATAAAAATGAAAGAAGGGGTAGAAGTCAGAACGATCACTGCATGGTGACTAGAGTTCTTGGACTTCAACCCTTTTTAAAGGAGTAGAAATGAAATTAACAATCCATGAAGTGGCCCAAGTTGTAGGAGCTAAAAATGACGTTAGTCTTTTTGCGGACGTTCAGTTAGAAAAGGCTGAGTTTGACAGTCGTTTGATTGGGACAGGTGATTTGTTTGTGCCACTTAAAGGTGCGCGTGATGGTCATGACTTTATCGAAACAGCTTTTGAAAATGGTGCAGCAGTAACCTTGTCTGAGAAAGAGGTTGCAAATCATCCCTACATTCTAGTAGACGACGTGTTGACTGCCTTTCAAACCCTCGCAGCCTACTATCTTGAGAAAACGGCTGTTGATGTCTTTGCCGTTACGGGTTCAAATGGCAAGACGACGACCAAGGATATGTTGGCGAATTTACTGTCAACAACCTACAAGACCTACAAAACTCAGGGCAATTACAATAACGAGATTGGCCTTCCTTACACAGTTCTCCACATGCCTGAAGGAACAGAAAAGTTGGTCTTGGAGATGGGGCAGGATCACTTGGGGGATATCCATCTC
Organism: Streptococcus sp. 1643; assembly: GCF_006228325.1. Classification (NCBI taxonomy): domain Bacteria; kingdom Bacillati; phylum Bacillota; class Bacilli; order Lactobacillales; family Streptococcaceae; genus Streptococcus; species Streptococcus sp. 1643. Next base: position 460,397 of record NZ_CP040231.1, read on the forward strand.
TTGTCTGAATTGGCTCATCCTAAGACAGCCATCGTGACCTTGGTTGGAGAGGCTCATTTGGCCTTTTTCAAAGACCGTTCGGAAATCGCTAAAGGAAAGATGCAAATTGCTGATGGTATGGCACCAGGTTCTTTGCTTTTGGCACCAGCTGACCCGATTGTAGAGAACTACTTGCCTACAGATAAAAAAGTGGTCCGTTTTGGGCAAGGAGCTGAGTTAGAAATCACAGACTTGGTAGAGCGCAAGGATAGTCTGACCTTTAAGGCGAATTTCTTGGTACAAGCCCTCGATTTACCAGTGACAGGTAAGTACAATGCCACCAATGCTATGATTGCTGCTTATGTGGCTCTACAAGAAGGAGTTTCAGAGGAGCAAATTCATCAGGCCTTTCAGAACCTAGAATTGACCCGCAATCGTACTGAGTGGAAGAAGGCAGCCAATGGAGCAGATATTCTGTCTGACGTATACAATGCCAATCCAACTGCTATGAAGTTGATTTTGGAGACGTTTTCTGCTATCCCAGCCAACGAAGGAGGCAAGAAAATCGCTGTCTTGGCAGACATGAAGGAACTCGGAGACCAGTCTGTCCAACTCCATAACCAGATGATTTTGAGCCTATCGCCAGATGTGCTGGATACCGTGATTTTCTATGGAGAAGATATTGCAGAATTGGCTCAACTTGCCAGTCAAATGTTCCCAATCGGTCACGTTTTCTACTTCAAGAAAACAGCTGACGAGGACCAATTTGAAGACCTTGTCAAGCAGGTTAAGGAAAGCCTTGGAGCCAATGACCAAATTCTGCTCAAAGGCTCGAACTCCATGAATCTAGCCAAGTTGGTAGAAAGTTTAGAAAATGAATGCAAATGATTTTACCAAGTATCTGCAAAGAATGTTAGCTATTACGGATACTGGATTAACCTTTACAAAAGATCCTTTCGACCGTGAGCGCTACGAGGACTTGCGAATCCTGTTATCTGAAATGTTGAATCAGGTATCAGACCTCGATGCAGAAGAAGTGGCAGAAGTCTTGAAACCAACGTCCGCTTATGCAACTCCTCTGATGGACGTCCGTGCTTGGATTGTTGAGGATGAAAAAGTCTGTTTAGTTAGAGGAAAAGGGGAGGATAGTTGGGCTTTGCCAGGTGGATTTGGTGAAGTCGGCTACTCTCCAACCGAAAATATTCTCAAAGAAATTGAAGAAGAAACCGGTTTTACAGCAAAAACTGAAAGGTTACTTGCAGTTTTTGATACCAATCGTTTCCAACTACAGAGCAAACAATATGCTAAGTTTGTCTTTGAATGCCAACTTCTTGACGGACAATTTCAAGAAAATCAAGAAATTGCTGACCTTCAATTTTTTGCCATTGACCAATTGCCAGCCTTATCTGAAAAACGCATCACCAAGGAGCAAATGGAGATTCTTTGGCAGGTTTATAAAGGACAAAGAGACCAATATCTTGACTGAGAAGATTATTATCGTATTTCTGAATTCATTTTTTTCGATTGACATGGTATAATATGTGAGAAGATTTTGAAATAATGAGGAATATTAAATGAATTTATGGGATATTTTCTTTACGACGAAAGCCACAGAACCACCCCAATTTGATCTTGTCTGGTATGTAAGTTTATTTACTTTATTAGCTTTGACCTTCTATGCTTCTTATCGCTATTACGATAAAAAAGTCTATCAACGTTTTTTCCAAATTTTACAAGCTGTCCAGTTGATTCTTCTCTATAGTTGGTACTGGGGAAATCACATGCCGCTGTCAGAAAGTTTACCATTTTATCATTGTCGTATGGCGATGTTTGTAGTGCTATTACTTCCTGGTAAGTCAAAATACAAGCAATATTTTTCTCTACTTGGAATTTTTGGAACGCTGGCAGCTTTTGTTTATCCAGTACCAGATGCCTATCCTTTTCCCCACATAGCCATCCTGTCTTTCATTTTTGGTCACCTAGCTCTTCTAGGAAATTCTTTGGTTTACTTATTTAGACAGTATGACTCTAGATTATTGGATGTTAAGCGGATTGTTTTATTAACCTTCTCACTTAATGCTCTGATTTTTGTGGTTAATTTAGTGACTGGAGGAGATTATGGATTCTTGACAAAGCCACCATTGGTTGGTGATCATGGCTTAGTTGCTAATTATCTGATTGTGTCGTTGGTATTAGCTACAGCTATTAGTTTGACCAAGAAAGTATTAGAAGTTTTTTTAGAGCAGAAAGCAGAAAAAATACTTGTGAAGAAAGCTTAGGTATAAGCTTTCTTTTTTTGTAAAAAACGATACTTTTTTAAAGTAAGGCTGTTAAGATAAAAAAATAGAAATAAAAAGTGAAAAATGACTAGGAATTTTATCAAAAACTAAGCACGATTGGATTTTTTGTGTTATAATATTCTTTGAATAGCTATGCCCAAACATAGTTATTAAATAGAAGTGAGAAACTTGGAAGACAGAGAGGATGCGATGTAATGACTAGAGATGGTTTTTTTACAGGCTTAGATATCGGAACTAGCTCGATTAAAGTGCTAGTAGCTGAGCATAGAGATGGCGAAGTAAATGTAATTGGTGTTAGCAATGCCAAAAGTAAAGGTGTAAAAGACGGAATTATTGTTGATATTGAAGCAGCTGCTTCAGCAATCAAATCTGCAATCACACAGGCAGAAGAGAAAGCGGGTATTTCTATTAAGTCTGTTAACGTTGGCCTTCCAGCAAACCTCTTGCAGGTTGAACCAACACAAGGAATGATTCCTGTAACATCAGATACTAAAGAGATCACAGATCAAGATGTTGAAAATGTTGTCAAATCAGCTTTGACAAAGAGCATGACTCCTGACCGTGAAGTGATTACCTTTATTCCAGAAGAATTCATCGTGGATGGTTTCCAAGGAATTCGTGACCCTCGTGGTATGATGGGTGTTCGCTTGGAAATGCGTGGTCTGCTTTACACAGGTCCTCGTACGATTCTACACAATCTTCGTAAGACAGTTGAGCGTGTAGGTATTCATGTTGATAATGTGATTATTTCACCTTTGGCAATCGTGAACTCCGTTCTCAACGAAGGCGAACGCGAATTTGGTGCGACTGTCATCGATATGGGTGGAGGTCAGACTACTGTAGCGACTATCCGTAACCAGGAATTGCAGTTCACTAATATCTACCAAGAAGGTGGAGATTACGTTACAAAAGACATTTCTAAAGTCTTGAAAACATCTCAAAAAATTGCAGAAAGTTTGAAACTGAACTATGGTGAAGCTTACGTTCCACTTGCAAGTAACGAAACTTTCCAAGTTGAAGTAATTGGTGAAGTAGAACCTGTTGAAGTAACAGAAAGCTATTTGGCAGAAATTATCTCAGCACGCATCAAACATATCTTTGACCAAATCAAACAAGAGTTGGAAAGAAGACACTTGTTAGATTTGCCTGGAGGTATTGTCCTTATCGGTGGAAATGCAATTTTGCCAGGAATTGTTGAATTAGCCCAAGAAGTATTTGGTGTTCGAGTAAAACTCTATGTACCAAATCAAGTTGGAATTCGCAACCCTGCATTTGCGCATGTGATTAGCTTGTCTGAGTTTGCTGGTAAATTGACTGAAGTCAATCTTCTTGCACAAAAAGCAGTTAAAGGAGATGAATTCCTTCGTCAAAAACCAATCAACTTTGGCATTCCAAATCAACGTTTGAATCCAGTAGCGCAACCAAGTCCAGCACAAGCAGCTCCAGCTGAAACTGTGCAGGAAGCTCCAGTTGCTCCCAAGGAAGAATTCCAAGCAAGTTCTCAAAGTAAACCGAAGCTAACAGAACGTTTCCGTGGTTTGATCGGAAGCATGTTTGATGAATAAAAGAGGATAAGAAATTATGACATTTTCATTTGATACAGCAGCAGCTCAAGGCGCAGTTATTAAGGTAATTGGTGTCGGTGGTGGTGGTGGTAATGCCATTAACCGCATGGTTGACGAAGGTGTTGCTGGTGTAGAATTTATCGCAGCCAACACTGATGTACAAGCCCTTAGCAGTACGAAAGCAGAAACAGTTATCCAACTTGGTCCTAAATTGACTCGTGGTTTGGGTGCTGGAGGTCGTCCAGAAGTAGGACGTAAAGCTGCAGAAGAAAGTGAAGAAGCTTTGACGGAAGCTATCACTGGAGCAGACATGGTCTTTATCACTGCTGGTATGGGTGGCGGATCTGGTACAGGTGCAGCTCCTGTTATTGCACGTATCGCTAAAGATCTTGGTGCTCTTACAGTTGGTGTCGTGACACGTCCTTTCGGATTTGAAGGAAGTAAACGTGGCCAGTACGCTGTAGAAGGAATCAACGAACTTCGCGAGCATGTTGATACTTTGTTGATTATCTCTAATAACAACTTGCTTGAAATTGTTGATAAGAAAACGCCACTTCTTGAAGCTCTTAGCGAAGCAGATAACGTTCTTCGCCAAGGTGTTCAAGGGATCACTGACTTGATCACGAACCCAGGATTGATTAACCTTGACTTTGCTGACGTGAAAACTGTAATGGCAAATAAAGGAAATGCTCTTATGGGTATCGGTATCGGTAGTGGTGAAGAACGCGTTGTTGAAGCGGCTCGTAAAGCAATTTACTCTCCGCTTCTTGAAACAACTATCGATGGAGCAGAGGATGTCATCGTCAACGTTACTGGTGGTCTTGACTTGACCTTGATTGAAGCAGAAGAAGCTTCAGAAATCGTCAACCAAGCAGCTGGCCAAGGTGTAAACATCTGGCTTGGAACATCAATTGACGAAAGCATGAAGGATGAAATCCGTGTTACAGTTGTAGCGACAGGTGTTCGTCAAGAGCGCGTGGAAAAAGTAGTTGGAGCTCGTAACAACCAACCAGTTGGACGTCCATCAACTAAAGCGCCACAAGCACACACATTTGACCGTCAATTCGACTTGGAAGAGACAGCAGAATTGCCTAAATCAAGCCCACGTCGTTTTGAAACAAACCAAGCGTCTGCTTTTGGAGACTGGGACTTGCGTCGTGAGTCTATTGTTCGCCAAACAGATCCCGTTGTTTCACCAGTAGAACGCTTCGAAACACCAGTTTCACAAGATGAAGATGAATTGGATACACCTCCATTCTTCAAAAATCGTTAATCAATGAATTTGAAAAAAAATACTGAATTAGTTTTTCAGCAAATAGCTGATGCTAGTCAAGAAGCCAACCGTGCTCTAGATGCTGTTTCAGTAATCGCAGTGACAAAGTATGTAGATGTACAAACAGCGGAAGCCTTGCTTCCGCTTGGTGTCCGTCATATAGGTGAAAATCGAGTTGATAAATTTTTAGAAAAATATCAGGCCTTGAAAGATTACCCAGTTACTTGGCATTTAATAGGAACACTACAGAGACGGAAAGTGAAAGAAGTAATCCCATTTGTGGATTACTTTCATGCTTTAGACTCCCTAAAGTTAGCCCAGGAAATTCAAAAGAGAACAGATCATGTTATCAAGTGTTTCTTGCAGGTCAATATTTCTGGGGAAGAAAGCAAGCATGGATTTTCAAAAGAAGAATTGCTAGAACTTTTGCCAGAATTGGCTAAGTTAGATCAGATTGAGTATGTTGGTTTAATGACCATGGCTCCTTTTGAGGCAGACAGTGATGAATTGAAAGAAATTTTCAAGGATACGCAGGCTCTGCAAGCAGAAATTAGAGAAAAACAAATCCCTAATATGCCGATGACGGAGCTAAGCATGGGAATGAGTCGTGATTTTAAAGAAGCGATTCAGTTCGGCTCAACCTTTGTTCGAATCGGTACAGCATTTTTTAAATAGGAGAGAGCTATGTCTTTAAAAGATAGATTCGATAAATTTATAGATTATTTTACAGAAGACGGAGAAGAAACGACTAACTACCAGACTCAACAAGAGGAAACAGTTAGCCCAGCCATCTCATCTTCTAAAGAATTACCAGCACCTGCTCAGTCAGGATCAGCAAAAGATGCAAATATTACTCGTCTTCATGCGCGTCAGCAAGAATTGGCAATGCAAAGCCATCGTTCAGATGAGAAAGTGACAATTGACGTTCGCTATCCAAGAAAATATGAAGATGCAACTGAAATTGTAGATTTGTTGGCTGGAAATGAAAGTATTTTGATTGATTTCCAATACATGACAGAAGTACAAGCCCGTCGTTGCCTTGATTACTTGGACGGAGCCCGTCATGTCTTGGCTGGAAATATGAAAAAAGTTGCGAGTACGATGTATCTATTGACTCCTGTCAACGTTATCGTGAATATTGAAGATATCAAACTTCCAGATGAATCACAAAGCGCTGAGTTTGGTTTTGATATTAAACGAAATAGAGCAAGATAATGATTTTCTTAATTCGTTTAATCCAAAATGCGGTTAGCATTTACTCGATCATTCTCGTTGCATTTGCTCTTCTTTCATGGTTTCCAAATGCCTATGAAAGCCAGCTAGGTCGCTTAGTTATCAGACTTGCTCGCCCAGTTATTGAGCCTCTTCGTAAGCTCAATCTACAATTTGCTGGTCTTGATTTTACGGTTTGGGCGGCGCTGATTTTGATTCAGTTTGTTGGAAATATCTTAACACGACTAGTCCTATTACTATGACAGTAAATCGAGCCATTTATCAGCATTTTTCCCAAGATGATATTCCTTTTATTGATAAGGGATTAGAGTGGATCAAGCGGGTAGAAGATACATATGCACCGGTGCTTACTCCATTTATCAATCCCCATCAGGAACAGATCTTGAGGGTGTTAGCTGGGACATATGGACTGGGTTGCCAAAGTAGTGGTGATTTTCTTTCGACAGAGTCGGTTCGAGTTCTTCTCTATCCAGATTACTTTGAACCAGAGATATCAGACTTTGAAATGGCCTTGTTGGAAATCTGCTATCCGAGTAAGTTTGAACAACTGAGTCATGGAAAAATATTGGGAACAATCATCAACCAGCTAGGAATTGACCGTAAATTATTTGGTGATATCTTGGTAGATGAAAAGAGAGCACAGATTTTTGTCAATCGTGATTTCATTCCTCTTTTTCAGGATGGAATAAGAAAGATTGGCAGACTTCCTGTATCGCTGGAGGAACGTCCTTTTACCGATAGGATTTTGTCTAAAATTGATTATAGAGAACGAGAAATTTTAGTTTCGAGTTTTCGATTGGATGCCCTCTTATCAAGTGCCTTGAAATTATCTAGAAACCAAGCTAGTCAACTGATAGAGAAAAAATCTGTCCAGGTAAACTATCATGTGGTTGAAAAAAGTGATTACCAGGTTACAGTTGGAGATTTGATCAGTGTGAGAAAGTTTGGTCGTTTGAAAGTTGTCAAAGACAATGGTCAGACCAAAAAGGATAAGAAAAAACTAACAGTCCGGCTACTTTTAAGCAAGTGAGAAGAAATATGTCGATTACACCACAAGAAATAAGTGATAAAGCTTTCTCAAGAACATTCAGAGGCTACAATCAGGAAGAAGTTGACCTCTTTCTTGATAAGATTTACTTTGAATTAGAGGAGATGATTCGATACAAAGATGAAACTGAACTCTATATCAAAAAACTAGAAGAACGTCTTTCCTATTATACGAATGATATTCCTAAGAGAACAGTAACAAGCGAGCAAGAACCAGAAGCAATTAATGATTCTATTTTTTATTAAGTAAGTGAGGAAAAGTATGCCAATTACATCGTTAGAAATTAAAGATAAAACCTTTGGCACAAGATTTAGAGGTTTTGACCCAGAAGAAGTAGACGAGTTTCTTGATATCGTTGTTCGTGATTATGAAGACTTGGTTCGTAGTAATCACGATAAAGAGACACACATCAAAAGTTTGGAAGAACGTTTGTCTTACTTTGATGAGATGAAGGATTCCTTGAGTCAGTCAGTTTTGATTGCTCAAGATACAGCTGAGCGTGTCAAACAAGCTGCTCAAGAACGTTCAAACAATATTATTCAACAAGCTGAACAAGATGCTCAGCGTTTGCTTGAAGAAGCGAAATACAAGGCAAATGAAATTCTCCGTCAGGCTACAGATAATGCGAAGAGAGTGGCTGTTGAGACAGAAGAGTTGAAGAACAAGAGCCGTGTATTCCATCAACGCCTCAAGTCTACGATTGAAAGTCAGTTAGCAATTGTTGAATCATCTGATTGGGAAGATATTCTTCGCCCAACAGCTACTTACCTTCAGACAAGTGATGAAGCCTTTAAAGAAGTGGTTGGTGAAGTTCTTGGTGAATCCGTATCTTTACAACCAGAGGAAGAACCAATTGATATGACTCGTCAATTCACACCAGAAGAGGTTGCTGAATTACAAGCTCGTATCGAGGCTGGTAACAAAGAATTAGCTGAGTTTGAAGCTCAACAAAATCAACAGACAGAAGAAAGTGACCAGCATGAAGAGTCAGTTGAAGTAGAAGCTACTGCGGCAACTGAGAACGATGCAAATAAAGAATCTGTTCTTATCCTATAAAAAATGTGAGAACAAGATCCAACCAACTATATTTTCAGCGAGCGGGAGATGGTGAGAGTCCTGCAATCCCTAGTGGTTAGATTATCCTCTCAAGCAATCCAGTCTGAAAGCAGTAAGACTGGACGTCCCCCACGTTACGGGAAAAGAGGAAAAGAGACGCTGTCTTTTTTCGAACAAAGGTGGTACCACGATTTTCGTCCTTTTTGCGAATCGTGGTTTTTATTTTGTCATTTTAAATTAAAGGAGTAACAATGAAACTTAAAGAAACCCTCAATCTAGGGAAAACAGACTTTCCTATGCGTGCTGGTCTTCCAACCAAAGAACCAGTTTGGCAAAAAGAATGGGAAGAAGCAAAACTTTACCAACGTCGTCAAGAATTGAACCAAGGGAAACCACATTTCACCTTGCATGATGGACCTCCGTATGCAAACGGAAATATCCACGTTGGACATTCCATGAACAAGATTTCTAAAGATATTATTGTTCGTTCTAAGTCTATGTCAGGATTTTACGCCCCTTATATTCCAGGTTGGGATACACATGGATTGCCAATCGAGCAAGTCTTGGCAAAACAGGGCGTTAAACGCAAAGAAATGGACTTGGTTGAGTACTTGAAACTTTGCCGCGAGTACGCTCTTTCTCAAGTAGATAAACAACGTGAAGACTTTAAACGATTGGGTGTTTCTGGTGACTGGGAAAATCCTTATGTGACTTTGACTCCGGACTATGAAGCGGCTCAGATCCGTGTCTTCGGAGAAATGGCTAAGAAAGGCTACATCTACCGTGGTGCCAAGCCAGTTTACTGGTCATGGTCATCTGAGTCAGCCCTTGCAGAAGCAGAAATTGAATACCATGACTTGCTTTCAACTTCCCTTTACTATGCTAACCGCGTCAAAGACGGAAAAGGTGTCCTAGATACAGACACTTACATCGTAGTTTGGACAACTACTCCATTTACTATCACAGCTTCTCGTGGTTTGACAGTTGGAGCTGATATTGACTACGTAGTCGTTCAACCAGCTGGTGAATCTCGTAAGTTTGTAGTTGCTTCAGAATTGTTGAATAGTCTGTCTGAGAAATTCGGCTGGGCTGATGTTCAAGTCTTGGCGACCTACCGTGGTCAAGAATTGAATCACATCGTAACAGTCCACCCATGGGATACGGCTGTAGATGAGTTGGTAATCCTTGGTGACCACGTTACGACTGACTCTGGTACTGGTATTGTCCATACAGCCCCTGGTTTTGGTGAGGACGACTACAATGTCGGTGTTGCCAACGGCCTTGAAGTTGCTGTAACAGTTAACGAACGCGGTATTATGATGGAAAATGCTGGTCCTGAATTTGCGGGTCAGTTCTATGACAAGGTTGTGCCGACTGTTATCGAAAAACTGGGTGATTTGCTCCTTGCTCAAGAAGAAATTTCTCACTCATACCCATTTGACTGGCGTACGAAAAAACCGATCATCTGGCGTGCTGTTCCACAGTGGTTTGCTTCTGTATCTAAATTCCGCCAAGAAATCTTGGATGAAATTGAAAAAGTGAAGTTCCACTCAGAATGGGGGAAAGTTCGTCTCTACAATATGATTCGTGACCGTGGCGACTGGGTTATCTCTCGTCAACGTGCTTGGGGAGTTCCCCTTCCTATCTTCTATGCTGAAGACGGAACGCCAATCATGACAGCTGAAACGATTGAGCACGTGGCTCAACTCTTTGAGGAACACGGTTCTATCATCTGGTGGGAACGTGATGCTAAGGACCTCTTGCCAGAAGGATTTACTCATCCAGGTTCACCAAATGGCGAGTTCAAGAAAGAAACAGATATCATGGACGTATGGTTTGACTCAGGTTCATCATGGAATGGAGTAGTGGTCAACCGTCCAGAACTCAAATACCCAGCAGATCTTTACCTTGAAGGTTCTGACCAGTACCGTGGTTGGTTCAACTCATCACTTATCACATCTGTTGCTAATCATGGCGTTGCTCCTTACAAACAAATCTTGTCACAAGGATTTGCCCTTGATGGTAAAGGTGAGAAGATGTCTAAATCTCTTGGAAATACCATTGCTCCAAGTGATGTTGAAAAACAATTTGGTGCGGAAATCTTGCGTCTCTGGGTAACAAGTGTGGACTCAAGCAATGACGTGCGTATCTCTATGGATATCTTGAGCCAAGTCTCTGAAACTTACCGTAAGATCCGTAACACTCTTCGTTTCTTGATTGCCAACACATCTGACTTTAATCCAGCTCAAGACGCAGTAGCTTACGATGAGCTTCGTTCTGTTGACAAGTACATGACCATTCGCTTTAACCAGCTTGTGAAGACCATTCGTGATGCCTATGCCAACTTTGAATTCTTGACAATTTACAAGGCCTTGGTGAACTTTATCAACGTTGATTTGTCAGCCTTCTACCTTGACTTTGCCAAAGACGTTGTTTACATCGAGGGTGCCAAATCATTGGAACGCCGTCAAATGCAGACTGTCTTCTATGACATTCTTGTGAAAATCACCAAACTCTTGACACCAATCCTTCCTCACACAGCAGAGGAAATCTGGTCCTATCTTGAGTTTGAAGCTGAAGAATTCGTTCAATTGTCAGAATTGCCAGAGGCTCAAACTTTTGCCAACCAAGAAGAAATCTTGGATACATGGGCAGCTTTCATGGAATTCCGTGGACAGGCTCAAAAAGCCTTGGAAGAAGCTCGTAATGCAAAAGTTATCGGTAAATCACTTGAGGCTCACTTGACAGTTTACCCAAATGAAGTGGTGAAAACTCTTCTTGGAGCGGTGGATAGCAATGTGGCTCAACTCTTGATCGTGTCAGAATTGACCATCGCTGAAGGTACAGCTCCAGAAGGTGCAGTTAGCTTCGAAGATGTCGCCTTCACAGTTGAACGCGCTACAGGTGAAGTATGTGACCGTTGCCGTCGTATCGATCCAACTACTGCAGAACGTAGCTACCATGCAGTCATCTGTGACCACTGTGCAAGCATCGTAGAAGAAAACTTTGCGGATGCAGTTGCAGAAGGATTTGAAGCGAAATAATCAGATTAGAAATATGTCTTCTCATAGTTTAAGATGAGAGGAAAGGTAAAAGAGAGAAAGTCATTTCTCTCTTTTTTTTTGCTGGTAAAAGCTTAGGACAAAGATATAGAAATTCAACATTTTTAGGGAGAGTTTTAAGTTGATTTTTTGAGATTTTTTAAAAAGAGGAGTCGTTTTTCGGTAATTTTAAAAAGCATGTGTTGCTTCTAAAAATCGCGACAAATAATTTGAATAATCAAGTGAAATCAGGTAGAATAGAAAGGATTGAATAATATATTGAAAAGGAAATCTTTAGAATGACACATCAGTTTTATGGAGAAAAACGACAGCGCTTTTCTTTCCGGAAGTTGTCCGTTGGGCTCGTTTCGGCGACTATTGGAAGCTTCTTTTTGAGTGGCCAAATAGCTGGGGACTTGACCTATGTGAAGGCAGCAGAAATTCAAAGTCAGCAGTCTGCTCAGGTCAAATACCACTACGTAGTGGAGTCTGAATTGACGGAGGCAGAGAAGAGTGCCTTGATCAGGGAGATTCCAAAGCATGTTGAGGATGCTTCAGAGACCTATTACTTAGTTTATCGTCCGACTACTCAAGGGGATTCATCTGGAGTATTCCCTAAGACAGGTCATTCCGGTCTTTGGGAATCAACTTTTACAGCGATGGGTCTTGCATTACTAGTGCTTGTAGTTGTTAGAGGCAGGAACGGGAAGAGGTATTTATCTTCTATCTTGTTGGTAACTGGAATGGGATCCATACTGCTATCTCCAACAGTCTTAGCAGTGACGAATATCGAACTTGCGGCATATAATCAAAGTCTTAACTTGGGTCTTGGAGATGCACTTCCAGCGCCATTGAAAATTGACGGTTACGACTATATCGGTTATCTAAAGAATGAAGAACAAAATGATAGTCATTTAGCTCATTCTGCTCTGAAGGAAAATCCGACACTTGACTGGGAGAAAGAGAAGGGAAGTGAACTTAAACCGAGTGAAACAAATCTTGATATGAAAGAGATTGTTTCAGATAAGGGGGATGCTTTAACTGAGGAAGAAAGAGAAGCTATAGCTGCCAAGGAGAGAGAGTCTGCTCGTCTAAGCACCGTTTATGACTTGCCAGAACTAAAAATTAGCGAGCAGGAGTCAGTTCAAGAACTTCCTTATCAGACAAAATACCAGTATTCTGATGAATTGGCTCAAGGCCAATCAAAAGTTATACAATCAGGTGTTCGAGGTCAACGTACAGTAGTGACTCGTCATTTTCGTAAGGATCAAGAAATCGTGAAAAGCGAAATGATTTCTGATCAAGTGACGCTTGAACCTGTTTCTGAAATTATTTTAGTTGGAACAGCTCCAACTAACTCGATACCCAAAGAAACTCCAGTTCATGAAGTTCCAGAATTGGAAGAATATGGCACAACTCCTGAGACAGCGCCAGTTCACAAAGTTCCAGAACTGACGGAATACGGTACAACTCCTGAAACAGCGCCTGTTCATGAAGCACCAGAATTGACAGAATACGGAACTAGTCCTGATACGTCTCCGGTTCGTGAGACTCCAGAACTGACAGAATATGGCACAAGTCCTGAAACATCTCCAGTTCACGAAGTTCCAGAATTGACAGAATATGGCACCAGTCCCGAGACATCACCAGTTCAAGAGATTCCAGAACTGACGGAATATGGCACAACTCCAGAAACAGCGCCTGTTCAAGAGAACTCTGAGTTGGAATTGACTACAAATGATGAGGTTAGAATAGAAAAGATTGATTTTTCTATTGACGAGCAATATACAGATGAGATTCCAGAAGGAAGTCGTCAAATCACAACTCCGGGAGTCCAAGGTAAACGAACCATCAAGACTCGTGTCTACAGTTCTAACGGTCAAGAGGTTGACCGCCAAGAGTTGTCCAACGAGGAAACACTAGCTCCCGTAACACAAATCGTCAAGGTCGGCACGGCTAAGCCAAACATGGTACCGAACGATCCACCGAAAGCAGACGCACTGCCAGAGTATCCGTTGACTTATACCGACGAAACGCGCGTAGAGAAAATAGCCTTCAATATCGAGGAGCAATATACGGATGAGCTAGTTCAAGATGCTCGTCAAATCGCCACTCCAGGAGTCCAAGGTGAACGGACTATCAAGACCCGTGTCTACAGTTCCAACGGTCAGGAAATCGATCGCCAAGAGTTGTCTAATGAGGAAACTCTAGCTCCCGTAACGCAAGTGGTCAAAGTTGGAACGGCTAAGCCAACTATGGTACCGAATGAAGCTCCGAAAGCAGACGCTCTTCCAGAGTATCCGTTGACATATACGGATGAAACCCTCGTAGAGAAAATAGCCTTTAACATCGAGGAGCAATATACGGATGAGCTTGTTCGAGATGCTCGTCAAATCACAACTCCGGGTGTTGAGGGTGAGCGCACGATTAAGACTCGTGTCTACAGTTCTAACGGTCAGGAAATCGACCGTCAAGAACTTTCGAATGAAGAAACCTTGGCTCCCGTAACGCAAATTGTCAAAGTCGGCACGGCTAAGCCAACTATGGTACCGAATGAAGCTCCGAAAGCAGACGCTCTTCCAGAGTATCCGTTGACATATACGGATGAAACCCGCATTGAGAAGATTGCGTTCAATATCGAGGAGCAATATACCGATGAATTGGTTCGTGATGCCCGCCAAATCACAACTCCAGGAGTTCAAGGTGAGCGTACGATTAAGACCCGAATCTACAGTTCCAACGGTCAAGTTGTTGACCGTCAAGAACTTTCGAATGAAGAAACCTTGTCTCCAGTAACACAAATCGTCAAAGTCGGAACTGCTAAACCAACCATGGTACCGAACGAAGCACCGAAAGCAGATGCTCTGCCAGAATATCCACTGACTTATACCGATGAAACTCGCGTTGAGAAAATAGCCTTCAACATTGAGGAGCAATATACCGATGAATTGGTTCGAGATGCTCGTCAAATCACAACTCCGGGTGTTGAGGGTGAGCGGACCATTAAGACTCGTGTCTACAGTTCTAACGATCAAGTTGTTGACCGTCAAGAATTGTCTAATGAAGAAACCTTGGCTCCTGTAACGCAAATTGTCAAAGTCGGCACAACTAAGCCAAACATGGTACCAAGCGATGCGCCAAAAGCAGTCGCTTTGCCAGAGTATCCACTCACTTATACCGACGAAACTCGGGTTGAGAAAATTAATTTCACAATTCGTGAAGAAGAAACGGATGATCTTGTTCGAGATGCCCGCCAAATCACAACTCCGGGAGTCCAAGGTGAACGAACTATCAAGACTCGCATTTACAGTTCTAACGGTCAGGAAATCGACCGTCAAGAACTTTCGAATGAAGAAACCTTGGCTCCTGTAACACAAATTGTCAAAGTCGGCACAGCTAAGCCAAACATGGTACCAAGCGATGCGCCAAAAGCAGACGCTTTGCCAGAGTATCCGCTGACTTATACTGACGAAACGCGCGTTGAAAAAATCAACTTTAGCATTCGTGAAGAAGAAACGGATGAGCTTGTTCAAGATGCTCGTCAAATCACAACCCCGGGTGTTCAAGGCGAACGCATCATTAAGACTCGCGTCTACAGTTCTAACGGTCAGGAAATCGACCGCCAAGAGTTGTCTAATGAAGAAACTTTGGCTCCTGTAACACAAATTGTCAAAGTCGGCACAGCTAAGCCAAACATGGTACCAAGCGATGCGCCAAAAGCAGACGCTTTGCCAGAGTATCCACTCACTTATACTGACGAAACTCGGGTTGAGAAAATTAACTTTAGCATTCGTGAAGAAGAAACCGATGAGCTTGTTCGAGATGCTCGTCAAATCACAACACCAGGTGTTGAGGGTGAGCGCACGATTAAGACTCGTGTCTACAGTTCTAACAGTCAAGAGGTTGACCGCCAAGAATTATCCAATGAGGAAACTCTAGCTCCTGTAACGCAAGTAGTCAAAGTCGGAACTGCTAAACCAAGCATGGTACCAAATGATGCACCGAAAGCAGATGCTTTAGAGGAGTTCGATTTAATTTCACTGCATAATCTCTTGGCAGAAGCGGATCAGATTAAAGCTCAGGCCCGTTATTTCAACGATAGTCAGAGTCATCAAGCTAACTATGATGCTGCTTTGACGGCTGGTCAAGCGATTCTGAGCCAATCCCAAGTCAGCCAAGCAGAAGTCAACCAACTGGTGGAACAAATCAATCAAGCCAAGGCTCAATTAAGTGGTCTTGAAGTAGTTAAAACAGCTCTTCAGACTGAGTACGATTTAAATCCAAGAGTTAAAACTTCGGTTAAATATAAGAATGCGGATTCAGAAAAGCAGACAGCTTATACTGACGAATTGACCAAGGCAGACAAAGTTTTGAACAATCAGACTGCTACACAAGTACAGGTCAACCAAGTTCTTGCTAGCCTGACAGCAGCCAAAGAATCTCTAAATGGAGTGCCTAAAGTCAAGCCGACTGTTTCCATTCTAAGTCTGACTGAGAATGCTGATGATAAGTCGGTGACGGTCCAATATAGATTGGAAGACCAGACCCAGTCCTTCCGTTCAGCGACTGCAGAATTGTACCAGGGAGACCAGCTGATTCGCACTCTTCCAATTACCAACTTTGCTGGCAGCTTAAAAATTGGCGACCTAGACTACTACACAGGCTACACTCTAAAAACCAAGTTGACTTATGAACTGGATAATGGCAGCTTTACTGAGTTTGAAACAGACAGTCGTAACTTTGAGTTAGAATACAAGAAGATTGCCTTCCGTGATATTGATTCCGTTGAGTTTTATCATAAAGAAAACGACCAATACAAGCGCTTTGTGTCGATGAGCTCTATGCCTACGGATCTGTCTACTTACTTCGTCAAGATCAAATCAAGCGAATCCAAGGAAATTCTTCTACCAGTTCACAGCATTTCTGAAGCAGAGAAAGATGGCAAGGCAGTCTATAAGGTTAATGTAACCCTTCCTGAGCTCGTCCAAGAAAGTGAAGCGGGCTACAAGTCTGGGCACGACTTCTACATCAGTAAGGCAGTCCCTAGTCAGCAAAATGTCTACACCAGCTTTGCTGGATTAGTAGACGCTATGAAGCGAAATATGGCAGGAAACTATGTGTTGGGTGCTGATTTGGATGCGAGTGAGGTCAACCTAGCTCCTGCGGATTATGTCTATCTCAAAGGGAACTTCACAGGTAGTCTGACAGGTAGTCAAAATGGCAAGCAATACGCTATCTACAATCTAGCCAAGCCTTTATTTGAAAACCTGAAGAGTGGGTCTGCCATTTCAAATATTGACTTTAAAGATGTGAATATCGTGGGTACCTATGACTCGGCTGCGCTGGCACGCAATGCGGAGAATGCGCGAATCACAGATGTTTCTGTTCAGGGGAGAGTATCGGTAGTAGGCAACGCCTCTAACGTAGCAGGTCTTGTAGTTAATGGAACCAATACGAAAATTACAAATAGTTCCTTTGCGGGGACTATCCTATCTAACAGTCAACACATCAAAGCTTATAACGTAGGTGGTTTGGTTGCAAACCTTAAAGGAGGAGAATCTCTTCTTAGCCAAAGTAAAGCAGACGTAACGATTATTAGTGGTGCTCGATCAAATGAACAACGTATCGGTGGTTTGGTTGGACGTCTAGAAAACAACGCTCGAATTACCAAATCGTATGTGACAGGAAAATTATATAATTCAACCACTAACGGTCAAATCGGTGGAGTGGTCGGCTCGAACTACTTTAATGGTTTAGTTGATAATGTTATCAGTAATGTTAGCGGTACAAATGTTTACAGTATTTCTGGGGATCAGGGCTACAAAAACGACCGCATTACGCAAGCATATAAAGTTGCTAAAAGTGAAACCTTGAAGAACGATCAGTTTGTTACTTCTACAATTACTCAAGAAGAAATGGAAGAAAAACTGACTGCTATGGACATCACGACTAGCCTAGATGACACGAATCTAAATATGAGTTTTGTCGACTATGGTGAAGTAAACAATGCTCAATTTGACCGCGGATATTCTTACGCAAATATGGAGAAACTGCTTCCTTTCTACAATAAAGAAACCATTGTTTCGTTTGCGAACAAGATTCCGAAAGAGCATAAGTTGAACAAAGAGTACCTACTGGATGTTGTTCCGATGAAGGGTGACCAGATTATCACTGATATCCATAGCAATAAAACAGCAATCAATCGTTTGATGCTTCACTACATGGACAATACCATTGACTATCTAGAAATATCTTATCAGGGAGATTTCGTAAATCGAGGCATTGCTGAGTATAGTATCAAGGGGTTAGACCTTCTTTATACTCCAGAAGCCTTCGTATCAGATTATACAAGTATTCTAAATCAAGTGTTGCCAGAGCTGAACAAAGTCGTTCTTGATTCGCCAGCTATGCGAACAGCTCTCGGAGTAGCCGCAGATACTTCTTTGAATGAACTATACTTAGACACCGCATTTACGCAGGTGAAAAGTAAGCTATCAGGTGAGCTTCGCAAAGTGCTGGCTATGGATAAGGCTATCAATACTGAAGGTGAAGTAGTTAAGGATTATCTTGTTAAGAAGATTCTTGCTGATAAAGAAGCTTTCCTATTGGGTTTGACTTACCTTAACCGTTGGTACAATATCAACTATGACAACTTTAATGTTAAGGACTTGTCGGCTTACAAGATGGATTTCTATGGTAAGAATGACGTTTCGGTTCTTGATACAATCATTGCTTTAGGGAAATCAGGACTTGAGAATCTCAAGGCTAAGAACAACTATACAGCGTATGATAATTCGCTCTCTGAAGCAACTGGCAAGCGAGGACTCTTCAATTACCTTGAAGGCTACCGTCAGCTCTTCCTGCCATACAAGACCAATAATGAATGGCTCAAGACCAATACAAAAGCCTACATCGTTGAGGCTAAATCCGATGTAGCAGAAGCGAGACAGCTTCAGGACGCAGCCGAGGGCAAGAGCAAGTACTCTGTCGGTGTTTATGACAAGATTACAGCAGATAATTGGGAACACAAGGGCATGCTCCTGCCACTCTTGACCATGACGGAGAAAGGTGTCTATGCTATCTCTAATATGTCTACCCTCTCTATGGGAGCTTATGATCGCTACCGCCTGGATGCCAATAACAGAGTGCGCACAGACGTAGAACTAGTTGAATATGTCGAAGACAGAGTGAGAAAAACAGCTGAATACCAGCGCGACCACTATGATTTCTGGTATAAGATTCTCAGTCCAGAAAGCAAGGACAAGCTCTTCCGTTCGGTTCTGGTGTATGATGGATTCTCATTGGTTGACAAGAATGGTCAAAGATACTGGGCTCCAGCTAATGACAAAAAATCACAGGCTATGCAGGAATTCTTTGGACCAGCTGGCAAGTGGTATCCAAGCAAGGGATATAATGCCTATGCTACGGGTAGTGTAACTCACTTTGATGCTGCTAAATTGTTGGAAGACTATGGAAACTCTGTCTACACCCATGAAATGACCCATAACTCTGACGGTGCAATTTACTTTGAAGGTTATGGTCGTCGTGAGGGACTAGGTGCGGAACTCTATGCTCGCGGACTCTTGCAATCTTCGCCGAGCGCAGATGAACCAACTATTACGCTCAATACTCTCTTCAAGGTGGACAAGGATTCGAAGACACGTATGCATACCTATAATTTCAAGGAACGTGTTCAAAATGAAGCAGACCTGCAACACTATGTCCATGGTATGTTTGACATGATCTACACCTTGGACTATCTAGAAGGTACTTCTATGTTGAAGCAGAGTGATGCTGCCAAGTTACAGTGGTTCAGGAAGATGGAGAATTACTATATTACAGATAAGTATGGTAAGGAGACCCACGCAGGTAACCAGACGCGAAGCTTCACAGCTGAGGAAATCAAGCAGCTGAATACCTTTGACTCCCTGATTGAAAATGATGTGATCACTCGTCGGGAGAATAAGGAAAGTGGGAAATATGGTCGAAATGGCTACCTCAGTCTCAGCCTCTTCTCACCAATTTACTCAGCCTTGAGCAATCCAAATGGAGCACCAGGTGACGTTATGTTCCGTCGCACAGCCTATGAATTACTGGCAGCCAAGGGCTATCATGACGGATTTGTCCCTTATGTTTCTGGTCAGTACTCTCAGGAAGCTTTCGATGAAGGGAAGAAAACGTGGGACGGATGGTCTGGAAGAGATGTTGGTCTAGTGACGGATCAGAAAGTCTTGGAAAATGTATTCAAAGGCGAATATGATTCCTGGGTAGCCTTCAAGAAAGCTATGTACCAAGAGCGGATTGATCAGCTGACCAAGCTGAAGCCAATTACCATTGAGTACGAGCTTAAAAATCCAAACAGTACCAAGAAAGTAACCATTCGTTCTTATGCAGAGATGCAGCAGTTGATGGACGCAGCCGTGGCAGAGGATGTACGCAACATTACCAATGCTACTAGCCGTGTCG
Organism: Streptococcus sp. 1643; assembly: GCF_006228325.1. Lineage (NCBI taxonomy): Bacteria > Bacillati > Bacillota > Bacilli > Lactobacillales > Streptococcaceae > Streptococcus > Streptococcus sp. 1643. Next base: position 480,358 of record NZ_CP040231.1, read on the forward strand.
AAGCTAGCTGGGTCAACCTGCTCAAGAAGAAGATTTACAATGCTTATCTTCGTGAGACAGACGACTTCAGACAGTCTATTTTCAAGAAATAAGGAAACGATTTTGTTTGATTAAAATTTGAAAAATTCCTAGGTTTAAGGCTACCTAGGAATTTTTTCTTTGGTTTCTCCATGATCTTGTTTGTGCATTCTAGATCTGATAAGATAAGGATTTTGAAAGCGCAAATGAACTGAAAAGATTAGCAGTTTTTTGTGGCTATTATTTATAGCAAATAAATTGAATAATCTAGTAAATTTCGGTAGAATAGAGGGGATTCAAATCATGATGAAGGAAAGATTAGAAATGAAAAGAAGTTATTTAGGAGAAAAGCACCAGCGTTTTTCATTGAGAAAAGTTTCGGTTGGTCTAGTTTCTGCTCTGGTAGGGGTTTTCTACCTTTTTAGTGGAGGAGGTTCTCTTGCAAATGTAGCAGCTAGTGAACAGACACCATCCGTCACAAAACAGATCCACTATAAGTACGTGACAGAAAGTGAGCTCACGGACCAAGAGAAGCAATTGGTAGTCAAAGAATTGCCACAGTTTGCTGAGGAAACAGATGATACTTACTATTTGATTTATCGTCCGACGAGACAGTTACCTGCAACTGGTCACAGCCAACTCATTAGCTCAATTGCAGCGGGGGCAGGTATTGTACTACTGGTCGTAGCGATTAAACTGGGCAGAGATGATCGCAAAAAGCTAGCTTCTTTCATGCTCTTGACCAGTCTAGGAAGTCAGCTGATCGCGCCAACTTCCTTGGCTTTGACAAATCAAATGCTGGCAGACTATAATCAGGAATTGACTGTACAGGTCGGGGAAACATTGCAATCCCCACTTACGATTGAAGGCTACCAATATGTAGGGTATTTGAAATCTCAAAAAGAAGTAAACTCTCCACTTGATGGCAAGAAAGAGTTGAATCATTCGGCTCCTATTGATACTCCAGTTCAAACTTCAAACGGAAGTCAAGCGCAGGAAGAGTATCGTGCTCAGAAACCAAGTGAAGCTCCTGTCTTTGAACAACCAGAGTTAAAGGTTGAGAGTAAAGATACGAGTCGTACAGAGATCATTCCTTTCCAAGTAGAGGAAGTAGAAGCAGCTGATTTGCCACAAGGTCAAACTGAGGTGATTCAGGCAGGGAAAAATGGTAGTCGTACCATTGTGACCCGCAGCTACATTTTAAATGGTCAGGTGATCCATACAGAGGAGGTTTCCAATCAGGTAACGACTGAGCCTACTTCTGAGATTAGAAAAGTCGGAAGCAAGGTCCTTTCTCCTACAAAACCAAGCCCAGAGGAGTCCGTTAGTGAAAAACCAACAGATGCTCCTGTAAATGAAGTTCCAAGCTTAAAAGTTGAAGAAAAAGATGTTACCACGACGGTAGCAGAACCCTACACTCGAGAACGAGTAGAGAGTGATAGCTTGCCAGTTGGCCAGACCAAGATAACCCAAGCTGGTCAAGATGGAGTGCGTACAATCGTCACCCGTCAGTACATGGTAGATGGAAAAGTAGAGAGAAGCCAGGAAATCTCTAACGAAGTGACAACTCCTGCAGTATCAGAAATCGTAACAGTTGGAACAGGTCCTGTTAGCGAGAAACCAACAGACGCTCCAATAAATGAAGTTCCAAGCTTAAACGTTGAAGAAAAGGACGTTACTACGACGGTAGCAGAACCCTACACTCGAGAACGAGTAGAGAGTGATAGCTTGCCAGTTGGCCAGACCAAGATAACCCAAGCTGGTCAAGATGGAGTGCGTACAATCGTCACCCGTCAGTACATGGTAGATGGAAAAGTAGAGAGAAGCCAGGAAATCTCTAACGAAGTGACAACTCCTGCAGTATCAGAAATCGTAACAGTTGGAACAGGTCCTGTTAGCGAGAAACCAACAGACGCTCCAATAAATGAAGTTCCAAGCTTAAACGTTGAAGAAAAGGACGTTACCACAACAGTGGCCGAACCCTATCCAACTAAGGAAGTGGAAAGTGCAGACCTGCCTTTGGGACAAAGGGAAGTTAGCCAAGCTGGTCAAGATGGCGTGCGTACGATTGTGACTCGTCAGTATTTAGTAGATGGAAAAGTCGAAAATACAGAGGAAATCTCTAACACTATCACAAAAGAAGCAGTTCCTCAGATTATCAAAGTCGGTACAAAACCAATTTCTACAAATGCGGATCACGCTCCTGTGGAACCAGAAAAAGGAACCCTCGACCTCGAACCCTTGCACCAATTAGTGGAAGAGGCCGATAGCATCCAGAAAACGCATCAGTATTTCAATGATACCACTGCAGATCAAGAGTCTTATAAACAGGCAGTCGCAAATGCCCAAGCTCTCTTTGAGGCATCTCATGCCAGTCAAGAACAGGTTGATTCCTTGAAAAATGCCCTTGAAACTGCTAAGAATAATCTAGACGGTCAACCTGTTGATAAGAAAACTCTTGGTGTTGAATTTGACATGAAGGATGTGACTCAGTCTACAGTTGCTTACCAGTATGCTGATGAACAAGCCAAACTCCGCTATCGTCGTGCTCTAGATCAGGCCAAGCTCGTTTTGGACAATCCTTTCGCCAATCAAGCCTTGGTCGATCAAGTTCGGACGGATCTCGAGGCAGCTCGTCAAGCTCTGGATGGAGTCAAGAGAAAACCAACCCTCTCTCTAGTCCGTGTCGAGAAGGGAGAAGACAAACGCCAAGTTTCTCTTAGCTATCACTTGACGGATGCTACAGCTAGCTATCAATCAGCCAAAGTGCAGCTATACAAGGGTGAAACGTTAATTAAGGAAGTCGACCTTGTGGACCTCGCTCAAAAATTGACACTTGGTGACTTGGACTACTATACTCCTTATACCCTCAAAACTGTCATGAAATATGACCTGGGTCAAGGGGAACAAACTAGTATAGAGGATCAACGCCCAGTTCAGCTAGATTATAAGAAGGTTGAAATCAAAGACATCGATCGCATCGAGCTGTACGGTAAAGATGGCAGTCACTACCGACGTTACCTATCTCTGTCGGAAGTGCCGTCTGATTTGGACAACTACTATGTCCGCATTCAGTCAGACAAGTTCAAGGACATGCTCTTACCTGTTTCTAAGATTACAGACAAGGGCAATGCCTACTCCGTAACAGTATCAGCCAATCAACTCGTCGAGGGAGAAGGGGACCGTTATCGTCCAGATTACTCTTTTGAACTGCCGAAAACGCCTCTTAGTCAAGAAGGAGTCTATACGTCCTTCAAAACGCTCATAGAGGCTATGAAGTCAAACCCGACTGGAAACTTCAAACTAGGAGCGAATGTTTCAGCAGATGAGATTCAGTTGGAACAGTCTGCGACAAGCTATGTACCAGAAGAATTTTCAGGTAGCCTAACTAGCCGAGTGGATGGAAAAGATTATACCATCTACAACTTGGAAAAACCACTCTTTGCAACCTTGAAAAATGCCACCATCCAGCAACTGACCTTGAAATCGGCTGCAGTTACAGGCAAGGATTCTATAGGGTCCTTGGCTAGCAATGCTCAAAATGCAACGATTACGGATGTTTCTGTAAGTGGTAGTCTATCTGGGAACAAGCATATCGGTGGACTCGTAGGAGTTGCCCAAAACACAAAACTAACCAATGTTGCCTTTAAAGGGTCCATCACCAGCACCCAAGATGGGGGGCAGGAGTACAATATTGGTGGCCTGGTCGGTAATTTCCATGGCAACCAATCACTGGCGCAGAAGAGTCAGGCGGATGTATCTATCCAAGTAACGGGTCGAAATGGAGACCAGCGTGTTGGAGGATTGATCGGTCGTTTGCAGAATGGAGCTAGATTAGAAACTTCTTATGTGTCTGGTTCTATCCAAAATTCAGGCCATTCTGGCCAAGTCGGTGGAGCGATCGGGTCTACTTGGAACAATGGACAGGTCCGAAATGTCTTGACAGGTGTCAAAGTTCAAAATGGGCATGCCATGACAGGAGATCCTTATCCTGAGGCTTCTGTTCGGGACTCTTATGTTCTTGAAGGAACTACAGCAAATCGAAAAGATGAACGTTTTGTCCGTTCTATTTCAGAGGCCGATGCGCAAGCCAAACGTCAGTCCTTTGGAATCACTTCAAACTTGACGGACCAGGAGCCATTGCAGCAAGCTTACCAGCATCAGACAGACTATAGTCGAGTGAGGGGAGCTCAGGAGTCCAGAAAGCAAGCCTATGAAAATGTAGAAAAACTATTACCATTCTACAACAAAGACTTCATCGTTCATACAGCCAACCAATTAGCTGAAGATGATAAACTCAACAAAGTAGCCCTGTTAGATGTGGTTCCGATGAAAGATGGGACACTGATAACGGATGTCAACAGCCATAAGGGTGAAATCAATAGACTGATGCTGCATTATGCAGATAAGACCATTGCTTATCTTGATCTGACCTACAAGGGTGATTTTGCCAATGGCCAGATTGCTGAATATAGCATCGCTGATAAGAATTTACTCTATACACCAGAAGCCTTCCTATCTGACTACCAATCCATTAAAGAGAGTGTCTTGGATGAACTCAAAGCTGTGACCTATGACTCAGCTACTGTTCGTAAGGTCCTTGGAATTGGTGAAACAGCTTCCTTGGATGATCTTTATCTGGAAAAAGCCTTTGAACAAACCAAGGCTGAACTAGGTCAGGAACTCCTCAAGGTGCTTTCAGTTGACAAGTCGATCAACACCCTAGGCCCTGCTGTAGCGGATGCGATTAGCCAAAAGATTCTGAAGAACAAAGAGGCCTTTATGCTTGGTCTGACCTATCTCAATCGTTGGTACAATGTCAACTATGGAACTTTCAACACCAAGGACCTTAATGCCTATAAGTTTGATTTCTTCGGCAATCAAGCAGCTTCGACACTTGATACCATCATTGCTCTCGGTAACTCTGGAATGGGCAATCTTCGAGCACAAAATAACTTCAATACTTACCGACAATCTCTAGCCAAGGAAAAAGGCAAAGGGGATCTCTTTGCTTACCTAGAAAGTCTGCGTGAACTCTTCTTGCCACACAAAACCAATAGTGAATGGTTTAAGGAAAATACCAAGGCTTATATCGTAGAGGCTCGTTCAAGCCTGTCAGAAATTCAGGCTAAGCAGGACAATGCAGATCGTAAGAGTAAGTATACAATCAAGGTCTACGACAGACTGACTCAGGGAGATTGGGGCTTCAAGCAAATGGTCCTCCAACTTCTGACCTTACCTGAAAGAGATGTCTTTATCATCAGCAATATGTCGACCATTGCCTTTGGTAGCTTTGGAAGCTACAGGAAAGAAGGTGGCAGAGTTCTCTCAGGCGAGGAACTCCATCGACATGTTGAAAAACTTGTGGATCAATCAGCTGAATGGCAACGAAACCACTATGATATGTGGTACAACATTCTAAGTCCAAACAGGAAAGACACTCTATTCAGACGGGTGATCGTTACAGATGGTTTCTTTGTTTACAATGATAAAGGCCATCAATATTGGGCTCCGCGTAATGATAAGACCTCTGTTGCTATGTACAATTTCTTTGGTCCTGCTGGGAAGTATCACGGAGACAATGGACTAGGGGCCTTTGCTAATGGTTATGAAGTCTTCTACGTCTATGACCAGATGCTGGGAGCTTCTGGAACCATGGTCTATACCCATGAAATGACCCACAACTCGGATGGTTCTATCTATTTTGAAGGACATGGTCGTCGTGAGGGTGAAGGACCTGAGAGCTTTGCTACAGGAATGTTAGAGTCTGTAACCAATGTTAGCGAAAAAGGTCTCGTTCTCAATAGTTTCTATCAAGGAGATAAAGATTCGACCTCTCGTTACCATACCTATGATCCTGTTGCTCGATTCTCCTCAGCAGATGCTTTGCGGGAATACATGCATGGAGTCTTTGATGTGCTAAACCTTCTGGATTATGTAGAAGGGGATATTGTTACTGGTGTCCTAACTGATCAACAGAAAATGAAATGGTACCGTAAGGCTGAAAATTATAAATTTGAGAATACGTCTTATGGTAAGAAAGCCCATGCTGATGATCGCATTGTTCCAATAACAGCTGAAGAAGCAGCCAAACTAAAATCTGTCGATGCTCTGGTTGATCATAATATCATTGGACGTCGGGACGGTTGGGATACCGCTAGCTTTGGACGAAATGGCTACTACATCGTCAATATGTTTGCTTCCTTCTATGCAGCTCTGGACAATCCAACTGGTGCACCTGGTGGACTTATGTTCCGTCGTAGAGCCTATGAATTGCTCGGAGACAAGGGCTACCAACAAGGATTTGTCCCATATGTATCTGGCCAATACTCCGGCCAAGCGCTTAAAGAAGGTAATAAGACCTACTCAATCTGGAACAGAGGAGATGTCGGTGTAATTGGAGATGATCTAATCCTTAGAAACCTCTACGGTAGTCAGTATGAATCATGGAAGGATTTGAAGAAAGCTATGTTGAATGAGCGATACAACAAGGCTCAAAACTTCCTTCGCCCTATCACCATCGAGTTTGAAGCAGGAAAACTAGATAGCAAACGACAAATTACGATTTCTTCTTATGAGGAATTACAAGATTATATGTACTTAGCAGTACTAGCGGATGCCTCAGCTAAGAACATTGATCGTGCCTTATCAGACAGCTCTAAGAGCAGTGTCGCCCAACTCAAGTATCGTATTTTCAATGCTTATCTACGTGCCACAGACGACTTCAGACAGTCTATCTTTGAAAGATAGACACGAAAAAGGAAGATCCAAGTGATCTTCTTTTTTTAGGGAAACGTCTTGCTCAGTACAAAAAACGAATGAACCTACAAATAAATTGATACATGACAGAATTCTTACTCTAAATGTCTGGAGAGAAATTTGAAATCATTCACCATCTAGTATCCTCATTTTGAAATTTCTTTTGTTTTTCATGAAAATATGATAAAATGATAGTTGTAAAATTTTTTTAAGGAGATTCGGATGAAAACAAAAGCACTTGCTCGCGTAAATGCGATTTTTGGTCTTATTTCAGGTATCGTCTTGCTGTTGGCACCTCTTGTTATGTTTATGATAGCTGTTGGGGCTGCTGCGGCGACGGAGGACTCTGATGCAACAGTTGGTATATTGACGATTTTTTCAATCATTTTGGCATTGGTAAAAATTGCTGTCTTGGTTTTAGGAATTGTGTCTATTGTCTATTACAAGGACGATGAACGTGTGACGCCAGCACCGTCTGTTTTGTTTATCGTAGGTGGTTCTGTTGGATTGATCCCATTCTTGGGATGGGTAGGAGGAATTCTGACAATCATTGGTGGATCCCTCTATTTTGGACTTTTGAAAAAATTCGAGATTCAAGAATAATGACTTTTTGTTAGAAATATTTTCAAATAAGAGAAGGCGCTTAGCCTTCTTTTTGTCATCAACGACAGATAAATTTTACAGGATAAATAAGCTTTTACATTCGTAAAATCTAAAGCATTTATTTGAGACAAGGAAGTATTTTTATAGTATAATGGTGGATGTAAAATACCTATATCAAAATATAATGCTAGTTATTTTCTTGATAGAGGTTGAAAAGTTGAGAGGATATAGAATGAAAAAGTTTTTTGGAGAGAAACAGCATCGTTTCTCCTTACGAAAATTAGCAATTGGACTTGTGTCAGCTTCGATTTCAAGTCTATTTTTTGTGTCCATTGCGAGTAGTGGAACCGTATTTGCCCAAGAAAATGTAGCTGTTCACTACAAATATGTGACGGATACGGAGCTGAGTGGGCAAGAAAAAGACTTGATTGTCAAGGATATTCCTAAAATTGCGGAAGATAGTGAGAGCACCTATTATCTAGTCTACCGTATGGATGAGAAAGCCCAGCTGGGTCAGTTGCCCAATACAGGTGGGCAGAATAGCCTTACTAGCGTTTTATCAGGTGGAGTTCTGGCTTCGATTGGTTTCCTTATTTTTGTCGTATCGAAAAAGAAAGGCAAAAAGAAAGCTATCTTGAAAGTTGTCTTGATAACAGGGATGGGCAGTGGTTTGGCTTCTTCAGTTCAGGCTATTGAAAATCAACTTTTGCTCCAGTACAATCAGGAATACCAATTATCCCAAGGAGATAGTCTGCCTTTGCCACGTGCCTTATCAGGTTATACTTATCTAGGCTATATTAAGCAAGACAAAGAGATTAATCAGCAAGAAACTGCTGCTAGGGATCAGAAACTTGACTACACGGTTCAACCTCATTTCCAAGCCAACGAAGGTGGACAAAGGGCAGGAGATGAGCAGAAAGCTCCGTCTCCTACAATCCCTTCTCAAGATTCATCCGATCTAAAACCGTCTGGTCTTGTTAGTGTGGATCCTCAGGATGAAGTCTTGGCTGGTCGCGTGAATAAACCAGAACTCCTATACAAGGACCAAGAAATTGTAACCAAACTAGGCTTTTCAGAAGTGGTTCAAGAAAATTCAGAACTAACAGAGGGAACCATTCGTGTCAAACAAGAAGGTCGTGCTGGGAAGAAGATTGAGCTTGTTCGCATTTTCACGGTTGAAAACCAAGAAATTTCTAGGGAAGTTCTATCAACTAAAGTAGAAGAAGCCTTGCCACGTATAGTAGAGAAAGGGACTAAGAAGGCAGTTGCTGCAAGTGAAGCACCTCAGCCTGCAAAAAAAGGAGAGCCTGAGACTCAGGCTACATTACCAGAATATACAGGAGAGCAAGCGGGAGCGGTTGTAGCCCCAGAGACAGCTGAAAGACCAGAATATACAGGCACCCAAGCAGGAGCAGTTGTTGAACCCGAGCAAGTCGCTCCGCTACCTGAGTATCAGGGAACCCAAGCTGGTGCCATCGTTGAACCGGAACAAGTTGAGCCAGAGGTTGGGGGTGTCCAGTCAGGAGCTTTGGTGGAACCAGAAACAGCTGAGAAACCAGCCTATACAGGCGAGCAGTCTGGAGCAATCGTAGAGCCTGAACAGGTGCCACCAACACCAGAATATACAGGAACTCAAGCAGGAGCGATTGTAGCTCCTGAAACAACTGAAAAACCAGAGTATACAGGCACTCAATCAGGTGCAATAGTAGCCCCAGAGACAACTGAAACACCAGCCTATACAGGCACTCAAGCAGGAGCCATTGTGGAACCGGAACAAGTCGCTCCTCTTCCAGAATATACTGGCAATACCGGGCAAGTAAAACCGGAAGCTCCGACAGAAAAACCAAAAGAAAAAGATCCAGAAAAAACACTTGAATTAAGAAATGTTTCGGATCTGGAGTTGTATAGTCAGACCAATGGCACTTACAAACAACACATTTCTTTAGACGGTGTTCCAAGTAATCCAGACACTTACTTTGTCAAGGTTAAATCTTCGTTGTTTAAAGATGTCTATCTACCAGTCGCTTCAATAACGGCTGAAACGAAAGATGGGCAGCCAGTTTATAAAATCACAGCCAAGGCTGAGAAACTCCAGCAAGAGCTAGAAAATAAATATGTCGATAATTTCAGCTTCTACCTAGCTAAGAAGGCTACAGAGGAAACGACAACCTTTACTTCCTTTAGCAACCTCGTCAAAGCTATCAACCAGAATCTTTCTGGAATCTATCATTTAGCAGCTAGCTTGAACGCCAACGAAGTGGAGTTGGGTCCTGATGAAAAGTCCTACATCAAGGGCACCTTTACTGGTCAGTTGATCGGTGAAAAAGATGGCAAGCAGTATGCTATTTACAACTTGAAAAAGCCTCTGTTCGAAACCTTGAGTAGTGCCACAGTAGAAAAATTGAGTCTGAAAAATGTCTCTATTTCAGGGAAAGATGATATCGGTTCACTAGCATATAAAGCTCAGAATGGCACAAAGATTAAACAAGTTCACGTTGATGGTGTTCTCGCCGGTGAACGTGGTATCGGTGGTTTGCTGGCAAAGGCTGAGCAATCAAGCATCACAGAGAGCAGTTTCAAGGGAAGAATTATCAACACTTATGAAACGACTGCTGCCTACAATATCGGTGGTCTGGTCGGACATTTTACAGGAAACAAGGCTTTACTTACCAAGTCAAAAGCGACAGTAGTCATTTCATCCAACACAAATAGTTCAGATCAGACTGTGGGGGGTCTTGCAGGTCTAGTAGATCAGGATGCACAAATCCAAGATAGCTATGTTGAAGGCGATATTAACAATGCCAAGCACTTTGGTAGAGTCGCGGGAGTAGCAGGCTATTTGTGGGACCGAACTTCTAATCTAGAAAAGCATGCTGGAAGCTTGACCAATGTTCTCAGCGATGTCAATGTAACCAACGGAAATGCCATTACCGGTTACCACTATAATGGAATGAAGGTGAAGGACACATTCAGCAGCAAGGCAAACAGAGTCTACAATGTCACCTTAGTCAAGGATGAGGTCGTCAACAAGGAATCCTTTGAAGAAAGAGGAACAATGCTAGATGCTTCCCAGATTGAAAGCAAGAAAGCAGCCATCAATCCTCTCACTCTACCAACAGTGGAGCCCCTCTCAACAAGTGGCAAAAAAGACAGTGACTTTTCTAAGGTGGCCCATTATCAAGCTAAGCGAGCTTTGGCTTATAAGAACATTGAAAAATTGTTACCTTTCTACAATAAGGCAACCATCGTCAAATATGGAAATCTAGTAAAAGAAAGCAGTAGCTTATATCAAAAAGAACTCTTGTCAGCAGTTATGATGAAGGATAACCAAGTCATCACAGACATTGTTTCAAACAAACAGACTGCAAACAAACTCTTGCTTCACTACAAGGACCATTCATCTGAGAAAATCGATCTCAAGTACCAGGCTGATTTTGCCAAATTAGCAGAATATAGTTTAGGCAATACGGGTCTTCTCTATACGCCAAACCAATTCTTGTATGACCAAAGCTCTATCATCAAGCAAGTCTTACCTGACTTACAAAATGTTGATTACCACTCAGAAGGAATTAGAAAGACACTTGGTATTTCTCCAAACGTCAAGCAGACTGAGCTCTATCTAGAAGACCAGTTCGCCAAAACAAAACAACATCTGGAAGACAGTTTGAAGAAACTCTTGTCAGCAGATGCCGGACTGGCTGGTGACAACCCAGTTACCATAGGCTATCTTGTAGATAAAATCAAGCGCAACAAAGAAGCCTTGCTACTTGGTTTGACATATCTGGAGCGTTGGTACAACTTCAGCTATGGTCAGGTGAATATTAAAGACTTGGTCTTGTACCACCTGGACTTCTTTGGTAAGGGAAATGCTTCACCACTAGATACTCTGATTGAGTTAGGTAAATCTGGCTTTAACAACCTTCTAGCTAAGAATAATGTTGATACTTATGGCATCAGTCTTGCCAACAATCATGGAACGACAGATTTGTTTAGCACGCTAGAAAATTACCGAAAAGTCTTTTTACCAAATACAAGTAACAATGACTGGTTTAAATCAGAGACCAAGGCTTACATTGTCGAAGAAAAATCCACTATCGAAGAGGTGAAAACGAAGCAAGGACAAGCTGGCACCAAGTATTCTATCGGTGTTTATGACCGCATTACTAGTGCCACATGGAAATACCGCAATATGGTCTTGCCTCTCTTAACCTTGCCAGAGAAATCAGTCTTTGTCATCTCAACTATGTCTAGTCTAGGATTTGGAGCTTATGATCGCTACCGCAATAGCGAGTATCAAGCGGGCAAGGCTCTCAATGATTTTGTTGAAGAAAATGCGCGTGAAACAGCCAAACGTCAGCGAGATCACTACGATTATTGGTATCGCATTTTAGATGAACAGTCACGTGAAAAACTCTATCGTACCATCTTGCTTTATGATGCTTATAAGTTTGGCGATGACACAACCTCTGGAAAAGCTACAGTGGAGGCTAAGTTTGATAGTTCCAATCCAGCCATGAAGAACTTCTTTGGCCCAGTTGGCAATAAGGTAGTACACAACCAGCATGGAGCCTACGCTACAGGGGATGGCGTCTACTATATGTCTTACCGTATGCTGGACAAGGATGGAGCCGTTACATATACCCATGAGATGACCCATGATTCGGATCAGGATATTTACCTTGGCGGCTATGGTCGAAGAAGCGGCTTGGGACCAGAGTTCTTTGCAAAAGGCTTATTGCAAGCGCCTGACCAACCGAGTGACGCAACCCTTACCATCAATTCTATCTTGAGACACTCAAAATCAGATAGTGCAGGTGGTTCCCGTTTGCAAGTCTTGGATCCGACAGAAAGATTCCAAAACGCAGCAGATCTTCAGAACTATGTCCATAACATGTTTGACCTCATCTACATGCTGGAATATCTCGAAGGGCAGTCAATTGTTAACAAACTGAATGTTTACCAGAAAATGGCGGCTCTCAGAAAGATTGAGAACAAGTATGTGAAAGATCCAGCAGATGGAAATGAGGTTTATGCCACTAACGTAGTCAAAGAATTGACAGAAGCAGAGGCTCGAAACCTGAATAGTTTTGAAAGTTTGATTGACCATAACATCTTGTCATCTCGTGAGTACCAGTCTGGTGACTATGAACGAAATGGATACTATACGATCAAACTCTTTGCCCCAATCTTTTCTGCTCTCAGCAGTGAGAAAGGCACGCCAGGGGACCTTATGGGACGCCGGATCGCTTACGAACTTTTGGCTGCCAAAGGCTTTAAGGATGGAATGGTACCTTATATCTCCAACCAATACGAAGAAGTTGCCAAACAAAAAGGTAAAACCATCAATCTCTATGGTAAAGAACGCGGATTGGTGACAGATGATCTTGTATTGAATAAGGTGTTTGAAGGCAAGTATACATCTTGGGCTGCCTTTAAGAAAGCCATGTATAAAGAACGTGTGGATCAGTTTGAAAACTTGAAACAAGTGACCTTTAAAGATCCGACAAAACCATGGCCAAGCTATACGACAGAGACCATCAATCAAGTGAGTGAATTGCAAGCCCTCATGGATCAAGCTGTTCTCAAGGATGCTGTAAGTCCTCGTTGGAGCAACTATAATCCAGAGTATGACAGTGCCGTTCATAAGTTGAAGAGAGCAATCTTTAAAGCTTATCTTGACCAAACAAACGACTTCAGAACCTCTATTTTTAAGAAATAAGGGTTGGAAAATGAAAAGGGAGGATCGACAGATCTTCTCTTTTTATGTTCGGCTGTCTGAAAGCTGGTAGGCGATTTGTTTGTGACGGAGAAGGTCTTTTGTTTCTGGAGCAAATATGGTAGAATGATAGCTACGAGAGAAGGAGGTTTTTATGGAGAGAGATAGATTGGTTCGACTCAATTGGAGACTGGGCATGCTGGCAGGTATAACCTTGCTTTTGGGACCTGTTCTACGATTTTTGCTATCCTATACTGGGGCCATCATCTATAAAGATCCTTCAAAAATGCTGGTTGTCACGGTTGCCTTTTCCCTGCTCCTGACATTTTTTAAGATTTTGATGATTGCATTAGGTACCTTTATGTTAATCTATTTCGAAGAAGACCAACAACTTCGAATGCTGCCATCTATTTTATTTATCATTGGTGGCGTGCTGGGCTTTCTTTCAGCGACCGAGTGGATAGGAGGATTTCTAATCATTAAAGGTGCTGTTACTTTTTCTAAATTTTTAAAAGAAGTCCGTGGCCTTGTCTGATAATTTAGTGAAACAATCCGTTGGAGGGTTGTTTTTTTCATTTAAAGAATTATCTGGCGAAAGAATATGTTAGAGAAATACTTTTTTTTATAAGAAAACATGATGTAACTAAGAATACTAATCGTTTAATTGATGCTTAAAATAACAAATAATTGCAATTGTTTCTTGATTGAATATCGCGAAATAATAATAACTAGATGAGAGGACACTGTTCTCTCTTTTTAGTTGATTTTAACTAGCTTTTTTATGAAAAATTGTGTAAAATAGAATAGATAAACGAGGGAAACCTCGAAAAATAAAAGGAGAATCCATCTAATGGTAAAATTGGTTTTTGCTCGCCACGGTGAGTCTGAATGGAACAAAGCTAACCTTTTCACTGGTTGGGCTGATGTTGATTTGTCTGAAAAAGGTACACAACAAGCGATTGACGCTGGTAAATTGATCAAAGAAGCTGGTATCGAATTTGACCAAGCTTACACTTCAGTATTGAAACGTGCGATCAAAACAACAAACTTAGCTCTTGAAGCTTCTGACCAATTGTGGGTTCCAGTTGAAAAATCATGGCGCTTGAACGAACGTCACTACGGTGGTTTGACTGGTAAAAACAAGGCTGAAGCTGCGGAACAATTTGGTGATGAGCAAGTTCACATCTGGCGTCGTTCATACGATGTATTGCCTCCAAACATGGATCGTGATGATGAGCATTCAGCACACACTGACCGTCGTTACGCTTCACTTGACGACTCAGTTATCCCAGATGCTGAAAACTTGAAAGTGACTTTGGAACGTGCCCTTCCATTCTGGGAAGACAAAATCGCTCCAGCACTTAAAGATGGTAAAAACGTATTCGTAGGAGCTCACGGTAACTCAATCCGTGCCCTTGTAAAACACATCAAACGCTTGTCAGATGACGAAATCATGGACGTGGAAATCCCTAACTTCCCACCATTGGTATTCGAATTCGACGAAAAATTGAACGTAGTTTCTGAATACTACCTTGGAAAATAATTTATAAACAGAAAGCCTAGGAATTCCTAGGCTTTTTTGTTTTTTGCTTCTAGTTCTCAACTAGTTGAAAAAGCCTTATAATGATAGTAAAGAGTGACTTGATTGTAAGAAAAGTAGATATGCTCGAAGCCCTGAAATCAGTAGAGTAATTCAAGGTTTTAAACAGTAAATCAGTTGACAAAGTCTCTGCTTCTTGGTAGAATAAGAACTGTCGTAAAGACAAATAACTTCTTCTTGGTTACAGGCATGCCAACCTGTCACTCGGATGAAGCCAAATAAAAAGGAGAAACATCATGGCAATCTCAAAAGAGAAAAAAAATGAAATCATCGCACAATATGCACGTCACGAAGGTGATACAGGTTCAGTAGAGGTTCAAGTTGCTGTCCTTACTTGGGAAATCAACCACCTTAACGAACACATCAAACAACACAAAAAAGACCACGCTACTTACCGTGGATTGATGAAGAAAATCGGTCGCCGTCGTAACTTGCTTGCATACTTGCGTAAAAACGACGTTAACCGTTACCGTGAGTTAATCAACTCTCTAGGACTTCGTCGCTAATTCAAGATACAAAGGCCGTCAAAAGCACAAAGCAAAAATAGGAAAATTGACGAAGAAACTTCAGTTTCTAGGAGATTTTATCTTTTTTGCCAAGTGCTTAGGCCGTGTTCAATTGAGCATATCTTGATAATGAAGCTACTCTAAATTGGGTAGCTTTTTTACTTTTGTCACCTTACCTCGATATACTCAAGTATTATCTTCGGTTACGGTTCCTAGCACTGTAAGGTAAAATAAACCAAATCATCTCCCTTCGGGGAGATTTTTTGTTTCACTAAAATTTTTATACAATCTTCGGCTCATCGCCTAGTCTATAAACGGTTTATCCGGCAAGAATCATGATGCTAAGGGCGTTAAAAATCCGTATGAAAATAGGGAAAGGAAACAGTGTTCGATGAACACAAGGAGTTTCATCTTTTTCACTAGGATTCTGGCTCTAGTTCAAATCAGCTCTCTGTTATCAGAGGGATTTTTCTATATATGTCCCTATCCTTGTTCATTTAATAGAAATATGGTATACTTTTTATGAGAATTTTCTAAATTTTTAATTTTGTCTAAGGAGGTTTTCATGCTTTCCAAATTTTCTGGAAGCCGATGGGACCTGCAATTTGTGTTACTTTTAGGTATTTTGCTAGCTGTTTTAGGGATTTCCCTTTTTCTAGCAGTTTCTATGGGATCCGTTGCGATTGATCTAGGAGATACCTATCGGATTATTTTGAGCAGGTTGGGTTTTCCTCTTGAGATAGGAGAGGTTTCCAAGTCCACTCTTGCCATTGTATGGAACATGAGATTCCCCCGAGTATTGTTAGGTCTGATAGTAGGGGCTGGTCTTTCTATGTGTGGTAGCGTGATGCAGTCCACAGTGAACAACCCCATCGCAGAGCCTTATGTCTTAGGAATCTCTGCGGGTGCAACTTTGGGTGCAACTTTGAGCATCATTCTTGGTTTAAAAGTGGTGATTAGCCTTGGAGCTTTTCTTGGAGCTATCTTGGCAACAATTGCTGTCCTTATCATTGCCTCTATGCAGGGCAGGATGACGACTTCTAGTCTGATCTTATCAGGAACGGTGGTCAATGCTCTCTTTCTGGCATTTTCCAACTTTATTATCTCAGTTGGCGCTAATGCGGACAGTGTGATGACCATTAAGTTTTGGACCATGGGCTCGCTTGCTGGGACTTCCTGGTCTGACTTAGTCTTGCCAACTATAGTAGTAGGAATGGCCTTTCTATTTTTCGCTACCCAGTATCGTGTTTTTAATGCGATGATGATGGGAGATGAGACTGCTTTAACTTTAGGGATTCCTTTACGCTTTTATTGGTATCTTTATGTAACAATGGTGGCTGTGCTGACAGCTGTCTTAGTGGCAACCTGTGGGATTATTGGATTTGTCGGTCTGATTACTCCACATTTAGCTCGAGGGTTAGTAGGAACGAATTACAAGAGGCTTTTTCCCGTTGCGACCTTACTGGGTGCCCTCTTTGTCATCTGGGCAGATGTACTCTCTCGTATCATCATTCCAAACGCTGAGTTGCCGATTGGCATTTTCACAGCCTTAGTAGGTGCTCCCTTCTTTATCTACATTGTTGGAGGAAGGCGAAGGGAGGTGAGGGCCTGATATGGACTTGATTTGTCAGGATGTCCACTTTGGACTAGGAGAGAAAAAAATCCTCAAAGGAGTTTCTCTTAAGGTTGAGGGGCATCAATTTCACACGATATTAGGGCCAAATGGAAGTGGGAAAACCAGTCTGCTTAAACTCCTCTATCGTCAGGAAAAGGCGGACAAAGGTTTGATAAGACTAGATGGAAAGCCACTGGAGCATTGGTCACTCAAAGAAACGGCTAAGCAGATGGCAGTTGTTACCCAGTTTAATCAATTGCAGTTTGATTGTACAGTTGAGGAAATCGTCTTGCTGGGAAGAACTCCCCACCTCTCTTTTTTACAGAAGGAAAAGGAAAGGGATTATGCCCTCGTTCAAGATGCTCTCGTCAAGGTGGATATGCTTGAGAAGAAAACTCGTCTCTATTCGTCTCTTTCAGGTGGGGAGAAACAGCGAGTCTTATTAGCACGCGCCTTGGCGCAAGAACCGACTCTCTTGCTCCTGGATGAACCTACCAATCACCTGGATATCAAGTACCAGTTAGACTTGTTGGCCATTGTGAAGAATCTCAAGGTCAATGTTCTAGCTGTCCTACATGATATTCAACTTGCTTGTCGCTATTCGGATTATCTCTATCTGATGAAAGAGGGAGAAATCCTTTACCAAGGAACTCCAAAGGAGACCATCACCCCTGAGTCATTGCAAACTGTATACGGAGTTCAAAGTCAGGTTACTTGGACCGAGGATCAGCAAGCTATGATTCACTATTTATAAGAATGAAAAGGAAAACAAGATGAAAAAAACACTAAGCATTTTACTCGTAACAGTAGCTACCCTAACTATGGCAGCTTGTGGCAATACTACTACAGAAAAAGCTACCACACAGTCTAGCACAGAAACAAGTCAAAAGGCCAGCACAGAGACGACTTATCCGTTAACGGTTAAAACCTATGATGTTAAGGGAAATGAAGTCGAACAAGTCTTTGACAAGGCACCTGAAAAAGTTATCACCAACAATCTTTCAACAACTGAAATCTTATTGGAGTTAGGCTTGAAGGATAAAATTGCTGGCATGCTCAACCCTGACAATGCTGTAACAGACAAATACAAGGACGCGATTGCGACCATTCCTCAAATCGGTGATAAAAAAACAGTCTCTCAAGAGACAGTCCTTTCTTATGAGCCAGATGCGGTGATGGGTCGAAACATGATGTTTTCAGAAAAATCCTTGGGAACAGTTAGCACTTGGAATGAAAACAAAATCCCAGTCTATACGCAAAAAGCTTCTCTCTCAACGATTCAGCAAGATTTAGGAAATATCGTAGAAGATGTCAAAAATCTTGGAATGATTTTCAATGTTCAGGACAAGGCCAATGAATACGCAGCCCAATTACAAGCTAAAATTGACGCTGTTAAGAAAGCAAATCCAACAAGCCAAGGTGAAAAGAAAAAGGCTTTGATTATGGTTGCTTATAATGACGAAACCTTCGGTGCTTACAAGTCTGCTTTGCAAGAGAGCCTTCTAAATCAACTTGGTTATACCAACGTTGCAACGGGAACATCAGGTTTGACCTTGGAAAATCTCGTGTCAATGGATCCTGAGTTGATTATCTATGTAACCAGCGACCGCAATAAAAAATTGGATGCTAACGCAGTAGAGTTGATGAAGGCAAATGAAGTTTTGGAAAATGTTCCTGCTATTAAGAATCAAAAAATCATGACCATTTCTTACGATGAGTTAATGGACTATGGTCCAGCAGTGATTGATTCCCTTGAGAAAATCAATGACTTTATCAATAAATAATGAGTTTGACTGGGAAGGGATCCAAGTCAAGGTCAGCCTTCCTTCGACTTATGATCCCAACCAAACCTATCCAGCTGTTCTCTTGAATGATGGAAACTTGGATTTTCTATCTTCCCTTTCAGAATCTGTGATTTTAGTGGGCTTGACCTCTAAAAATCGCCTAGATGACTACACTCCATGGAAGGCATCTGCTCTGAGAGATGGGGCTCTGGATTTTGGGGGTCAGGCAAATGCCTATCATGATCATTTATTTGGTAGTCTTTTAGACAAGCTGCAGTCGCTTTATCGTCTGGACAAAAATCGCCTTGCTTATGGGGGTTACTCACTAGGTGGTTTGGCGGCTGTATACAGTCTTTTCCATTTTGATAAGGTCTCCTGTATCTTCTCTATCTGTGGTTCCTTTTGGTACCCTGATTTTACGACTTATTGCAGGGAAGAAAAGGTGAAAAATTTAGATTGTTTGCTGTATTTACAGAATGGCCAAACAGAAGGAGCCCATCATACCAATCGCTTGGGTCAAGCACCAGCCTATGCTGAGCAGATCCATACCAGTCTTCAGAAACGTTATCTGACTGGGCAGTTTGTTTTTGATCCTTATGGGCATCATGAGCAAGTGGCTGAGCGATTTCTAGCCTTTTCCAACTGGTTGTCCCAAAAATGGAAAATCGAATAAAAGAAATATCCCTTGGCAAAAGCTAAGGGATAATTGTATTTTTTAACCAAGAGTCTCTCTCTTCTTATCTGGATTCCAGATAAAGCTTGCGATAAAGCTAAAGATAATCGTTAGGATACCAACAAACACTGCAAGGATAAGGGCAGGGATGCGGACAAACCACCAGAGTGGGTTTGGTTTTTGATCATTGTGCCATTGCTTGGTTTCTTCGTCCAAACGTTGGAATTCTGCTTGGATACGGTCTGCAACCATTTCAATCCCTTCATCATTCATTTTCTTAATGTCTGAGATATCGATAGGATTTCCAAAGTTCATATCCACACGTTCACGGCTAATCAAGCCTTTCAAGGTCATGGGACCGGTGTAGGTAACCGGCATGATACGAACCTTAGCCATTTTAGCAATCAAGGCTACTCCACCCTTGACATCATTTGAGTGACGGCTCCCACTTGGAAACATGATGAGAGAGCGGTCGCTTTTTTTGAGGACGTTGATAGGGTACTTGATGGCAGAGGCATTAGGTTTTTCTCGGTCGATAGGAAAGGCGCCACACATACGGATCCACCAGCCAAAGATACGGTTGTTAAACAGCTCTTTTTTGGCCATAAAGATGAACTGTTTTGGCTTGGTCGCAAAGGCCATGTAAACAGGATCCCACCAGGTACGGTGAGGTGCGACGAGGATATAGTTTTCGTCTCGGCTAGGGATTTTATCAGTATTGTGATAGTGGGCATTGCCATTGATGGACCACAAGATCAGCATGACTAGTCCACGCAAATAAGTATAAAACATGAGATCTCCTTCGATTGTATTGCTTTTATTATTATACCTTATCAAAAGACTGCTGGCAAACTTTTTCAGTTATCAGCCAACAGTTTTAGATGGGATTAGAATTCTTTTAAAAAAAATGATATGATAGAATTTATGGATAAAAATAAGATTATGGGATTAACCCAAAGAGAAGTCAAGGAAAGACAGGCTCAAGGTTTGGTCAATGACTTTACCGCTTCAGCCAGTACCAGTACTTGGCAAATCATCAAACGAAATGTTTTTACACTTTTTAACGCATTAAACTTTGTTATTGCCCTAGCGCTGGCCTTTGTGCAGGCTTGGAGCAATCTGGTTTTCTTTGCCGTTATCTGCTTTAACGCTTTTTCTGGGATTGTGACTGAGCTACGGGCCAAACACATGGTGGACAAGCTCAATCTCATGACTAAGGAAAAGGTCAAAACCATTCGTGATGGTCAAGAAGTTGCTCTCGATCCGGAAGAATTGGTCCTAGGAGATGTCATTCGTTTGTCTGCTGGAGAGCAGATTCCTAGTGATGCGCGGGTTTTAGAAGGATTTGCGGAAGTCAATGAAGCCATGTTGACGGGGGAGAGTGATTTAGTACAAAAGGAAGTGGATGCCTTGCTTTTATCAGGGAGTTTCCTAGCCAGTGGCGCAGTTTTGGCTCAAGTTCACCATGTCGGGGCAGAAAACTATTCTGCCAAACTCATGCTGGAAGCTAAGACTGTGAAACCGATCAATTCCCGTATCATGAAATCGCTAGACAAGCTAGCTGGTTTTACGGGGAAGATTATCATTCCCTTTGGTCTTGCTCTCTTGCTAGAAGCCTTGATGTTAAAAGGTTTGCCCCTCAAGTCATCCGTTGTAAATTCGTCGACAGCCCTTTTGGGTATGTTGCCCAAGGGAATTGCCCTTTTGACCATTACTTCGCTCTTGACTGCGGTGATTAAGCTGGGCTTGAAAAAGGTTTTAGTGCAGGAGATGTACTCTGTTGAGACCTTGGCGCGCGTGGATATGCTCTGTCTGGACAAGACGGGCACCATCACCCAAGGAAAGATGCAGGTGGAGGCTGTTCTTCCTCTGACGGAAACTTATGGTGAAGAGGCTATTGCCGGCATTTTGACCAGCTACATAGCTCACAGTGAGGATAAAAATCCAACAGCCCAGGCTATTCGCCAGCGTTTCCAAGGAAAGGTTGCCTACCCTATGCTTTCGAATCTTCCTTTCTCTAGCGACCGCAAGTGGGGAGCTATGGAGTTGGAAGGGCTAGGGACAGTTTTCTTAGGGGCGCCTGAGATGTTGTTGGACTCTGAAGTACCAGAAGCCAGAGAGGCTCTAGAGAGAGGGTCACGTGTCTTGGTCTTGGCACTCAGTCATGAAAAACTAAATCATCACAAGCCACAAAAACCATCTGATATTCAAGCCTTGGCACTGCTGGAGATCTTGGATCCGATTCGAGAGGGAGCAGCAGAGACGCTAGACTATCTCCGTTCTCAGGAAGTGGGGCTCAAAATCATTTCTGGGGATAATCCGGTCACTGTATCCAGCATTGCCCAGAAAGCTGGATTTGCAGACTATCAAAGCTATGTTGATTGCTCAAAAATCACAGATGAGGAATTGGTTGCCATGGCGGAGGAGACTGCGATTTTCGGACGTGTTTCTCCTCATCAAAAGAAACTACTGATTCAAACCCTGAAAAAAGCGGGTCATACAACAGCGATGACAGGGGACGGAGTCAATGATATCCTGGCCCTTCGTGAGGCGGATTGTTCTATCGTGATGGCTGAGGGAGATCCGGCGACGCGTCAGATTGCCAATTTGGTTCTCTTGAACTCAGACTTTAATGATGTTCCTGAGATTCTCTTTGAAGGTCGTCGTGTGGTCAATAACATTGCCCATATTGCACCGATTTTCTTGATAAAGACCATCTATTCCTTCCTGCTCGCAGTCATCTGTATCGCCAGTGCTCTTCTAGGACGGTCTGAGTGGATCTTGATTTTCCCCTTCATTCCGATCCAGATTACCATGATCGACCAATTCGTGGAAGGGTTCCCACCATTCGTTCTGACTTTTGAGCGAAATATCAAACCTGTTGAGCCAAACTTCCTCAGAAGATCCATGCTTCGCGCTCTACCAAGCGCACTCATGGTCGTGTTCAGCGTTCTCTTTGTGAAAATTTTTGGAGCGAGTCAAGGTTGGTCTGAGTTAGAAATCTCAACCCTCCTCTATTATCTCCTTGGGTCTATCGGTTTCTTATCTGTATTTAGAGCCTGCATGCCATTTACCCTCTGGCGTGTCCTCTTGATTGTCTGGTCAGTAGGTGGTTTCCTAGCCACAGCTCTCTTCCCAAGAATCCAGAAACTGCTTGAAATTTCGACACTTACAGGACAAACGTTGCCTGTTTATGGGGCCATGATACTGGTCTTTACGGTGATTTTCATTCTAACCAGTCGTTACCAAGCCAGAAAATAAAGAAAGGCTGCAATCTGTGGATTGCGGTCTTTTTAGGTGCAAGATTGCTAGCTGAAATATGGTATAATAAGAGGTAATAGAGTTTTGGAAAGTGAGAGAAGATGATTTCAAAGAGATTAGAATTGGTGGCGTCCTTTGTGCCACAGGGGGCCGTTTTACTAGATGTGGGAAGTGACCATGCTTATCTGCCCATCGAGTTAGTTGAGAGAGGCCAAATCAAAAGCGCCATTGCAGGGGAAGTGGTGGAAGGTCCTTACCAGTCTGCGGTTAAAAATGTTGAGGCTCACGGTCTAAAGGAGAAAATCCAAGTCCGTTTAGCCAATGGCTTAGCGGCATTTGAAGAGGCTGACCAAGTCTCTATTATCACCATTGCTGGTATGGGTGGCCGTTTGATTGCGACCATACTAGAAGAAGGCTTGGACAAGCTTGGCAATGTGCAACGTTTAATCCTACAGCCTAATAATCGTGAAGACGACTTGCGTATCTGGTTGCAAGACCACGATTTTCAGATTGTAGCAGAAAGCATTCTAGAAGAAGCTGGTAAGTTCTATGAGATATTGGTGGTGGAAGCGGGACAAATGAAGCTATCAACCAGTGATGTTCGCTTTGGCCCCTTCTTGTCCAAAGAAGTCAGCCCAATCTTTGTCCAAAAATGGCAAAAAGAAGCGGTTAAGCTAGAATTTGCTCTTAGCCAAATCCCAGAAAAAAATCTGGAGGAACGTCAAGTTTTAGTAGATAAAATTCAAGCCATCAAGGAGGTGCTCCATGCTAGCAAGTGAAGTAATCAGGGCTTATGAAGCCTTTTGCCCTCAGGAATTTTCAATGGAGGGTGACAGTCGTGGCCTGCAAATCGGTACTCTAGACAAGGAGATCCAAAGGGTTATGGTTGCCCTCGATATTCGTGAAGACACGGTGGCAGAGTCTATTGAAAAGGGTGTGGATTTGATTATCGTTAAGCACGCGCCAATCTTTCGTCCCATCAAGGACTTGGTAGCCAGCCGTCCGCAAAATCAGATTTACATCGACCTGATCAAGCATGACATTGCCGTTTATGTCAGTCATACTAATATCGACATTGTAGAGAATGGTCTCAATGACTGGTTCTGCCAGATGCTAGGTATTGAGGAAACAATCTATCTGCAGGAGACAGGTCCAGAACGTGGGATTGGTCGTATTGGAAATATTCAGCCTCAGACCTTTGGGGAATTGGCCCAGCATGTCAAGCAAGTCTTTGATCTAGATAGTCTTCGAATGGTTCATTATCAAGAGAGTGATTTGCAGAAGCCCATTTCAATAGTGGCTATCTGTGGCGGTAGTGGTCAATCTTTCTATAAGGATGCTTTAGCTAAGGGAGCAGATGTCTATATCACTGGCGATATCTATTACCACACAGCTCAGGATATGCTGTCTGATGGCTTGTTGGCGCTGGACCCGGGCCACTATATCGAAATTCTTTTTGTCGAAAAAATTGCTGACCTCCTTAATCAATGGAAGGCAGAAAAGGATTGGACCATTGATATCATACCTAGCCAAGCATCGACCAATCCTTTCCACCATATCTAGTTAGAAAGTGAAGACAATGAAAAAAGTTGCCATTATCGGAGCAGGGATTGTGGGGGCGACAGCTGCCTACTACCTCTCCAAAGAAGCAGATTTAGAGGTGACTGTTTTTGACCATGGCCAAGGTCAGGCAACCAAGGCAGCAGCGGGAATTATCAGTCCTTGGTTTTCCAAACGTCGCAATAAAGCCTGGTATAAGATGGCGCGCTTGGGGGCTGACTTTTATGTGGATTTATTGGACGATTTAGAAAAGTCAGGTCAGGAAATAGACTTTTACCAGCGTTCGGGAGTTTTTCTCTTGAAAAAGGATGAATCCAAGTTGGAAGAACTCTATGAACTAGCTCTCCAGCGCAGAGAAGAATCTCCCTTGATAGGTCAGTTAGCCATTTTAGACCAAACGTCTGCGAATGAATTATTCCCTGGCTTGCAGGGATTCGACCACCTGCTCTATGCTTCTGGTGGGGCGAGAGTAGATGGCCAACTCTTAGTGACTCGTCTGCTAGAAGCCAGTCAAGTCAAGCTGGTCAAAGAAAAAGTGAGTCTGACACCTTTAGCATCAGGTTACCAGATTGATGAAGAGGTGTTTGATCAGGTTATTTTGGTGACGGGAGCTTGGCTGGGGTACATATTAGAACCCTTGGGTTATGATGTGGATGTTCGTCCTCAGAAAGGGCAACTCCGAGATTATCAACTTATCCAAGACATGGAATCTTACCCTGTTGTCATGCCAGAGGGGGAGTGGGATTTGATCCCTTTAGCAGGTGGGAAATTGTCCTTAGGCGCTACTCATGAAAATGATATGGGATTTGATTTGACGGTAGATGAAACCTTGCTCCAACAAATGGAGGAGGCGGCCTTGCCTCACTATCCAGCCTTGGCAGAAGCGAAATCATCGGGTGAGCGTGTGGGAATTCGTGCCTATACCAGTGATTTCTCCCCTTTCTTTGGGCAGGTACCAGGATTGGCAGGTGTCTATGCGGCTAGTGGACTAGGTTCATCAGGCCTCACAACTGGTCCGATTATCGGTTACCATCTAGCCCAGCTGGTCCAAGACAAGGAGTTGACCTTGGACCCAGTAAACTATCCAATTGCAAACTATGTCAAACGAGTAAAAAGCGAATAAGTATTTTACTGAAATTTTAGCAGGTAGTTTAGGATGTCAAATGACATTCCCTATCAAAAATGATAAAATAAGAAAAAAGAATCCGAGAATCGAGGAAAAAAGATGCAAGAAAAGATTTTGGTAACTGGTGGTGCTGGATTTATCGGAACCCACACTGTTATTGAGTTGATCCAAGCAGGTCATCAAGTGGTTGTGGTGGATAATCTTGTCAATAGCAATCGTAAAAGTTTAGAAGTTGTTGAAAGAATCACAGGAGTTGAGATTCCTTTTTATGAGGCAGATATCCGTGATACTGATACTCTCAGAGATATTTTCAAGCAGGAAGAACCGACTGGTGTGATTCACTTTGCTGGTTTGAAGGCTGTTGGCGAATCAACCCGTATCCCTCTTGCCTACTATGATAACAATATCGCAGGAACTGTCAGCCTTTTGAAAGCTATGGAAGAAAATAATTGTAAGAACATCATCTTCAGTTCTTCGGCGACAGTTTACGGAGATCCTCACACTGTTCCAATCTTGGAAGATTTCCCACTTTCAGTGACCAACCCGTACGGCCGTACTAAGCTCATGTTAGAGGAGATTTTGACCGATATCTACAAGGCAGACTTAGAATGGAATGTGGTCTTGCTTCGTTACTTCAACCCAATCGGAGCGCATGAAAGTGGAGACCTAGGAGAAAATCCAAATGGAATTCCAAACAATCTCTTACCTTATGTTTCACAAGTAGCAGTGGGCAAACTAGAACAAGTACAAGTGTTTGGAGATGATTACGATACAGAAGATGGAACCGGTGTTCGTGACTATATCCACGTCGTAGACCTAGCTAAAGGTCACGTTGCAGCTTTGAAAAAACTCCAAAAAGGTTCAGGTCTAAACATTTATAACCTTGGAACTGGTAAAGGTTACTCCGTTCTTGAAATTATCCAAAATATGGAAAAAACAGTGGGACGTCCTATTCCTTACCGCATCGTAGAACGCCGCCCAGGTGATATCGCTGCCTGCTACTCAGACCCAGCAAAAGCCAAAGCAGAACTCGGATGGGAAGCAGAACTCGACATTACTCAAATGTGTGAAGACGCATGGCGTTGGCAAAGCAAGCATCCAAATGGATTTGAAGACTAAGATGATGATTTCAATCATCGTCCCTTGTCTAAACGAAGAGGAAGTACTTCCTCTTTTTTATCAGTCTGTGGAAGCTCTGCTTCCTGACTTGGGAGCAGAAGTCGAATATGTCTTTGTAGACGATGGCTCAAGCGATGGGACCTTAGAGCTTTTGAAGACCTATCGGGAGCAAAATCCTGCGGTCCGTTATGTCTCATTCTCACGAAATTTTGGGAAAGAGGCAGCCTTATACGCAGGTTTGCAGCATGCAACTGGAGACTTGGTGGTCGTGATGGATGCAGACCTTCAGGATCCTCCTAGTATGCTACTTGAGATGAAAGCCTTACTAGACCAGAATGCAGACTTGGACTGTGTTGGGACACGGAGAACTAGTCGGGAGGGAGAACCCTTCTTTCGCAGTCTCTGTGCTGACCTCTTTTACCGCCTCATGCAAAAAATTAGCCCAGTAGCTCTGCCCTCAGGTGTCCGTGATTTTCGCATGATGAGACGATCTGTGGTAGATGCTATTTTGACCCTGACCGAGTCCAATCGTTTTTCTAAAGGACTCTTTGCCTGGGTTGGTTTTCGAACGCACTATCTGGACTATCCAAATGTCGAAAGACAGGCTGGCAAGACCAGTTGGAGTTTTAGACAGCTCTTTTTCTACTCAATTGAAGGGATTCTCAATTTTTCAGATTTCCCCTTGAGTATAGCCTTTGTAGCGGGACTCCTATCTTGTTTTCTTTCGTTTGTGATGACATTTTTTGTAGTGTTTCGGACTCTTATCTTGGGAAATCCGACATCTGGTTGGACGTCTTTGATGGCTGTCATCCTCTTTCTTGGAGGGATTCAACTCCTGACGATTGGGATTCTCGGTAAGTATATCAGTAAGATTTATCTAGAGACCAAAAAAAGACCACTCTATCTCGTCAAAGAAAAAAGTGACCTTTCTATTATTGAAGGAAAAAATAACCAAAAAAGACTATAATTTTACCTAGAAATATGCTAAACTAGTAGGTGTGGGAAAAATGAGAAAAAATCAATTATATTTATTCCCTGCTTCCTACGATGGATCTTTTAGAAGTGCTCTTGTAGGACAATTTTTGATGGCCTCCAGAACATCGCTGGTCTCAGTGATTTCTCTTTGTAATTCAACTGGATCATCGTAAAAGCGAACGATTCCATTATCGTGATAATCAAAGAGTTCAGAGTAGGTTTGGCAAAGCCCGCAGGCGATGCACCGTTCGGGTATAAGTGTGACTTTCATATTTATATTGTAATAAGAAAATGTAAAAAAAACAAGGAGTAAGGTATGGAAAAAGAACCGTGGCAAGAAGATATTTACGAAAACAATGAGGAAGAAACAAGATCAGAGCGTCGACACCGGAAACAAAAAGGGAAAGGCGTTGTTGCGAATCGTGTCTTGACGGTTCTAGCTAGCCTCTTCTTTGTAATCGTTGTAGCAATGGTAGTTGTATTGATTTACCTATCAACCGGAGGAAGCAATCGTACTTCATCTTTGAAGGACTTCTATGATGCATCGTCTCCTTCTACAAGTTCAAGTTCTAAAGTAGAAGCATCATCATCTTCAAGTAGCAAGGTAGAGGAAACAGCTTCTTCTGAATCAACACCTTCAGAGAGCAGTTCGGAAGAACATACAGAAGGTGAAGGAACACTTACAGTACATCCTGGAGAGGGAGAAGCAGCTCTTGCTCAACGTGCAGGGATTTCCATTGCCCAGCTAGAAGCCCTAAATCCTTCTCACATGTCATCTGGATCTTGGTTTGCCAACCCAGGTGATGTGATTAAGACAAGATAGGAGTCGGTCATGAAGACAATTCAAATTGCTATCGATGGTCCAGCTTCGAGTGGTAAGAGTACGGTCGCAAAGATTGTCGCTAAGGATTTTGGTTATACTTATCTCGATACAGGTGCTATGTACCGTGCTGCGACTTATATAGCGCTCAAACACCAGTTGAATGCAGGAAATGTAGACCAACTTCTTGAGCTTCTTAACCAACACCCCATTAGTTTTGGTCGTTCAGAAACAGGTGAGCAACTTGTTTTTGTAGGAGATGTTGATATTACGCATCCGATTCGTGAAAATGAAGTGACCAACAAGGTTTCAAGCATCGCTGCTATTCCTGAAGTGCGTGAAAAACTGGTTTCTCTCCAGCAAGAGATTGCTCAGCAAGGTGGTATCGTTATGGATGGGCGTGATATCGGGACAGTTGTTTTACCACAAGCTGAACTCAAGATTTTCTTAGTGGCTTCTGTTGAAGAAAGAGCAGAGCGTCGTTACAAGGAAAATATTGCCAAAGGCATTGAGACAGATTTGGAAACGTTGAAAGAAGAGATTGCTGCGCGTGACTACAAGGACAGTCATCGTGAAACCTCACCTCTCAAACAGGCTGAGGATGCAGTTTATCTTGACACAACTGGACTAAGTATCCAAGAAGTGGTCGAAAAAATCGAATCAGAAGCAAAAAAATATATGTCCTAGGGACGAGAGGAGCAAGCTAAATGAAGCCTGCTCCTTTTCTCTCTTTTGCGCGCGTTTCAAAACAGCCTTTTTGGGAGAATTTTGATAAAATAGTAGTATCAATAAAAAGGATGGAAGCATGACAAAGAAAATCATAGCCATTTGGGCCCAAGATGAAAAAGGTGTGATTGGGAAGGAAGATCGTCTCCCTTGGCATTTGCCAGCAGAGTTGCAACATTTTAAGGAAACAACTTTAAATCATGCTATACTGATGGGACGAGTGACCTTTGATGGAATGGGACGTCGTCTGCTTCCAAAACGGCAAACCCTGATTTTAACGCGAAATAGCGAAGAAATCATAGATGGGGCGCTCGTATTTCAAGATGTGGAGTCTGTTTTAGCGTGGTATCAGAGTCAGGAAAAAAATCTCTATATCATTGGCGGAAAACAGATTTTTCAGGCTTTTGAGCCATATTTAGATGAAATCATTGTGACACAGATTCATGCTCAGGTGGAGGGAGATACCTATTTTCCTGAGGAGTTTGACTTGTCTCATTTTGAGACAGTTGCAAGCAAATCTTATACCCGAGATGAGAAAAACGACTATGATTTTACCATCGAATACCGAGATAGAAAGGAAGTCTAATGGAGCGCAGTATATTTGGATTTTTTACAGCTTTTTTGTGTGTGATCTGTATTTTGACTGGAGCACAGGCTTTTCGTAAGAAGCGCTATGGACTGTCTGCCTTACTCTGGTTGAATGCTTTTACCAATCTGGTCAACAGTGTCCACGCTTTTTATATGACCTTATTTTAGATAGAATGATAAATTAGAATGGAAGGAAATCATGCCTACAAATAGGAAAAATGATATGATGGTTTATTGCTCATTTTGTGGCAAAAGCCAAGAAGAAGTAAAGAAAATAATCGCTGGGAACAACGCCTTTATCTGTAATGAATGTGTGGAGTTGGCCCAGGAAATCATTCGGGAGGAGTTGGCCGAGGAAATCTTGGCAGACTTGTCTGAAGTACCAAAACCAATCGAACTCCTCAATATCTTGAACCACTATGTGATTGGTCAGGATCGTGCCAAACGTGCCTTGGCAGTGGCTGTATACAATCACTATAAACGCATCAATTTCCACGATACGCGAGAAGAGTCTGAAGATGTGGATTTGCAGAAGTCAAACATCTTGATGATTGGTCCAACTGGTTCTGGGAAAACTTTCTTGGCCCAGACTTTGGCTAAGAGCTTGAACGTGCCTTTTGCTATTGCAGATGCGACAGCTCTGACTGAGGCTGGGTATGTGGGTGAGGACGTGGAAAATATCCTCCTCAAACTCTTGCAGGCTGCTGACTTTAACATCGAACGTGCAGAACGTGGGATTATCTACGTAGATGAAATTGACAAGATTGCCAAGAAGAGCGAGAATGTGTCTATCACACGTGACGTTTCGGGTGAAGGGGTGCAACAAGCCCTTCTCAAGATTATCGAGGGAACCGTTGCTAGCGTGCCGCCTCAAGGTGGACGTAAACATCCACAACAAGAGATGATTCAAGTAGATACCAAAAATATCCTCTTCATCGTGGGTGGTGCCTTTGATGGTATCGAAGAAATCGTTAAACAACGTCTGGGTGAAAAAGTCATCGGATTTGGCCAAAATAACAAGGCGATTGATGAAAACAGCTCCTACATGCAAGAAATCATCGCAGAAGACATTCAAAAATTCGGTATTATCCCTGAGTTGATTGGACGCTTGCCTGTCTTTGCTGCTCTTGAGCAATTGACGGTCGATGACTTGGTTCGTATCCTGAAAGAACCAAGAAATGCCTTGGTCAAACAATACCAAACCTTACTTTCTTATGATGACGTTGAGTTGGAATTTGACGACGAAGCCCTTCAAGAAATTGCCAATAAGGCTATTGAACGCAAAACTGGTGCGCGTGGTCTTCGCTCAATCATCGAAGAAACCATGCTAGATGTTATGTTTGAAGTGCCAAGTCAGGAAAATGTGAAATTGGTCCGCATCACGAAAGAAGCTGTCGATGGAACGGAAAAACCAATCCTAGAAACAGCCTAGAGGTGACTATGGAAATCAATACACACAATGCTGAAATCCTGCTCAGTGCGGCAAACAAGTCCCACTATCCGCAGGATGAACTGCCAGAGATTGCCCTTGCAGGGCGTTCAAATGTTGGCAAGTCTAGCTTTATCAACACCATGTTGAACCGCAAAAATCTTGCTCGTACATCAGGAAAACCTGGTAAAACTCAGTTGCTCAACTTCTTTAACATTGATGACAAGATGCGTTTTGTGGATGTACCAGGTTACGGCTATGCCCGCGTTTCCAAAAAGGAGCGTGAAAAGTGGGGGCGCATGATTGAGGAGTACCTGACGACTAGGGAAAATCTCCGTGCGGTTGTCAGTTTGGTGGATCTCCGCCACGACCCGTCAGCAGATGATGTGCAGATGTACGAATTTCTCAAGTATTATGAGATTCCGGTTATCATCGTTGCGACTAAGGCGGACAAGATTCCCCGTGGTAAGTGGAACAAGCATGAATCAGCAATCAAAAAGAAATTAAACTTTGACCCAAGTGACGACTTCATTCTATTTTCATCTGTCAGCAAGGCAGGGATGGATCAGGCTTGGGATGCAATATTAGAAAAATTGTGAGGGAAAGAAATGGCAAAAACAATTCATACAGACAAAGCTCCAAAGGCAATCGGACCATATGTTCAAGGGAAAATCGTTGGCAATCTTTTGTTTGCTAGCGGTCAAGTTCCCCTATCTCCTGAAACTGGAGAAATTGTAGGAAAAACAATCCAAGAACAGACAGAACAAGTCTTGAAAAATATTGGTGCTATTTTGGCTGAAGCAGGAACAGACTTTGACCATGTTGTCAAAACAACTTGCTTCTTGAGCGATATGAATGACTTTGTTCCTTTTAACGAGGTTTACCAGACTGCCTTTAAAGAGGAGTTCCCAGCTCGTTCAGCTATAGAGGTTGCACGTCTTCCTCGTGATGTAAAAGTCGAAATTGAAGTGATCGCAGAGATTGGATAAGCTAGTTGAAGTTTGGCTCTGCCAAACTTTTTTTGATATAAGGAGAGATAGATGACAAAGAAACAACTTCACCTGGTTATTGTGACAGGGATGAGTGGCGCAGGGAAAACAGTAGCCATTCAGTCCTTTGAGGATTTGGGATATTTTACCATTGACAATATGCCGCCAGCCCTCTTGCCAAAGTTTTTGCAGTTGGTAGAGACCAAGGACGATGACCACAAACTGGCCTTGGTAGTCGATATGCGTAGTCGTTCCTTCTTTTCAGAGATTCAGGCTGTTTTGGATGAATTGGAAAACCAAGATGATTTGGACTTCAAAATCCTCTTTTTAGACGCAGCAGATAAGGAATTGGTGGCACGCTATAAGGAAACGAGACGGAGTCACCCACTTGCTGCAGATGGTCGAATTTTAGATGGTATTAAGCTGGAACGTGAACTTTTGGCACCTTTGAAAAACATGAGCCAAAATGTGGTAGATACGACAGAACTTACTCCGCGTGAACTTCGTAAAACCATTGCTGAGCAATTTTCAGACCAAGAACAAGCCCAGTCTTTCCGTATCGAGGTCATGTCTTTTGGATTCAAGTATGGTATTCCTATCGATGCAGATTTGGTCTTTGATGTCCGTTTCTTGCCAAATCCATACTACCTTCCGGAGCTTCGTAATCAGACAGGTGAGGATCAAGCAGTTTATGACTATGTGATGAATCATGAAGAGTCTGAAAGTTTCTATCAGCACTTACTCGCCTTGATTGAACCGATTTTGCCAAGCTACAAAAAAGAAGGCAAGTCTGTTTTAACCATCGCAGTAGGATGTACAGGTGGACAGCACCGTAGTGTTGCCTTTGCCAAACGAATCGCTGAGGACCTTGCTAAAAACTGGCCTGTCAATGAAAGCCATCGTGACAAAGACAGAAGAAAGGAAACGGTAAACCGTTCATGAGAAAACCAAAGATAACGGTGATTGGTGGAGGAACAGGTATCCCCGTCATTTTGAAAAGCTTGCGAGAAAAGGATGTTGATATTGCTGCTATCGTAACGGTAGCTGATGATGGTGGCTCTTCTGGTGAGCTAAGAAAGAATATCCAACAGCTGACACCACCAGGTGATCTTCGTAATGTTCTGGTGGCTATGTCGGATATGCCTAAGTTTTATGAGAAGGTTTTTCAGTACCGCTTTTCAGAAGACGCTGGAGCTTTTGCGGGTCATCCACTGGGGAATATCATCATAGCAGGGCTCTCTGAAATGCAAGGGTCCACTTATAATGCCATGCAGCTGCTAAGTCTCTTTTTCCACACAACAGGAAAAATCTACCCCTCAAGTGATCAGCCTTTGACACTGCATGCAGTCTTTAGAGACGGTTCTGAGGTGGCAGGTGAGAGCCACATTGCAGATCATCCAGGCATGATTGACCATGTCTATGTGACCAATACCTTGGATGATGAAACACCGCAAGCCAGCCGTCGAGTAGTCAATACCATTCTCGAGAGTGACATGATTGTCTTGGGGCCTGGTTCCCTCT
Source organism: Streptococcus sp. 1643 (assembly GCF_006228325.1). Taxonomy (NCBI): domain Bacteria; kingdom Bacillati; phylum Bacillota; class Bacilli; order Lactobacillales; family Streptococcaceae; genus Streptococcus; species Streptococcus sp. 1643. Next base: position 513,746 of record NZ_CP040231.1, read on the forward strand.
TTACATCGATTTTGCCGAATATTGTCATCGAGGAAATTGGGCAGGCTCTCTTGGAGACCAAGGCGGAGATAGCTTACGTCTGCAATATCATGACCCAGCGTGGGGAAACAGAGCACTTTTCAGACAGTGACCATGTGGAAGTCCTCCATCGCCATCTAGGTCGGCCTTTTATTGATACAGTCTTGGTCAATATTGAAAAGGTTCCTAGAGAATACATGGATACCAACCGTTTTGATGAATATTTGGTTCAGGTAGAGCATGATTTTGCTGGTCTTTGCCAACAGGTTCCTCGTGTGATTTCATCCAACTTCCTTCGTTTGGAAAATGGAGGAGCCTTCCATGATGGCGATTTGATTGTAGATGAATTGATGCGCATTATACAGGTGAGAAAATGAGTTTTACAGTTGCAGTAAAAGAGGAAATTCTTGGTCAACACCATCTCAGTCGTCATGAATTGTCTGCCATCATCAAGATGTCTGGCAGTATCGGTCTCTCTACTTCAGGCTTGACTCTGTCTGTTGTGACTGAAAATGCTAAGTTAGCTCGGCATCTCTATGAGTCCTTTCTCCATTTTTATGAGATTAAGTCTGAGATTCGTCACCATCAGAGAAGCAATCTTCGTAAGAATCGTGTCTATACGGTCTATACCGATGAGAGGGTGCAGGAGCTTTTAGCTGATTTGCGACTTGCGGATTCCTTCTTTGGTTTGGAGACGGGTATTGATCCCGATATTTTAGCAGATGAGGAGGCTGGACGTGCTTACTTATGTGGGGCCTTTCTGGCAAATGGTAGCATCCGAGATCCTGAGTCTGGCAAGTACCAGTTGGAGATTAGTTCTGTTTATCTGGACCATGCTCAAGGATTGGCCTCTCTCCTTCAGCAGTTTTTGCTGGACGCCAAGGTTATTGAGCGCAAGAAAGGTGCAGTTACCTATCTTCAACGTGCAGAGGACATCATGGATTTCTTGATCGTGATTGGGGCCATGCAGGCGCGTGATAATTTTGATCGTGTCAAGATTTTGCGTGAAACTCGTAATGATCTCAATCGGGCTAATAACGCTGAAACAGCCAATATCGCTCGAACGGTTTCTGCTAGTATGAAGACCATCAATAATATCAGTAAAATCAAAGATAGAATGGGTTTGGAAAATTTACCCGTGGATTTGCAAGAGGTGGCTCAGTTGCGGATTCAGCATCCAGACTACTCTATCCAGCAGTTGGCAGATAGCCTGAGCAATCCCCTAACCAAAAGTGGTGTCAACCACAGACTCAGAAAGATAAATAAATTAGCGGAAGAACTATAAAACCACGAATCAGTTGATTCGTGGTTCTTTTCTTATAAACTGGTCGAGTGTTTTGGTTGCACTTTTTGTTCTGGGTCAATGTAGTTAATGGCATTATTGACAGCAGTTGGTGCTTCTCCCAGTCCTGTCGCAATCAAATCAATCTTACCTTCATAGTAGCAGCAGTCCCCAATGGCGTAGATACCCTCTTGGCTGGATTCTTGCTTGCTATTGACGATAATCTTGTGACGGTTGAGGCCCAGCCCCCAATTTTTAAGATTGCCAACAGATGATTTGAAACCATAGTTGACAAAGAGGTGGTCTACTTCGATAGTTTCGGTTTCATCTGCTTTGACTTTGGTGATTTCTAGTTTGTCGAGTGTTTTACCATCTCCAAGGAGTTGGCTAGGGACGAACGGTGTCTTGATGGTCACAGATGATTCTTGTAGGGCTTGGACACTGTGTTCCAAAGCGCGGAAGTTATCTCGACGGTGAACGAGAGTAGTTGGGGCAATTTTTTCAAAAGCCAATGCCCAGTCAACTGCTGAGTCTCCTCCACCAAGGATGGTCACTTTCTTACCAGCGTATTGCTGGATATTGGAAACGTGGTAGTGGATATTTTCATAGTCCTCAACACCGTCTAATTCGAGTGGACGTGGTTTAAAGGCACCACCCCCCATAGCAATGATGACGGTTTTAGTCAGGTGATTTCCCTTGTTGGTTGTGATGCTAAATCCTTCATCTTGTTTCTCAATCTCAAGAACCGTTTCGTTGAGGTGAACAGGTGTGTCAAAGCCATCTAGCTGCTCAAGCAAGCGATTGGTCAGCTCTTCCCCAGTTAAGTTTGGAAAACCTGGCACATCAAGGATTTGCTTTTCAGGGTAGAGGATGGCAGGCTGACCACCGAGCTGGGGAAGGGAGTCGATGATTTGGACTTTAGCTTGGCGTAGGTGGGCGTAAAAGGCAGCAAAGAGGCCGACAGGACCGCCCCCTACAATGGTAATATCATAGAGTTGAGACATGATTTCTCCTTCGTTTTTTCTAGTCAGTTTATTGTATCATAATTTTGCTTAATTTAAAATGAAGTAGGATGGGGAAAAAATGAGCAGAAAATGGTATAATAGTACGGAAAGTGTTTTGACAGGGAGGAGGCCAGGGATGAATTTTCAACCATTATCCAATTTGCAATACTGGACGAGTTTGTTTTCAAGCCCTTGGACAATAGTCACTAATCTGATTGATATTCTCATTGTGACTTATATTTTATATCATTTTACCAAAGCGATTGCAGGGACCAAAATCATGATTTTGGTGCGGGGAGTTCTGGTCTTTATTTTAGGTCAGATTCTGTCCAATATGATTGGTTTGACGACCATTTCCTGGTTGATCAATCAGATCATCACATATGGGGTTATCGCAGCGGTAGTTATCTTTTCACCAGAGATTCGGACTGGTTTGGAACGATTGGGTCGAGCTACTGATTTCTTCTACAATGCCCCTATTAGTGCGGAAGAGCAAATGGTTCGTGCCTTTGTCAAATCAGTCGAGTACATGAGCCCCCGTAAGATTGGTGCTCTGGTAGCAGTTCAGCGCGTGAGAACCTTGCAGGAATATATCTCAACTGGGATTCCTCTAGATGCTAAGATTTCTTCTGAGTTATTGATTAATATCTTTATCCCCAATACTCCCTTACACGATGGAGCAGTCATTGTCAGAGAAGATCGGATTGCCGTAACTTCAGCCTACCTACCCCTGACTGAAAATACTGGAATTTCCAAGGAGTTTGGGACACGTCACAGGGCTGCGATTGGTTTGTCGGAAGTATCGGATGCTCTTACCTTTGTGGTTTCTGAGGAAACAGGTGGAATCTCAATCACCTATAATGGAGTCTTTAAGCATGATTTGACCTTAGAAGAGTTTGAAGCTGAATTGAGAAGAATCTTACTTCCAGCATCAGAGGAGAAACAAGGTCTGAAAGAGCGTTTGCTAGGAGGATTGAAACATGAGAAAAAATAGTCTTTATATTATTTCTTCCTTCTTTTTCGCCTGCATCCTCTTTATCTACGCGACTTCTACAAACTACCAAAATAGCAATAGTGCCAGACAAGTGCGGACAGAAACCTACACCAATACGGTCCTTAATGTTCCAATCGATATTCAGTATGACAGCGACCAGTACTTTATCAGTGGTTTTACATCTGAAGTGACTGTCTTTCTGACAGGGTCAAACAGAGTTGCTTTAGCGAGTGAAATGCAGGAAAGCACTCGGAAATTCAAGGTCAAAGCTGACTTAACCAATGCCAGTGTAGGAACCATCGAAGTTCCTCTAACCATTGAAAATCTGCCTAGCGGTTTGACAGCTGTTGCAACTCCGCAAAAGATAACAGTCAAGGTCGGTAAAAAAGCAAAACGAGACAATGTAATCGTTGTGCCGGAGATTGGCCCTAGTCAGATAGATTCTCGGGTCAAAATCGACAAAGTAACTGTGTCAGATGAAAAAGTAACGGTTATTAGTGACGAGGAGACTCTCTCTAGAGTAGATCGTGTCATTGCCATCTTACCGACTAGTGAACGGATAACAGGTAACTATTCAGCCTCTGTTCCACTACAAGCAGTTGATAAAAATGGAAATGTCTTGCCAAGCGTCATTATGCCATTTGATACTACAATGAAAATTACAACCAAAACAGTATCGTCTAGCTCGAGTTCTTCGTCAACGACCTCGTCAACGGGCTCTTCAACCAGCAGTTCGTCTTCAACGAGTTCAGAAACGAAACCAGACTCGTCTAAACAGGACTAAATAAAATAGTAGAAAAGGATGATAAATAAAATGGGTAAATATTTTGGGACCGATGGAGTCCGTGGAGAAGCAAACGTAGAATTGACGCCAGAATTGGCCTTTAAACTGGGACGTTTTGGTGGTTATGTTCTTAGCCAACACGAAACAGAAGCCCCTAAAGTTTTTGTAGGACGTGATACACGTATCTCAGGAGAAATGTTAGAATCAGCCCTAGTGGCAGGTCTTCTCTCTGTAGGGATTCACGTCTACAAACTCGGTGTCCTTGCAACACCAGCAGTAGCTTACTTGGTTAAAACGGAGGGAGCCAGTGCAGGTGTCATGATTTCCGCAAGTCACAACCCAGCCCTTGATAATGGAATTAAATTCTTTGGTGGGGATGGCTTCAAACTTGATGATGAAAAAGAAGCAGAAATCGAAGCCTTGCTAGATGCTACAGAAGACACCCTTCCTCGTCCAAGTGCCGAAGGATTGGGAACTTTGGTAGATTATCCAGAAGGCTTGCGTAAGTATGAAGGTTACCTTGTTTCAACTGGAACGCCTCTTGAAGGAATGAAAGTGGCCTTGGACACAGCAAACGGTGCAGCGTCTACGAGTGCTCGTCAAATCTTTGCAGACCTTGGGGCTCAAATAACTGTTATTGGTGAGACACCAGATGGTCTTAACATCAACTTGAATGTGGGTTCTACACATCCAGAAGCTCTTCAAGAAGTGGTCAAAGAAAGCCAGTCAGCTATCGGTTTGGCCTTTGACGGAGACAGTGACCGATTGATTGCCGTTGATGAAAATGGTGATATCGTCGATGGTGATAAGATCATGTATATCATCGGGAAATACCTTTCTGAAAAAGGCCAGTTAGCTCAAAACACCATCGTAACAACCGTCATGTCTAATCTTGGCTTCCATAAGGCCTTGGAGAGTGCTGGTATTAACAAGGCAGTGACTGCTGTTGGTGACCGCTATGTCGTTGAAGAAATGAGAAAATCAGGCTACAATCTTGGTGGTGAACAATCAGGTCACGTTATCTTGATGGATTACAATACAACTGGTGATGGTCAATTATCAGCTGTTCAATTGACTAAGATCATGAAAGAAACAGGCAAGAGCTTGTCTCAACTAGCATCAGAAGTGGCGATTTACCCACAAAAACTGGTCAATATCCGAGTGGAAAATGCCATGAAAGAAAAAGCCATGGAAGTACCAGCTATCAAAGCAATCATCGAAAAGATGGAAGAAGAGATGGCTGGCAATGGCCGTATCCTTGTCCGCCCAAGTGGAACAGAACCCCTCTTGCGTGTCATGGCAGAAGCGCCAACAACAGAAGAAGTCAACTACTATGTCGATACTATTGCTGCTGTGGTTAAAGATGAAATCGGTATTGACTAAAGCCTAGAAAACTAGATGAAATGATAAAAATGTGGTACAATTGCATAGTAAATTGTAGCAATGGGAGAGAAAAATGAATCTTAAAAGAGAACAAGAATTTGTTAGCCAGTATCACTTTGATGCTCGTAACTTTGAATGGGAAAATGAAAATGGAGCTCCTGAAACCAAGGTAGACGTTAACTTTCAGTTACTCCAACACGACCAAGAAAACCAAGTAACTTCGCTAGTTGTTATCTTGAGCTTTATGATTGTTTTTGACAAATTTGTCATCAGTGGAACGATTTCTCAAGTGAACCACGTGGAAGGTCGTATTGTCAACGAACCAAGCGAATTTAACCAAGAAGAAGTCGAAACCTTGGCACGTCCATGCTTGAACATGCTCAACCGTTTGACGTATGAAGTAACAGAAATTGCCTTGGATCTTCCAGGAATCAATTTGGAGTTTTAGCCATGAAATTAGCTGTCATTACAGATTCTTCAGCCTATTTAGAGGAGAAGACGCTGCAAAGAGAGAATCTATTTATCTTGGATATTCCTGTCAATATCGATGGGGAGGAGTATGTTGAAGGTGTCAATCTGACTGCTGAGGAATTTTATCAAAAAATGGCTCAGTCTGCAGAATTGCCTAAAACTAGTCAACCAAGTATTGCTAAACTGGATGAGATTCTAAGTTCCTTGAAAGATGAGGGCTATACCCATGTCTTAGGACTCTTTCTTTCGTCAGGAATTTCAGGCTTTTATCAGAACATCCAATACATGTTGGATGAGTATGATGGCTTGACCATTGCCTTTCCAGATACCCATATCACAAGTTCCCCTCTAGGATTTATGGTGGAGAGTGCCTTTGAATGGGCAGAACAAGGCGATGATTTTACTCAGATTCAGGAGAAATTGGCTATCCAAATCGCTGATAATTCAGCCTTTATCATAGTAGATGACCTTGATCACTTGGTTAAGGGAGGACGTCTGTCAAATGGGGCAGCTATCTTAGGAAATCTCCTCAGTATCAAGCCTATCCTTTACTTTAATGACCAAGGGGTGATTGAAGTTTACGAAAAAGTTCGTACAGAAAAGAAAGCAATCAAACGTTTGGTGGAAATCATCAAGGAGTTGACAAAAGATGGGGACTACCGTATAACAGTCATTCATGGGAACGCTCCTCAAAAGGCAGCGGATTTACGTCAGCTTTTGATGGAGAGTGGTGTGACTGCTGAAATTCCAATTGAAACCTTTGGTAGTGTCATTGGGACCCACCTTGGAGAAGGTAGTATCGCCTTGAGCTATACACCAATCGTCTAAATTGTTCTTACAGGCTTTGTATCTTAGCAATTGAACACGGCCTACCTGCCTCTTGAAAAAAGATGCCTGTCTTACCTTTCATGGAAAGTCAGTGCCATTCCCTATTTTTCATGGGCAGCTAACGTCCTTTGTATCTTGATAATTGAACACGCCTGGAACCCTGTGTGAAAAAGATAGTTCTTCCAAGGAGTAGACACTCCTTGATTAGAACTCCTATTTTCACTTTGTGTTCTTACAGGCTTTGTATCTTAGACAGGAGTAGAGATGAGTATTCGAGTAATTATTGCCGGTTTTAAGGGAAAGATGGGTCAGGCTGCTTGTCAGATGGTCTTGGCTGATCCAGACTTGGACTTGGTCGCAGTTTTGGATCCTTTTGAGTCTGAGTCAGAATGGCAGGGAATTCCTGTCTTCAATGATAAGGCTGACTTGGCTGGTGTTGAAGCGGATGTCTGGGTGGATTTTACTACACCAGCCGTTGCCTACGAAAATACACGCTTTGCTCTTGAAAATGGCTTTGCTCCAGTAGTTGGAACAACAGGATTCACTAGTGAAGAAATTACAGAACTAAAAGCATTTTCCCGTGAACAAGATTTGGGTGGCTTGATCGCCCCTAACTTTGCCTTGGGCGCTGTCTTGCTTATGCAATTTGCGTCCCAGGCTGCCAAATATTTCCCAAATGTGGAGATTATCGAGCTCCATCATGACAAGAAAAAAGATGCTCCGAGTGGAACAGCCATTAAAACAGCTGAGTTGATGGCAGAAGTTCGAGAGTCTATCCAACAAGGTGCGCCTGATGAGGAAGAATTGATTGCAGGTGCCCGTGGTGCTGATTTTGATGGCATGCGGATCCACTCAGTTCGTTTGCCAGGCTTAGTAGCTCATCAAGAAGTTATCTTTGGCAATCAGGGAGAAGGATTGACCCTTCGTCATGACTCCTATGATCGCAGCTCCTTCATGACAGGGGTCAATTTGGGAATCAAAGAAGTTGTCAAGCGTCATGAGCTTGTCTATGGATTAGAACACTTATTATGAGATTAACGCAAATGCCTTCTGAATTTCAGAAGGCTTTACCAGTATTAGAAAAAATTAAAGAAGCAGGATTTGAAGCCTATTTTGTTGGGGGCTCCGTCAGAGATGCCCTCCTCAATCGTCCTATCCACGATGTGGATATTGCGACTTCATCCTATCCAGAAGAGACCAAGCAGATTTTTCCGCGAACAGCTGATATCGGAATCGAGCACGGAACTGTCTTGGTTTTAGATGGTGACGAGGAGTATGAGGTAACCACCTTTCGGACAGAGGATGTCTATGTAGACTATCGCAGACCCAGTGCGGTTTCCTTTGTGCGTTCGCTAAAAGAGGACCTCAAACGTCGTGATTTCACAGTTAATGCCTTTGCCTTGGATGAGACAGGCGAAATTATTGATTTGTTCCATGGTCTCAAAGATCTGGAAAATCAAGTCTTGCGAGCAGTTGGAGTGGCTAGTGAACGTTTCAACGAAGATGCTTTGCGGATTATGCGTGGTTTCCGTTTTCAGGCCAGTCTTGGCTTTGAACTTGAGTCAGAAACGTTTAAAGCTATGAAGGCCTTAACGCCACTTTTGGAGAAAATTTCTGTGGAGCGTACCTTCGTTGAGTTTGATAAACTCTTGCTGGCTCCGTTTTGGAGAAGGGGCTTAGCTTCCATGATTGAGAGTCAAGCTTATGATTACCTCCCTGATATGGCAGACAGTCGAGAAAAGCTCCAAAAATTGTTTGATTTAGAGGCGAATTTCACCTTTGAGTCTTCTGAACAAGCCTGGGCGACCCTCTTGTGGGCTTTGGAGATTAAGGATGCACAGCCATTTTTGAAGCATTGGAAAACCTCACGTCAATTTGTAAAGCAGGTTCAGGATTTGCTGACTATTTTGGCTCTACGAGAAGAAGGAGAGTTGAGCAAGCGTGATTGTTACCGTTTTGACTTGGATTCCCTTCTACAAGCTGAACGTCTTCGTCAAGCCCAAGGAAAAGAGGTCAACCCCCAACTTATCACAGAAACTTACCAGAGTTTGACCATTCATGACAAGAAAGAAATCCAGATTAACGGTGGTATTTTAATCAAGGAATATGGTTACCAGCCAGGTCCAGATTTGGGAGATATTTTAACTGAGATTGAGTTTGCCATTGTCGATGGTGACTTGGAGAATGACCGTGATGCCATTCATACTTACCTGAGGGAGAAAAAATGAGTGATTTTATCGTTGAAAAACTAAGTAAATCCGTTGGTGACAAGACCGTTTTTAAGGATATTTCTTTTATCATCCATGATTTGGACAGAATCGGTCTGATTGGTGTCAATGGAACGGGTAAGACCACCCTTTTAGATGTTTTATCAGGTGTTTCTGGCTATGACGGGGATGTCAGTCCTTTTTCAGCTAAGAATGACTATAAGATTGGCTACTTGACTCAGAATCCAGATTTTGATGATAGCAAGACAGTTTTGGACACGGTTCTGTCCAGCGACCTCAAGGAAATCCAGTTGATTCGTGAGTATGAGTTAATCATGCTCAACTACAGTGAGGACAAGCAGGCTCGTTTGGAACGGGTCATGGCAGAGATGGATTCTCTCCAAGCCTGGGAAATTGAAAGCCAGGTCAAGACGGTCCTCAGCAAGCTAGGTATTCAGAACTTGTCGACTCCAGTTGGTGAATTGTCAGGTGGTCTAAGAAGACGGGTTCAGTTGGCGCAAGTTCTCCTAGGAAACCACGACCTCCTGCTTCTGGACGAGCCGACTAACCACCTGGACATTGCGACCATTGAGTGGCTGACCCTTTTTTTGAAAAATTCCAAGAAGACCGTTCTCTTTATCACACATGATCGTTATTTCCTAGACGCTTTGTCAACACGGATTTTCGAGTTGGACCGAGCAGGCTTGACCGAGTATCAGGGAAATTACCAGGACTATGTCCGCCTAAAAGCGGAACAAGATGAGCGTGACGCTGCCCTTCTCCACAAAAAAGAACAACTTTATAAGCAAGAACTGGCCTGGATGCGCAGACAACCGCAGGCGCGTGCGACCAAGCAGCAAGCTCGTATCAATCGTTTCCACGATTTGAAAAAAGAAGTTTCAGATGGCGTTGCTGATACAGACTTGACCATGAACTTTGAAACCAGTCGGATTGGGAAAAAAGTCATCGAGTTTCAGAATGTTTCCTTCTCCTATGAAAACAAGCCCATTTTGCAAGATTTTAATCTATTGGTGCAAGCCAAAGACCGTATCGGAATCGTTGGGGACAACGGTGTCGGGAAGTCAACTCTGCTTAATCTCATCGCAGGGAGTCTTGAGCCGACTAAAGGCCAAGTGATCATCGGTGAGACGGTTCGCATCGCCTATTTTTCTCAACAAATTGAAGGTTTGGATGAAAGCAAACGGGTTATCAATTACCTGCAGGAAGTAGCAGAAGAGGTTAAGACCAGTGGTGGTTCTACAACTTCCATCGCTGAGTTGCTAGAGCAGTTCCTCTTTCCACGTTCGACGCATGGAACCTTGATTGAGAAATTGTCTGGTGGCGAGAAAAAACGTCTTTATCTCCTCAAATTGCTCTTGGAAAGACCAAATGTTCTCCTCTTGGACGAGCCAACCAATGACTTGGATATTGCGACCTTGACAGTCTTGGAAAATTTCTTGCAGGGCTTTGCAGGTCCTGTCTTGACAGTTAGCCACGATCGTTATTTCTTGGATAAGGTAGCGACCAAGATTCTCGCCTTTGAGAATGGTAAGATTCGTCCTTTCTTTGGCCATTACACTGATTACCTTGACGAAAAAGCCTTTGAAGCAGAAACAGCAAGTCAAGTTCAAAAGGCCGAAAAAGAGAAAGTGGTCAAAGTCCGTGAAGACAAGAAGCGTATGACCTATCAAGAAAAGCAGGAGTGGGCAAGCATTGAAGGCGATATTGAAGACTTGGAAAATCGTATCGCTACTATTGAAGAGGAGATGCAGGCAAATGGCTCCGACTTTGGTAAGCTGGCTACTCTCCAAAAAGAACTGGATGAGAAAAACGAAGCACTCCTTGAAAAATACGAACGCTATGAATATTTAAGTGAGTTGGCATGATGGAAGAAAAAGTCATTAAACGTAGTCCCAAGAAAATCATTTGGAATGCCTTGTTTGGCCTCGCTTCAGTGCTTTTCTTCTTGTTACCTCTCTATTATCTCCATTCGTATTCGCAAAAGGGGACCAGACTTCATACGATAAGTCTTTTGTTAATGCTGTTTGTACTTTTTTGTGCTGGAGTAGTAGTTTATCAGACTTACAGACTATTAAGCTCGGATAAGGAATATTTGAGATGTACTGTTCAAGGTTTTTACTACAAACCGAATCCAAAGAAACCCAGTCATTTCTATGCTTGGGCTGATGTAGAGGACTTTTTCTTCTCGCGAATTCGAGGGAAGTATCGGGATTCCTATCGGATTGAAGTCTGTTTTAAGAACAAGGAAAATGTGAAAAAACCATCGTTTCTAACTCTACTGAAGAGAAGGTGTCTCCCTTTTCATCCGTCAGCAGATTTGATCATCCCGATCTTTCTATTAGATGTAGGACTTCCTGAAAGGGTCTATGAGGCCATGAAGTACTATGAAAGAGAATGGCGTATCGAACAAAATCGTCAAGCAAGAAAAGAGGCAAAACAAGCTTCGAAAAGCAAATCTTCCAAACCGTCATAGTCTGTCTTTACTTAAAGTAGAATAATCAAAAAAGCCCTATCCACTGGATAGGGTTACTCTTTGTCCTCTTTTTTTGTTTCCTGGTGGAAGATATTTTGCCAAGTTTCATGGCGACGCCAGATACTGGTGTGGACGATGCCATCTAGCTCATAGCAAATGAGCTTGGTTTTCTGACTGATGGAGGTAATCTGAATGTCCTTAATCGCAGCATTAAGTTCTTTTTCAGACTTATAAGCCTCTTTATCCATCTGCTCTCCATCTTGACGGATATAGATAAAGTCCTCAGCAAGGAGTTCTTCTAATTGATTGCCTTGGTCAATCAATTGCTCGCGCATGAGTAGTTTTTTATAGACATTGTCCAAAATTTCGTCCTCAGGTATAGGAGCAGGTTCGATGTGGATATCAGTATCAAAAACACCAAATCGTTCTTCTAGCATAGACTCAACCTGGTCCGCAATTTCATGACTTTCATAGACTGATAGATCGGGATTCATCTCCAGCGTGATATCAAGGTAGATATTGCTACCGTAGGTGCGCCCTCTTTGGGACTTAACCTTACTAATCTTTGGAATCTCCATGATGGCCTTCTGATAATCTTCCAGCAGACGGTCGTCAAAACCATCTGAAAGACTAAAGGAAGACTCGATAAAGATATCATAGGCTGTCTTTAAGATAAAGAAGGTGATGATGATAGCGACCAATTTATCCACGATTGGATAATTAAAACTGCTGGCTAGGATGGCAATGGAAGTCCCAAGTGAGGTAACAGCATCGGAAAGATTGTCCTTGGCGGCAGCCTTGAGCGCCTTGGACTTGGATTTCTTACTGAGGCGAGTATTATAGAGATAAACTGCGAACATGACTGACGCAGAGACGACTCCGAGAGTTGCACCCAGAGGGTCGATAACCGTCTGTTCCCGACTGAGAATTTTTTGAATGGTGTCCCGAAGAACATCAAAGCCAACGTAGAACATGATGATGGAAGTAATCAAACTAGCCAAATCTTCAATCTTCCAGTGACCGAAACGATGATCACGGTCTGCAGGCTGACGTGCCATACGAATACCGATCAGAAGAGCAACATTTCCGATAATATCGGATACGTTGTTGAAACCATCTGCCACCAAACTGGAAGAATGCAGGAGGTGACCAGTCGCTAATTTTGCCGTAGACAAGAGGAGGTAAGTCGAAATGCTGATAATGGCTCCACGTTCTGCCAATTTGAGATTTGACATGGATTGCTTCATCGGGCTTCCTTTCTAGTCATATAGTATTCTTACATTATACTGGTTTTCAAAGGAAAATTCAAATTTAGTCTTGTTTCATCGGATTTTAATTCTTGAAAATTATTCAAATTTTGATATAATAGTACTACTCAAGGGAGTAGCTGGCAGAAACCTGTGATAGTGTCGTCATTCCGAATTTTATACTGCAAAGTATTCTTTCCGGCGCTATCTTAAACAGCGAGACTTGTTATGATTAACAGGTCTCTTTTTGTTTGTCATAAAACCAAAAGAGAGCTTGTTTTGCACACAAAGTCAAGGAGGAGACATATGTCAAAAGAACAAAAACGCCAAGCGTTTTATACTCAAAGTCCCGAAGAAGTCTTGAAGTCGGTTGAAGCAACTGAGCAAGGCCTTTCGTCAAGCGAAGCGCAGAAACGCCTAGCTGAATATGGGCGCAATGAACTCGAAGAGGGTGAGAAAAAATCTCTCTTGGTTAAATTCATCGAACAGTTTAAGGATTTGATGATTATTATTTTGGTTGCTGCAGCCATCTTGTCTGTCATAACTTCTGGTGGGGAAGATATTGCAGATGCCATCATTATTCTAGCCGTTGTTATCATCAACGCAGCCTTTGGTGTTTACCAAGAAGGAAAAGCGGAAGAAGCCATCGAAGCCCTCAAATCGATGTCTAGTCCAGCTGCGCGCGTTCTTCGTGATGGGCATATGGCTGAGATTGATTCCAAAGAATTGGTGCCTGGAGATATCGTTGCCCTTGAAGCAGGTGACGTTGTACCAGCAGACCTACGTTTGCTAGAAGCCAACTCTCTTAAAATCGAAGAAGCAGCCCTAACAGGTGAGTCTGTTCCAGTCGAAAAAGACTTGACTGTCGAGCTCTCTGCAGATGCTGGTATTGGTGACCGTGTCAATATGGCCTTCCAAAACTCAAATGTGACTTATGGTCGTGGTCTTGGTGTTGTTGTCAATACAGGTATGTACACGGAAGTTGGTCATATCGCTGGCATGCTCCAAGATGCGGATGAGACGGATACACCACTCAAACAAAACTTGAACAACCTTTCTAAGGTCTTGACCTATGCAATTTTGGTCATTGCCCTTGTTACTTTTGTAGTCGGAGTCTTCATTCAAGGTAAAAATCCACTTGGTGAGTTGATGACCTCTGTTGCGCTTGCTGTTGCAGCCATCCCAGAAGGACTTCCTGCTATCGTGACCATCGTTCTTGCCCTTGGTACTCAAGTTTTGGCAAAACGAAACTCTATCGTTCGTAAGTTGCCAGCAGTAGAAACACTTGGTTCAACTGAGATCATCGCTTCTGATAAGACTGGTACGCTTACCATGAACAAGATGACAGTCGAAAAAGTCTTCTATGATGCAGTCCTACATGATTCAGCTGATGACATTGAACTAGGTCTTGAAATGCCTCTTCTTCGTTCAGTTGTCTTGGCTAACGATACTAAGATTGATGCAGAAGGTAACCTGATCGGGGATCCAACGGAAACAGCCTTCATCCAGTATGCCTTGGACAAGGGCTACGATGTTAAAGGGTTCTTAGAGAAATATCCTCGTGTAGCTGAGTTACCATTTGACTCAGATCGTAAGCTCATGTCAACAGTTCACCCATTGCCAGATGGTACATTCCTTGTGGCGGTTAAGGGAGCTCCTGACCAACTCTTGAAACGTTGTGTTGCTCGGGATAAAGCTGGAGATGTCGCTCCGATTGATAATCAAGTCAATGACATAATTCACACAAACAACTCGGAAATGGCTCACCAAGCCTTGCGTGTTCTTGCAGGTGCTTATAAGATTATTGATAGCATTCCAGAAAACTTGACTTCTGAAGAACTGGAAAACAACTTGATCTTTACTGGATTGATTGGGATGATTGACCCTGAGCGTGCCGAAGCGGCAGAAGCGGTTCGTGTCGCTAAGGAAGCAGGAATCCGTCCAATCATGATCACTGGTGACCACCAAGACACAGCGGAAGCCATTGCTAAACGTTTGGGAATCATTGATGAAAATGACTCGGAAGACCATGTCTTGACAGGTGCTGAGCTCAACGAACTCTCTGATGAAGAATTTGAAAAAGTAGTTGGTCAATACTCTGTTTATGCGCGTGTATCTCCAGAACACAAGGTTCGTATCGTCAAAGCTTGGCAAAACCAAGGTAAGGTCGTTGCCATGACAGGTGACGGTGTTAATGATGCACCTGCTCTGAAAACAGCTGATATCGGTATCGGTATGGGAATCACTGGTACAGAGGTTTCTAAGGGAGCTTCTGATATGATTCTTGCGGATGATAACTTTGCGACTATTATCGTCGCAGTTGAAGAAGGACGTAAGGTTTTCTCAAACATTCAAAAGACTATTCAATATCTTCTTTCTGCCAATACAGCTGAGGTTTTGACCATCTTCTTAGCGACCCTCTTTGGATGGGATGTTTTGCAACCAGTTCATCTTTTGTGGATCAACTTGGTAACCGATACCTTCCCAGCTATTGCTCTTGGTGTTGAACCTGCTGAGCCAGGTGTTATGACCCACAAACCACGTGGACGTAAGTCTAGCTTCTTCTCAGGTGGTGTCTTGAGTTCTATCATCTATCAAGGTGTACTCCAAGGGGCACTGGTTTTGACCGTTTATGGTCTAGCTCTTGCCTATCCAGTCCATGTAGGAGACAACCAAGCTATTCACGCAGATGCCCTTACAATGGCCTTTGCAACACTCGGTTTGATTCAGCTCTTCCATGCCTACAACGTTAAGTCTGTTTACCAATCCATCTTGACAGTTGGACCATTCAAGTCTAAGACCTTCAACTGGTCTATCTTGGTATCCTTCATTCTTCTGATGGCGACCATCGTTGTAGAACCCCTTGAAGGTATCTTCCACGTAACCAAACTAGACTTGTCACAATGGGCTATTGTTCTAGCTGGAAGCTTCTCAATGATTCTTATCGTCGAAATCGTTAAGTTTGTTCAACGTAAACTTGGTCTTGATAAGAACGCGATTTAAAAAGAAAGTCATCTTCGGATGGCTTTTTTTGCATTTGAGGAGAATGGTTAGAAGTTATCCTCTTTTGTGCTATAATAAAGTAAAATAGCAAGGAGTGAAAGAGAATGGAAAAGAAAATTGTCCGAGATGTCTTATTCTTGTCGCAGGTCTCGAAAGCTGCAAGTCAGGAAGACCTTTATCTGGCTAAGGATTTGCAGGATACTCTGCTGGCTAATCGAGAGACCTGTGTCGGTCTGGCGGCTAATATGATTGGGGTGCAGAAGTGTGTCATTATCTTTAATCTTGGCTTAGTTCCTATGGTCATGTTTAACCCCATTCTCCTTTCCTACAAAGGACCTTACGAGACAGAGGAAGGTTGTTTGTCCTTGACTGGGGTGCGACCAACAACTCGTTATGAAACGATTACGGTTTCCTATCGTGATAGCAAGTGGCAGGAACAGACCATTACGTTAACAGGTTTTCCAGCTCAGATCTGCCAACATGAACTGGATCATTTGGAAGGACGGATTATTTAGGAGGAATTCAGATGAAACGCATACTATTTGAACTTGTTTTTATCGCAACGACTTGGTATATCTTTTTACCACCCTTCAATCTGACTAGTTGGGAATTCATCTTCTTTCTCTGTGGGCATTTGGTGGTGATGGGGATTTTGTTTAGTTTCCGCAAGGATACCAATCTCCTCAAAACTGTTCATGTACGTCATGGCAAGGCTGCCAAAGATCTCAATCTAGAAGGATTCCTTTTTACCAAACTTAGTAGAGGATTATTTCTGGCTGCAGGACTCATCTTTGCCCTTGCTGGTCTGGTAAGTCTAGTGACCTCTAGCTTTTTCCAAGCAAAAAATTATGCTAATGTGGTGTCTATCACAGAAAAAGACTTTAAAGATTTTCCTAAGAGTGATACCAGTAAGGTTCCGATTTTAGATCGGAGTACCGCCGAAAAGATTGGAGACCGTTATCTAGGCTCTCTGACGGATAAGGTCTCCCAGTACGTAGCAGCAGATACTTATACCCAGTTGACGGTTGATGGCAAGCCCTATCGGGTAACTCCTTTGGAGTATGCCGACCCGATCAAATGGTTTAATAATCAGTCCAAGGGAATTGGCGAGTATATCAAGGTTGATATGGTGACAGGAAATGCGGAATTGGTGGATTTAAAAACGCCAATGAAGTATTCAGACTCTGAGTATTTTAACCGAGACGTCAAACGTCATCTTCGGATCAAGTACCCAACCAAGATTTTTAAAACGCCTTCCTTTGAGGTGGATGATGAAGGCAATCCTTACTATGTAGCAACCGTTTATCAAAAACAGTTTGGTCTAGGAGTCCCTCGTCCTTCGTCTGTTATTATCTTAGACGCCACCAATGGAGAAACCAAGGAATACAGCTTGGATGAAGTACCAGAATGGGTGGATCGTGTCTATCCAGCAGAAGAAACCATCCAGCAAATCAACTACAACGGTAAGTATAAAGACGGTTTCTGGAATGCCTTGATTTCTAAGAAAAACGTTACCCAAACGACAGAAGGCTATAACTATCTTTCTATCGGAAATGACATTTATCTCTACACAGGGGTGACTTCAGCCAACGCTGACGAAAGTAATCTAGGATTTATCCTTGAAAATATGCGCACTGGTGAAATCACCAAGTACAATCTAGCTTCAGCAACCGAAGAATCAGCCCGTGCTTCCGCAGAAGGAGCAGTGCAGGAAAAAGCCTATAAGGCGACCTTCCCTATCCTTGTCAATCTCAATGACAAACCGCTCTACATCATGGGATTGAAGGACAATGCAGGTTTGGTCAAGGAGTATGCTTTGGTTGATGCAGTAGAGTACCAAAACGTCATCGTAGCAGCTACAGTAGATGAACTCCTCAGCAAATATGCCAATAAAAACGACCTAGAGCTGGATAATGAAACGGTAGAAAACATCAAGGGAGTGGTTTCAGACCTTAAATCAGCTGTTATCAAGGGTGACACCGTCTACTTCTTCAAAGTTGATGGCAAGATTTATAAGGTCAAGGCCTCAGTGTCAGACGACCTTCCTTACCTCGAAAATGGCCAATCCTTCGAAGGTCAAGTTGGAAAAGATAACTATCTCAAGACCTTTAAAGTACAATAATACTCTTCGAAAATCAAATTCAAACTACGTCAGCGTCGCCTTGCCGTACTCAAGTACAGCCTGCGGCTAGCTTCCTAGTTTGCTCTTTGATTTTCATTGAGTATAAAAATAGGTTTTCTCAGTTCAAGGAGAAAAAAGATAAATTCTTATCTATCTTAACAAGCTTAGCTGGCACAGCCCTTGTTCTCGTGGCTATCTGGTTAGGATGGACAAAATAAACAGAGAAACCTCGGTTCATACTGAGGTTTTTAAGATGAAATTCTTGGTCGTGATTGAAAAATATGCTACACTAACAATATGAAAATTTTAATCCCAACAGCAAAAGAAATGAACACAGACCATCCTTGTATTGAAGCGCTCCCCTTGAGGGAAGAAAGTCAGGCAGTCCTTGACTCACTGGTGCATTACTCAGCTAGTGAATTAGAGACTTTTTATAAGGTATCTGCCGAGAAAGCAGAAGAAGAGTACGCTCATATTCAAGCTTTAAAAGATCACAGGGCTAAACATTATCCAGCCTTGAAACTTTTCGATGGTCTCATGTATCGTCACATCAAACGAGATGGGTTAACCGAGGCTGAACAAACCTATCTTGAAAATCATGTCCTGATTACCTCGGCTTTATACGGTGTTGTCCCAGCCTTGTCGCCTATGGCTCCACACCGTTTGGACTTCTTGATGAAGTTAAAAGTGGCTGGAAAAACCCTAAAGAGTCATTGGAAATCAGCCTATGATGAGGCACTTCAGGACGAGGACTTGATATTCTCACTCCTATCATCAGAGTTTGAAACCGTATTTTCGAAAGAAATCAGAGAAAAGATGGTGACCTTCAAATTTATGGAGGACAAGGCAGATCAGTTAAAAATCCACTCAACCATTTCCAAGAAAGCGCGTGGGGCCTTTTTGACCGCCTTGATAGAAGGGCAAGTTCAAACAGTCGAACAAGCTCGCAAACTCAGTTTTGCAGGTTTTGATTATCGACCTGATTTATCAAGTGATTTAGAACTCGTCTTTGTGAAACAAGCATAAAACCAGCTCATTCGAGCTGGTTTTTGCTGGATTAGTTGATGGCTGCAAGAAGGTCATTTGCCTGTTTAGCAAGTGATGAAGCAGTTGCTTCTTCTAACACCAATTTTCCGTCTGCCCAAGCAGAGTCATTGACACGTGCAGCAGTGAAATTACCAACGACTTGTGTACGGATAAATGGCAAGAGGTCTTTGTAAATCGTAAAGAGTTGCTCGTGACCTGCATTGGCAACAGATGAGACAGTAACAAACTTGTCTTGGAGGGCAGAAGCACCACGTGTATCTGTCAAGTCAAGGGCACGAGAGAGCCAGTCAATCAAGTTCTTAACTGTTCCAGGGATAGAGAAGTTGTAGACTGGAGAGAAGATCCAGATAGCATCCGCAGCAAGGACAGCCTCGCGAGCAGCAGCTACAGCTGGATGAGTTGGAACTTCTAAATCTTGGCTGAAGAGAGGAACAGCTGAGTAATCAAGATAGCTAACTTCCGCTTTTCCAGCAAGTGCTTTTTCAGCTTTGAGGGCCATTTGGTGGTTGAAAGAACCTTGGCGAAGTGAACCGACGATAAATAATACTTTTTTAGACATGATATGTCTCCTTTAGTTTAAAATTCAAAGAGCGAACTCTTTTGTTACCATCTATGTTACAACAAATAACACTAATTAGCAATAATTTTGCTCACAAATTTTTAAATTTTTTTAAAATGTGGATTAAGTCTTCCTTTTCGCTATCTTCCAAGATGCTGAGTGCTTCTACGATAGAATCGATATGGTCAGGAAGAACCTCTTCAATTTTTTTGCGTCCTGCAGGTGTTAATTTCAGGAAAAAAGAACGACGGTCTTTTGGATCACAAGTTCTAGAAATCCACCCATCTCGAACCATGTTTCGAATCACAACAGTCATGTTTCCAGAAGTGGCCAACATTTTTTCAATCAAATCCTGAATGCGCAGTTCTCCCTTGCTATAGAGAGTTTCCAGAACGGAAAATTGAGTAGGGGTTAGTCCGTGTTCTTTGGCAGCCTTGGTTTCATAAGGTTTAAAACTTCGTATCGCTTTATTGATAACGATAGCCGTCTTCAGGTCTAATTGATTTTGAGAAATTTTTTCTTTCAAATATTGTTTCATAAGGGTATTCTATCAATAAATAAATAGAAATACAAGAGGCATGGATTTCATAGGGGAATTATCTCAGAAAGTTCCTATATTCACTTGTAATAAAGGAAGAGAGATGGTAAAATAGACGAGTGAAACTAAGACAGAAAAAAGCAAAAAACAAGCTACTTATACAATATGGAATCGGTATTTCTCTGGTACTGCTAGTCATGACGACTTCCTTCCTTTATCTGATATCACTCAGCATGAAACCCTATCAAGATGCTAGGGTTGAGGGAGAAAAGCTGGCCAAGCAGTATGCAGAATTGGAAGAGGCAGATCAGGTTGATTTTTATAATGGACTAGAAGGTTATTATAGCGTTTTAGGACATAATAAAAAGCAAGAGGCCATTGCAGTACTGATTGAAAAGAATGATCACAAGATTTATGTTTACCAGCTTGATAAGGGGATTTCTCAAGACAAGGCAGCGACGATTTCGAGGGAAAAAGGAGCTAGCGATATTGACAAAGTCACCTTTGGTCGCTATCAGGACAAGCCGATTTGGGAAGTCAAGTCAGGAAACCACTACTATCTGGTGGACTTTGAAACAGGAGCAGTGATCCAATAAGGAGGGCATATGAAACTATCCAAACGTGTACTAGAAATGGAAGAAAGCGTCACTCTAGCTAGTGATGCAAGAGCCAAAGCATTAAAAGCTCAGGGAAAAGATGTTCTTTTCTTAACCTTGGGACAGCCTGATTTTCATACTCCTGAAAACATTCAGGATGCGGCGGTGGAAGCGATTCGAGATGGACGCGCTTCCTTTTATACAGTTGCTTCAGGTCTACCAGACTTAAAGGCTGCGGTTAATACCTATTTTGAACGCTACTATGGCTATTCCGTAGCAGCTAATGAGGTTACCTTTGCCACAGGTGCCAAGTTTTCTCTCTACACCTTCTTTATGGCTATGGTCAATCCAGGTGATGAGGTCATTATCCCTACACCATACTGGGTCAGCTATGGAGATCAAGTCAAAATGGCAGAAGGAGTGCCAGTCTTTGTCCAGGCCAAGGAAGACAATCACTTTAAAGTAACGGTAGAGCAGCTAGAAGCAGCCCGAACAGATAAGACCAAGGTCTTGGTTCTCAATTCGCCATCGAATCCGACCGGTATGATTTATACTCGTGAGGAGCTCTTGGCTATCGGAAATTGGGCTGTGGAACATGATATTCTCATCCTAGCAGATGATATTTATGGTCGTTTGGTTTATAACGGGAACGAATTTGTTCCAATCTCTAGTCTGTCAGAAGCGATTCGTAAGCAAACCATTGTTATCAACGGTGTATCTAAGGCATATGCCATGACTGGTTGGCGGGTAGGTTATGCAGTAGGAAATCCAGAGATTATTGCTGCTATGAGCAAGCTAACAGGACAAACAACCTCAAACCTAACTGCTGTATCACAATATGCTACCATTGAAGCCCTGACTGGACCGCAAGACTCTGTTGAAACCATGCGTCAAGCCTTTGAAGAACGTTTGAATACCATTTATCCACTCTTGTGCCAAGTGCCAGGATTTGAAGTTGTCAAGCCCCAAGGAGCCTTCTATCTCTTCCCAAATGTTAAAAAAGCGATGGAGATGAAGGGTTATACTGATGTGACAGAGTTTACAACGGCTATTCTCGAAGAAGTCGGACTGGCCTTGATTACAGGAGCTGGATTTGGAGCACCAGAAAATGTTCGTCTCAGCTATGCTACAGACTTGGATACATTAAAAGAAGCTATTCGTCGTTTGCACCAGTTTATGGAAAAATAAAACTTAGAATCTTCGCCTTTTTAGCGAAGATTTTTTGTAACGAAAATCTCGCGATTTTTCTCTAGTAGAACCTAGCTATCACAGTCTATTTATGGTAAAATAGTGGGTAATGATGTCTTCGGACAAGTTAAACGAAAAAAGGAAGATAGATTATGACAAAACGTGTAACAATTATCGATGTAAAAGACTACGTTGGTCAAGAAGTGACCATCGGAGCCTGGGTTGCCAACAAATCAGGAAAAGGGAAAATTGCCTTCTTGCAATTGCGTGATGGAACGGCCTTCTTCCAAGGTGTAGCCTTTAAACCAAACTTTATTGAAAAGTTCGGTGAAGAAGTGGGACTTGAGAAGTTTGATGTCATCAAACGATTGAGCCAAGAAACTTCTGTTTATGTGACAGGAATTGTCAAAGAAGACGAACGTTCTAAGTTTGGCTATGAGTTGGATATTACAGACATCGAAGTGATTGGTGAATCTCAAGACTACCCAATCACACCAAAAGAACACGGAACAGACTTCTTGATGGACAACCGTCACTTGTGGCTCCGTTCTCGTAAGCAAGTGGCTGTGATGCAAATCCGTAACGCTATCATTTATGCAACTTATGAGTTCTTTGACAAGAATGGCTTCTTGAAATTTGATAGTCCAATTCTTTCAGGAAACGCAGCTGAAGATTCAACAGAACTCTTTGAAACAGACTACTTTGGGACGCCGGCCTACTTGAGCCAATCAGGTCAGCTTTACCTAGAAGCAGGGGCTATGGCTCTTGGTCGTGTATTTGACTTTGGTCCAGTATTCCGTGCTGAAAAATCAAAAACGCGTCGTCACTTGACTGAGTTCTGGATGATGGATGCGGAGTACTCCTACTTGACACACGATGAGTCACTTGACTTGCAAGAAGCTTATGTTAAAGCCCTTCTTCAAGGTGTTCTTGATCGTGCGCCTCAAGCCTTGGAAACCTTGGAACGTGATACAGATCTCTTGAAACGCTACATTGCAGAGCCGTTCAAACGCATCACTTACGATCAAGCCATTGACCTTTTGCAAGAGCATGAAAATGATGAAGATGCTGACTACGAGCATCTTGAGCATGGCGATGACTTTGGTTCACCACACGAAACATGGATTTCAAACCACTTTGGTGTGCCAACATTTGTCATGAACTACCCAGCAGCTATCAAGGCCTTCTACATGAAACCAGTTCCTGGAAATCCAGAGCGCGTGCTTTGTGCAGACTTGCTGGCACCAGAAGGTTACGGAGAAATCATCGGTGGATCTATGCGTGAGGAAGACTACGATGCTCTTGTAGCTAAAATGGAAGAACTGGGCATGGATCGTACAGAATATGAATTTTACCTTGACCTTCGTAAATATGGTACAGTACCACATGGTGGATTTGGTATCGGTATTGAACGTATGGTCACTTTCGCAGCAGGTACAAAACATATCCGTGAAGCCATTCCATTCCCACGTATGTTACACCGTATCAAACCATAAAAAGATTAAAACGCCACAATAGGCGTTTTTTCAAAACACCATAATACTTGAAGGAAAAGGTGAGGAACATGTAAAGTCAGGATTAACAAGTGACAGACAAAAGGATATATACACTTGTTAAAGGAGAAATGATGTTTATACCAAATTATCGGAAGAATATCGGTCTCATGGCTGGGGTAGAATTTTTTGCCTTTTTGGGCATTACTAGCTTTTGGATTCTATTTCTCAGTCAAAATGGGATGTCACTTTGGCAGATTGGTTTGTTGGAAAGTATTTTTCATGCCACCAGTGTCATTTGTGAAATTCCCTCTGGAATGTTAGCTGACCGCTATTCCTATAAAACCAATCTTTATCTCAGTCGGATTGCTGGGATTGCGTCGTCTATTCTCATGTTACTAGGGCAAGGTAATTTTTGGATTTACGCACTCGCGATGGTGGTGAGTGCCTTGTCTTATAATTTTGATTCGGGGACGAGTGCAGCCATGGTTTATGATTCGGCCGTGGAGGCTGGATTAAAAGAGCGCTACTTGTCTATTTCAAGTTTTATGTCAGGAGTAGCAGAAGGAACTCGGTCTTTGGGGACCGTTTTAGCGGGATTTTTTGTCCATGGTCAATTGCACTTGACCTACTATATCATGATTGCTACTTCTATAATTGCCGTATTCTTAACTTGGATGCTAAAAGAGCCTAGTGTTAAAGCGCAAAAGTCTGAGCGTCTGACCATGAAAAAAATTATTTGGACTGTCAAAGAGGAGTTGCAGAGAAATCCCAGTCTTTTTGGCTGGATGATTCTGTCCCAAATCATCGGAACTCTGATGTGCATGTTTTATTTTTACTATCAAAATCAACTGTCAGACTTAGAAGGATGGCAGATTTCGATGGTCATGTTAATCGGCAGTGTTTTGAATATCTGGGCAGTTTATCTAGCGAGTAAGATTGGAAAGAAGTATGCAGCCTTAAAGCTCTTTCCTATTCTTGTACTCTTGACGGGGGTGGCCTACTTACTTTCCTACTTTGGTACGCCACTGATTTATATTTTGATTTATTTGATTAGTAACGCCTTATATGCTCTCTTTCAACCGATTTTTGACAACGATTTACAAAAGCGACTCCCAAGTGAGGTACGTGCAACCATGCTAAGTGTCTACTCCATGATGTTCAGCCTGAGTATGATTGTTATTTTTCCTCTGACGGGATGGCTGATTGATGCTCTAGGTTTTGTAGAAGCCTTTATTTACTTAGGATTCTTTTTAGTAATAGTCGGCTTTTCACTATTCTTCATTTTGAAAGAGATGGCCAGAGCTTTAGAACTGAAAGAGAATGTTATTTCTAAGCAATAGAGTTATTTTTCATTTTTATCTTTTTCTCTTGCTATCTATCAGTTTTTCTAGTATAATAGTTTATTGTGAGCAAACCTCACTTACCCCTTGCAAAGACTAGGGGTCATTAGACCAAAAGGAGGAACATATCAATGGCTAAATACGAAATTCTTTATATCATTCGTCCAAACATTGAAGAAGAAGCGAAAAACGCTTTGGTAGCACGTTTTGACTCTATCTTGACTGACAACGGTGCAACTGTTGTTGAATCAAAATCATGGGAAAAACGTCGTCTTGCATACGAAATCCAAGATTTCCGTGAAGGACTTTACCACATCGTTAACGTTGAAGCAAACGACGACGCAGCTCTTAAAGAGTTTGACCGTCTTTCAAAAATCAACGCTGACATTCTTCGTCACATGATCGTCAAACTTGACGCGTAAGAAGGTAAATTATGATTAACAATGTTGTACTTGTAGGGCGTATGACACGTGACGCTGAGTTGCGTTATACCCCATCAAATGTAGCAGTTGCGACTTTTACTCTTGCAGTAAACCGTACATTTAAGAGTCAAAATGGCGAACGTGAGGCTGATTTCATCAATGTCGTTATGTGGCGCCAACAGGCTGAAAATCTTGCTAACTGGGCTAAAAAAGGCTCTCTTATCGGGATCACAGGTCGTATCCAGACTCGTAGTTACGATAACCAGCAAGGACAACGTGTCTACGTAACAGAAGTCGTGGCTGAGAATTTCCAAATGTTGGAAAGCCGCGGAGTGCGCGAAGGACATTCAGGTGGAGCTTATTCTGCACCAACTGCTGGTCAATCAGCACCTGCAAATCCAGTACCAGACTTTTCACGTTCTGAAAATCCATTTGGAGCAACCAATCCATTGGACATTTCAGATGATGATTTACCATTCTAATGGACAATTAATACTATAAAGGAGAAAAAACATGGCTCAACAACGTCGTGGCGGATTCAAACGCCGTAAAAAAGTTGATTACATCGCAGCAAACAAAATTGAATATGTTGATTACAAAGATACTGAGCTTCTTAGCCGTTTCGTTTCAGAACGTGGGAAAATCCTTCCTCGTCGTGTAACAGGAACTTCAGCTAAAAACCAACGTAAAGTAACAACAGCTATCAAACGCGCTCGCGTAATGGCTTTGATGCCTTTCGTAAACGAAGATTAAAAAAAAGACCCTTACGGGTCTTTTTTTCAGGTCCAGTGGACCTCTTTTTCATGAGCTCGGAAATAAGAAAGCGAATAAGACCCCAACGGGTCTTTTTTTCACGAGCTTTGAAATGAGGGAGCGAGTTGGGTCCGGGGGACCTCTTTTTCAGATTTTTATAGGACTTTGTTAGAAAGGATTCCCTGTTGACCTAGTAGGATTCTTTTGTCTTACTAGGTTTTTTATTTTAATCTTTATTATCGTGCTATAATGGTAGGAGAAAGCTATAAAGGAGCAGCTTATGAAGACGACATGTTCAATTAGAAAAATGCAAGAATCTGACATAAAAGAACTATCTCGAGGATTTATCAGCCAAGGTTGGCCAAGTAGAAAGGAAATTTTAACTCGATACTTTAAGGAGCAAGAAAGTGGGGAGAGAGAAGTCTTAGTTGCAGAGATTGAGGGTGCTGTAGCGGGTTACATTACGATTTTACCCGATGCTAAGCAGGGTCCCTTTGCTGGAATGGCTCCAGAACTTTCAGATTTCAATGTCTTTGAGCCCTTTCAAAATCAAGGTATTGGAAATCTCTTGCTGGAAGAAGCAGAAAAACGAGTTAGGCTCATATCGGATAAGGTGACCCTTGGTGTTGGGCTCCATTCAGGGTATGGACCTGCCCAGAGATTGTACATCAAACGAGGCTATATTCCAGATGGGACGGGTGTTTGGTATCAGAACCATCAACCGGCCATGAATGCGGTTTGTGAAGATATCGGAGAATTGGTCTTGTATCTGTCGAAAAATTTGTTTTAAGACAGATTTTATAAGATTTAAATTTTAAATATAGTAAACAATCACAGTCCCTTTTTCATTCGAAAAAGGAATTTTTTTGTTTGAAATTGTTTAATTTATTCCTCAAAGTGATAAAATATAATTGTTTGAAATATCAATACAAATATAAATATACAACAAGACATATAAATAATAGTTTGTGTATTGTCATATTTTCTGAAAAAAATCTGAAACATATCGAAGAATGGGCTGTTTTTAGTTGTAAACGATATCATTACAAAAAAGTTACAGAATGTTAAAATTAAATTAAATGAAATAATATAATTTGGAAAAAATTTGACATATAAATAAATTGACGGTAAAATAATTATGAAAGTCAAATTAATTGAAATTGGAACTATTCGATATACAAATTAATATGATTTATCAAATTTTATTATAGTAGAAGGATAGCATAATGAAGAAACTGAAAGTGATGGTTGTTTTTGGAACACGACCAGAAGCTATTAAAATGGCCCCTTTAGTGTTAGAATTGCAAAAACATAGTGACAGCATTGAGACAATCATAGTTGTGACAGCTCAGCACCGTCAAATGCTTGATCAAGTTCTTGAAACTTTTAGCATCGAGCCACATTATGACCTGGATATTATGGGGAAAAATCAATCCCTTTTAGATATTACTGGAAAAATTTTAGAAAAGTTTGATCCAGTTGTTAAGCAAGAACTTCCAGATATAATTCTTGTTCATGGAGATACAACAACAACTTTTGCAGCAAGTTTAGTTGCTTTCTATAATCAGGTACGTATCGGCCACGTTGAAGCCGGGCTAAGGACCTTTGATAAGTATTCTCCTTTCCCAGAAGAAATGAACCGTCAGATGACAGATAATCTTGCGGATCTCTATTTTGCTCCAACTAGTGAGAGTAAAGAAAATCTCCTTAAGGAAAATCACCCTGAGTCTGCTATTGTCATTACGGGAAATACAGCCATTGATGCCTTGAAACTAACCGTTCAATCGGATTACTATCATGAAGTTCTAGATCAATTGGATCCAGATAAGAAACTTGTATTGGTAACCATGCACCGTCGTGAGAATCAAGGTCAACCAATGAGAAATGTCTTTACAGCTTTACGTGAGATGGTCGATCTTCATCAGGAAATTGAAGTTGTTTATCCTGTTCACCTTAGCCCTGCTGTGCAAGAAGCAGCAAAGGATATTCTAGCTGGTCATGAGCGCATTCACTTGATTGAGCCTTTAGATGTACTTGATTTTCATAATTTGGCTTCAAGAAGCTATTTTATCATGACTGACTCTGGAGGTGTTCAGGAAGAGGCGCCTTCTCTCGGCAAACCTGTCCTTGTTCTTCGTGACACGACGGAACGTCCAGAAGGAGTAAGAGCAGGTACGTTGAAGCTAGTTGGTACGGATCCAGTACGTGTGAAAGAAGCGATGGCAGCACTCCTAACAGATGAAACTCTTTATGGACAAATGTCTCAGGCACCAAATCCTTATGGAGATGGAAGAGCTTCTGAACGAATCGTACAATCCATTCAACAGTACTTTGGGGCAGCGACTTCTGTATCTGAATTCAAAGGAGGGAAATAAGATAAAATGAAAAATTGGAGTCAATTTAAAAACTGGCTTATGGCTTTGCTTGCCTGTGAGGTCATTCTTTTGGTGCTTTGTTTTTTGTATGCTCGAGCAATCATTTTAGAACAAATCTTGTTTTTAGCTTTAGCCTTGTTTGCAGTGTTGGTATTATCTGACCTTTTGCTTACTTGGACCCTTATCTTAGCATTTGGTTTTGGACTTATCGTTTTGGTTGCGGGTGTGGTTTATATCCCAATAATTCAACTGATCTTCTTATTAATCAGTTTTCCACTTTTGATTGGGATTCTACTTAAGGTTCGTTATTATTTCTTCAAGGTGACCTCAAAGGTCCAAGAACAGGAAGACGAAGCTCGAGCAGGTTACCAAGCTATGGTCACTGAACAAAGTGATGTTACGGTTCAATCTCTATTGATTCATTGGGCACATGAAGATTTGTTCTTCCAGATTAAACCCAAAGAACATAACCAGATGCTCAGTCGAATTCAAGAGGTGATTGCTCAGGAATTGAGTTACAATGATAAGCTCTATTACGTTTCGGATGGTAATTTTCTCGTTCTATCGAGTACTAACCAACATTCTTTGAAGGAACTTTATTTGAATGGTTTGCAGGAGAAACTGAGCAGTTTAGTTTTTCATGGAGAAGATGGCAATCAAGGAATTCAGTTCCAAACAGGCTATTTGGTGATTAACCCTGATAATAAAGATAAATACCAAGACTACGCAGATGTAGCCAGTCATCTCAAACGTCAACTAGAGACAGATGTAATTGTAGAATATTAGGAGGGAAACATGACTTTAACCGAACTATTTTTTGGTATTGCTTTGGGACTCAGTCTCGCCTTTGGCATTTGTTTTATCATACTATTTATTGCATACAATATTCTTTACCATCGAGTGAACAAAAATTTTAAGGCGGTGAATCATGATTAGTCAAATGTTAATGATTTTTACCTTGCTTACAATTTGGATTTCTCTAGCATGGGGATTGGTAATTCTCTTTTCAGCTGTTCACTTTTGGTTTAAACACAGTGATTTTCGTGTGGATACTTCGCCGCTACCTTATTATCCTAAGGTAACGATTGTTGTTCCTGCTCATAATGAGGATGTGGTTATTGCCCAAACGGCAAAAGCTATCTTGGATATGAACTATCCTCACGACCGTGTGGAATTGCTCTTGTTTGCGGATAACTGTTCAGATAATACCTATGCAGAGTGTTTGTCTGTACAAGCCATGCCTGAATATGCAGAAAGAAATCTGACTATTATCGACCGTACTGGTACGGGAGGAAAAGCTGGTGTTCTAAACGATGCTTTGGAGATGGCAACAGGCGAATATATCTGTGTCTATGATGCAGATGCCATGCCTGAAAAAAATGCCCTTTATTTCCTTGTGAAAGAAGTGATGAAGGATCCAGAACGTCATGTTGCATCTTTCGGTCGCAACAAGACTCGAAATGCCAACCAAAATTTCTTGACTCGTTGTATCAACCAGGAAATCGTTGTTACTCAGCGCGTGCACCACGTTGGGATGTGGCATCTCTTTAAAATTGGGCGTATTCCAGGAACCAACTTTATCATTCAAACCGACTTTGTAAAGAGTATCGGTGGTTGGAAAAATGGTGCCTTAACCGAGGATACCGATATTTCCTTCAAAATCATGCAGAGTGGTAAATTGATTGCCCTTGCCTATAATTCGGAGGCTTTCCAACAAGAACCTGAGACCTTAAAGAGTTACTATATGCAACGGAAACGCTGGGCAAAAGGAAATTACGAAGTTGTTCTCTCAAACTTTAAGCATCTATTTGGCAGAGCAAACTGGCGCGTTAAGCTAGAAGTCTTTAACTATTCATGTGTTTTCTTTTGGTTTAACTTTGCCATTGTTCTTTCGGATTTGATTTTCCTAGCGAATGTGCTAGCGATCTGTCTTAATCTTTTCTTCCCAGATGTCAGGGTTCCATTTGCTTTTGATGCGGACAATATCTACATCGCCCAGCTCATGCTCTTTAACTGGATTCTCATGATTGGTCTCTATTTGATGCAAATTATGACAGCATTGGCAAGTCAATTTGGACAAGCTACTACAAAGCAAATCTGGTTGGCTTTGGCTGCCTATTTCACTTATGCACAGATGTTTATCGTTGTTTCCATTGATTCCATTTCTTCAATCGTTCTGGACAAGGTACTCCGACGAAAAGAAACCAAGTGGGTTAAAACCAAGCGATTTGCAGGATAGGAGGATTTATGAAAACGAATAAATTAAAATATGTATGGTTTGTGCTCATCCTTTCTATCTTTTGTTTAGCATTGTTTTTAGCAAGAGGAAGGAGTAAAGTCGAGATGCGTAATCGTATTTACCGCCAATGGAGTGAACAGTTTCTTGTGACTAAGGGAAATCAGTCCTATGTCCGTACGACGAATGATTCTGAGGAGACAACAGTTTTATCAGAAGCCCAAAGTTACGGCATGCTCATAACAGTTTTAGCTGCCCAAAAAGGGCAAGCAAGTCAAGCAGATTTTGAGAGTCTTTATCGTTACTACCAAAATCATCGTATTGAGGGAACGCAGTTGATGTCTTGGAAGCAAGTGATCAAAAATGATAGCGAAACGGTCGAGAAACAAAATGCAACTGATGGAGATCTCTATATCGCTTATTCTTTAATTGAAGCTGCCAAGCAGTGGCCAGATAAAGCGCAGGAATACCAAGCGCAAGCTAAAAAAATCTTGGATGATGTCCTTAAGTACAATTACAACGAGGAAACTGGTGTTTTAACAGTTGGGGATTGGGCAAACAAGGATTCCGATTATTATTACTTGATGCGAACGTCTGATACTCTTCCTCACTATTTCCAATCTTTTTATGACCTGACTGGAAACAAACAGTGGTTGGATGTTAAGGATAAGATGCTTGGGCAACTGGAGCAAATCAGTTCTCATTCTGATACGGGTCTCTTGCCAGACTTTATCTGGGCTGAGAAGTCTGGGGCACGTCTTGTTGATGCCAACACTATCGAATCTCAATACGATGGGGCGTACTCTTATAACGCTTGCCGTTTGCCTTATCACTTGTCACAGAGCCAGGATGAAAGAAGCCAAAAACTCGTTCAAAAGATGATGGATTTCTTTATGAAAGAGCAGCGCATTTATGCTGGTTATGACTTGAACGGAACGGCCCTCAATCAATACCAGGCGGGTAGTTTCTTGGCACCGATTACCTACGTGTCTGACAAGGGAGAAGGCTATCTGAAACTTCTTCAGCAAAATAAATACATTTTCACACAAGATTTACCTTTGGACAACTACTATGATGCAACGATGATTACCATGATTGCTCTAGAGATGTTCTAGAATGAAAAGAGAGGGCTAGTTATACTAGCTCTCTTTTTGATAGGATTTTCATCTTTTTTCAAAAAAGGAATTTCCTAAGGTTTATGGTATAATGGAAGGAGTGATGGAAAAGAGGTAGAGAGATGGATGCAAAATTAAAATACAAGGCAAAGAAGATTAAAATCGTCTTTTTTGATATTGATGATACCTTGCGTACGTCAAAGACAGGTTTTATTCCAGCTACAATTCCCACTGTCTTTAAACAGTTGCGTGAAAAAGGAATTTTAACAGGAATCGCCTCTGGACGTGGTATTTTTGGTGTTGTTCCAGAGATTCGTGAGCTCAAACCTGACTTTTTTGTAACCCTAAATGGAGCTTATATCGAAGATAAAAAAGGCCAGGTCATTTATCAGCATCAGATTGCCAAAGAAGATGTGGAAGAATACATTTCTTGGACAAAACAAGAGGGGATTGAATATGGTTTAGTTGGCAGTTATGACGCCAAACTCTCCACTCGAACAGAACTGATCAGTGAGGCGATTGATCCGATTTATCCAAACTTGGATGTGGATCCAGATTTTCATGAAAAAGCGGACATTTACCAGATGTGGAGCTTTGAGGATAAAGGGGATGACTTGCGGTTACCAGATAGTCTCTCTGGTAAACTTCGCATGGTGCGTTGGCATGAACATTCATCTGATATCGTACCGATTTCAGGATCCAAAGCAACTGGTGTAGCCAAGGTTGTAGAACATCTAGGCTTGAAACCAGAGAATGTTATGGTCTTTGGGGATGGTCTCAATGACTTGGAACTCTTTGATTATGCAGGTATTAGTGTTGCTATGGGAATTTCTCATGATAAAATCAAAGAAAAAGCAGATTATATTACAAAAACAGTAGAAGAAGATGGCATTTTTGATGCCTTAGAAGGATTTGGTATGGTAGAAAAAGAATTGCATTTCCCACAAGTGGAAATTGAAACAGTAGAAGGTCCTCTTGCGACCATTAAGACAAATCACGGAGACTTGCGTATCAAGCTCTTCCCTGAACATGCTCCTAAAACAGTGGCTAACTTTATTGCTCTGTCAAAAGACGGTTACTATGATGGTGTGATTTTCCACCGCATCATCAAGGACTTTATGATTCAAGGTGGAGACCCCACTGGTACAGGTATGGGTGGTGAGTCCATTTATGGACAAGCTTTTGAAGATGAATTTTCAGAAGAACTTTACAATATCCGTGGTGCCCTTTCTATGGCCAATGCGGGTCCAAATACCAATGGAAGTCAGTTCTTTATCGTGCAAAACCAACACTTGCCATACTCTAAGAAAGAGATTGCGCGTGGTGGTTGGCCAGAACCAATCGCTGAGATTTATGCAGAGCAAGGCGGAACACCTCACCTTGACCGCCGCCATACTGTTTTCGGGCAGTTGGTAGACGCAGAATCTTTTGAGGTCTTGGATGCCATTGCAGCTGTTGAGACAGGTGCAATGGACAAGCCAGTTGAAGATGTAGTAATTGAAACGATTGAAATTGAGGACTAGAATGAAAATTGGTGATAAGCTAACTGGGCGTATTACAGGAATTCAGCCCTATGGTGCCTTTGTCGAGTTAGAGACAGGGGTGACAGGGCTGATTCACATCTCGGAGATTCGGACGGGATTTATTGAAAATATCTATGACATTTTAAAAATTGGTGATGAAGTCCAAGTTCAGGTGGTGGATTTTGACGAATACACTGGGAAGGCCAGTCTTTCCATACGTACCTTGGAGGAAGAAAAACATCAATTGCCAAGACGGAGACGTTTTTCAAATGATCGTATCAAGCACGGTTTTGCACCACTTGGACGAATGATGCCTGTTTGGACGCGTGAGGCATTAGAGCATTTAAAGAAGAAGCCATAAATACGATTATCTAAACCATTTGTAATATTAATATCGTTTGTTATAATAAAAGTATGAAAGAAGAACAATTATTAAAACCAGGAGAGCGAATCAATCAGCTCTTTTCGACAGATATCAAGATCATCCAAAATAGAGAGGTGTTTAGCTATTCGGTGGATAGTGTTCTTCTATCACGCTTTCCCCGCTTCCCTAAACGGGGGTTAATTGTGGACTTTTGTGCTGGAAATGGTGCAGTGGGACTTTTTGCCAGTTCACGTACTCAGGCGCGGATAATATCTGTAGAGATTCAGGAGCGTTTGGCGGATATGGCAGAGCGTTCGGTTCAGTTGAACGGCTTGGAAGAGCAGATGCAGGTCATCTGTGATGATTTGAAAAATATGCCTGCCTACATTCAGGGAAGTAAAGTGGATATGATTTTGTGCAATCCGCCTTATTTTAAGGTGGATCCGCATTCTAATCTCAACGAGAGTGAACACTACCTTCTGGCCAGACACGAAATTACGACTAACCTAGATGAAATCTGCCGAAGTGCTCAGAGTATTCTCAAGTCTAATGGCCGTTTGGCCATGGTTCATCGTCCAGATCGGCTCTTGGATATCCTAGATATGCTCAAACGCCACAATTTGGCACCCAAGCGCCTACAATTTGTCTATCCTAAACGTGAGAAGGAGGCCAATATGCTCTTAATTGAAGCTATCAAGGATGGCTCAACGAGTGGCTTTAAGGTCTTGCCACCTCTCATCGTTCACAATGATGATGGTTCCTATACACCAGAAATTCAAGAGATTTACTATGGATCATAAAGCCTATATGTACGTGGTGGAATGCCGCGACGGGTCTTACTATACGGGCTATACAACGGATGTGAAGAGGCGCCTTGCCGTTCATAATAGTGGTAAGGGAGCCAAGTATACTCGAGCTCGCTTGCCAGTCAAACTCATCTATGTAGAGGGTTTTGCTCGCAAGGAAGAAGCCATGTCAGCAGAGGCTCTCCTCAAACGCAAGAAACGTCCACAGAAAGAACGATTTTTATCCGAAAATCAAGAGAATAATCTAGTCAACCATATTGATATCTAACGAGGAGTCCTTTGACTTCTCTTACTTTTGTCAAAAGAGGAAAAAAGTGCTAAAATAAGATGAATAAATTTAAAGAGGTATTATCATGTCTAAGATTCTAGTATTTGGTCACCAAAATCCCGACTCAGATGCCATCGGGTCATCTGTAGCCTTTGCCTACCTTGCAAAAGAAGCTTACGGTTTGGATACGGAAGCTGTTGCCCTTGGAACTCCAAATGAAGAAACAGCCTTTGTCTTGAACTATTTTGGTGTGGAAGCACCGCGTGTTATCACTTCTGCTAAAGCAGAAGGCGCAGAGCAAGTTATCCTGACTGACCACAATGAATTCCAACAATCTGTATCAGATATCGCTGAAGTAGAAGTATACGGAGTAGTGGATCACCACCGTGTGGCTAACTTTGAAACTGCAAGTCCGCTTTACATGCGTTTGGAACCAGTTGGTTCTGCATCTTCAATCGTTTATCGTATGTTCAAAGAACACGGTGTAGCAGTTCCCAAAGAAATCGCAGGTTTGATGCTTTCAGGTTTGATTTCAGATACCCTCCTTTTGAAATCACCAACAACACACCCATCTGATAAAGTCATTGCTCCTGAATTGGCAGAATTAGCAGGCGTCAACTTGGAAGAGTATGGGCTTGCTATGCTCAAGGCTGGTACCAACTTGGCTAGCAAATCTGCTGAGGAATTGATTGATATCGATGCTAAGACCTTTGAACTCAACGGAAATAAGGTCCGTGTTGCCCAAGTAAACACAGTTGATATTGCTGAAGTCTTGGAACGCCAAGCTGAAATTGAAGCTGCAATGCAAGCTGCCAATACAGCAAATGGCTACTCTGACTTTGTCTTGATGATTACAGACATCGTCAACTCAAACTCAGAAATCCTTGCTCTTGGATCAAACATGGACAAGGTCGAAGCTGCCTTCAACTTTAAACTTGAAGACAACCATGCTTTCCTTCCAGGTGCTGTTTCACGTAAGAAACAAGTGGTGCCTCAGTTGACTGAGAGCTTTAATGCTTAAGATTTTGGGTGTTATTTCAAAATAGAAAACGTTCGTTTTCATATATTGAAGGGAGTTTCGGCTCCTTTTTTTCTAGGAGAGAAAGATGTTAGAAAATGGTGATTTGATTTTTGTGAAGGACCTTTCAGATATGGGGCAGGCCATCCAGGCTTCTACTGGGAACTATAGTCATGTAGCAATCTTTTTGGACGGTTTCGTCTACCATGCTAGTGGGCAAACAGGTGTTATTTGTCAAGAACCAGTAGAATTTTTTGAACCGACTCATCTCTACGATCTTTATGTCTACCCAGAGCTGGAAGCTGACTTGGTAAAGGAGAGAGCTAGCAAACATTTAGGTGCACCCTATAATAGCTCGTTTTATCCAGATGGTTCTGGCTTTTACTGCTCCCAGTACATCGCTGAAATCCTACCGATTTTTGAGAGCGTATCGATGAAATTTGGTGATGGGGAGCAGGAGATTAGTGATTTTTGGAGAGAATATTACAGGAAACTCGAACTTCCTGTGCCTCTGAATCAACCAGGGACCAATCCTAGTCAACTAGCAGCATCACCTCTTTTAGAATGTAAAGAAAGGAATCTTCATGATTCAGATTTTTAACCCATCTCGTTTGACTCGACAGCCATTTTTTATAGATTTGGTGGACTATCTGGACCAGCATGATGATGTGATCCTACGAGAAATCAAGGCTCAGTTTCCAGATGTAGCAGTTGATAAACTCATGGAAGAGTATATTAAGGCCGGTTTGATCCGAAGGGAAAACAAACGATATTCCCTTAATCTCCCTTTTTTAGAATCTACGGATAATTTAGCCCTTGACCAAGAGATTTTTGTCAGAGAGGATAGTCCAGTTTATCATGCTCTGTTGGAGCAGACTTTTGAGACAGAATTGCGCAATCAAACCAATGCCGCCGTTTTAGTCGAATCTACGGACTTTGCAAGAGAAAAGATGACCCTATCCAACTATTTCTACAAGGTCAGGAATCAATATCCTTTGACACAAAAACAGCAGAAACTCTATGATATTTTAGGAGATGTTAATCCTGAGTATGCTCTCAAATATATGACGACTTTTTTACTGAAATTCCTCAAAAAGGATCAGCTGATACAGAAACGCCGTGATATCTTCGTTGAGAGTCTAGTCGTTTTAGGCTATGTTGTGCAAAATGAAGAAGGGAAGTATGAGTTGGCTGTTGATTTCGACAAGGAACGGTTGATTTTCTATTTACTTTAATTGCTTCATTTTGAGCAGATTGTTTGACTTTACTAAAGAATAAGCATAAACTGAATGTAAGCGATAACGTTTATCGTATTAAAAGCAAAGGAGACAGAGCTATGTCACTTGAAAATAAATTGGACCAAGCAACTGGTGCTATCAAAGAAGGATTTGGTAAAGTTACTGGCGATAGCAAGACAGAAGCAGAAGGCACTGTAGAAAAAACAGTTGCGAAAGCAAAAGAAGTTGTTGAAGATGCTAAAGGTGCTGTAGAAGGTGCCGTTGAAGGTCTTAAAAATTCATTTAAGAAAGAAGACTAAAAAAATCAAGGGAATGTTTCCCTTGATTTTTTTATAGATAACGTTCTGCGATAGCCGCATCTCCAGGATAGTCTTCTTTCTTTCCTTGGACGATCTGGTAACAATCAGCTCCCTTACCAGCAATAATCACGGCATCGAGTTCTTGATTTGTGATGGCCATCGCCGCCTTGATGGCTTGTTCACGATCGGCAATCTTTTCAACAGGATGACTGATATAGCTGCTGATTTCTTCAGCAATTGCCATTGGATCCTCATAGTTGGGGTCATCCGCGGTGAGAAAGACTTGAATCTCGGGATGCTGATTGAGGAGGAGGCCAAAGTCTTTGCGGCGACTTTCACCCTTGTTTCCAGTCGAACCGAGAACCAGAGAAATCTTTCCAGTTTGATGGGTTTCAACAACAGAAATCAGTTTTTTCAGACTGTCACCATTGTGGGCATAGTCGATGAAGACCTTGGCTCCATTTTTCTGAGTGAGAACTTCCATACGTCCAGGAACACGGGTTGCAGCGATTCCTTTTTTGATATCTTCAAGACTGGCTCCGAGACGAAGACAGGCAAGTCCTGCAGCAACTGCATTTTCTTGATTGAAGTGACCGATGAGTTGGATATCATAATCACCAGCTAGTTTACCTGTAGCGGAAAAGCTAAAGGCTTTGGAGTTCTCGATTTGGTTACTTGACTGGCTACCATAGAAGTCATGTTC
Organism: Streptococcus sp. 1643; assembly: GCF_006228325.1. Taxonomy (NCBI): domain Bacteria; kingdom Bacillati; phylum Bacillota; class Bacilli; order Lactobacillales; family Streptococcaceae; genus Streptococcus; species Streptococcus sp. 1643. The sequence goes on from NZ_CP040231.1 coordinate 551,467, forward strand.
TTGATCTTCCACTTGTTCTTTCAATACAGAAAAGTGGTCCATGTCGCTATTAATGACAACTGCTCGGCTATTTTTCATCAAGAGACGTTTGTGGTAGAAGTAGTCTTCAAAAGTCGGATGCTCAATTGGTCCGATGTGATCAGGTGTGATGTTAAGAAAGACACCTACATCAAAGGTCAGGCCATAGACTCGATGAACAAGATAGGCTTGGCTAGAAACTTCCATTACAAGATGGGTTCGACCATTCTTAACAGCCTGAGCCATCATGTCGAAAAGATCGATATTTTCAGGCGTTGAGAAGGAAGATTTAAAGAAGGTCTCGCCATCCAGAGTTGTGTTCATAGTTGACAAGAGAGCTGTTGGGTAGCGTTGAGATAGGATGTGGTAAGCAAAGTAAGCTGCTGTTGTCTTTCCTTTGGTCCCTGTGAAAGCGAGAATTTTGAGTTTCTCTTGTGGATTACCGTAAAATTCCATAGCAATCAAACTCATGGTTTTCTTGATATCGTTCACAATGATGACGGGGATACCGACTTCGTAGTCCTTTTCTGCGACATACCAAGCTAATCCTTGCGTTATAGCGGATAGGAGGTATTCTTTTTTAAAGGCAGCACCTTTTGCAAAAAAAAGAGTCCCTTCTTTTACTTTTCGGCTGTCATAACTGATGCTATCAAAAACAGCTTCACTGTAGTTGTAGTGGTAATGTCCTTGGTCAATAATCTCGCGAAAAAGGCCATCTTTCTTTAAAATATCTAATACGGTTTCAATCTTAATCATACTTTCTATTATAAACTTCAAGCCCGAATTTTACAAGTAACAAGGAAAAGTTTATAATGGAAGATAAGGAACTTTTCCTAGTTATCAAAATTGAATGAGGAAGCTATGTCTAACGAAAACAATCACCAGCAAGCCCAGATGTTGCGAGGAACTGCTTGGCTAACAGCTAGTAACTTTATTAGTCGCCTCCTTGGTGCTATCTACATTATTCCCTGGTATATCTGGATGGGGACCTATGCTGCCAAGGCAAATGGACTCTTTACTATGGGCTACAATATTTACGCCTGGTTCTTGCTGATTTCGACAGCGGGTATCCCAGTTGCGGTCGCCAAACAAGTGGCTAAGTACAATACCATGCGAGAAGAAGAGCATAGCTTTGCCTTGATTCGGAGTTTTCTAAGCTTTATGACGGGCTTGGGCTTAGTCTTTGCCTTGGTCTTGTATCTCTTTTCTCCCTGGTTAGCAGATTTGTCAGGTGTGGGGAAAGACCTGATTCCCATCATGCAGAGCTTAGCTTGGGCAGTCTTGATTTTCCCATCTATGAGTGTCATCCGAGGTTTCTTCCAAGGGATGAATAACCTCAAACCCTATGCTATGAGTCAAATCGCCGAGCAGGTGATCCGTGTTATCTGGATGTTAATGGCAACCTTCTTCATTATGAAGATGGGTTCTGGTGACTACTTATCAGCCGTTACTCAGTCAACCTTTGCAGCCTTTGTGGGGATGGTGGCAAGTTTTGCAGTTTTGATCTACTTCCTTGCTCAAGAAGGTTTGCTTAAAAGAGTTTTTGAAACACGGGATAAAATCAATAGTAAGCGACTCTTAGTCGATACGATCAAGGAAGCCATTCCCTTTATCCTGACAGGATCAGCCATTCAACTCTTCCAGATTTTAGACCAGATGACCTTTATCAATAGTATGAAGTGGTTTACCAACTACAGTAATGAAGACTTGGTTGTCATGTTTTCTTATTTCTCTGCCAATCCGAATAAAATTACTATGATTTTAATCTCTGTGGGAGTTTCAATTGGGAGTGTTGGTTTGCCGCTGTTGACGGAAAACTATGTAAAAGGCGACTTGCAGGCGGCGGCTCGCCTAGTACAAGATAGCCTTACCATGCTCTTCTTATTTCTACTACCTGCAACAGTTGGAGTGGTTATGGTAGGGGAGCCTCTTTATACAGTCTTTTACGGTAAGCCAGATAGTCTGGCCATGGGCTTATTTGTCTTTGCAGTTTTGCAGTCTACTATCCTAGGCTTGTATATGGTCTTGTCTCCTATGCTTCAGGCTATGTTCCGAAACCGCAAGGCAGTTCTTTACTTCATCTATGGTTCCATTGCTAAGATCGTCTTGCAATTGCCAACCATTGCTATTTTCCATAGCTACGGTCCCTTGATTTCAACGACTATCGGCTTGATTATTCCAAATGTCTTGATGTACCGAGACATCTGCCAGGTAACGGGTGCTCGTCGAAAGATAATCTTGAAGCGAACCATTTTGATTACCATCTTGACCCTTGTCATGTTTATCCTAGTTGGCTTCTTGCAGTGGCTACTTGGTTTTGTCTTCCAGCCAAGTGGACGTTTCTGGAGTTTCCTTTACGTAGCTCTCATAGGAGGGCTTGGAGGAGGTCTCTATGGTTTGATGAGCCTACGGACACGACTCTTGGACAAGATAATTGGAAAGGCTCAAGCAGACCGACTACGTACACGATTGAAAATATCGTAAAAAGATTTATAAATAAAAGTAATAAATTTAACCTTTCTTTAACAGAAAGGTTTTTATACTACATTTTTCTTAAAAAAAGAGAACTTTTTCTAAAATCAAGAGCAAAAAATATGCTTTTTTAAGTTTTTCTTCAGAAATCACTTGACTAAATAAAACTAAAGCTGTATAATAAGACAAAACTTTTAAACAGGAGGTTCTGGAAATGAAAAAGTCTAAGGCCAAGTATCTGACACTTGCAAGTGTCGTGTTAAGCGCAGGTATCTTACTGAGCGCATGTGGAAATTCAAGTAGCGCTACTAAAACATATAACTATGTTTATTCGAGCGATCCATCTAGTTTGAACTATCTTGCAGAAAACCGTGCAACAACCAATGACATCGTGACCAATTTGGTGGATGGGTTGATGGAAAATGACCAATACGGTAACTATGTTCCATCGTTGGCAGAGGATTGGACTGTTTCTCAGGACGGTTTGACCTATACTTACAAATTGCGTAAGGATGCAAAATGGTATACTTATGAGGGTGAAGAATACGCCCCTGTAACGGCCCAAGACTTTGTGACAGGTTTGAAATATGCTGCTGATAAAAAATCCGAAGCCTTGTACCTGGTTCAAGACTCGGTAGCAGGTTTGGATGACTATATCAACGGGAAAACAACTGACTTTTCAACTGTCGGTGTTAAGGCGATTGACGACCAAACGGTTCAGTACACTTTGACACGTCCAGAATCTTATTGGAATTCTAAAACAACTTCAACCATTCTCTTCCCTGTCAATGCAGATTTCTTAAAATCAAAAGGGGATGACTTTGGTAAGGTAGACCCTTCTAGTATTTTGTACAATGGACCTTTCTTAATGAAATCTTTTGTTTCAAAATCTGTTATCGAATTCAAGAAAAATCCCAACTACTGGGATGAAAAAAATGTCTTTGTGGATGGTGTGAAATTGGCCTATTATGATGGTAGTGACCAAGATGCACTAGCACGTAACTTTGTAGAAGGAGTCTATAGCTACGCGCGTCTCTATCCAAATAGCTCAAGCTTTGAAGGCATTAAAGAGAAGAACAAGGATAACATCATCTATAGTATGCAAAATGCAACTTCTTATTACTTGAACTTCAACTTGGACAGAAAATCTTATAACTTCACTTCTAAGTCCTCAGATATCGAAAAGAAATCAACCCAAGAAGCAGTTCTGAATAAAAACTTCCGTCAAGCCTTCAACTATGCTTATAACCGTACTGCCTATGGAGCACAATCTCAAGGGGAGGACGGAGCAACGAAGATTATTCGTAATTTGGTTGTACCTCCAACATTTGTAAGTATCAACGGAAAAGACTTTGGCGATGTTGTTTCAGAAAAGATGGTCAACTATGGCCAAGAATGGCAAGGAATCAACTTTGCGGACGCGCAAGATCCATACTACAATCCTGATAAAGCTAAGGCTAAATTTGCGGAAGCTAAGAAAGAATTGGAAGCTAAGGGTGTGCAATTCCCAATCCACTTGGATGTATCAGTTGACCAATCAGCTAAAAAAGGTGTACTTGAAGCAAGTTCTTTGAAACAATCCATCGAATCTGTTCTAGGAGCTGAGAATGTGGTTATCGATATCCAACAGATATCAACAGATGAGTTTAACAACTCTAGCTACCTCGCTCAAACTGCAGCTCAAAAAGACTTTGATATCTATAATGGCGGTTGGAGTGCGGACTACTTGGATCCATCAAGCTATCTAGATATCCTAAATGTCAATAACGGCGGTATGTTGCAAAATCTTGGTCTAGAACCAGGTGAGGTCAATGACAAGGCTAAGGCAGTTGGTCTGGATACTTACACTCAAATGTTAGAAGAAGCGAACAAGGAGCAAGATCCAGCAAAACGTTATGAAAAATATGCTGAAATTCAAGCTTGGCTCGTTGATAGCGCCCTTGCAATTCCAAACGTTTCTCAGGGTGGGACACCGACCTTGAGAAAGACAGTTCCATTCTCATCACCATTCTCACAAGCTGGAAATAAGGGTGTCGAATCATACAAGTATCTCAAGTTACAAGATAAGACTGTAACGGCTGATGAGTATGAAAAAGCTAAAGAAAAATGGCTGAAAGAAAAAGAAGAATCAAATAAAAAAGCCCAAGAAGAACTGGCAAAACACGTTAAATAACCAGTCTATTCAACAGGAAAAACGATAGTTTCTCAAGGAACTATCGTTTTTATATAGTTTGAAACTATAACTAGCTCTTGAAAACAAGAAAATGAGTTAGTAAAAATAAGTGGTACAATAGTTACTATAGATTTGGAGGTATTGTATGAGCAAAGAACTACACATCAACACAATTTTGGCCCAGGCTGGGATCAAGTCAGATGAGGCTACAGGTGCCTTGGTAACACCGCTTCATTTTTCAACCACTTATCAGCATCCAGAGTTCGGTCAGTCTACGGGATTTGACTATACTCGTACCAAAAACCCAACTCGCAGTAAGGCGGAGGAGGTTTTGGCGGCAATCGAATCAGCAGATTATGCCCTAGCGACAAGCTCAGGAATGGCTGCGATTGTACTGGCTTTTAGTGTTTTTCCAGTAGGAAGTAAAGTCTTGGCTGTTCGTGATCTGTATGGGGGTTCTTTCCGTTGGTTCAACCAAGTCGAGCAGGAAGGCCGTTTCCATTTTACCTATGCCAATACAGAAGAAGAGCTGATTGCTGAGTTAGAGAAAGATGTGGATGTTCTCTATATTGAAACACCAACTAATCCCTTGATGTTGGAATTTGATATTGCCAAACTAGCCAAACTAGCTCATGCCAAGGGTGCCAAGGTAGTGGTGGACAATACCTTCTACAGTCCGATTTACCAACGTCCGATTGAAGATGGTGCGGATATCGTTCTTCATTCTGCCACCAAGTATTTAGCAGGGCACAATGATGTTTTGGCTGGGGTGGTTGTGACTAATAGTTTAGAACTATATGAGCAACTTTTCTATAATCTCAATACGACAGGTGCGGTCTTGTCACCATTTGATAGTTATCAGTTGATTCGCGGTCTTAAAACTCTACCTCTTCGTATGGAACGTTCTACAGCCAATGCCCAAGAAGTGGTTGCTTTTTTGAAGGATTCACCTGCTGTCAAGGAAGTGCTCTATACTGGACGTGGGGGTATGATTTCCTTTAAAGTAGTGGATGAAAAACGTATTCCTCATATTTTAAATAGCCTCAAGGTCTTCTCATTTGCAGAAAGTTTGGGTGGGGTAGAGAGTCTGATTACCTATCCGACAACTCAGACTCATGCGGATATTCCAGCAGAAGTGCGCCATTCCTATGGCTTAACAGATGACCTCTTGCGTTTATCCATTGGGATTGAGGATGCTAGAGATTTGATTGCGGACTTGCGCCAAGCTTTGGAAGGATAAGACAGATATGGGGAAATATGATTTTACAAGTCTGCCCAATCGTTTTGGGCACCATACCTATAAATGGAAAGAAGCAGAAGCTGACCGAGAAGTTCTACCAGCCTGGATAGCAGATATGGACTTTGTGGTTTTGCCTGAGGTTCGACAAGCTGTACAAGCCTACGCAGATCAGTTGGTCTATGGCTATACCTATGCTAGCGATGCTTTGATTGAGTCGGTTCAGGATTGGGAAGCCAGTCAACACGGCTATCGCTTTGACAAGGATGCCCTCGTCTTTATCGAGGGAGTGGTACCAGCCATCTCAACAGCCATTCAAGCCTTTACAAAAGAGGGAGAGGCTGTTCTGATTAACACACCGGTCTATCCTCCTTTTGCCCGCAGTGTCAAACTGAACAATCGCAGATTGATTACCAATTCTTTGGTGGAAAAGGATGGGCTGTTTGAGATTGACTTTGACCAGTTGGAGAAGGAATTGGTGGAAGAGGATGTGAAGCTTTATATCCTTTGCAATCCCCACAATCCTGGTGGACGTGTTTGGGAAAAGGAAGTGTTAGAAAAGATTGGTCATCTCTGCCAAAGACACGGTGTTTTGCTTGTTTCAGATGAGATTCACCAAGATTTGGCCCTCTTTGGTCACAAACACCAGTCTTTTAACACCATTGATCCTGCTTTTAAAGACTTCGCCCTTATCTTGAGCAGTGCCACTAAGACCTTTAATATTGCTGGGACCAAGAATTCCTATGCAGTTATTGAAAATCCCAAGCTTCGTGTGGCTTTCCAAAAACGCCAGTTGGCCAATAACCAGCATGAAATCTCAGGCTTGGGGTATTTGGCGACAGAAGCTGCCTACCGTTATGGTAAGGACTGGTTAGGAGAGTTAAAAGAAGTCATCGAGGACCACATTAACTATGTAGTGGATATTTTGGGCAACGAAACCAAGATTAAGGTCATGAAACCACAAGGTACCTACTTGATTTGGCTTGATTTTTCAGCCTATGACCTAACGGATGACCGCTTGCAAGAGCTTTTGAAGAATGAAGCCAAGGTTATCTTGAACCGAGGTTTGGACTTTGGAGAGGAGGGAACTCTTCATGCCCGCCTCAATGTGGCTATGCCGAAGTCAGTACTGGAAGAGGTTTGCCAACGCATCGTGACCACTTTTGCTACACTTTAAAAATCCAGCCTTCTAGGAGAAAAGTCTTCCTAGAAGGCTATTTTCGTAGGGGAAAATGTGGTATAATAAAAAGATAAGATAAAGGGGTAACTATGGCTAAATTGATTCCGGGAAAGTTGCGCATGGAGGGGGTTACACTCTATGAAACAGGCAACATTGAGATTATCAAGGAAAAAGGGAATCGCCTCTATACTCGTGTGGCGGGAGAAGACTTGCGCTACAGTTTAGAGGATGATCTGGTTTTTTGTGCTTGCGATTTTTTCCAAAAAAGAGGTTACTGTGTTCACCTCGCAGCGCTCGAGCATTATCTGAAGACTGATGAAGAAGGCCAGGTGATTTTACAAGTCTTAGAAAAAGGACATGAAGAGCAAGAAGAGGTCGAAACCAAGGTTAGTTTTGGTGGTAGTTTTTTGGAGCGGATCCAACCTCAGAAGCGAGAAAAAATCTACACTTTGTCGTCTCAAGGCCAGGTAGAAGCTGGAACCAATCGCCTCCTATGGACTCTTCGAATCGGTTTAGTTGATAGTCAAAAATATTATGTCATTCGTGACATCCCTCTCTTTTTGAAGGTCTTGGTCCATCGAAAGCCATATATGATTGGGAAACACTATGAAAATGACTTGTCTTGGGATGCTTTTGATACAGCTAGTCAGGAAGTTCTTACTTTTTTATGTGGCTTGATTGAGGAGGGACTGAGTCAAGAGCTCTTTTTCCCCAATCAAGGTCGTCACCTCTTTTTCCCTCTGACCTTTTTTGAGCAGGGAGTGGGGTTATTGATGAACTTGGAAGATTTTCATTTCGAACACCAGATTACTAGTTATGAAAATCTTCTCTTTCATGATTTAGATCCAGAAGCAAACCTTTTCTCTTTTTCCGTGCAGGAGTATCCCGATTATTTTGAGATGGAGATTTCTGAAAGTGAGCGAGTCAACGTATTCTATGGGGGAGCGGTTCTCTTTCGTAAGGGGAATCTTTATCTCTTAAATCCTAAACAAATCAGCCTCCTAAAGGAAATCAAGGAGCTTCCTCAGGAGGAAAGAGGGAGAAAATGCCTCCAGTTTGACAATAGTGATCGTGACCGCCTAGCCGCCTGTCTGCCTTTGTTTGGACAGCTGGGCACAGTTTCTGCTCCTGAACGCTTGCAAATCAGACCCTTTTCACCAATCTTTTACTTTGATAGGGAGGATGACGGCCGCATCCGCTTGAATATTCAGTTTGACTATGGAGATGTTAAGGTAACTAGTCGTCAACAGCTGGAACAATTACCATTTTCAAGCGATGCTGTCTTGGAAAACCAACTATTTCAAGTCTGTTTAGGGGCTGGTTTTGAGGCTGATTTTCAGTCTTGGAGACAGGCTTTGAAGCCAGAGGCAGTTTATTCTTTCTTTCACCATACGATTCCAGCTTTTGAGAAGTTGGGTCAGGTTTTCTTGTCTGATGAGATGAATCAGCTCTACAGCATCCAAGCTCCTCAGGTTCAGATTGAGTCCAAGGGAGGACTGTTGGAGATTCAGTTTGATTTCCAAGGGATTGCCCAAGAAGAGATTGATCAAGCTCTTAAAGCCCTGACCAGCAATCAGGATTTCTATATCAGTTCTTCTGACCAAGTGTACTTTTTTGATGAGGAAACCAAGCAGATTCGTCAAAATTTGCAGGAACTGGGGGTTGAGCTAAAAGATGGTTCTTTTCAGGCTCGGAAATCCCTAGCTTACAGTTTGTCTCAGTTGTTTGAAGGTCGAGACAGGATCTCCTTCTCGGAAGAATTTCAGCATTTAGCTCATGATTTGACCCATCCAGAGGACTTTCCTTTGGGAGATATACGGGTGCAGGCGAGTTTGAGAGACTATCAGGAAAAGGGTGTCCGTTGGCTCCAGATGCTTCATCACTATGGCTTTGGTGGCATCCTAGCCGATGATATGGGACTGGGAAAAACACTGCAAACTATTGCTTTTTTGACCAGTCAGGTGACAGAAGATAGTCGGGTCTTGATTTTGGCTCCGTCAGGTTTGATCTATAATTGGGCAGATGAATTCAGGAAATTTGCCCCACAATTGGATTTGGCTGTCGTTCATGGTTTGAAAGCGAATCGAGAAGCAATTCTTTCTGAAAATCACCAAATCTATGTGACTAGCTATGCCACCTTTCGTCAAGACAGCGAGCTTTATCAAGAGATGGCTTTTGATTTTCTCTTCTTAGATGAAGCCCAGGTCATGAAAAATGCCCAGACCAAGATTGCTCAGAGTTTGCGCCAGTTTGTGGTGCCAGCAGTTTTTGCTTTGTCAGGTACGCCTATCGAAAACCATTTAGGAGAGTTGTGGTCTATCTTTCAAATTGTCCTTCCGGGGCTCTTACCAAGTAAAAAGGAGTTTATGAAATTACCGGCTGACCGAGTCGCGCAGTTTATCAAGCCTTTCGTCATGAGGCGTAAGAAAGAAGAAGTCCTTACAGAACTACCTGACCTGATCGAAGTCGTCTATAAAAATGAACTGGAAGACCAGCAGAAGGCCATCTATCTCGCCCAGTTGCAACAGATGCGAGACCGCCTAGCGCAAGTGACAGATCAAGAATTCCAGAGAAGTCGGGTAGAAATCTTATCTGGCCTCATGCGATTGCGCCAGATTTGCGATACGCCAGCTCTCTTCATGGACGATTACCAAGGAGCCAGTGGTAAACTCGATAGTCTCCGAGATTTATTGCTACAAGTGGCAGATGGTGGCCATCGGGTCTTGATTTTCTCACAATTCAAAGGAATGTTGGAAAAAATCGAGCAAGAACTTCCAGACTTAGGCTTGACTTCTTTCAAAATCACAGGCTCAACTCCTGCTCAAGACAGACAAGAGATGACCAAGGCATTTAATCAGGGAGAAAGAGACGCCTTTCTCATCTCTCTGAAGGCGGGTGGTGTTGGTCTCAATCTAACGGGAGCTGATACGGTTATTTTGGTTGACCTTTGGTGGAATCCCGCTGTCGAAGCCCAGGCTATCGGACGAGCCCACCGCATGGGGCAGGAGCAGATGGTCGAGGTCTATCGTTTGATTACCAAAGGAACCATTGAAGAAAAAATCCAAGAACTTCAAGAACAAAAGAAACATTTGGTTTCCCAAGTTTTAGATGGTACGGAGTCGCGTGCGAGTCTCAGTCTGGCAGAAATTCGTGAAATTTTGGGAATTTCTGAAGCCAGCACTTGAAAAATCAAGACAATACGCTATAATGAAGTGTTGAAAGGAAATACAAAATGAAACAAGATCGATTTCCATTGGTGTCAGATGATGAGATCATGCTGACCAAAATGCCAGTCATGGACTTGTACGATGAGTCAGACTTTATTAGCAATATCAAAGGTGATTACCGCGATAAGAACTATTTGGAATGGTCTCCTATCAATGAGGAAGAAACCGTAGTTTCTCCAGTGGTTACTAAGGAGTCAAAGTCAAGCCCAGAACCTAAAAAAGTTGAAAAAACGTATGCTGAATTGGCTCGAGAAGAGGCGCGTGCGGACTTGAAGAAGAAACGCTCAGCCAAGTATTTGACTCAAGATGTTAGTCATACTAGACGACACAATGGTTCAACACTTGTTCGTCAAGGAAACCAACCAACAGCGCCATTTCAAAAGGAAAATCCAGGTGAGTTTGCCAAATTTAGTAAAAACTTGAGCCAGTCTCACTATATCTTAGCTGAGGAGGTTGGCCAAGTGGCGAATCCAACTCCGAAAACCCAAATGGAAAAAGCTAAAAAGAACAACTATGATTTTCTAAAGAAGAGTCAGATCTATAATAAAAAGAATAAGCAAACAGAACAGGAACGTCAGGTTGCCCAAGAGTTGAATCTGACAAGAATTACTGAGTAGGGGGAAAAGCATGTCAAAAACATATCATTTTATTGGAATCAAGGGATCAGGGATGAGTGCCCTAGCCTTGATGTTGCACCAAATGGGACACAAGGTTCAAGGTTCAGACGTTGAAAAATACTACTTTACTCAACGTGGACTAGAGCAGGCAGGGATTGCGATTCTTCCTTTTGATGAAAAGAACCTACAAGGTGATGTGGAGATTATCGCGGGGAATGCTTTCCGTCCAGATAACAACGTTGAAATCGCCTATGCAGATCAAAATGGTATCAGCTACAAACGTTACCACGAATTCTTAGGTAGCTTTATGCGCGACTTTGTCAGCATGGGAGTGGCAGGAGCACATGGAAAAACTTCAACAACAGGTATGCTGTCACACGTCTTGTCTCACATCACAGACACCAGCTTCTTGATTGGTGACGGGACAGGTCGCGGCTCAGCCAATGCCAAATATTTTGTCTTTGAGTCAGACGAATATGAGCGCCATTTCATGCCTTACCACCCAGAATACTCTATCATCACCAACATTGACTTTGACCATCCAGACTACTTCACAAGTCTAGAGGATGTTTTCAATGCCTTTAACGACTATGCTAAACAAATTACCAAGGGTCTTTTTGTCTACGGTGAAGATGCAGAATTGCGTAAAATTACGTCTGATGCACCAATCTACTATTATGGTTTTGAAGCAGAAGGCAATGACTTTGTAGCTAGCGATCTCCTTCGTTCTACGACTGGTTCAACCTTCACAGTTCACTTCCGTGGACAAGAGTTGGGACAATTCCACATCCCAACCTTTGGTCGTCACAATATTATGAATGCGACAGCAGTGATTGGATTGCTTTACACAGCAGGATTTGATTTGAACTTGGTGCGTGAACACCTGAAAACATTTGCTGGTGTTAAGCGTCGTTTCACTGAGAAAATTGTCAATGACACGGTGATTATCGATGATTTTGCCCACCATCCAACAGAAATCATTGCAACCTTGGATGCTGCTCGTCAAAAATACCCAAGCAAGGAAATCGTCGCAATCTTCCAACCGCATACTTTTACTAGAACCATTGCTTTGTTGGACGAATTTGCTCATGCTCTAAATCAAGCAGATGCTGTTTACCTAGCACAAATCTATGGATCTGCGCGTGAAGTGGACCATGGTGATGTTAAGGTAGAAGACTTAGCCAATAAAATCAACAAGAAACACCAGGTTATCACTGTTGAAAATGTTTCTCCACTCCTAGACCATGATAATGCTGTTTACGTCTTTATGGGTGCAGGAGACATCCAAACCTATGAATATTCATTTGAACGTCTTTTGTCTAACTTGACAAGCAACGTCCAATAAGGAAAACAGATGGAAATTCCAATCACAATAAGGCAAGCTACCTTATCAGATTTAGAAGAAATGTTGGCGATTGAAGAAGCCAATCCTTCGTTAGAAGAGGCATTTAGCCGCCAATCCTTAGAAGAGAGTATCCGCAAGACTGCGGGTACCTTTCTTGTAGCTGGGGATGAAAATCAGCTTTTGGGCTATGTTTTAGGAGAAGCTCAGTATCTTCATCCCAAATGGATAGAAATAAAATCCATGACCATTCATCCTGACCATTGGGGACAGGGGCTGGGAACTCTTCTTCTTGTGGCCTTGAAACAGGTGACAGTCGAACTAGATTATCAAGGTATTCTTTTGCAGAGTCCTGATGAGCTGCTATCATATTTTGAAATGAATGGCTTTGTTGAAGAAGAAGTGATAGAGAGTCATTATGGCAGTGGTTCTGAGTGGTATCTGATTTGGGCTAATCCTTTTTATCAGGAGGAAATATGAAAATCAGACAAGCAAGATTTTCAGATTTAGATCGGATTATAGAGATAGAGTTAGAGAATTTCTCCCTTGAGGAAGCCATTCCTCGTTCCGTCTTTGAGGCCCATTTGCGGGAAATTCAGACCAGTTTTCTGGTAGCTGAAAAAGAGGGGCGTATTCTTGGTTATATCGAAGGTCCAGTCGTTCCGCACCGCCATCTACATGATCAGTCCTTTACAGAAAAAATAAAAGACTATAGTCATCAACCTGGAGGTTATATTTCTGTGACTTGCCTATCTATTGCCAAGGAAGCACAAGCTTTGGGAGTGGGGAAAAGACTATTAAAGGCTCTGAAAGAAGTCGCTTTAGAACATGAACGAGAGGGTATTAATCTGACATGTCATGACTACCTTATCGCCTATTATGAAAAACATGGCTTTGTTAATGAAGGAATATCTCAGTCAAGCTTTGCTGGGGAAACATGGTATGATATGGTCTGGCAGCCTGAAAATAAAGAAAACTAGCTAGGGAATGCCCTAGTTGGTTGCTTTTCTGCGACTTTTAAGATATAATATTATGGATTGTCAACAAGGAGGTAATGCTTTTGACTGAAAAATCAAGAGAAGAAGAAAAATTAAGCTTTAAAGAGCAGATTCTACGTGATTTAGAAAGAGTAAAAGAACAAGATAGAAGAGAGAAAGAAGTAGAGATTCCAAATCTGACGGCTTCATCATCTCCAGCTAGTTCAGCAACTCCTTCAGATCTTGAACCAGAAACATCAACAGAAGAGTTGATGGCTGATTCCCTGTCTGTTGTCGATAAAATCCTAAAGAATGCACCAAGTGTTCCTCCACTTTCAAGTGCTAGTACTGATGAAACGGATGGACAAGAAGAGAAAGAGATTAGACAGCCAATCATTGATAAGATTGAAGTTGTAGAATCTGAAGAACCTCTAGTAGAGCCGATTCATCTGGCTGAAGAACCTGTAGTGGAATCCGTTCAACCTAAGGTAGAACCAGTTGAGCTTAAACCCGAAGAAAAAGAATTTAACGACACTCCGACTAAGGTTGCCGTAACCTATAAAACAGAAGACAAGAAAGAGGAAATTACCCCAGGAATGCCTGAAAGAGTTGAGCCTGTTTCTACAGAATCTAGCAGTGGATTAGCTGATGCTCCACGTCGTAGTCGTCGTCAAGGTGCAACATCAACTAAGAAAAAATCAAAAGCCAAAGGTTGCCTAGTAACAGTTCTAGTTCTCCTAGTACTCGTTGCAGTTGGTGGTTATTTTGGTTATGGTTATGTGCAAGATTCCTTGAAACCTGTGGATGCGAGCTCTAAGGACTACGTAACGGTTCAAATCCCAGACGGTGCAAATGTTCAAGAAATTGGAAGCACCTTGGAAAAATCTGGTCTGGTTAAACATGGACTGATCTTTAGCCTTTATGCTAAATACTATAGCCATGCCAACTTGAAGTCAGGTTATTACAACTTGAAGAAGAGTATGAGTACGGATGAGTTGATTCAAGAATTGGAAAAAGGTGGGACTCCTGAAGCTCAGGCACCTGTGCTTGCAAACTTGACAATTCCAGAAGGCTATACATTAGAGCAAATCGCTCAAACAGTAGGACAACTTCAAGGTGAATTTAAAGAACCTCTTACTGCGGATGCTTTCTTGGCAAAAGCTCAAGATGAGACCTTTATCTTACAATTAGTAGCCAAGTATCCAAACCTACTTGGAAGTCTTCCAACAAAAGACAGTGGCGTTCGTTATCGTCTTGAAGGCTACCTTTTCCCAGCGACCTATACGATCAAAGATAGCACAACTGTTGAAAGTTTGATTGATGAGATGGTGGCTGCTATGGATAAGGCTATGTCACCATATTACGCTACGATCAAAGAAAAGAATCTAACAGTTAATGAATTGCTCAGCATTGCTTCTCTTGTCGAAAAAGAAGGTGCTAAGACCGAAGACCGCAAGAAAATCGCAGGTGTCTTCTATAACCGCTTGAATGTCGGTATGCCACTTCAAAGTAATATCGCTATCCTATATGCTCAAGGAAAACTTGGTCAAAAGATTAGTTTAGCAGATGACGCTGGAATTGATACAACGATTGATTCACCATACAATGTTTACACACACCTTGGCCTCATGCCTGGACCGGTTGATAGCCCAAGTTCGGATGCGATTGAAGCAAGTGTAAACCAGACAAAGAGTGAGTACTTGTACTTTGTAGCCAATGTTGAAGACGGTAAAGTATACTTTGCGACAACAAAAGAAGAACATGATCAAAACGTTGCAGAGCATATCAATAGCAAGTTACCTCAAGCAAGTAGTTCAAACTAAAATTATGTGGTTTTCCACATAATTTTGTTTTAAAAAAGTAAATAGAAAAGAAAGTTAAAAAAATGGCAGAAAAAACTTACCCAATGACCCTTGAAGAAAAGGAAAAACTAGAAAAAGAATTAGAGGAGTTGAAACTCGTCCGTCGTCCTGAAGTCGTAGAGCGTATCAAGATTGCTCGTTCCTATGGAGACCTTTCAGAAAATAGTGAGTATGAAGCAGCAAAAGATGAACAAGCTTTTGTTGAAGGTCAAATTTCAAGTCTAGAAACAAAAATTCGTTATGCTGAAATTGTTAATAGCGATGCAGTTGCCCAAGATGAGGTAGCAATCGGTAAAACAGTAACAATCCAAGAAGTCGGTGAAGACGAAGAAGAGGTCTACATCATTGTCGGTTCTGCAGGTGCAGATGCTTTTGCTGGTAAAGTATCAAATGAAAGTCCGATTGGCCGTGCTCTAATTGGCAAGAAGACTGGTGATACTGCAACGATTGAAACACCAGTTGGTAGCTATGATGTCAAAATCTTAAAGGTTGAGAAAACAGCCTAAATAGGATGGAAAAGGAGTAGTGAAGGTTTTGCCTTGCTCAACTCCTTTTTGGTTTTTTGGATAAAAAGGAGACTATATGAGTGAAAATAAGAAGAAAAATAAAATGGAGCGTGGTTTAACCAATCGCCATGTTCAGGTGATGGCCATTGCGGGAACAATCGGAACAGGACTTTTCCTAGGTGCTGGTCGCTCTATCAGCCTTACAGGACCTTCTATCATTCTGATTTATATGATCACAGGAGCCTTTATGTTTTTGATGATGAGGGCTGTTGGGGAGATGCTGTATCAGGATCCAGAACAACATACCTTTATCAACTTTATCACCCGTCATTTGGGGAAAGGCTGGGGATATTTCTCAGTTTGGTCTTATTGGTTGTCTGTTGTCTTTATCGGTATGGCAGAAATCACTGCCATCTCAGACTATGTCCGCTTCTGGTTCCCTACCTGGCCTAGCTGGCTGATTCAGCTTGTCTTTTTAACGATTTTGGCTTTGGTCAATCTGATTGCAGTTAAGCTTTTTGGAGAAGTCGAGTTTTGGTTTGCTATGGTCAAGATTGTGGCGATTTTAGCCATGATTGCCACTGGGATTTTTATGGTTTTGACAGGCTTTAAGACACCGCATGGTGTTGCAAGTTTGGCAAATATCAGCGACCAGTTCTCTCTTTTTCCAAACGGAGTTATGAACTTTGTCATGGCCTTTCAAATGGTATTTTTTGCCTATCTGATGATTGAGTTTATCGGGGTGACAACTTCTGAAACAAAGAACCCTCGTCAGGTCTTGCCCAAAGCTGTTAAGGAAATTCCTCTCAGAATTATCTTCTTCTACGGGGGAGCTCTCATTGCGATTATGGCCATTATTCCTTGGTCTTATCTTAATTCTTCAGATTCTCCATTTGTAACGGTCTTTGAACTGGCGGGGATCAAGTGGGCAGCGGCTCTAATCAACTTTGTTGTCTTGACCTCAGCAGCGTCTGCGCTTAACTCAACTCTCTACTCAACAGGGAGACACTTATATCAGATTGCCCATGATTCGCCAAATCGTTTCTTAAAGGCCATTAAGGTCGATACCCTTTCTCGCCACAATGTTCCACAAAATGCCATCATTGCCTCAGCAATCTTGATTGCTCTGGCTGCCTTTATCAACGTGCTACCAGGTGTTTCAGATGCCTTTGCTTTGATTACGGCATCTTCATCAGGTGTTTACATCGCGATTTATATCTTGATTATGGTAGCTCATCTCAAATACCGCAAGTCACAAGACTTCATGGCGGATGGCTACCTTATGCCTCAGTATCGCTTACTTAATCCCCTAACCATTCTCTTTTTTGTCTTTGTTTTTGTGACTCTCTTTTTGCAAGAGTCCACTTTCATGGGGGCAGTTGGTTCTGCTATCTGGATTCTTGTTTTTGGGATTTATAGTCAGTGGAAATTTAGAAAATAAATCATGAACTCATCAACTCTGTTTGGTGAGTTTTTCTAGTTTGACAGTCCATCGAAATAAGACTATAATCAAGCTGTAGTAGTTTATTAGGAGGTTTGGATGCACGTTAGATTGGAAAATAAGGAATCGCTTAAAGCGCAAGAAATAGGGAATTTGATTCGTGCTTATAATCGTTCTAAAAGAGAAGAGGCTGAAAGTAAGCCACTGAACCTTTATGTTGAAGACGAAAAGGGCAATCTCATGGCGGGCTTAGTAGCTGAGACTTTCGGAAATTGGTTGGAAATCGAATATTTATTTGTGAAAGAGGAATTGAGGGGACAAGGAATCGGTTCAAAACTATTGCAGCGAGCAGAAAATGAAGCCAAGAAACGAAACTGTCGTTTTGCTTTTGTAAATACTTACCAGTTTCAAGCACCAGATTTTTATAAAAGGCATGGCTACAAGGAAGTCTTTACCTTGCAAAACTATCCCTATACAGGACAAAGATACTATTACCAAAAAGATTTGTGACCTAGACTTCTTTCTTTTGGAGAGGAACTTAGCTAAGTATCAAAAAAGAACGAATACTCTTTATCATGTAATATGGTAGAGAGTTTTTTGTTAATAAAATCTTACAAAATGACATTTATATATTGCATTAAGTTAGATATATGGTATAATATATTTAAAAAGAAGCGCAACTTTTTAAAAATGTGAAGGAGGACGCTAGTGGCTAAAAATTTAAAATTAAAATTAGCTCGTGTGGAGCGTGATTTAACACAAGGGGATTTGGCAGAAGCTGTAGGTGTTACTAGGCAGACTATAGGCTTGATTGAAGCTGGGAAATACAATCCTAGTCTCTCCCTTTGCCAGTCCATTTGCAGATGCTTAGGCAAAACTTTAGATCAATTATTTTGGGAGGAAGAAGATGAAAAATAGTTTTTTTTATTATCAATTATTAGACGAAAGAGAAGAACAACTGATTAACAAAGCTGGGACAGAGTCTTTTTATATGTTTATCGGGCTCATTCTGTTAAGTTATTTGGTGGCTGTATTAGCACCTGCTCTTTTTAATCCTAATATTCTTCTGGTTACTCTTCTTTTAGGAATTTTCTTCTTTTTCAACCGTGCACGACAACTTGGAGTGACCTACTATAGTCGTTTTCATTTTACGATTGTAGGGTGTTTGCTGGTGACTCTCGCTATTACGACTCTCTTGATGTTGGAGAACTATCAATTCAATATCGAAATTTATAAGCACAATCCTCTGAACCTTAAATATTTGTCTGCTTGGGTTATTACTTATCTGATTTACCTTCCTTGGGTTTTTATCGGCAATCTAGGCCTTAAAAGTTATGGCGAATGGGCTAAAAAAAAGTTTGAGCAAGATATGGATGAACTTGAGAATGGAGAATAGCTTGTTAGCTTTTTATCAATCTTGGTAAAATGTGTTATAATAGTACTAATTTATCGGACGGTGTGAAAGTGGTAGAATACGTTCATACCTTTGTAAAGTAGGAAGAAGGAAAACAGATGTATCCAGATGATAGTTTGACATTGCACACGGACTTGTACCAGATTAACATGATGCAAGTTTACTTTGACCAAGGAATTCACAATAAAAAGGCGGTCTTTGAAGTTTATTTCCGCCAGCAACCTTTTCAGAACGGCTATGCAGTTTTCGCTGGCTTGGAAAGAATTGTACATTATCTTAAAGACTTGCGCTTTTCAGATAGCGATATTGACTACTTGGAGACGCTTGGGTATCATGGAGAATTCTTGGATTACCTACGAGATCTCAAGTTAGAACTAACGGTTCGTTCTGCTCAGGAAGGGGACTTGGTTTTTGCTAATGAGCCGATTGTGCAGGTTGAAGGACCTCTAGCCCAATGTCAATTGGTCGAAACGGCTCTTTTAAACATCGTTAACTTTCAAACCTTGATAGCGACAAAGGCAGCACGTATTCGTTCAGTCATTGAAGATGAGCCTTTGATGGAATTCGGAACACGTCGTGCGCAAGAAATGGATGCAGCTATCTGGGGAACACGCGCAGCCGTGATTGGAGGAGCCAACGGGACTAGCAATGTGCGAGCAGGGAAGCTCTTTGGCATTCCTGTCTTGGGTACTCATGCCCATGCCTTGGTACAGGTTTATGGAAACGACTATGAGGCCTTCAAGGCTTATGCGTCAACCCATCGTGACTGTGTCTTTCTAGTAGATACATATGATACGCTTCGCATCGGTGTGCCAGCTGCCATTCAGGTTGCTCGTGAACTGGGAGACAAGATTAATTTTAAAGGCGTTCGTATCGACTCAGGGGATATAGCCTATATTTCCAAGAAAGTTCGCCAACAGTTAGATGAGGCTGGATATCCAGATGCCAAAATTTACGCTTCCAATGACCTCGATGAAAATACCATCCTTAACCTCAAAATGCAACACGCCAAGATTGATGTCTGGGGGGTGGGTACCAAGCTGATTACAGCCTATGATCAGCCAGCTCTTGGGGCAGTTTATAAGATTGTGGCTATTGAAGATGAAACTGGTAAGATGCGCAATACCATCAAGCTTTCAAGTAATGCTGAAAAAGTATCGACCCCAGGTAAGAAGCAAGTATGGCGCATTACCAGTCGTGAAAAAGGCAAGTCAGAAGGTGACTACATCACCTATGACGGTGTGGATGTTGCCAGCATGACAGAAATCAAAATGTTCCATCCGACCTATACTTACATCAAAAAGACCGTTCGTAATTTTGACGCCGTTCCTCTCTTGGTGGATATCTTTAAAGAAGGAACATTAGTTTACGACTTGCCTAGTTTGACTGACATTCAGGATTATGCCCGTAAGGAATTTGACAAGCTATGGGATGAATACAAACGCGTGCTCAATCCGCAGCACTATCCAGTGGACTTGGCGCGTGATATTTGGCAAGATAAGATGGATTTGATTGATAAGATGCGCAAGGAAGCCCTTGGTGAAGGAGAAGAAGAATGAGTTTGCAAGAGACCATTATCCAGCAACTAGGTGTCAAGCCAGTGATTGACGCTCAGGAAGAAATCCGTCGTTCGATTGACTTCTTAAAAAGATACTTGAAAAAACATCCCTTCCTTAAAACCTTTGTACTAGGAATTTCTGGAGGACAAGACTCAACCTTGGCAGGGCGCTTGGCACAATTAGCGATGGAAGAAATGCGAGCTGAGACAGGAGATGACAGCTACCAATTTATCGCTGTCCGCCTGCCCTATGGCGTGCAAGCTGATGAAGCAGATGCTCAAAATGCTCTTGCTTTCATCCAGCCAGATGTCAGCTTGGTTGTGAATATCAAGGAATCAGCTGATGCCATGGCAGCTGCAGTTGAAGCGACAGGAAGTCCTGTTTCAGACTTTAACAAGGGCAATATTAAGGCTCGTAGTCGTATGATTGCCCAATATGCTCTTGCGGGTTCCCATAGCGGAGCCGTCATTGGAACAGACCATGCTGCGGAAAATATCACAGGCTTTTTTACCAAGTTTGGTGATGGTGGTGCAGACATTCTCCCTCTTTACCGCCTCAATAAACGCCAAGGAAAACAACTCTTGAAGGAACTTGGTGCAGACCCAGCTCTTTATGAAAAAATCCCAACAGCAGATTTGGAGGAAGAAAAACCAGGTATTGCAGACGAAGTAGCCTTGGGAGTCACTTACAATGAAATTGATGACTACCTCGAAGGCAAAATAATCAGCCCAGAAGCCCAAGCGACTATCGAAAACTGGTGGTACAAAGGTCAACACAAACGCCACCTACCAATCACCGTATTTGATGACTTTTGGGAGTGAGACAGAAATCGGTAACTCGAAGAGTTCGATTTCGTTGTCTCACCCCCGCAACGATGACTAGGTTTGAAAAAGCTTGGTAAAGCGCATTTCAAACCAGACAGCGACTGCGTCAAGTAACTAGATGAAAAACTTGTTTTCTAGCTGTTACTGAGTATAGTCTTTTTACCCTGAGCCTAGAAATGAGAATGCGAGGAAGGCTCGGGGGACCTTTTTAGCTTGAGCATTAAGCTTAGAAAGCGAGGTAACATTATGAAAGCAATCGGTACGCAAATGTTAGAGACGAAACGTTTAATCTTGAGAAGATTTGTGGAGAGTGATGCGGAAGCCATGTTTCAAAATTGGGCTTCGTCTGCTGAGAATCTGACCTATGTCACCTGGGATCCTCATCCTGATGTTGAAGCGACTCGGAACTCGATTCGAAATTGGGTTGCATCCTATACTAATCCCAACTATTACAAATGGGCCATTTGTCTCAAAGAGAACCCAGAGCATGTGATAGGAGATATCAGCATCATTGAAATGCACGAGGAAGATTTAAGTTGTGAAATTGGGTATGTTTTAGGAAAAAACTTTTGGGGCCGAGGTATGATGACAGAGGCCTTGAAAGCTGTGTTAGACTTTTGTTTTACTCAAGCAGGCTTTCAAAAGGTCAGAGCTCGTTACGCCAGTCTCAATCCAGCTTCAGGCCGTGTGATGGAGAAGGCTGGAATGTCCTATCTAAAAACTATTGCCAATGGTGTGGAGAGAAAAGACTACGTTGCGGACCTTATTTATTACCAGATATGCAGGAAAGATAGGTGATTTTCTTTTCTGTTTCTATCAAAGTCAGACCTTGTCTGGCTTTTTTTGTGCAAAATTTCTAAATAAACTGATTAAATTCCTATTTTTTCCTATCATTGTCCCTGTTTTTTCTGGAGTTTTAGAGCTATAATAGTCCTATCAAATCAAAGAATGGAGGAAGGCAATGGACAATGGAATCTTTTTTATCAGTGTTTTTCTTGCTGGAATTCTTTCCTTCTTTTCTCCTTGTATTTTACCTTTGTTGCCGGTCTATGCAGGGGTCTTGTTGGATGACAAAGATGGTGCTCAGGCTTCTAGTGGAAAATTTTCAATCTCAGTTGTTAGTTTATTGCGAACTATGGTCTTTATAGCGGGGATTTCCTTTGTTTTTATCTTACTGGGCTATGGAGCTGGTTTTTTAGGCAATTTGCTGTATGCTTCTTGGTTTCAGTATGTGACGGGTGCGATTATCATTCTCTTGGGCTTGCACCAGATGGATGTTTTACATTTGCAGGGGCTCTACAAGGAAAGAAGGCTACAATTAAAGAGACAAGGGCAAAAGGGTAACGGCTATAGTCAGGCATTTTTACTGGGGTTAACCTTTAGTTTTGCTTGGACGCCATGTGTGGGGCCGGTTCTGGGGTCTGTTTTGGCCTTGGCGGCTTCAGGTGGTTCAGGAGCTTGGCAGGGTGCTGGTCTCATGTTGATTTACACGCTGGGTTTGGCGCTACCATTTTTGGTTCTAGCTCTTGCTTCCAGCTATGTTTTGAAACATTTCCGAAAACTCCATCCTTATCTCGGAACCTTCAAAAAAGTGGGTGGTTTTCTCATTATCGTGATGGGAATCTTGGTGCTTTTGGGAAATGCTTCCATTTTGACTACATTATTTGAATAGAGAGGAAAAAGAAATGAAAAAATGGCAAACATGTCTCCTTGGAGTAGGCTCAATTTGTTGCTTGGCAGCCTGTTCGGCTAAAAACATGTCAGACGAGTCTACTATGAGGGAGCAATCCAAAACAGAACAAGTTAGTTCGAAAACTGCGACTAAAGGTCAGGAAGTCGCTGATTTTGAACTGACAGGTGTAGATGGCGAGACCTATCGTTTGTCTGATTACAAGGGCAAGAAAGTCTATCTCAAATTTTGGGCTTCTTGGTGTTCCATCTGTCTAGCCAGCCTTCCAGATACGGATGAAATTGCTAAAGAAGCTGGTGATGACTATGTGGTCTTGACAGTGGTGTCTCCTGGACACAAGGGGGAACAAGCAGAAGCGGACTTTAAGAATTGGTACAAGGGCTTGGATTATAAAAATTTTCCAGTTTTAATTGATCCATCAGGTAAACTCTTGGAAAGTTATGGTGTCCGTTCTTATCCGACTCAAGCCTTTATAGACAAGGAAGGCAAGCTGGTCAAAACGCAACCAGGTTTTATGGATAAGGATATGATTTTAAAAGAATTGAAAGAAATGGGGTAGAGAAAGGCTATGAATGATAAAGTAAAACTTTTTGTCTTGGCAGGGGTCATTCTCCTAGCCATAACCGGTTTCTATTTTCTATTGATGCGAAATGCAGGGCAGACAGATAGCTCGCAAATTGAGAAAGCATCAGTTAGCCAAGGAGGAAAAACAGTGAAAAAAACAGAAGTGAGTAAAGACGCAGACTTGCACGAAATTTATCTAGCTGGGGGTTGTTTCTGGGGAGTAGAGGAATACTTCTCACGCGTTCCCGGAGTGACAGATGCAGTTTCAGGCTATGCAAATGGTAGAGGGGAAACAACCAAGTACGAATTGATTAACCAAACAGGACATGCAGAGACTGTCCATGTCACCTATGATGCCAAGCAAATTTCCCTCAAGGAAATTCTGCTTCATTACTTCCGCATTATTAATCCAACCAGCAAAAATAAACAAGGAAATGATGTGGGGACTCAGTATCGTACTGGTGTCTATTACACAGATGACAATGATTTGGAGGTAATCAACCAAGTCTTTGATGAGGTGGCTAAGAAATACGATCAACCTCTAGCAGTTGAAAAGGAGACCTTGAAGAATTTTGTGGTGGCTGAGGACTATCACCAAGACTACCTCAAGAAAAATCCAAATGGCTACTGTCATATCAATGTCAATCAGGCTGCCTACCCCGTCATCGATGCCAGCAAATATCCAAAACCAAGTGATGAGGAATTGAAAAAGACCTTGTCACCTGAGGAGTATGCAGTTACCCAGAAAAATCAAACAGAACGAGCTTTTTCAAACCGCTACTGGGATAAATTTGAATCTGGTATCTATGTGGATGTGGCAACTGGCGAACCCCTCTTTTCATCAAAGGACAAGTTTGAGTCTGGTTGCGGATGGCCTAGTTTCACCCAACCAATCAGCCCGGATGTTGCCACCTACAAGGAAGATAAGTCTTACAATATGACGCGTATGGAAGTGCGGAGCCGAGTTGGAGATTCTCACCTTGGCCATGTCTTTACGGATGGACCAGAAGACAAGGGGGGCTTGCGCTACTGTATCAATAGTCTTTCCATTCGCTTTATTCCTAAAGCCCAAATGGAAGAAAAAGGCTATGCCTATTTACTAGATTATGTTGATTAAGAAGTCTTTCCTAAGCAGTTAGAGGAGAATTTTGCTATACTGATACTAGTAAGTGGGAAAGGAGCAGAGCATGACCTACACAATCTTAATCGTAGAAGATGAATATCTGGTAAGACAAGGCTTGACCAAGTTGGTCAATGTAGCAGCCTACGATATGGAAATCATCGGTCAGGCTGAAAATGGAAGACAGGCTTGGGACTTGATTCAAAGGCAGGTGCCAGATATCATTTTAACCGATATCAACATGCCTCAGCTGAATGGCATCCAGTTGGCCAGTCTGGTCCGAGAAACCTATCCAGAAGTTCATTTGGTCTTTTTGACTGGCTACGATGATTTTGATTATGCCTTGTCTGCTGTCAAACTAGGTGTCGATGACTACCTGCTCAAGCCCTTTTCTCGTCAGGATATTGAGGAAATGTTGGGGAAAATCAAACAAAAACTAGACAAGGAAGAAAAGGAAGAGCAGTTACAAGATTTACTGACCGATAAGTTTGAAGGAAACATAGCCCAGAGGATCCAGTCTCATCTAGCTGATAGCCAATTCAGTTTAAAGAGCTTGGCCAGTGACTTGGGCTTTAGTCCGACTTATATGAGCTCCTTGATTAAGAAAGAGTTGGGCCTGCCTTTTCAGGATTATTTGGTGAGAGAGCGTGTCAAACAAGCCAAGCTCTTGCTCTTGACAACGGATTTAAAGATTTATGAGATTGCAGAAAAGGTTGGTTTTGAAGATATGAACTACTTTACCCAACGTTTTAAACAGATTGCAGGTGTGACACCTCGTCAGTTTAAGAAGGGGGAAGGCCGATGAAGCGTTCTTCTCTCCTAGTCAGAATGGTTATTTCCATCTTTCTGGTCTTTCTCATTCTCCTAGCTCTGGTTGGGACTTTCTATTATCAATCTAGTTCATCAGCTATTGAGGCTACTATCGAGGGTAATAGCCAAACGACCATTAGCCAAACTAGCCACTTTATTCAGTCTTATATCAAAAAACTAGAAACCACCTCTACCAGTTTGACTCAGCAGAAGGATGTCCTAGCCTATGCTGAGAATCCTAACCAAGTCCAAGCCAAGGGAATCCGAGATCTGTTTTTGACCATCTTAAAGGCAGACCAGGACTTGAAAACGGTGGTACTGGTCACCAAATCCGGTCAGGTTATTTCTACAGATGATAGTGTGCAGATGAAAACCTCCTCTGATATGATGGCTGAGGATTGGTACCAAAAGGCTATTCATCAGGGAGCTAAGCCAGTTTTGACCCCAGCTCGTAAATCAGATAGTCAGTGGGTTATTTCTGTCACTCAAGAACTTGTTGATGCAGAGGGGGCCAATCTTGGCGTACTTCGTTTGGATATTTCCTATGAAACTCTGGAAGCCTATCTCAACCAACTTCAGTTGGGGCAGCAGGGTTTTGCCTTTATCATCAATGAAGACCATGAATTTGTCTACCATCCTAAACGTACTGTCTATAGCTCAGCGAGTGAAATGGAGGCTATGAAACCCTACATCGAGACGGGGCAGGGCTATACGCTGGACCACCAATCCTACGTCAGTCAGGAACAGATTGCAGGGACTGATTGGACGGTTATAGGCGTGTCTTCGTTGGAGAAGTTAGACCAGGTTCGGAGTCAACTCATGTGGACCTTGCTTGCTGCTAGTACTTTATCTCTTCTTGCCTGTCTCTGCTTGGTGTGGTTCAGTCTCAAACGCTGGATTGCCCCTTTGAAGGATCTGAGAGAAACCATGCTGGAAATTGCTTCTGGTACACAAAATCTTCGTGCTAAAGAAGCTGGTGCCTATGAACTGAGAGAAGTGACTCGCCAGTTTAATGCCATGTTGGATCAGATTGATCAGCTGATGGCAGATGTGCGCAGGCAGGAAGAAGCGACCCGGCAGTATGAACTTCAAGCACTGTCGAGCCAGATTAACCCCCATTTCCTCTATAACACCTTGGACACCATCATCTGGATGGCTGAGTTTCAGGATAGTCAGCGAGTGGTTCAGGTGACCAAGTCCTTGGCAACCTATTTCCGCTTGGCGCTCAATCAAGGAAGGGATTTGATTTCTCTTTCTGATGAAATCAATCATGTTCGCCAGTACCTCTTTATCCAGAAACAACGCTATGGTGATAAGCTGGAGTATGAGATTGATGAAGAACCTGACTTTGATAATTTAGTCTTGCCTAAGTTGGTGTTGCAACCTCTTATAGAAAATGCTCTTTACCATGGCATCAAGGAGAAGGAAGGTCAGGGCCATATTAAACTTTCTGTTCAGAGACAGGATACAGGGCTTGTCATCCGCATTGAGGATGATGGTGTTGGTTTCCAAGCTGCTGGCGATAGTAGTCAAAGTCAACTCAAACGTGGGGGAGTTGGCCTTCAAAATGTCGACCAACGACTCAAACTTCATTTTGGAGACAATTACCAGATGAAGATCAATTCTGTACCTTCAAAAGGGACGATAGTTGAAATATACATTAATAAAATAGTAATTAGCTAACTCCCAGTCTATTCTGGGAGTTTTGCTTTTAAAATTCAGAATGATTAGTTGGCCTTGATAAAATCAGTAAAAAAAGATATGATAGATAGTGACAAAAGAGGTATCAAGTATGAAGGAAAAAGACATTCAAAGAGCAACAAGCCAGATTGTAGAAGATGTATTAGAAAAGGCTAATTTGAAGCAAGGAACTATCTTTGTTTTGGGCCTTTCTTCTAGTGAGGTGATAGGTGGTCAGATTGGTAAGGAATCCAGTCAAGAAATTGGGGAAGTCATTGTGAAGACCATTCTAGATATCCTAGAGGAAAAAGGAATTCATCTAGCTGTTCAAGGTTGTGAACATGTCAATCGAGCCCTCGTTGTTGAACGTCAGGTGGCAGAACAGTTTGGTCTTGAAATCGTCAGTGTCCTTCCTACACTTCATGCAGGAGGTTCGGGTCAGTTGGCAGCCTTCAAGTTTATGCGGGATCCAGTTGAGGTTGAATTTATCAAGGCCCATGCTGGATTGGATATCGGAGATACTGCGATTGGCATGCATGTCAAGCATGTTCAGGTTCCAATTCGCCCTCTTTTGAGAGAAATTGGGCATGCCCATGTAACGGCTCTTGCAAGTCGTCCCAAACTAATCGGAGGTGCGCGTGCGCAGTATCCACAAGATTCTATCAGAAAGTCGTGAAATTATTCTTTAGTAACAGAAGAAAAGCAAAAGACAGAGGAAGTAATGGTATAGATACCATTACTTCCTCTGTCTTTTGCTGAATTTTGTGTAAAGTGCTCCAAATAAGACCAGTTTTTACAAGAAGAAGGGGTGCTATCTGATGGAGAATTGCCAAAAAGTAGAAAAAAGAAACTTAGAGAAGCTTTTCCGTTATAGAAATCAGTAAACAAAGCTGGATTTAGCTGTTCTAGGTCGGCTTTTTTGTGCTATACTTAAGATATGCATAGAAAAACAGTGATTGATTTTAGGGCTTTGGGGGAGAGATACACCTTCACTCAGCCTATCAAAGAGTTAAAAACGAGAGATTTATCAGAAGTGGCGGACTTGCTGGCACAGGTGGAGAGCTACCAAGAGCAAGGTTATTATGTGGTGGGCTATGTCAGTTACGAGGCTGCACCTGCATTTGAGGAGAAATTAGCAGTTCATAAAGCTCCTTTACTGGCAGAGTATCTGCTATATTTTACCGTTCACGATAGGGTGGAAACATCCCCTATTCCTCTGACTTATGAAGATGTAGCTTTGCCTTCAAAGTGGCAGGAGCTAACATCTGCAGAGAACTATGAAAAGGCTATTGCCCAGATTCACCATCATTTGCGTCAGGGGGATACCTACCAGGTCAACTACACTGTCCAACTCAAGCAAGATTTAAGTGCCAATCCTTTTGCTATTTACAATCGTATGGTGGTAGAGCAGGAGGCGGGCTACAATGCCTATGTGGAACACGATGAGATGGCAGTGATTTCCATGAGCCCAGAGCTCTTTTTTGAGCAAAATGACCGTGAATTGACAACGCGACCAATGAAGGGAACAACCCAGCGTGGGGTGACTGACCAAGAAGACCTTGCCCAAGCTAGTTGGCTAGAACAAGATCCTAAAAATCGCTCTGAAAATATGATGATTGTGGACCTCTTGCGCAATGACATGAACCGTATTTCTGAGGTGGGGAGTGAGCATGTAGAACGTCTGTGTCAAGTGGAGCAGTATTCAACTGTTTGGCAGATGACTTCAACCATCAAGAGTCAGTTACGACCGGATGTTGACCTAGTTGAAATCTTCCGTTCACTCTTTCCATGCGGTTCCATAACGGGAGCACCGAAAATTGCGACCATGGAAATCATCAAGAACTTGGAGCCCCAACCCAGAGGAGTCTACTGCGGAACGATTGGTCTCTTGCTTCCAAATGGACGACGGATTTTCAATGTCGCCATTCGGACCATTCAACTCTATATGGGCCAAGCTATCTATGGAGTTGGAGGCGGGATTACTTGGGATAGTACTTGGGAGTCTGAATACCGTGAAGTTCATCAAAAGGCGGCTGTACTCTATCGTAAACAACCACGTTTCCAATTGATTACAACTGGGAAAATCAGTCAAAAACAACTGCTTTTTGAAGATCAACATCTGGAAAGACTGACAAAGGCGAGTCGATATTTTGCCTATCCTTTTGATGCAGAAGACTTGAAACAAAAAATAGAGGGAGAGTGTCAGGCTTGTGATGCTAATCAAGACTACCGTTTGAGAATCAGTCTCAACAAGTCTGGAGAAATAGAGCTCAGTCGCCAAATCTTAACACCACTTAGTCCAAAGTTCTGTCAGGCTAAACTCTGCCTGCAAGAAGCTGATTTGCAGCAAGCATTTACCTACTTCAAAACCACTCACAGACCACATTTAAGCCTAGGTAAACAGGAAATCATTTACCATAATGCAGCAGGAGAACTGCTTGAGACCTCTATTGGAAATCTGGTCTTAAAAATTAATGGTAAACTCTACACACCACCCCTCGGTCAAGGAATTTTACCAGGTATCTACCGCCAGCATTTGTTGGAAACAGGACAGGTAGAGGAAAAAGTTCTGACTTTGGCAGACTTGAACCAAGCGGAAACTATCTATGGCTGTAACGCAGTGAGAAAATTGTATGAGTTGGAAGTGAATTCTAAATAAATTTCATAAATTAAAAAATATAATGGATATGTTGAATTGTTGAATTAAGTTTGATAAAATAAAAAGAAAACGATGTCATTTTATTAGGAGGAAATGATGAAAAAAACAATTTTGCTGAAAGTGATTCTTACTGTTTTTCCAATTTTAGGTTTGTTTGCTCAACCGGTTAGTGCAGAAGAAAATATTCATTTTTCTAGTTGTAAAGAAGCATGGGAAAATGGTTATTCTGATATCCATAGAGGAGAGCCTGGATATTCTTCAAGACTAGACAAAGATGGTGATGGGATAGCTTGTGAACGTGCAAATGCACCTCGGGAAGTCTTTAAACCACGCCAGTCTAGTCCACAAAATAGAGTTTCTTCTAGTGGATGGGTTAAGCAGGACGGATATTGGTATTATTATTCTGACAATGGTAATCCAGTAACAAATTCTTGGAAAGGAGATTACTATCTCAAATCAGATGGGACAATGGCTCAGAGTGAGTGGATATATGACTCATATTACAAAGGATGGTATTATCTCAAATCGGATGGTTCATATGCACGAAACACATGGATAGGAAGTTACTACCTTAAACAAAACGGAAAGATGGCTCAAAGTGAATGGATTTATGATTCATCATACCAAGCTTGGTATTATTTGAAATCAGATGGATCCTATGCACAAAATGCTTGGCAAGGCGCTTTTTATCTCAAAGCGAACGGTAAAATGGCACAAGGTGAGTGGATTTATGACTCTTCTTATCAATCTTGGTACTACTTGAAATCAGATGGTTCATACGCTCGTAATACTTGGCAAGGAAATTACTATTTGAAATCAGATGGTAAAATGGCAAAGAATGAGCAAGTTGATGGTGGCAGATACTACGTAGATGGTTCTGGTCTTTGGAAACCATAAATCAGAATAATTTCTAGGAAGTTAATGCAAACCTTTGCACAAAATGGACGATTTTGTTATACTATATCTGTAAGCATTTTCAATTAAAAAGGAGAAGACGATGAGTCAAAAGATTATAGGGATTGACCTTGGTGGAACATCTGTCAAGTTTGCAATTTTAACTCAAGAGGGAGAAATCCAAGAAAAATGGTCTATCAAGACTAATATTTTGGATGAAGGAAGCCATATTGTAGATGATATGATCGAGTCTATTCAACATCGTTTGGACTTGCTTGGATTGTCAGCCACAGACTTCCGAGGGATTGGGATGGGATCACCTGGTGTGGTTGACCGTGAAAAAGGAACTGTTATTGGTGCCTACAACCTAAACTGGAAAACCCTTCAACCAATTAAAGAAAAGATTGAAAAAGCCTTGGGGATTCCATTCTTCATCGATAATGATGCCAACGTGGCGGCTCTTGGTGAGCGCTGGATGGGGGCTGGTGACAACCAACCGGACGTTGTCTTTATGACACTTGGTACAGGTGTTGGTGGTGGTATCGTGGCAGAAGGCAAATTGCTCCACGGTGTTGCTGGTGCTGCTGGTGAGCTTGGTCATATCACTGTTGACTTTGACCAACCAATCGCATGTACCTGTGGTAAAAAAGGCTGTCTTGAGACAGTTGCTTCTGCAACAGGGATTGTCAACTTGACTCGTCGTTATGCAGATGAATACGAAGGCGATGCGGCTTTGAAACGCTTGATCGACGACGGTGAAGAAGTAACAGCCAAAACTGTCTTTGACCTTGCAAAAGAAGGGGACGACCTTGCCTTGATCGTTTACCGTAACTTCTCACGTTACTTGGGTATCGCGTGTGCTAACATAGGATCAATCCTAAACCCATCAACAATCGTTATCGGTGGTGGTGTATCAGCTGCGGGAGAATTCCTTCTACAAGGTGTTCAAAAAGTCTACGACGAAAACACCTTCCCACAAGTACGCACAACAACTAAACTAGCTCTTGCAACTCTAGGAAATGACGCTGGAGTGATTGGAGCAGCATCACTTGTATTGCAATAAGATCATAAAAGGAGGAAAAACACTACTTTAAAGCCAGTGATTTTCCTCCTTTCTTTTTTTATGCTATACTAGTTAGGACAATAAATGAGGTGAGAGTAAATGACAAAAGCTGATACGATTTTTAAAGAGAATATTGAACGAATCCTCAAAGACGGTGTCTTTTCTGAGCAGGCTCGTCCCAAGTACAAGGATGGGACTGTTGCCAACTCCAAGTACGTAACGGGTGCCTTTGCGGAGTATGATTTGTCTAAGGGGGAATTTCCCATCACAACCTTGCGTCCCATTGCAATCAAATCTGCCATCAAGGAAGTACTCTGGATTTACCAAGATCAGTCTAATAGCCTAGAAGTGCTGAATAGCAAGTACAATGTTCACTACTGGAATGACTGGGAAGTGGGAGATACGGGAACCATCGGTGAACGCTATGGGGCAGTCGTTAAGAAACACGACATCATCAACAAGATTCTCAAGCAGTTAGAAGCCAACCCTTGGAACCGCCGCAATATCATCTCGCTCTGGGATTACCAAGCTTTTGAGGAGACAGATGGTCTTCTTCCATGCGCCTTTCAGACCATGTTTGATGTCCGTCGGGTTGATGGGGACATCTATCTGGATGCGACCTTGACCCAGCGTTCTAATGATATGTTGGTGGCTCACCACATTAACGCCATGCAGTATGTGGCTCTTCAAATGATGATTGCTAAACACTTTGGCTGGAAGGTTGGGAAGTTTTTCTATTTTATCAACAACCTTCATATCTACGATAATCAATTTGAACAAGCTCAGGAATTGCTCCGCCGTGAGCCGTCAAACTGCCAACCTCGTTTGGTCTTGAATGTACCAGATAAGACTAATTTCTTTGACATCAAAGCCGAGGACTTTGAGTTGGTTGACTATGATCCGGTTAAGCCACAGCTGAAGTTTGATTTGGCTATTTAAGAAAAATGTAAATATCCTTCTATGACTAACACCTCATAAGTTAGACAGAAAAATCTAACTTATGAGGTGTTTTCTTATGTTGTAATTTATGAGGATAAAGTTCAAATTTATAATCTGCAAAAGTAGGCTTTTCGTCAACTGTAGTGGTCTAGCGAAAAGCCTTTTTAAGACAGGTATAGGAGTCATTGTGCTGACTATAGTTAAACTTTTTCGGACTAAGCATATCCTTCTGTCTGCTAGGACGAGTGTAAGGAGAGATAGGAGTGATGTCTTAATTCAGTAAGAACTTAAGTTTAATGGGAGTTTTGTAACTGGAATTCGCGATAATGTAAGAAAGTTTGATGTTTTCTATCTAGCTAAAGAGGGCAGGCAATACCTGACTGTTACGTACATTACCTGCCTCCAAACTATAAGCCTGCGCTCAGCAGTACTTATCGCTGAGCAGTCTAGGCAAAACTCTCCTTAGAAATTAAGATTATCCAACTCCGATAATAATAATTCCTTCTAGTAAAAAGAGTAGGAGTGGTAATATTTTTTGTTTTTTCATGTGTAATCCTCACTTTTGTTTTTTTTTTATTATATGTTATTATTGGGGTGAATAAAATATATTCCCATATATGCGTGATGGAGGTTCAGAATGAAAAATTTTGGAGAAATTTTTAAAAAGTTTAGAGAATCAAGAGGATTGCGGTTAAAGGATCTCACGAAGGCTGGTATATCAACATCTCAGCTTTCACGTTTCGAAAAAGGAGAAACGGATTTAACCATTTCAAAGTTTATACATATTCTAAATGAAATTAACATGCCAATTGATGAATTTATGTATGCCGTTCATGATTTTCATCGTGATGAACTAAATGAACTATTAGCTCAGGTTAGGAAATGTGTAACGACTCGCGACATTGAAGGGATGAAGAGATTGTTGATATCTCAAATGGAAAATGAAGGAAAACGAGAGAAATTTCATCATATAAATACCATTTTAGTTAAAATTCGCCTTCAGGATTTATCGGGAGAAAAATACTATAATGAAACAGATTTGGATGATTTAACCGATTATCTATTTGGTGTTGAATATTGGGGATATTATGAATTGTTGATTTTCATGAATACTTTGGATGTTCTAAAACATGATGTTTTTATGGTTTTAGCAAGAGAAATGTCTAGACGATCAGATTTTTATAAAGAAATTCCTATTAATCGACGCCTGATTTCAACCATGTTGCTTAATGCTTATATTACCTGTATTGAAAAGAAAAAGTTTATGGATGCTTTGTATTTTGAAAAACAATTGAAACAATGCTTTTTTATCGAGACAGAAATTTATGAAAGACTCATTTTTCTCTATGCTCAAAACCTTTATCGCTATCAAAAAAACGGAAATAAGATTGCAATTATTGAAATGAAAAAATGTATTGGAGCAATAAAATTAGCAGGCAGTAACCACTTAGCAAAGATTTATGAAGGACATTTAAAAAAAGTTTTAGGGGAGGACAGTCGTCAAGCAGATATGGGAAAGAAATTTTGACTGAACTATTGAATGATATAATCATATCATCAAATAAAGGAGGACAATAAAATGGATAATCTCAAAATTATCGATATGGAAGAATTACTAGCCAATAAATCAGCCTATGTTATTCATGATTGCGGCCCTAGTCATTCTTGTGGTGGAGGTCGGTAACGACTATCTTATTTTTATTGTGAGAGGGATTTTTATTCCCTCTCTATGTTATATAGGGGGAATAATTATGTTAAAAGCATTTATTACAGAATCCGATACTCTTTATTTTAATTCTGAAACCTTTACTTTATCAACTTCAATAGATGATTTGAATAATAATATCAAAAAAGAAAACGATTATAATATTTTAAAAAAAGTAGTAATCAATATTTCAAATAACTGTAATCTTTCATGTACATACTGCTATGCTGATGGTGGTAATTACGGAATGATGAATCAACTGATGAATATTGATACAGCAGATAAAATTATTGATCAGCTAGTCTCTCGCAGAATTCAATGTATAAAGAGATTAATCCTTTTTGGAGGCGAGCCGTTTTTAAATATTGATTTGTTTGTTTATATTATTGAAAAGCTATCTAAAAATATTGAGATTCAAAAAATTGAAACTGTGACAAATGGTACCATCCTAAATAAGAAAGTTGAAATGATGATTAACAATTATCATCCTTTTTTAACAGTTAGCCTTGATGGCCCACAATTGATTCACGATAAGTTAAGAGGCAAGGGAAGTCATAGACGAACATTGAATTTTATTCAGTATTTAAAAGAAATAGATTACGAAAATTTTGAAGTCGCTTCTACTTACACGCGGATGCATCAAATACTTGGATTTCAAAAAGGGGATATCTATAGATATTTTACTGATATGGGTGTTAGATTTAATATCAATAATGTATTTAGCAAAAATAAAATTCTAATAGTTAAAGAAATGGAAATGACTGAAGAAAATAGAAAAACATTTATCGATCAGTCATTCGAAGATATTATCAATAATAATGTTAAAAACTACATTAGCCCGATTGTTTATGATGTGCTACTTTCAATGATTTTTAAAAGTAAGATAGAATCGTTTTGTGATGATATTGATCCAGAAACAACAATAACATTTGATGTTGATGGATCAACTAAATCTTGCTTTAGATTTTGGGGGACCCATAGCAGTGATAAAGTTACACAATTCAATAATAAGGATAACTTTTCTAAGTGTAAAGATTGTTGGTGTAGAGGAATGTGCATGGAATGTGTCGCAAATATGATTGATGGCTATTCATCAATTATTTCTGAAGAAGGAAAATTTATTGAGTGTAAAAAACAAGATTTAATGGAATACTGTATTTATAAAATTATTGAATTGAGTAAGGATAAAGAGCGTTTAACAAAATTAGTTAACAATTTTGAAAGGTTCATTAGATATGCTTAAAAAGTTCATCACAAAAAAACATTTGGTGCTCTATTTTATTTTCATTGCTATTACGTGGTTAGAGGCTATCATCACACCAACCTTGGTATCGATGATTATAGCCAGTTTTGAGAAGAAGATTCTGGATGATTTATGGATAGCCCTTACTGTAGGTATAATTGGTAATTTATTTATTCTTATTGGATTGGCTGGGAAAAGGTATTATTATGCCAAGTTAGTAGCAGATTTCACTTGGATCATGAAATATAAATTGTTTGAGCATTTTCTATATAATAAAAATAGTAAAAAAGAGGATATCCTATCCAATCTTGAAAACGATGTCAAACAATTAGAAACGTCTTATCTCGAACCAGCAGTCATTATTATTTCCTCAGTTGGTTTTACAATAGTTTCCATTGTATATGCATTGACAACAAATTTTTGGTTGGGCTGGATATTTATCTTTTTTTACTCTATGCCTGCACTCTGTAGTGGTATAGGTAGTAAAAAATTAGCCCTTATTTCTGAGGAAAAAGCGACGTCGAATCAGGAGTACTTGTCTCAGACAACGAATATCATTGGTGGAGAGAGTGTGATTAAAAATTACGGTGCTATGGATTTCTTCTATTCTCTTTTCAGAAGAGCCTTGTCGAAGAGAATTGATCAGGACATTCGTTATGAACAACAACGTACGATTAATAATATTCTCATTAATAGTATTGACGCATTTTGTTCGGTAGTTCCCATCATTATCGGTGGTATAATGACTTATTATAATTATTTGTCAGGAGCTAGTTTTGTTGCAATTTATCTAGTATCTCATAACATAGGCTATCAATTCAATGAATTGTCATATTTTATCAATACCTATAAATCAAGCAAGCAGCTTAGGAATCGTTATGATTTTCTACTTCAAGATGCGATTATACAAACAGATGACCTGTCTTCAACATCACTTTTTCCTATCTTAGTTGATTGCGTCAGTTTAAGTTTTGAAGATAATATACTTTTTGAAAATCTATCATTTGAAATTAAAAAAGGAGAAAAAATTGCTCTAATAGGTGCAAGTGGTTGTGGTAAGTCAACCTTACTTAACCTCATCTATGGGCAACTATCTCCAGATTTGGGGAAGGTGACTTATGCTGGTCAGATCTTAAATCAAGAGCAAGTTGCCAAATCAGCTTCTTATATTTTACAAGATTCCTATATTTTTGATGGTTTATCACTTGAGGAGAATATTACCCTTGGAGAGTCGATGGATAATATAAAGATGGACCTGATTCTTAATCGAGTAAATCTAGAATTTTTAAAGGGACATCTTCTTTATGGAAATCATCTTTCTGGTGGGGAAAAGCAACGTATAGAAATCGCTCGCAGTTTGTATCATAATAGTGATCTGATTTTGGCAGACGAGGTTAAAGCCAATCTTGATAAAGTGAATTCAAAACAAATTTCAAATATCTTATTAACCCTTCCACAAACCTTGGTTGAGGTAATCCACCATTATGATGAGGAGACACTTGCACAATACGACAAAGTAATTAATTTGTCTCAGTGACAATCAATAAAAAGAGGAAAGTATGTCTCGTTCATTTGTAAAATTATTAGTACGCGAATTGTTTGCATTTGGATGACAGTTAACATCATTGTGTATATATACGTTATTACAAAATCTGATATTGTAAATTTAATAGATTCAATATTGCCTTTTTATGAATAATATAAGTAAAGAATAGTAGCAAACATATTTAATTTACACCTCAATCATGAAATTTTCTGTCTAACTTTCGTAATATAGATTCATACTTTATTTATCAATTCGATTTCTACTTTTTAATTATAAAGTATGGGTTAAAAGTCGTCGAAATCAAAAAACACATAGTATCAGTTTTTTGAATACCTGATACTATGTGTTTTATTGTGGAAATATTTATTGGGCATTCTCCTCAAATTAAGTTTATCCCCAACTTCTTTTGTTGCTTAATGTGATACGCGACGGCGAGCTGCTTTTTTACGGTTTTCTTCGATGAAAGCTGCTTTTTGCTCTTCTGGCTCAAT
This sequence comes from Streptococcus sp. 1643, assembly GCF_006228325.1. Classification (NCBI taxonomy): domain Bacteria; kingdom Bacillati; phylum Bacillota; class Bacilli; order Lactobacillales; family Streptococcaceae; genus Streptococcus; species Streptococcus sp. 1643. The sequence continues at coordinate 588,720 of NZ_CP040231.1, forward strand.
CACTTTCTTTTTAATTGCGTATACTGCACCTGCAACGGCAGCGACAGTTCCTGCGACACCTGTTACAAGACCTTTAGCGAATCCTTTAGCCATGAGTCTTCCTCCTTTATCTTTCCGATCAGCCAGGCTCCTTAAGTGGTAGCATTTTTCTGACTTAACTTTTTGTGATATAATAATAGTAACGAAAAAATGGAAATTTTTCAAGGAAAAAAGATGAAAACAAAAATAATTGTGATTGTTGGACCGACTGCTGTTGGGAAAACAGCCCTTGCTATTGAAGTAGCTAAGCGCTTTGGTGGAGAGGTGGTCAGCGGTGACAGTCAGCAAGTATACAGAAGGCTAGATATTGGGACGGCCAAGGCTAGCCCAGAGGAGCAAGCAGCTGTTCCTCATCATTTGATTGATGTCAGAGAGGTGACCGAGTCTTACTCGGCTTTTGATTTTGTTTCAGAAGCTAAGAAGGCTATTGAGAATATTCAAAGCCGTGGCAAGCTAGCCATTATCGCTGGTGGGACTGGGCTTTATATCCAGAGCTTGTTAGAAGGCTACCATCTAGGTGGGGAAACACCTCATGAGGAGATTGTAGCTTATCGGGCTAGTTTGGAGCCTTATTCAGATGAGGAATTAGCCCATCTTGTGGAGCAAGCAGGTCTTGAAATTCCCCAGTTTAACCGTCGTCGTGCTATGCGTGCCTTGGAGATTGCCCATTTTGGTCAGGATTTGGAAAATCAGGAAAGTCCTTATGAACCTTTGATTATCTGCTTGGATGATGAACGCAGTCAGCTTTATGAACGTATCAATCGCCGAGTAGATCTGATGTTTGAGGCTGGGCTTTTGGATGAGGCCAAGTGGCTCTTTGACCATTATCCAGATGTGCAGGCAGCTAAAGGCATTGGTTACAAGGAACTCTTTCCTTATTTCCGTGGGGAGCAGACTTTAGAGGAAGCAAGTGAGAGTCTCAAGCAGGCGACTCGTCGTTTTGCTAAGCGTCAGTTGACCTGGTTCCGTAATCGCATGCAGGTCACCTTTTATCAGATCGGAGAGTCTGGCGTGAAGGACCGCATTCTAAGTCAGATTGAGGAGTTTTTACATGATTGAAACAGAGAAAAAAGAGGAACGAGTCCTGCTAATTGGTGTTGAGCTACAAGGCATGGATAATTTTGACCTCTCCATGGAAGAGCTGGCCAGTCTGGCTAAGACTGCTGGAGCAGTCGTTGTAGATAGCTACAGGCAAAAACGTGAAAAGTATGACTCCAAGACTTTTGTCGGATCTGGTAAGTTGGAAGAAATTGCGCTCATGGTGGATGCTGAGGAAATTACTACTGTCATTGTCAACAACCGTCTGACACCACGGCAAAATGTCAATCTAGAGGAAGTTCTGGGTGTCAAGGTCATTGACCGTATGCAGTTGATTTTGGATATCTTTGCTATGCGGGCTCGAAGCCATGAAGGGAAACTCCAAGTCCACCTAGCCCAGCTCAAATATCTCTTGCCTCGCTTGGTTGGTCAGGGGATAATGCTCAGCCGTCAGGCAGGGGGAATTGGTTCCCGTGGTCCAGGTGAGAGTCAGTTGGAACTGAACCGTCGTAGTGTTCGCAATCAAATCACAGATATCGAACTCCAGCTCAAGGTGGTAGAGAAAAATCGGGCGACAGTCAGAGAAAAACGCTTGGAGTCAAGCACCTTTAAGATTGGCTTGATTGGCTACACCAATGCTGGGAAATCAACTATCATGAACAGCTTAACCAGTAAGACCCAGTACGAAGCAGACGAGCTGTTTGCGACCCTGGATGCGACGACAAAGAGTATCCATCTTGGGGGCAATCTTCAGGTTACCTTGACTGATACGGTTGGTTTTATCCAGAATTTGCCAACTGAATTGGTGTCCAGTTTCAAGTCAACTTTGGAAGAAAGCAAGCATGTGGATCTTTTGGTTCATGTCATCGATGCCAGCAATCCTTATCACGAGGAGCATGAAAAAACGGTTCTGTCTATCATGAAAGACTTGGATATGGAGGATATTCCTCGCTTGACTCTTTACAATAAAGCGGATTTGGTGGAGGATTTTACGCCTACTCAAACGCCGTATGCCCTCATTTCTGCCAAGTCTGAGGATAGTCGTGAGCAGTTGCAGGCTTTATTTTTAGAAAAAATCAAGGAGATTTTTGAAGCCTTTACTCTACGGGTGCCTTTTTCTAAGTCCTACAAGATTCATGATTTGGAAAGTGTAGCGATTCTTGAAGATCGTGACTACCAAGATGATGGAGAAGTGATTACAGGCTACATTTCCGAGAAAAACAAATGGAGGTTAGAGGAATTTTATGACTGATATTAAAACCTTGGCTCTAAAGTATGGGGGTTATACAAGTTTGGATAAGGTCTATCTGGATCAACTTCTAGCTGGCAAAACAGAGCAAGAGCAGTTGGCTCTCATCACACCTCCTCCGAGTGTAGTCAATGCCTACTTTGCTGAACTCTACCAGAAAAAGAGTCCTGAAGCTGCGACGGATTATTTTTTAGAAGTCAGTCATGAACTGAATCTCTACAATGCTGATCCAAGTTTCACCTTTGAAAATAAGCCTTTTATTCGTCTTAATTTATCTGGCAAATCTTTTGGATTTTGCTATGAGAGTGAAGGACTGGGAAGGATATTCTCAGAAACTGAGGAAGCAATCACAGCTGACTTGCTCTTTGAAATTGCTCAGATTTTCCCTCATCAGTTGGTCTTTGAAGAGTCTGGAAAGATTTACTTGAAGTCTGTCGGGGACGAGGAAGTTGTTAGCGTAAAAAGTCTCACAGCTTTGACTGATTTGGAAAGTTTAGCTGATGGTCGCAAACGTCTCAAAGGTTATAGTCAAGACGATTTGCTTCAAGAGTCTAAAGCTTTTACTGGCAAACGCTATTTCCGATCGGAAAATCGCACAGCCATGTTATATATTGATTAATTAGAAAGTATCGAATGGATATTCAATTTTTAGGAACAGGGGCTGGTCAGCCCTCTAAAGCCCGCAACGTTTCAAGTCTCGCCCTGAAACTCTTGGACGAGATTAACGAAGTCTGGCTTTTTGACTGTGGAGAAGGAACGCAAAATCGTATTCTGGAAACCACGATTCGACCACGTAAGGTCAGCAAAATCTTTATCACCCACCTGCATGGAGACCATATCTTTGGCTTGCCAGGATTCCTTTCTAGCCGTGCTTTTCAAGCTAATGAAGAGCAGACAGATTTGGACATTTATGGACCACAAGGGATCAAGTCCTTTGTTTTAACCAGCCTTCGTGTGTCAGGTTCTCGTCTGCCTTACCGCATTCATTTTCATGAGTTTGACCAAGATTCTCTAGGGAAAATCCTTGAGACCGATAAATTCACAGTGTATGCAGAGGAGCTGGACCACACTATTTTCTGCGTTGGTTATCGTGTCATGCAAAAGGATCTAGAAGGGACCTTGGATGCTGAAAAACTCAAGGCAGCTGGTGTTCCATTTGGCCCGCTTTTTGGAAAAATCAAAAACGGTCAGGACGTTGTCCTAGAAGACGGCACTAAAATCAAGGCTGCTGATTATATCTCAGCGCCACGTCCAGGTAAGATTATCACCATTCTGGGTGATACCCGAAAAACCAATGCCAGTGTGCGTCTAGCTGTCAATGCCGATGTCTTGGTTCACGAGTCGACTTATGGTAAGGGAGATGAAAAAATTGCTCGTAATCACGGTCACTCAACCAATATGCAGGCAGCACAAGTAGCAGCAGAAGCAGGTGCCAAACGCCTCCTACTAAATCATATCAGTGCTCGTTTCCTCTCAAAAGATATCAGTCAGCTCAAGAAAGATGCGGCCACTGTTTTTGAAAATGTCCATGTGGTTAAAGACTTGGAAGAAGTGGAAATTTAAGTGCTACAGAAAGGAAGAAACATGCGAACGATTCTCATTACAGGTGCTAGCGGTGGCTTAGCCCAAGAAATGGTCAAACTTTTGCCAAATGACCAACTCATTCTACTTGGTAGAAATAAGGGAAAATTAGCTCAACTCTACGGAAATCATTCTCAGGCAGAATTAGTTGAGATTGATATTACCGATGACCAAGCCCTAGAAACTTTAGTGGCTGACCTCTACCTCCGCTATGGCAAGATTGATGTTTTGATAAACAACGCTGGTTACGGAATTTTTGAAGAATTTGACAAGATTTCTGACAAAGACATTCACCAGATGTTTGAGGTCAATACCTTTGCCCTGATGAACTTGTCTCGTCTTATTGCTCGTCATATGAAGGAGAGCCGAAAAGGGCATATCATTAATATCGTTAGCATGGCAGGCTTGATAGCTACAGGGAAATCCAGTCTCTACTCAGCGACCAAGTTTGCGGCTATTGGATTTTCAAATGCATTACGCCTCGAACTCATTCCCTATGGAGTCTATGTAACTACGGTCAATCCAGGACCAATCCGAACTGGATTTTTTGACCAAGCAGATCCAGATGGAAGCTACCTTAAGTCGGTTAACCGCTTTCTCTTAGAACCAGATGCAGTGGCTAGAAAGATTGTCAAAACCATAGGAAAAAACAAACGGGAACTCAATCTTCCTTTTTTGCTCAATTTAGCTCACAAATTTTATAGCCTCTTTCCCAAGTTAGCCGATAAGTTGGCTGGGGAAACCTTTAATTATAAGTAAAAAAGCTATTCCTTTAATGAATAGTTTTTTGATTTAATTTCTTGAAAGAAGAGTGTTTTAAAGTTAAAAATCAAGCTTATTCGTGCCTATTCATAGCTTTTAGGGTATAATACAAATAAAAGAGTTCTAGAAGATACTTAGAGTACAATCTAGGTACAAAAAGATAGAATCATGGATACAGGAGTAAAAAATGGCAAAAAAGAAAAGAGTTACCTTACCCAAGGACTTTAATGAACTACTAACTGATGGAAATATTGACCAATTAAAGTCCGTATATGATAAGTGTGAGTTAACTGCACATGATGGAAGATTTAGCTTATGTACACCTCTGCATATGGGAGGAGTCCCGGATGAATTGGTTATTTGGCTTGTCGAACAGGGCTTAGATATCAATATCCCTGATTATTATGGAGCAACTCCTTTGTATCGTCAGGCAACCATGGGAAGAGAGACTGTAAAACTCTTGCTCGAATTGGGTGCAGATGTTGAAAAAACCAATACTTATGGCAATACACCCTTGCATGTGGCAGCTGAGTTTTTCATCCTAAGACCGTTGCGCTTCTCTTAGAAAAGGGAGCAAAGGTCAACCCTAAGAATGATAGGGGACAAACTCCACTAGACTCCGTTCTCACTGTCTGTCGGGGAATCTATATTGCCCAAACAGCTGAAATCGCTGCAATGCTTCTGGATGCTGGTGCTAAGAAAACACCAGCTATGAAAGAAAAGGTCGAAAATATTGGTAAGGATTTTGAATTTCATAGAGAAGGAATCAATCCCGACTATCTAGAAGCAGCAGATAAAGGTTTAGCCATACTTTATCGTTTGTTTGATGTCAAGCCGGTAGCCAAACGAATAACCCACGATGGAGTTTCTCCGATTCTCGTAAAAGAAGGTAGCTGGGAGGAGCAATATGAGGAACTATGGTCTTTCTTGATTCCTTCAAGTGGAGCAGCCAAAACTGTTCAGGGAGAAGTTATCCGTATACCAGGTCGAGTCCGAGATGAACTGGATCGCAATGGTGGGGTCAACTGGGACAGGGACTATAGAAAAATGCTTCAGGCTCTCCCTCAATACTTGTCTCTAGGAAACTCTCTTTCAGAACAAGAATTAGAAGAAAGCAAGCAAGTTATTGCGCAAATCCATAGTAAAGAAAGCGATGATGAAGCCAGTCTAGATCGTCTGTGTCAGCTAGCTCTTATATGGATTAAGCAAAATCCCGAGCCGATACCCCTAGAAAAGCCAAGTTATAAGAGGTAAATGGAAATTAAATCCAGTTAAAAATATATGATGGATTTATTCAACTATTTATCCAAGTATTGCAATTTAAACCGTAAAAAGTATACTAGAACCAGCGATTATTAAAACGTTTGCTTAAAATGATAGTAGACTATTTAGGAGATAAAATATGGAATTGACAGCCATTTATCATAGACCAGAATCAGAATACGCTTATCTTTACAAAGAAGATCAGCTACATATCCGAATTAGAACGTAGAAAAATGATGTTCAGAAGGTTATTCTGCATTATGGAGATCCATTTATTTTCATTGAGGATAAGTATGAAGCTAAGAAAGAAATGACCAAAGTAACTTCAGACGCCTTACTTGATTATTGGCAGGTTACGGTCTCTGTTGATTTTTTACGCATTCAGTATCTCTTTGAACTCCTTGATAAAGAGGGTAAGGGTATTTTTATGTAGATAAGGAACATACTCAAGAAAACTTGGATGCTGAAGGAAATGGCTTTAAACTTCCTTATGTTCACGAAATTGATGGATGTCAGGTTCCTAGTTGGGTTTCAAATACCGTGTGGTATCAGATTTTCCCAGAACGCTTTGCTAATGGAAATCCTCATTTGACGTCAGATGGGAGCTACCTCAAGTCTGTTGACCGATTTCTCTTAGAACCAGATGTAGTCGCTAGAAAAATTGTCAAAATCATAGGAAAAAACAAACGGGAACTCAATCTCCCAGTTTTGTTGAATCTAGCCCATAAGTTTTATACCCTCTTTCCCAAGCTAGCCGATAAGTTGGCAGGGGAGACTTTTAATTATAAGTAAAAAAGGTTCCTTTTGTTTTATGATATTTTACTGAGTGACAAGAAATGTTTGTTTTTTTGTTCTAAATCTACATTCACTTTTTTCGAATCTTCTACAAATTTTAGAAAAAACAATCAAAAATATGATTTTTTGTGTTTAGGGTATTGAAATTTCCTATATCGTCTTATAGAATAAAGTTAAAAGAATCCTAAAAGTAACTTGCTGTGCAATATATAAAAGTTACCGAAGGAGCTATTTTATGGAAAAAGGCCATTGGAATCGTAAAAGAGTCTACAGCATTCGTAAGTTTGCCGTAGGCGCTTGCTCTGTCATGATTGGAACCTGTGCGGTTCTATTTGGAGGAAGTGTCATTGGAGAATCACCAGTTTTCGCGGATGAAACTCCTATCACCCACACTGTGGAACAAGCAAAAGAGGAAAGTCCGGCAGTGGAGGAAAAAGAAGATCAAGCTGTAGCAGAGCACAAGGATGCTGCAAGTGTCGACCAAAGTCAAGCTGCTCCAATTGAAGCAAGCAAACCAGAGAAGAAAGAAGAGGAACCTGTAGCTCCAAAAGAGGAGAAAGCATCTCTAAAACCTGAAGAAACAGCACCAAAGGTAGAATCTCAAGCTTCAAGTCAAGAAAAGCCTGTCAAGGAAGAGTTGAAAGCTGCGACAAATGAAGAAGTGAATCAAATGATTGAAGATAGAAAAGTGAATTTTAATCAAAATTGGCACTTTAAACTCAATGCGAATCCTAAAGAAGCTGTGAAATCGGATGCAGATGTATCAACATGGCAAAAATTGGATCTCCCACACGACTGGAGTATCTTTAACGATTTTGACCATCAGTCACCTGCCCAAAACGAGGGTGGACAGCTCAATGGTGGTGAAGCTTGGTATCGCAAGACCTTTAAACTTGATGAAAAAGATCTCAAGAAAAATGTTCGTGTCACTTTTGATGGTGTCTATATGGACTCTCAAGTCTATGTCAATGGCCAGTTAGTGGGGCATTATCCAAATGGATATAACCAGTTCTCATACGATATCACCAAATACCTTCACAAAGATGGTCGTGAGAATGTGATTGCTGTCCATGCGGTTAACAAACAACCAAGTAGCCGTTGGTACTCAGGTAGTGGTATCTACCGTGATGTGACCTTGCAAGTGACAGATAAGGTTCATGTTGAGAAAAATGGAACAACCATCTTAACACCAAAACTTGAAGAACAGCAACATGGCAAGGTTGAAACTCATGTAGCCAGCAAAATCGTCAATACAGATGATAAAGACCATGAATTGGTGGCAGAGTATCAAATCGTTGAACGTGGTGGTCAGGCTGTAACAGGTTTGGTTCGTACAGCGAGCCGCACCTTGAAAGCACATGAGTCAACAAGTCTTGATGCGATTTTAGAAGTTGAACAACCAAAACTCTGGACAGTTTTAAATGATAAACCTGCCTTGTACGAATTGATTACGCGTGTTTACCGTGACGGTCAATTGGTGGATGCTAAGAAGGATCTGTTTGGTTACCGTTACTATCATTGGACTCCAAATGAAGGTTTCTCTTTGAATGGTGAACGCATTAAATTCCATGGTGTTTCCTTGCACCATGACCACGGAGCGCTTGGAGCAGAAGAAAACTATAAGGCAGAATACCGTCGTCTCAAACAAATGAAGGAGATGGGCGTTAACGCCATCCGTACAACTCATAACCCTGCAAGTCCACAGACCTTGCAAATCGCAGCAGAACTTGGTTTGCTGGTTCAGGAAGAGGCCTTTGATACTTGGTATGGTGGTAAGAAACCTTATGACTACGGACGTTTCTTTGAAAAAGATGCTACTCACCCAGAAGCTAGAAAAGGTGAAAAATGGTCTGACTACGATCTTCGTACCATGGTCGAAAGAGATAAAAATAACCCAGCTGTCTTCATGTGGTCTATCGGGAACGAAATCGGTGAAGCCAATGGTAATGCTCACTCTCTTGCAACGGTTAAACGCTTAGTAAAAGTGATTAAAGATGTTGATACTACACGTTATGTCACTATGGGAGCAGATAAGTTCCGCTTTGGTGATGGTAGCGGTGATCATGAGAAAATTGCTAATGAACTGGATGCAGTTGGTTTCAACTACTCAGAAGACAACTACAAGAAACTTCGTGCGAAACATCCAAACTGGTTGATTTACGGTTCCGAAACATCTTCAGCTACCCGTACACGTGGAAGTTACTATCGCCCTGAACAGGAATTGAAACATAGTAACGGACCTGAGCGTCATTACGAACAGTCTGACTATGGTAATGACCGAGTTGGCTGGGGTAAAACGGCAACAGATTCATGGACGTTTGATCGTGACAACGCTGGCTATGCTGGACAGTTTATCTGGACAGGTACGGACTATATCGGTGAACCTACACCATGGCACAACCAAAACCAAACTCCCGTTAAGAGCTCTTACTTTGGTATCGTAGATACAGCGGGTATTCCAAAACATGACTTCTACCTCTACCAAAGCCAATGGGTTTCTGTCAAGAAGAAACCAATGGTTCACCTTCTTCCTCACTGGAACTGGGAGAATAGAGACTTGGCCTCTAAAGTAGAAGATGCACAAGGAAAGATTCCAGTTCGCGCTTACTCTAATGCTGCAAGTGTTGAATTGTTCTTGAACGGTCAATCTCTCGGTGTTAAAAAGTTCAACAAAAAACAAACTAGTGATGGTCGTACCTACCAAGAAGGTGCCAATGCTAAGGAACTCTATCTTGAGTGGAAGGTTGCTTACCAACCAGGTACCTTAGAAGCAGTAGCTCGTGATGAAGCTGGTAAAGAAATTGCACGTGACAAGATTACCACTGCAGGTCAACCTGCAGGTGTTCGTCTCATCAAGGAAGAACACGCAATCGCTGCAGATGGAAAAGACTTGACTTACATCTACTATGAAATCGTAGACAGTGAAGGAAATGTGGTACCAACTGCCAATAATTTGGTTCGTTTCCAATTGCATGGACAAGGTCAACTGGTTGGTGTTGATAATGGGGAACAAGCCAGCCGTGAACGCTACAAGGCACAACCTGATGGTTCTTGGATCCGCAGAGCCTTTAACGGTAAAGGGGTTGCCATTGTTAAATCAACTGAGCAAGCAGGTAAATTCACCCTTACTGCCCACTCTGATCTCTTGAAATCGGACCAAGTCACTGTCTTTACAGGTAAGAAAGAAGGACAAGAAAAAACTGTTTTAGGTACAGAAGTACCAAAAGTACGTACTGTTATTGAGAAAGAGCCAAAAATGCCGAAGACAGTCGGTTTTATCTACAGTGATGGCAGTCGTGAAAAACGTCCAGTCACTTGGTCTTCAGTTGATGTGAGCCAAGCAGGAGTTGTGACTGTTAAAGGTATGGCAGACGGACGCGAAGTTGAGGCCCGTGTCGAAATTCTAGCAATCGCAAATGAGCTTCCAACTGTTAAGCGTGTTGCTCCAGGAACAGACTTGAGCGCTGTTGATAAATACGTTTCTATTGCTGTTACGGATGGAAGCGTACAAGAATACGAAGTTGATAAGTGGGAGATTTCGGAAGCAGATAAAGCTAAACTGTCAGTTGCAGGATCACGTATTCAAATGACTGGTCAACTGGGTGGTGAGACTATTCACGCTACCCTTGTAGTAGAAGAAGGCGAAGCTGCGGCACCTGCAGTACCAACTGTAACGGTTGGTGGTGAAGCTGTCACTGGTCTTACTACTCAAAATCCAATGCAATATCGAACTCTTGCTTACGGTGCATCCTTGCCAGAAGTTGTAGCAAGTGCTGAAAATGCGGATGTTACTGTAGTCCAAGCAAGTGCAGCAAACGGCATGCGTGCAAGCATCTATGTTCAACCAAAAGATGGTGGACCTCTTCAAACATATGCAATTCAATTCCTTGAAGAAGCACCAAAAATTGACCACTTGAGCTTACAAGTAGAGCAAGCTGACGGTCTTAAAGAAGACCAAACAGTGAAATTGTCTGTCCTTGCACACTATCAAGACGGAACACAAGCAGTTCTACCAGCAGATAAGGTGACCTTCTCTACAAGTGGTGAAGGGGAAGTCGCAGTTCGTAAAGGAATGCTTGAGTTGCATAAGCCAGGAACAGTCACTCTCAAAGCAGAATATGAGGGGGCTACAGGTCAAATCGTTCTTACGATCCAGGCCAATACTGAGAAAAAAGTAGCCCAATCTATCCGTCCAGTAAACGTAGTAACAGACTTGCATCAAGAACCTACTCTTCCAGCAACAGTAACGGTTGAGTATGACAAAGGTTTCCCTAAAGCCCACAAAGTCACTTGGCAAGCCATTCCAAAAGAAAAACTCGACCACTATCAAACCTTTGAAGTTCTAGGTAAAGTTGAAGGTCTGGATCTTGAAGCGCGTGCTAAAGTATCTGTAGAAGGCATCGTTTCAGTTGAAGAAGTCAGTGTGACAACCCCAATCTCAGAAGCACCACAATTACCAGAAAGCGTTCGTACCTATGATTCAAATGGTCACGTTTCATCAGCTAAGGTTACTTGGGATACGATTCGTCCAGAGCAATACGCCAAGGAAGGTGTCTTTACAGTTAATGGTCGCCTAGAAGGTACGCAATTAACAACTAAACTCCATGTTCGCGTATCTGCTCAAACTGAGAAAGGGGCAAATATTTCTGACCAATGGACCGGTTCAGAATTGCCACTTGCCTTTGCTTCAGACTCAAATCCAACTGATCCTGTTTCAAACGTCAACGATAAATTGATTTCCTTTAATGACCGCCCAGCTAACCGTTGGACAAACTGGAACCGTAGTAATCCAGAAGCTTCAGTTGGTGTCCTATTCGGAGATTCAGGTATTTTGAGCAAACGTTCAGTTGATAATCTAAGTGTCGGATTCCACGAAGACCACGGAGTTGGCGTACCGAAGTCTTATGTGATTGAATATTATGTCGGTAAGACCGTTCCAACAGCCCCTAAAAACCCTAGCTTTGTAGGTGAGGAAAACCATGCCTTTAATGATCCTGCAAACTGGAAAGAGGTAAGCAATCTCAAAGCACCAGCTCAATTAAAAGCTGGAGAAATGAATCATTTCAGCTTTGATAAAGTTGAGACCTATGCGGTTCGCATTCGTATGGTTCGACTTGATAGCAAGAAAGGAACGTCTATCACAGAAGTACAAATTTTTGCGAAACAAGTTGCGGCAGCTAAACAAGGACAAACAAGAATCCAAGTTGACGGTAAAGACTTAGCAAACTTTAACCCTGATTTGACTGACTACTATCTTGAGTCAGTAGATGGAAAAGTTCCTGCAGTAACAGCAAGTGTTAGCAACAATGGTCTCGCTACCGTCGTTCCAAGCGTTCGTGAAGGTGAGCCAGTTCGTGTTATCGCGAAAGCTGAAAATGGTGATATCCTAGGAGAATACCGTCTACACTTTACAAGCAATAAAGACTTGCTCTCTCGTAAACCAGTTGCCGCGGTCAAACAAGCTCGCTTGCTACAAGTAGGGCAACCGCTTGAATTGCCAACTAAGGTTCCTGTTTACTTCACAGGTAAAGACGGTTACGAAACAAAAGACTTGGCAGTTGAATGGGAAGAAGTTCCAGCAGAAAATCTGACAAAAGCAGGTCAATTTACTGTTCGAGGCCATATCCTTGGTAGTGATCTTGTTGCTGAGTTCACTGTACGAGTGACAGACAAACTTGGCGAAGCTCTTTCAAATAACCCAGAGTATGATGAAAATAGTAACCGCGCCTTTGCTTCAGCCACTAACGACATTGATAGAAACTCCCATGACCGTGTGGACTATCTAAATGACGGAAATCATTCAGAAAATCGTCGTTGGACAAACTGGTCTCCAACACCATCTTCTAATCCAGAAGTATCAGCAGGTGTGATCTTCCGTGAAAATGGTAAGATTGTAGAACGGACTGTAGCGCAAGCCAAACTTCACTTCTTTGCAGATAGTGGTACAGATGCACCATCTAAACTCGTTTTGGAACGCTATATTGGCCCAGATTTTGAAGTGCCTACCTACTATTCAAACTACCAAGCCTACGATGCAGCTCATCCATTCAATAATCCAGAAAATTGGGAAGCTGTGCCTTATCGTGCGGATAAAGACATCGCAGCTGGTGATGAAATCAACGTAACATTTAAAGCTGTCAAAGCCAAAGCCATGAGATGGCGTATGGAGCGTAAAGCAGACAAGAGCGGTGTTGCGATGATTGAGATGACCTTCTTTGCACCGAGTGAATTGCCTCAAGAAAGTACCCAATCAAAAATTCTTGTAGATGGAAAAGAACTTCCTGACTTCGCTGAAGATCGTCAAGACTACCAAATCACCTATAAAGGTCAACGTCCAAAAGTCTCAGTCGAAGAAAGTAATCAAGTAGCTTCAACAGTTGTAGATAGCGGAGACGATAGCCTTCCAGTACTTGTTCGCCTTGTTTCAGAAAGTGGAAAACAAGTCAAGGAATACCATATCCAGTTGACCAAGGAAAAACCAGTTTCTGAGAAGACAGTTGCTGCTGTACAAGAGGAACTTCCAAAACTCGAATTTGTTGAAAAAGATTTGGCCTATAAGACAGTTGAGAAAAAGGATTCAACACTGTATCTAGGTGAAACTCGTGTAGAATAAGAAGGAAAAGTTGGTAAGGAACGGATCTTCACAGCGGTTAATCCTAGTGGAAGTAAGGAAGAAAAACTCCGTGAAGTGGTAGAGGCTCCGACAGACCGCATCGTCTTGGTTGGAACCAAACCAGGAACCTCCCTTCCAGAAGATGAAGTGAAGAACCTAGTCCTTAACAGACCAGAACTTGTAATCGAAGAAGAAACAATTGATTTCAAGGTTCAGGAACAAAAGAATGATCAGCTTCCAGCGGGTCAAACTCGTGTTCTCCAAGAAGGTCAAAAGGGTATCCGTGTTCACTTGATCGAAGCTGAAAATGGCAAGCGAACTGAAAAAGAAAGCTATGATAAAGTCGTGGCTCAAGATCGCATTGTAGAAGTTGGTACAGCTGGTGAAACGACTAAGCCAGTACCTCAAGAATCTACAAAACCACAAGTATCAGAAAAAGCAGATACAAAAGAAATTGCTTCAAGTGCAGCTAGTCAAGCTCAAAAAGAACAGTTACCAAATACAGGAAGTGCAGCAAGTCAAGCAGCCCTAGCATCAGGCCTAGCTCTTCTTGGTTTGAGTGCAGGTCTAGTGGCCACTAAAGGTAAAAAAGAAGACTAGAATGAATCATTATTTCTTCTAAATGTATCTCAGAAAGACCAGGGAAACCTGGTCTTTTTAATGGGTAGAAGTATTCTCTCTATAGCAATTTTAGCGTTTATGAAATCAGATACCCAAAATGATAAAAACATTATCTGGTATCGAAAACGAGATGAACTTATTTTTTAAAAAATAGCGGTAAAATATACTGGATTCTGTTTCGGTGATAGGGGAAAACGATACAATAAATCGATGGGGAATTCGATAAGAAAATATGAATTTTAAATAGTAAAATAAATTTTAAAAAATGTTTGATGTTTCTAGCCTTTTTTTAAATAGTATGATAAAATATGAAAGTAATGTAGCTATCAATTTTTACTTGAAAAAGGAGAATGGTGATTAGTTGGGGACAATCATTTAGTTTACTATTACATTGTACATTTACAACTGAATATTATAAGAAAGGAAGATTAAATGAACAAGAAAATAAGATCTTGGATTCAGATCCTTATTCTTTGTTTGGGAGTTATTCTCCAATCATTTGCCCCTCTGACGCAAGTACATGCGACAGAGTATAATGATGTGATCACTAGTGTAGGTGTTGAGAACAAATCTGGTGAAGCATTAACGCAAGGATTGGATATTTGGCAAGAATTCCGTCTTACTGCCAATTTTGAGTTGCCAGATAATACGGTGCATGAAGGTGATACAACAACACTTCAATTGCCATCAGAGATTGCATTTTCAAACTCTTCAGACATTGAATTACGAGATGCTTCTAACAATCTTGTAGCTACTGGACATCTAGATGCCACTAGCAAAACGATTACGCTCACTTACACAAAGTTTGTTGAGAATAATTCTGGCGTTAGGGGGAAATTCTTTGTCTATGTCCGAGTTGACCATGACGCTGTTTCAGAAGAAAAAGACGTTGATGTCAACATTACTGTAGGACATAGAGTTCTATTTGCAGGAAAGATCCGTTATAACGGCCCTCCAGGGAAATACGACTCGAAAATCGAAAAGAGTTCATTTCAACAGGGAGGAGACCCTAAAAATGTAATTCGTTACAATATTACTATAAACCGAAATATGGCTGATTATAGTAATGTTACTATCAAAGATGCCTTCTCATCTCCAAATATGAAATTCCTACCAGATACTTTTCGTATTTATAAAGTAAACTGGAGCTGGAATAACGGAGACTGGAAATGGTCTGATGCTCAGGATATGACCGAAACCTTTAAAAACCAACTAGTGGTAAATGCGAATGGTGATGGTTTCACCCTTCCTTTAGGAGATACTAATGGTTTTGGTTATATGATCGAGTATCAAGCTAAAGCGAATTATGATCTAGTCGATGGTGAGGAAATTACGAACGTAGCCAACATGAGCTACAATGGTAGTGAGAATGAACAGTCAACCAGCACACGTACCTACCAGATTGCAGGTGGTGTTGCAGAAGGATATGTTTTCACCATTAAAATTCATAAGGTAGACGAAGCTGGTCAACCTTTGCAAGGTGCAGTTTTTGAAGTGATTCGTGATCGTAACCAATCTGTTGTTGGACGATTGACAACAGATTCTGATGGTAACGCTAGTGTAGGCAAATTGTTGCGAGACAACTATACAATTCGTGAAGTAACTGCTCCTCTTGGCTATGACAAATTAACTGAAGATATTAAAATTTCTCCAGATGAGTTTGGTTCAGACAAATCAGTAGAACGTCGAATTGAAAATAAGAAGACACCTCCGAAGACACCAACTGAGAAAGAGATTACTTTCAAAAAGGTGGATCCAAATGGAAAAGAAATTCCAGGAGCGGAACTGAAAATCTATAGTGGAGATACAGTCAATCTTGAAGAGGCACCTGTTGCAGACTGGACTACTGTAGCTGACACTTCTAAAGTGATTAAGCTGGCACCAGGGACCTACACTCTAAGAGAGTTCGATGCTCCAGAGGGATATCAAATTGTAGGAGATATTACTTTTACTGTTAATGCTGACGGTTCTATCACTATTAAGAATAAGGGAGCTGATGACACTGTTCTTGCAGCTGGTCCAGTTCTGACTATTACCGATAAAGAGGATACTAGTCCAAAACCAATTACCTTCAGTAAGGTAAACCTTGGAGGGAATGAAATCGCTGGTGCACAGATTAAGATCTACAAGGGCGACAAGGCAGAAGGCACAGCTGTAGAAAGCTGGACTTCAACTGACCAACCTAAGCAATTGAATCTTGAACCTGGTATCTACACTTTCCATGAGGAAGCAGCCCCAACTGGTTACCTCAAAGTAACGGATATCACTTTCCAAGTTAAACCTAACGGTACTGTTGAAGTGACAAAAGTAGGTGAAAAAGATTCTAAAGGTGAAGACAATCGTGTTGTAGCCCAAAATTCAACTCTGACAGTTACTGATAAAGATGACGATGTAGCTCGTAAAATCACGTTCAGTAAAATTAGTCTTGGTGGAACAGAAATCGCAGGTGCTCAAATCAAGATCTTCAAGGGCGATAAGGCAGAAGGCACAGCCGTAGAAAGCTGGACATCTGAAGCTGGTAAGTCTAAAGATCTCAACTTGGCTCCAGGCACTTACACCTTCCATGAGGAAGCAGCCCCAACTGGTTACCTCAAAGTAACGGACATCACTTTCCAAGTCAAAACTGACGGCACAGTGGAAGTGACAAACGTTGGTGAGAAAGACTCTAAGGGTGAAGAAAACAAAGTTGTAACCAACGGCTCAACAGTAACTGTAACCGATAAAGATGATGACAGTCCACGTACGATTACCTTCAGCAAGGTTAACCTTGGTGGAACAGAAATCGCAGGTGCTCAAATCAAGATCTTCAAGGGCGATAAGGCAGAAGGCACAGCCGTAGAAAGCTGGACATCTGAAGCTGGTAAGTCTAAAGATCTCAACTTGGCTCCAGGCACTTACACCTTCCATGAGGAAGCAGCCCCAACTGGTTACCTCAAAGTAACGGACATCACTTTCCAAGTCAAAACTGACGGCACAGTGGAAGTGACAAACGTTGGTGAGAAAGACTCTAAGGGTGAAGAAAACAAAGTTGTAACCAACGGCTCAACTGTTACAGTAACGGATAAAGACGATGATAGTTCAAAAACCATTACTTTCAGTAAAGTTAACCTTGGTGGTACAGAAATCGCAGGAGCTCAAATCAAGATCTACAAGGGCGATAAGGCAGAAGGCACAGCCGTAGAAAGCTGGACATCTGAAGCTGGTAAGTCTAAAGATCTCAACTTGGCTCCAGGCACTTACACCTTCCATGAGGAAGCAGCCCCAACTGGTTACCTCAAAGTAACGGACATCACTTTCCAAGTCAAAACTGACGGCACAGTGGAAGTGACAAACGTTGGTGAGAAAGACTCTAAGGGTGAAGAAAACAAAGTTGTAACCAACGGCTCAACTGTTACAGTAACGGATAAAGACGATGATAGTTCAAAAACCATTACTTTCAGTAAAGTTAACCTTGGTGGTACAGAAATCGCAGGAGCTCAAATCAAGATCTACAAGGGCGATAAGGCAGAAGGCACAGCCGTAGAAAGCTGGACATCTGAAGCTGGTAAGTCTAAAGATCTCAACTTGGCTCCAGGCACTTACACCTTCCATGAGGAAGCAGCCCCAACTGGTTACCTCAAAGTAACGGACATCACTTTCCAAGTCAAAACTGACGGCACAGTGGAAGTGACAAACGTTGGTGAGAAAGACTCTAAGGGTGAAGAAAACAAAGTTGT
Source organism: Streptococcus sp. 1643 (assembly GCF_006228325.1). Taxonomy (NCBI): domain Bacteria; kingdom Bacillati; phylum Bacillota; class Bacilli; order Lactobacillales; family Streptococcaceae; genus Streptococcus; species Streptococcus sp. 1643. The sequence continues at coordinate 606,397 of NZ_CP040231.1, forward strand.
AACCAACGGCTCAACTGTTACAGTAACGGATAAAGACGATGATAGTTCAAAAACCATTACTTTCAGTAAAGTTAACCTTGGTGGTACAGAAATCGCAGGAGCTCAAATCAAGATCTACAAGGGCGATAAGGCAGAAGGCACAGCCGTAGAAAGCTGGACATCTGAAGCTGGTAAGTCTAAAGATCTCAACTTGGCTCCAGGCACTTACACCTTCCATGAGGAAGCAGCCCCAACTGGTTACCTCAAAGTAACGGACATCACTTTCCAAGTCAAAACTGACGGCACAGTGGAAGTGACAAACGTTGGTGAGAAAGACTCTAAGGGTGAAGAAAACAAAGTTGTAACCAACGGCTCAACTGTTACAGTAACGGATAAAGACGATGATAGTTCAAAAACCATTACTTTCAGTAAAGTTAACCTTGGTGGTACAGAAATCGCAGGAGCTCAAATCAAGATCTACAAGGGCGATAAGGCAGAAGGCACAGCCGTAGAAAGCTGGACATCTGAAGCTGGTAAGTCTAAAGATCTCAACTTGGCTCCAGGCACTTACACCTTCCATGAGGAAGCAGCCCCAACTGGTTACCTCAAAGTAACGGACATCACTTTCCAAGTCAAAACTGACGGCACAGTGGAAGTGACAAACGTTGGTGAGAAAGACTCTAAGGGTGAAGAAAACAAAGTTGTAACCAACGGCTCAACTGTTACAGTAACGGATAAAGACGATGATAGTTCAAAAACCATTACTTTCAGTAAAGTTAACCTTGGTGGTACAGAAATCGCAGGAGCTCAAATCAAGATCTACAAGGGCGATAAGGCAGAAGGCACAGCCGTAGAAAGCTGGACATCTGAAGCTGGTAAGTCTAAAGATCTCAACTTGGCTCCAGGCACTTACACCTTCCATGAGGAAGCAGCCCCAACTGGTTACCTCAAAGTAACGGACATCACTTTCCAAGTCAAAACTGACGGCACAGTGGAAGTGACAAACGTTGGTGAGAAAGACTCTAAGGGTGAAGAAAACAAAGTTGTAACCAACGGCTCAACTGTTACAGTAACGGATAAAGACGATGATAGTTCAAAAACCATTACTTTCAGTAAAGTTAACCTTGGTGGTACAGAAATCGCAGGAGCTCAAATCAAGATCTACAAGGGCGATAAGGCAGAAGGCACAGCCGTAGAAAGCTGGACATCTGAAGCTGGTAAGTCTAAAGATCTCAACTTGGCTCCAGGCACTTACACCTTCCATGAGGAAGCAGCCCCAACTGGTTACCTCAAAGTAACGGACATCACTTTCCAAGTCAAAACTGACGGCACAGTGGAAGTGACAAACGTTGGTGAGAAAGACTCTAAGGGTGAAGAAAACAAAGTTGTAACCAACGGCTCAACTGTAACTGTAACCGATAAAGACGATGACCTTCCACGTAAGATCACCTTCAGTAAGGTAAACCTAGCAGGTGAAGAAATCGCGGGAGCTAAAATCCAAATTTTCCGCGGTAAGAAGGTTGCAGGAACACTTGTGGCTGAATGGACTTCAAAAGCCAATCAATCACATGTACTTGATTTGACTCCGGGAGTATATACTTTCCATGAAGAGGCCGCTCCAACTGGATACTTAGCAGTAACAGATATTACATTCCAAGTTAACTACGACGGAACTGTAACAGTGGTAAATGCTAGTGGAAATCAGGTTGAGTTTAAGGATGGTAAGTTAGTAGTAACGGACCAAACTGAACCAGAAAATCCTAACCTACCAAACACTGGAAGCGAATCTGGACAAGCTGCATTAGCAGCAGGTTTAGCTCTTCTAGCTTTAGGTGCAGGTCTTGTAGCAACTAAACGAAGAAAAGAAGACTAATCTCATTTAGTAGCAAAAGATACAGTGCAAATTGAAGTAGGTCAAAAAGAGTCATATCTTGGAGAGGATCATTTGGTCCTCTCTTTTTTGATATGCAAAGTGATAAGAATTCTATTTTTAAAATTTTCAAAATTATAGAAGTTAAAAGAGTTACGCTTGATAACTTTGAGGAAGCTGTTATTAGTCTTTAATTTTTCATTTAAGTAAGTAGGGAAATTTCATTGTATTAATAATCTTGTTACTGTCTTTAAAAACAGTTAAAAAGATAGTATTAACACAAAGAATGATTGGATTGTTTCTCTTAAAAATGAAAAAACAGGAATTTATAGAGATTACAGTGGTGTTTTAAATCTGAACCATAGATTAAAAGATTGTAAAGAATCTTTTTATTGGTCATATGTATGTGAAAAGTTGAACGACGAAATCGATAGCTTTACAATTCTTTGGTTGTATAAAAAAATCATAAGTTCTACTAAATTCATAAGATTCTTTCTTATGAATTGTTTTGTTACTTTTCATCACAGGATTTTATGAAACTTTTTTAAAAAAGACAGAATCCCTGTTTATCATTGAAATAATAGCCTCGATTTGATATGATGGAAATATGAAAAAAAATAGAGCGAAACGTGTTTCTCACGATAAAACGAGAAGGATATTGCTTTCCCTTGTTGGAATCTTAGGAATTGCTACGATTCTATTAGGGAGTGCTATTGGTTATAAGCTACTACAAAAGCAATCTTACGAACAAAAAATTGAAGTGCTAAAAAGCGAAAAGGACCAGCAATTCAACTCAGGTAGTCAGAAGGACCATTTCCGAAAAGGTCAAGCTGAGGTGATTGCCTACTACCCTCTGCAAGGAGAGGAAGTCATTGCGTCTGTTAGAGAAAAAATCAACCAGGATATCAAAGAAAAGCTGGAAGATAAAGAGGATTTGGTCTTTTATTATACTGAGCAGTTGGACCCAGTCTTAAAGGGAGTTGTTGCTCGTAGTATCAGTAAGCAAGTCTACGATTTGTCTGCATCAAAGGTTGAAGAAAAAGAAAAGACTTCTTTAGGGAAAATTTTCTTGACTGAAGATGGGAAAGATTTTGACCTCAGCAAACTCTTCAAAGATGCAAGTAAGGCTAAGGAACTTTTACTGAGTCAAATCAAATCAACTCTAGAAGATAAGAAACTTGACCAGGCAAAAATTGATCAAGTTATAAAGAGCTTCACAGACCAAGAATTGACATCTTGGAGCTTTGATTATAAGGATAGTCAAATCATCCTTTATCCTGCTAATGCTGGAGAGACTGTTGAGGAAATTGCTTTACCAATATCTAGTTTCTTTGATGTCATTGAGTCCTCTTATCTATTAGAAAAGGATGCTGAGCTTTACCAAGCATACTTTGCTAAGAAAAACAAAAAGGTTGTAGCCTTAACCTTTGACGATGGTCCAAATCCAACTACAACCACGCAAGCTTTGGATACTTTAGCTAAATATGGTGTAAAAGCAACCTTCTTTGTACTTGGTAAAAACATTGCAGGTAATGAAAATCTTCTAAAACGAATGAAATCAGAAGGTCATGTTGTAGGAAACCACAGCTGGAGTCATCCCGTTCTTTCACAACTTTCGCTTGAAGATGCTAAAAAGCAAATCACTGATACAGAAGATTTGTTAACTCAAGTTTTAGGATCAAGCTCTAAACTGATGCGTCCACCCTATGGTGCCATCACTGATGATATTCGAAACGGCCTTGATTTAAGCTTCATCATGTGGGACGTGGATAGTTTGGACTGGAAGAGTAAAAATGAGACAGCCATTTTGACAGAGATTCAACGTCAAGTTCGCAATGGTTCTATCATTCTCATGCATGATATCCATGGTCCTTCAGTTAATTCTCTACCAAGTGTCATTGAGTATTTAAAGGGTGAAGGGTATACATTTGTGACCGTTCCTGAATTGCTCAATTCTCGCTTGAAAGCTCACGAGATCTATTACGATCGTGATCAATAATTGTTAAAATCTAAAGGGGCAAGTGTTCTGATAATCAGGATTTTGTTTCTTTAGATTTTCTTCACATAGAAAGGAAAAACGATGAAATCTTACACCCTTAATAATGGAGTTTCAATTCCTGTACTAGGATTTGGAACATGGAAAGCTGAAAATGGAGAGGTAGCCTACCAAGCCGTTTTAGAAGCTTTAAAGGCCGGCTATCGTCATATCGATACTGCAGCTATCTATAAAAATGAGGAGAGTGTTGGTCGCGCTATTCGAGATAGCGGTCTTCCACGACAAGAAATCTTTGTAACGACCAAACTCTGGAATACCAATCACAGCTATGATGAAGCTCGCCAAGCATTTGAAGAATCAATGGAAAAACTGGGATTGGATTATCTAGATTTGTACCTTATCCATTGGCCAAATCCAAAACCACTAAGAGAAAATGAGGCATGGAAAACTCGCAATGCCGATGTCTGGAGAGCGATGGAGGATCTGTACCAAGAAGGCAAAATCCGTGCTATCGGCGTTAGTAATTTCCTCCCCCATCATTTGGATGCCTTGCTTGAGACAGCAAGAATCATTCCGGCGGTCAATCAGGTACGCTTGGCACCAGGAGTTTATCAAGAGGAAGTGGTTGACTACTGTAGAGAGAAAGGGATTCTCTTAGAGGCTTGGGGACCATTTGGGCAAGGGGAGCTGTTTGAACAGAAAGAAGTCCAAGAAATTGCTACTAAGCATGGGAAATCAGTGGCTCAAATCGCCTTGGCTTGGAGTTTGGCAGAAGGATTTTTACCCCTACCTAAGTCAGTGACAGCCTCTCGCATCCAGAGCAATCTTGACTGTTTTGGAATTGAACTCAGCAAAGACGAGCGAGAAGTCTTAAAGACAATTTCAGTGACTTCGGGCGCACCTCGTGTGGATGAGATGGATTTTTAGAAAGTAAGAAAAAGAATTGTAAATTTTGTACCTTTCTGATATAATATTCAACAGGAAAGAAAGTCTTATGGCGTTCTTCAGCGAGCTTGGGGTAGTGGGAGCCAAGTAGAACAAGGTAAGAAACTGGCACTTTCTGTCGTATTTTTAAAAACAATGAAGTAATAAATTAGGGTGGAACCGCGTTTCTGACGCCCCTAGTCGCAAGGCTTGGGTGTTGAAATTCGGTTCTTTTTGAATTTCGTCTAATGCCTAAGTAGAAAGGAGCATAATGCTTAAAGGATCTTGTTTATGCAAAGCAGTGACCTACACTTTAGATGAGGAATTGTCGGAATTAGTTTTTTGCCACTGCTCATTCTGTCGGAAAGCAACTGCGTCTGCCTATACAGTGAATGCCAAAGTTAGCAGTAGAAACCTAGTATTGCATGGAAAAGAACAGTTGGTTACCTATAGTTCATCTCCAGGAAAACAACGCTATTACTGTCAGAACTGTCATAGTCAAATTTTCACTGCTCAAGAAAATATACCGGAAGTCTGTGCTTTGAAATTAGGTACAATAGACGAATGCGATCAGAATTTACAAACTGTTCCCAAACGTCATATTTTTCAGGACTCAGCTTTTTCTTGGTTGCTTGATGAATAAAGCTAAAAAGATAATATAAATTAAAGGAGTAAACAATGTCTAAAAAATTGACTTTCCAGGAAATCATCCTTACTTTGCAACAATTTTGGAATGACCAAGGTTGTATGCTCATGCAGGCTTATGATAATGAAAAAGGTGCGGGGACAATGAGTCCTTACACTTTCCTTCGTGCTATCGGACCTGAGCCATGGAATGCGGCTTATGTAGAGCCATCACGTCGTCCTGCTGACGGTCGTTATGGGGAAAACCCTAACCGTCTCTACCAACACCACCAATTCCAAGTGGTCATGAAGCCATCTCCATCAAATATCCAGGAACTTTATCTTGAGTCTTTGGAAAAATTGGGTATCAATCCATTGGAACACGATATCCGTTTCGTTGAGGACAACTGGGAAAACCCATCAACTGGTTCAGCTGGTCTCGGTTGGGAAGTTTGGCTTGATGGTATGGAAATCACTCAGTTCACTTACTTCCAACAAGTCGGTGGATTGGCAACAGGCCCTGTGACTGCGGAAGTTACCTATGGTTTGGAACGCTTGGCTTCTTACATTCAAGAAGTGGACTCTGTCTATGATATCGAGTGGGCAGATGGTGTAAAATACGGAGAAATCTTTATCCAGCCTGAGTACGAGCATTCGAAATACTCATTTGAAATTTCGGACCAAGAAATGTTGCTTGAAAACTTTGATAAGTTCGAAAAAGAAGCTGGTCGTGCATTGGAAGAAGGGTTGGTTCACCCTGCCTATGATTATGTTCTCAAATGTTCACACACCTTTAACCTACTTGATGCGCGTGGTGCCGTATCCGTAACGGAGCGCGCAGGCTATATCGCCCGTATCCGTAACTTGGCCCGTGTCGTAGCCAAAACCTTTGTCGCAGAACGCAAACGCCTAGGTTACCCACTTTTGGATGAAGCAACACGAGCTAAACTCCTAGCAGAAGACGCAGAATAAAGAGAGTGACAAATTACGAAAATGGGCGAACGGAGTGAGCCCTGTTCCAGTTGCCGCAGTGATAAAGGTATCCTTAGTGAAGCTAAGGATACTAGGCAAAATTGGAGACTTTCGACTCCAATTTTAGCAATGAAACAACGAAGTTGGTTGCTTGCGTGCCAATCACATAAGGCAAACTGGAAAATAAAAAGATACTTTTCGGAGAAAAACATGACAAAAAATTTATTAGTAGAACTCGGTCTTGAAGAGTTACCAGCCTACGTAGTAACTCCAAGCGAAAAACAACTAGGTGAAAAAATGGCAGCCTTCCTCAAGGAAAACCGCCTGTCTTTTGAAGCCATTCAAACCTTCTCAACACCACGCCGTTTGGCTGTTCGTGTGACTGGTCTTGCAGACAAACAGTCTGATTTGACCGAAGATTTCAAGGGACCAGCAAAGAAAATTGCCTTGGATAGTGATGGAAACTTCACCAAAGCAGCTCAAGGATTTGTCCGTGGAAAAGGCTTGACAGTTGAAGATATTGAATTCCGTGAAATCAAGGGTGAAGAATATGTCTATGTTACCAAGGAAGAAGTGGGTCAAGCAGTTGAAACCATAGTACCAGGTGTTGTAGATGTCTTGAAGTCCTTGACTTTCCCTGTCAGCATGCACTGGGCTAACAATACCTTTGAATACATCCGCCCTGTACACACTTTGACAGTTCTTTTAGATGAAGAAGAGTTTGATTTGGATTTCCTTGATATCAAGGGCGATCGTGTGAGTCGCGGTCATCGTTTCTTGGGACAAGAAACCAAGATTCAGTCAGCTTTGAGCTATGAAGAAGACCTTCGTGCTCAGTTTGTAATCGCAGATCCACGTGAACGTGAGCAAATGATTGTTGACCAAATCAAGGCAATCGAAGCTGAACATGGGGTACGTATCGAAATTGATGCTGATTTGCTTAATGAAGTCTTGAATTTGGTTGAATACCCAACTGCCTTCATGGGAAGTTTTGATGCCAAATACCTTGACGTTCCAGAAGAAGTTTTGGTGACTTCGATGAAGGAACACCAACGTTACTTCGTTGTTCGTGATCAAGAAGGTAAACTCTTGCCAAACTTTATTTCTGTTCGTAACGGAAACGCTGAGCATTTGGAAAATGTCATCAAGGGAAATGAAAAAGTCTTGGTAGCCCGCTTGGAGGACGGAGAATTCTTCTGGCGTGAAGACCAAAAATTGGTCATTTCTGACCTTGTTGAAAAATTAAACAACGTCACTTTCCATGAAAAGATTGGTTCTCTTCGTGAACATATGATTCGTACGGGGCAGATTGCCATTCTCTTGGCAGAAAAAGCTGGCTTGTCAGTGGATGAAACAGTTGACCTAGCTCGTGCAGCAGCTATTTACAAGTTTGACTTGTTGACAGGTATGGTTGGTGAGTTTGATGAGCTCCAAGGAATTATGGGTGAGAAATATGCCCTCCTTGCTGGGGAAACTCCAGCAGTTGCGGCTGCTATTCGTGAACACTACATGCCGACAGCTGCTGACGGAGCTCTTCCAGAGAGTAAGGTGGGAGCCATTCTAGCCATTGCAGACAAATTGGATACGATTTTGAGTTTCTTCTCAGTAGGCTTGATTCCATCAGGTTCTAATGACCCTTATGCCCTTCGTCGTGCGACGCAAGGTGTGGTTCGTATCTTGGATGCTTTTGGTTGGCATATTGCTATGGATGAGTTGATTGATAGTCTTTATACTTTGAAATTTGACAGCTTGACTTATGAAAATAAAGCAGAGGTCATGGACTTTATCAAGGCTCGTGTTGATAAGATGATGGGTTCTACTCCAAAAGATATCAAGGAAGCAGTCCTTGCAAGTTCAAACTTTGTTGTGGCGGATATGCTGGAAGCAGCAAGTGCTCTTGTCGAAGCAAGCAAGAAAGAAGACTTCAAACCATCTGTCGAATCCCTCTCACGTGCTTTCAACTTGGCTGAAAAAGCCGAAGGAACTGATACTGTTGATCCTGCTCTCTTTGAGAATGAAGAAGAGAAAGCCTTGGTAGAAGCCGTAGAATCACTTGTTTTGTCAGGTACTGCAAGTCAGCAATTAGAACAACTCTTTGCGCTTAGCCCAGTTATTGATGCTTTCTTTGAAAATACCATGGTAATGGCTGAAGACCAGGCTGTCCGACAAAATCGCTTGGCTATCTTGTCGCAATTAACCAAGAAAGCAGCTAAACTTGCACGTTTCAACCAAATCAATACCAAATAAAATCTGGTAAACGGATTAAATCTTATCATAAAGGAGAGAAACATGGATCCTAAAAAAATTGATCGCATTAACGAGCTTGCCAAAAAGAAAAAAACAGAAGGCTTAACTTCTGCTGAAAAAGTGGAACAAGCTAAACTTCGTGAGGAGTACATCGAAGGCTATCGTCGTTCTGTTCGCCACCACATTGAAGGAATCAAAATTGTGGACGAGGAAGGAAATGACGTTACACCAGAAAAACTACGTCAAGTACAACGTGAAAAAGGTTTGCACGGCCGTAGTCTTGATGATCCAAATTCATAAAATTCAAGGGTTTTGTAGATGATATACAAAACCCTTTTTTGATAACAACAAAAAAGAAGGAGCCACTAGGCTCCTTTTTGGTTTCTTAGTTGCTTGCGCCAGATGTAGCGTCAGCGTCACCACCGTGGCCTCCAGCATCCCCTGAATCAGAAGCGCCAGAAGTAGCATCGGCGTCTCCATGACCTCCAGCAGCAGGAGCAAATGGTCCGCTACCACCCACCAAACGTTGACCAGTCTCTTTTAGGTACCAGTCAAGCCATGGTTGGAAGTTAAAGACAATTTCATTGATTCCAGCGTATGATCCATCAGGATAGTACATTGCTTGGTAGTTGTGGGTGTTGATGACACCTGCAGGAGAACCTGGAACGATCGTACGGACGTATTCTTGGTTTCCGTTGCGAAGTGTTCCGATAACCCACTCTACGTTCTTCATACGTGCTGGTGGAAGAGAACCATGAACAGTCGACATACGGCTACCTGATTGAGGTGGTACACGTTTAGCGAACATAGTGTCTGGATCTTGGTGAGCGTTGTTGTAATAGAGGAATTGGTTGTTGTCGTCAGCGTATGTCAATTCAAATGGCATAGCTTTCAAGAACATATCGATTTGGTTAACGGTCAGGATACCGTGGTCTAATTTGACATAGGTATCACCAGAAACAGCACCAGTGATTGCTGCAACTTTTTCTACCCATTCTGGATCGTCAGGGTCAACTTCTGTAATGGTTGTAGCAATTGGTTTTCCACAATCCAAGTCTTCTGGTTCGATTGGTTTTGGTTTTTTCAATTTCGAAACGACTCCTACGTATTTTACAAAGTTATCTAAGCAAGTTTCAAGGAATTTAACAGTTCCTTCGTTGGTGATATTTCCGTTGTTATCAAAAGCTTCCTTAGCTTTACCAAGAAGGAATTCGTTACCTGGAAGTGTGTAGGCATTGACACCTGGAGCATCAAGGATTTTACGAAGGTGAACTTGGGCACGTGATGTTCCTTGGTCATAGTATGATGCACCTACAATCATAACAGGCTTGTTTTCAAATGGATGAACTTCGTATGAAAGCCATTCGAGTACAGATTTAAGTGAAGCTGAGATAGTGTGGTTGTGCTCAGGAGTGGCGATAATGACACCATCAGCACGTGTAATCTTGTTATACAAGAAACGCAATTGGAAGCTTTCGTCCCATTTTTCGTCTTGGTTAAACATCGGAACTTCGTCGATTTCAAGGACTTCTAATTCAAATTTGAATTTGAAATTGCGACGAATAAATTCCAAGAGTTTGCGGTTATATGATTGATCGTAGTTTGATCCAACAAGTCCAACAAATTTCATTCTTTCGGTCTCCTATCTTACAAATTTTCCCAGTCAAATTCTTCTGCATCTTTGCGAAGCAATTCTTGTGCATTGCGCAATTTTTCAGTAATCTTCACAAAGATACGGAAGTCATCAAAGATGGCATCCAATTTCTTGATGACATCAAGGTCAACCAAGTCACCACTTGGGTTAAATGCTTGAAGGGAGTGTGAGAGCAAGAATTCATCTGGAAGAACATTTGCCTTGATTTCAGGAGCGTTCAAGATTTGACGAAGTTGCAATTGGGCACGAGAGGAACCAAGTGTACCGTAAGAAGCACCAGTGATCATGATTGGTTTGTTCAAAAGTGGGTAGATACCGTAAGATAGCCAAGCAAGAGCACTCATTAAAACTGCAGGGATAGAGTGGTCGTACTCAGGAGTACCGATAATCACACCATCAGCCTCTTCAATTTTAGCTGCAATTTCAAGAATTTCAGCTGGAAGTTGCTTATCTGCTGGTTTGTTGAAAACAGGGATATCCTTGATTTCAACGAGTTCAATTTCAGCTTTATCCGCAAAGTGTTTTTGCATGTATTGGAGCAATTGGCGGTTTGTAGAACGTTTAGAGTTCGTTCCAACAATGGCAATAAGTTTTAGCATGAGATTTCCTTTCTCTTTTTACATAATACAATTTTGAAGGCCTGAAGAACATGCAAGGCGTCCCTCTTTGTCGATGAGGATGGCTTCAATACCATCTATACTTTCGACTTGCCAGAGGATAGAAGCGCTTCGCTCTCCGAAAAGGCGTGTTGTCCATATCTCACCATCAACGGATTTATCAGAGACAATCGTCAGGCTAGCGAGATCAGTTTCGACAGGGAATCCTGTCTTACTATCAAAGATATGGTGATAGTCTTTTCCATCTACTGTCAGGTGGCGTTCATAGATACCTGAAGTGACAACGGATTTGTTAGAAGCAGGGATAGTTAGGAGATGATTGCCACGAGGATTTCGCGGATCTTGAATCCCAATCTGCCAGGCTTTCCCTTCTTTGGCTTGGTTATTCCCGATGGTGAGGATATTACCTCCGAGATTGATCAAGGCAGAGGTGACACCGTGTTCTTTCAAATACTGGGCAACCTTATCTGCACTATAGCCCTTAGCTAAACAACCTAAATCAAGCTTCATTCCTTTCTTCTCTAAAAAGACAGTAGAGCCAGAGGGATCTAACTTGATAAAATGGGGGTCAACTAGAGGCAAGACAGCTTCGATTTCTTTAAAGTCTGGAAGCCGTGCATCTGCAAATCCGATTCGCCAGGTTTGAATCAAGGGACCAATACTGATATTGAGATGGCTAGATGGTGCTAGGCTATGCTCAAGTCCAAGAGCAATCAGTTCAAACAGGTCAGGATGAACCTTAACAGGTACGATTCCAGCCTGGTAGTTGATTTCCATCAGTTCGGATTCTTGACTATTGGCGTTGAAGCGGTATTCGAGCTCCTTGAGTAAATCAAAGGCTCCTTGAAGTAGGCAATCAGCCTGTTCATCTACTAATGAAATCGTGATAGTTGTTCCCATTAGCCGTTCAGAACGTGAATGAAGAGGCAAGCTACCAGCTCCTTTCTCTTTATAGGAAATCATTCAATATAAGGTCGTTAAAGAAAAATTAAACCCCTTACATTTTCTTTCCATGTATCTAGCATATCATAAAGTCAGCGTTTTCACAAATGAATTTTGACAAAAAGTCAAGAAATATGCTCAAAATTAATATGAAAACGATAGAAAAATTGGATTTATCAATGTTAAGTGTATTTTTTTCTGAAAAAAAGAGAATTCTGAGCAAATATCTTGTAAACGCTAACAGTAAATGATATACTAGGAAGGTAAATCAAAAATTAAAGGTAGGAATTTTTCTATGAGTAAAATCGTTGTAGTTGGTGCTAACCACGCTGGTACAGCTTGTATTAATACCATGTTGGACAACTTCGGACATGAGAACGAAATCGTAGTATTTGACCAAAACTCAAATATTTCATTCCTTGGTTGTGGAATGGCGCTTTGGATCGGGGAACAAATTGATGGCCCAGAAGGTCTCTTCTACTCTGATAAAGAAAAATTGGAAGCAAAAGGTGCTAAAGTTTACATGAACTCACCAGTTCTTTCAATTGACTACGATAACAAAGTTGTGACAGCAGAAGTTGAAGGTAAAGAACACAAAGAGTCTTATGATAAATTGATCTTTGCAACTGGTTCAACTCCAATCTTGCCTCCAATCGAAGGTGTTGAAATCGTTAAGGGCAACCGCGAATTCAAAGCAACTCTTGAAAATGTACAATTTGTTAAATTGTACCAAAACGCTGAAGAAGTTATTGAGAAACTTGAAGACAAGAGCAAACACCTTGAGCGCATTGCCGTTGTTGGTGGTGGTTATATCGGTGTTGAACTTGCCGAAGCTTTCGAGCGTCTTGGAAAAGAAGTAGTGCTTGTCGATATCGTAGACACAGTCTTGAACGGCTACTATGACAAAGACTTCACTCAAATGATGGCGAAGAACTTGGAAGACCACAACATCCGCTTGGCTCTTGGTCAAACAGTTAAAGCCATCCAAGGTGATGGTAAAGTTGAACGCTTGGTAACAGACAAAGAAACATTTGATGTAGATATGGTGGTTCTTGCTGTTGGTTTCCGTCCAAATACAGCTCTTGCTGACGGTAAGATTGAACTCTTCCGCAATGGTGCCTTCCTTGTAGATAAGAAACAAGAAACATCTATCCCAGGTGTATACGCTGTTGGTGACTGTGCAACTGTTTATGACAATGCACGTAAAGATACAAGCTACATCGCTCTTGCATCTAACGCTGTACGTACTGGTATCGTTGGTGCTTATAACGCTTGTGGACATGAATTGGAAGGAATCGGAGTTCAAGGATCAAATGGTATCTCTATCTACGGTCTTCACATGGTTTCGACTGGTTTGACTCTTGAAAAAGCCAAAGCTGCAGGCTATAATGCAACTGAAACAGGCTTTAACGATCTTCAAAAACCAGAATTTATCAAACATGACAACCACGAAGTTGCCATCAAGATTGTCTTTGACAAAGACAGCCGCGAAATCCTTGGTGCACAAATGGTGTCACATGATGCTGCTATCAGTATGGGAATCCACATGTTCTCACTTGCTATCCAAGAGCATGTAACCATTGATAAATTGGCCTTGACAGACCTATTCTTCTTGCCACATTTCAACAAACCATACAATTACATCACAATGGCTGCACTTACAGCTGAAAAATAATAATAGCTAAGCTATCTGGCCTTAAGTTAAGGTCAGATAGTTTTTTAGTTATACTCTTCGAAAATCAAATTCAAACCACGTCAGCTTCGCCTTGCCGTAGATATATGTAACTGACTTCGTCAGTCTTATCTACAACCTCAAAGCAGTGCTTTGAGCAACCTGCGGCTAGCTTCCTAGTTTGCTCTTTGATTTTCATTGAGTATCAATCTGTACCCATACAATTATCCTTTTTTTATCTTGTACTTCATTCTAATCTGGCTTAAAATGAAATGGTAGCTACCAATACAAATGATGAGGATTAAGAAATGACTGAAAATCGTTATGAACTAAATAAAAACTTGGCACAGATGCTCAAAGGTGGGGTTATCATGGACGTTCAAAACCCTGAACAGGCTCGTATCGCAGAGGCTGCTGGTGCGGCAGCTGTTATGGCCTTGGAACGGATTCCAGCTGATATTCGTGCAGCTGGTGGGGTTTCCCGTATGAGCGATCCAAAGATGATTAAGGAAATCCAAGAAGCGGTCAGCATTCCAGTGATGGCCAAGGTCAGAATTGGGCATTTTGTTGAAGCTCAGATTTTAGAGGCTATTGAGATTGACTATATCGATGAGAGTGAAGTGCTGTCTCCAGCAGACGATCGTTTCCATGTAGATAAGAAGGAATTTCAAGTTCCTTTTGTCTGTGGAGCTAAGGACTTGGGTGAAGCCTTGCGTCGTATCGCTGAAGGTGCTTCCATGATTCGGACAAAAGGAGAACCGGGGACAGGTGACATCGTTCAAGCCGTTCGCCATATGCGTATGATGAATCAGGAAATTCGTCGCATTCAAAATCTACGCGAAGATGAACTTTATGTAGCTGCTAAGGACTTGCAAGTCCCTATAGAATTGGTTCAATACGTTCATGAACATGGAAAATTGCCAGTTGTAAACTTCGCAGCTGGAGGTGTTGCAACACCAGCAGATGCTGCGCTGATGATGCAATTGGGGGCAGAGGGTGTCTTTGTTGGTTCAGGTATTTTCAAATCAGGAGACCCTGTTAAACGAGCAAGTGCTATTGTTAAGGCCGTAACCAACTACCAAAATCCTCAAATTCTGGCTCAAATCTCTGAAGACCTAGGGGAAGCTATGGTTGGAATTAATGAGAATGAAATCCAAATTCTCATGGCTGAGCGAGGGAAATAGATGAAAATCGGAATATTAGCCTTGCAGGGAGCCTTTGAAGAGCATGCAAAAGTGCTAGATAAACTAGGAGTCGCTAGTGTCGAAATCAGAAATTTAGATGATTTTCAGAAATATCAGAGTGACTTGTCCGGTTTGATTTTGCCTGGCGGTGAGTCTACAACCATGGGCAAGCTCTTGCGTGACCAGCAGATGCTGCTTCCCATCCGAGAAGCCATTCTTTCTGGACTACCAGTCTTTGGAACTTGTGCGGGATTGATTTTGCTGGCTAAGGAAATCACTTCTCAGGAAGAAAGTCATCTAGCGACTATGGATATAGTGGTTGAGCGCAATGCTTATGGGCGCCAACTAGGAAGCTTCTATACAGAGGCAGAATGTAAGGGAGTTGGTCAGATTCCCATGACCTTTATCCGTGGACCGATTATCAGCAGTGTTGGAGAGGGTGTAGAAGTTTTAGCAACAGTTGATGATCAAATCGTTGCAGCCCAAGAAAAAAATATGCTGGTAACTTCTTTTCATCCAGAATTGACAGATGATGTTGGCTTGCACCAGTACTTTATCAATATGTGTAAAGAAAAAAGTTGAGAAAAGATTCTCAACTTTTTTACATGTAATAAACAATGGCAATATATTGGAGTGCAGACGCCGCTAGGATAAAGAGATGCCAAATCATGTGGAAATAAGGTTTTTTCTTAGCGTAAAATCCAGCTCCAACTGTATAACAGAGTCCGCCAGTTACCATGAGACTCCAGAAAATTGGCGTTGTTTGACTGATAATGGCAGGAATGATAGCCAGAACCAACCAGCCCATAATCAGGTAAAGGGCAAGGCTGAATTTCTCATTGACCTTTTTAGCAAAGATTTTATAGAGGATGCCAAAGATGGTCGTTCCCCACTGAATGGCAATGATCAGATAGCCAAACCAGTTATTCATCAAAGTCAAGACGACCGGCGTATAAGAGCCTGCGATAGCTACGTAAATCATAGAATGGTCGATGATTCGTAAGACGTATTTGTGGGTCGAACCATAGGCCATAGAGTGGTAAATGGTTGACGAGAGGAACATGAGAAAGAGACTGATAACAAAGATAGAAACACCAAAAGATGATAAAAATCCATGTGCTTCATAACTATAGGTGGATGAAATAGGGAGTAGGATGAGCATGATAACGGCACCTACAGCATGGGTCACGCTATTAGCAATCTCCTCTCCAAAACTGAGTTTTTTACTGAGCTTTAGGCTGGTGTTCATTGGATTTCCTCCTCTTCTTTGATAAGGATTAAGTCTAGAGTTTGATGATAGAGTTTAACCGTTTGACAGCTAGTTTGGATAATAGGATTTTCTGGATCAACCCCATGGTTCATGTAGTCCACAAAAGCGTCGTAGAGCTGGTCTGAGCTCGCTTGAGTTTGCAGAGTATTAAGGGTCTGAGCGATTTCTTGGATCGAAAAGACAGACTTGAGAGTGGTGATGGCAATCAAACGGGCGATCTGTTTGCGTTTGTATTTTTTCTTGTCTGGCTTTGTCAGGTAACCATGTTTGACATAGTTATTGACCATGGATGCTGTTAGTCCCTTGTCTTTATCTGGAGAGATAGGGGCACAGACCTGATTGACATAAAGCAAAACCTGATCCAGATAGAGGTCAATATTTGGAATGTCTTCCCATTTTGGGTAGGAAAAGTTAGAATTCATTTCCAACTCCTTTTTATCTAGTTTTGATAACTAGATTATAAAATAATTAAAAACAAAAGTCAAGTTTCAACTGCTTGTAGAAAGCTTTAAATTATGCTATGATGAGAGAAAATAGTTAGAAATGAGGGGAAAAGATGGAGATTCGTTTAGCTTTTCCAAACGAAGTAGATGCGATTATGCAGGTGATGGAGGATGCCAAAAAGTGCTTAGCTGAGTCTGGTAGTGACCAGTGGCAAAATGGCTATCCAAATGCAGATATCATTATTGATGATATCATCTCAGGCCAAGCCTATGTGGCCTTGGAAGAAGGAGAACTGCTAGCTTATGCTGCTGTGACCAAGAGCCCAGAGGAAGCCTATGAAGCCATTTATGAAGGGAGTTGGCAGGGGGGAGAATCAGAATATTTGGTCTTTCACCGTATCGCTGTGGCAGCAGATGTCCAAGGACAAGGTGTTGCTCAGACTTTCCTAGAAGGCTTGATTGAAGGTTTTGATTATCTAGATTTTCGTTCAGATACGCATGCGGAAAACAAGACCATGCAGCATATTTTTGAAAAGCTAGGCTTCCAACGGGTCGGTAAGGTTCCAGTTGATGGGGAACGTTTGGCCTATCAGAAATTAAAAAAATGAAGCAGAATAAGTACGCAAAAATGTTCTACCCGTCGCCAATTGGAACCTTATCCTTAGTTGCTGACGAGCAATATCTGTATGGAATTTGGGTACAGGACCAAACTCATTTTGAGAGGGGATTAGGGGATGAAACGATAGAAGAAGTTGATAGCCATCCTGTATTAGAGCAAGTTATTTCCTATTTAGATACCTATTTCGAAGGCAGTGTTCAGGACCTATCTGACTTACCTTTGGCTCCTATTGGAACAGATTTTGAAAAGCGGGTCTGGGCTTACTTACAGGCCATTCCTTATGGTCAAACAGTAACTTACGGACAAATAGCTCAAGACTTGCAAGTGGCTTCTGCCCAAGCGATTGGCGGAGCAGTGGGGCGTAATCCTTGGTCCATACTCGTACCCTGTCATCGTGTGCTGGGGTCAGGCAATCGTCTGACAGGCTATGCATCGGGAGTCGAAAAGAAAGCCTGGCTCTTGCAACATGAAGGTGCAGCATTTCAAGAAAATAAAAAATAGAAAGAAAAGAAGATGTTAGAATTTATCGAATACCCAAAATGTTCAACTTGTAAGAAAGCAAAAAATGAATTAGATCAACTTGGACTGGAATACCAAGATGTCCACATCGTAGAAGAAACACCAAGTGAAGACGTGATTTTGAACTGGTTGGAAACTTCCGGTTTTGAAGTGAAACAATTTTTCAATACCAGCGGGATCAAATACCGCGAACTGGGCTTGAAAGATAAGGTGGGAAGTTTGTCAAAACAAGAAGCAGCCAAGCTTCTAGCGAGTGATGGTATGTTATTGAAACGTCCAATTTTGGTGGAGAATGGTGCTGTTAAACAAATTGGCTATAGAAAGACCTATGAGAACTTAGGTTTGAGATAGTTTTTATTTATCTCCTTGATAGGTAAAATATATAGCCTCCCTGTTTTAAAGTGTGATAAACTAGAAGATAGACAAAGTCTGAGCAGCCCGTAGCAAATAATTTGCTTGCGAGCAGAAGTATGATAGAATGAATCATTATCAGGAGAGGATGTTTTTATGACTGTTACAACATTTTTAGCATCAGATTGGTACCAAAGTTTGATGCAACTCATTCCGGATGGTAAGCTCTTTAGTTTGCGTTCGGTCTTTGATGGAATTCCAAGGATTGTCCAACAACTGCCTACAACCTTGATGTTGACGCTTGGAGGTGCACTCTTTGGTTTGCTACTTGCCCTAATTTTTGCCATTGTTAAGATCAATCGTGTTAAGATTTTATATCCCTTGCAGGCCTTTTTCGTCAGCTTCTTAAAAGGTACCCCAATCCTAGTTCAACTTATGTTGACCTACTACGGAATTCCTTTAGCACTGAAAGCTATCAACCAACAATGGGGAACTGGTCTCAATATCAATGCGATTCCAGCAGCGCTTTTTGCGATTGTGGCCTTTGCTTTTAATGAGGCGGCTTATGCAAGTGAAACGATTCGTGCGGCCATCCTTTCTGTTAATCCAGGTGAAATTGAGGCGGCACGCAGTTTGGGTATGACGCGAGCGCAAGTTTATCGTCGCGTGATTATTCCAAATGCGGCGGTAGTTGCGACACCGACTTTGATTAACTCCCTTATCGGTTTGACCAAGGGAACTTCTCTAGCCTTTAGTGCAGGTGTTGTGGAGGTCTTTGCCCAAGCTCAGATTTTAGGTGGAGCTGATTATCGCTATTTTGAGCGCTTCATCTCCGTTGCCCTTGTTTATTGGGTAGTCAATATCGGAATTGAAAGCCTCGGCCGTTTCATCGAGAGAAAAATGGCTATCTCAGCGCCGGATACAGTGTCTACAGATGTGAAAGGAGACCTTCGTTAATGATTAAGATTTCGAATTTAAGCAAATCCTTTTCAGGACAGACAGTCTTGAATCATCTGAACTTGGATATTCAAAAAGGTGAGGTAGTGGCTTTGATTGGTTCATCTGGAGCTGGGAAATCAACCTTTCTTCGTAGTTTGAATTACCTTGAAACTCCAGATAGTGGAACGATTCAGATTGACAATTTTAAAGTTGATTTTTCTCAGATTAGCCAAGAAGAGATCCTAACCCTTCGTCGCAAGTTATCTATGGTTTTCCAACAGTTTAATTTGTTTGAACGCCGAACTGCTCTTGACAATGTCAAGGAAGGTTTGATTGTCGTTAAAAAATTATCGGACGAGGAAGCAACAAAAATCGCTAAGGAAGAGTTGGCCAAGGTTGGTCTTTCTGATCGTGAAAACCATTATCCTCGCCATTTATCAGGTGGACAAAAGCAACGGGTTGCCCTCGCGCGTGCGCTTGCTATGAAACCAGATGTTTTGCTCTTGGACGAACCCACTTCAGCCCTCGACCCAGAGTTGGTCGGAGAAGTAGAAAAGTCTATTGCAGATGCTGCCAAGTCAGGTCAGACCATGATTTTGGTCAGTCACGATATGTCTTTTGTAGCCCAAGTGGCAGACAAGGTTTTATTCCTAGATAAAGGGAAAATCATCGAGTCTGGCACACCGGATGAAATCATCAATCATCCGAAAGAAGAACGGACAAAAGAATTCTTTGCTAGTTACAAACGGACTTATATTTGATATAATAGAAAAAGGAAAACTCAGTTAGTTGGACTAGCTGAGTTTACTCTTTAAAAAAGATAGAAACGAGAGAGATCATGCTACTGCATCTATTTTCTTTGTATTTCGAGAGTTTGATCTTAACGACCATCCTTGTCGTGATTTTTCTGGGGATTTGGATTGGATTGAGAGCTATGTCTGGTGTGGACAAGACAGCCAAAGCTCGCCAAGCCCATCTCTATGATATGATTATGATTGGAGTTTTGGTCATTCCGGTGTTATCCTTTGCCGTCATGAGTTTGCTCTTGGTTTTCAAGGCATAATCCTTGCGTGACTAGCAAGAATGAGTTAGAATAAAGATAGTTACAACAAGAAAGAAGGAATCGAAATGTACGATACGATTATTATCGGTGCTGGACCTGCGGGAATGACCGCTGCCTTATATGCTGCTCGAAGCAATCTGAAAGTGGCTTTGATTGAAGGTGGTCTGTCAGGCGGGCAAATGAATAACACATCTGATATTGAAAACTATCCAGGTTATGCCAACATCAGTGGACCTGAATTAGCTGAAAAGATGTTTGAACCACTTGAAAACCTTGGAGTGGAGCATCTTTATGGCTATGTTGAAAATATTGAAGACCAGGGTGACTATAAGAAGGTAATCACTGATGATCAAGTTTACGAAACCCGTACTGTCATTGTAGCAACTGGTTCTAAACACCGTCTTTTGGGAGTTCCCGGAGAAGAAGAACTGAACAGTCGTGGTGTTTCTTACTGTGCGGTCTGTGATGGAGCTTTCTTCCGTGACCAAGACTTGCTCGTAGTCGGTGGTGGAGATTCAGCGGTAGAAGAAGCTCTCTTCTTAACTCGCTTTGCCAAGTCCGTCACTATTGTTCACCGTCGAGATGAACTTCGTGCCCAAAAGGTTTTGCAAGACCGTGCTTTTGCAAATGAGAAAGTCAACTTTATCTGGGATTCTGTTGTCAAGGAAATCAAAGGTGAAAACCGAGTAGAATCTGTCGTATTTGAAAATGTAAAAACGGGTCAAGTGACAGAGCAAGCCTTCGGTGGTGTCTTTATCTATGTCGGTTTGGATCCTGTTAGCGATTTTGTTAAAGAATTGAATATTCAAGACCAGGCAGGCTGGATTGTAACAGATAATCACATGAAAACTGCCGTTGACGGTATCTTTGCAGTTGGAGATGTTCGCCAGAAAGACCTTCGCCAAGTAACAACAGCAGTTGGAGATGGGGCTATCGCTGGTCAAGAAGCTTACAAATTTATTACAGAACATAGTTAAGAAAAAAGTTTCCAATCACTTGATTGGAAACTTTTTTATAGTCGGTTTCGGAAAACTTCGTACATGAGAATGGCTGCAGCCACACTGGCATTGAGACTTTGAACATGCCCATTCATGGGAATGGTAATCATCTCATCGACCTGTTTTTTGATGTTGCTGGAGATGCCTTTTCCTTCATTTCCGATGATGAGGGCGATTTTCCCTTTTGTATTCCACTTGTGGCAAGGAGTACCGTTCATATCCGTTCCAAAGGTCCAGAAGCCTTCAGCCTTTAGTTTGTCTAGGGTTTGACTAAGGTTGGTCACTCGGGCAATCGGTACATGCTCAATAGCACCTGTGGCCGTTTTGGCAACGACAGGAGTCACTCCGACAGCACGGTGTTTGGGGATAATGACTCCTGAAACATTGGTCGCATCAGCTGTTCGCAAGATTGAACCCAGATTATGAGGGTCAGTTAGACCATCCAGAATCAATAAAAGTGGATTTTCTTCTTGACGTGTTTTTGCAAGGATGTGATCCAGCTCACTATAGGCAAATTCGGACACTCGTAGAACAAAACCTTGGTGGACAGCGCCTTCAGTCATCTCAGACAGGGATTTTTTTGAAGTCCAAGAAATGGATACCTTCTTTTCTGTAGCCAGTTCCTTGACTTTTTCAACATTCTTACCTCGAAGATCTTCTTGGAGGTAAAGTTTATTTCCAGTGTTTGCAAGGAGGGCTTCTGTAACGGCGTGGACGCCATAGACAATATCATTTGTTTTCATGCCTCTATTATAACACAAAACCCCGTCTTGCAACGGGATTTTCTTTATTCAAGGATGAGGAGTCCATCTTTGACAGCAAATGGATCTTTTTCATTGATACGATCGTAAAACATGATTCCGTTTAGATGATCAATTTCATGTTGGACAACGATAGAGTTGTAACCTTTGAGCTTGATTCGGTGTTTTTCGCCATCCTTGTCAAAGTAATCAACAGTGACACGGGCATGACGGACAACATAGCCAGGCACATTTCGGTCAACAGAAAGACAACCTTCTCCTTCGCCAAGAGCAGCGTCCTGAACAGAGTGAGAGACGATTTTTGGATTGTACATAATGGCTTGCAAGTCGTAGGCTTCCTGAGGAGTTTCACCTTCTTCTACAATATTTGGGACCAAAACGGCAATAATGCGTTTTGAGATATCGAGTTGGGGAGCAGCCAATCCAACACCACCGCGGAGCCCCATTTTCTCAGCCATAACAGGATCTTGGGAATGTTTGAGGAATTGCATCATCTTTTCGCCAAGGATGATTTCCTGGTCAGACAGTGGGAAAGTGACCTCCTCAGCAACTGCGCGAAGCGTCGGATTCCCCTCGCGGATAATATCGTTCATATCAATTAAGTGAGCAGCTTTTGTAATACGTTCTATTGCAGACATTTTCTCTCCTTTCATTACCTCTACATGATAACACAAAATAGGTTAGAAAGAAAGTCGCAGAAGTTCCTAAAAAATAATATAATAAACGGTATTCCTCTTTTGTCTGTGGTATAATAAAAGAAAAGACTCGCAGTAAAAGCAAGGGGAATAAAGATGGAAAAGCGACAAGATAGACGGTCTCAGGGCTCTCTTTATGGGGTGTGGAGAACTAGTGTGGATTTCTTTCGGAATTATAAATCCTGGACCAATGCCCAGTTTATTATTGTGTTATTGCTTGCAGTTGCCTTATCCATGGGGGGGAACTTATTAGTTCGAGCAGTACAAAGTAGTAAGGGAACGAGTCCTAGTAGTCAAACTATTGATTCTGCAAGTACATCTGGTCAATCCAAGGAAGATCAGTCTGGTGAAACGACGGCGCGTATCATGGCAAATGGTGACCTTCTTTATCATATCCCCATCTACCGAACAGCTCTTAAAGAAGATGGAACCTATGATTTCCATGAAAATTTTGAGTATGTAAAACCTTGGCTCAAGCAAGCGGATTTGGTGATTGGTGACTTTGAAGGAACGGTGAACAAGGACCACTATTTGGCAGGTTATCCTCTCTTTAATGCACCAGGGGAAGTCATGGATGCGATCAAGGATGCAGGCTACCAAGTTCTAGACTTGGCTCATAATCATATTTTGGATTCTCAAATTGATGGGGTGGTTTCAACGGCTCAAGCTATTGAAAAGGCTGGAATGACACCCATCGGAGTCTATACACATGAATCCCGTGACCAAGCCCCTATAGTCATCAAGGAAGTCAATGGTATCAAGGTAGCTCTCCTGGCCTATTCCTACGGTTTTAATGGCATTGAGCAGTATATCTCTCAAGAGGACTATAATCGCTATCTTTCTGATTTGAATGAAGATAAGATGAAGGCAGAAATCGAGCGTGCAGAGAAGGAGGCGGATATTACTGTCATCATGCCTCAGATGGGAATTGAGTACCAGCTAGAACCAACGGAAGAACAGAAAACACTGTACCATAAGATGATTGACTGGGGAGCAGATATTATCTTTGGAGGGCATCCTCACGTCGTTGAACCTGCTGAGACAGTTGAAAAAGATGGTGACAAAAAATTGATCATCTACTCCATGGGGAATTTCCTCTCAAATCAACGTATTGAAACCATGCAAGATGAGGAAAATGCCAAGTGGACGGAGCGCGGTGTTCTCATGGATGTGACCATTAAGAAAAAAGATGGCAAGACTAGGATTGAAACGGCCAAAGCGCATCCTACTTGGGTCAATCGAACACCCAAAGGGACATACTCTCCAGAAGGCTATCCGCTCTTCCTCTATCAGACCTATATCCTAGAGGACTTCATCGAGGGGGGCAGTCACCGTGACAAGTTGGACGAAGAGACCAAGGAACGAATTGACACGGCCTATAAAGAAATGAATGAACATGTAGGGTTGAAGTGGTAGGCACTTGCCCTAAAGGAGACGAGATGACGATTAAATTAATTGCAACAGACATGGATGGAACCTTGCTAGACCCGAGGGGGCAGCTGGATCTGCCCCGCTTGGAAAAGATTTTAGATCAGCTGGATCAAAGGGATATCCGTTTTGTCATTGCGACAGGGAATGAAGTTCACCGTATGAGGCAATTACTAGAACACTTGGCGAGTAGAGTAGTTCTAGTCGTTGCCAATGGGGCGCGTATTTTTGAAAACAATAAACTGATTCAAGCGCAGACCTGGGATGATGCTATGGTTGACAAGGCTTTAGTTCATTTTAAAGGGAGAGAGTGCCGAGATCAGTTTGTTGTAACAGGTATGAAGGGTGGTTTTGTCAAGAAAGGGACTGTGTTTACAGACCTAGAAAAATTTATGACACCAGAGATGATTGAAAAATTCTATCAACGAATGAATTTTGTGGAAGACTTGCAAGCTGACCTCTTCGGTGGAGTGTTAAAGATGAGCATGGTTGTTGGTGAAGAACGTTCTAGTTCAGTTTTGCAGGAAATCAATGACCTCTTTGATGGTCGTGTAAGGGCTGTTTCTAGCGGTTATGGCTGTATCGACATCCTGCAGGCTGGGGTTCACAAGGCTTGGGGATTGGAAGAATTACTCAAGCTCTGGGATTTGACATCAGAACAAATTATGGCTTTTGGTGATAGCGAAAATGATGTTGAGATGTTGGAGATGGCTGGAATTGCCTATGCTATGGAAAATGCTGATGATGAGGCCAAGGCAGTTGCAACAGCCCTAGCTCCAGCTAACAGCCAAGGGGGCGTTTATCAGATTCTAGAAAAGTGGTTAGAGAAAGAGGGATAAGGTGGCAGTACAGTTATTAGAAAATTGGCTTCTAAAAGAGCAAGCAAAGATTCAAACCAAGTATCGTGAACTCAATCAAATTTCTCTTTTAGAACCAGATATGATTTTTATCGGCGATTCGATTGTAGAATACTACCCTTTGCAAGAGTTACTCGGGACTGCCAAGACGATTGTTAATCGAGGCATCCGAGGTTACCAGACGAGATTGTTATTAGAGAATTTGGATGCCCATCTTTATGGTGATGCTGTCGATCAAATTGTTCTCCTAATTGGGACAAATGATATTGGAAAAGATATTCCCATGAATGAAGCCTTGGATAATCTTGAAGGTGTAATCCAATCGATTGCCCGAGATTATCCGCTGTCACAAATAAAGCTCCTTTCGATTCTACCAGTCAATGAAGGAGAAGAATACAAGCAGACAGTATATATTCGTACCAATGAAAAGATCAGAGAATGGAATCAAGCCTATGAGGCTCTAGCATCCGCTTATATGCAGGTAGATTTTGTACCGATTTATGATAGTTTGACAGATTCAAAAGGACAACTTCAATCATCCTATACAACGGACGGCCTCCATCTAAGTGTAGCCGGTTATCAAGCATTATCAGATGCTTTGAAAACGTATCTTTTCTAAAGAATTGGCTTGATTTTGCATTTTTTATTAAGATAGGTTATAATAGTTCTATAATCTTGGGGTCGTTACGGATTCGACAGGCATTATGAGGCATATTTTGCAACCCGTGTGGCGACGCAAACGCTCAGTTAAATATAACTGCAAAAAATAACACTTCTTACGCTCTAGCTGCCTAAAAACCAGCAGGCGTGACCTGATTTGGATTGCTCGTGTTCAATGACAGGTCTTATG
Source organism: Streptococcus sp. 1643 (assembly GCF_006228325.1). Lineage (NCBI taxonomy): Bacteria > Bacillati > Bacillota > Bacilli > Lactobacillales > Streptococcaceae > Streptococcus > Streptococcus sp. 1643. The sequence continues at coordinate 631,871 of NZ_CP040231.1, forward strand.
ATTAGCGAGATACGATCAAGCCTTGTCTAGTGGTTTGATAGGAGATTGATAGACTCGCAGTTCCTAGGCTTGAGTTATGTGTCGAGGGACTGTTAAAACAATACATAACCTATGGTTGTAGACAAATATGTTAGCAGGTGTTTGGACGTGGGTTCGACTCCCACCGGCTCCATTATGAACAGGTATACAGTAGATTTTTTCCAAATTGTATCCTTTGTTGTATCCTATTTATTCTAGTGTGTTAGTGGAGAATTACTCAAGAGGCTGAAGAGGACGGTTTGCTAAATCGTTAGGTCGGGTAACTGGCGCGGGGGTTCGAATCCCCCATTCTCCGTTAGATAAACCCAGTGTTTTTCTAAACAACTATCCTTGGAGGTGGTCTCCAAGAGTAATTTTTCATAAAGAGGTGAAACATGAAAAAGATCAAGTTACTAAGTATCTTAGCACTTTCAACAGTTGTCTTGGGTGCATGTTCTGTATTTTCTAATCAGTCATCTGAAGCTTCTTCTGATAACAAGGAGAATACGGAACAAGTTGAGAAGAAAGATGAAGCTGCAGAAGTTAAAGAAAAAGTTACAAAAGATGCTGAGATTCTCTTAGACTCAGTTCTTACTAGCGACTCTGCTCGATTTAAGAAAATTTATGGCGAAACCTATGAAAAATGGACTGAGGCCATTTTTGCAGTGCAAACAAGTGAAAAAATCAAAGAAGAAGGTCTTTCACCTGCATCTACCTATTCAGTACAATGGCACAAAGATTTCCCTGTAGAAACTCCAGAAGAAACCATTTCAGGTTTCTTGAAGATGAAACGCAAGTTATTCCAAGATATCGGCTCTTACACTGTTAAAGATGTAAAGGTTGATGAATCTGGCAATACTGCGACTGTTACTTTTAACTCTAAGAAGTTGCATTCTAAAGGGTTGACTTCATCAATTCGAGAAGTTCTAACAATTCTTATTGGTGGTATCGATAACCTAGGTAAGTACAACCAAGCTGGTTCAAACGTCGACATCAAGCGTTACCAAACATTGGTGACATATTGGATTTACGAACACCTCTTCAGAAAAGATTTTGCTACCTACAGTGATGTAGATGCTGAAGCTGCTCTTACACCTCTTACTACTGGAGATTTTGATACAGAAATCAAACTAACCAAGGATAAGGATGGAAACTGGCTGATTTCTCAAGAAGATTATCGTACTTTATCAACTGAGTTAATGGATACTACTGAGGGATATGATAAGATTGATCGTAAGAACTCTACAAAATCTAAGAGCAAATCAACAGACAAGTCTTCAGATAAATCTTCAAACAAATCCACTGATAAATCAACAGACAAATCTTCAGATAAAAAAGATAAAAGCAATATCTAATCACAAGATTTAGAAGAAAAACAAGTAGTCTTAATAAACTACTTGTTTTTTTATGAAATCAAAGTGATTCTAGGGTAGGGTACAAAAATGTGGCGTGGTTGTTAGAATAACTCAGCCTTTCATTTCTATATATTGTTCTTAGAACGATAAAAAACTGCATTGAGGTGCAGTTTTTCTTTTTTCTACGGAAGACATGGGATTCGAACCCACGCACGCTGTTACACGTCTACCGCGTTTCCAACACGGCCTCTTAAGCCTCTTGAGTAATCTTCCAATACTTACTCAAATAGTCTACCATAAAGCCACTTATCTTGCAATAAAAATTCTGGAAATAAGAAAAATGATAGAATTTGAAAGAAAATGATAAAAAGTGCTTGACTTTGGTAGAGAATGTGCTAGAATGAATAGTGTAAACGATAACAGGAGGTGATTTGGTGTTAAAAACTGAGCGGAAGCAACTGATTTTAGAGGAGTTAAATCAACATCATGTAGTTTCCCTAGAAAAATTGGTTAGTCTATTAGAAACATCAGAATCAACGGTACGAAGAGATTTGGATGAGTTGGAGGCGGAAAACAAGCTTCGCCGTGTGCATGGTGGAGCAGAACTACCTCACTCCTTGCAGGAAGAAGAAACCATCCAAGAAAAATCTGTCAAAAACCTTCAAGAGAAGAAGCTACTGGCTCAAAAAGCAGCCTCTCTTATTAAGGAAAAAGATGTCATCTTTATCGATGCTGGAACGACAACTGCTTTTTTAATCAAGGAATTGGTTAATAAGAATATCACAGTTGTGACCAACTCCATTCACCATGCGGTTCAGTTGGTTGAAAAACAGATTCCAACTGTCATGGTTGGAGGAAGTGTCAAAATGGCAACAGATGCATGTATCGGTGGTGTTGCTCTTAACCAAATCAATCAATTGCACTTTGACCGTGCCTTTATTGGGATGAATGGTATCGACGATGGTTATTATACGACTCCAGATATGGAGGAGGGAGCTGTAAAACGTGCTATTTTGGAGAATGCCAAACAAACCTATGTCTTGGTTGATTCGTCAAAGATTGGTCAAACTTGCTTTGCCAAGGTAGCACCGCTTAAACGCGCTATTGTCATCACAAGTCAAGGGCATGAGCTCTTGCAGGCTATTAAGAAGAAAACGGAGGTAATAGAAGTATGATTTATACAGTCACACTTAATCCATCCATAGACTATATCGTGCGCTTGGACCAAGTTCAAGTCGGCAGTGTCAATCGTATGGACAGTGATGATAAGTTTGCTGGTGGGAAAGGAATCAATGTCAGTCGTGTCTTGAAACGCTTGGATATTCCTAATACTGCGACTGGATTTATCGGAGGCTTTACTGGTAAATTTATCACAGATACTTTGGCAGAAGAGGAAATCGAAACGCGTTTTGTCCAAGTAGCAGAAGATACGCGCATCAATGTTAAAATCAAAGCAGACCAAGAAACAGAAATCAACGGAACGGGTCCAACCGTCGAACCGGCTCAGCTAGAAGAATTGAAAGCTATCTTATCTAGTTTAACAGCAGAAGATACAGTGGTGTTTGCAGGTTCAAGTGCTAAGAATCTAGGTAATGTTATCTACAAAGATTTGATTGCCTTGACACGCCAGACTGGTGCGCAAGTGGTTTGTGACTTTGAAGGACAGACCTTGATTGATAGTTTGGACTACCAGCCACTTTTGGTTAAACCAAACAATCACGAACTTGGAGCTATCTTTGGAGTGAAACTCGAAAGTTTAGATGAAATCGAGAACTATGCTCGTCAGTTACTGGCCAAAGGAGCTCAAAACGTCATTATCTCCATGGCTGGGGACGGTGCACTTCTTGTCACATCTGAGGGAGCTTACTTCGCTAAACCAATCAAGGGAACAGTCAAAAATTCAGTCGGGGCTGGTGACTCTATGGTTGCTGGGTTTACAGGTGAATTTGTCAAATCTAAAGACGCAGTAGAGGCCTTCAAATGGGGAGTAGCTTGTGGAACAGCAACTACCTTCTCGGATGACTTGGCAACAGCGGAATTTATTAAAGAAACATATGAAAAAGTTGAGGTAGAAAAACGATGAAAATTCAAGACCTATTGAGAAAAGATGTCATGTTGCTGGATTTGCAAGCAACTGAAAAAACAGCTGTCATCGAAGAGATGATTAAAAGTTTGGTAGATCACGGTTACGTGACGGATTTTGAAACCTTTAAAGAAGGGATCTTAACGCGTGAAGCTCTCACTTCCACTGGTTTAGGTGACGGAATTGCTATGCCTCATAGCAAGAACTCTGCTGTCAAAGAAGCAACGGTTCTCTTTGCTAAGTCAAACAAGGGTGTTGACTATGAAAGCTTGGATGGGCAACCAACAGACCTCTTCTTCATGATTGCAGCTCCAGAAGGTGCTAATGATACTCACTTGGCTGCCTTGGCAGAATTGTCTCAATACTTGATGAAAGACGGTTTTGCTGACAAACTTCGCCAAGTAACATCAGCTGATCAAGTTATTGAACTTTTTGACCAAGCTTCAGAAAAAGCTGAGGAGCCTGTTCAAGCACCTGCCAATGAATCTGGCGACTTTATCGTAGCTGTTACAGCTTGTACGACAGGTATTGCCCACACATACATGGCCCAAGAAGCTCTTCAAAAAGTAGCTGCCGAAATGGGTGTTGGGATCAAGGTTGAAACAAACGGAGCTAGCGGTGTTGGGAACCAATTGACTGCAGAGGACATCCGCAAGGCTAAAGCTGTTATCATCGCAGCAGACAAGGCTGTTGAGATGGACCGCTTTGATGGAAAACCTTTGGTTAACCGTCCAGTTGCAGACGGTATCCGTAAGACTGAAGAATTGATCAACTTGGCTCTTTCAGGAGATGCTGAAGTTTATCGTGCTGCTAATGGAGCAAAAGCTGCAACGGCATCTAATGAAAAACAAAGTATCGGTGGTGCCTTCTACAAACACTTGATGAGTGGTGTATCCCAAATGTTGCCATTCGTTATTGGTGGTGGTATCATGATTGCCCTTGCCTTCTTAATCGACGGAGCTTTTGGTGTGCCACAAGATAGTCTTGGCAATCTCGGATCCTACCATGAGCTAGCTTCTATGTTCATGAAAATCGGTGGTGCAGCCTTTGGCTTGATGCTTCCAGTCTTTGCAGGTTATGTGGCCTACTCTATTGCTGAAAAACCAGGTTTGGTAGCTGGCTTTGTGGCTGGTGCTATTGCCAAAGAAGGTTTTGCCTTTGGTAAAATTCCTTATGCCGCAGGTGGTGAAGCAACTTCAACTCTTGCAGGTGTCTCTTCTGGTTTCCTAGGTGCCCTTGTTGGTGGATTTATCGCAGGTGCCTTGGTTCTTGCTATCAAGAAATACGTAAAAGTTCCTCGTTCACTTGAAGGGGCTAAGTCAATCCTTCTCTTGCCACTTCTTGGAACAATCTTGACTGGATTTGTTATGTTAGCTGTCAACATCCCAATGGCAGAAATCAACACTGCTATGAATAACTTCCTAGGCGGTCTTGGGGGAGGTTCAGCTGTCCTTCTTGGTATCGTTCTTGGGGGCATGATGGCTGTTGATATGGGTGGACCAGTCAACAAAGCGGCTTATGTCTTTGGTACAGGTACGCTTGCAGCGACTGTTTCCTCAGGTGGTTCTGTAGCCATGGCAGCAGTTATGGCTGGAGGAATGGTTCCACCACTTGCCATCTTTGTCGCAACCCTTCTTTTCAAAGATAAATTTACCAAAGAAGAACGTAACTCTGGTTTGACAAACATCATCATGGGCTTGTCATTTATCACTGAGGGAGCAATTCCATTTGGTGCTGCTGACCCAGCTCGTGCGATTCCAAGCTTCATTCTTGGCTCAGCAGTAGCAGGTGGTCTCGTTGGTCTTGCTGGAATCAAACTCATGGCGCCACACGGAGGAATCTTCGTCATCGCCCTTACTTCAAATGCCCTTCTCTACCTTGCATTTGTCTTGGTTGGCGCAATTGTAAGTGGTGTGGTTTATGGTTACCTACGCAAACCACAAGCATAAAATGGATTAGAATAGAAAGATTGTTACCATTTGGTGCAATCTTTTTCTCTATTCGAAATGGCTGTGAAATATGGTATAATAAAAGAATGGCAAACAAGAATACTACAAAAACAAGACGGAGACCGTCTAAAGCAGAGCTCGAAAGAAAACAGGCTATCCAGAGGATGTTGATTTCCTTAGGAATCGCCTTGTTATTGATTATTGCAGCCCTCAAACTCGGTGCAGCAGGTGTCACTCTTTACAATCTCATTCGACTGGTTGTCGGAAGTTTGGCCTATGTGGCCATTGGTGGCCTCCTCATCTATCTTTTTCTTTTTAAATGGATCCGCAAGCAAGAGGGACTTCTGTCAGGATTTCTCTGTATCTTCGCTGGATTGCTTTTGATTTTTGAGGCCTACTTGGTATGGAAATATGGCTTGGAGCAATCAGTTCTAAAAGGGACCCTGTCTCAAGTTATGACGGACCTGACTGGTATGCGGGTGACTAGCTTCGCTGGTGGAGGCCTGCTTGGTGTTGGACTTTATATCCCCATAGCCTTTCTTTTCTCCAATATCGGGTCGTACTTTATTGGAGTTCTCTTGATTCTAGTTGGGGCACTCTTAGTTAGTCCTTGGTCTATTTATGATGTTGCAGCCTTTATTGGAGCTCAGTTCAGATCCTTCATGGAAAAACAGGAACAGAGAAAACAGGAACGCTTCATCAAGAGAGAAGAAGAGAAGGCTCGTCAAGAAGCTGAAGAAGCCGCCAGAATTCAGAGAGAACAAGAAGAACAGGATGCATTACCGCTTCCTCCTGTAGATCCTGAAACGGGAGAAATCTTATCAGAGGTACCAGACTACGATTTCCACCCAATTCCTGAGGAAGAATGGATCGAACCGGAGATTATCCTCCCTCAAACTGATTTTGACGTTCCAGATATGGAAGAAGACTTTGAGGATGAAGAGGTGCAGGTTGATTTTTCTGCCAAGGAAGCCCTTGAATACAAGCTACCAAGCTTGCAACTCTTTGCGCCAGATAAACCCAAAGATCAGTCCAAGGAAAAGAAGATTGTTCGAGAAAATATCAAAATCCTAGAAGAAACCTTTGCTAGCTTTGGTATCAAGGTGACGGTGGAACGGGCTGAAATAGGACCATCAGTTACCAAGTATGAAGTCAAGCCAGCAGTCGGTGTACGGGTTAACCGCATTTCCAATCTGGCAGACGACTTAGCGCTAGCTCTAGCAGCTAAGGATGTTCGGATTGAGGCTCCGATCCCTGGTAAATCCTTAGTCGGAATTGAAGTACCCAACTCTGAGATTGCGACCGTTTCCTTCCGTGAACTCTGGGAACAGTCTCAAACTAAACCAGAAAATCTCCTCGAAATTCCTCTGGGTAAGGCTGTCAATGGAACTGCTCGCACCTTTGACCTTTCCAAGATGCCCCACCTACTCGTTGCAGGTTCGACGGGATCAGGGAAGTCAGTCGCAGTTAACGGTATTATCGCGAGCATTCTTATGAAAGCAAGACCCGACCAGGTCAAGTTTATGATGGTGGATCCAAAGATGGTTGAGTTATCGGTGTACAATGACATTCCTCACCTCTTGATTCCAGTTGTAACCAATCCACGCAAGGCCAGCAAGGCTCTCCAAAAGGTGGTGGATGAGATGGAAAACCGTTATGAACTCTTTGCTAAGGTTGGAGTACGAAATATCGCTGGTTACAATGCCAAGGTCGAGGAATTTAATAGCCAATCTGAGTACAAACAAATACCCCTACCTTTGATTGTTGTCATTGTGGATGAGTTGGCTGACCTTATGATGGTGGCTAGCAAGGAAGTGGAAGATGCTATCATTCGTCTCGGACAGAAGGCGCGTGCTGCAGGGATTCACATGATTCTCGCAACACAGCGTCCATCAGTCGATGTCATCTCTGGTCTTATCAAGGCCAATGTCCCATCTCGTGTGGCTTTTGCAGTTTCATCGGGAACAGATTCACGAACCATCTTGGATGAGAATGGCGCTGAAAAACTGCTTGGTCGAGGAGACATGCTCTTTAAACCAATTGATGAAAATCATCCAGTCCGTCTGCAAGGATCCTTTATCTCTGATGATGATGTTGAACGCATCGTAAACTTCATCAAGGCGCAGGCTGATGCGGATTATGATGATAGCTTTGATCCAGGAGACGTCCCAGATAATGAAGGAGATTTCTCTGACGGTGAAGCTGGTGGCGATCCGCTCTTTGAAGAAGCCAAGGCTCTGGTTATCGAGACGCAGAAAGCCAGTGCCTCCATGATTCAGCGCCGTTTGTCGGTTGGATTTAACCGTGCGACCCGCCTGATGGAAGAACTCGAAATGGCAGGTGTTATCGGTCCAGCTGAGGGAACCAAACCACGAAAAGTATTGCAACAATAAAAAAATAGCTTCTTTCCAAATTTGGAAAGAAGCTATTTTGGTGATTACTGGTTCGTTTTAGTTTCAGAACTCGTCGTATTTGACTGTGTTCCATTATCACTTGTTTCTTTATTTGTAGCTGGTGTAGAAGAGTCCTGAGTTGTTGTTTTCTGTTCTTCTTTTTTCTCCTCTTTTTTATTGGATTGAGAAGTTTCTTCTTGCGTGGTATTTTCTTTAGTAGAAGTGTTGTCCTTGTTAGGTGTAGTATTTTCCTGAGGGGATTCCTTTTGAATTTCCTTGACAACAGTTGTTTGGGTTGTCGTCGGTTCTTTTTTGTTGTTTTTGTTATTATCCATGGCGTTCATGATGGTGATAGTAGCGGTGATGAGACCAAGGATACTACCGATGGTAGCAATCGTTTTTTGAAAGACAGTAAATCCTTTTTTAATGTGTTCAGTTTTTGATTTATTAGAAGTTCTACGATAATTAGACATGATACTCTCCTTTGATTATGATTTATTATACCTCATTTCTTTAAAAAAATCTTAAAAAAAGAGAAACTTCCCTTTCTTGTCGCAGGTCTCTTTTCGTGATACAATAGAAGGAGTGATTTTAGAAAGCGTGAGAAAACATGATCTACTTTGATAATTCGGCGACAACCAAGCCTTATCCTGAAGCACTAGAGACCTATATGCAGGTCGCTTCAAAAATTGTAGGAAATCCATCTAGTCTCCATCGTTTGGGCGACCAAGCAACACGAATTTTAGATGCTTCCCGGCAGCAAATTGCAGATTTGATTGGCAAGAAAAGTGATGAAATCTTCTTTACCTCTGGTGGAACAGAAGGGGATAACTGGGTCATCAAGGGTGTGGCCTTTGAAAAAGCCCAGTTTGGCAAGCACATCATCGTGTCAGCTATTGAACATCCAGCAGTCAAGGAATCAGCCCTTTGGCTGAAAAGTCAAGGTTTTGAGATAGATTTTACTCCAGTTGATGAGAAAGGATTTGTGGATGTTGAAGCGTTAGCAGATTTGATACGTCCTGATACGACTCTCGTCTCCATTATGGCAGTTAACAACGAAATCGGCTCTATCCAGCCCATTGAGGCTATTTCGAAACTGTTAGAAGATAAGCCGACTATTTCCTTCCACGTTGATGCAGTTCAGGCACTTGCTAAGATTCCGACTGAAAAATACCTGACGGATCGGGTGGATTTTGCAACCTTTTCGAGCCATAAGTTTCATGGTGTGCGAGGAGTTGGCTTTGTCTATATCAAGTCTGGTAAGAAGATTACGCCTTTGTTGACTGGTGGTGGTCAGGAGCGAGACTATCGTTCGACAACTGAAAATGTAGCAGGGATTGCAGCGACAGCCAAAGCTCTTCGTTTGGTTATGGAAAAGTTAGATCTCTTTACTAGCAAGACAGGACAGATGAAGGCAGTCATTCGCCAAGCCCTTCTGGACTATCCAGACATTTTCGTCTTTTCGGATGAGGAAGACTTTGCCCCTCATATCCTGACTTTTGGGATTAAGGGGGTTCGTGGAGAAGTCATCGTTCATGCCTTTGAAGATTATGATATTTTCATTTCCACAACCTCTGCTTGTTCGTCCAAGGCAGGAAAACCCGCAGGGACCTTGATTGCCATGGGAGTGGACAAGGATAAGGCCCAGTCAGCTGTTCGCCTAAGCCTAGACTTGGAAAATGATATGAGTCAAGTCGAGCAGTTTTTGACCAAGTTAAAATTAATTTACAATCAAACTAGAAAAGTAAGATAGGAGCATTTATGCAGTATTCAGAAATTATGATTCGATACGGAGAATTGTCAACCAAACACAAAAATCGTATGCGTTTCATTAATAAACTTCGTAATAATATTTCAGACGTTTTGTCTATCTATCCTCAAGTTAAGGTAACCGCAGATCGCGACCGTGCCCACGCTTACCTCAATGGAGCAGATTACACAGCAGTTGCAGAATCGCTCAAACAAGTCTTTGGAATTCAAAATTTTTCTCCTGTGTATAAGATTGAAAAGTCAGTGGACGTTCTGAAGTCTGCTGTCCAAGAGATTATGAAGGAAATCTATAAGGAAGGGATGACCTTTAAAATCACTAGTAAGCGTAGCGACCACAACTTTGAACTCGACAGTCGTGAACTGAATCAAACTCTTGGTGGAGCTGTTTTCGAGGCTATTCCAAACGTGCAAGCTCAGATGAAAAATCCAGATATTAATCTTCAGGTTGAGATTCGTGAAGAGGCTGCCTATCTTTCCTATGAAACTTTTCGTGGAGCAGGAGGATTACCTGTGGGAAGTTCTGGTAAAGGTATGCTCATGTTGTCAGGAGGAATTGACTCACCTGTAGCTGGTTATCTAGCTCTTAAACGAGGGGTAGATATTGAGGCGGTTCACTTTGCTAGCCCGCCATACACAAGTCCTGGTGCCCTCAAGAAAGCCCACGATTTGACTCGGAAATTGACCAAGTTTGGGGGCAATATCCAGTTTATCGAGGTGCCTTTTACAGAGATTCAAGAGGAAATCAAGGCTAAAGCGCCAGAAGCCTACCTCATGACCTTGACCCGTCGTTTTATGATGCGGATTACCGACCGTATTCGTGAGATACGAAATGGTTTAATTATCATCAATGGAGAAAGTCTTGGTCAAGTAGCCAGCCAGACCTTGGAAAGCATGCAGACTATCAACGCTGTGACCAGCACACCAGTCATTCGTCCCGTGGTTACCATGGACAAGTTGGAAATCATTGACATCGCGCAGGAAATCGATACCTTTGAAATTTCAATCCAGCCTTTTGAAGACTGCTGTACTATTTTTGCGCCTGACCGTCCTAAGACCAATCCTAAGATAGAGAATGCAGAGCAGTATGAAAAACGCATGGATGTTGAAGGATTGGTTGAGCGAGCAGTGGCAGGGATTATGATCACTAAGATCACACCTCAAGCTGAAAAAGATGCTGTCGATGAGTTAATTGATAATCTCCTCTAATCAGAAAAACCAGAAGAATTTAGAATATTAAATGAAAAAAGTTAGTTATTTATCCTTAAAATGGACATTTACTGACTTTTTTTCTATTTTTATGGTATAATGAGATAAAATTTTGAATATAGAGAGTTTTCTGACAATGAATCATTCCTACTTTTACTTAAAAATGAAAGAACATAAACTCAAGGTTCCTTATACAGGAAAAGAGCGTCGTGTGCGTGTGCTTCTGCCTAAGGACTACGAGAAAGACACCGACCGTTTTTACCCAGTTGTTTACTTTCATGATGGGCAAAATGTCTTTTACAGTAAGGAGTCTTATATTGGACACTCTTGGAAGATTATTCCAGCTATTAAACGAAATCCTGACATCAGTCGCATGATTGTCGTTGCTATAGATAATGACGGCATGGGGCGGATGAATGAGTATGCGGCTTGGAAGTTTCAAGAATCTCCTATCCCAGGCCAGCAGTTTGGCGGTAAGGGTGTGGAGTATGCCGAGTTTGTCATGGAGGTGGTCAAGCCTTTTATCGATGAGACCTACCGTACTAAAGCTGATCGGCAGCATACGGCTATGATTGGCTCTTCACTAGGAGGCAATATTACCCAGTTTATCGGACTAGAGTACCAAGACCGAATTGGTTGTCTAGGTGTCTTCTCATCTGCTAACTGGCTTCACCAAGAAGCCTTTAACCGCTATATCGAGCGTAAGAAATTGTCGCCTGAACAGCGCATTTTCATCTATGTAGGAACAGAAGAAGCAGACGATACGGACAAGACCTTGATGGCTGGCAATATCAAGCAAGCCTATATCGACTCGTCGCTTCGTTATTACCGTGATTTGATTGCAGGTGGAGTACACTTGGATAATCTTGTCTTGAAAGTTCAGTCTGGTGCTATCCATAGTGAAATACCTTGGTCGGAAAATTTACCAGACTGTCTCCGATTTTTTGCAGAGAAATGGTAAGTTAAGAAAGGAGAAAGCCAATGCATATTGAAAACCTCAGCCACTGGAGTGGTCACCTCAACCGTGAAATGTACCTTAACCGTTATGGACACGCTGGGATTCCAGTTGTTGTTTTTGCTTCATCTGGTGGTAGTCACAACGAATACTATGATTTTGGCATGATTGACGCCTGTGCTTCCTTTATCGAGGAAGGGCGAGTGCAGTTCTTTACTCTCTCCAGTGTTGACAGTGAGAGCTGGCTGGCTACTTGGAAAAATGGTCATGACCAGGCGGAGATGCACCGCGCCTACGAACGCTATGTGATTGAGGAGGCCATTCCTTTTATCAAGCACAAGACAGGTTGGTTTGATGGCATGATGACGACAGGTTGCTCGATGGGGGCCTATCATGCACTCAATTTCTTTCTTCAGCATCCAGATGTCTTTACCAAGGTGATTGCCCTCAGTGGTGTTTACGACGCACGTTTCTTCGTTGGCGATTACTACAATGACGATGCAATTTACCAAAACTCACCTGTAGATTATATCTGGAATCAAAACGACGGATGGTTTATCGATCGTTACCGTCAGGCGGAGATTGTCGTCTGTACGGGTCTCGGTGCTTGGGAACAAGATGGTCTGCCATCCTTCTACAAGCTTAAAGAAGCCTTTGACCAGAAACAAATTCCAGCCTGGTTTGCTGAATGGGGACACGATGTCGCTCACGACTGGGAATGGTGGCGTAAACAAATGCCCTATTTTCTTGGACACCTGTATCTATAAAAGGAGTTGCCTATGAATTACCTTGTTATTTCTCCCTACTATCCGCAAAACTTCCAACAGTTTACAATCGAGCTAGCCAATAAAGGCATTACAGTCTTGGGGATTGGTCAAGAACCTTACGAACAACTAGATGAACCTTTGCGCAATAGCCTGACCGAGTATTTCCGTGTGGACAATCTTGAGAACATAGACGAAGTCAAGCGTGCTGTTGCCTTTCTGTTCTACAAGCATGGACCAATCGACCGCATCGAGTCCCACAATGAATACTGGCTTGAGCTGGATGCAGCACTTCGTGAGCAATTCAATGTTTTTGGTGCCAAACCAGAGGATCTCAAAAAGACCAAGTTTAAGTCTGAGATGAAGAAACTTTTCAAAAAAGCAGGTGTCCCTGTGGTACCTGGAGCTGTTATCCATACGGAAGCAGATGTGGATAAAGCAGTGAACGAAATCGGTCTACCAATGATTGCCAAACCTGACAATGGAGTGGGAGCGGCAGCAACCTTTAAGCTTGAGACAGAAGACGATGTAAATCACTTTAAGGCTGAATGGGACCATTCAACCGTGTATTTCTTTGAGAAATTTGTCACTTCTAGCGAAATCTGTACTTTTGACGGACTTGTGGACAAGGATGGCAACATCGTCTTTTCAACGACTTTCGATTATGCCCATACACCACTTGATCTGATGATTTATAAGATGGACAATTCCTACTATGTGCTCAAGGATATGGATCCCAAACTGCGTAAGTATGGCGAGGCCATTGTCAAGGAATTTGGTATGAAAGAGCGCTTTTTCCATATCGAGTTTTTCCGTGACGGGGACGACTACATTGCCATTGAGTACAATAACCGTCCTGCAGGTGGCTTTACCATTGATGTGTATAACTTCGCTCACTCCTTGGATCTCTACCGAGGTTATGCGGCGATTGTTGCAGGTGAAGAGTTCCCAGCATCAGAGTTTGAACCACAATACTGTTTAGCTACATCACGTCGTGCCAATGCAAATTATGTCTATTCAGAAGAGAACCTTCTTGCTAAGTACAGCCAGCAATTCAAGGTCAAAAAAATCATGCCAGCAGCCTTTGCAGAGCTACAAGGGGACTACCTTTATATGTTGACCACTCCGAGTCGCCAAGAGATGGAGCAGATGATTGCAGATTTTGGTCAACGTCAAGAATAACGATTAGGACAAAAGGAGTTTGACTTCTTTTGTCCTTTTCTTAAAGATAAGTTAAATAAAGCGTTTTCCATAGATTCTTTTAGAAAAGATATTGCTAAAAGGCCTAAAAATTGATAGAATAAGGATTGTCTAAAAAAATTTAAGGAGAATCTATCAAATGGATTTTACATGGGCTATTAAATATGCCACAGAATTCTTGGGAACTGCTATTTTGATCATTCTTGGTAATGGTGCAGTTGCTAACGTTGAACTTAAAGGTACGAAAGGTCACCAAAGTGGCTGGCTCGTTATCGCGGTTGGTTACGGTATGGGGGTTATGATCCCAGCCTTGATGTTTGGTAACGTATCTGGTAACCACATCAACCCAGCTTTCACTCTTGGACTTGCTGTTAGTGGTCTTTTCTCTTGGGATCAAGTTCCATTTTACATCCTAGCACAAGTTTTGGGAGCAATCTTCGGTCAAGCTTTGGTTGTAGCGACTCACCGTCCTTACTACTTGAAGACAGAGAACCCTAACAATATCTTGGGTACCTTCTCAACAATTTCAAGCATTGACCACGGTACAAAAGAATCACGTTTTGCAGCTACTGTTAACGGCTTCCTCAATGAGTTTGTAGGTTCATTTGTTCTTTTCTTTGCAGCACTTGGTTTGACTAAAAACTTCTTTGGTGCAGAGGTTCTTCAATACATGAAACAAATGGCTACTCAAGCTGGACAAACTGTTGATTTAAGTGAATTGGCAGTGAAAGCTCAAGTAGCTCCACATACAGCTGCTGGGATCTCAGTTGCGCACTTGGCACTTGGTTTCCTAGTAATGGCCTTGGTAACTTCACTTGGTGGACCTACTGGTCCTGGTTTGAACCCAGCTCGTGACTTTGGACCTCGTCTTCTTCACGAACTCCTTCCAAAATCAGTTCTTGGTCAACACAAGGGTGATTCAAAATGGTGGTATGCATGGGTTCCAGTTGTAGCTCCAATTGCAGCGGGTATTGCGGCAGTAGCACTATTCAAACTACTTTACCTATAAGAAATGAAACTGGGGAATCCCAGTTTTTTTCTTGTAAAATTTCTAAATAAAATAGATATGGCTTGTAAAATATTCGAAAATCCTTTAAAATAAAAGAGTTGGAGGAATATATGAATGTGAATGAGATTGTTCGGATCGTTCCGACTTTGAAAGTTAATAATCGAAAATTAAATGAAAAATTTTACATTGAAACCCTGGGGATGAAACCTTTGCTGGAAGAGTCTGCCTTTATTTCTCTAGGTGATCAGACAGCTACGGAGAGATTGATTTTAGAAGAGGCTCCAAGCATGCGAACACGCAAAGTTGAAGGACTTAAGAAGCTAGCTAGACTCTTGATAAAGGTTGAGAATCCTTCTGAAATTGAAGCTCTTCTTTCTCAGATGAAGTCTCTTCCTCGTCTATTTAAAGGAAACCGTGGGTATGCTTTTGAGATTGTTTCTCCTGAAGAGGATGTGATCCTTGTTCATGCAGAAGATGATATAAGAGATTTGGTTCCACTGGAAACTGTTCCTGAATTTTATTCAAATACAAGTATAAAATACGTGAGCCAATTTGAGGTTTCTACGGAGTTGCATTTGCCTGAGGGGACAGAGAGTTTACTTGATCCTGAAGGAGTAGCGCCAGCAATTACCTTTACTAAAGGGCAAGGGCCAGATTTGGCTGTTGAAAACAATGTCACTTGGGACCTGACGATGTTGAAATTTTTAGTAAGAAATTTTGATCTAACCAGTCTTCGTCAGAAATTTGAAAAGACAGGCTACTTTGTCCCTAAGTCTGAAAAATTCTTCCTTGGTAAAGATACCAATAACATTGAATTGTGGTTTGAAGAAGCATGAAGTTGGAAAAAATTCTAAGAAAAATAGAAAATCAAATCGAGGCAGGGATTTATCCCGGGGCCTCTTTTGCGTATTATAAGGATGGTGAATGGAAAGAGTCTTATCTAGGATTGAGTGATTCAGAACGAGACTTGAAGACAGAAAGCGGTTTGGTTTATGATCTAGCCAGTGTGAGTAAGGTCGTGGGAGTGGGGACGGTTTTTACCTTCTTGTGGCAGCAGGGCAAATTAGATATTGATCGACCGGTGACGGATTTTTTACCGGAGTGTGATTATCCTGATATCACTATACGGCAGCTTCTGACCCATGCTACAGATTTAGACCCCTTCATTCCCAACCGTGACAAGTTAAGTGCAGAGGAATTGAGAGAAGCCATGTTTCACCTCAACAGACGAAGTCAGCCTGCTTTTCTATACTCAGACGTTCACTTTTTACTCTTGGGCTTTCTTTTGGAAAAAATCTTTGACCAAGACTTGGATCAGATTATAGAAGAACAAGTTTTGAAACCATGGGGAATGATGGGAACCAAGTTCGGCCCCGTTGAGCAAGCTGTACCAACAGTGAGAGGAGTAGAGGCCGGAAACATTCATGATCCCAAAGCCCGTCTATTAGGGAAACACGCAGGAAGTGCTGGTTTGTTTTCGACTGTTAAGGATTTGCAGATCTTCCTGGAACATTACTTGAAAGATGATTTTGCTGCAGAATTGAGCCGAAATTTTTCTCCTTTAGATGATAAGGAGCGTTCCCTAGCCTGGAATCTGGAAGGAGCTTGGCTCGACCATACGGGATATACAGGTACCTTCATCATGTGGAATCGGGATAAGCAGGAGGCGGCTATCTTTTTATCCAATCGAACGTATGAGAAGGATGAGCGTGCCCAGTGGATAGTCGATCGAAACCAAGTCATGGAAATGATTCGTCAAGGGGAGTAGGGAGAAGCATGTCAAAAACCGTAAAAGGAACCCTGTATACAGTAGTGGCAGGGATTGCTTGGGGCTTGTCTGGAACCAGTGGTCAATACCTGATGGTACACGGGATTTCCGCTCTAGTCTTGACTAATTTGCGACTTATCATTGCAGGCTTGGCACTGGTGTTCTTATCCTATACGACTTCAAAGGATAAACTCTATGCTTTTTTAAAAGACAGAAAAAGTCTTTTATCTCTGCTGTTATTTGCCTTGTTCGGGCTTTTCTTAAACCAGTTCGCCTATCTTTCTGCCATTCAGGAAACCAATGCTGGGACGGCGACAGTTCTCCAGTATGTATGCCCAGTTGGGATCTTGGTTTATACTTGTATCAAGGACAAGGTGGCGCCTACTCTGGCTGAGATTATTTCAATTGGTTTAGCAATTGGAGGAACGTTTCTTATCGTGACACATGGGGAACTTGACCAGTTGTCTGTCACACCTGCTGGACTTTTCTGGGGCCTCTTTTCAGCCTTGACCTATGCTCTCTATATTATCCTTCCCATCGCTTTGATTAAGAAGTGGGGCAGTATTTTGGTGATTGGTGTCGGGATGGTTATTTCTGGTGTGGTGGCTCTTCCCTTCACAGGAGTCTTACAGGCCAGCATACCGACTAGCCTAGATTTTCTCTTTGCATTTGCTGGGATTATCATCATCGGAACGGTTTTTGCCTATACAGCTTTCCTAAAAGGAGCTAGTCTGATAGGCCCTGTTAAGTCTAGTTTATTGGCTTCCATAGAGCCAATTTCAGCCGTTTTCTTTGCCTTTTTAATTATGAAGGAGCAATTCTATGCGATTGATTTTGTCGGTATGGCCATGATTTTACTAGCCGTGACCATTATTTCATTGAAAGATTTACTGCTGGAGATAAAGAGTAAGTAATTAAAAAATCCACTCAATCGAGTGGATTTTGTGTGTATAGATTATTAGTCTTTATTTTCGTGTGGCAAAATCAAGTTCAAGATAATTCCTGTCATGGCTGATAGAGCAGTACCTGAAAGTGTAACTGGGCCAAGTTTGAGGATAGCTCCACCAAGTCCAAGTACTAACATGGCACTTGCGATGATGAGGTTACGCATTTGACTGAAGTCAACGCGCTCTTTAATCAAAACTTTTAGACCGTTGCTGGCGATAACTCCGTAGAGAAGGATGGACATGCCACCAAGCACAGCATTTGGAATGGTTGAAATCAAGGCAGTAAATTTACCAAGGAAGCTAAGAGCAATGGCGATGAAGGCCGCGTTACGGATAACAGAGACAGAAGCGATACGAGTCATCCCGATAACTCCTGTATTTTCTCCGTAGGTCGTATTGGCTGGTCCACCGAGGAAAGCAGATACAGATGTCGCAATACCGTCACCGAGAAGCGTACGGTGAAGTCCTGGTTCTTTTAGGAATTGACGGCCACAGATTTGGCTTAAAACTGTGTGGTCTCCGATGTGTTCTGAAATGGTTACAATAGCGATTGGCAAGATAGCGATTGTTTCAGGACCGAAGTACAAGTTGTACTCTTTAAAGGCTCCACCTGTACTAAATGGCAAGTAGAAACCAGGAATTTCAAACCAGTTGGCTTGAAGGACTGGGGTAAAGTCAACCAAACCAAGCATCATAGCGAAGATATACCCACCGATGATGGCAAAGAGGAAAGGAATGATACGAAGGAAACCTTTTCCTTTTGTATTGATAAAGGCGGCAATCAAGAATGTAACAACGGCTACAAGAGCGTTTTTCCAGTTTCCGTCTGCTACAAGTCCAGCATTCGTTACAGCAGAACCAGCAAGACCAAGACCGATAACGATGATCATAGGTCCGATAATGATTGGTGGCAAGAGTTTATCAATCCATTTCGTACCTGCAAAACGAACACTTGCTGCTACAAGGACGTAGACAAAACCAGTCAGGATAACTCCAGTTTGGGCAGCAGAGACATCGCCTCCCATTTCTTTCATGGCTAGAGACATAGCTGTGATAAAGGCGAATGAAGAACCTAGATAAACTGGAACCTTAAAGCCAGTAGAAATCATGTAGATAAGTGTTCCAATACCGGAAGCGAAGAGAGCAACCGATACGGGCATTCCCAAAATTAAGGGAACGAGAATGGTTGCACCAAACATGGCAAACACGTGCTGGAAGCTTAGAAGAATGCCTTTACCAGCAGAAGGACGTTGATCAACGTCTAGTAACAAGTCAACAGTTGATTCCTGTTTCATAAAAACCTCACTTTTGGGCACCAAAAAAGAGCCCATTATTTTGCAGCAATAGGCCCTCAGAGTAAGACTTTTTAAAAAATAGCTATCTTTTAAAAATTTATATAAATCTGCGCCTTCGTCACCTCACAGGATGACATTAAAAACCTTTGCTTAGGATAGTATAGCAGAAAAAATTCGTTTTGTAAACGAATTTTTCCCGAGCCCAGAAATGTGAGAGCGAGGTTTGATTTTGTAAATCATTTTTTCCCGAGCCCGGAAATGCGAGAGCGAGGTATGATTTTGTAAATTGTTTAAAGTGGGCGTTTGTTGGGCATGCCAGCCTTTCTTGGGTACTTGTTAGGCGTCTCCTTTTTCTTTTCGACCACAGTGATGTAGCGCGGATCTCCATTTGGCAGGGCATAGCTGAGGTTGTCCTCTACCTTACTAAAGAGGAGGTTGAGGGCATTCTTAGCTTCTAGCAATTCCTCAGGAGCATTGCTGGCCTTGAGTGCCAATAGTTTTCCGCCGACTTTAAGATAGGGAATGGTCAGCTCAGACAAGACCTGCATACGGGCAACCGCGCGAGCCGTCACCACATCAAACTGGGCACGGAAGTTCTTGTCTTGGGCAAAGTCTTCTGCACGTCCATGGTAGAAGTGAACACCATCCAAATCCAACTCCTGAGCCAAAAGCTGAAGGAAGTTGATGCGCTTATTGAGCGAATCAATGATGGTCACATCTAACTGAGGATAGAGGATTTTCATGGGTAGACTAGGAAATCCTGCCCCAGCTCCGATATCAAGAAGTTTAATATTCTCATTTTGGATCAAGCCTTGTAGGATGGGTGCAATCGAATCATAAAAGTGTTTAAGGTAGACTTCTTCTTTGTCTGTAATAGCTGTCAGGTTAATCTTCTCATTCCACTCGACCAAGAGTTCAAAATAGCGTTCAAATTGGTTCTTTTGCTGGTCAGAAAGTGGAAGATTTTGCTCAGCTAGTAGACTGTAAAATGTTTCTGGTTTCATAGTAGTTTCCTTCTCTAGTATCATCTTATTTTACCATATTCATTAAAAATTTGATATACTGGTAGTAATCTAAAAGAAGAAAGGAATAAGATTATGACTTGGATTATTCTTGGAGTTTTGGCTCTGATTGTTATTTTTGTGATTGTTAGCTATAACGGTTTGGTGAAAAATCGTATGCAGACCAAGGAGGCTTGGAGCCAGATCGATGTTCAGTTGAAGCGTCGTAATGATCTCCTCCCAAACTTGATTGAAACAGTCAAAGGCTATGCGAAATATGAAGGTTCTACCTTGGAAAAGGTGACAGAACTTCGTAGGCAAGTAGCCGCAGCAACGTCTCCAGCTGAAGCTATGAAGGCCAGTGATGCCCTTACCCGCCAGATTTCTGGTATCTTTGCAGTAGCAGAGAATTACCCAGACTTGAAAGCTAGTGCTAACTTTATCAAATTGCAAGAAGAGTTGACCAATACAGAAAATAAAATTTCATACTCCCGCCAACTCTACAACAGTGTTGTCAGCAACTACAATGTAAAACTAGAAAGTTTCCCAAGCAATGTCATCGCAGGACTATTTGGCTTTAAAGCTGCAGACTTCCTTCAAACACCTGAAGAGGAAAAGGCAGTTCCTAAAGTTGACTTTAGCGGTTTAGGTGACTAAGATGTTGTTTGATCAAATTGCGAGTAATAAACGAAAAACTTGGATTTTATTGCTGGTTTTCTTCCTACTCTTGACCTTGGTTGGTTATGCGGTTGGTTATCTCTTCATGCGCTCAGGTCTTGGGGGGATGATAATTGCCTTGATTATTGGTCTTATCTACGCTCTGACCATGATCTTTCAATCAACAGAGATTGTCATGTCTATGAATGGGGCGCGTGAGGTTGATGAGCAAACAGCACCAGACCTCTACCATGTAGTGGAAGATATGGCCATGGTCGCTCAGATTCCCATGCCACGTGTTTTCATCATTGAGGATTCTTCTTTAAATGCCTTTGCAACAGGTTCGAATCCGCAGAATGCAGCAGTCGCAGCAACGTCGGGTCTTCTGGCTATCATGAATCGTGAGGAGCTAGAAGCGGTCATGGGTCATGAAGTCAGTCATATCCGAAACTACGATATCCGTATTTCGACCATTGCTGTTGCCCTTGCCAGTGCCATTACCCTTCTGTCTAGTATGGCTGGTCGGATGATGTGGTGGGGTGGCGCAGGCCGCAGACGGAGTGATAATGATCGTGATGGAAATGGTCTAGAGATTATCATGCTTGTTATCTCTCTCTTAGCCATTGTTCTAGCACCTCTCGCAGCAACCTTGGTACAACTAGCTATCTCTCGCCAGCGGGAATTTCTAGCGGACGCATCCAGTGTGGAGCTGACTCGTAATCCTCAAGGGATGATCAATGCCTTGCGTAAGTTGGAGAATAGCGATCCGATGCATCACCATGTTGACGATGCCAGTAGCGCTCTTTATATCAATGATCCGAAGAAAGGTGGGGGACTTCAAAAACTCTTTTATACCCACCCACCTATCTCAGAACGAATCGAACGCTTGAAACACATGTAAAAAAATCCAGAGATCGTCTCTGGATTTTTGCTTTTAGTGTTTCGCTTTTAACTTGTTATCTCACCAAAAAATAGTATAATATATGTAATTCAATATAATTGAGGTGAATGATGTATAAGCGCTGGATGACGTTTTTCTTGATTTTGATTTTTATGCCGATTCATTTGAGTATAGCAGAGAAAATCATGCGAATAAATTCATTACCGCTATCAATCCTTTTTACACTTGTTGAACTTGCATTATTTTTATATGTAGGAAAAAAGTATGACTTGTTTCACATTCGGAAAATCTACCTAAAAGATATTTTAAAATGTTTTCTTTCATACGCCTTGCTTTTCCTGTTTTATATTATGGTCAATTTTTTAGGCCCTACCCAATCAGACACAACTCAAACTGTGCAAAGTTTATCACTTTCATGGTCTGTACTTTTTGTGGATCTCTGTGTTTTGGCACCTGTCACGGAAGAAATCTTTATGCGAGGTATGTTACAGGGGCTAGTATTTAAGAATACCTATTTTGGATTGTTTGCCACATCGCTTCTTTTTGCTTATCTTCATGGTCCCTATACTATTCCTAGCTTTATCAGCTATTTAGGTATGGGATTTGCATTTGGGGTAAGGTACAAGACTTCTGACAACCTATGGAATTCCATTCTTTTGCATGTCCTCAATAATCTGGTTGCATTTTGCTTTTTGTATATGAGATAATGATGCATTAGAATGCTTTGAGCTGTAAAATAGTAAAAAATGATTTCTAGCTTATATAATTTAAACAAAAGTCAGAGCATAATCTGTCACGTAAAAGACGCCAGAAGCGCTCTTTATATCAATGATCCCAAGAAAGACGTGTGTAAACAAAATCCAGAGATCGTCTCTGGATTTTTGCTATGTTCAACATTTATAAATCTTGTAAATCAACAACTTCCAAACCACGATCTGTCAAACGATAGATACTCGTACAGACCTCTTTTAAGAAGCGTCTGTCATGCGAAACAGTGATCAGACCGCCAGGATAAGAGGCAAATAGTTTTCTGATTTCAGGTTGAGAAGTGGGAGAAAAATTACGTGTAGGCTCATCCAGAAGGAGAAAGTTTGGTTTGCGCAACACTAAATCCAAAAGTAGGAGTTTACCTTGTTGACCGCCAGATAGGGAGCGGATTTGATGGTGCATCTCTGGATAGTTGAAATTGAGACTGGCTAGGTGAGATTGGATTTTCTGTAGTTCCTCTTTTTCCCCAGTTTGGCTGAGATAGGCTACTGGAGATAAATCCAATTGCAGTTTTTTATGGTAATCTTGTGGCATAAAACCAAGCGATATTTCTCTTTTAGCGCTGAGCAGTTGTTGCAATTTGGTTAACAGTGTTGATTTTCCAACACCATTTGGCCCGATGATACCGATTTTATCTTGGCCACGAACAGTTAGTTGTAACTCCTGAGCTAAAATGCGCTTGCCAATGGATAAATTTTCTTTTTCCAGTTGGATTAAGACTTTAGAAGATGGTAATGGTTGGATGTCTGAGAAGAAAAGTTGGATTTGTTCCTCTTCAAGTGGCATTTGGGTCATGGACTGAGCTTCCTTTTCAAAGCGTTTTTCTTGAGAGAGAGCAGTTTTCATCTTTTTAGCCAATAGGCGACCGGCAGTACTGTCTTTGGTAGCTCGAAGTGCAGTTTCCACATTTTGCTTGACGCGGCGATGTTTTTCCATGGTTTTGTCATAGGCTCTCTGGTCGTTAGCAGCTTGCTGGCTTTGTCTTGCAAAATTAGCCTTTCTCTGCTCACTATAGCGATCATAGTCTAAATGCTCGACTAGCGTTTCCGCTTCTTTCCGATGCTTGACCAGTCGCAAGTGGACAATAGTATCAGCCGTTTGAGAAAGAAAGTCTTCATCATGGGAAATGAAAATAACAGTTTGCCTAATCTTTCGAATCTGACCTTTTAGCCAATCAACCGTCTCAAGGTCTAGGTCATTTGAAGGTTCATCCAAAAATAGAATCTCAAAGGGTTTGGCTAACTCGTGGATGAGCTGAATTTTCAAAGATTCGCCCCCCGAGAGGCTACCAATTTCTTGGTCGCTAGCAAAACGGTCGCTATCAAAGTGCAACTCCTCCGCCAAACGATAAAGAATGCTGTAGTCTAAATCAGCAGAATCCAAAAAGAAGTAGTCGTGTAGAGTCCTATTTTTCAGGATTTCAGGGAGTTTTTGAGGAATGTAGGCCAGTGATTGAAGATCAGACTGGATGTCGCCCTTGATAGTAAAATCAGGTAATGCTTCCCCCATTAAAGCTCGTAGTAAAGTCGATTTACCATTTCCTTCTTCACCAATAATAGCAACCTTTTCCCCGTCTTGGATAGTCGTGGTTAGGTCAGATACAAGATCTCGTAGATCTTTGTTTTGCGTGATGGTTAGATGATTGATTTTTATCATATTCTTGCCCTTTCTAGAATGTCGATATTGCATAACAAAAAGCTCTACTTTATCTAGTAGAGCCCAAAGTCACTGTCAAAAACTCTATTATCCTCGTTGAAAAACTCGTCAAACTAGCTTGGAGCTGCCTAACCCAACTCAAGAGGAGCATAGCTTTCTAGTTTTTCGATTTTCAATGAGGACAAGATACTAGAAAATCTAGTATAAAAAGAGCACACAAAAAGAGACAAAAACAAGATCTACTAAATAAAGTTCTTTATTTGATAGATTAGTTGTTCATGTCTCCCATACCTCCGAGTATTAGTATCTCTATCCTATACCTTTAAGGAAATTTTGTCAATAGAAAATCCAAAATTCTAAACTCTAAAATCCAAAAACAGGTCCATAGAGAGTCAGTACGTGTTTGACGTGCTCGTAATGGAACTTGTCATAGTTTCGCCAAGCGGTGCGTGCTTGATCATTTAGTTTTAGGCTACCCAGTCCAATCAGAAGACTGGTGCGTTGGTAAAATTTCTCAAGGTCGATTAAGATACTGTTGTCCAGCTTTTCTGCTGTTTTTAGTTCCTTAAGAGTGGTGTTCAGCAGCTCTTGCAGTCGAAGATCATCAGCTGTTCCTTGTTTACAGCTTTGGTAGCTTTTATTTAACTCGGAAAGGAGTCGATAAGCTTCAGTGATGAGTGCTTTGTCTTCCATATGAGCATCCTCCTTGCTCTGATGTATTCTTGCCTATAGTATAGCACTAATAGGAAAGTTTGTCATAGTAAATATGTTAAAAAATGAGATTTTAATCTCAAAGTTTGGGAGGCTGACTTATAGCCTTTTCATGGTATAATCAAGTGAGTACATCTTTATGGAGGAAATATGAAGTTAAACATTCAAGAAATTCGTAAGCAACCTGAAGGCCTACATTTTGAACAAGCTTTAGACCTGGCAGCAGACTTGTGTAAACGAAATCAAGAGATTTTAGATGTCAAAGATATCCTTGCAGTGGGGAAGGTGCAGTACGAAGACCGTCTGTATTTCTTGGACTATCAGTTGTCATATACCATTGTCCTTGCTTCCAGCCGCAGTATGGAGCCAGTTGAGTTGGCTGAGTCTTATCCAGTCACAGAAGTTTTCATGGAAGGAGCGACCAACCAACTAGACCAGGAAGTTCTAGATGATGATTTGGTCTTGCCTATCGAAAATGGGGAAATTGACCTTGCTGAGAGCGTAGCAGATAATATTCTGCTCAATATCCCTATCAAGGTCTTGACGGCAGAAGAAGAGGCGGGCCAAGGTTTTGTGTCAGGAAATGACTGGCAAATCATGACTGAAGATGAATACCAAGCCCAACAAGCAGTCAAGAAAGAAGAAAACAGTCCATTTGCTGGCTTGCAAGGACTGTTTGATGGAGACGAGTAGATGGTTTTATCTAAGAAACGTGCCCGTCATGTCATAGAGGAAATTATTGCCCTCTTTCCAGATGCTAAGCCTAGTCTTGATTTTACCAATCATTTTGAACTACTGGTTGCGGTGATGCTGTCAGCCCAGACCACAGATGCAGCGGTAAATAAGGCCACACCAGGGCTCTTTGCTGCTTTTCCAACGCCGCAAGCCATGTCTGTAGCGACAGAGAGTGAAATTGCTTCACACATTTCTCGTCTGGGACTGTATCGAAATAAGGCTAAATTCCTTAAAAAATGTGCCCAACAGTTACTAGATGATTTTGATGGTCAAGTCCCTCAGACACGTGAAGAATTAGAAAGTCTAGCAGGTGTTGGTCGTAAGACAGCCAATGTTGTCATGAGTGTGGGCTATGGAATCCCAGCCTTCGCAGTCGATACTCATGTGGAGCGTATTTGCAAACATCACGATATCGTTAAAAAATCAGCTACGCCACTTGAAGTAGAGAAACGTGTTATGGATGTCTTGCCACCAGAAGAATGGTTAGCAGCTCACCAGGCCATGATTTACTTTGGACGAGCTATCTGTCATCCCAAAAATCCAGAATGTGACCACTATCCCCAGTTATATGATTTTAGCAATGTTTAAGGGGACTCTGAAAAAGTTTTTGCTTGATTTTAAGGGTGCTTTGTGCTATAGTAAATGGTAACTAAATAGTCCTTTAAACCTGTCCCGTGAGGCAGGCAAGGAGCGCGATAAAGTAGAAGGGTGAAGTCTATACTGTATACAGTAGGGCTCGCTTAGCTATACATTTCAAGTCTCCTTGTAGAAGGAGACTTTTCTTTTTGGAGGTTTGTCATGAAGACAAAAGAAGTTGTAGACGAATTGACTGTCAAACGAGCGATTACGCGAATTACTTATGAGATTATTGAGCGCAATAAAGATTTGAATAAAATTATCCTAGCTGGGATAAAAACGCGTGGTGTTTTCATCGCTCATCGTATCAAAGAACGCTTGGAGCAGTTGGAAAACATCACTGTTCCTGTTGTGGAATTGGACACCAAACCTTTCCGTGATGATGTTAAAAGCGGAGAAGATACTTCTTTGATTTCTGTTGATGTGACAGACCGTGAAGTTATCTTGGTGGATGATGTACTCTATACAGGCCGTACCATCCGCGCCGCTATTGATAACATTGTCGGCCATGGTCGTCCTGCGCGCGTGAGTCTTGCGGTGCTAGTTGACCGTGGACATAGAGAATTGCCTATTCGTCCAGATTACGTTGGGAAAAATATCCCAACCAGTCGTTCTGAAGAAATCATCGTAGAGATGACAGAACTTGATGGCCAAGACAGAGTTCTGATTACTGAAGAAGCTTAGAAAGCTGAAGGAGTAGCCATGTCAGAAAATCAACAAGCATTGAACCATGTGGTTTCCATGGAAGACCTTACAGTTGATCAAGTGATGAAATTGATCAAACGAGGGATTGAGTTTAAAAACGGAGCCCAACTCCCCTACGAGAACAAACCTATCGTATCGAATCTCTTCTTTGAAGATTCTACACGGACACATAAGTCCTTTGAAGTGGCAGAGATTAAGCTGGGGCTGGAACGACTGGACTTTGATGTGAAGACTAGTTCGGTCAATAAGGGTGAGACATTGTATGATACCATCTTGACTCTATCTGCTCTAGGAGTGGATGTCTGTGTGATTCGCCACCCAGAGGTCGACTATTACAGAGAGTTGATTGCGAGTCCATCAATTACGACTTCCATCATCAATGGTGGAGATGGTTCGGGACAACATCCTAGTCAGAGCTTGCTTGATTTGATGACTATTTATGAAGAATTTGGTCACTTTGAGGGGCTCAAGGTCGCTATTGCAGGCGACTTGGACCACTCACGTGTCGCCAAATCAAATATGCAGATTTTGAAACGCTTGGGAGCTGAACTGTTCTTTGCAGGACCTGAGGAATGGAGAAGCCAAGAGTTTGCGGACTATGGACAGTTTGTAACCATTGATGAGATTGTTGATCAGGTGGATGTTTTGATGTTGCTCCGCGTTCAACATGAACGCCACGAAAGTGGAGCGGTCTTTTCAAAAGAATACTACCATGCTCAACACGGCTTGAACCAAGAACGCTATAATAGATTAAAAGAAACAGCAATCATTATGCATCCTGCCCCAGTGAATCGAGATGTGGAAATTGCTGACCACTTGGTTGAAGCACCAAAATCACGCATTGTCCAACAAATGACCAACGGTGTCTTTGTTCGAATGGCAATCTTAGAATCCGTACTGGCGAGTAGAAACGCCAACTAAAACACAAGACGTTAAAAGACGCCAGTGAGCGTCCACGAGAGGTGAAAATATGACAAAAAGACTTCTAGTATTAGAAGATGGCACAGTTTTTGAAGGCAAGGCCTTCGGAGCAGATATAGATGTAACAGGCGAAATCGTCTTTAATACAGGGATGACAGGCTATCAAGAATCCATTACTGACCAGTCTTATAATGGGCAAATCTTGACCTTTACCTATCCTTTGGTAGGAAATTATGGCATTAATCGTGATGATTACGAATCCATCATTCCAACTTGTAAGGGAGTTGTCGTTTTCGAAGAAGCGCGTCGAGCTAGCAACTGGCGCAACCAAATGACCTTGGATGAATTTTTGAAAGCTAAGAAAATTCCAGGTATTTCAGGGATTGATACGCGTGCACTTACCAAGATTATCCGTAAGCATGGTACCATGCGTGCAACCTTGACTCACGTTGGGGACAGTATGGACCATGTGACGGACCAGCTCCAAGCAACAGTCTTGCCGACAGACAATATCAAACAAGTTTCTACTAAAACTTCCTATCCAGCTCCAGGAGTTGGTTTGAGCGTGGTGCTAGTGGACTTTGGTCTCAAGCACTCAATCTTACGTGAACTTTCTAAGCGCAACTGTAACGTGACGGTTGTTCCTTATTCAACAACGGCAGAAGAAATTCTCCACCTAAATCCTGATGGAGTTATGTTGTCAAATGGTCCAGGTAACCCAGAAGACGTTCCAGAAGCACTGGACATGATTCGTGGTATTCAAGGGAAAATTCCAATCTTCGGAATTTGTATGGGACACCAACTTTTTGCCATGGCAAACGGAGCTAAGACCTACAAGATGAAATTTGGTCACCGTGGATTTAACCACGCGGTACGTGAAATTGCAACAGGACGTGTAGACTTTACTAGCCAAAACCATGGTTATGCAGTCAGCCGTGAGGACTTGCCAGAGCATTTGATCATCACCCACGAAGAAATCAATGACAAATCAGTTGAAGGAGTTCGCCACAGATACCAACCAGGTTTTTCTGTACAATTCCACCCAGACGCAGCTCCCGGTCCACACGACGCTAGCTACCTCTTTGACGAATTTATCGAGATGATGGAAGCTTTTAAACAAGCAAACTAAGAACGAGTAAAAGCTCGTCGGAGAATTTATTTAACTGAACACGGACGGAAAGCTCGGAATTTAGAGAAACCAACTTGGATTGTCAATACTTCCTTGGTTTCCTAAAATTCAATCGCTTTCTATTCGTCCTTTGTATCTTATTTAATGTCGCTCTGTGAGGCGACGATAGAAAGTCAGGTCGTTTTTTAGTCGCTATCGGGCGAACTAAAAACTCCCTGCACTAGATTTTTTATCGAAAAATATCGTTTCTCTAAAAAATCGTCGGAGAATTTATTTAATGGCAACCTGAGAGTTGCCGAATAGAAAGGAGAAGGGTGGTCCGTATTTGCTGAACTGAATACGGGCTACGGACGGTGCTAAAAAGATAGTTATTCCTAGAACTGACAGTTCTTCGTCATAACTCCTATTTTAGCTTTGTCCGCTTGACGCCCTTAATATCTTATAAATGCCTAAACGTACTGATATTCAAAAAATTATGGTGATTGGTTCTGGTCCGATTATTATTGGTCAGGCTGCTGAGTTTGACTACGCTGGGACCCAGGCTTGCTTGTCGTTGAAAGAGGAAGGTTATGAGGTTGTTTTGGTTAACTCAAACCCTGCAACCATCATGACGGATAAGGAGATTGCGGATAAGGTCTACATCGAACCGATTACACTCGAGTTTGTGACACGTATTCTCCGTAAGGAACGTCCAGATGCCTTGCTCCCCACACTTGGTGGTCAGACAGGGCTCAATATGGCCATGGAATTGTCTAAAAACGGTATTCTTGATGAGCTTGGTGTCGAACTTCTGGGGACTAAATTGTCTGCCATCGACCAAGCGGAGGACCGTGACCTCTTTAAACAATTGATGGAAGAGCTTGAGCAGCCGATTCCTGAATCTGAAATTGTCAACACAGTGGAAGAAGCTGTTTCCTTTGCGACATCAATCGGCTACCCTGTTATCGTTCGTCCAGCCTTTACCCTAGGTGGTACTGGTGGTGGTATGTGTGCCAACGAGGAAGAATTGCGTGAAATCGCTGAAAATGGGTTGAAACTGTCACCTGTTACCCAATGTTTGATTGAGCGTTCCATTGCAGGTTTCAAGGAAATCGAGTACGAAGTTATGCGTGACTCGGCTGATAATGCCCTCGTTGTTTGTAACATGGAAAACTTTGACCCAGTTGGGATTCATACAGGGGATTCTATCGTATTTGCTCCTGCACAAACCATGTCAGACTATGAAAACCAAATGCTACGTGACGCGAGCTTGAGCATTATCCGCGCTCTCAAGATTGAAGGTGGGTGTAACGTTCAGCTGGCCCTTGATCCGCATAGCTTCAAGTACTATGTTATCGAAGTAAACCCTCGTGTATCGCGCTCTTCTGCCCTTGCTTCTAAGGCGACAGGTTATCCGATTGCTAAGTTGGCTGCCAAGATTGCCGTCGGTTTGACCTTGGATGAGGTCATCAACCCAGTTACAGGTTCAACCTATGCCATGTTTGAGCCTGCCCTCGACTATGTGGTTGCTAAGATTCCACGTTTCCCATTTGACAAGTTTGAAAAAGGGGAACGTCGTCTTGGTACCCAGATGAAGGCAACTGGAGAAGTTATGGCCATCGGTCGGAACATCGAGGAGTCACTTCTCAAGGCATGTCGCTCTCTTGAAATTGGGGTTCACCACAATGAAATGCCTGAACTTGCAACCGTTTCAGATGATGCTTTGATTGAAAAGGTTGTGAAAGCCCAAGATGATCGTCTCTTCTACGTTTCAGAAGCCATTCGCCGTGGCTACACACCAGAAGAAATTGCTGAATTGACTAAGATTGATATCTTCTATCTGGATAAACTCTTGCACATCTTTGAAATCGAGCAAGAATTGGGTGAACATCCACAAGATTTAGAAATCTTGAAAACAGCCAAACTCAATGGTTTCTCAGACCGTAAGATTGCTGAACTCTGGAAAACGACAGCTGACCAAGTTCGCCAACTTCGCTTGGAAAATAAGATTGTCCCAGTTTACAAGATGGTCGATACCTGTGCGGCAGAGTTCGACTCTGAAACACCATATTTCTATTCAACCTATGGTTGGGAAAATGAGTCTATCAAGTCTGATAAGGAATCTGTACTTGTCCTAGGTTCAGGTCCAATCCGTATCGGTCAAGGGGTTGAGTTTGACTACGCAACCGTTCACTCTGTTAAGGCTATCCAAGCAGCTGGTTACGAAGCCATCATCATGAACTCAAACCCAGAGACCGTTTCTACAGACTTCTCGGTATCTGATAAGCTCTACTTTGAGCCATTAACTTTTGAAGATGTTATGAATGTTATTGACTTGGAGCAACCAAAAGGGGTTATCGTTCAGTTCGGTGGTCAAACAGCCATCAACCTTGCAGAGCCATTGGCAAAAGCAGGTGTGACCATCCTTGGTACGCAAGTCGCTGACTTAGACCGTGCCGAAGACCGCGACCTCTTCGAGCAAGCTCTTAAAGACTTGGATATTCCACAGCCACCAGGACAAACGGCTACCAATGAAGAAGAAGCAGTGCTTGCAGCTCGCAAGATTGGCTTCCCGGTCCTCGTTCGCCCATCTTATGTCTTGGGTGGACGTGCTATGGAAATCGTGGAAAACGAAGAAGACCTCCGTTCTTACATGCGTACCGCTGTTAAGGCTAGTCCAGACCATCCAGTTCTTGTTGATTCATACATCGTTGGGCAAGAGTGCGAAGTTGATGCCATCTCAGACGGAGAAAATGTCCTTATCCCTGGTATTATGGAACATATCGAACGTGCTGGTGTTCACTCAGGTGACTCAATGGCCGTTTACCCACCGCAAACCTTGTCGCAAAAGGTTCAGGAAACCATTGCAGACTACACCAAACGCCTAGCAATTGGTCTTAACTGTCTTGGGATGATGAACATCCAGTTTGTCATCAAGGACGAAAAAGTCTATGTTATTGAGGTCAATCCACGTGCCAGCCGTACGGTGCCATTCCTTTCTAAGGTAACTAATATTCCTATGGCTCAGGTAGCGACTAAGCTCATTCTTGGTCAAAGTCTTGAAGAACTTGGCTACCAAGATGGCCTTTATCCAGAAAGCACTCGCGTTCATATCAAGGCGCCTGTCTTCTCCTTTACGAAACTAGCTAAGGTAGACAGCTTACTAGGTCCTGAAATGAAGTCAACAGGTGAAGTTATGGGTTCTGATACAACTCTTGAAAAGGCTCTTTATAAGGCCTTTGAAGCTTCTTACCTACACTTGCCAACCTTCGGGAATGTTGTATTCACTATTGCAGATGATGCTAAAGATGAAGCCTTGGACTTGGCTCGCCGTTTCCAAAATATCGGTTATGGTATCCTCGCGACAGAAGGGACAGCAGCCTTCTTTGCCAGTCATGGACTTCAAGCCCAACCTGTTGGTAAGATTGGTGACGATGAACAGGATATCCCAAGCTTTGTCCGCAAAGGGAAAATCCAAGCGATCATCAATACTGTCGGAACTAAACGAACTGCTGACGAAGATGGTGAGCAAATTCGTCGTTCAGCCATTGAACACGGTGTGCCACTCTTTACAGCTCTAGATACAGCTAATGCCATGCTCAAGGTGCTAGAAAGCCGTAGTTTTGTCACAGAAGCGATCTAGTTGAGAAAGAATTTTCACAGTTTTAAAGCCAGCGTTTTCTAACGCTGGCTTTTGCAATACAGAAATTGCCTATTTCAACCATCATTCTTTCCTTAAGAATCATTCTAAAATGTGATATAATAAGGGAGAATTGGAAATGGGAAACTATTTTCATTATATTTTCAAAAATTCCATTAAAAAAGTAAAGACAGATTAGAAAGTGTAAAATTCCGATGTCTTCTTACAAAAAAGTCTCTCTTTCTGAGATCAACCAATCTATTGAAACTCCTAATAACAATCATTTTTGGCAAAATCTAAAAGCATTTTTAGGACCTGGAGCCCTTGTAGCAGTTGGTTATATGGATCCTGGAAACTGGATTACCAGTGTGGTTGGTGGTGCTTCCTACAAATATAGTCTCTTATTTGTTATTTTGATTTCCTCCATCATTGCCATGCAGTTACAACAGATGGCTGGAAAACTCGGTATCGTAACTAAGATGGACCTAGCACAGGCAACTGCACATCATGCTCCCAAATGGCTCCGCTATAGTCTTTGGGTGATTTTAGAATTAGCTTTAATGGCGACAGACTTAGCCGAGGTTTTAGGCTCAGCGATTGCCTTAAATCTTTTATTTAAAATACCGATTATGGTCGCTATCCTCTTAACCGTTTTAGATGTATTTTTGTTACTTTTATTGATGAAATTTGGCTTCAAAAAAATTGAAGCCATTGTTACGACCCTTATTTTAACCATATTAGCCATCTTTACCTATCTGGTAGCTTTATCCAATCCAAGTATCCAGGGGATTATTGGTGGTTATTTACCAACTCCAACATTATTTGAGACACCATTGCCAGGTCATGAAAGCCAATTGACCTTGGCTCTAGGAATTGTAGGAGCGACAGTCATGCCCCATAATCTCTATCTTCATTCATCCCTATCCCAGACAAGGAAAATCAATCACAAAAATAAGAAGGATGTTCGAAAAGCCGTGCGTTTTATGACCTGGGATTCAAATCTTCAGTTGTCCCTAGCCTTTATTGTCAATTCCTTACTTCTCATTTTAGGGGCATCTCTCTTTTTTGGTCATGCATCTGAAATTTCAGCTTTTTCTCAAATGTACAATGCTTTACAGGATTCGACAATAGCAGGAGCGATAGCTAGTTCAACTCTGTCAACTTTATTTGCCCTAGCCCTCTTAGCAAGTGGCCAGAATTCGACCATTACAGGTACCTTAACAGGACAGATTGTCATGGAAGGCTTCTTACATCTGAAATTGCCTCAGTGGATTATCCGTATCGGTACCCGGATTTTTGCATTGCTCCCTGTGATTATTGTAGCCGTCTTGTTTGGACATCAAGAAAAAACCTTGGATCAGTTATTGGTCTATTCACAGGTCTTTCTGTCAATTGCTCTTCCGTTTTCAATCTTCCCCTTAATCTATCTGACCTCTAAGAAGTCACTGATGGGAGAATTTTCCAATGCCAAGTGGAACACAATCCTAGGTTACACAGTTTCAATCATCTTGACCATTCTCAATATCAAGCTTCTTTTCGATATTTTTTAAACTCGTTTGAAATCAATTATAGTGTCAGCGTGAAGGCTGATAAAGAGAAAGTAGTAGTAATTGGTTCATAAAAACAAGTACAAAAAAAGAACAGTGGTAACTGTTCTTTTTTATCATTATTTGAGACCGTATTTTTTGTTGAAACGATCCACGCGTCCATCTGCTTGAGTGAACTTTTGACGTCCAGTGTAGAATGGGTGTGAGTCTGATGAAATTTCCACACGGATCAATGGGTAAGTTTCGCCTTCGAACTCAACAGTTTCGTTAGAGCGTTTTGTTGAACCGCTAAGGAATTTGTAACCAGTAGTTGTGTCCATGAAGACAACTGGGCGATATTCTGGATGGATATCTTTTTTCATTTTGCAATATTTCCTTTCTGCCATGGTCTCTTTGCGAGCCATAGATTGTTACCATACTAGTCTATCAGATTCTGATAAGTTTGGCAAGTCTTTTCCCTGATTTTATTAAAAATCTTGATAAAAAATCACTCCAGTGTTTACTGGAGTGACGGTAGAAGAATGATTAGTTCTCTTGATTTGGAGTTTTTTCTTCTTGTTGATTTTTTACTTCTGTTTCTTTTACTGGTTCTACGTTTTCTGCTGCTGATTCAGCTTCTTTTTCAGTTTCAGTAGGTTCTGTTTCAGTTGATTCTGTTACAGTTTCAGCTTCAGCCTCTGTTTCTGTTGGTTCAGCTACTGGCTCAGCTTCTGTTTTTGTTTCAGATTCAGTAGTTTCTTCTTTTACTGGTTCTGCGTTTTCTGCTGCTGATTCAGCTTCTACATTAGCTGGTTCCTTAGCTTCTTCTTTTTGCTCGGTTTTCTCTTTAGCTGTCTCTGTTTTTTCAGCTGTAGTTTCTTCTTTTTTACGTTCTTGAGATTCTTTTTTGATTTCTTCGACTGCAGTTTTAACAGTAGAGCTTGTTACACGTCCGACAGTTTGAGCAAAATCTTTACCAGACTCAGCTAATTCAGTAAATGATTCTTTGGTAATTTTACCACCTGACATTGCCAAGAGACCAGTTACAACTAGTGCAATGCTAGCAAGAATAGCCAAAATCAAACCAAAGCCGATTGAAATGCCATATCCACCAAAGTTAGACATGTATTTATTTACATTAAAGAGACTATTTAGTGTGACGAGAGTTGCAATTGCACCCGCAACAATGACACCAATTGAGAACCCTTTAGGCATTGCTTTATTCATATTATTCAAGCAAGCAAGAACAATAGACACAATAGCGGCGATAATGACAAACCACCCATCACCTTGGTAACCATTCACGCTATAGGATCCAAAAGAACCTGCATTTAAACTAGCCCATGGCAAAAGTGAACCAAGGATGGCTACTCCAGCAGAAATGAGAATATACAAACGATTTTTTTCCATTATTAAGTCTCCTTTTATTCAGTTTGATTTATTATACCATAAACTGAGGTACAAAGAAACCGTATATTTTAAGAATATAGCATATAAAAGGCCAAGAAAATTCTTTCTTAGCCTTGGTGAATCTGTAGAACCTCTTTCAGCTCTTGGTATATTTGTTCGTTTTCTTCTAGACTATAGGAATTGGCGCCACTGGCTAATGGATGTCCTCCTCCGTCGTGTTCTTTGGCAATCTCATTGATAGGAGTGATTTTACTGCGCATTCGCACACGGAAGTGACCGTCAGCTTGTTCAACAAAAATAGCCCAAGCCTTAACGGTATCAATTCGACCAGGTGCCCCAACAATCGCTGCTGTTTCAGCATCCGTAACCTTATATTTTTCCAAGATGTCTTGAGTAAGCAGAACGCGTGCAGCCCCATTCTCATCAACTTCTAAGTGATCATAGACATACCCTTGCAATTTTGCAATCTTGAAGCTCATGGTATCCATTTGACGAGACAATCCAGCAAAGTCAAAATCAATTTCTCGGAGCTGGCCAGCTATTCTAAAGGTACGGGCACTAGTTGACGGGTAGAGAAAACGCCCTGTGTCCCCGACAATTCCTGCATAGAGAAGTCGTGCCGCTTCACTAGACAAAGCTAGCTGATTTTCTTGAGCAAATAATGCAATCATCTCACTGGCACTGCTTGAACTTGTATCCACCCATGATAGGTCACCATAGATATCATCATTTGGATGATGATCGATTTTGATGGTGAAAGCAGCTTGTTCGTAGCGTTTATCATCGATACGAGGACGATTCGCTGTATCACAAATAATCGCAAGAGCTCCTTTGTAGTCACTGTCTTGGACAGTATCCATTTCCGCCATCCAAGTTAGAGTTGGTTCGTTATAACCGACTGCTTTAATGGTCTTTTCTGGAAAATGGTGTGTGAGAAGAGCTTTCAAACCTACCTGACTCCCTAAGGCATCCGGATCTGGTTTCATATGACGGTGAATGATAATGGTATCGTATTCTTTGATTTTCTCTAATATTTGCTGGCAAATTTCCATAAATAACCTCAATTCTTTCTCATTTCATTGTAGCACAAGAATTTTTATTTTTAAAATGAAAAAGATATGATATAATGGAGAAAGATAAATTGAGGAGGACGTTATGGCATTAGCAAAAATTGTATTTGCCAGTATGACCGGTAATACCGAAGAAATTGCAGATATTGTAGCAGATAAATTGCGTGACTTGGGCTTGGATGTCGATGTGGATGAATGTACGACTGTTGACGCTTCAGACTTCTTGGAAGCGGACATCGCAATCGTTGCGACCTATACTTATGGAGACGGAGAATTGCCAGATGAGATGATGGACTTCTACGAAGACCTAGCAGATCTCAACTTGAATGGCAAAATCTACGGAGTGGTCGGTTCAGGAGATACCTTCTACGACGAATTCTGTAAGGCTGTCGATGACTTTGATCGCGTTTTTGTAGCAACAGGAGCAGAAAAAGGTTCAGAGTGTGTTAAAGTGGACCTTTCTGCTGAAGAAGAAGACATCGAACGTTTGGAACAATTCGCAGAAGAATTGGCTGCAAAAGTAGGATAAGAATCAAACTGCGCTGACTGGAAGAAGTCAGTGCGTTTTTTTATTAGTTTTTTTGGGATTTTACTAGCCTATTTAGAGGCTTTTTGATACAATAATTCAAATAAAGGAGGAGACACTATGGATTTAGATATTATTCGGCAAGAAATTGATCAAATCGACGACCAAATCGTTAAGCTCCTAGAAGAACGGATGCACTTAGTTGAAGGGGTTGTCGCTTATAAGAAAGCATCTGGTAAGCCAATCTTAGATACCAAGCGAGAAGAAATCATTTTTGAAAAAGTCAGAAATCGAGTAGAAGATAAGCGCTATCAGGAGACCATTGTTGCGACTTTTTCAGATATTCTCAAACGTTCGCGTGATTATCAGGATCAAAACATTAAATGAAAAAAGAACAATTTTATCCGCTAGGGATTTTTCTAGCTGCAATGGTGGGAGGCCTTGTCCGCTATCTCATTTCCACTTGGTTACCAGCTAGCCCAGACTTTCCTTGGGGAACCCTTCTCGTCAATTATCTGGGAATATTCTGCCTGATCTATCTGGTAAAAGGCTATCTGGCCCATAAGGGAACTAGTAAAGGCTTGGTTTTGGCGCTGGGGACAGGATTTTGTGGTGGCCTGACAACCTTTTCTAGCCTAATGCTTGATGCAGTAAAACTGCTTGATACCGGGCGTTATCTTAGCTTAGGCATCTACTTATTTTTGAGCATTGGTGGAGGTCTACTCTTGGCTTATGTTCTAGGGAGGAAGAAATGGTAATCGTTTATCTTGCAATCGCCTGCGGGCTTGGAGCCCTGGTGCGTTATTTCTTTTCCCGCTATAATCAAGCTTCTAAATTGCCATTGGGAACTCTCATAGCCAATCTTCTAGGATGTTTTTTGATCGGCCTACTCTACAATCATGTGGAATCCAAGGAAATCTATGCCATCCTAGCGACAGGTTTTTGTGGAGGGTTGACGACCTTTTCAACCTTGAATGACGAGCTGCAAAGACTGTTAAGTGACAAGAAGTTATTTTATAGCTATTTCCTCTTAACTTACATAGGCGGGTTTCTAGCGATTTTTTTAGGAATTCTGCTATAAATTTCTTTACTTTTAGGTGGAAATTTGGTAAACTGTATCTTGTGTGTAATGGACGCACAAAAATACAGTTTATCCGCTGAGGAAGGTTCCTCAAGATTGACAAAGATAGGAGAATAAAATGAATCCATTAATCCAAAGCTTGACTGAAGGTCAACTTCGTACAGATATCCCATCATTCCGTCCTGGTGACAC
This sequence comes from Streptococcus sp. 1643, assembly GCF_006228325.1. Lineage (NCBI taxonomy): Bacteria > Bacillati > Bacillota > Bacilli > Lactobacillales > Streptococcaceae > Streptococcus > Streptococcus sp. 1643. The sequence goes on from NZ_CP040231.1 coordinate 669,827, forward strand.
TGTTCGTGTACACGCGAAAGTTGTCGAAGGAAACCGTGAACGTATCCAGATTTTTGAAGGTGTTGTTATCGCACGTAAAGGTGCTGGCATCTCAGAAAACTACACAGTTCGTAAAATCTCTAACGGTGTAGGTGTTGAGCGTATCTTCCCAATCCACACTCCACGTGTTGAAAAGATCGAAGTTGTTCGTTACGGTAAAGTACGTCGTGCGAAATTGTACTACTTGCGTGCTCTTCAAGGTAAAGCAGCTCGTATCAAAGAAATCCGTCGTTAATTCGACTAAAAACTCTGCTCATCCAGCAGAGTTTTTCTCTAGCTCCCTTAGTTCAATGGATATAACAACTCCCTCCTAAGGAGTAGTTGCAGGTTCGATTCCTGCAGGGGGCAGTAAACTATTGATTTTACTGGGTATTTGAGGTGTTTCGCCCCAAATTCGCCCCTAAATTTGCGAATATCTCTCTTACTTCCGAATTACTTGCCTTTTCTAGTTCTTTTAATTGATGAGCGTAGACTTCGATGGTGACGTTCATATTCTCATGACCAAGGATTTTTGAAATAGATAGTAATTCAATACGCTTTGCAATCAAAAAAGAAGCATAAGTATGTCTAAGCGAATGAGCATGGACATTTCTACCAACAATTCTTCTCAATGTCTTATTGACTGCTATCTAAGCAATTTATCAAGTCTGGTGATGGCTGGTACTACCTGAAGGCAAAGGGTGAACTTCATACAGAACTAGCTTTCAAAACCGAACCAGATGGTCTGGTGACCGTCGTTGACAAACCAAAAGAAGAAAAATAAAAAAACAGAAAGACTTTCAAATTAGATTACACAAACCGCAAGCAATAGCTTGCGGTTTTTTTGTTTGCAATAATAAAAGCAGTGACCGAAATCAATGCTTATCAGCTGTAGCAAATTCATAGAGCTTTTCTGCCGTTAGAAGCGCCATTTTATCCATGCTTGTTTTTCCTTTTCTAAGATCAGAAACAGTAGTCCATGGAACTCCAGCACCTTGTGAAATAGTAGAAGTAGATATAGAACTGTCTAATAATTCTTGAATAACTTTTCTCATATTCTTTACCTCAATTTTTTATCTTAATCATATTATATAACGGAGAACCGAGGTGTCAAGTGTTTTAATAAATTATTTCAAAATATTTTCACCCTAAACCTGCCCCAAAAAACTTATTATTTTATATTTTTCAATCGTTTTTTTTTTTATAAAAATCATAAATGACAACAAATCAGAAAGATTGATATATATTATTATGTTTGCAGGGGGCAGTAATTCAATCAAAAAGCACTGAATGATCAGTGTTTTTTGTCTTAAAATAGAAACCATTTCAGATGAAAATGGAGGTGTGGTATAATAGGAGAAAGTATAAGTGCTTATTTGAAGGGGAATTTCTCTCCTTATTATGAGTATTAGGATTTAGTTTTCTGAGAAAAATAATGATGTTTGAGCAAAGAAGGAAATGGAATGAAAATTTCTGGGACAAGTGGTAACGTTACTTTTGACTATGAAAATGGCTATGTTCTAAAAGCAGAGGGAGAGTTGTTGACTGTTGGTAGCTTTATTGTATATAGGTCAAGCATACAGAATTGGGAGTCACCTTACAATCACATTCCTATCACACAGAACGAGATAGATAAACTTGTCGAGGAAGTGAACTCCATGATGGCGGAGCAAACAATCCAGATCGAATTTATCTGAGTTAGAGTAGGAGAAGGATGATGAAAATCGATTACAGTGAACGGATAGTCATATGGGATTGGAATGGTTGTGTAATAAAGATAGAACTACCAGATATCATTCATGCGGAATATAATAAAGATGAGAACATGGTGATGGTTTATAGTGGGGAAAATCTTATTAACAAAATCGTTTTCTACTATAGTTTAGAAGGAAAACTATTAGGGCGACAAAATGTAGAGGAAGGGAGACTAGATTGGAATCATAATGGGAAGCATCAGGTTATTTTTCAACATTTACATCATCTTCGATTTAGTCCTAAATATCAGCGTATCTTCAGTATATTTCGCTCATTCAGCGATTTTGACCTTCCATCAGAACTAGAGGTTTATAATTTAGAAGGTGATAAAATCGACCAAATTGAATCTCCTGCAGGGTTTACTATGCTATATATTTCTGAGATAAGTAAAGAAAAACTGAGAATTGTATGTGAAGCTCTTAATGAAGATTGTTTTGATAAATTTGGTCGAAGTGATTTCTATTTTAATGTGGATTTAGAAACTAGAAAATGGATAAAAGATGGCGTAGCCTATTGAGGAAGAGAAAAATAATCCTGATTTTATGATATTCTGGTTGAGAGAATAACTTGCACTAGGAGAATACAAATGAAACCAACAAAACTACAATGGGAAGATGTTATCCAGTTCGAAGAAGTAAAAGGTTACGGTCAGCATATCTGGAAAGATGAGGACAAGTATTATTTAGTTTTAGAAGAGGGAACCGTAGTTTCTTGGTTAGTTGTCTATGAATTACCACAAGAATTATTTACCTTACTAGAGAGTGGAGAACGGACGCTACTTGAAATATCTTGGAAGGTTCAAAACGATTGTTGGCCACCAACGGAAGAAGAAAAGAACGAAATTAGAAAAGATAGAGCTAGAAAAAAGCCAATTGTACTGATTTCCAACCGTAAAAATCAGTTGCTTTTTAGTAATAAAGAACTTGAAATACTTATTCCCCAAGCTGAAGAACAATGGATAGAATCAATGGGCAAACTTCCAGATGATTATGTATCGCTACTCAAGTAAAAGAGATATATAATGAAACTGAATTCCAGATATTAGAGAGCTCTAATCCAGTTCACTGAAGCTATGAAAAAGCTTATATCATTTGATTATGGTTAGAAAGGGAGTGGAAATGATAGAAAAGAATAAACATTATACTGGACTAGTTCATCTAGGAGAGTTTAAGAACAAATTAGTTTACTATGACTTAAAGACAAAGAAATTGTTTTTTTCGATTCCAGAAAGATCTTCTAAGAGTCAACAGTACGTTATTTTGTCTCTGGTATTGCTCGTTCTTCCTTTTATCAGATTTCTGAATGGATTGACAATCTTTAGTATAGCTGAGCACAAGTATCTTTATTTGATTTTATTCTCTTGTCTTTCCTTACTTTTCGGGAAATTGTTAGATGTCTATTTTAAGAAAGATTTGGATTTGTATCCTGCTTTGTTTACAGATTTGGAGTTCTTAGAATTCCTAGAGATAGTAAAGAAAAGTGGAGCTGTTGTTTCTTCCGTAATTCGTGGTAGCTTTATTAGTTTGTTAGTATCTTTAGTCGTCTTCCTGTTATATCCTAGTTTTTTGCCATTATTTTTCCACTCGATGCTTTTGTTTATTCTCTATTTGTGTTTAGCAAATAATTTGCACAAGCGAAAGAAGGTCATGGAGAGTTTGATAAGAAATGTGCGCACCAACTAGATCTTTTTGTTTTTGCCTATGATAAAGAAGAATAAAAAAAGGAAAGTTGATTTATATGACAACAGAAATGCTGCAATACAAAAATTGTACGGTATTAAAAAACAATAATGATTATGAGATTCTGTGGAGTAGAGGGAAAGAAGTGCTTAACTTTTCCATTAACCAGGAATTAGCAGAACGTGTTTCAAAATCAGACAAAGATTCTTTAGAAGTAATGTTTTATTGTGAACATCATCGTTGGCCAAAGGCAGATGAGTTAGAAGACTATAATCAAGCGGATACGATTGTACATAGAGGCAATGGATTTATTGTATATGAGACAGACGGCTATTACGAAATTAGCTTTTTTAAAGAAGTTGGAGGAGCTATGGGCCAAGAAGTATGCTACCCCATTACTAAGGAACTAATGGATAAAGCATTAGAATCTTCTAGGGGAGCATACGAAGTCATGGTTTATGCTGAAACAGGGCACTGGCCTTTATAGTAAAGTGGATGACATCATAAGAACAGCCCAAAAATAGGGAATAACTAATCAGTAGACATTTGGTAGATGGAAAAGGAGATGAGAATGAAAACAATTTATTTAAGCAAAAAAGATATGTTGGAAATCTGTCAAGATGGTGACAAGTATTTCTTGCGTTATCCAACTTTTAATATTACCTGCCCAGAAGTGATTAGAGAAATTCCCAAAGAAGCTGCAGATAGTTATATGTCGGGAGAACATACTGGTAAAGAGTTGATGACTTATGCGCAATATGGTTTTTGGAAATCTAAAAAACAATATACACAAGATGAATCCGATAAGCTCTTCATCGAAGATCATCCTTCCTTTATTTTGAAAAATCCTGAAAATAGTCGTTGTCTTTTCACAGCAGAGGAATTTACCCAAATTGTCACCAAAGCCATTGTTTCAGAACTGGAACCTAGCGAACTTGATGCAATTGGTATAGTTGATAGTTATTTAGAGCTTCTTCTGGTGGATCCAGTCGGCTGGGAGGAAGAGATAGAAGCAGTCCATCTGGAAATTCTGCAAGAAAAAATGAATAATTACATTCACTTCCTCGAAAGCAAGCAGTATGTGGAGCGATATGGTGATAAGTTTGACAAAAAAGTCATCTATATCACATTCCAGTACTCCCCATCTGATAACGGATTGGCCTTTCTCGCTACGGTTCAGAAGACATTGCAAAATACAGATATGAGCTTGAAGGTAGAATTTCCTGATGATGAAACTTTGCCAGAGAAGAAGAGCTCATTAGCAGATGTAAGTCATCCCAAACAAGAACAAGAAAAGGTATTTCAAGAGCGATATCTCCAGATTAAAAAAGAATATAAAATTCGCTTAGGATTAGTGATATTTCTATTTACTATATTTGCAATACTAAGCATAGTACTCATTTTTAACCTTTCTAGATTTATCCCACTTGCAGCAACAGCTATGGGAACAGTTGTGCCTTTTAATCATTTTCTGCTAGTTCCGCTATGGGAACAAAAAAAAGAGATAGAAAAAGAACATCCTGAATGGAGAGAGCTTAGCACCAGTGGTATCAGAATTCCCTCATCAGAATCCAGTAAAAGAACTTTAGCAGCTATTGGAACTATTTTGGCCTTATTCTTCTCTTTTGCGATGCTCTACAGACCGGTTAAAGTGAATAAGCCAATACCTAGTATTGAAGAAATCAATAAGATACCAAAATTGGACCGCAAAACACCTAAAACACCAAGCTCTTCTAGTTCTGAAAGAGCTAACTCTTCAGATTCTGGTGCATCGTCTTCTACTGAAGAGAGCACGAAGGAAGAAAGTTCAGGAACGGAATCTTCAAAAGATGAGACACATAACTATGATTTCCATCTTCCCGGAGTTGATGATGAGGAATTGCGTAGAGTCATTGATAGATCCAAAAAAGATTTTAGAGAGAACCATGCTAAAGAACAGACTACAGAATAGATAGATATAAAAGTAGAATTACTAGCTTAATTGAGGGAGCGAAAACCGCTCTCTTTTTGTGGTATAATGGAATACGTGGAGGGATAGTATACGTAAAGAATTTCTAGTTTACCAAAACAAAGTATATTCTAATTTTGTGAATTATATAAATGACTATATCCTTCTTTCAGAAGATCCGGCAATGTTGAAAGAAGGCTATTTCCCCTATAGTTCCTATGTAGATGGTGAAGAAGAAGGTCTATACGGGAAGCTTGTGCCTTATAGTGAGGTTAGTCAGAGGTATTCGGTTTATGATCGTGTCCTATATAAAGGTCAGGAATTTACAATGGCTGGTCACAAGCGTGGAGATGATGATTTTACAGCACCTGATTCTTATGTGCGAATATTGGTTTCTGATAAAGAATTTTTAAATGAAAACAATATAGCAGATGGTGCGGAATTGATGGATGATAAGTACGGTCTTATCACGTATGCATCAGGAAAAATCCCTGTCAGCGAAGTAACGATTCTACGTCGTAGAAAGGATTTGCCAGTAGATCGAAGGAAGAAAAAATGAAAACAGTTAATTTTACAATAAAAAGCAACCAATCACTAAGAATTGGTGAGGTGCTTCAAGCAGAACTCTTTGAATGTTACAGCGTTTCCGCTAAGGATGCAGGATTAAAGCCATCTGCAGACTCTCTTATTTCGGATTTCCATTCTGTTCAGTTTGGGGTCAAAGAGAAGTCTAGTTTAGGGTTCCGTCTATCTTTTGATGGTCAAGCTTATCAGGTATCTGTTCCAGATTTGGCGACAGCTTCTGACTGGACTGGGGCCTTGATGTTCTTGAAAACCTTGCTCATTCTCTTAGATGTAACTGTATGTGAACATGATGGTGTGGCGTATGATAAAGATTCTATTCTAGAATTTCATTTCACAGATATTTTCTTATCAGCTCTTTCAGAATTGACTAAGGAAGTAAAAGTCCATCCCATCGTGGAAATTATGGGAGTGAAACGTCCTATTTACATCAATGAACTCTACCTAGGGCAGATAATCCATGTGCCGGACGAGCAACTCTTAAATAGTTATGACCAGCGTTTGCGCTTTACCCAACAGCTAAATGCTTATTACTCTGAGCAGCAAGTTTTTAAAGTAGAGCAAAATGGAGAGGACATCATTATCCCTATCAATTATCTAAATAGTGAAGGACGAACAATCTTACCGGCTCAACCAGAGCTAGAACCTCAATATTTACAAGAGTATCGAGGAAGTAAGGTTGCAGTTGCACGACTATTTATCATGACAGCCGATGGGGAAAAACTAGCCGAGGTTCCTTATCGACAGTTCTTAGAGTCGTTGACTGAGGGCATCTATATGCTAGATGCCAAGTATGTTCTTGTGGACCCGATTTCTCCTGAAACTCTGCAAGCTGTCTTGAAAAAGGGAGGATTTTAAGAAAAATTCCTGTTCAGTTAACGTTTTCAGATGTTAGAAAATAATGAAGAAGATAGTGTAAAGATAATCATCTGAAAAGTCTCTCAGATGGTTTTAAGTTTTTCGCATGTTGATTCTACTTATATTTTTTATGCTATAATGAGACTAGAATTAAAACTCTCATTCAACAGGTAAAAATAGCGAACTACTTATGCCAACGATTGACACAACGGGGCATTCTTACGATGATTTTCTATCTGCGATTGAACGTCAAGGCTATTATGAAATCAAAAATCCACGTGTCTATAAGCCAGGTACTAATGAAATTGAGCAAGTTGAAGGGATTTTTAGAATTAACCAATGGAGTAAATAAATGAAGACTTATAAATTGAAAAATAAAGAGAATTATAGATATTTTGTCAAACATTATCTAGAGGTGATGAAGGAAGGAAAAGAAGCAGAAGCATTTCTAGGAACAGAAGCTAAGTATCGTTTTCGGCAACGAGATTCTTATGAAGTGGATAGTACAGATATTGGAGTATTAATGGAATATTGCTTATACCCTTTGTATGTGGAAGGTGATAAGGATATAGCGCGCAGAACCTTTGAAATCTTGAAAGATTTTAGCTTATCGGTTGACCTAGTCAAATTAGATAAGGTGACTGATTATATTTCTATTCAAAACTGGTTTTTAACTGAATATTCCAATCTTCCCTTTGTTATTGAAATAGATGAGTTAGTAAGAAATATTATAGAAAGTATTTCAAAATTATCAGATGAGCAGAAACGTACTTATACCTATGAAAGACTCTGTAATGTATTAGACCGTAGTCCATTATACAGACAGTGTGACGAAGAAAAGGTAGAGAAGATTCTCAAGGAATTCAAGGAAAAATACTACAATCCCCCTAAGGTAGTAGAGCTATAGCAAACGCCATAGTGAATGTAAGAGTTGTGGAGAATTTTAAATGAGAAAACAGGAATTATTAGACTTTTTAAAATTTAATAGTAACAAACTTAGATATTATACTGTGTACTTAAATAAAAAAGTTTTAGAGCAGTTTGCGATAGGGTATTATCAGGATTTAAGTGCAAATAGATTTATAGTGTATGAGGTGACTGAACGTCAACAGTTATATGAAAAAGCTAGTTTTGAAAGAGAAAAGGATGCTATTGAAGAATTATATGAGATTGTAAAGTTTAGATGTAGGATTAAAAGTATCCCTATTCTGTTAGAGGTTTCAGAAATTGATGCAATCGGAACGAGTGATACAGACTTGGAACTTTTATTAATTGATGGTAATCTTTGGCTTCCAGATACCGAAGAGGAGCATCTCTTGAAACTTCAAGAAAAACTTAACAACTATATCTACTTCCTCGAAAGCAAGCAGTATGTGGCACGATACGGTGATAAGTTTGACAAAAAAGTCATCCATATCACATTCCAGTATTCCCCATCAGACAACGGTCTAGCCTTTCTCGCAGCTGTTCAGAAAGTATTGCAACCGACTGATATGAGCTTGAAGGTAGAATTGCCGGAGTGATAAAGGGAGCGGAAACGATGCTAGCTATTTTTATTGATTCTATAGGTGACAAGTCAGGAACCTATAAGTTGTTAAGAAACCATTCATCCTTGCCTCTTTCTTTAATCCAATCTAGAATCAAAGATCATGACGCGGTGATAGAAGTAGACATGTTAGATTTGGATGGATTGAGAAAGGTTCGAGAACTCATCCGTGAGTTGAGTGCTATTGGGACCAAGGTTACGATGAGGGATTCGACTGGTATTATCTCCTTAGAAATAGTAAATAATCTTATTTCTACTTTTGAAGAGATTGCGGCAGAGAGAGAAGAACTGGATGCTCTGATGTTTGAAGAGGAAGAGTAATTGATTTGTTAGTTTCTAAAGGTAACTTGTTTGTCACGAATTCAATATTCAAAAAGAACACCCCGGAAGTTAGAGTGTCATCTCTACCTTTTGGGGTGTCGTTTATTTTTAATAGTTAAGCATTTTAAAGTACCCACGTACGGATAGCATGGGCAACGCCAGATTCATCATTTGTTTTGGTGATGTATTTGGCGATTTTTTTGAGTTCTGGATTTCCATTTTCCATAACAACGGGATTTCCAACGACTTCCAGCATGGTGCGGTCATTCTCTTCGTCACCGATCGCCATGGTTTCATCTTTGGTCAATCCGAGTTTTTCAGCTAGATGGGTAATAGCTGAACCCTTGTCTACATTCTTTTTAAGGAGTTCGAGGTAGAAAGGAGCAGATTTGTTGATGGAGTAGCGCTCGTAAAATTCTGCTGGAATTTTTTCAATCGTAGCGTCGAGAATTTCTGGTTCATCGATAAACATACACTTGACGATTTCCTTGTCAGCCATTTCTTCAGGAGTGCGGTAGAAGATGGGCATGCTGACGAGGGTTGATTCGTGCACCGTGTACTTTCCGATATTGCGATTGGCAGTATAGATACCGTCCTTGGTAATAGCGTGCATGTGGACACCGAGCTTGCGACTGAGAAATTCCATATCCAGATAATCCTCATAGGTCAAGGATTCGCTGATAATCTCATGGCCAGTAGCAGTTTCTTGGACAAGGGCACCGTTGAAGGTCACGACATAGTCACCTTGGTCTCTTAACTGCAAGTCGTCCAGAAGTTTGGCAACACCTGCGATAGGACGACCCGTTGCAATCACGACTTTGACGCCAGCTTCTTTGGCATCTTGGATGGCAGAAAAGACTTCCGGAGTGATTTCTTTTTTACTGTTAACCAGGGTACCATCGATATCGACGGCGATTAGTTTAATACTCATAAATTTCCTCTATTCGTTCTTATTTGGGGTAAAATGATCGTTCTCAATCAAGTGTAAAAATTGCTGGGTGATACTTGCGAAGATGCTATTTTGGTCCAACATTTCTTTCGGGAAATAGAAACGATTGTCTCCATGGCGACTGCCAGCAAGGGATTGGACGATAGGAGACAGGCTAGAGAGTTCAGCCAGTTCTCCATTTTTTTGTAGAATCTCAATCTGTGTCCGTGGATTTTCAGATTCGGGACGATAGATATCATAAGGGAGGTCAAAGTTCTTATGAATGGCAGTATAGTAGTCTGGATCAAAACCGATTTCTTCAACCAGTTGTCTCATGGTTGCGAGTTGGTCTTGGTCTTTTTCTGAAAAAGTAATGGATTTAAAGACCTTGCGGTTGACAAAACGTTGCGACAAGTCGGCTAGTATCTTGTCAGGACTGGTCATCCAGAGTTGGAAGTAGGTATTCATCACGCCGTCATCAAGTGCCAGATAATCAGATAGAGTAACTTTCTTTTCAAAAAAAGGTAGCAAATGAGGAGAAGTGCGTGCAAAGAAGTCTTTGTCCCCAGGATAGAGTTCCTTAGCGCGTTTGAGGAGATTCTGTAGAAGAACCTCCATGGCGCGTGTTGCTGGGTGGAAATAAACCTGCATATACATCTGGTAGCGACTGAGAACGTAGTCTTCGATGGCATGCATGCCGTTGCGCTGAAAGGCGATCCCATTTTCGACAGGACGAATGACTCGGAGGATGCGAGTCAGGTCAAATTCCCCATAAGATGCTCCTGTAAAATAAGAGTCGCGCAATAGATAGTCCATGCGATCCGCATCAATCTGACTAGAAATGAGCTGCACGACCTGCTTGTTAGGATAGGTATGGTCGATAACACTGGCTACCTTTTCTGGGCAATCTGGCGCTACTTGTAGCAGGACTTGGTGAATCTCTGTCTCAGGACTTTGGATGATTTCCTGAGTAATGGCTTCATGATTTGTATCAAAAAGATTTTCAAAAGTATGCGAGTAGGCACCATGCCCAAGGTCGTGTAGGAGAGCAGCGGTCATGGTCAAGAGAGACTCAGCAGGATCCCATTCTTCAGGGTATTTTTCTTCAAAAATCTCCGTGATACGTCGAGCAATCTCATAGACTCCCAAACAGTGGGAAAAGCGACTGTGCTCACCACCATGGAAGGTATAACTGGAAGTCCCTAGCTGTTTGATACGGCGAAGACGTTGAAATTCTTTTGTATTGATCAAGTCGTATATGACCTGATTATTGACGTGGATATAGTTGTGAACTGGGTCACGGAATACTTTTTCGTTCATATGACCATTATAGCAAAATCCTGCTCTTTTTGGTAAAATAGTAGGACAAGAGACAAGAAAGAGGATTTGATGTGAAGATTCGGATGCGAAATACGATTCAGTTTGATGAACAATTGGAAGTCATTGACCAACTCTATGACGTGGAAGTGCATAAAAAGGGAGATTATAGCTATCTGCTTTTCTACAATGAGGAAAAGGAAAAAGTGGTTCTCAAGTTTCATGAAGAAGAACTGGTGATGACCCGTTTCTCGAGTCCCAAAACCATCATGCGTTTTCTAAAGGCTAGTGATAGTTTAGCCTATATTCCGACTCCAATGGGGATGCAGGAGTTTATCATCCAAACGAATCACTACAAACTGGATGGGCAAAAGATTGAACTCGCATATCAACTGCAAAATCAAGAGGGACACCCCTTTGCCAGCTATCAATTAGAAATTACTTGGGGATAAGAAAAAGGTTGGCGAATGCCAACCTTATTTGATATAGAGTTCTTGATTTTTTAGGACAATTTCACGAACACTTGCGAATTTCTTGAGTTTTTTAAGTTCTTCAGGATGGGTTACCAGAGTGATAACATAGCCTTCTTTGCCCATGCGACCTGTACGGCCAGCGCGGTGAGTGTATGTTTCGATATCTCTAGGAACATCAAAGTTTACGACACATTCTAGGCTATCAATGTCAATTCCACGAGCCAGAAGGTCAGTTGCAAGGAGCAGGGTTAGTTGCTTATCTTTAAACTTTTCTAAGATGACTTTTCGAAATTTCACATTGACATCACTAGCGAGGGAGACAGCCAAGATATCGCGATACTGTAGTTTTTCTTCTGCACTTCCAAGGTCTGACAAACTATTAAAGAAGACCAGACCACGGAAATCCTCTACATGTGCTAGTTTTCGTAGCATGTCCACTCGGTGACGTTGGTCTACCTGCATGTAGAAGTGTTGGATGTTGTCCAGTCTTTGACCAGAGAGATCAATGGTGCGCGTGTTTGGTGCAATATTTTCTTGGTCAAACTTGGTCGTCGCACTCATGTAGATGAGTTGGTGGTCACGAGGTGCGTAGTGAGTGATTTTCTCGACAAAGTGAATCTGAGAATCATCGAGCAATTGGTCAAATTCATCCAGGATGATGGTTTCCACATTCATCATCTTGATTTTTTTCAATTTAATCAACTCAAAGATACGGCCAGGGGTCCCAATCAGAATTTCTGGTCCTTTTTTAAGGCGTTCAATCTGGCGTTTCTGACTTGAGCCTGATAGGAAGAGTTGAGCAGTCAAGCCGATAGCCTCTGCCCACGTTTTACACACGTCAAAAATCTGTCCAGCTAGTTCTGTATTTGGTGCTAGAATCAAGAGTTGCTGGGCTTTTTTCTTTTTTAGTCTGAGAAGACTTGGGAGTAAATAAGCTAGCGTCTTACCAGTTCCTGTTGGGCTCACTCCCAGTAGGTTTTCTCCAGCGAGGATGGGTTCAAATAGTTGAATTTGAATGGGGGTAAATTCCTGGAAACCGAGTTGGACGCTCAGTTCTTGCCATTCAGTAGGTAGTTTGGTTTTCATTTTTCTGCCTCAAATCTAATGCCAGATGACTGGCGCATGGTATGTAATAGGTCATGAACAGAACCTGCATCATCCAGCCAGTTCTGGTAAAGTGTCTGGTTTGGTTTCTGGATCATCTGTGCAAATGCTGCGACTTCCTCAGTCATCGTATGAGGAGCTTGTTGGATAGGGAGCTGGATTTGATTTCCTTGGTGGTCGCTAAAAATAGCTGAGCGGACATGTTCAATCGTGTTAAGGGTCAAGGTTCCATCTGCTGTGTAAATCTCACAAGGAAGATTGGAAGTGATGTTTTTCCCAGCCTTGATATGAACTTGAAATTCTGGGTAGAAGAGGATACCATCACCATTTAAGTCAATGCTATTGTCAAGCTGTTGAGCATGGTAAGTTGCGTCCTGAGCCTTTCCAAAGAGGCGAACGGCAGCGTAGAGAGGATAAATCCCCAAATCCATAAGGGCTCCACCAGCAAAACGATCTGAAAAGACATTTGGCGTCTGCCCAGCCAACAAATCCGGCATCTTGGAAGAATACTTGGCATAGTTGAAATCTGCTCCCAACACTTGCTTGTCTGCCAAAAAATTCTTGATAGTGGTAAAAGCTTCCTCGTGGTAGTTTCGTGCTGCTTCAAAGAGAAAACAATGATTTTTCTCAGCTGTCTGTCTCAAATCCAGCCACTCTTGTGGCTGAGTGACAGCTGGTTTTTCAAGAATGACGTGCTTACCAGCAGATAAGGCAGCCTTGGCTTGAACAAAATGCAAGGAGTTTGGACTGGCGATATAGACCACATCAAAGGAAGACTTAAAGAAGTCTTCTAATTGATCAAAGAGTTGGGTATTTTCATAGCGAGAAGCAAAGGTTGCGGCAGTTTCTAGTTTTCTAGAATAGACTGCAACCAGCTGGTATTCTCCGCTAGCATGGGCTGCTTCTATGAAATGGTGGCTGATAGCCCCTGTTCCGATGACACCTAATTTAAGCATAAATACTCCTTTTTCGACTTCAAATCCTTCCTTCATTATAACATAGAAAAGAAGGACTATCCAACAGATGGTAAAAATTTTCAAATGGGCTACGAATTTCTTGGAGAAAGTGGTACAATATTTAGATAAGTAGATGAAATGAGAAGGGGGAGAAAATGAGATTATTACCAATAAGGAAAATATCACGTCAGTCTAAGCGACTAGCGCTTTTTTTGACTTTTTGTGCAGGATATGTCGATGCTTATACTTTTATCGTGCGAGGGAATACCCTTGTCGCTGGACAGACTGGGAATGTCGTTTTTCTTTCTGTAGGACTCATTCAACAAAATGTATCGGATGCTAGTGCTAAAGTAATGACCTTGCTTTTCTTTATGATGGGTGTCTTTTTTCTGACATTGTATAAGGAAAAACTACGAATTGTTAAAAAGCCGATTTTGTCCTTGATTCCTCTTGCAGTCCTGTCCCTAATTATAGGCTTTGTGCCGCAAACGGTTGATAATATCTATCTCGTACCGCCCTTGGCCTTTTGTATGGGTCTGGTGACAACTGCTTTTGGAGAAGTGTCAGGTATTGCCTATAATAATGCTTTTATGACAGGGAATATCAAACGTACCATGTTGGCCTTTGGAGATTATTTCCGGACCAAGCATACGCCTTTCCTACGAGAGGGCTTGATTTTTGTTAGCTTGCTTAGCAGTTTTGTCTTCGGAGTTGTTTTTTCAGCTTATTTGACGATTTATTATCAGGAGAAGACAATTCTAGGTGTTCCTCTTATGATGAGTATCTTTTACTTCAGTATGCTTTTTGCTTCTTGGAAAAAAAAGGGAAAGAAAAAGCTTAAATTTGATTGATTTCGCTTGTAAGAAAAAAGAAGATATGCTATACTTGAAGAGTTGACTATGCACAATCCTGTGCAACCGCACGAACATCGTTGCTCATCGTATAACAAATTTAAACTTTGTTATACTTAGAGCTCTTCTTTTAAGTGGTTCGTCCCACGATGCTAGGCGAGTCTTCACAAAAATACGGGGAAACCCTAAAAATCATAGGAGGTGCATAATGAGCACATACGCAATTATCAAAACTGGCGGAAAACAAGTTAAAGTTGAAGTTGGTCAAGCAATCTACGTTGAAAAATTGAACGTTGAAGCTGGTCAAGAAGTTACTTTTAACGAAGTTGTTCTTGTTGGTGGTGAAAACACTGTTGTCGGAACTCCACTTGTTGCTGGAGCTACTGTAGTTGGAACTGTTGAAAAACAAGGAAAACAAAAGAAAGTTGTTACTTACAAGTACAAACCTAAAAAAGGTAGTCACCGTAAACAAGGTCACCGTCAACCATATACAAAAGTTGTCATCAACGCGATCAACGCTTAATTTTAAGGAGAACACATGATACAAGCAGTCTTTGAGAGAGCCGAAGATGGCGAGCTGAGGAGTGCGGAAATTACTGGACACGCCGAAAGTGGCGAATACGGCTTAGATGTCGTGTGTGCATCGGTTTCTACGCTTGCCATTAACTTTGTCAATTCCATTGAGAAATTTGCAGGCTATGAACCAATCTTAGAATTAAACGAAGATGAAGGTGGCTATCTAAAGGTTGAAATACCAGCGGATCTTCCTTCACACCAGAGAGAAATGACGCAGTTATTCTTCGAATCATTTTTCTTAGGTATGGCAAACTTATCGGAGAACTCTTCTGAGTTCGTCCAAACCAGAGTTATCACAGAAAACTAACACGGAGGAAAACATTATGTTAAAAATGACTCTTAACAACTTGCAACTTTTCGCCCACAAAAAAGGTGGAGGTTCTACATCAAACGGACGCGATTCACAAGCGAAACGTCTTGGAGCTAAAGCAGCTGACGGACAAACTGTAACAGGTGGATCAATCCTTTACCGTCAACGTGGTACACACATCTATCCAGGTGTAAACGTTGGACGTGGTGGGGACGATACTTTGTTCGCTAAAGTTGAAGGCGTAGTACGCTTTGAACGTAAAGGTCGCGATAAGAAACAAGTTTCTGTTTACCCAATCGCAAAATAAAAAGGTTCAGTGAACCTTTTTATCCCGAGCCTTAAAATGAAAAGGCGAGGAAGCTAGAACTAGCATAAAATTAGGCTTTCCGAGTTTTCGGAGAGCCTATTTTTTTGTTTTGATACCCATTTTGAATTTAATAGAGAATAGTTAGATTTAAACTTGCGATGGACACTTTTTTCTTTTTTGGAAAAATTCTGAAATATGGTATAATGAACAGATAGAGAAGTTGGGGGTAAAAGATGAACATTCAACAATTACGCTATGTTGTGGCCATTGCCAATAGTGGTACTTTCCGTGAAGCTGCTGAAAAGATGTATGTTAGTCAGCCGAGTCTGTCTATTTCTGTGCGCGATTTGGAAAAAGAGCTAGGCTTTAAGATTTTTCGTCGGACGAGTTCGGGGACTTTCTTAACCCGTCGTGGTATGGAATTTTATGAGAAAGCACAAGAGTTAGTCAAAGGCTTTGATGTTTTTCAAAATCAGTATGCCAATCCTGAGGAAGAAAAGGATGAATTTTCCATTGCCAGCCAGCACTATGACTTCTTGCCACCAACCATTACGGCCTTTTCAGAGCGCCATCCTGACTATAAGAACTTTCGTATTTTTGAGTCTACCACAGTTCAAATTTTAGACGAAGTGGCTCAAGGACATAGTGAGATTGGGATTATCTACCTCAACAATCAAAATAAAAAGGGCATCATGCAACGGGTTGAAAAGCTTGGTTTAGAAGTTATTGAATTAATTCCTTTCCAGACTCACATTTATCTTCGTGAAGGGCATCCTTTAGCACAGAAAGAGGAATTGGTCATGGAGGACCTAGCGGATTTACCAACGGTTCGGTTTACTCAGGAAAAGGATGAGTATCTATACTATTCAGAGAACTTTGTCGACACCAGCGCGAGCTCGCAGATGTTCAATGTGACCGACCGTGCTACTTTGAATGGTATTTTGGAGCGGACAGATGCCTATGCGACTGGATCTGGATTTTTAGATAGTGACAGTGTTAATGGCATCACAGTCATTCGTCTCAAGGATAATCTAGATAATCGCATGGTCTACGTCAAACGGGAAGAGGTGGAGCTTAGCCAAGCTGGGACTCTTTTCGTTGAGGTTATGCAAGAATATTTTGATCAAAAGAGGAAATCATGAAAAAAAGAGGAATAGTAGCAGTCATTGTACTGCTTTTGATTGGGCTGGATCAGTTGGTCAAAAATTATGTTGTCCAGCAGATTCCACTGGGTGAAGTTCGTTCGTGGATCCCCAATCTCGTTAGCTTGACCTATCTGCAAAATCGTGGGGCAGCCTTCTCCATGCTGCAAGATCAGCAGTGGTTATTTGCTGTCATTACACTGGTCGTCATGGTAGGTGCCATTTGGTATCTACATAAACACATGGAGGATTCTCTCTGGTTGGTTTTTGGACTGACCTTGATAATCGCGGGAGGTCTGGGCAACTTTATCGACAGAATGAGTCAAGGTTTTGTGGTGGATATGTTTCACCTAGACTTTATCAACTTTGCGATTTTCAATGTTGCTGACAGCTATTTGACAGTTGGTGTGATTGTTTTATTGATTGCAATGCTTAAAGAGGAAGTAAATGGAAATAAAAATTGAAACTGGTGGGCAACGTCTAGACAAGGCTCTGTCAGATCTGACAGAATTGTCACGCAGTCTCGCGAATGAACAAATCAAGGCTGGACAAGTTTTGGTGAATGGGCAAGTAAAGAAAGCCAAATACACTGTCCAAGAGGGGGATATCGTCACCTACCATGTGCCAGAACCGGAGGTTTTAGAGTATGTGGCTGAGGATATTCCGCTAGAAATCGTCTACCAAGATGAGGATGTAGCCGTTGTTAACAAACCTCAAGGGATGGTGGTTCATCCCAGCGCCGGTCATACTAGCGGAACCTTGGTCAATGCCCTCATGTACCATATCAAGGACTTGTCAGGTATCAATGGGGTTCTCCGACCGGGTATTGTTCATCGCATAGACAAGGACACGTCTGGTCTCCTTATGATTGCTAAGAATGATGAGGCCCACTTAGCACTCGCTCAAGAACTCAAGGATAAGAAGTCTCTCCGCAAATACTGGGCGATTGTTCATGGCAATCTTCCCAATGATCGTGGTGTGATTGAAGCTCCGATTGGTCGTAGTGAAAAAGATCGTAAGAAACAGGCAGTGACTGCTAAAGGGAAGCCAGCAGTGACTCGTTTTCAAGTCTTGGAACGCTTTGGAGATTATAGTTTGCTAGAGTTGCAACTGGAAACAGGGCGTACTCACCAAATCCGTGTTCATATGGCTTATATTGGCCATCCAGTCGCTGGTGATGAAGTCTATGGTCCTCGTAAGACACTGAAGGGACATGGGCAATTTCTCCATGCTAAGACTCTAGGCTTTACTCATCCGAGAACAGGTGAAACCTTGGAGTTCACAGCAGATATTCCAGAGATTTTTAAAGAAACGCTGGAAAGATTGCGTAAAACTGAGAATAGATAAAAGAGTTGAGATGCCTTGTCTCAACCTTTTTCATTTCAAGTCTTTTCCATTTTAAAGTATTCATGTTATAATGGATAAATATGAAGAATCGGAGTGAGAATATGAAGTACAAACGAATCGTCTTTAAGGTAGGGACTTCCTCCTTGACAAATGAAGACGGGAGTTTATCAAGGAGTAAAGTAAAGGCAATTACCCAGCAATTGGCTATGCTACATGAAGCTGGACATGAGTTGATTTTAGTGTCATCTGGGGCAGTTGCCGCTGGATTTGGAGCTTTGGGTTTTAAAAAACGTCCGACCAAGATTGCAGATAAACAAGCTTCGGCTGCAGTTGGTCAGGGACTTTTGTTGGAGGAATACACAACCAACCTCCTCATGCGCCAGATCGTTTCTGCACAAATCTTGCTGACACAGGATGATTTTGTAGATAAGCGTCGCTATAAGAATGCCCACCAGGCCTTGTCTGTATTGCTTCATCGTGGTGCAATCCCCATCATCAACGAGAATGACAGTGTCGTTATTGATGAGCTCAAGGTGGGTGATAATGACACTCTGAGTGCCCAGGTAGCGGCGATGGTCCAAGCAGACCTTTTAGTTCTCTTGACGGATGTGGACGGTCTCTATACCGGAAATCCCAACTCAGATCCAACAGCCAAACGTTTGGAGAAAATCGAGACTATCAATCGTGAGATTATTGATATGGCTGGTGGAGCAGGTTCGTCAAACGGTACTGGGGGTATGTTGACAAAAATCAAAGCTGCAACTATTGCGACGGAGTCAGGTGTGCCAGTCTATATCTGCTCTTCCATGAAATCTGATGCCTTGATTGAAGCAGCAGAGGAGACCAAGGATGGATCCTTCTTTGTTGCGCAAGAGAAGGGACTTCGTACCCAGAAACAATGGCTGGCCTTCTATGCTCAAAGTCAGGGAACGATTTGGGTAGATGGTGGAGCTGCAGAGGCACTTTCAAAAAACGGGAAAAGTCTCCTTTTATCGGGTGTGGTAGAAGTGGAAGGAAACTTCTCTTACCACGATATTGTAACAGTAGCAGATAAAGAAACAGGTCAATCTCTTGGAAAGGGACGTGTCCAATTTGGTGTCTCAGCCCTAGAAGATATGCTCCGTTCTCAAAAAGCTAAGGGAGTCTTGATTCACCGTGATGACTGGATTTCCATCACTCCTGAAATCCAGCTGCTCTTTACAGAATTTTAGAGGTGAACGATGGTAAGTACACAAGAACAATTCGAACAGGTACAGGCTGTTAAGAAATCAATCAATACTGCCAGTGAAGCAGTGAAAAACCAAGCCTTGCTAGCTATGGCTGATTATTTATTGGCAGCTACTGAGGAGATTTTAGAGGCCAATGCCCTCGATATGGCAGCGGCCAAGGGGAAAATCTCAGATGTCATGCTAGACCGTCTTTATTTGGATGAGGGACGTATAGAAGCGATGGCAAGAGGGATTCGTGAAGTGGTTGCTTTACCAGATCCTATTGGTGAGGTCCTAGAGACAAGTCATCTTGAAAATGGCTTGGTAATCACCAAAAAACGTGTGGCTATGGGGGTTATTGGTATTATCTATGAAAGCCGTCCAAATGTGACGTCTGATGCGGCTGCTTTGGCTCTCAAAAGTGGCAATGCGGTCGTTCTTCGTAGTGGTAAGGACGCCTACCAAACAGCTCATGCTATTGTCACAGCCTTAAAGAAGGGCTTGGAGACGACGATCATCCATCCAGAGGTGATTCAACTGGTGGAAGATACTAGTCGTGAAAGTAGCTATGCTATGATGAAGGCCAAGGGTTATCTAGACCTTCTTATTCCTCGTGGAGGTGCTGGCTTGATCAATGCCGTGGTTGAAAATGCTATCGTACCCGTTATCGAGACAGGAACTGGGATTGTACATGTCTATGTGGATAAGGATGCCGATGAAGACAAGGCTCTGTCTATCATTAACAATGCTAAAACCAGTCGTCCTTCTGTCTGCAATGCTATGGAGGTCTTGCTGGTTCATGAAGACAAGGCAGCACGTTTTCTTCCTCGCTTGGAGAAAGTGCTGGTTACAAGTCGGAAAGAAGCTGGACTGGAACCAATTCAATTCCGCTTGGATGAGAAAGCAAGTCAGTCTCTTTCAGGTCGAGCAGCTGAGGCGCAAGACTTTGACACTGAGTTTTTAGACTATGTCCTAGCTGTTAAGGTCGTGAGTAGTTTAGAAGAAGCGGTTGTGCATATTGAAGCCCACAGTACCCATCATTCGGATGCCATTGTGACGGAAAATGCTGAAGCGGCAGCCTACTTTACAGATCAAGTGGATTCAGCAGCGGTTTATGTCAATGCCTCAACGCGTTTCACTGATGGAGGTCAATTTGGTCTTGGATGTGAGATGGGGATTTCTACTCAGAAACTGCATGCGCGTGGGCCTATGGGCTTGAAAGAGTTGACCAGCTACAAGTATGTGGTTACTGGTGACGGACAGATAAGGGAGTAAGAGATGAAGATTGGATTTATCGGTTTGGGGAATATGGGAGCTAGCTTGGCTAAGGCTGTTGTGCAGGCCAAGACGGGTGCTCAGATTCTCCTTGCCAATCGTAGTCAAGCAAAAGTAGATGCTTTCATTGTCAACTTTGGTGGTCAGGCTTCCAGCAATGAAGAAATCTTCGCAGAAGCAGATGTGATTTTTCTAGGAGTAAAGCCTGCGCAGTTTTCTGAACTGCTTGCTCAATATCAGACCATCCTTGAAAAAAGAGAGAGTCTTCTTTTGATTTCCATGGCAGCTGGATTGACTTTGGAAAAACTAGCTAGTCTTATCCCAAGTCAACATCGTATCATTCGCATCATGCCCAATACTCCAGTGGCTATCGGTCAAGGGGTGATTAGTTATGCCATGTCAGCAAACTGTCTTGCTGAGGACGGTGAACTCTTTTGTCAGCTTTTATCCAATGCGGGTCTATTGGTTGAGCTTGGGGATGACTTAATTGATGCGGCGACAGGTCTTGCAGGTTGTGGGCCAGCCTTTGTCTACCTCTTTATCGAGGCTTTGGCAGATGCAGGTGTTCAGTCAGGATTGCCACGAGAAACGGCTTTGAAAATGGCAGCCCAAACAGTAGTTGGAGCTGGACAAATGGTTCTGGAAAGTCAGCAACATCCTGCGGTCTTGAAAGACCAAGTTTGCAGTCCAGGTGGTTCGACTATCGCTGGTGTAGCAAGTCTGGAAGAACATGCCTTTAGAGGTACCGTCATGGACGCAGTTCAGCAAGCCTACAAACGAACACAAGAATTAGGTAAATAAGAGGTTGGGTGACTCCCAGCCTCTTTTATGGTCGATTGAATGGAGAAGACGCAAAAAGATTGTCACAAAAATCTATTTTTTTGATAGAATAGAAGATAGTAAAAAAGAAATGAGTTAGACATGTCAAAAGGATTTTTAGTCTCTTTTGAGGGACCAGAGGGAGCAGGAAAGACCAGTGTTTTAGAGACTCTACTCCCAATTTTAGAGGAAAAAGGAGTAGAAGTGTTGACGACCCGTGAACCTGGCGGAGTCTTGATCGGGGAGAAGATTAGGGAAGTGATTTTGGATCCAAGTCATACGCAGATGGATCCTAAAACAGAGCTTCTTCTCTATATCGCCAGTCGCAGACAGCATTTGGTAGAAAAAGTTCTTCCAGCACTTGAAGATGGCAAGTTGGTCATTATGGACCGCTTCATCGATAGTTCTGTTGCTTATCAGGGATTTGGCCGTGGCTTGGATATTGATGCCATTGATTGGCTCAATCACTTTGCGACAGATGGACTTAAACCCGATTTGACACTCTATTTTGACATCGAGGTGGAAGAGGGGCTGGCTCGCATTGCTGCTAATAGTGACCGCGAGGTCAATCGTTTGGACTTGGAAGGCTTGGACTTGCACAAGAAAGTCCGTCAAGGCTACCTTTCTCTTCTGGACAAAGAAGGAAATCGCATTGTCAAGATTGATGCGAGTCTTCCTTTGGAGCAAGTTGTGGAAACGACCAAGGCTGTCTTGTTTGACAGAATGGGCTTGGCTAAATGAAACAAGAACAACTAAAAGCTTGGCAGCCAGACCAGTTTGACCGCTTTGTCCGTATCCTAGAACAAGATCAGCTCAATCACGCCTATCTCTTTTCAGGTTTCTTTGGAAGCTTGGAAATGGCGCAGTTTTTGGCTAAGAGCCTCTTTTGTAGGGATAAAGTAGGCGTTTTGCCGTGTGAGAAATGCCGAAACTGTAAGCTGATTGAACAGGAAGAATTCCCCGATGTTACCTTGATTAAGCCAGTCAATCAGGTCATCAAGACAGAACGCATTCGGGAATTGGTGGGTCAGTTTTCTCAAGCAGGGATTGAAAGTCAGCAGCAGGTCTTTATTATTGAGCAGGCGGAGAAAATGCATCCTAACGCGGCTAATTCTCTGCTCAAGGTCATCGAAGAACCCCAGAGTGAAGTTTACATTTTCTTCTTGACCAGCGATGAGGAAAAAATCTTGCCAACAATCCGTAGTCGGACCCAGATTTTCCATTTTAAAAAGCAAGAAGAAAAGCTCATCCATCAATTAGAACAAGCAGGTCTGGTCAAGAAAAAAGCAACTCTCTTAGCCCAGTTTTGTCAATCACGTGCTGAAGCTGAAAAGTTGGTCAATCAGGCTAGTTTTTGGACCTTGGTGGATGAGAGCGAACGCCTGCTGACCTGGTTATTAGCTAAGAAAAAAGAGAGTTATTTGCAAGTTGCGAAATTAGCCAGCTTGGTAGATGACAAGGAAAAACAAGATCAGGTCTTGCGAATCCTCGAAGTCCTCTGTGGGCAGGATCTCTTGCAAGCAAGGATTCGACAGATTCTACAAGATTTACTAGAAGCTAGAAAAATGTGGCAGGCTAATGTCAGCTTTCAAAATGCTATGGAATATCTGGTCTTGAAAGAAATATAAACTCAATGAAGGATAAAGAAAGGAAAGGGCTGGTTTATGGACAAAAAAGAATTATTTGACGCGCTGGATGATTTTTCCCAACAGTTACTGGTGACCTTGGCCGATGTGGAAGCCATCAAGAAAAATCTCAAGAGCCTGGTAGAGGAAAATACAGCTCTTCGCTTGGAAAATAGTAAGTTGCGCGAACGCTTGGGCGAGGTGGAAGCAGATACTCCCGTCAAGGCTAAGCATGTTCGTGAAAGCGTCCGTCGAATCTATAAGGACGGTTTTCACGTATGTAATGATTTTTATGGACAACGCCGAGAGCAGGACGAGGAATGTATGTTCTGTGACGAGTTGTTGTACAGGGAGTAGGCATGCAGATTCAAAAAAGTTTTAAGGGACAATCTCCATATGGCAAACTTTATCTAGTGGCAACGCCGATTGGCAATCTAGATGACATGACCTTTCGTGCCATTCAGACCTTGAAAGAAGTGGACTGGATTGCAGCTGAGGACACGCGCAATACAGGACTTTTGCTCAAGCATTTTGACATTTCCACCAAGCAGATTAGTTTTCACGAGCACAATGCCAAGGAAAAAATTCCTGATTTGATTGGTTTCTTGAAAGCAGGCCAAAGTATCGCTCAGGTATCCGATGCGGGTCTGCCTAGTATCTCGGACCCTGGTCATGATTTGGTTAAGGCAGCTATTGAGGAAGAAATTGCAGTAGTGACAGTTCCGGGTGCCTCTGCAGGGATTTCTGCTTTGATTGCCAGTGGTTTAGCTCCACAACCACATATCTTTTACGGTTTCTTACCGAGAAAATCAGGCCAGCAAAAGCAATTTTTCGACTTAAAAAAAGATTACCCAGAAACTCAGATTTTCTACGAATCGCCCCACCGTGTATCAGATACATTGGAAAATATGCTAGAAGTCTACGGTGACCGCTCGGTAGTCTTGGTCAGGGAATTGACCAAAATCTATGAAGAATACCAACGAGGAAAGATTTCAGAGCTACTAGAAAGTATTGCTGAAACGCCACTCAAGGGTGAATGCCTTCTCATCGTTAAAGGCGCAAGTCAGGATGTGGAGGAAAAGGACGAGGAGGACTTGTTTTCAGAAATCCAATCTCGTATCCAGCAAGGCATGAAGAAAAATCAAGCCATTAAGGAAGTTGCGAAACTCTACCAGTGGAATAAAAGCCAACTCTACGCTGCCTACCACGAATGGGAAGAAAATCAAGAAAATGACTAAACAGGGAAGTTTGCCATCTTCCCTTTTTTTGTTATACTAGTAGAAGAAAAATTAGAAAGATTTGTGGGTGTCAAACAGTCTAGTAGCTTGTTTTGATATGAACTTAGGTTCCACCCAAAGAGGTATTAGTGTCGTGTCTCAATCTTATATCAATGTTATCGGTGCTGGTTTGGCAGGTTCTGAAGCAGCTTACCAAATCGCAGAACGCGGTATTCCAGTTAAACTTTATGAAATGCGTGGGGTCAAGTCAACACCTCAGCACAAAACAGACAATTTTGCTGAATTGGTTTGTTCCAATTCCTTACGTGGGGATGCTTTGACCAATGCAGTTGGGCTTCTCAAGGAAGAAATGCGTCGCTTGGGTTCTGTTATCTTGGAATCTGCTGAAGCTACACGTGTTCCTGCTGGTGGAGCCCTTGCGGTGGACCGTGATGGTTTCTCTCAAATGGTGACTGAAAAAGTGGCTAATCACCCCTTGATTGAAGTGGTTCGTGATGAAATTACAGAATTGCCGACTGATGTTATTACAGTTGTCGCTACTGGTCCTTTAACCAGCGATGCCCTAGCTGAAAAGATTCATGCCCTTAATGACGGTGATGGTTTCTATTTCTACGATGCGGCGGCGCCGATTATCGATGTCAATACCATCGATATGAGCAAGGTCTATCTCAAGTCTCGTTATGACAAGGGAGAAGCAGCCTACCTCAATGCCCCTATGACCAAGCAAGAATTTATGGATTTCCATGAAGCATTGATCAATGCGGAAGAAGCCCCGCTCAATTCGTTTGAAAAAGAAAAGTACTTTGAAGGTTGTATGCCTATCGAAGTCATGGCTAAGCGTGGCATTAAAACCATGCTTTATGGTCCGATGAAGCCAGTCGGTTTGGAGTATCCAGACGATTATACAGGCCCTCGTGACGGGGAGTTCAAAACACCGTATGCAGTTGTCCAGCTTCGTCAGGACAATGCGGCTGGTAGCCTCTACAATATCGTTGGTTTCCAAACCCACCTCAAATGGGGAGAACAAAAGCGTGTCTTCCAAATGATTCCAGGTCTTGAAAATGCTGAGTTTGTCCGTTATGGGGTCATGCATCGCAATTCTTATATGGATTCACCAAATCTTCTTGAACAGACTTACCGTTCTAAGAAACAACCAAACCTCTTCTTTGCTGGTCAAATGACGGGTGTAGAAGGCTATGTTGAGTCAGCAGCTTCAGGCTTGGTTGCAGGTATTAACGCAGCTCGTCTCTTTAAGGGTGAAAGTGAAGCTATCTTCCCAGAGACCACAGCGATTGGAAGTCTGGCTCATTACATCACTCACGCTGATAGCAAACATTTCCAACCAATGAACGTCAATTTCGGGATTATCAAGGAATTGGAAGGCGAGCGTATCCGTGATAAGAAGGCTCGTTATGAAAAAATTGCAGAGCGTGCTCTTACCGACTTAGAGGAATTTTTAACGGTCTAATTTTTTTCAAAGAATTGCTCATGATACTATAAAAATCTTAGAAATTGTGATAAAATAGGTAGGATAAAAAAAGGAGAGTAAAAATGGCGAACCCCAAGTATAAACGTATTTTAATCAAGTTATCAGGTGAAGCCCTTGCCGGTGAACGTGGCGTAGGGATTGATATCCAAACAGTTCAAACAATCGCAAAAGAGATTCAAGAAGTTCATAGCTTAGGTATCGAAATTGCCCTTGTTATTGGTGGAGGAAATCTCTGGCGCGGAGAACCTGCTGCAGAAGCAGGAATGGACCGCGTTCAGGCTGATTACACTGGAATGCTTGGGACCGTGATGAATGCTCTTGTGATGGCAGATTCATTGCAACAAGTTGGTGTCGATACGCGTGTACAAACAGCCATTGCCATGCAACAAGTGGCAGAACCTTATGTACGTGGACGTGCTCTTCGCCACCTTGAAAAATGCCGTATTGTTATCTTTGGTGCTGGTATTGGTTCACCTTACTTCTCAACAGATACAACAGCAGCCCTTCGTGCAGCTGAAATCGAAGCGGATGCCATCCTTATGGCTAAAAATGGCGTAGACGGTGTTTACAATGCCGATCCTAAGAAAGACAAAACTGCCGTTAAGTTTGAAGAATTGACCCACCGTGACGTTATCAATAAAGGTCTTCGTATCATGGACTCAACAGCTTCAACTCTCTCTATGGACAACGACATTGACTTGGTTGTCTTCAATATGAACCAACCAGGCAACATCAAACGTGTCGTATTTGGTGAAAATATCGGAACAACAGTTTCAAACAATATCGAAGAAAAGGAATAAGAAAATTATGGCTAATGCAATTGTAGAAAAAGCAAAAGAGAGAATGACCCAGTCTCACCAATCACTTGCTCGTGAATTTGGAGGTATCCGTGCCGGTCGTGCCAACGCAAGCTTGCTAGACCGTATCCACGTAGAATACTATGGAGTTGAAACTCCTCTTAACCAAATCGCTTCAATTACTATTCCAGAAGCGCGTGTCTTGTTGGTAACACCATTTGACAAGTCTTCATTGAAAGACATCGAACGTGCCTTGAACGCTTCTGATCTTGGTATTACACCAGCTAATGACGGTTCTGTGATCCGCTTGGTTATCCCAGCTCTTACAGAAGAAACTCGTCGTGACCTTGCCAAAGAAGTGAAGAAGGTCGGTGAAAATGCTAAAGTGGCTGTCCGCAATATCCGTCGTGATGCTATGGATGAAGCTAAGAAACAAGAAAAAGCAAAAGAAATCACTGAAGACGAATTGAAGACTCTTGAAAAAGATATTCAAAAAGTAACAGACGATGCTGTGAAACACATCGACGACATGACTGCCAATAAAGAAAAAGAAATCTTGGAAGTCTAAAAATAAACAGAAAAACTCAGTTGGCATTGCTGGCTGAGTTTTATTCGAAAGAAGGAAATATGAATACAAATCTTGCAAGTTTTATCGTTGGACTCATCATCGATGAAAATGACCGTTTTTACTTTGTGCAAAAGGATGGTCAGACCTATGCTCTTGCTAAAGAAGAAGGTCAACATACAGTAGGGGATACGGTCAAAGGTTTTGCCTACACGGATATGAAGCAAAAACTCCGCTTGACCACTCAAGAAGTTACTGCGACTCAGGACCAATTTGGTTGGGGAACCGTAACAGAAGTTCGAAAGGACTTGGGTGTCTTTGTCGATACCGGTCTACCTGATAAGGAAATCGTTGTGTCACTCGATATCCTCCCTGAGCTCAAGGAACTCTGGCCTAAGAAAGGTGATAAACTTTACATCCGTCTTGAAGTGGACAAGAAAGACCGAATCTGGGGACTTTTGGCGTATCAGGAAGACTTCCAACGTCTGGCTCGTCCTGCCTACAACAACATGCAGAACCAAAACTGGCCAGCCATTGTTTACCGTCTCAAGCTATCAGGGACCTTTGTCTATCTGCCAGAGAATAACATGCTTGGTTTCATTCACCCAAGTGAGCGCTACGCAGAGCCACGTTTGGGGCAAGTGTTAGATGCGCGTGTAATTGGTTTCCGTGAAGTGGATCGTACCTTGAACCTCTCCCTCAAACCACGTTCCTTTGAAATGTTGGAAAATGATGCCCAGATGATTTTGACCTACTTGGAAAGCAATGGCGGTTTCATGACCTTAAATGATAAGTCATCTCCTGAAGACATCAAGGCAACCTTTGGCATTTCTAAAGGTCAGTTCAAGAAAGCACTCGGTGGCTTGATGAAGGCTGGTAAAATCAAGCAAGATCAGTTTGGGACAGAGTTGATTTAAACCTTATAGACATGATAAAGAAACTTGAAGAAATGAGTTTAGAGGAACTCTGGCAACTTTTTCCTATTTTTCTAGTAGAGCATAAGTCAGAGTGGAAAGACTGGTATGAATCGGAAAAAACAAGTCTGAAAAAAATATTGGGTGCAAATGTTATTAAAAGAATAGAACATATCGGTAGCACTGCTATCCCTAATATTTGGGCCAAAAATATCGTTGATATTCTGCTAGAAGTAGGTAGAATAGAGGATTTAGCAAGAGTCAGGGATTTATTGGTGAAGAATGGTTGGCTAGTGATGTCGGAGAGTCCTAACAGGATTTCGCTAAATAAAGGATATACAGAGCAGGGATTTGCTGAGAACGTTTTTCATCTACATTTGCGAATGACGGGAGATCATGACGAGATTTATTTTAGAGATTATCTCTGCCAGCATCCAGATATTGCCCAAGCGTATCAGGAATTAAAACTAAGTTTGTGGAAACAATTTGAACACAATCGAGACGCCTATACAGATGCGAAAACGGATTTTATAAACCACTACGTTTCAGAGGCTAAGTCCAGTAATTTTCAAGAATCAGAAAAGTGTCATCAAAAAACTCTTGATAGGAGAAAGAATTGAGAAAATCATTTTACACTTGGCTCATGACCGAGCGCAATCCTAAAAGTAATAGCCCCAAAGCCATTTTGGCAGATCTCGCTTTTGAGGAGTCAGCTTTTCCAAAACACACGGATGATTTTGATGAGGTGAGTCGCTTTTTGGAGGAGCATGCCAGCTTCTCTTTTAACCTAGGAGACTTTGACGCCATCTGGCAAGAATACTTAGAACACTAGAGACAATGAGATGAGGCTAGTATTTTATTGTTCTCTTTGCTATAATAAAAAGAAATAAACGGATTAGAGAGGTTCTTTATTTGAAGGAACATTCAATAGACATTCAACTAAGTCACCCAGATGACTTGTTCCATCTTTTTGGTTCCAATGAGCGCCATCTTCGTTTGATGGAAGAAGAGCTCGATGTGGTGATTCATGCCCGTACGGAAATTGTCCAGGTTATCGGAGAAGAGTCTGCCTGTGAGGAAGCCCGTCAGGTTATCCAAGCATTGATGGTTTTGGTGAATAGAGGAATAACGGTTGGCACGCCAGATGTGGTGACTGCGATTAGCATGGTCAAAAACGATGAAATCGACAAGTTTGTCGCCCTTTACGAAGAAGAAATTATCAAGGACAATACTGGGAAACCGATCCGTGTCAAAACCTTGGGTCAAAAGCTTTATGTGGACAGTGTCAAACAGCATGATGTGACCTTTGG
The DNA here is from genome assembly GCF_006228325.1 of Streptococcus sp. 1643. Lineage (NCBI taxonomy): Bacteria > Bacillati > Bacillota > Bacilli > Lactobacillales > Streptococcaceae > Streptococcus > Streptococcus sp. 1643. The sequence goes on from NZ_CP040231.1 coordinate 699,085, forward strand.
AATCGGACCTGCAGGGACAGGGAAGACCTTTCTTGCAGTGACCTTGGCAGTAACTGCCCTTAAACGTGGGCAGGTCAAGCGGATTATCCTTACTCGTCCAGCAGTGGAAGCAGGTGAGAGTCTAGGATTTCTTCCAGGTGATCTCAAGGAGAAGGTGGATCCTTATCTTCGACCAGTTTACGATGCCTTGTATCAGATTCTCGGCAAAGATCAGACGACCCGTCTCATGGAGCGTGAAATTATCGAAATCGCGCCTCTTGCCTACATGCGTGGGCGGACCTTGGACGATGCTTTTGTCATTCTCGATGAGGCACAAAATACGACCATCATGCAGATGAAGATGTTCCTGACTCGTTTAGGCTTTAATTCCAAGATGATTGTCAATGGAGATATCAGCCAGATTGACCTGCCACGTAATGTTAAATCCGGTTTGATTGATGCTCAAGAAAAGCTCAAGAACATTCACCAAATCGACTTTGTTCATTTTTCAGCCAAGGATGTGGTTCGCCATCCAGTTGTCGCTCAGATTATCCGAGCTTATGAACCGGCTCCAGTTAAGGTTGAAGAAAAGAATCAAGAAACAGAATAGCAAAAAAGCAGTTCAGATGTGAACTGCTTTTTTTTAATGAGTGTCTAGCTTTAAACAAGTTCGTCGATAGACGTGTGCTCTTTATCGAGGCCTTGAGCAACTGGGAGGCTAGTTAAGTAACCTTGATAAGTGGTCACACCTTGACGCAAGCCCTCATCTTCAGCAATTGCTTGTGCGAATCCTTTGCCAGCAAGAGCTTCGATATAAGGAAGAGTGACATTGGTTAGGGCGATGGTTGAAGTACGGGCAACCGCACCAGGGATATTGGCAACGGCATAGTGGAGAACACCGTGTTTTTCATAGACGGGTTCATCGTGTGTTGTCACACGGTCAGCTGTCTCGATAACGCCACCTTGGTCAACGGCAACGTCAACAATGACAGAGCCTGGACGCATTTGTTTGACCATCTCTTCTGTCACCAATTTTGGTGCTTTGGCACCAGGGATGAGAACTGCACCAATCACCACATCAGCATCTCTCACACTTGCTTCGATGTTGAATGAATTAGACATAAGAGTTTGGATTTGGTTTCCAAAGACTTCTTCTAGAACTGAGAGACGCTTCGCACTGATATCTAAAATAGTCACTTGAGCACCAAGACCAAGGGCGATGCGGGTAGCATGTGTACCGACGACACCACCACCGATGATGGTTACTTTTCCTTTTGGAACACCTGGTACACCACCAAGTAGAACACCAGAGCCACCAGCTTGCTTAGTAAGGAAGTGGGCTCCGATTTGAACAGCCATACGACCTGCAACCTCACTCATAGGAACGAGGAGCGGTAGTTGTCCTTGATTGTCACGAACAGTTTCATAGGCAATTCCTGTTGTTTTTGCTGCTAGCATGGCATCTGCTAATTCTGGAGCAGCGGCCATGTGCAAGTAGGTGAAGAGGAGAAGATCGTCGCGCAGATAACCATATTCAGAAGCTAGTGGTTCTTTTACTTTCACGACCAACTCGGCAGCCCAGGCTTCGGCAGCAGTAGCGACAATCTCAGCTCCTTGCTTTTGATAGTCTGCATCAGTAAATCCTGAACCGAGACCAGCATTTGTTTCGATGAGAACACGATGTCCACGGCTGACTAAACTATGGACGCCAGCAGGAGTGAGGGCAACGCGGTTTTCGTTATTTTTAATTTCTTTTGGGATTCCGATTAACATAGAGATAACCTACCTTTCAATTGACGGGATTGTTTTAGTTGTCACATTTCAGTTCATAAATCAAAAATGTGATGGTTTTATTGTATATGAAACCGCTTCAAAAATCAAGAAAAACTTGTCATCCAAATTTATTTATGCTAGACTAGTGAGAATCAAGCTCTAATGGAGGGAAAAGTATGGAATCAATATTTGTGAAATTTGTCCAGTATCCATCTATAGAAACGGAGCGTTTATTGCTCCGACCTGTAACCTTGGACGATGCAGAAGCTATGTTTGAGTATGCCTCAGACAGAGAAAATACACGCTATACTTTTCCAACAAATCAAAGCTTAGAAGAAACCAAGAACAACATCGCTCAGTTCTACTTGGCTAATCCCTTGGGACGGTGGGGAATCGAACTAAAAAGCAATGATCAGTTTATTGGAACTATTGATTTGCACAAGATTGATCCCATTCTCAAAAAAGCAGCTATTGGTTACATTATCAACCAAAAGTATTGGAATCAAGGATTGACGACAGAAGCCAATCGTGCCGTGATTGAGCTGGCTTTTGAGAAGATTGGAATGAACAAGTTGACCGCTCTTCATGACAAAGACAATCCCGCATCTGGCAAGGTCATGGAGAAATCAGGTATGCGTTTTTCCCACGAAGAACCCTATGCCAGAATGGATAATAAAGAACCAGGTCGAATCATCACAAGAGTTCATTATGTCTTGACTAAGGAAGACTATTTTGCAAATAAATAAGCAGTTGAAAAGAAATTTTCGACTGTTTTTTCTTTCTCTTGCGAATAACTTAAGAGAGGAGTAAATATGGAAGCAATTATCGAGAAAATCAAAGAGTATAAAATCATTGTCATCTGTGCTGGTTTGGGTTTGGCCTTGGGAGGATTTTTCCTACTAAAGCCATCTACACAGACACCTGTGAAAGAAACAAACTTGCAAGCTGAAGTCTCGGCCGTTTCAAAGGATTCATCTTCTGAAAAAGAAGTCAAGAAGGAAGAAAAGGAAGAGTCTGCTGAACAAGATATAATAACAGTAGATGTCAAGGGTGCTGTTAAATCGCCAGGGATTTATGATTTACCAGTTGGGAGTCGTGTTCATGATGCTGTTCAGAAGGCAGGTGGCTTGACAGAGGAAGCAGATAGTAAATCGCTCAATCTCGCTCAGAAAGTCAGTGACGAGGCTCTTGTCTATGTTCCAACTAAGGGAGAAGAAGCGGCTAGTCAGCAGGCTGCCTCTGGAACGACTCCTTCGACAAGTAAAGATAAGAAGGTCAACCTAAATAAAGCTAGTCTGGAAGAACTAAAACAGGTCAAAGGCTTGGGAGGAAAACGAGCCCAGGATATTATTGATCATCGTGAGGCAAATGGCAAATTCAAGTCGGTAGATGAATTAAAGAAAGTCTCTGGTATTGGCGCTAAGACCATAGAAAAGCTAAAAGATTATGTCACAGTGGATTAAGAATTTCCCTATCCCCCTAATCTATCTGAGTTTTCTATTGCTCTGGCTTTACTACGCCATTTTTGGAGCGTCCTATCTCGCACTGCTAGGTTTTGTTTTTTTGCTCGTCTGTCTCTTTTTCCAATTTCCTTGGAAATCGGCTGGAAAAGTTCTAGCGATTTGTGGAGTTTTTGGATTTTGGTTTCTGTTTCAAACTTGGCAACAAAGTCAAGCTAGTCAAAACCTAGTGGATTCTGTTGAAAGGGTACGGATTTTGCCTGACACTATTAAGGTCAATGGAGATAGTCTATCCTTTCGGGGCAAGGCTGAGGCTCACACCTTCCAAGTTTACTATAAACTCCAGTCCGAGGAAGAGAAAGAGCTCTTTCAGACCTTAACAGACCTTCATGAGATTGAACTAGAAGGAAAACTTTCGGAACCCGAAGGGCAGAGGAATTTTGGTGGCTTTAACTACCAAGCCTATCTGAAGACTCAAGGAATTTACCAAACTTTGACTATCAAGAGTATCCAGTCAATGAAACAGGTTAGCAGTTGGGATATAAGAGAAAATCTGTCTAGTTTACGTCGAAAGGCTGTAGTTTGGATTAAGACGCACTTTCCAGACCCTATGCGCAACTACATGACAGGTCTTCTTTTAGGACATTTGGACACGGACTTTGAGGAGATGAATGAGCTTTATTCCAGTCTTGGAATTATCCATCTATTTGCCTTGTCAGGTATGCAAGTGGGCTTCTTTATGGATGCCTTTAAGAAACTCCTCTTGCGATTGGGCTTGACCCAAGAGAAGTTGAAGTGGCTAACTTATCCCTTTTCTCTTATCTATGCAGGTCTGACAGGATTTTCAGCTTCAGTCATTCGCAGTCTCTTGCAAAAGTTACTGGCCCAACATGGTATTAAGGGTTTGGATAATTTTGCCTTGACGGTCCTTGTCCTTTTTATCATTATGCCAAACTTTTTCCTAACTGCAGGAGGAGTCTTGTCCTGCGCTTATGCTTTTATCTTGACCATGACTAGCAAAGAAGGCGATGGGATCAAGGTAGTTGCCAGAGAAAGTTTGGTCATTTCTTTGGGAATATTGCCCATTCTATCCTTCTATTTTGCAGAATTTCAGCCTTGGTCTATCCTTTTGACCTTTGTCTTTTCCTTTCTGTTTGATGTGGTTTTCTTGCCGCTTTTGTCCATCTTATTCATTCTGTCTTTTATTTACCCAGTCACTCAGTTTAACTTTGTCTTTGAGTGGTTGGAGAACATCATTCGCTTGGTATCGCAGCTGGCAAGCAGGCCTCTGGTCTTTGGTCAACCCAACGCATGGCTGTTGATTCTACTGTTAGTTTTATTAGCCTTGGTCTATGACATGAGGAAAAACATCAAAAGACTAGCAGGATTCAGTCTCTTTATTGTGGGGCTCTTTTTCCTGACCAAACACCCACTGGAAAATGAAATCACCTTGCTGGATGTAGGGCAAGGTGAAAGCATTTTTCTACGTGATATGGCTGGTAAAACCATTCTCATAGATGTGGGAGGTAAAGCAGAATCTGACAAGAAAATCCAAGCTTGGCAGGAAAAGGCGACGACCAGCAATGCCCAGCGTACCTTGATTCCCTATCTTAAAAGTCGAGGAGTAGATAAGATTGACCAGCTAATTTTGACCAATACAGACAAGGAACATGTTGGTGATTTGCTGGAGGTGACCAAGGCTTTCCATGTTGGGGAGATTTTAGTATCAAGAGGAAGTCTGACACAGAAGGAATTTGTAGCGGAACTAGAAGCAAGTCAAAACAAGGTACGTAGTGTGACAGCTGGGGAGAATTTCCCGATTTTTGGCAGTTACTTAGAAGTCCTATCTCCAAGGCAGATTGGAGATGAGGATCGTGATGGTTCTCTGGTTCTTTATGGAAAACTTTTGGATAAGCACTTTCTCTTCACAGGAAATTTGAAAGAGAAGGATCTTCTAAAGCAATACCCTGACTTAGAGGTGGATGTCCTGAAAGCAGGCCAACATGGTGCTAAAACATCATCAAATCCAACTTTCCTAGAAAAACTCAAACCAGAAATTACTCTTATTTCAGTTGGAAAGAACAATCGTGCGAAACTCCCCCATCAGGAAACCTTGACACGACTAGAAATCATCAAGAGTAAGATTTACCGAACTGACCAGCAAGGGGCTATCCGCTTTACAGGGTGGAATAGTTGGCAGATTGAAAGTGTTCGTTAGGAAGAAAAGGTGTTATATATTAGTAAAATAAACAAATAATCTGTTGCATAATAATGAGAAAAACGATATAATGAAAGCGTCTTCAGTACTAATGATACAAATGCAATGATAACCATGAAAAATCAGTAAAACCCGTTTTATTAGCTAGTTTGTTATCTGTTGGTCTTTTTCAGTCCAGTGTATCTGCTGTAACAGTCACTAAAAAATATTGGTATGATTGGAATACTATGTGGGAATATAGTACTAACTATCACAACCATCAATACATTTCTATCCCGTTATGGTCTATTCTGAGTGTAAAATTGGTTCTGGCTGGAATTACGATCGTTATGAAGTCATAAACTACTACAGCGGAAACTATTAATCGTTAAAAATTGAGAAAAATGAGGGCTGGCTATGTTAACTCTTACTCATGTTACCTTAAAAACGCGACAAGTCATCTTGCAAGATGCGGATTTCACCTTTAAAAAAGGTAAGATTTATGGCCTTCTTGCTATCAATGGCTCTGGAAAGACGACCCTGTTCCGAGCTATTAGCAAGTTGCTTCCCCTTAGTAGTGGACATATCGCAGCCCCTCCTTCTTTGTTTTATTATGAGAGCGTTGAATGGCTGGATGGAAACTTAAGTGGGATGGACTACCTTCGTCTTATAAAAAACATCTGGAAGTCAGCCCTGAACTTGAGGGATGAAATCGCCTACTGGGAAATGTCTGACTATATCAGTCTTCCCATCCGCAAGTATTCCTTAGGGATGAAGCAACGCTTGGTGATTGCTATGTATTTCCTCAGTCAGGCGAAATGCTGGCTCATGGATGAGATTACAAATGGCTTAGATGAGTATTATCGACAGAAGTTTTTTGATAGACTGGCACAAATCGATAGAAAAGAACAGCTGGTTCTTTTGAGTTCCCACTACAAAGAGGAGTTAATGGAGATTTGCGATAGCATCGTAACCATTCGTCAGGGGCAGATAGAAGAGGTTCCGTTATGAAAGATATTAGCCTATTTTTATTAAAGAAAGTTTTCAAAAGTCGTTTAAACTGGATTATCTTACTTTTATTTGCATCTGTACTCGGTGTTACCTTTTATTTAAATAGTCAGACTGCAAACTCACACAGCTTGGAGAGCGAGTTGGAAACCCGTCTTGTAAAAGATGAGAGAATCATCAATGAAAATGAAGCGAAGCTTTCCCAAATGTCTGACACCAGCTCGGAGGAATACCAGAGTGTTAAAAGAAATTTAGAATTGCAAAAAAATCTTTTAACGCAAGAGAAAGAAATTCTAACTTTACTAAAAGAAGGGCGCTGGAAAGAAGCCTATTATTTGCAGTGGCAAGATGAAGAGAAGAATTATGAAGTTATGTCAAATCAACCGACTTCTAGCTCTGAATTAAAAATGGCGAGCGACCGCCAACGGAAGATTTACCAAGCCCTGTATCCCTTGAACATAAAAGCACATACTTTGGAGTTTCCGACCCACGGGATTGATCAGATTGTCTGGATTTTAGAGGCTATCATCCCAACCTTGTTTGTGATTGCTATTATTTTTATGCTAACACAACTGTTCGCAGAAAGATATCAAAATCATCTCGATACAGCTCAGTTATATCCTTTTTCAAAAGTGACATTTGCCATGTCCTCTCTTGGAGTTGGGGTGAGTTATGTAACCGTGCTGTTTATCGGAATCTGTGGATTTTCTTTTCTAGTGGGAAGTCTGATAAGTGGTTTTGGACAGTTAGATTATCCCTACCCATTCTACAGCTTGACAAATCAAGAGGTAACTATTGGGAAGATACAAGATGTGTTACTTCCTAGCTTGCTATTAGCTTTCTTAGCCTTTATCGTCGTTGTGGAAGTCGTTTACTTGATTGCTTACTTTTTCAAGCAAAAAATGCCTGTCCTCTTTCTTTCCCTCATTGGGATTGTTGGCTTATTGTTTGGTATCCAAACGATCCAGCCTCTTCAGAGTATTGCACATCTGATTCCCTTTACTTACTTGCGTTCAGTAGAGATTTTATCTGGAAGATTACCTAAGCAGATTAATAATGTCGATCTACATTGGAGCATGGGGATGGTCTTACTTCCTTGCCTGATTATCCTTTTGTTAGTGGGGATTCTATTTATTGAAAGATGGGGAAGTTCACAGAAAAAAGAATTTTTTAATAGGTCTTAGCGTCCCTATACGGAAGATGAGGAAAAAACTAACACAGAGAGGGAACCGGAATGGTTCTCTCTTTTTGATGCGGACATCAAGAAGAAAACAGAAAGTTTTTCGAAAAAATTGACTTTTTATCTTGACAAGGAATAGAAAACTTGGTATCATATAAAAGTTGAGAAAAGCAGAAGTGAGAGCTTCTCGCCTTGTGACATCAAGTTGCCTGGCCCTACGGATGAAAAGTTTCTAAGAAACGCTATCATAACGTGCGGGCTTGTATCATTACGAGTCCGCTATTGTTTTTCTCTAATAATAAAAAAGAGGTGAAAACCATAGCAAAGCAAGACTTATTCATCAATGATGAAATTCGTGTACGTGAAGTTCGCTTGATCGGTCTTGAGGGAGAACAGCTAGGCATCAAGCCACTCAGTGAAGCGCAAGCATTAGCTGATAGTGCAAATGTTGACTTAGTATTGATCCAACCCCAAGCAAAGCCACCTGTTGCTAAAATTATGGACTACGGTAAGTTCAAATTTGAGTACCAGAAAAAGCAAAAAGAACAACGTAAAAAACAAAGTGTTGTTACTGTGAAAGAAGTTCGTCTGAGTCCAACTATTGACAAGGGTGACTTTGACACAAAACTTCGCAATGCACGCAAGTTCCTTGAAAAAGGAAATAAAGTTAAGGTATCTATCCGCTTTAAGGGTCGTATGATTACCCATAAAGAGATTGGTGCAAAAGTTTTAGCCGAGTTTGCTGAAGCAACACAAGATATTGCGATCATCGAACAACGAGCTAAGATGGATGGACGCCAAATGTTCATGCAGTTGGCGCCAGCAACTGACAAAAAATAATTGTCAGAAAGTTAAATAAAGGAGAAAAAATCATGCCAAAACAAAAAACACACCGCGCATCAGCTAAACGTTTCAAACGTACAGGTTCTGGTGGACTTAAACGTTTCCGTGCTTACACTTCTCACCGTTTCCACGGAAAAACTAAGAAACAACGTCGTCATCTTCGTAAAGCATCTATGGTGCATTCAGGAGATTTCAAACGTATCAAAGCAATGCTTACTCGCTTGAAATAATAGCCTAACAGTAAGTAAACAATTCTAGGAAATATTTGGAGGAAATAAAACATGGCACGTGTTAAAGGTGGCGTTGTATCACGCAAACGTCGTAAACGTATTCTTAAATTAGCAAAAGGTTACTATGGAGCTAAACACATCTTGTTCCGTACTGCAAAAGAACAAGTAATGAACTCTTACTACTATGCATACCGTGACCGTCGTCAGAAAAAACGTGACTTCCGTAAATTGTGGATCACTCGTATCAATGCGGCAGCTCGTTTGAACGGACTTTCATACTCACAATTGATGCATGGTTTGAAATTGGCTGAAATCGAAGTTAACCGTAAAATGCTTGCTGACTTGGCTGTTAACGATGCAGCAGCTTTCACAGCTCTTGCAGATGCAGCTAAAGCAAAACTTGGTAAATAATGATAAACTGTTTCATTCTTACTCTCGTGGTTTTTACCGCAAGAGTAGGGTGAAACTTTTTTATTCTCCATAAATGATTCTCTATTTTAAAGAGTAGATGACAGATTTTTTCAAAGAAAATAGGATATTTCCTGTATAATAGGAATATCTAAAAAAAGATTTGGAGTTAGAAGAAGATGATAGTAGGTATTGATTTAGGAACGACTAATTCTTTAGTAGGGGTATACCAAGATGGCCAGGTCAAGCTGATTCCCAATGCTTTTGGTGAGTATTTAACTCCTTCTGTTGTGGCTTTAGATGACAATGATGAGATTATAGTTGGAAAAATTGCCAAGGAACGCTTGGTAACCCACCCAGATAAGACGGTTTCTCAGTTCAAGCGTTTTATGGGGACCAAGCATGAGTTGACGTTAGGAAATCGAGCATATAAGGCTGAAGAATTGAGTTCTTTTATCATTCGAAAGTTGGTAGACGATGCAGAGACCTATCTTGGAGAAAAGGTCGAGGAAGTGATTGTCAGTGTTCCAGCCTATTTCAATGATGCTCAACGCTATGCGACCAAACTAGCAGGGAAATTTGCAGGAGTTCAGATTGATCGGATTATCAATGAACCTTCCGCAGCTGCTCTTGCTAAAAAATCTATGAGCAATCAAGAAGACCAATCTTTTGTGGTTGTCGATTTTGGTGGGGGTACGCTAGATATTTCAGTTGTGGAGCTATTTGATAACATCGTCGAAATCGTGTCAATCGCAGGGGACAATCGTTTGGGAGGAGAAGACTTTACTGCGGCTATTGCTGAGGAATTTTTAGTCTCCAATCAATTAACCAAGGATACGATTTCCCGAGAATTTTATAGCAAAACTCTGGTACAGGCTGAAAAGACTAAACTAGAACTCAATAGTAAAGAAGAAGTGAAGATGACAGTTCTGGACCAAGATCAGGAATACACTTTAGACTTGAGCTACCAGCGTTTTTATGAGCTTTGTCAACCTCTGCTAGCCCGTGTTAAGGCCGTTTTGGACCGTGCCTTGATGGATGCGCGCTATAGCTATGTATCATCAGATAACTTTGTTCTTGTTGGGGGGACTTCGAAACTCCGCTTGGTTCAGGATTTTTTATCCTACTGTATCAATCAAGTGGTGCAGGTTTCGGATGATCCCGATCGGATGATTGCGAGAGGTTGTGCCCTTTTAGCAGGAATAAAAGAGCGGCAAGGTGAGATACGAGATTTATTACTGTCTGATATTTGTCCTTTTACACTAGGGATTGAGATAATTGGCGACCGCTTTTCGCCGATTATTGAGCGAAATTCTACCCTCCCTGCTTCACGCATCGAGCAGTACTATACGGCTGAATTGGGACAGAGCCAAGTCAAGATAAAGGTCTATCAAGGTGAGATGATGAAGGCATCACAAAACCTGTTTCTAGGAGAATTAGAAGTTCCCGTCCCTGTGAATACTAGAGTAAATGAAAGTTTCACAGTTCGATTTACCTATGATTTAAATGGAATTTTGGATGTCGAAGTGAAAATTGATTCAACACAGGAAGTCTTTAGCAATGTTATTCTCCAAGATAGTGTTACTCTGACAGAAAAGGAAATCAAGGCTAAGCAAGCAGAGTTGACTCGCTATAAGATTAATGCTCAAGAAACAGAGGTTTATCGTTTCTTGATTGAAAAAGCGAATCGCGTGTACAGTATGCTCTTGGGGAGAAGAAGAGATGAGCTAATGGCTGAAACTAGACGATTTGAAGAAGAGGTCAGTCAAGCATCTGTGTATCATTTGCCAAAACTTTATCAATCATTTTCAAACTATTTAGACTTCCTAGAGCGAGGACTGTAAAAGAGGAGACCTTATGAATATATGGGAAACTTTAGGGATAGAGCCAACGACTGACGTCAAGCTTATTAGAAGGCGTTATGCTGAACTGGTTCGGCTCTATCACCCAGAAGACCAACCAGAAATTTACCAAGAAATTGTTGAAGCTTATCAAAAAGCCTTGACTTATGCGAGATCTAGAAATACAAAACCAGAAAATAGTCTAAGAAAAGCGAGTGACTCTCAAGAAGCTGCTGAACTTGAAGAAGAGGCGAATGAAAAGCCTAACTCTAGTCTCAATTTTGAAAACTTGACTGAAGAAACGAATACTGAGAACGAAGAGTCTGAAAGATCTAGTCTTGATTTCAGTGATTATCAGCAATCGACTGATAAATTCAGCGATTCCTTTAACTTTGAAACCTTTAAAGCAGAAGAGGATAAGCAAAAGTCAACCCTTGACTTTGGTGACTATGATGAGGAAGTTCAGCTAAATGGAGATTCTGAAGAAAGAGCTACGAATACCCTCAACTTTGAAACGTTTGGTGACGAAGAGAACCGTGGGCAAGAAGGAACAACAAGGTCTACTCTTGACTTTAGTAGTTATAATGAAGCAGCCTATTTGATTCGAAATGCGATTGAAAGTATTGTTAAAAATGATGATTACAGTCCAGAAGAACAAGAGCATCTATGGCGTCAGTTCTTTCATCAGTATCAGTATGATATGGACATTGTTCAATCCGTTTTAGAGGAAATGGATGTTTATATTTTTAATAAACCGGAGCAATTCTCTATCCTCATTCCCTTGCTGGAAGACTATATACCTGACTTTCGATACTGGGGCTATTACTATAAACTGAAGCATTGGAAGGTTAAAAGAGCTACCGCCTACAAAAATGGAGAGTCTCTTGAAGATGCAAAAAAAGAAATTTCGAATTTGTATGCTTCTTATCGTTTATGTCAGGCAATCCTTGAAGATTCCCAAAGAGCTAATCAGATTGGAGCTTGGATAAAATTTTTCAGTCAATCATTTTCTCCTAGTACTGTCCTTTTTCTCTTGAATAACAGTAAACAAATGATTACTTGCATTCCAGTTTTGGCTTATATCTTGGAGAAGATTAAACCAGAGGTTGGAGAAGAGGAACAAAAAGCCTATGATGAACTTCTAGCTTACTTTGAGGAATTACAAGCAGATTCAGAAGAACCATTCGATATCCATCATTATAATCTGCTAAATCCATCGGAGGTTGAGGAAAAACTATATCTTTTACTCTATAGTTCATATCAAGACGAGTATAAACTTTTACGTGATTGGCAATATCTTTTTGAATCAGTCAAAGATCACACGCTCCTACTTGATTTGTTAGAAAAGGTGGACGTCTATCCTTTAACCAATGCAAAAGTGTTAGCCCTCGTTCTCCAATTTGTAGAGCGTTACAGTGATGAGGAATCAAATCCATATCTGAAAAAGCTTCACTTCTGGAAGAGTGTCCAGTCTTATCCTTCAGTGGTGGAGGAGTACGCACTTGATAAAAAAGAAAATTTTGACTACTGGTACAATGAAGGTTATCTTTATATTGATAAGCTCACCAAGAGTGATGAAGATATCAATGATTGGGATAAGTGGAAAAGCTACTTTAAAGGAAGACCACGCATTCTAACGGTTTTGCTTCAACAGATCTATAAGGAGTACCATCGGTTTACAGATGGTGAGCTCCTGAGATATGTTTTGGCTCCTTTTCCTACTTCTAAAATGGCTCCCCAAATGATGACGGAGGAGACAGACCAGAAACTAGAAGAGATGACAGTTTATGCTTATGAACTCAGTCATCCAAAGGCCAAGTTATCTTATTTGGATTGGAAAAAAAGACAGGTCTTTAATAATAAGTTTCTACAGATATTCTTTAGCCTCTTTACGATTGTGAGTCTGATACTCAGTGTTCTAGAGCAACCTATTTATAATTCTTGGGTCCATGCTGGTATGTTGTCTCTCTTTTACGTCTATATGCTAAAATTAAGGAAAACACTAATTGAGGAAGGAGTGACAGCTAGGGGTTCAAAACGAAAATTTTACCACAGTCCCCATCCATGGTTCCTATTCATCTTGCTATTGACCCTCGTCACTCCATTCTTACCGTTTGGTCTCATTGGGGCCCTTGTTTTCATTACATTTTTCTGTCTCATCGATGGCTTCCAAGTGAGTCAAGGGCTGAAGTGGGATTATTCTTTGGATAAGCTGATTCCTGTCGGTATCTTTCTTTCTGCTGGCTTCCTATCTGCTTTGGTAAATCGAAGCCAGATCATTTCCGGAGTTGCAATGATGTACTTCCATATTTTTGCAATCCTTGTGATTTGCTTGTCTTTTACAAGATTTAGTCCCGGATTTCCACCATCTCTGAAAAAAATTCTCCTTCCAGCAATCTTGGGTATCCTACTCTTTCAATTATTGCCTTTCGTTCACAGCCGCTTAAACATATTTAATCCAAATATCCTAAGAAATGAAACTCTGACCATAACGGTTGTCCTCTTGTTAAATGGAATTGCCTTGTCTTATTTTACAAAGGAACAAGGTTTCATGATTGGTGTGAAGAAGGTCTTTATGATTTATGGACTGCAAATCTTTATTTTCCTAAGAAGACTGTTCCGAATCCTATTCGCACTTATCCCTGATTTTAGCAAAGTTTATTTTGAAAAAGACCTGTTAATCTTGAATAGCGAATTTGCTTTCTACTTCCTCGAGGGACTCTTTGTCCTTATCCTGCTTTTCCTTATTCGAAATATACGCAAGGAAAATCGGAAAAATTCTGCATAGAATGATAACCTAGAGAAGAGGACTCTAGTTCAAGTTCCTAGTAAATTTTCCTGAATAAAGGTATAATGGAACTATTCAAATGAAAGAGGTAATGAAAATGGCTTCAAAAATGCTACACACTTGCTTGCGAGTAGAAAATCTTGAAAAATCAATTGCATTCTATCAAGATGCTTTTGGTTTTAAAGAGTTGCGTCGTAAGGATTTTCCAGATTATGCCTTCACGATTGTCTATCTAGGACTTGACGGTGATGACTACGAGTTGGAATTGACCTATAACTATGACCACGGCCCTTATGTGGTAGGAGATGGCTTTGCTCATATCGCCCTCAGTACACCTGACCTTGAGGCACTTCATCAAGAACACAGCAACAAAGGCTATGAGGTTACAGAGCCAAAAGGCCTACCTGGAAACCCACCAAACTATTACTTTGTCAAGGATCCTGATGGTTACAAGGTCGAAGTGATTCGTGAAAAATAATCCTGTACAGTCAAGTAGAATGTTCGTTTTCTACTTGACTTTTTTACTTTGAAAGAGTATACTAATACAAATTTAACCTTTAAGGGGAGTCCAGAGAGACTCACAAGGTGTCAGATAAAAGTGATAGGGAACTCTCTGTGGAGACTTTTTAAGTGTGCGCATGAGTTCTGTCCTATTTCGACTGAGACCTTGCAATAGCAAGGTCTTTTCTTTATCTGGTCCCCTTAAAATTTAAGGAGGAAAATCATGAATCCTACATGTAAGAAGCGTTTGGGTGCCATTCGTTTAGAAACCATGAAGGTTGTTGCACAGGAGGAAATCGCTCCAGCAATCTTTGAATTAGTCCTAGAAGGGGAAATGGTTGAAGCTATGCGAGCAGGCCAATTTCTCCATCTGCGCGTGCCTGATGATGTCCATCTCTTGCGTCGTCCTATTTCAATTTCGTCTATTGACAAGATCAAGAAGCAGTGTCATCTCATTTATCGGATAGAGGGGGCTGGGACAGCTATTTTTTCAACTTTAAGACAGGGAGATACTCTTGATGTGATGGGGCCTCAGGGAAATGGTTTTGACTTGTCTGATTTAGGCAATCAGAGCCAAGTTCTCCTCGTTGGTGGTGGAATCGGTGTTCCACCCTTGCTAGAAGTAGCCAAGGAATTGCATGCGCGTGGGGTGAAAGTATTGACAGTCCTCGGTTTTGCCAACAAGGATGCTGTTATTCTCGAAACCGAATTGACCCAATATGGTCAGGTTTTTGTTACGACAGATGATGGTTCTTATGGTATCAAGGGAAATGTATCAGTCGTCATCAATGACTTAGACAGTCAATTTGAGGCTGTTTACTCATGTGGAGCGCCTGGAATGATGAAGTATATCAATCAAAGATTTTATGATCATCCAAGAGCCTATCTATCTCTAGAATCTCGTATGGCTTGCGGGATGGGGGCCTGCTATGCTTGCGTCCTAAAAGTGCCAGAAAGTGAGACAGTCAGTCAACGCGTCTGTGAAGATGGTCCTGTTTTCCGTACAGGAACAGTTGTATTATAAGGAGAAAGTCATGACTACAAATCGTTTACAAGTTTCTCTACCAGGCTTGGACTTGAAAAACCCCATCATACCAGCATCAGGCTGTTTTGGTTTTGGTCAGGAATATTCCAAGTACTATGATTTGGACCTTTTAGGCTCTATTATGATTAAGGCAACGACTCTAGAACCCCGTTTTGGTAATCCTACTCCCAGAGTTGCAGAGACGCCTGCTGGTATGCTCAATGCAATCGGCTTGCAAAATCCAGGTTTAGAATCTGTTTTAGCTGAGAAATTGCCTTGGCTGGAAAGAGAGTATCCTAAACTTCCCATCATCGCCAATGTAGCAGGCTTTTCAAAACAAGAGTACGCTGCCGTTTCTCGAGGAATTTCCAAGGCAGCTAATGTAAAAGCGATCGAGCTCAATATCTCTTGTCCGAATGTGGATCATGGCAATCATGGACTTTTGATTGGGCAAGATCCTGATTTGGCCTACGAAGTGGTAAAAGCAGCTGTGGAAGCCTCTGATGTGCCAGTTTATGTTAAGTTAACCCCTAGTGTAACGGATGTTGTCACTATTGCTAAAGCCGCAAAAGATGCAGGAGCAAGTGGGTTAACCATGATCAATACCCTTGTCGGTATGCGCTTTGACCTCAAAACTAGAAAACCAATCCTAGCCAATGGTACAGGTGGAATGTCAGGCCCAGCAGTTTTTCCGGTCGCCCTCAAACTCATTCGTCAAGTAGCCCAAACCACAGACCTCCCGATCATTGGAATGGGGGGAGTGGATTCGGCTGAAGCAGCGCTAGAAATGTATCTGGCTGGTGCCTCTGCCATCGGTGTTGGAACAGCCAACTTTACCAATCCATACGCCTGTCCTGACATCATCGAAAATCTGCCAAAAGTCATGGACAAATATGGCATTAGCAGTTTGGAAGATCTCCGTCAGGAAGTCAAAGCCAGTCTGAGATAAGCTAGACCTTCCTTATCGTCAACAAGACATAGAATCTTCATCAATTTGTAATATTTCCGTCGGTTAACTATGTTACAATAGGGTTTAGAAAATGCATATAGTTTTTTACTAAGGAGAATAAAATGAAGAAGATACTGCTTGCAAGTACTGTTGCTCTCTCTATAGCAGGATTTGCAAAATCGGCAGTGTATGCCGAAGAGTCTCAAGTTACAAAAAAATCTCAGACAACAGATGTGGTTGAGAAAAAAGAAGAGTCTGCTCCGAAAAAAGAAGAGTCTGCTCCGAAAAAAGAAGTTCCTCAAGTTGATACCAGAAAAGACTCAGTTGTAAAAGAGAACGATTCCATTAAAGAAGATTCATCAAATAAGGAAAAGAGTAGAGAAATCAAAAAAGAAGGTTGGCAGAAGGAGCAGGGAAGCTGGCGCTTTTATGAAAATAACCAGCCTGTCTTAGACTGGAAACAAATCGATAACAAATGGTATTACTTCAATAAAGAAGGTGTTATGATTAGTAATATTATAATCGATGATTACCTTATTCAAGATAATGGTGCTTTGGCAAAAAATACATGGGTAAAAATTTCTGACAAGTGGTACTATGCTACAGCATCTGGGAAAATTTTCCGTAATAAATGGGAAAAAATCGCTGGAATTTGGTATTACTTTGATAAAGAAGGCATCATGGTAACTAATACTTTAGTTGGTGATTATCTTATTCAAAATAGTGGTGCTTTGGCAGAAAATACATGGGTAAAAATTTCTGACAAGTGGTACTATGCTACAGCATCTGGGAAAATTTCCCGTAATAAATGGGAAAAAATAAAAGGGATATGGTACTATTTTGATACTGATGGTGTAATGCTGAGTAACCAGTGGAGAAAAGATTACTATCTAAAAGATAGTGGTGCCATGGCAGAAAAAGAATGGATTTTTGATAATTCATACAATAGTTGGTTTTATTTAAAACCCGGAGGGGCTTATGCTTCTCAAGAATGGAGTGGCTCATATTACCTTAAAAAAGGTGGATATATGGCAAAAAATGAGTGGATTTTTGACAAAGATTATGATGCTTGGTACTATCTAAAAGAAGATGGTGTGTATGTGACAGGTACTTTTAATATTAAAGGTAAAGAGTATTCTTTTCAAAACAATGGAAAGTGGATTTCAGAATCTAAATATTACAAAGTTAAACCAATCACTGCATATGTATATAGTAGTTCGGGAGAAAAATTAAGCTATGTATCACAGGGAACGATTGTCTCATTTGGAGATACTCAAGCCCCCAAAAATACTCAAATATCTGTGAATATTTCTGGTCTGTCAGGTTTCATGAATAGAAGTGATTTGACAGCAGTAGATGAAGGAAGCGAGTTTATCCCTCATTATACTAGTGATGGGAAATTCCTTTACCATGAACTCTCTCCATACACGAGTATCAAAGTAGCTCCACACACATCTGCTATGGTTATTGGTAAGAAGTACTACTCGACTGATGGTGAGCATTTCGATGGCTTTACCATTAAAAATCCTTTCCTCTATAAGAACTTGAGAGAGCCAAGTAATTATAGTGCAGCTGAGTTGAATAAAATTTACTCCATGATGAACTTGCAGGATAGTCCACTAGCGGGTAAAGGAGCGACTTTCAAAGAGGCTGAAGAACGTTATGGCGTCAATGCCCTTTACTTGATGGCCCATAGTGCCCTTGAAAGTGCTTGGGGTCGCAGTCAAATTGCCAGAGATAAGAACAACTTCTTTGGTATTGCCGCTTATGATACGAGCCCATATCTCTCAGCCAAGAGCTTTGATAATGTGGATAAAGGGATTCTAGGAGCTGCCAAGTGGATTCGTGAGAATTACATCGACTACGGCAGAGACCATCTTGGAAACAAGGCAACTGGAATGAATGTTCGCTATGCTTCCGATCCTTACTGGGGTGAGAAAATAGCCAGCATCATGATGACTATCAATAGCAAACTTGGTGGAAGAGACTAATCAAAAAATCAACGGTAACTACTAAAAAAGTGGTTATCGTTTTTGTTTTAAACATTGGAGGAGAAATAGTATAATAACAGTCTCTTTATTCTTGAACAATTAACAAAATGATAGTAAAATGTAATAGGAGATATTAATCTAATTACTATATAAAAAGGAGAATTTTATGAAAAAGTTACTATCCTTCTCAATTGCCTTGCTTTCAATCACAACACTAGTTGCTTGTTCTGGACATAAGGCGGAATCAAAGGTCCCAGAAGAAAAAATTGAACAGAAGCAAATCAAGTTTGATGAGAAGTTGTTTAAAGAAGCTGGACTCTTGCCTTTTAAAAATGAGAAACAACTAGAACTTGGGGAATTGGATTCTAAATCACGCGCAACGGGTGCTCATATTCAACTTAAGGACAGCGATGAGCCAACTGAGAAGAGAGAGTCCAAGTTGACTTATAATCCAGTTGGATGGCACAACTATAAATTCTTTTATGGGGATGGTAAAAAAGAAGCTTGGTTGATGAGTCGAGGCCATCTTATCGGGTACCAGTTTAGCGGATTGAATGATGAAAAGAGGAATCTGGTTCCAATGACTAACTGGCTAAATGTTGGAACTTATTATGGTACAGATAATACTAATCAAGAAAGTATGCTTTACTATGAGAATCGCTTGGACTCTTGGTTGGCCAATCACCCCAACTACTATCTTGACTACAAGGTGACCCCAATCTATCAGAAAGATGAATTGATTCCGAGACAAATTGAATTGCAGTATGTGGGAATCGATGAAAACAGCAAACTCTTGGAAATCAAACTAGGTGGTAGTAAAGAAAAGGTTGATCAGCATTCAGTGACGCATGTCGTTTTAGACAATGTTTCAGCTAATGCGGAAATCAATTACTTGGACGGTACGGCTAAAAATACAGTTGAAAACAAAGAAGAAAAAGCTAAAAAAGAAGCTGAAGAAAAGGCTAAGAAGGAAGCTGAGGAAAAAGCCAAGAAAGAGGCTGAAGAAAAAGAAGCAGCTGAAAAGAAAGCAAAAGAAGAAGAACAGGAAAAAGCTCGCAAAGCCGCACAAGAACAGGAAGAAAGCCAGGAATCAAACTCGCAATCAACAAATTCAGGTGGCTACTTTAGAGATAAAAACGGAAGATGGCACAGACCAAATGGGAAATTTGCTTCTAAGAAAGAAATTAGAGAAGCCGGATTGCAGTGGTAGGAAGAATTTAGCAGATATACAGTCAAAAAGCCGTTGGAAAACGGTTTTTTGTTATAATTAAATGAAGAATGTAGCATTAAAGGAGAACAACATGACTTTTGAAGAAATCCTGCCTGGGTTAAAGGACAAGAAAAAATATGTACGAACTGGTTGGGGAGGGGCTGAAAACTATGTCCAACTCTTTGACACTATCGAGCAAAACGGGGTTGCACTTGAAGTGACGCCTTATTTCCTCATCAACGTGTCTGGAGAAGGGGAAGGTTTTTCCATGTGGAGCCCGACACCTTGTGATGTTTTGGCGACGGATTGGGTAGAAGTGTATGACTAGACGTGTATTGATTACGGGAGTAAGTTCAGGAATTGGTCTGGCTCAAGCACGACTCTTTTTAGAGAATGGCTATCAAGTTTATGGAGTTGACCAAGGTGAAAATCCACTCTTAGAGCGTGATTTTCACTTTTTACAGAGAGATTTGACCTTGGACTTGGAGCCAATTTTTGACTGGTGTCCTCAGGTGGATGTCTTGTGTAATACTGCTGGAATTTTGGATGATTTCAAACCACTTTTGGAACAATCAGCCCAGGAAATTCAAGAGATTTTTGAAATCAACTATGTGACTCCTGTTGAGTTAACTCGCTATTATTTGACGCAAATGCTGGAAAATAAAAAAGGAATCATTATCAATATGTGTTCGATTGCCTCAAGTCTAGCTGGCGGAGGTGGTCACGCCTATACCTCGTCTAAGCACGCCTTAGCTGGCTTTACCAAGCAGTTGGCTCTAGACTATGCTGAGGCTGGTATTCAGATCTTTGGGATTGCTCCAGGGGCAGTCAAGACAGCCATGACTGCTGCCGACTTTGAGCCAGGTGGATTGGCTGACTGGGTGGCTAGTGAAACGCCAATCAAGCGCTGGATCGAGCCAGAGGAAGTAGCAGAGATTAGCCTTTTCTTAGCAAGTGGAAAAGCGAGCGCCATGCAAGGACAAATCCTGACCATTGATGGTGGTTGGTCTTTGAAGTAGGAGGAGTTGAATGGAAATCAAAAAACACTTTGGAGTCTATGCTGTTTGCTTTGAAAATGGGAAGTTACTCTGCATTGAAAAAACGAGAGGCCCTTATCAACATCGTTATGATCTACCCGGTGGTAGTCAGCAACTTGGTGAAGGATTGACGGAAACGCTGATTAGAGAAGTTATGGAAGAGACGGGATATACTGTTAGAAGCTACTCCAATCCTCGAATCTACGATGTTTTCGTCAGGGAAGAGTTAACAAATTTTACTGTTCACCATATCATGGCCTTGTATGATGTTGAGATAAACAAGAAGGAAGCTCAAGTTACTATTTCGGATGCTGTCTCTGATGGTGCGAATGATTCACTCGGATATATTTGGATGGATATTCAGAAAATCACAGAAGAAAATGCATCGCCATTAGTCTTGAAGGTCAAAGCAGAGTTATTAGGATTTCCAGAACTAGACAAGACTTCTTACATGAGTTGGAAGGTGAATGATGAGAAACCAACTAGCCCTTAGCGGAGAGCAAATCGCTGAAAAAGTTTATCCTCAGTTATTGCACCACGTCGGTATGATTCGTGGGGAATACTTACTGAGAGAGCTTAATCAAAACATCCTATTAGCAAGTTGTCAGCAATTTGTAAAAGATTATCTAGATACCATTTGCTCCTTGTGCTCAGATGAAGAGGTTTGGTATCGTTTTTCAGAGTTAACAAATACAGAAGCTAATTGTTTAGAGGGGACTAAAGAGCATTTTGATGAAAATCATCCCTTGTTTGGATATAGAGGGACAAGGCGTTTGCTGGCGTGTCCGAATGAATTTCAGGCTGAGGCACATGTCATTACAGAAGTTTATCAAACAAATCCCAATCTGTCTGTTATTTTTCCTTTTGTCAATGATGCCGACCAATTAAAACAAGCTATTAGAGTATTGCGTGAGCATGGTTTTACTGGAAAAGTCGGCACAATGATTGAATTACCGTCAGCTTATTTTGACTTGGACAGGATACTGGAAACGGGTATTTCAAAGATTATAGTTGGAATGAATGATTTGACTTCTTTTGTTTTTGCGACTGTGAGAAACAGTCAATGGCATGATATGGAAAGTCCAATAATATTAGATATGCTAAGACAAATGCAGGATAAAGCAAGGATGAAAAAGATTGACTTTGCTGTAGCAGGCTATCTGAATACTTCTTTCATACAAAAAATGAATCAGATGGGTATCAAGTGTATTATCCACTACAGTTCTATTCCAGAGATTTTTGATTTAGAGATTGACCATCCAGACCACCTCAAACGTGTAAAAGAAGTAAGTAAAAAATTACAAAGGAGCAACCCATGACACCGCAAGAAATGTGGAATGCATACAAGCAAATCAACCCCTCTATCGGAGATGAGATAGATGCCTGGGCTTTTGGAGTGGAAGCAGATCTCTTGGCAGATTTGGTTTTAAAAGGCGAAAAGACAGCAACTGCCTCGGCCTACGACCTCTACGCAATAGAGGATGAACCTCTTCCGCAAGAAGGGACCTTCGATGTTATTTTAGACAGTCAAGATCAGGCTGTCTGCATTGTCGAAATTACCAAGGTTTCCGTTCAGCCTTTCAATCAAGTTTCTGCAGACCATGCCTACAAGGAAGGGGAGGGAGACAAATCTTTAGCCTATTGGCGTCAGGTTCATGAGAACTTTTTCACCGAGTGGATGAGGGAAGCCGGACTGACTTTTAGCCCTGACAGCAAGGTCGTTTTGGAAGAATTTCGCAAGGTCTACCCACTCTAGACTGCTGAAGGAAGAAAGTTTTGGAAATTACCGTCCAATCCTTTTTTCTTAAGCAAAACATGATATAATAAGTTTGTTTGAATAAGAGTAAAACTCTTAAACTTAGAATAGGAGAAAACTATGCAAGCAGTTGAACATTTTATTACGCAATTTGTTCCTGAACATTATGATTTATTTTTGGACTTGAGTCGTGAGACCAAGACCTTTTCTGGGAAGGTGACCATCACTGGTCAAGCCAAGAGTGACCGTATTTCCCTTCACCAAAAAGATTTGGAAATCGCTTCTGTAGAAGTTGCGGGTCAAGCTCGTCCATTTACAGTTGATCATGAAAATGAAGCCCTTCATATCGAATTGGCTGAGGCCGGTCAAGTTGAAGTGGTCATCGCCTTTTCAGGAAAAATTACAGACAACATGACAGGGATTTACCCTTCTTACTACACAGTAGATGGTATCAAGAAGGAAGTCTTGTCTACGCAGTTTGAAAGCCACTTTGCGCGTGAAGCCTTTCCGTGTGTAGATGAGCCAGAAGCCAAAGCAACCTTTGATCTCGCTCTTCGCTTTGACCAAGCAGCAGGTGAGTTGGCCTTGTCAAACATGCCTGAGATTGATGTGGATAACCGCAAGGAAACAGGTATTTGGAAGTTTGAGACAACACCTCGTATGTCATCTTACTTGTTGGCCTTTGTAGCTGGTGACTTGCAAGGGGTTACCGCTAAAACTAAAAATGGTACCCTCGTAGGTGTCTACTCGACCAAAGCACATCCACTATCAAACCTTGACTTCTCATTGGACATTGCTGTTCGCTCAATCGAGTTTTACGAAGATTACTACGGAGTTAAGTACCCAATCCCTCAATCTCTCCATATCGCCCTCCCTGACTTCTCAGCGGGTGCAATGGAAAACTGGGGTCTGGTAACCTACCGTGAAGTTTACTTGGTTGTGGATGAGAACTCAACCTTTGCTAGCCGTCAACAAGTTGCCCTAGTTGTAGCACATGAGTTGGCTCACCAATGGTTTGGTAACCTCGTTACTATGAAATGGTGGGATGACCTCTGGCTCAATGAAAGCTTCGCTAACATGATGGAATACGTCTGTGTCGATGCCATCGAGCCAAGTTGGAATATTTTTGAAGATTTCCAAACAGGTGGTGTTCCAGCGGCACTTAAACGCGATGCGACGGATGGTGTTCAGTCTGTCCATGTTGAAGTTAAACACCCAGATGAAATCAATACGCTCTTTGATGGCGCTATCGTCTATGCCAAAGGAAGCCGTCTCATGCACATGCTTCGCCGTTGGCTCGGAGATGCTGATTTCGCTAAAGGCTTGCATGCTTACTTTGAAAAGCACCAGTACAGCAACACCATTGGTCGTGACCTTTGGAATGCTCTCGGACAAGCATCAGGACGTGATGTTGCAGCCTTCATGGATTCTTGGTTGGAACAACCTGGATACCCAGTTCTCACTGTCAAAGTTGAAAATGACGTCTTGAAGATTTCGCAAAAACAATTCTTTATCGGTGAGCACGAAGACAAGAACCGTCTCTGGGTTGTGCCACTCAACAGCAACTGGAAAGGCTTGCCAGATACACTCGAAACTGAAAGTATCGAAATCCCTGGCTACGTAGCTCTTCTTGCTGAAAATGAAGGGGCTCTTCGTCTCAACACTGAAAATACTGCCCACTATATTACCGACTATCAAGGAGACTTGTTAGAAGCTGTTCTTGCTGAGCTAGAGACACTTGATAACACAAGCAAACTGCAAATTGTTCAAGAACGTCGTTTGTTGGCTGAGGCAGGGCACATTTCTTATGCAGACTTGCTTCCAGTACTTGAAAAACTTGCTAAGGAAGAGTCTTATCTGGTAGTTTCAGCTGTTTCTCAAGTGATTGCTGCCCTTGAGCGCTTTATCGATGAAGGAACAGAAACTGAGAAAGCCTTTAACACACTCGTTGCTAAATTGGCTCGTCACAACTATGACCGTCTTGGTTTTGAAGCCAAAGATGGGGAATCAGATGAAGATGAATTGGTTCGTCAGTTGACCATTTCCATGATGATTCGCTCAAATGAAGCAGAAGCTAGTCAAGTCGCTAGTCAAATCTTTGCAGCTCACAAGGAGAATCTTGCAGGCCTTCCAGCAGCAATCCGTGCTCAAGTGCTCATCAATGAAATGAAACACCATGAGACCAAGGACTTGGTCGTAACTTATCTGGACCTCTACACTCATGCAACGGATGCGGTCTTCAAACGCCAGTTGGCAGCAGCTCTAGCCTACAGTACAGATGCGGACAATATCCAAACCTTGATTGACTCATGGAAAGATAAATTTGTGGTCAAACCACAGGACCTTTCTTCTTGGTATCTCCAATTCCTTGGACACAAGGCTACTCAAGAAACTGTTTGGGTTTGGGCGCGTGAAAACTGGGATTGGATCAAGGCGGCCCTTGGTGGGGATATGAGCTTTGATAGTTTTGTCATCTTCCCATCACACATCTTTAAAACAGAGCAACGCTTGGCAGAGTACAAGGAATTCTTTGAACCACAACTCTCTGACCTCGCTCTTAGCCGTAATATCAAGATGGGAATCAAGGATATCGCAGCGCGTGTTGACTTGATTAAGCGTGAGAAAGCAGCAGTCGAAACTGTTGTAGCCCAATATGCCAAAGCTTAATTCGTTCAAAATGTAAACAAAAACTCAACTTTCTATCTGAAAAGAAGAGAGAGTTGAGTTTTTTTTAAGGCAATTTTGGTATAATAATCATAACAAGGAGGAGTTTCTGATGATAAAAATCTTATTAGTAGAAGATGACCTGGGCCTGTCAAACTCAGTATTTGACTTTTTGGATGATTTTGCAGATGTCATGCAGGTCTTTGATGGAGAAGAGGGGCTCTACGAAGCAGAAAGTGGTGTTTATGACTTGATTCTGCTTGACCTCATGTTGCCTGAAAAAAATGGCTTCCAAGTTTTGAAAGAATTGCGTGAAAAAGGAATTACAACTCCTGTCCTTATCATGACTGCTAAGGAAAGTTTGGATGACAAGGGGCATGGATTTGAATTGGGAGCGGATGACTACCTCACCAAACCTTTCTACCTAGAAGAACTCAAAATGCGGATTCAAGCCCTTCTCAAACGTTCAGGCAAGTTTAACGAAAATACCTTGACCTATGGGGATGTTGTCGTCAACCTTTCAACGAATGAAGTAAAAGTGGAAGATACGCCTGTGGAACTGCTCGGAAAAGAGTTTGAGTTATTGGTTTACTTCCTTCAAAATCAAAATGTCATTCTTCCCAAGACACAAATTTTTGATCGTCTATGGGGATTTGATAGCGATACGACTATTTCCGTTGTAGAAGTCTATGTTTCAAAAGTTCGTAAGAAATTGAAGGGGACAGCCTTTGCTGAAAATCTTCAAACCTTGCGTAGTGTCGGGTATATTTTAAAAGATGTTCAATAAACTAAAAAAAACATGGTATGCGGATGATTTCAGCTATTTCATTCGAAACTTCGGAGTGTTCACCCTGATTTTCTCTGCTATGACCTTGATTATCCTTCAGGTCATGCACTCGAGTCTCTACACTTCTGTAGATGAAAAACTCCAAGCCCTTAGTAGTAGTCCTCAAGCTGTTATCCAGTTAGCCCTTAATCGGGCAACTGAGGAAGTCAAGGATATTCAACCAGCAACAGCGGATGCCAGCAAGGCTGAAATCAAGCCCAATGTTAGCTCCAATACAGAAGTTTTGCTTTTTGACAAGGATTTTAACCAACTCTTACTGGGTAATCGCTTTTTAGGCTTGGACAAGATCAAACTGGACAAGAAAGAGTTGAATCATATTCGGCAAATCCAAGTTTTCAACAGCTATGGTCAGGAAGAAACCTATCGAATGGTCTTGATGGAAACCAACTCTTCCACCGTATCAAGTAATGTCAAATATGCGGCGGTTCTAATCAATACCAGCCAGCTTGAGCAAATCAGCCAAAATCACGAGCATTTAATTGTTGTAGTCATGGCTAGTTTCTGGCTCCTGTCTTTAATTGCTAGTGTTTACCTGGCACGTGTCAGTGTCAAACCGCTACTGGAAAGCATGCAAAAGCAGAAGTCCTTTGTTGAAAATGCGAGTCACGAACTGAGAACGCCTTTGGCCGTTTTACAAAATCGTTTAGAAAATCTCTTTCGAAAACCAGAGGCAACCATCATGGAATCCAGCGAAAGTATCGCTTCCAGTCTTGAAGAGGTTCGCAACATGCGCTTCCTCACGACCAATCTTCTCAACCTTGCACGTCGAGATGATGGAATTAAACCAGAAATAGCAGAAGTATCACCACAGTTCTTAAAGACGACCTTTGCTAACTATGAGTTGATTGCTTCTGAAAATGATCGTATTTTTGAGTATGAAAATCGGATTTATCGTCCCTTCATGACCGATCAGTTGCTCCTAAAACAGCTCATGACCATTTTATTTGACAATGCCATCAAGTATACCGAAGAAGATGGGAAAATTGAGTTCGTAGTTCATGCTACAGATCGTCACCTCTATCTAACAGTAACGGATAACGGAATTGGAATCTCAGCTGCTGATAAGAAGAAAATCTTTGACCGTTTTTACCGTGTAGACAAGGCAAGAACTCGTCAGAAAGGTGGCTTTGGTCTTGGACTATCTTTAGCCAAGCAGATCGTAGATGCCTTACGAGGAACGATTAGCGTCAAAGATAACAAACCTAGAGGAACAATTTTTGAAGTTAAAATCGCTATTCAATCTCCTTCAAAACGTAAGAATAAATAAAAAAAGACAGTTATATGACTGTCTTTTTTGGTAACTAGAAAAGAGGTTGGTAGTAGTACCAACCTTTATTTTGAAAATTTTCGTTTCATTATCTTTCGTTGAAGTTGTAAAAGGGCGAAACTAAGACCTATTGCAGCGACAAAGGATAAGGCTGTATTTAATTTTAAAGCTAAAAAGATAAAACTAAACAGTGCCATAAAAATACAGAAACAAGCGATATTTACAAAAAATAAAATCTCTTTTAGGTTAGGGCCAACTGGGGCTTCAGGTGTGTAATCTTGGTAAAGCGGAGTTTGTTTTAATTCGGGAGCTTGTTCAAACTCATAAGCTTCTAATTTTCTTGCGGACATGATTCTCTCCTTAACAGTACATAACTATTTTATCATTTTTTATGCAGAGAATTATTACAGAATTGTTACAAAACTACTAAAGTCTCTTATCAACTTATAAGTCTCTCTTCTTGACACCCACTAGAGAAAATGATAGCATGGATGTTACACTTAAAACAGATGACCTGACCTTCTTAATTATAAATATACTGAGAAAGGAAAGGAAAACTTATATAAATTGATAGCAAGCTGAGGCTTTTTCCTAAGATGATTTGTTAAGTTGCTACCTGGATACTTTTGAAGAGTATTGGTAGGAGTTGTTTTGAATGGATGATAAGACAGAGATTCTGTCTATTGGACTGGGTGGCTTTTAAACTACCTTTGGGAAATGTTAAAGGAGATAAGCATGTATCTTGCTATCAAAGAAATAGTACGAAACAAACTTCGATATAGTTTGATTCTAACTACCATTTTTCTTATCGCTTTTATGGTCTTTTTTATGACCAGTCTAGCTCTTGGTCTTGTGCGAAACAACCGAGCAGCTATTGATAATTGGCAAGCGACGGGTGTCGTTTTATCCGACTACGCAAATGATAATTTGACGGCATCCTTTATTCCTGAAAAGGACTACAAGGAAAAGAGTTCTGAAGAGGCTGCTCCATTGGGCTATATGTTCGCTGTGACCAATCTAGTCGATGGTAGTGAAAAGGTCAATGTTTCCATTTTTGCTCAAGACTGGGACGCTTTTATCTCTCCTAGTTTGACGGAGGGTCGTTATCCTGAAGGAGATTATGAGGTTGTCGTGGATCAGTCCTTTGAGAACTATGGGATGAAGCTAGGTGATACCATTCAACTGAATGGAAGCGATTCAAGTTACAAGATTGTAGGCCTGACTCAAGGAAATAAATTTTTCACCGAGCCTGTTGTCTTTACGAGCCTGACAACTTATTGGACCTTACAAGGAACCTTGAAAGCCAATCGTTCCATCTCTGCCTTGGTATTGAAAAATGATATAAAAGTGGTCGGGGATGGACTGAAGCAGATTTCCATTCCAAAAATGATATCAAAAATTCCTGGTTACACACCTCAGGTTAATGTATTTTCAGGTATGATTCTTGCTATGATTGTTATCACTGGCTTGATTGTGGGGATTTTTGTTTATATCATTACTATCCAAAAACTAGGCCTTTATGGAATAATGCGGGCTCAAGGGATACAGATCAAAACCATTGTATGGTCCCTTTTCTGTCAAATCTTCCTCCTAGCTGGTATGGGGATTGCTTTAGCCTTGCTGGCAATCGGAGGAGTGATTTTAGTCTTACCAGCTACCTTCTTTTTCTATCCAAGTTGGATAGCTTACTCTGTCCTAAGTTTGGTAATTTCCATGATGGCCCTTCTAGGTGGTGTCATTTCACTTCCACGCTTGTTAAAGGTGGACCCGATTACTGCGATTGCAGAATGATAAGGAGAATAGTATGACAGCATTGATTGAAATGACTCAAGTGACAAAAACCTACGGGGAAGGAAAGATGAAAGTCGTAGCCCTGCATGAGACGAATTTTCAGCTAAATGCGGGAGAGTTCGTGGCTATCGTCGGGCCTTCTGGATCTGGAAAGACGACCTTTCTAACGACTCTAGGACAACTTCAGGAAGCATCGAGTGGAAAAATTTTGGTAAAGGGGAAGGAAACAGGCAGTTTGACGGAGAAGGAGAAAACAGACCTCCGTTTTAGAGAGTTTGGTTTCATTCTCCAGGCTTCAAACCTAATTCCTTTTCTAACAGTCAAGGAACAGCTGGATTTGATTAACAGACTGGATAAGGGAAAAAATAGTAAAAGTGATCGAAAAGAGCTTTTTGACCTGTTGGATTTGGAAAAAGTACAAGATCAGTATCCAAAGGCTTTATCAGGTGGCGAACGTCAACGTGCAGCGATTGCTAGAGCGCTCTATAACAATCCAAGCATTGTGCTTGCAGATGAGCCGACAGCCAGTCTAGACACCGAGCGTGCTTACCAAGTAACGGAGATGTTGGCTGCCATTGCTCATGAACAAGGTAGAGGAGTTGTTATGATTACGCATGATACTCGTCTTCTTGATAAGGTTGACCGTATTTATGTCATGAACGATGGCCACCTAGTTGAAGAAACACATGCATAAAATAGAGTGAATAGTACAAGTTACTGTTCACTTTTTTGATTGGAAAAGATAGAAATAAGTTTAACTTTTTGTGAAACTATCAGTACCCATAGATGATTTTTGAGAAATGTGGTATAATTTTTCTTATGGAAAAGATTATCATTACAGCAACTGCTGAAAGTATTGAACAAGTTGAACAGTTACTAGAAGCTGGCGTAGACCGTATCTATGTTGGTGAGAAAGATTTTGGCCTTCGTCTGCCAACAACCTTTAGTTATGAAGAGTTACGCACCATCGCTAAGCTCGTTCATGATGGGGGTAAGGAGTTGATCGTTGCAGTCAACGCCCTCATGCACCAAGACATGATGGACCGTATTAAGCCTTTCCTAGACTTCTTGGAAGAAATCAAGACAGACTATATTACAGTAGGAGATGCAGGTGTCTTTTACGTGGTAAACCGTGATGGCTATTCCTTTAAAACCATTTATGATGCTTCAACCATGGTAACAAGTAGTCGTCAAATTAACTTCTGGGGTCAAAAGGCAGGGGCCTCTGAGGCTGTTTTGGCGCGTGAAATTCCATCTGCTGAGCTCTTCAAGATGCCTGAGATTTTGGAAATTCCTGCTGAAGTATTGGTTTATGGGGCTAGTGTCATTCACCATTCTAAGCGTCCGCTCTTGCAAAACTACTATAACTTCACGCACATCGATGATGAAAAGACACGTAAACGTGACCTCTTCTTGGCTGAACCAAGTGATCCAGAGAGCCATTACTCTATCTTTGAAGACAATCATGGCACCCACATCTTTGCAAATAACGACCTTGATTTGATGACCAAATTGACAGAACTAGTGGAGCATGGCTTTACTCACTGGAAACTTGAAGGACTTTACACCCCAGGTCAGAATTTTGTAGAAATTGCTAAACTCTTTATTCAAGCGCGTGGCTTAATCCAAGAGGGCAACTTTAGCCATGACCAAGCTTTCTTGTTAGATGAGGAAGTGCGCAAGTTACACCCTAAAAACCGTTTTCTCGATACAGGATTCTATGATTACGATCCAGATATGGTTAAATAGGACACCAAAACCCGAAATAAAAATGTTCGGGTTTTTCCAGTGTATCCATGAAATAAAAACGGATACATGTTATAATAAAAATAGCTCTTTAATGGAGGTGTTTGAGTGGAAAATCTGAAGAAAATGGCAGGTATCAAGGCTGCTGAGTTTGTCAAGGATGGCATGGTAGTCGGACTTGGAACGGGCTCTACTGCCTACTATTTCGTAGAGGAAGTAGGCCGTCGGATTAAGGAAGAAGGTTTGCAGATTACTGCTGTGACAACTTCCAGTGTGACCAGTAAACAGGCTGAAGGACTTAACATCCCGCTCAAGTCGATTGATCAAGTGGATTTTGTTGATGTGACGGTTGACGGGGCGGATGAAGTAGATAGCCAGTTTAACGGAATCAAAGGCGGAGGTGGTGCCCTTCTGATGGAGAAGGTTGTGGCAACGCCCTCAAAAGAATACATTTGGGTGGTTGATGAAAGCAAACTGGTAGAGAAACTAGGTGCTTTTAAATTGCCTGTGGAAGTAGTTCAGTATGGTGCAGAACAGGTCTTTCGTCGGTTTGAGCGAGCTGGCTACAAACCAAGTTTCCGTGAAAAAGACGGCCAACGTTTTGTGACCGATATGCAGAACTTTATCATTGACCTAGCCTTGGATGTCATTGAAGATCCAATTGCTTTCGGGCAAGAATTGGACCATGTCGTTGGTGTCGTAGAGCATGGCTTGTTCAACCAAATGGTGGATAAGGTCATCGTAGCGGGACGAGACTGTGTTCAGATTTTAACTTCAAGAAAAGGGAAATAAAAGGAGACACACTATGTCAAAATTTAATCGTATTCACTTGGTAGTACTGGATTCTGTAGGAATCGGTGCTGCACCAGATGCTAATAACTTTGTCAATGCAGGGGTTCCAGATGGAGCTTCTGACACACTAGGACACATTTCCAAAACAGTTGGTTTGAATGTGCCAAACATGGCTAAAATCGGTCTAGGAAATATTCCTCGTGAAACTCCTCTTAAGACTGTGCCAGCTGAGAGCAATCCAACTGGATATGCAACAAAATTGGAAGAAGTATCCCTTGGTAAGGATACTATGACTGGTCACTGGGAAATCATGGGACTTAACATTACGGAGCCTTTCGATACTTTCTGGAACGGATTCCCAGAAGAAATTTTGACGAAAATCGAAGAATTTTCAGGACGTAAGGTCATTCGTGAAGCCAACAAGCCTTACTCAGGTACGGCTGTTATCGATGATTTCGGACCACGTCAAATGGAAACTGGGGAGTTGATTATCTATACTTCAGCTGACCCTGTTTTGCAAATTGCTGCCCACGAAGACATCATTCCTTTGGATGAATTGTACCGAATCTGTGAATACGCTCGTTCAATTACCCTTGAGCGTCCTGCCCTTCTAGGTCGTATCATTGCCCGTCCATATGTTGGTGAACCAGGTAACTTCACTCGTACAGCAAACCGTCGTGACTTGGCTGTATCCCCGTTTGCCCCAACTGTTTTGGATAAATTGAACGAAGCTGGCATCGATACGTACGCTGTGGGTAAAATCAACGATATCTTTAACGGTGCAGGAATCAATCATGACATGGGACACAACAAGTCAAATAGCCATGGAATTGATACACTATTGAAGACTATGGGGCTTGCTGAGTTTGAAAAAGGATTCTCATTTACAAACTTGGTAGACTTCGATGCCCTATATGGCCACCGTCGTGACCCACACGGTTACCGTGATTGCTTGCATGAGTTCGATGAACGCTTGCCTGAAATTATCGCAGCTATGAGAGAGGATGACCTTCTCTTGATTACTGCTGACCATGGAAATGACCCAACCTATGCAGGAACAGACCACACTCGTGAATATATCCCACTTTTAGCTTACAGCCCTAGCTTTAAGGGGAATGGTGTCATTCCAGTTGGACACTTTGCAGATATCTCAGCGACAGTTGCGGATAACTTTGGTGTTGAAACTGCCATGATTGGGGAAAGTTTCTTAGATAAATTGGTATAAGATGACGCGATATGCTTTACTTGTTCGGGGAATTAATGTCGGTGGGAAAAATAAGGTTGTCATGGCGCAACTTCGTCAAGAACTGACAGAGTTGGGACTGGAAAAGGTTGAGACCTACATCAACAGTGGCAATATTTTCTTTACTTCGACAGACCCCAAAGCCCGATTGGTTGAAAAGTTAGAGGCTTTCTTTGAAATCCATTATCCATTTATTCAGAGCTTTTCTTTGTTGAGTCTTGAGGACTTTGAAGCGGAACTTGAAAATCTGCCTGAATGGTGGACCAAAGATTTGGCACGAAGAGATGTCCTCTTCTACACGGAGGGATTGGATGTGGCTCAAGTCATCGAGAAAGTGAACAGTTTGGAACTGGAAGATGAAGTCGTTCATTTTGGAAGACTTGGAATTTTCTGGGGGAAATTCTCTGAGGAATCCTACTATGCAACTGCCTATCACAAATACTTACTCAAGATGCCTTTCTACCGCCAAATCACCATTCGTAATGCTAAAACTTTTGACAAAATCGGTCAAATGATAAAAAAATAATAAAGGAGACACAATGACATTTTTAGATAAAATCAATGAAACAGCTGCCTTCCTGAAAGACAAGGGAATCCTAGCGCCTGAGTTCGGTCTAATCCTTGGATCAGGACTTGGAGAATTGGCAGAAGAAATCGAAAATCCAGTTGTAGTAGACTATGCAGACATTCCAAACTGGGGCCGCTCTACAGTAGTTGGGCACGCTGGTAAATTGGTATATGGTGAACTTGCAGGGCGCAAGGTCTTGGCTCTTCAAGGACGCTTCCATTTCTACGAAGGCAATCCTCTTGAAGTCGTGACTTTCCCAGTACGTGTAATGAAAGTACTCGGATGTGAAGGTGTCATTGTAACCAATGCAGCTGGAGGTATTGGATTTGGTCCTGGTACCTTGATGGCTATCTCAGACCATATCAATATGACGGGGCAAAACCCATTGATGGGTGAAAACTTGGATGATTTTGGTCCACGTTTCCCAGATATGTCTAAAGCCTACACACCAGAATACCGTGCTACTGCTCATGAAGTGGCTAAAAAACTCGGTATCAAGCTTGATGAAGGTGTATATATCGGTGTAACCGGTCCGACTTATGAAACACCTGCAGAGATTCGTGCCTATAAGACATTGGGAGCAGATGCAGTTGGTATGTCCACTGTTCCTGAAGTGATTGTGGCAGCCCACTCAGGCTTGAAAGTTCTCGGTATTTCATGTATTACTAACCATGCTGCAGGATTCCAAGAAGAACTCAACCACGAGGAAGTTGTAGAAGTGACTGAACGTGTCAAA
Organism: Streptococcus sp. 1643; assembly: GCF_006228325.1. Taxonomy (NCBI): domain Bacteria; kingdom Bacillati; phylum Bacillota; class Bacilli; order Lactobacillales; family Streptococcaceae; genus Streptococcus; species Streptococcus sp. 1643. The sequence goes on from NZ_CP040231.1 coordinate 732,914, forward strand.
GGTGATTTCAAAGGCTTGCTTAAAGCGATTCTTGCTGAATTGTAATCAATACTTATTATAGAAAGGTAGAGTGAAGTGTTCTGATTTGAACACGAGCGGAAAACTTTTCTAAAAAAATTGAAAGCTAGGTAGTTTGGGTTTAAATTGAGCCCGTGCTGTTCACCTATTTGTCATCAAAATTAAGAAAGAAAGGAATTGAACCCACCCTAAAAGCAGTGGGAAAAAGACAGTTGGTCTAGTGAGCATCGCACACTGCACCCAACTCCAATTTTCCCTTCGCTTTTTGACGGGTTTGGTATCTTTCTAAATATCAAATATAAATTAAAGAAAGGATGGGCTCCTTGTATTCGCTGAACTGAATACGGGCGGAGAACTGTGTAAAAAAGATAAACTGTCTAGCATCTGCGATGCGTCGTCAGTTTCCTATTTTTACTTTGTTCTCTGTAGCTATCCTAAATATACAAAAAGAAAGGTAGAGCGAAGTGTTCTAATTTGAACACGAGCGGAAAACTCGGAAAATAGATAATCTGACTGAGAAATCAGGATTTCTCGTCAAATTCCTAATTTTCAGTCGTTTTCTTCTCGCTCTTTGTATCATAAACTATGTCTATCCATATTGCTGCTCAGCAAGGTGAAATTGCTGATAAAATTCTTCTTCCTGGGGATCCTCTTCGTGCGAAATTTATTGCGGAAAACTTCCTTGAAGATGCTGTTTGTTTTAACGAAGTGCGTAACATGTTTGGCTACACTGGTACTTACAAGGGCCACCGTGTATCTGTCATGGGAACTGGGATGGGGATGCCATCCATTTCGATTTACGCGCGTGAGTTGATTGTGGACTACGGTGTAAAGAAATTGATCCGTGTGGGAACTGCGGGTTCGTTAAACAAGGATGTTCATGTCCGTGAATTGGTTTTGGCGCAAGCAGCTGCAACCAATTCAAACATCATCCGTAACGACTGGCCACAGTATGATTTTCCACAAATTGCAAGTTTTGACTTGCTAGACAAGGCCTACCATATCGCCAAAGATCTTGGTATGACCACCCACGTTGGGAACGTCTTGTCATCAGATGTCTTTTACTCAAACTACTTTGAAAAGAACATCGAACTTGGTAAATGGGGAGTTAAGGCTGTGGAAATGGAAGCAGCAGCTCTTTACTATCTTGCTGCCCAACACCACGTTGATGCACTTGCTATCATGACCATTTCTGATAGCTTGGTCAATCCAGATGAAGACACTACGGCAGAAGAACGCCAAAATACCTTCACTGATATGATGAAGGTTGGTTTGGAAACCTTGATTGCAGAGTAAAATGTAAAAGAAAATCCTGATTTCAAGTGGAATCAGGATTTTTTCATAGATGCGATTTTTTCTGGGTCTGGTGTAACGCGGAGGGTCTTTTGTCCTGTGTAGGTTACAAAACCGGGTTTGCCACCAGTTGGTTTGTTGAGCTTTTTCACTTCAATCATATCCACTTGCACGAGATTTGACAAGCGCCCTTTGGAGAAGTAGGCGGCTAGTTCGGCCGCATCTGTTTTAACTTCATCAGATGGGTCAAGATTTCCTGAGATGACGACATGACTTCCAGGAATGTCCTTGGCATGGAACCAAAGTTCCTCCTTGCGGGCCATTTTAAAGGTCAATTCCTCATTTTGCAGGTTGTTTCGTCCGACATAGATGATGGTCTTGCCATCGCTCGCCAGATACTGTTCTGGTTTTTTGCGTTTCTGAATTTTCTCGCGTTGGCGTCTTCTAATAAAGCCAGTTTGGATCAATTCTTCACGGATTTCAGCGATTTCCTCCAGCCCAGCTTGATTGAGAACAGTCTCGACACTTTCTAGATAAAGAATGGTAGCCTTGGTTTCTTCGATCAGTTCAGTCAGGTATTTGACTGCTTCTTTGAGTTTCTGGTAACGCTTAAAATAGCGTTGGGCATTCTGACTGGGAGTCAAGGCCTTATCAAGCGCAATGGTGATAGGTTGATTGGTGTAGTAGTTGTCCAAGGTAACCTGATCTTGGTCATTAGGCACTTGGTGGAGGAAGGTTGTCAACAATTCCCCTTTTTGGCGAAATTCCTCAGCATTGTCTGTTGCCAGTAATTCTTTTTCTTGTTTTTTCAGCTTATGTCGATTTTTCTGAAGTTCATTTTCAACACGTCGAATCAGTTCGCTGGCTTGCTGTTTGACACGGTCGCGTTCAGCCTTGTCCTTATAGTAGGTGTCCAGCAAGTCAGAAAGGCTGGCAAAAGGCTCTCCTACACGATTCGCAAAAGGAACTGGACTGAAGGAAGTCTCTGTTAAGCATGGCTTGGTTTTTTGACTGAAAAAGTTACGGAAGGTAGAAAGTTTATCACGAACCAAGAGTCTTTCCAATTCGTTTGCCGTATCTCGTCCTAGACCTTGAAAGAGACTTTGAAGATTTTTGGCTGTTAGTTCTTGGGTTTGCAAGATTTCAAAGAGTTTTTCATCTTTGGCAGTAAAAGGATTGAGAGATTCGGTGCTTGGCGGAGCGATATAGGTCGATCCTGGAAGTAAGGTGCGGTAGCTATTTTGTGAAAAGCCGACGTGTTTGATAACTTCGAGGATTTTATGGCTGCTTTTATCGACTAGTAGAATATTGCTGTGTTTGCCCATAATCTCGATAATCAAGGTAGCCTGGATATGGTCCCCAATCTCGTTTTTATTGGAAACGGTAATTTCCACGATACGGTCGTTTTCGACTTGCTCAATCGACTCAATCAGGGCACCCTGCAAATACTTTCTCAAAACCATGATAAAAGTAGAAGGTTGGGCTGGATTTTCAAAAGTCGTTTGGGTCAGCTGGATGCGTCCAAAAACAGGATGGGCAGAAAGGAGCAGGCGATGGCTTTGGCGATTGCTGCGGATTTGCAAGATCAACTCTTGTTCAAAAGGTTGATTGATTTTCTGGATGCGACCATTGACTAACTCGCTTCGCAATTCCTCAACCATGTGGTGTAAAAAAAATCCGTCAAATGACATCGTTCTCTCCTTGTGATTGTATTCCATAGTATTATATCAAAAAGGTAGAATAAAATCATGGAAATGTGGTATAATAAAGCCAAGTAAAGAGAATCGAGAAGTACATGTATATTGAAATGGTAGATGAAACTGGTCAAGTTTCACAAGAAATCTTGCAACAAACCCAAGAAATTTTGGAATTTGCAGCCCAAAAAATAGGAAAAGAAGACAAGGAGATGGCAGTCACTTTTGTGACCAATGAGCGTAGCCACGAACTCAACCTCGAGTACCGTGATACGGATCGTCCGACAGATGTCATTAGCCTTGAGTATAAACCAGAGTTGGACATCTCCTTTGACGAAGAGGATTTGCTTGAAAATCCTGAATTAGCAGAAATGATGTCCGAGTTTGATGCCTACATTGGGGAACTGTTCATCTCTATCGATAAAGCTCATGAGCAGGCTGAGGAATACGGTCACAGCTTTGAGCGTGAGATGGGCTTCTTGGCAGTACACGGCTTTTTACATATCAACGGTTACGATCACTACACTCCGGAAGAAGAAGCGGAGATGTTCGGTTTACAAGAAGAAATTTTGACAGCCTATGGACTCACAAGACAATAAACGAAAATGGAAAAATCGTGACCTGGTATCTAGTTTAGAATTTGCTCTTACAGGAATTCTGACTGCTTTCAAGGAAGAACGCAATATGCGAAAGCATGCAGTGACGGCTCTCGTGGTCATCCTTGCAGGGTTTGTTTTTCAGGTGTCACGAATCGAATGGCTCTTTCTCCTATTGAGCATTTTCTTGGTAGTAGCCTTTGAAATTATCAACTCTGCTATTGAAAATGTGGTGGATTTGGCCAGTCACTATCACTTTTCCATGCTGGCTAAAAATGCCAAGGATATGGCGGCTGGCGCGGTATTAGTGGTCTCTCTTTTCGCAGCCTTAACAGGTGCATTGATTTTTCTCCCACGAATCTGGGACTTAATATTTTAAACAGTAAGAGGAAATTATGACTTTTAAATCAGGCTTTGTAGCCATTTTAGGACGTCCCAATGTTGGGAAGTCAACTTTTTTAAATCACGTTATGGGGCAAAAGATTGCCATTATGAGTGACAAGGCGCAAACAACGCGTAATATAATCATGGGGATTTACACCACGGATAAGGAGCAAATCGTATTTATCGATACACCGGGGATTCACAAGCCAAAAACAGCTCTTGGAGATTTTATGGTGGAATCTGCCTACAGTACTCTGCGTGAAGTGGATACTGTTCTCTTCATGGTGCCAGCTGATGAGCCACGTGGTAAGGGAGACGATATGATTATCGAGCGTCTGAAAGCTGCCAAGGTTCCTGTGATTCTGGTGGTGAATAAGATTGATAAGGTTCATCCAGACCAACTTCTGGCTCAAATTGATGACTTCCGTAACCAGATGGACTTTAAGGAAATTGTTCCTATCTCAGCCCTTCAGGGAAATAACGTTTCTCGACTAATCGATATTTTGAGTGAAAATCTAGAGGAAGGTTTCCAGTATTTCCCAGCTGATCAAATCACAGATCATCCTGAGCGTTTCTTGGTTTCAGAAATGATTCGTGAGAAGGTTCTTCATTTAACGCGCGAAGAGATTCCTCACTCAGTTGCAGTGGTGGTCGACTCTATGAAGCGTGATGAAGAGACAGACAAGGTCCATATCCGAGCAACCATCATGGTCGAGCGTGATAGCCAAAAGGGCATCATCATCGGAAAAGGTGGCGCCATGCTTAAGAAAATTGGGACCATGGCCCGTCGTGATATCGAACTCATGCTAGGGGACAAGGTTTTCCTAGAAACTTGGGTCAAGGTCAAGAAAAACTGGCGTGATAAAAAGCTAGATTTGGCAGACTTTGGCTATAATGAAAAAGAATACTAAGTAGAGGTGGGCTCATGCCTGCTTCTTGTTTTTACAGAAGGAGGATTTATGCCTGAATTACCAGAGGTTGAAACGGTTCGTCGTGGCTTAGAAAAATTGATCTTGGGAAAGAAGATTTCTAATATAGAGATTACTTATCCTAAGATGATCAAGACGGATTTGGACGAGTTTCGAAAGGAAGTGCCTGATCAAGTAATTGAGTCAATAGGACGCCGTGGAAAATATCTGCTTTTTTACCTAACAGACAAGGTCTTGATTTCCCATCTGCGGATGGAGGGCAAGTATTTCTACTATCCGGATCAGGTTTCTGAACGCAAGCATGCCCATATTTTGATTCGGTTTGAAGATAGTGGCACTCTTGTTTATGAGGATGTGCGCAAGTTTGGTACTATGGAATTGCTGGCACCCGACCTTTTGGATGCCTACTTTATTTCTAAGAAACTAGGCCCTGAGCCAAGAGAGCAGGACTTTGATTTGCAGGTCTTTCAAGCTGCTCTATCCAAGTCTAAAAAGCCTATCAAATCCCATCTCCTAGATCAGACCTTGGTAGCTGGTCTTGGCAATATCTATGTGGATGAGGTTCTCTGGCGAGCTCAGGTTCATCCAGCAAGACCTTCCCAGACTTTGACAGCAGAAGAAGCGACAGCCATTCATGACCAGACCATTGCTGTTTTGGGGCAGGCAGTTGAAAAGGGCGGCTCCACCATTCGGACCTATACCAATGCCTTTGGGGAAGACGGAACCATGCAGGACTTCCATCAGGTCTATGATAAGACTGGACAAGCATGTTCCCGCTGTGGGACAGTGATTGAGAAATTCCAGCTCGGTGGACGGGGAACTCATTTTTGTCCTCAGTGTCAAAGGAGGGACTGATGGGAAAAATCATCGGAATCACAGGAGGAATTGCTTCTGGTAAGTCAACTGTGACAAATTTCCTAAGAGAGAAAGGCTTTCAAGTGGTGGATGCTGACGCAGTCGTTCACCAACTACAAAAACCTGGTGGTCGTCTTTATCTACTCTTAGTTCACCACTTTGGGCAGGAAATTATCCTCGAAAATGGAGAACTCAATCGCCCTCTCCTAGCTAGTCTCATCTTTTCAAACCCTGAAGAACGAGAATGGTCTAAGCAAACCCAAGGGGAAATTATTCGTGAGGAATTGGCTGCATTGCGAGACCAGTTGACTCAGACAGAAGCGATTTTTTTCATGGATATTCCCCTGCTTTTTGAACAGGACTACAGTGCTTGGTTTGATGAAACATGGCTGGTCTATGTGAATCGTGATGTTCAGGTGGAACGTTTCATGAAACGGGATCATCTTTCTAAGGAAGTAGCAGAGTCCCGTTTGGCCGCCCAATGGCCCTTAGAGAAAAAGAAAGATTTTGCCAGTCATGTTCTAGACAACAATGGCAGTCGTGATCAGCTTGTGGCTCAAGTAGTGAAGTTACTTGAAGGAGGCGATAGCTGTGCAAGAGATTAGTTGGAAAGAGAATCTTCGTGTCGCCTGGTTTGGTAGTTTTCTAACGGGCGCCAGCATTTCCTTGGTCGTTCCTTTCATGCCTATCTTTGTAGAACAGTTGGGAATTGAAGGAGACCAAGTTGCTTTTTATGCTGGATTAGCCATCTCAGTTTCGGCTGTTTCAGCAGCTCTAGTTTCTCCTATCTGGGGTATTCTTGCTGACAAGTACGGTCGAAAGCCCATGATGATTCGAGCTGGGCTTGCCATGACCATCACTATGGGAGGTTTGGCCTTCGTGCCAAATATCTATTGGCTACTCTTTTTGCGCTTGCTCAATGGTGTATTTACTGGATTTGTCCCCAATGCAACAGCCTTGATTGCTAGTCAGGTACCCAAAGATAAGTCTGGAGCGGCTCTGGGGACTCTAACTACAGGTGTTGTTGCAGGAACACTGACGGGTCCCTTTGTTGGAGGTTTTATTGCTGAAATTTTTGGCATTCGTAATGTCTTTTTATTGGTAGGTTCTTTCTTGTTTTTAGCTGCAATCCTAACCATTTTCTTTATCAAGGAAGATTTTCGGCCAGTGGCTAAGGAGAAGGCTATCCCAACAAAAGAAGTATTTTCTGCTTTCAAGTATCCTAGACTTTTAGTGAATCTATTTTTGACTAGCTTCGTCATTCAATTTTCAGCTCAATCAATTGGCCCCATTCTGGCTCTCTATGTGCGGGACTTAGGGCAGACTGAGAATCTCCTCTTTGTATCAGGATTGATCGTATCCAGCATGGGATTTTCTAGTATGATGAGCGCTGGAGTGATGGGAAAGCTTGGTGATAAGGTAGGGAATCATAGATTGTTAGTTGCAGCGCAGATTTATTCCGTCATCATTTACCTTCTTTGTGCCCATGCAACCAGCCCCCTTCAACTTGGCTTGTATCGTTTTCTCTTTGGTTTGGGAACAGGTGCTCTCATACCGGGAGTTAATGCCCTTCTTAGCAAAATGACTCCGAAATCAGGTATTTCAAGGATTTTCGCCTTCAACCAAGTCTTTTTTTATCTCGGTGGAGTGATTGGACCTATGGCGGGATCCGCAGTTGCAGGATATTTGGGCTACCATGCTGTCTTTTATGCGACAGCAGCCTGTGTAGCTTTCAGTTGTTTATGTAACTTAGTGCAATTTAGATCATTATTAAAAGTAAAGGAAATCTAGTGCGAGTAAAAATCAATCTCAAGTGCTCCTCTTGCGGCAGCATGAATTATCTAACCAGTAAGAACTCCAAAACCCATCCAGACAGGATTGAGGTGTTAAAATATTGTCCAAAGGAAAGAAAAGTAACTTTACATCTTGAATCTAAGTAGAATTTATGGTAAAATAATAGGGATTTTAAGGAGTTTGATATGTATAACCTATTATTAACCATTTTATTAGTATTATCTGTTGTGATTGTGATTGCGATTTTCATGCAACCAACTAAGAACCAATCCAGCAATGTATTTGATGCCAGCTCAGGTGATTTGTTTGAACGTAGTAAAGCGCGTGGTTTTGAAGCTGTGATGCAACGTTTGACAGGTATTTTAGTCTTTTTCTGGCTAGCCATTGCCTTAGCATTAACGGTATTATCAAGTAGATAAGAAATGGGCAGGACTAGGTCTTTGCCTATTTTTATTTTGAATGATGTTTACTAAAGTTATCACTCAAAAAATTATAAAAATCTAGAAAGAGAACATGAAAGATAAAATTAAAGAATATTTGCAAGAGAAGGGGCGAGTGACGGTAAATGATCTAGCTCAGGCTCTCGGAAAGGATGGGTCCAAGGATTTCCGTGAGTTGATTAAAACCCTGTCTCTGATGGAAAGAAAGCACCAGATTCGTTTTGAAGATGATGGTAGTTTATGTCTGGACCAAAAGAAGAAACATGAAATTACCCTCAAAGGGATTTTTCATGCCCATAAAAACGGCTTTGGCTTTGTCAGTCTAGAAGGCGAAGAGGACGATCTTTTTGTAGGAAAAAACGATGTCAACTATGCCATTGATGGTGATACCGTTGAGGTGGTCATCAAGAAAGTTGCTGACCGCAACAAGGGAACAGCTGCCGAAGCCAGAATCATTGATATATTAGAGCATAGTCTGACTACAGTTGTCGGGCAAATCGTTCTGGATCAGGAAAAGCCCAAGTATGCGGGCTACATCCGTTCAAAGAATCAGAAAATCAGCCAACCGATCTATGTGAAGAAACCAGCTATCAAGTTGGAAGGGACAGAGGTTCTCAAGGTCTTTATCGATAAATACCCAAGTAAGAAACATGATTTCTTTGTTGCTAGTGTCCTTGATGTGGTGGGGCACTCGACTGATGCTGGGATTGACGTTCTTGAAGTCTTGGAATCCATGGATATTGTTTCAGAATTTCCAGAAGCTGTTCTCAAGGAGGCAGAAAGTGTACCAGAAGCTCCGTCTCAAAAGGATATGGAAGGTCGTCTGGACCTGAGAGATGAGCTTACCTTTACCATTGACGGTGCGGATGCCAAGGACTTGGACGACGCAGTACACATCAAGCCTTTAAAGAATGGCAATATCGAACTCGGAGTTCACATCGCAGATGTTTCCTACTATGTGACCGAGGGTTCTGCCCTTGACAAGGAAGCCCTTAACCGCGCGACTTCTGTCTATGTGACAGACCGAGTGGTTCCAATGCTTCCAGAGCGTTTGTCAAATGGCATCTGCTCTCTCAATCCTCAAGTCGATCGCTTGACCCAGTCTGCTATTATGGAAATTGATAAACATGGTCGTGTGGTTAATTACACCATTACCCAAACAGTTATCAAGACGAGCTTCCGTATGACCTATATCGCTGTTAATGATATCCTAGCTGGCGATGAGGAAAAGAGACGAGAGTTTAAGAAAATTGTTCCAAGTATCGAGCTCATGGCCAAGCTTCATGAAAGGCTAGGAAGCATGCGTGAGAAGCGTGGTGCCCTCAATTTTGATACTAATGAAGCTAAGATTCTAGTGGATAAAAAAGGCAAGCCTGTGGATATCGTTCTTCGTCAGCGTGGTGTTGCCGAGCGGATGATTGAGTCCTTCATGTTGATTGCTAATGAAACGGTTGCCGAGCACTTTAGCAAGCTGGATCTACCTTTCATTTATCGAATCCACGAGGAGCCCAAGGCTGAAAAAGTTCAGAAGTTTATTGATTATGCTTCAAGCTTTGGTTTGCGGATTTATGGGACTGCCAGTGAAATTAGCCAGGAGGCGCTTCAAGATATCATGCGTGCTGTTGAGGGAGAGCCTTATGCGGATGTATTGTCCATGATGCTTCTCCGATCCATGCAACAAGCTCGCTATTCAGAGCACAATCACGGTCACTATGGTCTTGCTGCTGATTATTACACTCACTTTACCAGTCCTATTCGCCGTTATCCAGACCTCCTTGTCCATCGAATGATTCGGGACTATGGCCGTTCTAAAGAAATAGCAGAGCATTTTGAGCAAGTGATTCCAGAGATTGCGACCCAGTCTTCCAACCGTGAGCGTCGTGCCATCGAGGCGGAGCGTGAAGTCGAAGCCATGAAAAAGGCTGAGTACATGGAAGAATACGTGGGTGAAGAGTATGATGCGGTTGTATCCAGCATCGTCAAATTCGGTCTCTTTGTTGAATTGCCAAATACAGTTGAAGGCTTGATTCACATTACCAATCTACCTGAATTTTATCATTTCAATGAGCGAGATTTGACACTCCGTGGGGAGAAATCAGGCACAACCTTCCGTGTAGGACAGCAGATTCGCATTCGGGTTGAAAGAGCGGATAAGATGACAGGTGAGATTGATTTCTCCTATATCCCAAGTGAGTTTGATGTTATCGAAAAAGGCTTGAAACAAGCTGGGCGCAAAGACAGAAGTCGTGGTTCAAGTCGTCGTTCGGATAAGAAGGAAGACAAGAGAAAATCAGGGCGCTTAAATGATAAGCACAAGCATTCACAAAAAGACAAGAAGAAAAAAGGCAAGAAACCTTTTTACAAAGAAGTAGCTAAGAAAGGAGCCAAGCATGGCAAAGGGCGAGGGAAAGGTCGTCGCACAAAATAAAAAGGCGCACCACGACTATACAATCGTAGATACGCTAGAGGCAGGAATGGTCCTGACAGGAACGGAAATCAAGAGCGTTCGAGCTGCTCGAATCAATCTCAAGGACGGCTTTGCCCAAGTAAAAAATGGGGAAGTCTGGCTGAGCAATGTTCATATCGCCCCTTACGAAGAGGGTAATATCTGGAACCAGGAACCTGAACGCCGTCGTAAACTCTTGCTCCATAAGAAGCAAATTCAAAAATTGGAACAAGAGACCAAAGGAACAGGAATGACCCTTGTTCCCCTTAAAGTCTATATCAAAGATGGCTACGCCAAGCTTCTTTTAGGACTTGCTAAAGGGCAACATGACTATGATAAACGGGAGTCTATCAAGCGACGTGAACAAAACCGCGACATCGCGCGTGTGATGAAAGCTGTCAACCAGCGTTAAGAAGAGGAAGTAAAATGGAAAAATTAATTGCCTATAAACGGATGCCCTTGTGGAATAAACAGACCATGCCTGAAGCAGTTCAGCAAAAGCACAATACTAAGGTCGGCACTTGGGGAAAAATTACTGTCTTAAAGGGGGCACTCAAGTTTATTGAGCTGACTGAAGATGGTGAGGTTCTAGCTGAGCACCTCTTTGAGGCAGGAGCTGATAATCCCATGGCGCAACCACAAGCCTGGCACCGAGTGGAGGCTGCGACAGACGATGTAGAGTGGTACTTGGAATTTTATTGTAAACCTGAGGATTATTTCCCTAAGAAATACCAGACCAATCCAGTCCATTCAGAGGTCCTAGAGGCTATGCAGACGGTGAAACCAGGAAGAGCCTTGGATTTGGGTTGTGGTCAGGGGCGTAACTCTCTCTTTCTCGCACAGAATGGTTTTGATGTGACAGCTGTGGATCAAAATGAATTGTCCCTTGAAATCTTGCAAAGCATCGTAGAGCAAGAGGATTTAGACATGCCTGTCGGACTATACGATATCAATTCAGCCAGCATTAGCCAAGACTATGATTTTATCGTATCGACAGTTGTTCTGATGTTCCTACAAGCGGACCGTATTCCAGCTATTATCCAAAATATGCAGGAGCACACCACAGTCGGTGGCTACAATCTCATCGTCTGTGCCATGGACACGGAGGATTATCCTTGCTCGGTTAACTTCCCATTCACCTTTAAAGAAGGGGAACTGGCGGACTACTACAAGGATTGGGAATTGGTCAAATATAATGAAAACCCAGGACATCTGCACCGTCGTGATGAAAATGGTAATCGCATTCAACTACGCTTTGCGACTATGCTAGCCAAGAAAATCAAGTAAATCAAGTAAATCAAACCTATACCAGCGAATAGAAACCACTTTGCAAGGTTTCTATTCGTTTTTGTTTGCGTTGGTTGATTGGGGTGAGCAGGATTTTATGCTATACTAGAAGTAGGAAATCTGAGCAGTAGAAGTGTGTTACTGTCTATCTCAGCGCAAGAAAGTCTTTATGATGGAGGTGATCAAATGACGAGTCTTTTGGTGGAGCTATATGATCGGCATGTATTGGAAAAGAATGTCTACCAAGCCTTTATCAGTGATTGTGATGAGATTCTTTTTCTATCTTTGACGAAAATAAGCAATGAAGAGAAGCTCTCTCTCCGTCAGTTTATCATGGAAGAGGTACCTCATATCCAACGAGTGACCTTTCGTCAGTTATCCTTAGAACAACTAGCAAACCAGTTAGATTATTGTCTAGCAGGCTATGACCAGGTTCTTCTTGATGTTTTTGGTGGGGATTCGCTCCTAGCCTTATCTCTCTATCAATACGGCTTGGATCGCCACCTCCCCATCGTTGCCATGGATGTCGAGCGGGGAAAACAATACAAGTGGGTAGCCGGTCAGTTAGAAAAAGAAGACATGGACATTCCAACCCTAAGCATCCAACAGTTGATAGCCTTGCGTGGTGGAAAAATGCTCAAATCAAAACGCCCTATCCACTCAGCTCAGCAAATTGCAGCCATCAAAAAGCTAGCCAGCTCTGCCATTGCCAATCCTGCCCACTGGTATCAAGTGACCCAATTTTTCTCTCTAGCTAAGACCAATGACCTGCATGCTGAGACAGAAAAGATACTGGAAAACAATGGCAGGTATTATCACTATCCAAAATCCCTTATTCCTTTACTTGTGGAAGCAGGGATGCTTTGTATTGAAAGTGAGGACAAAAAACGAGTAGCCTACAGCTTTCCAAGTCAAGAGGCTCAAGTCTTTTGCCGCAATAAGGGACATATTTTAGAGGTATATCTCTATCTCTTGGCGCTTGAATCTCAGCTGTTTGATGAGTGCATGATAGGTGGTGAGATTGATTGGAATGGTATCTTTCCAGAGGCAGACAATGTTCAAAATGAGATTGATGTCATTTTGAGAAAGGGACGCTCGATTACCTTTATCTCTTGCAAGATGACAGATTTATCTGTTGAAGCCATCAATGAACTAGAAGTCTATGCCAATCATTTTGCTGGGGAGAGTTGCCTCAAGTTAATTGTCTGTACGGGGAAAATCAATCCTGCTTATGCCAATCGCTGCCAGGAATACGGCGTGCTGGTCATTAGAAGTGAGCAGATTCCTAATCTCATTCCCATGCTGAAAAAATACTCTAAGAGACAAAAGAGATAAGAAATAATATCATGAAAGGCTGGATTCCAGTCTTTTTTACTTCTTTTTCGAATAAATGAGAAAAGGAGGTAGCCCATGTTTGTAGCCAGAGATGCCAAGGGGAATTTGGTGAATGCCCTTGAAAAAGATGTGACCAAGCAAGCTTATACTTGTCCAGCCTGTGGGGGCGGACTACGATTACGTCAAGGACAGAGTATTCGAACGCACTTTGCCCATGAAAGGTTAAGAGATTGTATTGCCATTTTTGAAAATGAAAGTCCAGAACACTTAGGCAACAAAGAGGCCCTTTATCATTGGGCCAAGAAGGACAATCAGGTCGCCTTAGAATATAGTCTGCCCGAGATTCAGCAGATAGCAGATGTTCTCGTCAATGAGAAACTAGCTCTGGAGGTTCAGTGCAGTCCCTTGTCTCAAAAGCTTTTAGGCGATAGAAGTCAAGGATACCGCAGCCAGGGCTATCAGGTTATCTGGCTACTGGGAGAAAAACTCTGGTTAAAAGAGCGATTAACACAATTGCAAAGGGGATTTCTCTATTTTAGTCAAAATATGGGATTTTATGTTTGGGAACTGGATATCAAAAAGCAAGTTTTGAGACTCAAATATCTTTTGCATCAGGACCTACGTGGCAAGCTTCATTTTCAGGTCAAGGAATTTCCCTATGGCCAAGGAAATCTCTTGGAAATTCTACGATTTCCTTATCAAAAACAAAAACTGCCTCGTTTTGCTGTTGTGCAAGATTCAACTATCTGTCACTACATTCGCCAGCAGTTGTACTATCAAACGCCCTACTGGATGAAGAAGCAGGAGGAAGCTTATTATCAAGGAGACAATCTATTAAAGCATCAACTGGACGACTGGTATCCCCAGGTCAGACCGATAGAATCGGGTGATTTTTTGCAGATTGAAACGGATTTGGATAGCTATTATAGAAATTTTCAGGCTTACTATCAAAAAAATCCGAAAAATAATCGCCAAAAGCTCTATCCACCAGCCTTTTATCACTTATATTTCTCAAAAAATGTGGTAAAATAGAAAGGATGGAGGAATCTTATGGTATTACAACGACATGAAATAAATGAAAAAGATACATGGGATCTTTCGACAATCTACCCAACAGACCAGGCTTGGGAAGAAGCCTTGAAAGATTTAACTGAAAAAGTACAAACAGCATCCCAGTATGAGGGACATCTCTTGGACAGCGCAGACAGTTTGCTTGAGATCACAGAATTCTCACTCGACTTGGAACGCCAAGTTGAAAAACTTTATGTCTATGCGCATATGAAAAATGACCAGGACACGCGTGAAGCCAAGTATCAAGAGTACTATGCTAAGGCAATGACCCTATACAGTCAGTTAGAACAAGCCTTTTCATTCTATGAACCTGAGTTTATGGAGATTAGGGAAGAGCAGTATGCGGCCTTCCTAGAAGCTCAACCAAAACTCCAAGTTTACAAACACTTTTTTGACAAGCTCTTGCAAAAGAAAGACCATGTTCTTTCACAACGTGAGGAAGAATTACTTGCTGGAGCAGGAGAAATCTTTGGCGCTGCTAGTGAAACTTTCGCTATTTTGGACAATGCGGATATTAGCTTCCCATACGTGCTTGATGACGAAGGTAAGGAAGTGCAACTCTCACACGGTACTTACATCCGTTTGATGGAGTCTAAAAACCGTGAAGTGCGTCGTGGTGCCTATGAAGCCCTTTATGCGACATATGAGCAATTCCAACACACTTATGCGAAGACCTTGCAGACAAATGTTAAGGTGCAAAACTACCGAGCAAAAGTTCGCAACTATAAGAGTGCTCGCCATGCAGCCCTCGCAGCAAATTTTGTTCCAGAAAGTGTCTATGACAATTTGGTAGCAGCAGTTCGCAAGCATTTGCCACTTTTGCATCGTTACCTCGAGCTTCGTTCAAAAATCTTGGGTATTTCTGATCTCAAGATGTACGATGTCTACACACCACTATCTTCAGTAGAATACAGCTTTACCTACGAAGAAGCCTTGAAGAAAGCAGAAGAGGCCTTGGCAGTCTTGGGTGACGACTACTTGAGCCGTGTCAAACGTGCCTTTAGCGAGCGTTGGATTGATGTCTATGAAAACCAAGGCAAACGTTCTGGTGCCTACTCTGGTGGTTCTTATGATACCAATGCCTTCATGCTTCTCAACTGGCAGGACAATTTAGACAATCTCTTTACCCTTGTCCATGAAACAGGTCACAGTATGCACTCTAGCTATACTCGTGAAACCCAACCTTATGTTTACGGAGATTACTCTATCTTCTTGGCTGAGATTGCCTCAACGACCAACGAAAACATCTTGACTGAGAAATTATTGGAAGAAGTAGAAGACGATGCAACTCGCTTTGCTATCCTCAATAACTTCTTGGACGGCTTCCGTGGAACAGTCTTCCGTCAAACTCAATTCGCTGAGTTTGAACATGCCATTCACCAAGCTGATCAAAACGGTGAAGTCTTGACAAGCGATTTCCTCAATAAGCTCTACGCTGACTTGAACCAAGAGTACTATGGACTCAGCAAGGAAGACAATCCTCAGATCCAATACGAGTGGGCACGCATTCCACACTTCTACTATAACTACTATGTTTATCAGTATTCAACTGGTTTTGCAGCTGCTTCAGCCTTGGCTGAGAAGATTGTCCATGGTAGTCAAGAAGACCGTGACCGCTATATCGACTACCTCAAGGCTGGTAAGTCAGACTATCCGCTCAATGTCATGAGAAAAGCGGGTGTGGATATGGAGAAGGAAGACTATCTCAACGATGCCTTTGCAGTCTTTGAACGTCGCTTGAACGAGTTTGAAGCTCTTGTTGAAAAATTGGGACTAGCTTAAGATGGTAGAGTCTTATAGTAAAAATGCCAACCATAACATGCGCCGGCCTGTCGTCAAGGAAGAAATCGTAGAACTCATGCGCCAGCGTCAAAAACAGGTGACAGGTTCTTTGAAAGAATTGGAGACCTTCGCTCGCAAGGAAAACATTCCCATTATTCCCCATGAAACGGTCGCGTATTTTCGATTTCTCATGGAGACCATACAGCCCAAGAACATTTTGGAGATTGGGACGGCAATTGGCTTTTCAGCCCTCTTGATGGCGGAACATGCGCCAGATGCCAAGATTACAACCATTGACCGTAATCCTGAGATGATTGGTTTTGCCAAGGAAAACTTTTCTCAGTTTGACAGGCGTAAGCAAATCACCCTCTTAGAGGGAGATGCAGTCGATGTTTTATCTAGTCTGACAGAAACTTATGACTTTGTCTTTATGGATTCTGCCAAGTCCAAGTATATCGTCTTTCTACCTGAAATTCTTAAACATTTGGAAGTCGGTGGAGTAGTGGTCTTGGATGACATTTTCCAAGGAGGCGATGTTGCCAAGGATATCATGGAAGTCCGCCGAGGTCAACGAACTATTTACCGTGGTTTGCAAAGACTTTTCGACGCAACGTTGGACAATCCTGGTCTAACGGCGACTCTAGTTCCGCTTGGGGACGGCATTCTCATGCTACGAAAGAATGTGAAAAATGTAACTTTACCAGAAATGGAATAAATTAAAAAATAGCACAATCCTCCTGTACCAAGTAATAGGAGGATTTTTATGTCTCAAACCACCATAAATATCGGCTATACACGCGTTTCAACGCATAAGCAAGATTTGGGCTTAGAGGTGCAAATCGAGGCTCTTAAGCACTGCGACCAGCTCTTTATCGAACGTGAATCTGGTTCAAACAATGTACGCTCAGAGCTCGAAAAGGCTCTAAAATTGGCTCAAACGCTTTCGAAAAAGGAACGCAAGTCACTTTCACCATCTACAAGCTTGATAGGCTTACGCGCTCTATGTTTAAATTGCTAGAACTGATTGAACAATTTAATGATTCGGATATTCAGCTAGTCAGTTTGCATGAAAAATTGGAAACTGACTAGCTCATTGGTAGGTTACTTTGTATGATTTTAGATTTTGTGGCAGAAAGTGAACTGGAAAATTTGCGATTTCGTACTCGTGAAGGGCTTCGTAAAGCCAATGAAAAAGGCGTCAAACTGGGTGCTAAGCGAATTTCGAAAAAGAAGGAGGGGAGAATTATTGAGCAGTATTTGGCAGGGGGAACAAGCATCAGAACAATAGCAAAAACAGAACGAATTTCGACCTCAACCATCTATAAAGTCTTGGAACGAAACAAGGTTGCCAATAATCGCAAAAAAGTTTCGCAAAATTCTTGCTAAAAACCAGACAAAATGCTACAATGAAGGCGTAAATATGTTTCGATTAACGACCGTTTTGCGAAACATTCAAAATAACAATGTGAATATTTCAGAAAATACGAATTTAACAAGGATTTGAGCCTGTGTTGGATTTGTATTTTTTTGTTTTTTAAGTGTATCGTTTAACGGTCGTTACACGATACAGTTAATTCCTTTTTCTAGTAGGGAAGAAAGGATTTTATTTTAGGAGGGTTCTATATGAGAAACCATAAGTTATTACGACTCGGTGTTGCAACCTTTGCGGTTGCGGTGTTGGGTGCAGTGCCAGCTTTTACAGTTCAGGCTGACACAAATGTGGCAGAAAAGCCAAATACAGCTTCAAAACCAGTAGAAAATGCCAAACTAAGTGATTCAGAAAAACCAGAGGTTAAACCGGCTGAGGAAGTGAAACCTGAATCTGAGTCAGAAACAAATCCAGCAGAGTCTCAACCATCTGATACTCCTGAGGGACATGCAACCTTAAATGAAGAAAAGCATCTTCCTATCCGATATGTGATTGAACTAGATTTTAAGGATATAAGGACTGGGGAGAAAGTAGAACCTACTAAAACGTTGACAGGAAATGTTAACTTTGGTGAAGATTTAACAATTGATGCTCCAACATTTGAAGGCTATAGGCTTAATAGATCTTACCCCAAAATTCTGAATATTAGTTATGATAAACTAAATTATTATGGGAAGACAGTTGGATCTAAACCTCGTCAAGTATATGATTCATTGAAATATGGGATGTTTACTCTCACCAAAGAGGGCGATACAATCATAGCACATTATCAGCTTGAATATGAGACACTTCCACTGGAAAAGCCCAATAGGAGCGAACGGACTCTTCATATTAGCTTTAGTTATACTGGAACTCCTAAAATTATGCCTGATGGTACACTCCCACCTCATCGTAAGTATCATTCTATTGATGAAGATAAACGAGATATAACAGTCACTATTAAGCCAGGTGAGAGTTTTACTTTACCTAAGGGTGATATAGATGGCTATATTTTGGAAGAGATAACGGATTCTAGACACGAAGAGGGAAGATGGGGAGCAACTACTGGTAATCATTATAAACCTGGAGAAACTGTACCTTACGAGAAATTCAACTTTTATCCTGCTGTTGTTGACGGTGTAGAAAGCGATCATATTTCAGTTAATTATAGTTATTATCGACCAGCGGGCTATATTGGATATGAAAAACCATCTCAACCTACGGAGAAACCAGCACCAAAAGCTGACGAAAATCAAGAGCCCATCAAATATCGTATCGATTATTTCGATGCAGATACGGGAGAGAGGCTATCTCGAGAAATCGGAGTTTTAAACCCTGGTGAAACTATCAATATCCATAAAAATATTGATGGCTATGAGGTAGTTACGAATCGTCGTTGGATGTCTGGTTATAATGTGGACTACCGGTTAATGGATAGATATTTTGGGTCTTTTTCTGGATATCGATACATTATTCTAGAATATAAGAAGGTAAATGCGGATGCTAAGCCTTCAGAGACACCGAAACCAGAAGTAAAACCGGAAACTAAGCCTTCAGAGACACCAAAACCAGAAGTAAAACCAGAACCAGCGCCAAAAGCTGACGAAAAACAAGAGCCCATCAACTATCTTATCGAATATTTCGATGCAGAAACGGGAGAGGAGATATCTCGAGAATATGGAGTATTAAATCCTGGTGAAACTGTTAATATCCATAAAAATATTGATGGCTATGAGGTAGTTTCGAATGATAGCTGGATGCCTGGATATAATGTGGACTACAGGATAATGAATAGATATTTTGGTGGTCAAACGTTTGAACGTTACATGTTTCTAGATTATAAGAAGGTAAAGACGGATGCTAAGCCTTCAGACACACCAAAACCAGCGCCAAAAGATGAAGAAAAGCAGGAGCCCCTCAAATATCGTATCGATTATTTCGATGCAGATACGGGAGAGAGGATATCTCGAGAAATTGGAGTTTTAAACCCAGGAGAGACCATCAATATTTATAAAGATATTGAGGGCTATGAGGTAGTTTCGTATGCTAGCTGGATGCCTGGTTATAAAGTGGACTACCGGATAATGAATACATATTTTGGTGGTACTTTGGATGACAATTACATGTATCTAAAGTATAAGAAGGTAAACGCGGATGCCAAGCCTTCAGAGACTCCGAAACCAGAAGTAAAACCGGAAACTAAACCTTCAGAAACACCAAAACCAGAAGTTAAGCCAGAACCTAAACCATCAGATACACCGAAACCAGAAGTAAAACCTGAAACTAAGCCTTCAGAGACACCGAAACCAGAAGTTAAGCCAGAACCTAAGCCTTCAGAGACTCCGGAACCAGAGGTTAAGCCAGAACCTAAGCCTTCAGAGACACCAAAACCAGAGGTTAAGCCAGAACCTAAGCCTTCAGAGACACCAAAACCAGAAGTAAAACCGGAAACTAAACCATCAGATACACCGAAACCGGCAGTAAAACCGGTACCTAAGCCTTCTGACACACCAAAACCAGTTACACCAGTTGTTCCAACAGTCCCAACAACTCCTGTAACTCCTACAAATCCAGCTACTCCAAGCACAAGCCGAGTTCTTTCAAACGAAGCTGGAAGCGTTCAAGTTCGTGGCTCAGAGGCAACGCTCAAAAATGTTAGCTACATCAAGGTAGAAGAAACCAAAGCTAAATCACTTGAGACGAAAAGCTATAAGGCTTATGACATTCATTTATATGACGCAAACGGCAAGGCTATCCAGCCAAATGGCATGGTTTTAGTGACCCTTTCTGCCGACAAGCCAGTTGAAAATGTCTACTATGTTGCCCCAGATGGCGCTTTGCAAGCACTTGATTTCAAGCAAGATGCAGATAAGGTGACTTTTGAAACCAACCACTTTAGTATCTATGCAATGACATTCAAAAATGTTGCTGCAAATCGCAATGACAGTAGCATACAAATGCCTATTGCTGTTGTAGGTGGTGAAAATACAACAACCACAGCTCAAAATAGCAATGGAGCAGATACCACAAAAGCGCAAGCTACACCGCTGAATACCAAGACTGAAGGTGGGTCGAAAGCCCTACCAAACACTGGCGAACAAAATTCAATTCTTGGATTTGCAGGTTTCCTCCTTGCAAGTCTTGGTCTAGCAGGCTTGACTTACAAAGGACGTCACTAAAAAATAATACAAGACAAACAAAGGACTTGAACGATTGTTCAGGTTCTTTTTGGAATGAAAAAAACTGAATCGTTTAAAATTTAAAAGCTACTATTTTTAGTCTTATTTAAGTTATCTGCTTTAAAATATGGTATAATGATTGAGTTGGTCTAGAGAAATTTTCGACCGTTTTTAGAAAAAGGAGTAAACATGAAGAAAAAACTTATGGCAGGAGCCATCACACTTTTATCAGTAGCAACACTTGCAGCTTGTTCAAACAGTTCTGAAGGAAAAGATTTGATCAGCATGAAGGGCGATGTGATTACAGAACATCAATTCTTTGAAGAAGTAAAGAACAATCCAACTGCACAACAAGTCTTGCTCAATATGACTATCCAAAAAGTATTTGAACAACAATATGGGTCAGAGGTAACGGATAAAGATGTGGATGACGCCGTTGCTGAAGAACAAAAGAAATACGGCGATAGCTACAACAGCGTGCTTCAACGTGCAGGTATGACACCTGAGACTCGTAAAGCTCAAATCCGTACCAGCAAATTGGTTGAATTGGCAGTTAAGAAGGCTGCTGAGAGTGAGTTGACAGACGAAGCTTACCAAAAAGCTTTTGAGTCTTACACACCAGATATAACAGCTCAAATCATTCGTTTGGATAATGAAGACAAGGCAAAAGAAGTACTTGAGAAAGCTAAAGCAGAAGGTGCGGATTTTGCTCAGTTGGCAAAAGACAACTCTAACGATGATAAGACAAAAGAAAATGGTGGAGAAATCACTTTTGACTCTGCTTCAACAGAACTTCCAGAACAAGTCAAGAAAGCAGCCTTTGCCTTGGATGTGAACGGGGTTTCTGATGTGATTACAGCTACTGGAACACAAGCCTACAGCAGTCAGTTCTACATCATCAAAGTAACGAAGAAAACAGAAAAATCTTCTAATATAGAGGATTACAAAGAAAAATTGAAGACCATCATCTTGACTCAAAAACAAAATGATTCAGCCTTTGTTCAAGGAGTAATTGGTAAAGAATTGCAAGCAGCAAACATCAAGGTTAAAGACCAAGCCTTCCAAAACATCTTCACCCAATACATCGGTGGTGGTGACTCAAGCTCAAGCAGCAGCTCTTCATCTAACTAAGAAAGCAAAAAACAAATCTCTTTTGAGATTTGTTTTTTTATACCTGATACTAGAAAATGAGTAAAATTCGAAGGATTAAAGGATAAGAGTTTTTTTCTTTCTGAAAAAGTGGTATAATAGCAATCAAAACTAGAAAATAAAACGGAATTGGGAACAGAAGCGTCTGTTCCTATTAGAGTGGTGAAATATGAAAATTAGTAAAAGGCACCTACTAAACTATTCCATTTTGATTCCTTACTTCCTTTTATCGATTTTGGGGCTGATTGTGGTGTACTCGACAACGAGTGCAACCTTGATCGAAGAAGGGAAAAGTGCCTTTCAATTGGTGCGTAACCAGGGGATCTTCTGGATAGCTAGTTTGATTCTGATTGCCTTAATCTATAAATTAAAATTAGGTTTCCTAAGAAATGGGCGTCTCATTTTTACCGTGATGATTGTGGAGATGGTTCTTTTAGCTCTGGCGCGACTGGTCGGAACACCTGTCAATGGAGCATACGGATGGATTTCTGTAGGACCTGTAACGATTCAGCCTGCTGAGTACCTTAAGATTATCATCATCTGGTACCTGGCACATCGATTTTCAAAACAACAAGATGAGATTGCGGTTTATGACTTCCAGGTTTTGACACAGAATCAGTGGCTTCCTCGAGCTTTTAACGACTGGCGTTTTGTTCTGCTGGTTCTGATTGGTAGTTTGGGAATTTTCCCAGACTTGGGTAATGCGACCATCTTGGTCTTGGTGGCGCTCATCATGTATACGGTTAGTGGAATCGCCTATCGTTGGTTCTCGACCATTCTAGCTCTCTTGGCAGGGAGCTCAATGTTAGTCTTGTCTGTCATTCGCTTTGTTGGGGTTGAAAAGTTCTCTCAAATTCCTGTATTTGGTTACGTTGCTAAACGTTTTAGTGCCTTCTTTAATCCCTTTAATGACTTGGCGGGTGCAGGGCACCAGCTCGCAAATTCTTACTATGCAATGGTAAATGGAGGCTGGTTCGGACTGGGACTAGGGAATTCTATTGAGAAGCGTGGTTATCTGCCAGAAGCCCATACGGATTTCGTCTTTTCGATTGTTATCGAGGAGTTTGGATTTGTTGGAGCCAGTATGATTTTGGCTTTACTCTTCTTCTTGATTTTGCGAATCATCTTAGTTGGTATTCGAGCAAAGGATCCTTTTAACTCCATGGTTGCTATTGGTGTCGGAGGAATGATCCTTGTTCAGGTCTTTGTCAATATCGGTGGGATTTCAGGATTGATTCCTTCTACAGGGGTAACCTTCCCCTTCCTTTCACAAGGTGGGAACAGTCTATTGGTATTATCCGTGGCCATCGCGCTTGTACTAAACATTGATGCCAGTGAAAAACGTGCCAAACTTATCAGAGAATACGAAAATCAAACCGATGAAAGTCTGTAAGGATTGAATGGAAAGGAAAGTATATGTCTCTTCAAAAATTAGAAAACTATAGTAATAAAGCAGTCGTCCAAGAAGAAGTCTTGATTCTGACTGAGCTATTAGAAGATATCACAAAAAATATGCTGGCGCCAGAAACCTTTGAAAAGATTATCCAGTTGAAGGAATTATCAACTAGCGAGAATTATCAAGGGCTCAATGACCTAGTGACCAGTCTTTCGAACGAAGAAATGATTTACATTTCACGCTATTTCTCTATCCTTCCACTTTTGATTAATATCTCTGAGGATGTGGATTTGGCCTATGAAATCAATCACCAAAACAATGTGGACCAAGACTATTTAGGAAAACTATCTACAACGATTAAGATGGTAGCTGAAAAAGAAAATGCAGCCGAAATTTTAGAAAAGTTAAATGTCGTTCCTGTCTTGACCGCCCATCCAACACAAGTACAACGCAAGAGTATGCTGGATTTGACCAACCACATCCATACGCTCTTGCGCAAGTACCGTGATGTCAAACTCGGCTTGATTAATAAAGAAAAATGGCACACAGATCTCCGTCGTTACATTGAAATTATCATGCAAACGGACATGATTCGTGAGAAGAAATTGAAAGTAACCAACGAAATCACCAATGTGATGGAGTATTACCAAAGTTCTTTCCTGAATGCTGTTCCGCGTTTGACAGCTGAGTATAAAAAATTGGCTAAAGAACAAGGTATCGAGCTCCAACATCCAAAACCGATTACTATGGGGATGTGGATAGGAGGAGACCGTGATGGAAATCCTTTCGTAACTGCGGAAACTCTAAACAAATCAGCCTTGACCCAGTGTGAAGTCATCATGAACTACTATGATGAAAAGATTTATAATCTTTATCGTGAATTTTCACTTTCAACCAGCATCGTGAATGTCAGCGACAAGGTTCGTGAGATGGCACTGAAGTCACAAGATAACTCCATTTATCGCGAAAAAGAACTCTATCGTCGTGCCCTCTTTGACATCCAAGCTAAGATGCAGGCAACCAAGGCTTATCTCATTGAAGACAAGGACCTTCAACCTAGATATGCCACTGCAGATGAATTTTATCAAGATTTGTTGGCCATTCGTGATTCTCTCCTTGAAAACAAAGGGGAATACCTGATTTCAGGAGAATTTGTCGAGTTGATGCAAGCTGTCGAAATTTTTGGTTTCTACCTTGCTTCTATTGATATGCGCCAGGATTCTAGTGTTCACGAAGCCTGTGTGGCTGAATTGCTAGCATCAGCTGGTATTAACGACCATTATAGCGACCTTTCTGAAGACGAAAAATGTGCCCTCCTCTTAAAAGAGTTGGAAGAAGATCCTCGTATCCTCTCAGCGACTCATGCTGAAAAGTCAGAACTGCTTGAAAAAGAACTCTCTATCTTTAAAGCTGCGCGCAAGTTGAAGGATAAACTGGGTGAAAATGTTATTCGTCAAACCATCATTTCTCACGCAACCAGTGTATCCGATATGCTTGAACTAGCCATTATGCTTAAGGAAGTCGGCTTGGTGGATGCCCAAAAAGCCCGCGTTCAGATTGTTCCCCTCTTTGAAACGATTGAAGATTTGGATCACTCAGAAGAAACCATGAGAAGATATTTCTCTCTTCCTTTGGCTAAAAAATGGATTGCTTCAAAAGACAACTACCAAGAAATCATGCTTGGCTACTCTGATAGTAACAAAGACGGTGGTTACCTGTCATCATGTTGGACTCTCTATAAAGCTCAACAACAACTGACTGCTATTGGGGATGAATTTGGCGTTAAGGTTACTTTCTTCCATGGTCGTGGTGGTACTGTGGGTCGTGGTGGTGGACCAACTTATGAAGCCATCACATCTCAACCACTCAAGTCTATTAAGGACCGTATCCGTCTGACTGAGCAAGGAGAAGTCATTGGCAACAAATACGGTAACAAAGATGCAGCCTATTACAACCTTGAGATGCTGGTTTCTGCAGCTATTAACCGCATGATTACCAAGAAGAAGAGTGATATCAATACGTCAAATCGTTACGAAGCTATCATGGATCAAGTAGTAGACCGTAGTTATGATATCTACCGTGATTTGGTTTTTGGAAATGAACATTTCTATGACTATTTCTTTGAATCAAGTCCAATCAAGGCTATTTCAAGCTTCAATATCGGTTCGCGTCCAGCAGCTCGTAAGACCATCACTGAAATTGGCGGTTTGCGTGCTATCCCTTGGGTCTTCTCATGGTCACAAAGCCGTGTCATGTTCCCTGGATGGTACGGAGTGGGATCAAGCTTTAAAGAATTTATAGATCAAGATCCGAAGAATATCGAGTTTCTTCGTGACATGTACCAAAACTGGCCTTTCTTTCAATCTTTGCTTTCCAATGTAGACATGGTCTTGTCTAAGTCTAACATGAACATTGCTTTTGAATATGCCAAGCTCTGTGAAGACGAAGAAGTACAAGCTATCTACTACACTATTTTAGATGAATGGCAGTTGACTAAGGACGTTATTTTAGCTATCGAAGGTTATGACGAACTCTTGGCAGAAAACTCTTATCTAAAAGACAGTCTAAACTATCGTATGCCTTACTTTAATATCCTGAACTACATCCAGTTGGAGTTGATCAAACGTCAACGTCGCGGCGAATTGTCGGCAGACGAAGAAAAATTAATCCATACAACTATCAACGGAATTGCAACTGGTTTACGTAATTCAGGCTGATATTCTACAAACTTCCTCTTTTTTCAAGGGGAAGTTTTTGAATTGTTTAAAAAATTCTAAAAATAAGCTTGACAAGTAGTTGAAAAATGATATAATTTAAACATTCAGAAAGTAATCTTGCTCATTTTTTAGAGAGTCTGTGGTTGGTGAAAGCAGATAGATGAAATTGATGAAATTGGGCTGAATGTACTTAAGAATTTGAAATCATAAAAATTCGGTGAGCACACCTTACAGTGCAACTCGTTATTGCGAGAAAGAGCGATAGGGATATTCCCTATAATTGAGGTGGTACCGCGCATCGACGTCCTCACACAAGTTTTTTGTGTGAGGACTTTTTCTGTGGGGAGGAAAGATATTGGAATTTAAACGATGGCATCGCTTGATGATGTGATTTAAAAAGTTAAGGTAAAAGAATTAAGGAGAAAGAAAAATGAAAAATAAACGTTTGATTGGAATTGTCGCTGGATTAGCAGTATTGGTGGTGGCTAGCTTGATTTATTCATCAATGAACAAGCCAGCAGCTAAAGAAGAGCAAAAGGTCGCTAAGGTTGGTGTCCTTCAATTTGTTAGTCACCCATCCTTGGACTTGATTTACCAAGGAATTCAAGATGGACTAGCTGAAGAAGGCTATAAGGACGACCAAGTAAAAATCGACTTTATGAACTCTGAAGGCGATCAGAGCAAGGTTGCAACCATGAGTAAACAATTGGTAGCAAATGGAAACGATGTAGTTGTTGGGATTGCAACACCAGCAGCTCAAGGACTTGCAAGTGCTACTAAAGATCTACCAGTTATCATGGCTGCTATTACAGACCCAATCGGTGCTAACTTGGTCAAAGATTTGAAAAAACCAGGTGGCAACATTACAGGGGTGTCAGACCACAACCCAGCTGAACAGCAAGTGGAATTGATTAAAACTTTGACACCAAATGTCAAAACAATCGGTGCTCTTTACTCAAGTAGCGAAGATAACTCAAAAACACAGGTAGAAGAATTCAAGGCTTATGCTGAAAAAGCAGGTTTGACAGTCGAAACATTTGCCGTTCCATCAACCAATGAAATTGCTTCAACAGTTAATGTCATGACAAGTAAGGTTGATGCGATTTGGGTTCCAATTGACAACACCATCGCATCAGCATTCTCAACAGTTGTTTCAAGCAACCAAACAGCTAAAAAGCCAATCTACCCAAGTGCTACTGCCATGGTAGAAGCAGGTGGATTAGCATCTGTAGTAGTTGACCAACACGATCTTGGAGTGGCTACTGGTAAGATGATTGCCAAAGTTTTGAAAGGTGAAAAACCAGCTGATACGCCAGTTAATGTATTTTCAACTGGTAAGTCAGTGATTAACAAAAAACTAGCGCAGGAACTTGGTATCACCATTCCTGAGTCCGTTCTAAAAGAAGCAGGACAAGTGATTGAATAAAGATAAAGGAGGAGCTGGGCACATCTCCTCCCATTTTTACTAAAGAAAGAAATGAGTGAAAGATTATGATAGTATCCATTATTTCTCAGGGGATGGTCTGGGCGATTTTAGGTTTGGGAATCTTTATGACTTTTCGAATTTTGAATTTCCCTGATATGACTACTGAAGGTTCTTTTCCTCTTGGGGGAGCAGTAGCTGTAACCTTGATAACACAGGGAGTCAACCCATTTTTAGCAACCCTAGCTGCAGTAGGAGCGGGTTGTCTAGCTGGAATGGCGACCGGTCTCTTATATACCAAAGGAAAAATCCCAACCCTCTTATCAGGGATTCTGGTCATGACTTCTTGCCATTCCATCATGCTCATGATTATGGGACGTGCCAATCTGGGGCTTCTTGGAACCAAGCAAATTCAGGATGTCTTGCCTTTCGATTCAGACCTTAACCAACTCCTGACTGGATTAATCTTTGTAGCTCTTGTTATTGGTCTCATGCTCTTTTTCCTTGATACCAAACTAGGTCAGGCCTACATCGCTACAGGTGACAATCCTGATATGGCTCGTAGCTTTGGTATCAATACGGGACGTATGGAACTCATGGGCTTGGTTCTCTCAAATGGGATTATCGCGCTTGCAGGGGCTTTAATTGCTCAACAAGAAGGATATGCAGATGTTTCTCGAGGAATTGGCGTGATTGTCGTAGGGCTTGCTAGCTTGATTATTGGTGAGGTTTTGTTCAAGAGTTTGACCCTGGCAGAGCGACTCATGACCATCGTCGTTGGCTCTATCGCTTATCAGTTCCTCGTTTGGGGAGTGATTGCTCTTGGGTTTAATACAAGTTATCTTCGTTTGTACAGCGCCTTGATTTTGGCAGTTTGCCTTATGATTCCAACCTTCAAAAGCAAATACCTGAAAGGAGTCAAGTTTAGCAAATGACAGCAATTGTAGAATTAAAAAATGCTACCAAAGTCATCACGAATGGCTTTGATGAGGAAAAAATCATTCTGAATGATGTTTCTCTTGAAATTTTCGAACATGATTTCATTACCATCCTAGGGGGAAATGGAGCAGGGAAGTCAACGCTTTTTAACACGATTGCAGGTACCTTACCTTTAACAAGTGGAAGTATCCGTATCATGGGCGAGGATGTGACGCATTTTTCACCTGAAAAGCGGGCTAAGTACTTGTCTCGTGTCTTTCAAGATCCTAAGATGGGGACGGCTCCCCGTATGACGGTGGCGGAAAATCTCTTAATTGCCAAGTTTCGTGGTGAGAAGAGAGGACTCCTTCCTAGGAGACTTTCAAGCCATAGAGAAGAGTTCCAGACTACCATTGAAAAGGTTGGAAATGGTCTTGAAAAACATCTGGACACTCCTATTGAATTTCTATCAGGTGGTCAACGTCAGGCCTTGAGTCTCTTGATGGCAACCTTGAAGCGACCAGAGTTGCTCTTGTTGGATGAACACACAGCAGCTCTCGACCCAAAGACCAGTGTTGCTTTGATGGAGTTAACAGATGACTTTGTCAGTAAGGATCATCTGACAGCCTTGATGATTACCCACCATATGGAAGATGCACTGAAGTATGGCAATCGTCTGATTGTCATGAAGGAAGGTCGTATTATCCAAGACCTCAATAAAGAAGAAAAAGCTAAGATGAAAATTTCAGACTACTATCAATTATTTGAATAGATGAGTTAAATAATCATCAAAAAATAGAGAAGAGAAACTTAGAAGCATGGAAGTGTTTCTGAGTTTTTTATCTCCTCTTTCTATCTGGAAAAATAAGGCAAAGAGAATTACGGAAAGCGTATGAAATGGTTTACTTTTTTTCAGAAATAAGCTATACTAGTTTACGTGAAACTATGATAAGATGGAGGTATTGTGTATGGTTGACAAGCAAGTCATTGAAGAAATCAAAAACAATGCCAACATTGTGGAAGTCATAGGTGATGTGATTTCTTTACAGAAGGCTGGACGGAACTATTTAGGGCTCTGTCCTTTTCATGGTGAAAAGACCCCCTCTTTCAACGTAGTTGAGGACAAGCAGTTTTATCACTGTTTTGGCTGTGGTCGTTCAGGAGATGTCTTTAAGTTTATCGAAGAATACCAAGGCGTGTCCTTTATGGAAGCCGTTCAACTCTTAGGAGAGCGCGTCGGTATTCAACTAGCTATGCCTGTTCAGTCTCGTCCCCAACAAGCTTCCCCTCATCAAGCTCTATATGATATGCATGAAGAAGCTGCCCGTTTTTACCATGCCATCCTCATGACGACAAAGATGGGAGAAGAAGCAAGGGCTTATCTCTACAAACGCGGATTGACAGACGATGTTCTGAAGCACTTCCAGATTGGACTAGCTCCAGCAGAGAGAACTTATCTCTATCAACGTTTGGCTGACAAGTTTGAGGAAAAGGATTTATTGGATTCGGGCTTGTTTTATCTGTCAGATGGTAATCAATTTTATGATACTTTTTTTGGACGGATCATCTTTCCTTTGACCAATGACAAGGGACAGGTCATTGCATTTTCAGGTCGTATCTGGCAAGAAACTGACAGTCAGACTGCCAAATATAAAAATAGTCGCTCGACTGCAATTTTTAACAAGAGTTACGAATTGTATCATTTGGACAAGGCAAAAAAGGGAACAGGTAAGATTACAGAGCTCTATCTGATGGAAGGCTTCATGGATGTGATCGCAGCCTACCGTGCTGGTATAGAAAATTCTGTGGCTTCCATGGGAACAGCCTTAAGCAAGGAGCATGTTGACCACCTCAAACGCTTTACCAAAAAAATTGTTCTCAGCTATGATGGCGACAAGGCAGGGCAGGCAGCAACAGCCAAGGCTCTAGAGGAGTTAAAAGACTTCTCAGTGGAGGTTGTTCGAGTACCTGATGCCATGGACCCAGATGAGTATTTGCAAAAGAATTCTGCTGAAGACCTGGCTTACCTTTTAACCAAGACTCGTATCAGTCCTATAGAGTTCTATATTCACCAGCTCAAGCCTGATAATAGTGATAACTTGCAGGCGCAAATTGAGTTCATTGAAAAGATTGCGCCCCTAATCGCCAAAGAAAAGTCTATCACTGCCCAGAATTCTTATATCCACATTCTGGCGGATAATCTACCTTCTTTTGATTACCAGCAGGTGGAGCAGATTGTAAATGAAAGTCGCATTGTTCAGAGGCAGGAAAGAGTCAAAGAGGAGCAACCTCCAGCAGCGATTAGTATACCTGTAACGCGGCAACTGACAGCAGTCATGAGAGCAGAGGCTCATCTCCTTTATAGAATGGCTGAGAATCCAGTTGTTCTAAATGACTACCGATTAAGAGAAGATTTTTTCTTTGATACCCCAGAATTTCAGATTCTTTACGAATTATTAAGTGAGCAGGGAGAAATTGGCTCAGAGGAGCTTTCTCATCAGACGCCTGAGGTTGAAAATGCTTGGTACCACGTGCTTAGCTTGGATTTGCCAGCTGAAATGTCGCCTCAAGAGCTAATGGAAGTCGAAGCGACTCGAAACCGTGCTCTCCTCAGCAAGGACAACTTACGAATTAAAAAGAAAGTGCAGGAAGCTAGTCATGTAGGAGATACAGACACAGCCTTGGAAGAATTGCAACGATTGATTTCCCAAAAGAGAAGAATGGAGTAATAATGGCAACAAAACAAAAAGAAGTAACCACATTTGATGTGCAAGTAGCAGACTTTATCCGTAACCACAAAAAAACAGGAACAGCAACAGATGATGAAATCAATTCAAGTCTGGTTATTCCTTTTGCCCTTGATGCAGATGGCATTGAAGACCTTTTGCAACGGATTCAGGATGCTGGAATTTCTATCACAGACAACGAAGGAAATCCAAGCGCGCGTGTGCTTAGTGCAGAAGAAGAGCCAGAACTCAGTGATGAGGACTTGATTGGCTCAACTTCTGCCAAGGTCAATGACCCAGTCCGTATGTATTTGAAGGAAATCGGGGTCGTTCCTCTCTTGACCAACGAAGAGGAAAAAGAATTGGCCCTAGCAGTTGAGGCTGGTGATATCGAAGCCAAACAACGTCTTGCAGAAGCCAACCTTCGTTTGGTGGTTTCTATCGCTAAGCGCTACGTAGGGCGTGGCATGCAATTTCTGGATTTGATCCAAGAAGGAAACATGGGCTTGATGAAGGCTGTTGACAAGTTTGACTATTCAAAAGGATTTAAGTTTTCTACGTACGCAACTTGGTGGATTCGTCAGGCGATTACCCGTGCCATCGCTGACCAGGCACGTACTATTCGTATCCCTGTCCACATGGTAGAAACCATTAACAAGCTTGTCCGTGAACAGCGGAATCTCCTTCAAGAATTGGGGCAAGATCCAACTCCTGAACAAATTGCTGAGCGTATGGATATGACACCTGACAAGGTCCGTGAAATCCTAAAGATTGCCCAAGAACCAGTATCACTTGAAACACCGATCGGTGAAGAGGACGATAGTCATCTTGGGGACTTTATCGAAGACGAAGTGATTGAAAATCCAGTAGACTACACAACTCGTATCGTTTTGCGTGAGCAGTTGGATGAGGTTTTGGATACTCTTACAGACCGTGAAGAAAACGTTCTGCGCCTTCGTTTCGGGCTAGATGATGGGAAAATGCGTACTCTTGAAGATGTTGGTAAAGTCTTTAACGTGACTCGTGAGCGTATCCGTCAGATTGAGGCTAAGGCTTTGAGAAAATTGCGTCAACCAAGTCGCAGTAAACCCCTTCGTGATTTTATTGAAGACTAAGAGTGAGGAATAACATGGCTTATACAGAAGAGCAAATTGAAACGATCAAAACACGCATTTTAAATGCTTTGGAAGAAGTCATCGACCCTGAGTTGGGGATTGATATTGTCAACCTAGGTTTGATTTATGAAATTCGTTTTGATGGTGAAACAGGTCACACTGAAATTGATATGACCTTGACAACTATGGGCTGCCCACTGGCTGACCTTTTGACAGACCAGATACATGATGCGATGACAGATGTGCCTGAGGTAACAAATACCGAAGTTAAATTGGTCTGGTATCCAGCTTGGACGGTTGAAAAAATGAGCCGATACGCGCGTATCGCCCTAGGAATTAAATAAAGACTAAGAAAAATGCGAGAGACGATTGGAAAATAAGGTAATTTTATCCTTTTTCCTTTGGTCTCTTCTTTCTTTTGCTGATTTTCTGGAAATAAAATGGTATAATGAAAGGTATGGAAAACGAAAAATTGCGTATTAATATGCTAAGTTCAAGTGAAAAAGTAGCTGGTCAAGGAGTGTCAGGAGCTTATCGAGAATTGGTTAGTCTCCTTCACCGCGATGCCAAAGACCAGTTGATTGTTACAGAGAATCTTCCTGTAGAAGCGGATGTAACTCATTTTCACACCATTGATTTCCCTTATTATTTATCTACTTTCCAAAAGAAACGCTCTGGGAGAAAAATTGGCTATGTGCATTTTTTGCCTGATACGCTTGAGGGGAGTTTGAAGATTCCATTTTTCCTAAAAGGAATTGTCAAACGCTATGTTTTTTCCTTTTACAACCGAATGGAACACTTGGTGGTGGTCAATCCCATGTTTATCGAGGATTTAGTGGCTGCTGGCATTCCACGTGAAAAAGTAACTTATATTCCAAACTTTGTAAACAAAGAAAAATGGCATCCATTACCAGCTGAACAGGTTGCACAACTCCGGAAGGAAATGGATCTTGCGGAAGATCAGTTTGTCGTAATCGGTGCGGGTCAGGTTCAGAAACGTAAAGGAATTGATGATTTTATCCGTCTTGCTAAGGAATTGCCAGAAATTACCTTTATCTGGGCAGGTGGTTTTTCATTTGGTGGGATGACAGATGGTTATGAACGCTACAAGAAGATAATGGACAATCCACCTGAAAATCTTATTTTCCCTGGGATTGTGTCACCGGAACGGATGCGGGAACTTTACGCTATGGCGGATCTATTCTTGCTACCAAGTTACAATGAATTATTCCCTATGACCATTTTAGAGGCCGCTAGTTGCGAGGCTCCTATTATGTTAAGAGATTTGGATCTGTATAAGGTTATTCTTGATGGGAATTATCGTGCTACAAGTGATGTTTCCGAGATGAGAGAAGCAATCCTAGAATACAAGAATGACCCTGAAGCCTTAAAGGACTTGAAAGAAAAAGCTCGCGAGATCTCCAAAGAGTACTCTGAGGAGCATTTGTTGGAAATCTGGTTAAAATTTTATCGAGAACAGGCTGCTTTGGGCAAAAAGTGAGGTAATTTATGCGAATTGGTTTATTTACAGATACCTATTTCCCTCAGGTTTCCGGGGTCGCGACTAGTATTCGGACTTTGAAAACTGAGCTTGAAAAGCAGGGGCATGCAGTTTTTATCTTTACAACGACTGATAAAGACGTAAACCGATACGAGGATTGGCAAATTATTCGCATTCCGAGTGTCCCTTTCTTTGCATTTAAGGATCGACGATTTGCCTACCGAGGTTTTACAAAGGCGCTTGAAATTGCCAAGCAGTATCAACTCGATATTATTCATACCCAGACAGAATTTTCACTTGGTTTGTTAGGGATTTGGATTGCGAGAGAATTGAAAATTCCAGTTATTCATACCTACCATACCCAGTATGAAGACTATGTGCATTACATTGCTAAGGGCATGCTAATTCGTCCGAGTATGGTAAAATATTTGGTGCGTGGCTTCCTTCATGATGTAGATGGCGTGATTTGCCCTAGTGAGATTGTTCGTGACCTTTTATCTAAATACAAAGTCAAGGTTGAAAAGCGTGTCATCCCAACTGGAATTGAGCTGGCTAAGTTTGAACGACCTGAGATCAAAGAGGAAAACTTACTAGAGCTTCGCTCGAAGTTAGGTATTCAGGAAGGCGAGAAAATGCTGCTGAGCCTTTCGCGTATTTCTTATGAGAAAAATATCCAAGCAGTTTTAGCTGCCTTTGAACAGGTTTTGAAAGAAGAAGACAAGGTGAAGTTGGTTGTTGCTGGAGACGGACCTTATCTGGACAGTCTGAAAGAACAAGCACGGAAATTAAACATACAAAAACATGTGATTTTTACAGGTATGATTGCTCCAAGTGAGACAGCCTTGTACTATAAAGCAGCTGATTTCTTTATTTCAGCCTCTACGAGTGAAACTCAAGGCTTAACCTATCTAGAAAGTCTAGCCAGTGGAACACCTGTTATCGCTCATGGCAACCCCTATCTTGAAAATCTGATCAATGATAAAATGTTTGGTACCCTTTACTATGGAGAACGAGAGCTTGCGGGCGCTATCCTTGAAGCATTGATCGCTACTCCTGATATGTCTGAACAAAAGTTGGCGGATAAGTTGTACGAGATTTCGGCTGAAAATTTTGGGAAACGAGTTCATGAGTTTTACCTTGATGCCATTATCTCAAATAACTTTGAACATGAGCTACATGATGGACAACCTGTCACTCAGCGCTTTTTAAAAACGATTCTCTATCTACCTCAACAGGCTGTTACAAGCCCAGTAAAAGAATCCAAGCGTATTTTAAGAGCGTCACGAAAACAATTGTCTAGCATCAGAGATTATTGGAGAGACGAATTCAAATAATAGAATAAGAGGAAGAAAAAATGAAAAAATTAATGAGAAGCGGGAAAGATCAAAAAATTGGTGGAGTATGCGCAGGAGTTGCTCATTATTTTGATATCGATCCAACAATTGTTCGTGTCATTTGGGCTGTTCTTGCATTTTGTTATGGGACAGGAGTCCTTGCTTATATCATTTTATGGTTGATTGCACCAGTTTCAACAGAATATTAAATTAAAATTATATAGAAAAAGGAGAAGTTATGGCTTTTGGAGATAACGGAAAACGTAAAAAAACTTTGTTTGAAAAGGTGACACTTGTTGTCGTGCTCATCATGTTGTTTGTAACCCTTGCTGGTATCTTTGCAACTGCGCTAGGAGCTTTTAGTAGATTCTAAGCAAGCTACGAGGATAGAAACAATAACTAATGACTGGGTTCTCCCCAGCCTTTTTAAAGTGAGAAGAAAATATGAGTATGTTTTTAGATACAGCCAAGATTAAGGTCAAGGCTGGTAATGGTGGCGATGGCATGGTTGCCTTTCGCCGTGAAAAATATGTCCCTAATGGCGGTCCTTGGGGTGGTGATGGTGGACGTGGAGGAAACGTTGTTTTCGTGGTAGACGAAGGCTTACGTACCTTGATGGATTTCCGCTATAACCGTCATTTCAAGGCTGATTCTGGTGAAAAAGGGATGACCAAAGGAATGCACGGACGTGGTGCAGAAGATCTTCGTGTTCGCGTACCACAGGGAACTACTGTACGTGATGCGGAAACAGGTAAAGTCATTACAGACTTGATTGAACATGGTCAAGAGTTTATCGTGGCTCATGGTGGTCGAGGTGGTCGTGGAAATATCCGTTTTGCCACTCCCAAAAATCCTGCACCTGAAATCTCTGAGAATGGAGAACCAGGACAAGAACGCGAGTTGCAACTGGAATTGAAGATTCTAGCGGATGTCGGCTTGGTCGGTTTCCCATCTGTCGGCAAGTCAACTTTGCTTAGTGTCATCACTTCAGCTAAGCCAAAAATCGGTGCTTACCACTTTACGACGATTGTCCCTAATTTGGGTATGGTTCGTACGCAGTCAGGTGAATCTTTTGCAGTAGCAGATCTTCCAGGTTTGATTGAAGGGGCTAGTCAAGGTGTTGGTCTTGGAACCCAGTTTCTTCGTCATATCGAACGCACTCGAGTTATCCTCCATGTCATCGATATGTCAGCTAGCGAAGGACGTGATCCTTATGAGGATTACCTTGCTATTAATAAGGAATTAGAATCCTATAACCTTCGTCTCATGGAACGTCCACAGATTATCGTAGCCAACAAGATGGATATGCCTGAAAGTCAGGAAAATCTTAAAACTTTCAAGGAAAAGTTGGCAGCAAACTACGACGAGTTTGAGGAACTCCCAGCCATCTTCCCAATTTCTGGATTGACCAAGCAAGGGTTGGCGACTCTTTTGGACGCGACAGCTGAATTGTTAGACAAGACTCCAGAATTCCCGATTTATGATGAATCCGATATGGAAGAAGAGACTTACTATGGCTTTGACGAGGAAGAAAAAGCCTTTGAGATTAGTCGTGATGATGATGCGACATGGGTACTTTCTGGTGAAAAACTAATGAAACTCTTTAACATGACCAACTTTGACCGTGACGAATCGGTCATGAAGTTTGCCCGTCAGCTTCGTGGTATGGGGGTTGACGAAGCCCTTCGTGCACGTGGCGCCAAAGATGGCGACTTGGTCCGCATCGGTAAATTTGAGTTTGAATTTGTAGACTAGGAGATTGATATGGGAGATAAACCGATATCATTCCGAGATGCAGATGGCAATTTTGTTTCTGCAGCAGATGTGTGGAATGAAAAGAAACTAGAAGAATTGTTTAATCGTCTCAATCCTAAACGTGCTCTTCGATTGGCGCGTACAAAGAAAGAAGAAACACAGTCAAAGAAATAAAAAATTCCCGTGATCTTTTAATCACGGGATTTGTTTTATTCACTAAAGAAAAATGGTGGCGCATATTTTTTAAGACTCTCAAAACAAGCCTGCGCTTTTGTAGCATCTTCACAGATAATCATGCAGACATCGTCTCCACAAAGA
The DNA here is from genome assembly GCF_006228325.1 of Streptococcus sp. 1643. Classification (NCBI taxonomy): domain Bacteria; kingdom Bacillati; phylum Bacillota; class Bacilli; order Lactobacillales; family Streptococcaceae; genus Streptococcus; species Streptococcus sp. 1643. The sequence goes on from NZ_CP040231.1 coordinate 769,777, forward strand.
GTTGCAACGACATCTGGAAAGGCCAAGGAATCAATTACAGATCCAAATGATTGGGCTAAACCGGGTAAAGTTTTCAAAATAACTTGGTGTTGCACCGGACGCAACATAACAAGAGCATCTTCCATATAGTTTTCAAGACGTTTTTCCCATTTGGAGATAGACCCTGTATTTAGCACATAGTAAGAATTATCCTCTTCGCGCACTTTTGAAAGGTTCATGGTTTTGATATCGCGTGATAGAGTAGCCTGAGTCACTTGGATATCATTTTCCGCTAATAAGGCTTGTAATTCAGCTTGTGTATGGATTTTGTTTTTTGAAACGAGGGCGCGGATAAGTTGGTGTCTGTGTTCTGATTTGTTCATAAAGTAAGTACTCCTTTTACAAGGTACAGTAGCGTGGACTGAACGATAACGTCAGTCGGGTGGTAGGCGGTATTGTCACGTATGATGATTTCGCAGTCAGTAGGATAAAGAACTAGATGGAGAGATTCTCCTTCTTTTAACTTTGTCACTAGTTGCGTGCAGATAAACTGGGTAGCAATCCGTTCATCTACATTGATGTTCTTTAATGACAGTGAATCATTCAATTTGGGTAGCTTTTTGTCACGGCGTTTTGTGAATTCACTCTAAATGTTAATTCACAGAGATTTCCAACATGTGGTCTGGTAGCGTGTATGATAAATGGTTACACATGTTGGTTAGAGGGAGTATCTTTTGTCCAAGTTCTATCTAGGGGCTTCTATAATGCTTTTAGATGAACTGAATTTGATACAAAGTTTATGTTTGATTCGACTGTTCAAGTAGAAAACTTTGGTTATAGGAAGTTCAATGGTCTATTTCATTGACTTTTCCTTTGAATACTTCCATATTGAAAGTCTGGTAGATTATACCTTTTGACAAGGTAGGATAAGACTAGACTGTGCTAAATCAACAGTCAACTGATAGTCTGTATTATCTCGAATTGTAATCTCAAAGTCTGTTGTATAGAGAACCAAACGGAGAGTATCTCCTTCTTTAAGTTTGTAGATAGTTGGTTGAAGCTCTAGCTTGAAGTCCATCCATTCATTTGGTTGGATTTCTTCAATCGTCAAGAGATTGGTTCGATTTTGAAGATTTAGGTAGCCTTTGGTGATGACACGTTGGTCACTTGGGTTGAATGGTAGTTCACAGAGATTTTCTAACATGTGGTAACGACCATTATCAATGGTTCTAGCACTTAAAACAGCTGGATAAGGCTGCAGATATTTCTTTTGTCCAAGTTCTAGCAGTTGGGCGGATAATAAGCCCTTGTTCGTACTCGATTTGACACGAAGTTTCAGCGCCACTCGCCCATTTAAGTGAAGGTCTTGACTTACTGGAAGGTCAATGGTGATCTGATTGGCTTTACCTTGGTAAAGTTCGGTGTTGAAGGTCTGGTAAGTTTTTCCATAACGCTCAAAATCTTCTAGTTCATAGTGGTTTTGAATCACTTTTTCCTCATTACCAAGAGAAAAGGTATGCAGTTCATCCTGTTTGCCAAAGTCATCAAGACTCTGCCATGTTTGCGGTTCGGAGTTGTCCTGCCAGATAATAGTCGGAAGTTGATAACCTGAGTCAAGTCCTAACAATTTCTTACTCAACAAGGCATTCATGGACTCGCGGAAGTCGATCGACTGCCAGTTGTTCATATAGACATGGGCACCATGATGGAAAAAGAGGTGCTTATTGATATGGCTAGGAAGGGCATGAAACATCTGGTAAACATGAAGAGGTTTGACGTTCCAATCCTGGGAACCATGCGTAAAGACGACCTCAGCTTGAACCTTGTGAGCATTGAGCAGATAGTTGCGGTCATGCCAAAACTGATTGTAGTCACCAGTCTTGCGATCGAGTTTCTCTTTAACCTTTTCTAAGTCTGCTTGATGAGCTTCATTGCCACGAATATAGTCACCGGCTTGGAGGTTGCGAGAGTAGGTCAATTCAGCAAGTGAGTCAAAATCCTCACCTGGATAGCCCCCTGGGCTGGTCACTAGACCATTTTCCCGATAGTAGTTGTACCAAGAGGAAATACCTGCTTCAGCGATGATGACTTCTAAGCCATCAACACCAGTGGTGGCGAGACCATTGGACATGGTACCTAGATAGGAAATACCTGTTGTTGCGACTTTCCCGTTTGACCAGTCAGCTTTGACTTGGCGTTTGCGCGTGTGGTCCGTGAAAGCACGGCAACGACCATTGAGCCAGTCAATGACATTTTTATAGGCCTCAATCTGCTGGTAGTCACCATTGGTCATGAGCCCTTGGGAATCCCTGGTACCAACACCCGATACATAGAGATTGGCAAATCCACGTGGGAGGAAGTAGTCATTTAGAGTATATGAGCTATTGATATGAGATAGCTTTTCTTCAGCTTCTGAGACGACTTCTGCTTGAGCATGAGGTTCAACTAAATTCAGCTTAGGTTCCTCAAGTTCAATGGTGTGGGGCAGTTTGACCTCAAGCTCCCCTTCCATTTTGTAGAGAGCCTTGTCACTGGCTTTGTCGTTGGTCCCTTGGTGATAAGGGCTGGCAGTCATAAGAGCAGGTACTTGACCATCATAACGCGGGCGAATAATGCTGACCTTGACTAAGTCAGGGAGACCGTCGTTATCAGTATCCACACGACTCTCGACATACACGACTTCACGAATGACATCATGAGTAGTGAATGTTGCCAAGCTCTTACTGTTAAAGTAGTGGTAGTGATTATCTTCTGAAATGAGTCCATCACTAACAAGCTGATCGATGAGCGTATTTCCTTTTTTCGTTCTCGTATTGAGTAACTGATAAAGATTTTCAATGAGATCTCCATAAACAATAGGAAAACCAGTTTCTTTACGAAACTGTTCAGCATTCTCAAAGTCAACAAGATAGCTAAATCCTAAAAGTTGAAAAACTACTGTGTAGAAAATCTCCGCAGTTAACTCACGGTCTGACTGGAAAAAAGTTACTAAATCTGTTTCTTTATCCGCAGCCAAAGTCGATAAGGCATAATCCGTGTTAGAATAAGTGAAAAAACTCCAACGAATGAAGTCTTCAAACTGTCTTTTTAAGGACAGTTGGGGTGACAGCTTTAGACCAAGATCTTCTAATTCTTCAAATCGTTGAGAACTAGTGGTTGGTTGGTAGCTGAATTGATTAAAACGCATGTTTCTCTCCTTTGAAAACAGACTGGATTTATTATATCAAAAAAGAGGGAAAAATGGAATAAATAAACTTAAATGAAATAAATTTCTTAAACCAGCATATCTATTTGGTAAGTTATTATAAAATACTGAATAAATACCATAGAAGTAAGCCTTTTTCTAGAGATTTTTATATGTAAAACTGCATATAACTCCTATCTTTATTATACTTCGTTTGGTATAAATATATCTAAATTTACATTTAAAACTATTATATAATATTAATTTTTTATTTCCTTCCTTCCTTCCTTCCTTCCTTTGAAAAATAAAGAATTTACAACTAAGAAGAGAAGAAGTTTGTAACTGATGATATTGAAAAGAAAGTGCAGAGTTACTTCAATATCCAACTTAAAATGGTATAATAGTAGTAAAACGAAAGCAAGGAGGAGAAGAAATGATTGCACAGCTCGACACCAAGACTGTTTATAGTTTTATGGAAAGTGTGGTTTCGATTGAAAAATATGTACAAATGGCTAAAGAATACGGCTATTCTCACCTTGCTATCATGGATGTGGATAATCTCTATGGAGCCTATCATTTTCTAGAAGCAACTCGTAAGCATGGCATTCAACCTTTAATTGGTTTAGAAATGACCTTGGTCAAAGATGAGGAGAATCTCTCTCTACGTTTTCTAGCCCTATCCACTAAAGGTTATCAAGAGTTGATGAAGTTATCCACTTTAAAAATGACTGGACGGAAAAATTGGTCTGACTTCACCTCCCACCTCGAAGATGTTGCTATTATTGTTCCCTATTTTAATGGGGTCGAACAGCTGGATTTGGAGCATGATTATTTTATCGGTGTCAGTCCAGATACTCCTCAAGAAGTCTTTACTAGGCCCATTCTTCCACTCTATCAAGTCAATTCTTTTGAAAAAGAAGATATTCAAGTTTTACAAATCTTGTCAGCAGTCAAGGACAATGTCAGTCTGAGAGAAGTGGATGTACATTCACAACAAGGGATTTTTTTACCTGCCTCAGACTTGGAAGCACGGTTTAAAAATCGCTTCCCTCAGGCGCTTGCCAATCTCCAAGGTCTGATAGAGAATGTAAGCTATCAAATCGACCCAAGTTTAAAACTTCCCCGCTTTAATCCTGAAAGACCAGCGGTCGAAGAACTTAGAGAGAGAGCTGAGCAAGGCTTGAGTGACAAGGAGTTAACCTCAGCTATTTATCATGAGCGACTGAATGAGGAATTGGCTGTGATTCATGATATGGGCTTTGACGATTATTTCCTTGTAGTTTGGGATTTGCTCCGTTTTGGACGTTCCCAAGGATATTATATGGGAATGGGGCGTGGTTCTGCGGTTGGTAGTCTGGTGGCTTACTCACTGGATATTACAGGAATTGATCCGGTTGAAAAGAACTTGATTTTCGAACGCTTTTTAAATCGTGAGCGATACACCATGCCTGATATTGATATCGACATCCCTGATCTTTATAGGCCGGAGTTCATTCGCTATGTTCGTGATCGGTATGGTAGTCAACATGTGGCACAGATTGTTACCTATTCGACTTTTGGAGCAAAACAGGCAATTCGTGATGTTTTCAAACGTTATGGTGTCCCTGAGTACGAATTAACCAATATTACGAAAAAAATCAGTTTTCGAGATACGCTAACGACAGCCTATGAAAAGAATTTACAGTTTAGGCAGGTCATCAATAGCAAAATGGAATATCAAAAAGCTTTTGAGATTGCTCGAAAGATTGAAGGGTATCCTCGACAGACTTCTATCCATGCAGCTGGGGTCGTTATGAGTGACCAAGACCTGACGGACTATATCCCACTCAAATACGGTGAGGATATGCTGATCACCCAGTATGATGCTCATGGTGTTGAAGCTAATGGCCTTTTAAAAATGGATTTCCTCGGTTTACGTAACCTGACTTTCGTACAAAAAATGCAGGAATTACTAGCCGAGTCAGAAGGTATTCATTTGAAAATCGAAGAAATTGATCTAGAAGATAAAGAAACCTTGGCCCTCTTTGCAGCTGGAAATACGAAAGGGATTTTCCAATTTGAACAACCTGGCGCCATTCGACTCTTAAAACGAGTTCAGCCACAAGTCTTTGAAGAGGTAGTAGCAACGACCTCGCTCAACAGACCGGGAGCTAGTGATTATATTGATAATTTTGTCGCTCGTAAGCACGGTAAAGAAAAGGTGACGGTGTTAGACCCTGCCTTGGAGGACATTCTGTCATCAACCTATGGCATTATGCTCTATCAAGAGCAAGTCATGCAGGTTGCTCAGCGCTTTGGAGGCTTTAGCCTTGGTAAAGCCGATATTCTCAGACGTGCCATGGGTAAGAAAAATGCCAAAGAGATGCATTTGATGAAGGAAGATTTTATCACAGGAGCTATGAAATTGGGGCATACAGAAGAAAAGGCCAACCAAGTTTTTGCAGTGATGGAAAAGTTTGCGAGTTATGGATTTAACAGATCCCACGCCTACGCCTACTCAGCCCTGGCTTTCCAGCTAGCTTATTTCAAGACACATTATCCTGCTATTTTCTTTCAAGTAATGTTGAATTATTCTAGCAGTGATTACATTGTAGATGCATTGCAGATGGGATTTGAAGTTGCTCCTTTAGCCATCAACAGCATTCCCTATCATGATAAAATCACCCAGAAGACAATCTATCTTGGTTTGAAAGCCATTAAAGGCATGCCAAGAGATTTGTCTTACTGGATTATTGAAAATCGTCCCTACTCAAGCACTGAAGATTTTGTCACACGTCTTCCTAAGAATTACAAGAAACTATCGCTTTTGTCTCCTTTGATTGAACTTGGGCTCTTTGATGACTTTGACAAGAACCGCCAGAAAATCCTAGTCAACCTACCAAACCTATTTGTTTTTGTTGAGGAGTTGGGTGGACTCTTTGCGGATACAAATTATAGTTGGACTGAAGCTGATGATTTTACGGAAGCAGAGAAATTTTACAAAGAGCAGGAACTGATTGGGGTAGGTATCAGTCCCCATCCTCTCCAAACTCTTGCCAAACAAGCCCTATATCCGACCACGCAAATCACTAATCTAACCGAGGGAGCTCAAGCCACTCTCCTAGTTGAAATTCAAAAGATTAAAGTGATTCGAACCAAGAAAGGCGAGAGTATGGCCTTTCTACAGGTTCATGATAGTAAGTCTCGGATGGATGTAACTGTATTTTCAGACCAATATAGAAAATTTGCTTCCATTTTATCCGAAGGGAAATTTTACTACATCAATGGCAAAGTTCAATCTCGAGATGGTCGTCTGCAAATGATTGCACAAGATTTGAAAGAAGCAGTAGCTGAACGATTCTGGATTCAAGTTAAAAATCACGATAATGATAAAGAAATTTCAACTATCCTAGAACAACATAAAGGCTCTATTCCTGTAATTATCAGGTATGTTGAGGAAGAGAAAACAATTGTTTCCTCCCAACATTTTGTAAAAAAAGATCCCCTTTTACAGGAAAAATTAGAGGGAATTGTTATGAAAACGATTTATCGCTAAAAATACAGAAAATAGAAGAATTTTCCAATTAAATGTGGTATAATCAGTAAGAATGTTAAAAGAAAAAGGAGCATAACCAAATGAAACGTATTGCTGTTTTGACCAGTGGTGGAGACGCCCCTGGTATGAATGCTGCCATCCGTGCGGTAGTTCGTCAAGCAATCTCAGAAGGAATGGAAGTATTTGGTATCTACGATGGATACGCAGGTATGGTTGCCGGTGAAATCTATCCACTTGATGCTGCTTCAGTAGGAGACATCATTTCACGTGGTGGTACTTTCCTTCACTCTGCTCGTTACCCTGAGTTTGCACAACTCGAAGGTCAACTTAAAGGGATCGAGCAATTGAAAAAACATGGTATCGAAGGAGTCGTAGTTATCGGTGGAGACGGTTCTTATCATGGAGCTATGCGCTTGACTGAGCATGGATTCCCTGCTATCGGGCTTCCAGGTACAATCGATAACGATATCGTAGGTACTGACTTTACAATCGGATTTGACACGGCAGTAACTACTGCTATGGATGCAATCGATAAGATTCGTGATACATCATCAAGTCACCGTCGTACTTTCGTCGTTGAAGTAATGGGACGTAACGCAGGTGATATCGCTCTTTGGGCTGGTATCGCAACTGGAGCTGATGAAATCATCATCCCTGAAGAAGGCTTCAAAATGGAAGACATCGTAGCAAGCATCAAAGCTGGATATGAACACGGTAAAAAGCATAATATCATCGTCTTAGCTGAAGGTGTCATGTCAGCAGCTGAGTTTGGTCAAAAGTTGAAAGAAGCAGGAGACACAAGTGATCTTCGTGTCACAGAACTCGGTCATATCCAACGTGGTGGATCACCAACTGCTCGTGACCGTGTATTAGCGTCACGTATGGGAGCACACGCTGTTAAACTTCTTAAACAAGGAATCGGTGGTGTCGCTGTCGGTATTCGTAACGAGAAAATGGTTGAAAATCCAATTCTTGGAACAGCAGAAGAGGGAGCTTTGTTTAGCTTAACAGCTGATGGTAAGATTGTTGTAAACAACCCACATAAAGCTGATCTTGAACTCTCTAACTTGAACAAGAGCTTGTCCTAATCAACTTTAACTAATCTGGTAAAATGACCATTAAAGGTCAAATTATATAAAGGAGTCACAAAAATCATGAACAAACGTGTAAAAATCGTTGCAACCTTGGGTCCTGCGGTAGAAATCCGTGGTGGTAAAAAATTCGGTGATGACGGATACTGGGGAGAAAAGCTGGATGTTGAAGCATCAGCTCAAAACATTGCTAAATTGATTGAAGCAGGAGCTAACACTTTCCGTTTCAACTTCTCACACGGTGACCACCAAGAACAAGGTGAACGTATGGCAACTGTTAAGCGTGCAGAAGAAATTGCCGGTCAAAAAGTTGGTTTCCTTCTTGATACAAAAGGTCCTGAAATCCGTACTGAATTGTTCGAAGGCGACGCAAAAGAGTATTCATACACAACAGGTGAAAAAATCCGTGTTGCAACCAAACAAGGTATCAAATCAACTCGTGATGTGATTGCTTTGAACGTTGCTGGTGCCCTTGATATCTACGATGATGTTGAAGTTGGTCACCAAGTATTGGTTGATGATGGTAAACTAGGTCTTCGTGTTTTCGCTAAAGACGATGCTGCTCGTGAATTTGAAGTAGTAGTTGAAAATGACGGCATTATTGCTAAGCAAAAAGGTGTAAACATCCCTAACACCAAGATTCCTTTCCCAGCTCTTGCTGAACGTGATAACGATGATATCCGTTTTGGTCTGGAGCAAGGTATCAACTTCATCGCGATCTCATTCGTACGTACTGCAAAAGATGTTCAAGAAGTTCGTGCAATCTGTGAAGAAACTGGTAACGGTCACGTTCAATTGTTCGCTAAAATCGAAAACCAACAAGGTATCGATAACTTGGATGAAATCATTGAAGCTGCTGATGGTATCATGATCGCTCGTGGTGACATGGGTATCGAAGTACCATTCGAAATGGTTCCAGTTTACCAAAAAATGATCATCACTAAAGTGAACGCAGCAGGTAAAGTTGTTATCACAGCAACAAACATGCTTGAAACAATGACTGAAAAACCACGTGCAACTCGTTCAGAAGTATCAGACGTATTCAACGCTGTTATCGACGGAACTGACGCAACAATGCTTTCAGGTGAGTCTGCAAACGGTAAATACCCACTTGAATCAGTAACAACAATGGCTACGATTGACAAGAATGCACAAACTCTTCTTAATGAATACGGTCGTTTGTCATCAGTTAACTTGGCGCGTAATTCTAAGACTGAAGTTATGGCATCAGCTGTTAAAGATGCAACTAACTCAATGAATATCAAGTTGGTAGTTACCCTTACTAAAACTGGTCACACAGCTCGCTTGATTTCTAAATACCGTCCAAATGCTGATATCTTGGCTATCACTTTTGACGAATTGACTCAACGCGGTCTTATGCTGAACTGGGGTGTCATTCCAGTAACAACTGAACGTCCTTCAAATACTGACGATATGTTTGATCTTGCTGAAAAGATCGCAGTTGAACAAGGCTTGGTTGAATCTGGTGATGATATCGTTATCGTTGCTGGTGTGCCACTTGGTGAAGCTGTCCGTACAAACACAATGCGTATCCGTACAGTACGTTAATCTAACATTAAAACCTATCATTTCAGGCTGAAAAGCTTGAGTGATAGGTCTTTTTTTATCAAAATGAGATGGTATTTAGTAAATAGGAATGGGAAAAAACTGAAAATTATGGTATAATAGAATGAAAAGACCTTTTTAGTAAATTTTGAAAGAGTAAAACATGAGAAAAATTGTCATCAATGGTGGACGTCCATTGCAAGGTGAGATCACCATTAGTGGTGCTAAAAATAGTGTCGTAGCGCTTATTCCTGCTATTATCTTATCAGATGATATTGTCACTTTAGATTGTGTTCCAGATATTTCAGACGTTGCTAGTCTTGTCGAAATCATGGAGATTATGGGGGCGACTGTTAAGCGTTATGAGGATGTCTTGGAGATTGATCCAAGAGGGGTTCAAAACATTCCTATGCCTTATGGCAAGATTAATAGCTTGCGTGCTTCTTATTATTTTTACGGAAGTCTTTTAGGGCGCTTTGGTGAAGCTACGGTAGGACTTCCTGGTGGATGTGATTTGGGTCCTCGTCCGATTGACCTTCACTTAAAAGCCTTTGAAGCTATGGGGGCTAAGGTGAGCTACGAGGGAGATAATATGAATTTATCTGCCCAAGGCAAGGGGCTTCACGGAGCAAGTATTTACATGGACACTGTTAGCGTTGGTGCAACGATTAACACCATGATTGCCGCGGTTAAAGCAAAGGGACGTACTGTCATTGAAAATGCGGCCCGTGAACCAGAAATCATCGATGTGGCTACCCTCTTGAATAACATGGGAGCACACATTCGTGGTGCAGGGACTGATATTATCATTATTGATGGTGTTGAGAAACTTCATGGAACGCGTCACCAGGTTATTCCAGACCGTATCGAAGCAGGAACCTATATTTCACTTGCTGCAGCAGTAGGAAAAGGAATTCGTATTAACAACGTTCTCTATGAACACTTAGAAGGCTTTATCGCTAAACTAGAGGAAATGGGGGTTCGTATGACGGTCTCAGAAGACAGTATCTTCGTTGAAGAACAGTCCGATTTGAAGGCTATCAATATTAAAACCGCTCCTTATCCTGGTTTTGCAACTGATTTGCAACAGCCTATCACGCCACTTTTACTAACTGCGCAAGGTCGTGGAACCATTATTGATACGATTTATGAGAAACGTGTCAATCATGTCTTTGAGTTAGCAAAAATGGATGCGGATATTACGACTACAAATGATCACATTATCTACAACGGTGGTCGTAAGTTACACGGGGCAAGTGTAAAAGCTACAGACTTGCGAGCTGGTGCAGCACTTGTCATCGCTGGTTTGATGGCTCAAGGCCAGACTGAAATTACGAATATTGAGTTTATCCTTCGTGGCTACTCAGATATTATTGAAAAATTGCGTAGCCTTGGAGCAGATATTACACTCGTTGAAGACTAAGCCGTTGAGGTGATTATGAATATTTGGACCAAATTAGCAATGTTTTCTTTTTTTGAAACGGAGCGCTTGTATTTGCGTCCTTTCTTTTTTAGTGACAGTCAAGCGTTTTTCGACATTGCTTCAAACCCTGAGAATTTGCAGTTTATTTTTCCTAGTCAAGCAAGTTTGGAAGAAAGTCAGTACGCACTTGCTAACTATTTTATGAAGAATCCTCTAGGAGTTTGGGCAATTTGTTTCCAAGGGAATCAAGAAATGATTGGCTCCATTAAATTTGAAAAGATCGATGAAATCAAAAAAGAAGCAGAAATTGGTTATTTCTTGAAAAAAGATTCTTGGTCACAAGGTTATATGACAGAAGTGGTTACCAAGCTATGTCAGCTTTCATTTGAAGAATTTGGTTTAAAACAATTATCCATCATCACTCATTTGGAGAATCAAGCTAGTCAAAAAGTAGCCTTAAAATCAGGCTTTAGCCTCGTACGACAGTTTAAGGGGAGCGATCGCTATACACGAAAAATGAGGGACTATCTTGAATTTCGATACATAAAAGGAGAATTCAATGAGTAAACACCAGGAAATTTTGTCCTATCTGGAAGAGTTGCCAATTGGGAAGAGAGTTAGCGTTCGCAGTATTTCCAATCACCTAGGTGTTAGTGACGGAACAGCCTACCGAGCTATCAAAGAAGCTGAAAATCGTGGAATTGTTGAAACTCGGCCACGTAGTGGAACTATACGGGTCAAGTCCCAGAAAGTGGCTATTGAGAGGCTAACCTATGCTGAAATTGCTGAAGTCACCTCCTCTGAAGTTTTAGCTGGTCAGGAAGGGTTGGAGAGAGAGTTTAGCAAATTCTCCATTGGAGCTATGACAGAGCAAAATATCCTGTCTTATCTCCATGATGGTGGTCTGTTGATCGTAGGAGACCGCACTCGCATTCAACTTTTAGCGCTGGAAAATGAAAATGCAGTCCTTGTGACTGGAGGTTTCCATGTCCAAGATGATGTATTGACTCTAGCCAATAAAAAAGGTATCCCAGTTCTGAGAAGTAAGCATGATACTTTTACAGTCGCAACCATGATTAACAAAGCTCTCTCAAATGTTCAAATCAAAACAGACATTTTAACAGTCGAAAAGCTCTATCGTCCGAGTCATGAGTATGGCTTTTTGAGAGAGACGGATACAGTCAAAGACTATCTAGACTTGGTCCGTAAGAACAGAAGTAGCCGTTTCCCAGTTATTAACCAACACCAAGTGGTTGTTGGGGTTGTTACCATGCGTGATGCGGGAGATAAGTCACCCAGCACAACGATTGACAAGGTGATGACGCGGAGCATCTTCGTAACAGCCTTAGCGACTAATATTGCCAATGTCAGTCAACGAATGATTGCAGAAGATTTTGAGATGGTTCCCGTTGTCAGAAGTAACCAAACCTTGCTCGGTGTCGTAACACGACGAGATGTCATGGAAAAGATGAGCCGTTCCCAAGTTTCTGCTTTGCCGACCTTCTCAGAGCAAATCGGGCAAAAACTCTCTTATCATCATGATGAAGTCGTTATTACTGTTGAGCCCTTCATGCTGGAGAAAAATGGTGTCCTTGCTAATGGAGTCTTGGCTGAAATCCTCAACCATATGACCCAAGACCTCGTTGTCAATAGCGGACGTAATCTCATCATTGAACAGATGTTGATTTATTTCTTGCAGGCTGTACAGATAGATGATACTCTGCGGATTCAGGCTCGGATTATTCACCACACGAGACGTTCAGCTATTATTGATTATGATATTTATCATGGTCATCAGATTGTTTCAAAAGCAAATGTTACGGTTAAAATTAATTAGAATCTAGGAGAAAAAATGATAACTTTAAAATCAGTACGTGAAATCGAAGCCATGGACAAGGCTGGTGATTTCCTAGCAAGTATCCATATCGGCTTACGTGATTTGATTAAGCCAGGCATGGATATGTGGGAAGTTGAAGAGTACGTTCGTCGACGTTGTAAAGAGGAAAATTTCCTTCCTTTACAGATAGGTGTGGATGGTGCTGTTATGGATTACCCCTATGCCACTTGTTGCTCTCTCAATGACGAAGTAGCTCACGCTTTTCCACGTCATTACATCTTGAAAGATGGCGATTTGCTCAAGGTTGATATGGTACTGGGAGGTCCGATTGCCAAATCCGACCTTAATGTATCTAAACTCAACTTCAACAATGTTGAGCAAATGAAAAAATACACCCAAAGTTATACTGGTGGTTTAGCAGACTCATGTTGGGCTTATGTGGTTGGTACACCGTCTGAAGAAGTGAAAAACCTGATGGACGTAACCAAGGAAGCTATGTATGTAGGAATTGAGCAAGCAGTTGTCGGCAATCGTATCGGTGATATTGGTGCAGCCATTCAAGAATACGCTGAAAGTCGCGGTTACGGTGTCGTTCGTGATTTGGTTGGTCATGGTGTTGGTCCAACTATGCACGAAGAGCCAATGGTTCCTAACTACGGTATTGCAGGCCGTGGACTCCGTCTCCGTGAAGGAATGGTACTAACCATTGAACCCATGATTAATACTGGTGACTGGGAAATTGATACGGATATGAAGACTGGCTGGGCTCATAAAACCATCGATGGCGGCCTGTCTTGCCAATATGAACACCAGTTTGTGATTACCAAAGACGGTCCTGTTATCTTGACTAGTCAAGGTGAAGAAGGAACGTATTAAAATGAAAGGAGCTTAGCTCCTTTTTTTGTGTCAACTTTAGTCAAAACAAATAAGCGTAGCAGACTTCTTACAAATTTATTCTTTTGTAGTAAAATAGGATTAGAATTTTGAGAAAGTAGGTAATTCGTTGGAGTCGATTATATTTCTAGTATCCGTTTTTTTAGCAGGTATCCTGTCCTTCTTTTCACCCTGCATCTTTCCTTTGCTACCTGTCTATGCTGGTATTTTACTGGATGATCAGGGAAATTCGAAAAGCTTTCGCTTTTTTGGAAGAGACGTTGCATGGTCTGGTTTAATTCGAACCTTGTGCTTTATTGCTGGAATTTCCCTCATTTTCTTTATTTTAGGATTTGGAGCTGGATTCCTAGGGCACATGCTCTATGCAGACTGGTTTCGTTATGCTATGGGAATAGTCATTATTCTTTTAGGGCTTCACCAGATGGAAATCTTGCATTTCAATAAACTGGAAGTTCAAAAGACAGTAACCTTTAAACAATCAAAGTCGAATCACTATCTGTCAGCCTTTTTACTTGGGATAACCTTTAGTTTTGGTTGGACCCCTTGTATCGGACCAGTCTTAAGTTCAGTCTTGGCCCTAGCAGCTTCCGGTGGCAATGGTGCTTGGCAAGGAGCCGTGTTAACATTAGTATACACATTGGGAATGGCCCTTCCTTTCATTGTTTTGGCCTTGGCTTCGGGCTGGATTATGCCCTATTTTAGTAAATTAAAACCCCATATGATTCTACTAAAGAAAATCGGGGGAGCTTTGATTATTTTGATGGGATTGTTATTAATGCTAGGGCAGTTAAATGCCTTGTCAGGAATTCTTGGATAAAAGGAGAAAAAAATGAAAAAAGTTATTTTTGCTGGATTGAGCCTCATGTCTCTATTCTTGTTGATTGCTTGTGGTGAAAAAGAAACCAAACAGACAAGCAGTCCAAAACAACCAGCTGTACAACAAATCGCAGTCGGTAAGGATGCACCAGACTTTACCTTGCAGTCTATGGATGGCAAAGAAGTGAAGTTATCAGACTATAAAGGGAAAAAGGTCTATTTGAAATTCTGGGCTTCTTGGTGTGGACCATGTAAAAAAAGCATGCCTGAGTTGATGGAACTAGCTGCAAAACAAGATCGAGACTTTGAAATCTTGAGTGTCATTGCACCTGGTTTACAAGGTGAAAAAACAGTTCAAGACTTTCCAAAATGGTACCAAGAACAAGGCTACAAGGATATTCCAGTTCTATATGATACGCAAGCAACTACCTTCCAAGCCTACCAAATTCGTAGTATTCCAACGGAATACTTGATTGACAGTCAAGGTAAAATCGGAAAAATCCAATTTGGTGCTATTAGCAACGCTGATGCAGAAGCAGCATTTAAAGAAATGAAATAAAGAAAAAATCGCGATTGTTCGCGATTTTTTTTTATAGTTTTTCATTGATAAAGCGGATAAATTGATTCCACCAAACCTTCAAAAAGAAGGCTTTTTCAACTTTCTTTTCAGAAACCATTTCAAAAGATGGTTTGTCGGAAGTGAGATAGCCCTGCCCGACCAAATCCTGATCATCATAGGTCAGAGTACCAACAACCTTGCCTTCTTCCAATGGAGCCATTTCTGATGTTGATTTCGGTGTGAATTGGAGAGCTGGTGTAGTACCGCTTCCGATGCGTTGGACGATGGAAATGTCTGACTTAGCGACAGCTGTCACATTATCTTCTTTACCATCCAGAACTGTTACTTTACTATCGTTATATGCTTCACCTTTCTGAACGACGGTTTTTAAGGCAAAGTTTGCAGAAATATAATCTAAAAGTGCAGAAGTAGCAGTAAAACGTGCATAAGGGTTGGTATCTTGTTGATCTGCATTCAAAACAACCGTAATAATACGCATCCCTTTCTCAACAGTTGTTCCAACGAATGAAGCACCAGCTTTATCAGTAGTACCTGTCTTTAGTCCATCAATACCACCACGATAGGCAGGCATTCCCTCCAACATATAGTTGGTTGAGTGGATTTCAAGTCCTGCAAAGGTAGAAGTTGGTTTTTTTGTGATTTCCAAAACTTGAGGATAATCTCGGATGAGGTTACGAGCGACGATTGCAACATCGTAGGCACTCAACTTGTTTTCATCGTCTTTTTTAGAACCAGGATAGATATTATCGCCAAGGGTCTCATTATTTAAACCAGTTGTGTTTACAATAGTTGCATCTTGAATTCCCCATTCAAGAAGTTTAGCCCTCATCTTGTCTACAAAATCTTTCTCAGAACCAGCAATCTTTTCTGCTAGTGCAATCGCAGCGCTGTTCGCGCTGGATACCATTGTAGCCTCTAATAGCTGTTCAACAGTATAATTTCGAGCTTCCATAGGGACGTTACTCGCCTCAGAATTAGTTGTAAGTTTGTAAGGATAGTCCGAAATATCAACAGGTGTAGATAGGCTGATAGTTCCTTGTTCCAGAGCTTCATAGACCAAATAAACTGTAACCAGTTTTGTAATAGAAGCAATTTCTACAGGCTGATTTGCATCTTTTTCATAGAGGATTTTTCCAGTTGTAGCCTCGACAGCAATAGCATGTTTAGCAGCAACATCAAACTCCTGAGCAGAAACAGTAGAAGCTGTTCCAAAAACCAAAAGTGTCATAAAAGATAAAATTATTTTTTTCATATTAGCTTTATTTTATCATAAAGAAAAAAAATATTCTCGCTTTTTTACTAAAGCCAACTTATCTTTTTCAGAAATATGGTAAAATAGAGAGAAGGAGGATACCTATGTTCCGTAGAAACAAATTATTTTTTTGGACAGCTGAAATTTTATTATTAACATTGATTTTCTATCTTTGGAGAGAAATGGGAGCCATCATTACTCCCTTCGTAACGGTTGTGAATACCATCATGATTCCATTTTTGCTTGGTGGATTTTTTTACTACATTACAAATCCAGTCGTTACTTTCTTGGAAAAGAGATGTAAGATCAATCGTCTAATTGGCGTCTTGGTCACTCTTTGTGCCTTGATTGGTGCTATCGTTGTAGGGGTCGTTTATCTCTTGCCGATTTTGATTAATCAGTTGACCAGCTTGATTATTTCTAGTCAAAACATCTATAGTAGACTACAAGATTTGATCATCGATTTGTCCATGAATCCAGTCTTCCAAAATATTGATATTCAACAAACAATTCAACAACTGAATCTCTCCTATGTGGATATCCTACAGAATATCCTTAATAGCGTCAGCAACAGTTTAGGAAGCGTTCTTTCAGCCTTGTTTAGTACAGTTCTGATTCTCATTATGACCCCTGTATTCTTGATTTATTTCTTGTTGGATGGTCATAAGTTGCTACCAATGTTGGAACGTACCATCTTAAAACATGACAAATTGAATCTTTCTAGCCTTTTAACCAATCTCAATACAACCATAGCGCGCTATATCAGTGGAATTGCGATTGATGCGGTTATTATTGGATGTTTAGCCTATATTGGCTATAGCGTTATCGGATTAAAGTACGCCCTAGTTTTTGCTATTTTTTCTGGAATCGCAAATTTGATTCCTTATGTTGGTCCAAGTATTGGCTTGATTCCAATGGTGATTGCCAATGTGTTCACAGATCCTCATCGTATGTTGATTGCGGTTGCTTATATGCTCATTATTCAGCAGATTGACGGAAATGTTCTCTATCCACGCATCGTTGGAGGAGTTATGAAAGTGCATCCGATTACGATTTTGGTGCTCCTTTTACTGTCAAGTAATATCTACGGTGTCATAGGGATGGTCGTAGCAGTACCTACTTACTCTATTTTTAAAGAAATTACTAAGTTCCTAGCGAAATTATATGAAAACCATAAAGAAGCTAAGGAACTGGAAAAAACAGAATCAAATTAAAATCAGGGAGACCTGATTTTTTTGATGAAAAGACTATCGCCAAACGAAAAGAAGTTTGAATTCATATTGCCATAAAGAAGCAGAAGAACAGGATTTGATAAGATTTAGATTAATTCACAAAATATGTGTAAAACACTTGCAATTTAGCAGAAATTTGATAAAATAGTAAGGAAAGTTAGACTGTATTGCCTACTGTCTATCTATAAAATATATTTTATTGGAGGCTTTTACTCAAATGGCAAAAGAAAAATACGATCGTAGTAAACCACACGTTAACATTGGTACTATCGGACACGTTGACCACGGTAAAACTACTTTGACTGCAGCTATCACAACTGTATTGGCACGTCGCTTGCCTTCAGCAGTTAACCAACCTAAAGACTATGCGTCTATCGATGCTGCTCCAGAAGAACGCGAACGCGGTATCACTATCAACACTGCGCACGTTGAGTACGAAACTGAAAAACGTCACTACGCTCACATCGACGCTCCAGGACACGCGGACTACGTTAAAAACATGATTACTGGTGCTGCTCAAATGGACGGAGCTATCCTTGTAGTAGCTTCAACTGACGGACCAATGCCACAAACTCGTGAGCACATCCTTCTTTCACGTCAGGTTGGTGTTAAACACCTTATCGTCTTCATGAACAAAATTGACTTGGTAGACGACGAAGAATTGCTTGAATTGGTTGAAATGGAAATCCGTGACCTCTTGTCAGAATACGACTTCCCAGGTGACGATCTTCCAGTTATCCAAGGTTCAGCTCT
Source organism: Streptococcus sp. 1643 (assembly GCF_006228325.1). NCBI lineage: Bacteria > Bacillati > Bacillota > Bacilli > Lactobacillales > Streptococcaceae > Streptococcus > Streptococcus sp. 1643. The sequence goes on from NZ_CP040231.1 coordinate 787,919, forward strand.
TAAAGCTCTTGAAGGTGACTCTAAATACGAAGACATCATCATGGAATTGATGAACACTGTTGATGAGTACATCCCAGAACCAGAACGTGACACTGAAAAACCATTGCTTCTTCCAGTCGAAGACGTATTCTCAATCACTGGACGTGGTACAGTTGCTTCAGGACGTATCGACCGTGGTACTGTTCGTGTCAACGACGAAATCGAAATCGTTGGTATCAAAGAAGAAACTCAAAAAGCAGTTGTTACTGGTGTTGAAATGTTCCGTAAACAACTTGACGAAGGTCTTGCTGGAGATAACGTAGGTGTCCTTCTTCGTGGTGTTCAACGTGACGAAATCGAACGTGGACAAGTTATCGCTAAACCAGGTTCAATCAACCCACACACTAAATTTAAAGGTGAAGTCTACATCCTTACTAAAGAAGAAGGTGGACGTCACACTCCATTCTTCAACAACTACCGTCCACAATTCTACTTCCGTACTACTGACGTTACAGGTTCAATCGAACTTCCTGCAGGTACTGAAATGGTAATGCCTGGTGATAACGTGACTATCGACGTTGAGTTGATCCACCCAATCGCCGTAGAACAAGGTACTACATTCTCTATCCGTGAGGGTGGACGTACTGTTGGTTCAGGTATGGTTACAGAAATCGAAGCTTAATTCGATTAAGTTCCCAGAAGAACAATTATTTAAGTCAGACACTAAAAGAATCTTGCCTTGCAAGGTTCTTTTTTTCTTCTCCTTACTCTATTTGAAGTGCTTCTACTCTAGCAGTATAATAGTTTTTTTGGTATAATAAAAGTTATGGAAATCGAAAAAACCAATCGTATGAACGCCCTTTTTGAATTTTATGCGGCGCTTTTGACAGACAAGCAGATGAACTATATTGAACTCTATTATGCTGATGATTATAGTCTTGCTGAGATTGCTGAAGAGTTCGGTGTCAGTCGTCAGGCTGTCTATGATAATATCAAGCGGACGGAAAAGATTCTAGAAGATTATGAGATGAAACTGCACATGTATTCGGACTACATTGTCCGCAGTCAGATTTTTGACCAGATCTTGGAGCGTTATCCCAAGGATGACTTTCTGCAGGAGCAGATAGAAATTTTAACAAGTATTGATAATAGAGAATAAGTATGGGGAGTATAGTCATCTACAAAGGTATACCCTGTAAACTATTAGCTGCTGAGACTCCTTTTCCCACAAGGCTACAAATCCTCTCGTCTGATTCTATCTTTCGAGCTCTTCAAGAGGGATTTAGCTGTTGGGGATATCCAAATGAGATAATGAAAGAAGTCACTCCAGAAGAACTTGTTTGTTTACAAGATTTTGGACGTTTTCCACCGAATTAATGAAACATAGGAGAAAAAAATGGCATTTGAAAGTTTAACAGAACGTTTACAGAACGTCTTTAAAAATCTACGTAAAAAAGGAAAAATATCTGAGGCTGATGTCCAGGAAGCAACCAAAGAGATTCGTTTGGCCTTGCTGGAAGCCGACGTTGCTTTGCCTGTTGTAAAGGACTTTATCAAGAAGGTTCGTGAACGTGCAGTCGGACACGAGGTCATTGATACCCTCAATCCAGCCCAACAGATTATCAAAATCGTTGATGAGGAATTGACAGCTGTTTTAGGTTCCGATACGGCAGAAATTATCAAGTCACCAAAAATTCCAACCATTATCATGATGGTCGGTTTGCAAGGGGCTGGTAAAACGACTTTTGCTGGTAAGCTGGCTAATAAACTCAAGAAGGAAGAAAATGCTCGTCCTTTGATGATTGCGGCAGATATTTATCGTCCAGCAGCCATCGATCAGCTGAAAACACTTGGACAACAAATCGATGTTCCTGTCTTTGCACTTGGAACAGAAGTGCCTGCTGTTGAAATTGTTCGCCAAGGTTTGGAGCAAGCGCAGGCCAATCACAACGACTATGTCTTGATCGATACGGCAGGGCGTTTACAAATCGATGAACTTCTTATGAATGAGCTTCGTGATGTTAAAGCACTGGCTCAACCAAACGAAATCCTCCTTGTCATTGATGCCATGATCGGTCAGGAAGCGGCTAATGTTGCCCGTGAGTTTAATGCTCAGTTGGAAGTAACTGGTGTCATCCTTACCAAGATTGATGGGGATACTCGTGGTGGTGCAGCTTTGTCTGTTCGTCACATCACTGGAAAACCTATCAAGTTCACTGGTACGGGTGAAAAGATAACAGATATCGAAACCTTCCACCCAGACCGTATGTCAAGCCGTATCCTTGGTATGGGGGATATGCTCACTTTGATTGAGAAAGCTTCTCAGGAATACGATGAGCAAAAAGCTCTTGAAATGGCTGAGAAAATGCGCGAAAACACCTTTGATTTCAATGATTTCATTGATCAATTGGATCAGGTGCAAAATATGGGGCCAATGGAAGACTTACTCAAGATGATTCCAGGTATGGCTAACAATCCTGCCCTTCAAAATATGAAGGTGGATGAGCGCCAGATTGCGCGCAAACGTGCCATTGTGTCTTCTATGACACCTGAAGAACGCGAAAACCCTGATCTGTTAAATCCAAGTCGTCGCCGTCGTATCGCTGCTGGTTCTGGAAATACCTTTGTCGAAGTCAATAAATTTATCAAGGACTTTAACCAGGCCAAACAGCTCATGCAAGGTGTCATGTCTGGGGATATGAACAAGATGATGAAGCAGATGGGAATCAACCCAAATAACCTTCCAAAAAATATGCCAAATATGGGAGGGATGGATATGTCTGCCCTTGAAGGCATGATGGGACAAGGTGGAATGCCGGATATGTCAGGTCTCGGAGGAGCAGGCATGCCAGATATGAGCCAGATGTTTGGTGGCGGACTCAAAGGTAAAATTGGTGAATTTGCCATGAAACAGTCTATGAAACGCATGGCCAACAAAATGAAAAAAGCGAAGAAAAAACGCAAATAAAAAAGGAAAGCAGAAGTGCTTTCCTTTTTGGTATAAAATATGTGCTTTCTATGATTAGGCAATTTTCTTAATTGAAAAATGACTAAATAGAAAGAGAGATTTCAAAGCCTTGCATCCATTCGGATTTTACTGTGATTTCGATTTTTAAAGCATCTGCTAATTGTTTGACCAGATATAGGCCCATGCCTGTTGATTTTTTCCTTGTCTCTCCTGAATCACCTGTAAAACCTTTCTCAAAGATATGAGGTAAGTCACAAGCTTTAACTCCGCAGCCATTATCCCTAATAATCAGACTTGTACGTCCCTTGTCTTTTGATATATAAATATTGAGTTCGGGTTTGTCGGAGCTATATTTAATGGAGTTGGCTAGGATTTGAGAGAGGATAAATTCAAAACTGCGTTGATCGGTGTAGCAGATTCCTTGTATGTTTTCTACCTTAATCGTAAATTTCTTTTCTTTGAGCAAGGGATCAAAGTTTTCCAAAAGATCTTGGATACACTCTTCTAGGTCAAGGTATTCAAATAGAAAATCATTTTTCTCACTTTTCACCCTGTAGTAGAATAGGATCTGTGATACATTTTCTTGGATTTGCTTTTTCACATAGTCCAACTTAAAAGCTGTATCCTCAGGCAACTGGTCGCTTTGATTGTCCAAAAGGAGGGAAAGAAGCGACAGAGGGAGTTTAATCTCATGCGCCCATTTTTCAACATAGTCCTCATACTCGGCTAGTAATGAGTTGAGTTTTCCTATTTCAGCCTGCTTTTGATAAAGTGTATCTGCTATTTTTTCAATGCTTTCTTTTTCTGAGGCACTTGATAAATGCAATAATTCAAGCTCAGTATCCGTCTTGGGATTGGCTATGAAGGCTTTATAGGCAGATGATTTTTTTCTTTCTGTTCTTATAAGTAAGAATGATAGGATGAAAAAAAGCAGGACGGTTGCTAAAATATAGAGAAGGATGAGGGCTTGAAACATTCTCACATCTGAAAGCCAAAGCAGGACAGCTGTAAATAGATCAAATGCTAAGAGAACAAGTAACCAAGGCAGATAACTAGCTAGATATTTTAGATTATGTTTCATCTGGACTTACCTCTTCAAGCTTGTAACCAATACCTCTGACGGACTTGACTTGAAGGGCAATGCCAGCCTGTTTCATCACCTTTTTTAGCCTTGCAATGTTTACTTGTAGGGCATTTTCATCGATGAACTCAGTTGTATTCCACAGTTTCATACTTAGTTCTTCTTTTGTGATGACAGGAGCATTAGTAACCAATAAGGTTTCTAACAATTTCCCTTGATTTTGGGGGAGTAAAATCGAGTGTCCATTGATATAAAGGGTATAGGTCTGTCTATCCAGCAGAAAATTATCTTTTTCAAGTAGATTTCGTCTGCCTTCATAGCGTTTCAAGATATTTTCTATACGTACCAAAAATCTTTCTTTCTTGAAAGGCTTTGTTAGATACTCATCTGCCCCTAATTTCAGGGCGTAAATCTCATCTTTTAGTTGTTCACGGGAGGTGAGAACCAATATGGGCACAGAGCGTTTGGACTTGAGATTTTTACAAATTTGAAAACCAGTTTCTCCCGGCAAATTCAAATCGAGTATGATTAGATCCGTATCGTATTGCAGCACTTGCTGGCTTGTATCTTTGAAGTCAATCAACTTATCAACTTGATAACCCGTCTTCTCTAACAAAATAACAATTTCATCTCGAATCAAGGCTTCATCTTCAATAACCAGAATATGCTTCATATCGGTTCCTCCTTTTCCTAATTTATTTTACCTTATTCATCTCTTTTGGGTTCCATTAAGGATAATAAGTACTTGTTGCTATTTTTCTTTACAATTCTGATATAGATGACTTCAAAGCCAGCTAAAAGCAGTACGATCAGCATGGCTGTGATAAATTTTTGCCCCATGGCCATTTTTGCACTGGCTGGTACTATTCCTGTGAGGAGGGAGTTCACTCCGAAGCTACTACTGATAAGTGCAAGGGCTATTGGCAGACCAAAATACCAATTGATTTGCTTTTCTGAAGATCTACAAAGAGTTTCATAGTTGGCACCAAGATGGATTAAGGTCTGGTATCGTCTATAGGATTGTCTTTGTCCCATCAAAAACTGAACGCCAATGATTGTATTTGTGACAACAAGGAAGATGATAGCCAGATAGATAGTGATATAGCTGGCAGAGATAATGTAAAATAATTGTCTTCCCATATTTTGTATATAGCTTTCATAGCCAAGAGAGGTTTGATTTAGCTTTTCATTGGTATCTGAGATAGCTCTCATCAGGCCTTTTTCCTTGACTAGCTCAGGAGCTAAGATACCGCTGACATAGTTCGAGTAGCGACCGTCTGTATAGTTCATAAAGACTTCATCTGGGACTATGAGGGCAACAGAGAGGGTGATTTCACGATCCGTTACAATCGGTAAAGACTCCACCTCTCCAATCAATTTTACATCATTTTCCATGACTTTGATTTGAGGATTCGTCTTTAGAACAGAGTTGACGAGACTTTCATCTGGGAGAAAATCTTTCCCTATATACAAGTAGGCTTCCTTGCTAGTTAATTCTAGAGGAGGGAGATTGGCAGCCTTTCTAAGTTCATTGTATTCGGAAACTGGTATGAGGTGGGAAGTAGTAGACTGTTTAAATCTTTGGAGCAAAATTTCCTTGTTCTTGCTGCCTTTTTGCTCTTTCAAAATCTTGATGAACTGTTCAAAGGACACGGACTCGTGTTCTTTCGGTTTGCCGACTTTGATTTGCAGAATCTTTGAAAACTGTGATGCTAATCCTGCAGTTTCAAGCTCTTTTTTAACTTTGTCTATATCAAGATTTTCGTCTGTTTCCTGCTTGCTATCTCTAAATGTATAATCCAATACGTGGGTTTGATTGCCTGAATTGCCACTTGAAATAGCAACACCTGCTCCAAAGAGGCACAAGGCAGAGAAGATTAAGAGGGAGCAGATGGCCAGTATAGTTGAGCGCTGGATAACTAATTCCTGAATCTGTCTAAAATTATAGGCATGAAGTTTTCGATTGTTTCCAAGCTTGACCAAAAAGTCTATAAATAAACGCATACCAAAGAAGAGTAGGATAGTTCCCAGAGTTCCTAAGAGAACGGTGATGCCCATTGTTATGACATTTTCCCAAGCTCGTCCACTCATCCCCATGTAATAGGCTGTTCCTAGAAGCAAAATCCCGAGGACAGAAGCAAGAAGGTATACCCCCTTGGGTAGTACTTTCTTAATCCCAGAAGGAGAATAGGTAAGCAGGTTTCCGATTTCCATATTGGCCGTCTTTGCACTTAAAAGGACAAAAACAGCTAATTTTACGGCTAGGAAGCCGATGACTGTATAGAGTAGAGCTGTGGTAGATAGAGAAAATTGATGTTCAATAATCCCTAGTCCTACAATTTTAGCGGTTATTAGGCTGATTAGTTCTGAGATCAAGATAGAAATTGGAAGGCCTATTCCAAGGGCAAGGACACTGTTTCTCAAATCCTCGAGCAGGAGTAGCAAGAACAGTTTGCTTCTTCGCATTCCCAGTGTGAGATAGACACCAAATTCATGTTTTCTCCTTTCCATCTGCATACTGCTTGCGAAGTAGACTAGAAAAAAGAGAATAAAGAGCGTTGCTACATAAAGAATAGGAATCATGCTAAAGAGTTTATTTACAGCGTCACTTTCTATTTGTTTTAGAAAGGTCATCACATCTTGATGGGACAAAGAAAGGATGATGTAAAAGGAGATAATAGAAAGAACCATGGAACTGAAGTACAAGCCATTATTTTTTCGGTCTCTCTTGCTATTTCTTGAGACTAATTTAGAAAACATTGCCATCACCTCCAGCTAGGGCTGCCATGACCTTTAGTATTCTGTGGTAGAAGTCTTCTTGACTTTCTCTTGGATAATCGCGACGGATTTCATGGAATAGTTTTCCGTCTTGGATAAACAAGATGCGGTTGCAAAAGCTGGCTGCGACGGAATCGTGGGTCACCATGAGAATGGTGGTTTCTTCCACTTGATTCATTTCGGATAATTTTTGCATCAAAATGGTCGCATTTTTTGAATCCAAAGCCCCAGTGGGCTCATCCGCAAATACAATCTTAGGTTCCAAAATCAAGGCACGAGCAGCAGCTACCCTTTGCCGTTGACCACCTGATAATTGAGATGGGAACTTATCCAGAAGTTCAGAAATATCCAGATATTGGGAAAGCAATTCTAACCGAACCTTGCTTTCGTTGGCATCGACCTTGTGCAAAGACAAGGGGAGTAAAATATTTTCTTTGGCTGTCAGATTATCCAAAAGCTCAAAATTCTGGAAGAGATAGCCAATTTCCCTGCCACGATAATCAGCTAACTGACTACCTTTTAACTGACCTAAATCCTTTTCTTGCATTTGAATGGAGCCGTCAGTTGGTTTGATAATGGTAGCGAGACAGTTAAGAAGGGTTGTTTTCCCAGAACCACTGCTCCCCATAATCCCTAAGAATTCACCTTTGACAACTTGAAAAGATATACCGTTCAAGGCTTTGGTGATATTCGGATCTTTTCCATAATGCTTTTTTAATGATTCTACTCGTAAAATTGTTTCCATGTGAGACACCTCCATCTTTTGTTAATTTCATTATAATATGAATCAGAGTAGAATAACACTTACGGATGATGTAAGAAATCTTTATCATTAGGTTATTGGATCTATACTTACTATATTATAGCATGGTTTTAGGGATTTAAAAAGCGGAGTTGAGAGTCGAGAAATTTTCTTAATATTGAAATTATAAAAAATAATACTACTGTAGTCCATGCTCCAGCAGTATTATTTATTATTTTATAGAAAATTCTATTCCCACTCCACGGTTGCAGGTGGTTTACTTGTAATGTCGTAGACGATACGGTTAACGTGGTCCACTTCGTTTACGATACGTACAGAGATTTTTTGAAGAACTTCCCAAGGAATCTTGGCAAAGTCAGCTGTCATACCATCGATAGAAGTGATCGCACGAATGGCGATGGTGTAGTCATAAGTACGACCGTCACCCATAACACCGACTGAACGAACGCCTGTGTTGACAGTAAAGTATTGCCAGATATCGCGGTCAAGACCAGCTTTAGCGATTTCTTCGCGAAGGATAGCATCAGACTCACGAACAGTTTCTAGTTTTTCTTCAGTGATTTCACCCATGACACGGATAGCAAGTCCTGGTCCTGGGAATGGTTGGCGCCATACAATGTGGTCTGGCATACCAAGCTCTGTACCGAGAGAACGGACTTCGTCTTTATAAAGAGTGTTCAATGGTTCAATCAACTCGAACTGCATGTCTTCTGGAAGTCCACCAACATTGTGGTGTGATTTGATGGTTTGAGCAGTATCTGTACCAGACTCAATCACGTCAGTGTATAGTGTTCCTTGAGCAAGGAATTTTACATCTTTTAGCTTACTTGCTTCGTCATCGAAGACATAAACAAACTCGTTACCGATAATCTTCCGTTTTTGTTCAGGATCAGAAACACCTGCAAGTTTATCAAGGAATCGTTTAGCAGCGTCTGCTTTAACGATATTCAAACCAAACTTACCACCAAGCATGTCCATAACTTGGTCAGCCTCTCCCTTACGGAGAAGACCGTGGTCTACAAAGATACAGATCAATTGATCGCCGATTGCTTTCTGGAGAAGAACGCCAACAACAGAAGAGTCAACACCACCTGATAGGCCGAGAAGAACACGCTTGTCACCTACAGTTTCACGGATTTTTTTGATCTGCATATCGATGAAGTTGTCCATTGACCAGTCGCCTTTAGCCTGACAGATGTTAAGGGCAAAGTTGCGAAGGATATCATTCCCGTATACAGAATGGCGAACTTCTGGGTGGAATTGGATACCATAGATGTGCTTGTCAGGGTTTTCAATAGCTGCATAAGGACAGTCAGCAGAAGTTCCAGTACGAACAAAATCAGCTGGAATCTCTGTAACAGCATCGCCATGGCTCATCAAAACAATCTGTTCTTCAGGAGTCCCTTCAAAGAGGGCAGAAGTGGTATGGGTAAGTGGTGATTGGCCATACTCTCGGTTACCAGCATCACCTGCAGGGACAACTTTTCCTCCAAGTTTATGAGTTAAAAGTTGCATACCATAGCATATTCCTAAAATTGGAATGCCAAGTTCAAAAATTTCTGGGTCAATATCAAATGAACCATCTTCGTATACAGAGTTTGGTCCACCAGAGAGGATGATCCCTACAGGGTTAATCGCACGAACCTCTGCAGCTGAGATTTTGTGACTTTTTAGCTCTGAAAAAACACCAATTTCACGAATACGGCGTGAAATCAGCTGGTTGTATTGGCTACCATAGTCCAGCACGATAATTTTTTCGACATCTTGCAAATCAGTTGAAGTGTTGCTCATCTTTTTCCTTTCTCAAAAGAAATATCTTTTTCAATATTCTATCACAAATAGGGGCGAATTACCAACTAAACAAGGCAAAGTTTGACTTTTTCTTAGCAAATACGGTACAATGGAGAAAATAAAGAAAAGAAGTGAGAATCATGTTACCAGCTTATATGAAAATCCACGATCAGATCAAAAAGGATATAGATGAGCATCATTGGAAAATCGGAGAGAGGCTTCCAAGTGAGCGAGATTTAGCGGAACAGTTTCAAGTTAGCCGGATGACATTACGCCAAGCTATCTCTCTCTTGGTTGAGGAAGGAGTTTTGGAGCGTCGAGTAGGAAGTGGGACTTTTGTCTCTAGCACTCGTGTCCAAGAAAAAATGCGGGGAACGACAAGTTTTACGGAGATTGTCAAATCTCAGGGGAAAGTACCTTCCAGCCAACTCATTTCTTATAGAAGAACCATTCCAAATGAGCAAGAGGTCGCTAAGCTAGGGATTACTCCGACAGAGAATATTATCCGTATGGAACGGGTGCGTTACGCTGACCAAGTTCCGCTAGTCTATGAAGTCGCATCCATTCCTGAGAAATTTATCAAGGATTTTAAAAAAGAAGAAATCACCAGTCATTTCTTCCAAACCTTGCAGCAACATGGCTACCGGATTGGCAAATCCCAACAGACCATTTATGCGAGATTGGCTAAGGAAAAGATTGCTCACTATCTAGAAGTCGAAAAGGGGCATGCCATTTTAGCCTTGACTCAGGTCTCTTATCTTGAAGATGGGACAGCTTTTGAGTATGTAAAGAGTCAATACGTGGGCGAACGCTTTGAATTTTATCTTGAAAATAACTAGTTTAGAAAGGCTAGTTTTTTGTTTTCTTAAAAGATTAGAATTGTCAAAACAATCTGTCTAGGCTTGATTTTATCCATTATTTACTATAAAATGAGAAGGAAAAACGTCAAACTTTTATATTGCAAATAGGAGAAAAAATGACAAAAACATTAAAACGTCCTGAGGTTTTATCACCTGCAGGGACTTTAGAGAAGCTGAAAGTAGCTGTTCAATATGGTGCGGACGCAGTCTTCATCGGCGGACAGGCCTATGGTCTTCGTAGCCGTGCAGGAAACTTCACCTTTGAACAGATGGAAGAAGGAGTCCAGTTTGCTGCTAAGTACGGTGCCAAGGTCTATGTGGCTGCTAACATGGTTATGCACGAAGGAAACGAAGCTGGTGCTGGAGAATGGTTCCGTAAGTTGCGTGACATTGGGATTGCCGCAGTTATCGTGTCAGATCCAGCCTTGATTATGATTGCAGCAACTGAAGCACCAGGTCTTGAAATCCACCTTTCAACCCAAGCAAGTGCGACCAACTATGAAACTCTTGAGTTCTGGAAAGAACTTGGTCTAACTCGTGTGGTTTTGGCTCGTGAAGTTTCAATGGAAGAATTGGCAGAGATTCGCAAACGTACAGATGTCGAGATTGAAGCATTTGTCCATGGGGCCATGTGTATTTCTTACTCAGGTCGTTGTACGCTTTCAAACCACATGAGTATGCGTGATGCTAACCGTGGTGGTTGTTCTCAATCTTGCCGTTGGAAATACGACCTCTACGACATGCCATTCGGCCAAGAACGTAAGAGCCTTAAAGGTGAAATCCCAGAAGAATTTTCGATGTCTGCCGTAGATATGTCTATGATTGACCATATCCCAGATATGATTGAAAATGGTGTAGACAGTCTTAAGATCGAAGGTCGTATGAAGTCTATTCACTATGTTTCAACAGTAACAAACTGCTACAAGGCGGCTGTGGATGCTTATCTCGAAAGTCCTGAAAAGTTTGAGGCCATCAAACAGGACTTGGTGGACGAGATGTGGAAGGTTGCCCAGCGTGAATTGGCAACTGGATTCTACTATGGTACACCGTCTGAGAATGAGCAGTTATTTGGCGCACGTCGTAAAATTCCTGAATACAAGTTTGTCGCTGAAGTGGTTGCTTATGATGATGCGACTCAAACGGCAACCATTCGTCAACGAAATGTCATCAACGAAGGCGATCAAGTTGAGTTTTATGGACCAGGTTTCCGTCATTTTGATACTTATATCGAAGATCTTCATGATGCCAAGGGCAATAAAATCGACCGTGCTCCAAATCCAATGGAACTCTTGACAATCAAGGTCCCACAACCTGTACAAGCAGGTGACATGGTTCGTGCTCTGAAAGAAGGGCTCATCAACCTCTATAAGGAAGACGGGACAAGTGTTACAGTTCGTGCCTAGATAAGGAAAAGGGAATGATTCAAGCTCAAGGTTTATTGGTAGATGATGAAAGCAGGTGTGTTCATTATCATAGTGAAAAGGATATTGTTTCACTCCAGTGTTATGAATGCAAGAAATACTATGCATGCTATCAGTGCCACAATGCTATGGAAACGCATTTGTTTTCGCCCTATCCCTTGGTGCTTTCTGAGGATCGACCGATCTTATGTGGGGTTTGTAAGAGGACAATGACTTTCCAAGATTACCAAAAACAGATGGCTTGTCCTTACTGCAGTGCACCATTTAATCCAGGTTGTAAACAACACTATTCCTACTATTTTAAATAAAATGAATCGATCCAAGTTCTTAACTTGGATTTTTCGGTTTGTTTCAGAAAATATAGTAAAATCAAGAAAAACTCGCAATCTAAAATGGAAAAACTTTCTATAGAATAGTGTAAAAATAGCAAAAATAGAAATAAATCAGCTGAAACGCTTCCAACGTAAGTAAAAAGTTGACAAAAACAAATTTTAGGACTAAACTAAGTAAGTAAATTTTAAATAAAAGGAGAATTCATCATGAATTTAACATTTTTCGGTCTTTGTCTTGCCTGTATGGGTGTATCCCTTGCAGAAGGTATGTTGATGAACGGTTTGTTCAAATCAGCAGCTCGCCAACCAGACATCATCCCACAATTACGTAGCTTAATGATCATGGGGATTGCCTTTATTGAAGGAACGTTCTTGGTTACCCTCGTCTTTTCATTCGTCATCAAATAGACAAATGGAACGAGAAGAAAAGGGAGGATTCTAGATGGAAGAAAGTATCAATCCAACCATCAATATTGGTCCTGTTACCTTTGATTTAACCATGTTAGCCATGACCTTGTTGATTGTGGGAGTTGTTTTTGGCTTTATCTATTGGGCAAGTCGCAATATGACTTTGAAACCCAAAGGAAAGCAAAATGTACTTGAGTATTTCTATGACTTCGTTATTGGATTTACAGAACCTAACATTGGTAAAAGCTACATGAAAGACTACTCGCTCTTTTTCCTTTGTCTATTTCTATTTATGGTACTGGCAAATAACCTCGGTTTGATGGCGAAACTTCAAACTACAGATGGGACAAACCTTTGGACATCGCCAACTGCAAATCTCCAGTTTGACTTGGCCTTGTCATTTGGAATTATCCTGATGACCCATATTGAAGGGATTCGTCGCCGTGGGATTAAAAAATATCTAAAAGCCTATATCACACCTGGCTTTATGACTCCCATGAATATCTTAGAAGAGTTTACCAACTTTTTATCACTTGCCTTGCGGGTGTTCGGAAATATCTTTGCTGGAGAAGTGATGGCTAGTTTGCTAATCACTCTATCTCATCAAGCTCTATATTGGTATCCAGTTGCTTTTGGTGCTAACTTGGCTTGGACAGCCTTTTCTGTCTTTATTTCCTGCATCCAAGCCTATGTGTTTACCATGTTGTCTTCTATGTACTTAGGAAATAAGATAAATGATGGAGAAGAGTAGAAAGGAGTAACAGATGCACGTAACAGTAGGTGAATTAATTGGTAACTTTATTTTAATCGCTGGCTCTTTTATCCTTTTGATTGTCTTAGTTAAGAAATATGCGTGGTCAAACTTGACAAGTGTCTTCGAAGAAAGGGCAAATAAAATTGCTGCTGATATTGATGGAGCTGAACAAGCTCGTCAAAAAGCAGAAACTCTTGCCCAAAAACGTGAAGATGAATTGGCTGGTAGTCGCAACGAAGCCAAAACAATCATTGAAAATGCTAAAGAGACTGCAGAGAAGAGTAAAGCAGATATTCTGGCAGATGCTAAAGTAGAAGCGGGTCGCTTAAAAGAGAAGGCGAATCAAGAAATTGCTCAGAATAAAGCAGAAGCTTTGCAAAGTGTTAAGGGCGAGGTGGCAGATTTGACGATTAGTCTTGCTGTTAAAATCATCTCAAAAAACCTTGACAGTCATGCTCATAAGGAACTCATTGATCAGTATATCGATCAGCTAGGAGAAGCCTAATGGACAAGAAAACAGCAAAGGTCATTGAAAAGTACAGCATGCCTTTTGTCCAATTAGTGATTGAAAAAGGAGAAGAGGACCGGATTTTTGCAGACTTGGATCAAATCAAGCAAGTCGCAGAAGAAACGGGCTTACCTTCTTTTTTAGCTCAGGTGGCAGTTGATGAGTCTGATAAGGAAAAAACAGTTGGTTTTTTTCAAGACTCTGTCTCACCTTTAATGCAAAACTTTATTCAGGTTCTGATTTACAATCACAGAGCAAATCTTTTTTATGATATCATTGTTGATTGTTTGAATCGTCTTGAAATAGAAACCAATCATTTTGTAGTCACGATTTCCTCAGCTCATCCTTTAACGGACGAGCAGAAGGAACGTTTGCTTCCCTTGATAGAGAAAAAAATGTCTCTGAAAGTACGGAGTATCAAAGAACAAATTGATGAAGGACTCATTGGTGGTTTTGTTATTTTTGCTAATCACAAGACAATTGATGTGAGTATAAAACAACAACTTCGAGTTGTTAAAGAAAATTTGAAATAGAAAGTGGTGTTCTTTTGGCAATTAACGCACAAGAAATCAGCGCTTTAATTAAGCAACAAATTGAAAATTTCAAACCCAATTTTGATGTGTCTGAAACAGGTGTTGTAACCTATATCGGGGATGGAATTGCGCGTGCTCACGGTCTTGAAAATGCCATGAGTGGAGAGCTGTTGATCTTTGAAAACGGCTCTTATGGGATGGCGCAAAACTTGGAGTCTACAGACGTTGGGATTATCATCCTTGGAGACTTTACAGATATTCGTGAAGGTGATACCATTCGCCGTACAGGTAAAATCATGGAAGTTCCTGTGGGGGATAGCCTGATCGGACGTGTTGTCGACCCACTTGGTCGTCCAGTTGATGGTCTTGGTGACATCCATACTGACAAGACTCGTCCAGTAGAAGCGCCAGCTCCTGGCGTTATGCAACGTAAGTCTGTATCAGAACCATTGCAAACAGGTTTGAAAGCTATTGACGCCCTTGTTCCGATTGGTCGTGGTCAACGTGAGTTGATTATCGGTGACCGTCAGACAGGGAAAACAACTATTGCAATTGATACAATCTTGAACCAAAAAGGTCAAGATATGATTTGTATCTACGTAGCGATTGGACAAAAAGAATCAACAGTCCGTACACAAGTAGAAACACTTCGTCAGTACGGTGCCTTGGACTACACAATCGTTGTGACAGCCTCTGCTTCACAACCATCTCCATTGCTCTTCCTAGCTCCTTATGCCGGAGTTGCTATGGCGGAAGAATTTATGTACCAAGGCAAGCATGTTTTGATTGTTTACGATGATCTTTCAAAACAAGCGGTCGCTTATCGTGAGCTTTCCCTCTTGCTTCGTCGTCCACCAGGTCGTGAAGCCTTCCCAGGGGATGTTTTCTACCTTCACAGTCGTTTGCTTGAGCGCTCAGCTAAAGTTTCTGATGAGCTTGGTGGTGGATCTATTACAGCCCTACCATTTATCGAGACACAAGCAGGAGATATCTCTGCCTATATCGCAACCAACGTGATTTCTATCACTGACGGACAAATCTTCCTTGGTGATGGTCTCTTCAATGCGGGTATTCGTCCAGCCATAGATGCGGGTTCGTCTGTATCCCGTGTAGGGGGTTCGGCACAGATTAAAGCTATGAAGAAAGTAGCTGGTACACTTCGTATCGACCTTGCTTCATACCGTGAGTTGGAAGCCTTCACCAAGTTTGGTTCTGACTTGGATGCAGCAACACAGGCTAAGTTAAACCGTGGACGTCGTACTGTGGAAGTATTGAAACAACCTGTTCACAAACCACTACCTGTTGAGAAACAAGTAACCATTCTCTATGCTTTGACACATGGTTTCTTGGATACGATTCCAGTAGATGACATTGTTCGTTTTGAGGAAGAGTTCCATACTTTCTTTGATGCTCATTATCCAGAGATTTTGGAAACCATTCGTGAAACAAAAGACTTGCCAGAAGAAGCAGTCTTGGATGCTGCGATTACAGAGTTTCTCAATCAATCCAGCTTCCAATAAGAATAGAGGTTTCAGATGGCAGTATCTCTAAATGATATTAAAACAAAAATCGCCTCAACCAAAAATACGAGTCAAATCACTAATGCTATGCAAATGGTATCGGCTGCCAAGTTAGGTCGCTCTGAAGAAGCAGCGCGCAACTTCCAAGTTTACGCTCAGAAAGTTCGTAAGCTTTTAACGGATATTTTGCATGGTAACGGATCTGGTGGTTCAACCAATCCGATGCTCATCAGTCGCCCAGTTAAGAAAACAGGCTATATCGTTATTACTTCAGACCGTGGCTTGGTTGGAGGTTATAATGCTTCCATCCTTAAAGCCGTTATGGAGTTGAAAGAAGAATACCATCCAGATGGTAAAGATTTTGAGATAATCTGTATCGGTGGTATGGGAGCTGATTTCTTTAAGGCTCGTGGTATTCAGCCAATCTATGAACTACGTGGCTTGGCAGATCAACCTAGTTTTGATGAAGTTCGTAAAATTATTTCAAAAACGATTGATATGTACCAAAACGAACTTTTTGATGAATTGTACGTCTGCTACAACCATCATGTCAATACTCTCACAAGTCAAATGCGTGTGGAACAAATGCTTCCGATTGTTGACTTGGATCCAAATGAAGCGGATGAAGAGTATAGCTTGACATTTGAGTTGGAAACGAGCCGTGATGAGATTCTAGAGCAATTGTTGCCACAGTATGCTGAAAGTATGATTTACGGGGCTATTATTGATGCCAAGACAGCTGAAAATGCTGCAGGTATGACAGCCATGCAAACGGCGACCGATAATGCTAAGAAGGTCATCAATGATTTGACAATCCAGTATAACCGTGCTAGACAGGCGGCGATTACACAAGAAATTACAGAAATCGTAGCGGGGGCTAGTGCCTTAGAATAAGGCTTTGCCTCCCTCGTATCAAAATGAACTTAGGACCTAGTTGAGCTAGGAACCGACAGTATCTTATATAGAATAGGAGAAGGAGATGAGTTCAGGTAAAATTGCTCAGGTTATCGGACCCGTTGTAGACGTCTTGTTTGCAGCAGGGGAAACACTTCCTGAGATTAATAATGCACTTGTCGTCTACAAAAATGACGAAAGAAAAACAAAAATCGTCCTTGAAGTAGCCTTGGAGTTGGGTGATGGTATGGTCCGTACGATCGCCATGGAATCAACAGATGGTTTGACTCGTGGAATGGAAGTTTTGGACACAGGACGTCCAATCTCCGTGCCAGTAGGTAAAGAAACTTTGGGACGTGTCTTTAACGTTTTGGGGGATACGATTGACTTGGATGCTCCTTTCGCTGAAGACGCTGAGCGTCAGCCAATTCATAAGAAAGCTCCAACTTTTGATGAATTGTCTACCTCATCTGAAATCTTGGAAACAGGGATTAAGGTTATCGACCTTCTTGCCCCTTACCTTAAAGGTGGGAAAGTTGGACTCTTCGGTGGTGCCGGAGTTGGTAAAACTGTCTTGATCCAAGAGTTGATTCACAACATTGCCCAAGAACATGGTGGTATTTCAGTATTTACCGGTGTTGGAGAACGTACCCGTGAGGGGAACGACCTTTACTGGGAAATGAAAGAATCAGGCGTTATCGAGAAAACAGCCATGGTATTTGGTCAGATGAATGAGCCACCTGGAGCACGTATGCGTGTTGCTCTTACTGGTTTGACAATCGCCGAATACTTCCGTGATGTAGAAGGCCAAGATGTGCTTCTCTTTATCGACAATATCTTCCGTTTCACTCAAGCTGGTTCAGAAGTATCTGCCCTTTTGGGTCGGATGCCTTCAGCCGTTGGTTACCAACCAACACTTGCTACGGAAATGGGTCAATTGCAAGAACGTATCACATCAACTAAGAAGGGTTCTGTAACCTCTATCCAGGCTATCTATGTGCCAGCGGATGACTACACTGACCCTGCGCCAGCAACAGCTTTCGCTCACTTGGATTCAACAACAAACTTGGAACGTAAGTTGGTACAGTTGGGTATCTACCCGGCCGTTGACCCTCTAGCTTCAAGCTCACGCGCCTTGGCACCTGAGATTGTTGGTGAGGAGCACTAC
This sequence comes from Streptococcus sp. 1643, assembly GCF_006228325.1. Classification (NCBI taxonomy): domain Bacteria; kingdom Bacillati; phylum Bacillota; class Bacilli; order Lactobacillales; family Streptococcaceae; genus Streptococcus; species Streptococcus sp. 1643. Next base: position 805,677 of record NZ_CP040231.1, read on the forward strand.
GCAGTTGCTGCTGAGGTTAAACGTGTCCTTCAACGTTACCATGAATTGCAAGATATCATTGCTATCCTTGGTATGGATGAACTTTCTGATGAAGAAAAGACCTTGGTTGCACGTGCCCGTCGTATCCAGTTCTTCTTGTCTCAAAACTTTAACGTTGCAGAACAATTTACTGGTCAACCTGGTTCTTATGTACCAGTAGCGGAAACAGTTCGTGGCTTTAAGGAAATCCTTGAAGGAAAACATGACCAGCTACCAGAAGATGCCTTCCGTGGTGTCGGTTCAATCGAAGACGTCATTGCTAAGGCAGAGAAAATGGGATTTTAAGAGGTGATCTATGGCTCATTTAACTGTCCAGATCGTGACACCAGATGGCCTCGTCTATGATCACCATGCCAGCTTTGTATCGGTACGAACTCTGGATGGTGAGATGGGGATCTTGCCACGACATGAAAATATGATTGCGGTTTTAGCGGTTGATGAAGTGAAGGTGAAACGTATCGATGACGATACTCATGTGAACTGGATTGCAGTGAACGGAGGAATTATCGAGATTGCTAATGATATCATTACTATTGTAGCAGACTCAGCAGAGCGTGCTCGTGATATTGATATCAGTCGGGCAGAACGTGCGAAACTTCGCGCTGAACGAGAAATCGAAGAAGCCCATGACAAGCACTTGATTGACCAAGAACGTCGCGCAAAAATCGCATTGCAACGTGCTATCAACCGTATCAATGTCGGAAATAGACTATAAAAAAATGAACTTGAAACTCAAGTTCATTTTTTTTAATGTGGGAAGTTGATGCAGACTGCTTCAGGGACATGGAAGTCGTTAGAAAGCTCTGCAAGACGACCACTTTTAGGATTGCGCTTAAAGACGGTTGCGTTATCAGAATCTTGATGAACAGCAATGAGAAACTCTTGATCAGGAGTTAGGTCGAAATCACGTGGATTTTTACCATGACTTGGTACAATCTCTAATAATTCCAAGCTACCATCATCGAGGATTGTATAGACTGCAATGGAATCATGACCTCGGTTGGATACATAGAGGTATTTTCCATCTTTAGAAAGACGAATGGCAGCAGTAGCATTAAAGCCCTCGTATCCATCTGGTAAGGTTGAAATAACTTGCATGCGTTCAAATTCACCAACTCCATCATAAATCAAGACCTCTATCGTGCTATTAAGTTCGCAGATGAGATAGGCAATCTTATAGTGGTGGTGGAAAACGATGTGGCGTGCACCTGCTCCAGCTTGGCTGTGATAAGTGTAGAGTTTATTTAGTTTTCCTTCTGGACTAACATCATAGGTCGTTACTTCATCTGTTCCTAGATCACAGGTGACAAGGTACTGGTCAGGTGTTAGATCCGTAAAGTGTACATGTGGGGAAGTTTGGTTTTCATGAGGACCTTGTCCACTATGCTGATCTAGATCTGTTTGGATGAGGCTACCATCCGTTTGACGTTTATAAACCAGAACTTGACCCTTATGATAGTTAGCTCCATAAACGAGACCACGCTTTTCATCCACTGACACATAACAATGGGGAGCGCCTTCTTCAACCACATGATTTAGCAAAGCGCCATCTGTCTTGTAAGCAGCGATTCCACCTAAGCCATCCTGGCTCCCTACAGTGTATAAGTGTTGCTGTTGGTCAAAGGCAAGGTAGGTTGGACTTGGTTCAGCAGCAAAGAGCTCAAGATTTGCAAGCTGGCCTGTTTCTGTATCAAAATCTGCCTTGTAAATCCCTTTAGATAAGCGACGAGTGTAAGTTCCAAAATAAACAGTTTCTTTCATGTCCATACCTCTTAATAATGATAAGTTCATTATACCACAAAATGGCAGTCATGAAGCACTAGATTCATTCATGTAAGCACTTTAAAAAAGAGTTATTTTAGTCTAAAAATGGTATAATGAGAGAATGACAGAAAGGATGTATTTATGGAACATAAAGAGAAACATTTTAGCCTATCTTGGTTTTTTAAGTGGTTTTTAGATAATAAAGCCATCACTGTATTTTTAGTAACCTTGTTACTGGGACTAAACATTTTTATTCTAAGTAAGATTAGTTTTATCTTTTTACCAGTTTTGGATTTTCTAGGAGTTGTCATGTTGCCAGTTATTTTATCTGGTTTACTTTATTACCTCCTCAATCCGATTGTGGACTGGATGGAGAAGCACAAGATCAATCGTGTCCTTGCCATTAGTATTGTTTTTGTTGTTATTGGACTCTTTATCATTTGGGGGCTGGCAGTCGCAATTCCTAATCTGCAACGCCAAGTCTTAAATTTTGCGAAGAATGTGCCGACATACCTGGAAGATGCTGATAAGGTGATCAATGACCTTGTAACCAAACGCTTGCCAGATGATTTTAGACCACAGTTGGAGCAGGTTCTTTCCAATGTTTCTAGTGAGGCGACCATGTGGGCCAGCAAAATCTCTTCTCAAGCTGTTAACTGGGTTAGCGCCTTTATCAGTAGCGTTTCCCAAGTCATTGTTGCGGTTATTATCGTACCCTTCATGCTCTTTTATCTTTTGAGAGATGGGAAAGGCTTGCGAGATTACCTGACTAAATTCATCCCAAACAAGTTAAAAGAACCTGTCGGACAAGTTTTGTCAGATGTTAATAAACAGTTGTCAAACTATGTTAGAGGGCAGGTTACAGTTGCTATTATCGTGGCAATTATGTTTATTATCTTCTTTAAAATTATTGGTCTCAGATATGCTGTGACTCTGGGGATCACGGCTGGTATCCTTAATCTAGTACCTTATCTAGGTAGTTTTCTAGCGATGTTGCCTGCTTTGGTTTTGGGCTTGATAGCGGGGCCTGTCATGCTTTTGAAAGTGATTATTGTCTTTATTGTTGAACAAACGATTGAAGGTCGCTTCGTTTCTCCACTTATTTTAGGTAGCCAGCTAAATATCCATCCAATCAATGTCCTATTTGTTCTCCTAACTTCAGGTTCTATGTTTGGTATTTGGGGAGTCTTGCTGGGAATTCCTGTCTATGCTTCTGCCAAGGTCGTTATCTCAGCTATCTTTAACTGGTATAAAAAAGTCAGCGGTCTGTATGAAGAAGAAGGGGAGGAAATCAAGAGTGAACAATAGTCAACGCATGCTCCAGGCTTTGGATGAACAGGATTTAACCAAAGCGGATCAGTATTTTCACGAAGCCCTCGAAACAGATTCAAGTGAAGTTCTTTACGAACTAGCAAGCTATCTAGAGGGAATTGGCTTTTATCCTCAAGCAAAAGAAATTTACCAACATATCGTTACAGAATTTCCAGAAGTGAATCTGAATTTAGCAAGCATTGCTAGTGAGGATGGCAATGTTGAGGAAGCCTTTGCTTACCTTGAGGAAATCACACCCGAAAGTGACTGGTACGTATCGGCCTTGGCCTTGAAGGCAGACCTCTATCAGTTGGAAGGATTGACAGATGTAGCGCGTGAAAAGTTACTGGAAGCCCTAAACTACTCAGACGATGCCTTATTAGTTTTTGGTTTGGCTGAGTTGGATAGCGAGTTAGGGAATTATCAGGAAGCCATTCAGGGCTATGCTCAATTAGACAATCGCTCCATCTATGAGCAAACGGGTGTCTCAACCTATCAACGAATTGGTTACGCTTATGCCCAGTTAGGCAAGTTTGAAGCCGCAACTGAATTCTTAGAGAAAGCTTTGGAACTAGAATACGATGACCAAACTGCCTTTGAACTGGCTAGCCTTTACTTTGACCAAGAAGAGTATCAAAAATCTGTTCTTTACTTTAAGCAGATTGATACCATTTCACCTGATTTTGAAGGATATGAGTATGGCTACAGTCAAGCTTTGCATAAGGAACATCAGGTGGAAGAGGCCCTTCGTATCGTTAAACAAGGTTTGGAGAAAAATCCATTTGAAACTAGGCTCTTGCTAGCTGCTTCTCAGTTTTCGTATGAATTGCATGATCCTAATAGTGCAGAGCAGTTTCTCCTTACTGCTAAAGAAGATGCAGAGGATACAGAAGAAATTTTCCTTCGCCTTGCAACTATTTATATGGAACAAGAACGGTACGAAGATATTATCGCTCTCCAAAGTCAAGAACCTGAAAATCTCCTGACCAAGTGGATGATTGCCCGTTCTTACCAGGAAATCGAGGATTTAGATAAGGCCTATGAGCTCTATCAGGAACTATCGTCTGACCTTAAGGATAATCCTGAGTTTCTGGAGCAGTATACTTATCTTTTGCGTGAATTGGGGTATTTTGAAGAAGCCAAAGTACAAGCTGAAGCTTATTTGAAAATCGTTCCAGATGATGTTCAGATGCAAGAACTCTTAGAAACACTTTAAAAGTTATCTCTCTAAAAAAACGTATCCGTCAATTTGGCAGATACGTTTTTTTGAAAGAAATAGAATTTTTTTACAAAAACCCTTGCTAAATTGTTTATTTATGCTATAATGAGAACAATAATTTTTAGGAGGTGCAGTATGTCTTATATGTTTGAGATATTACCAAGTTTATTGAACGGTGCAAGTATGACTCTTCAAGTCTTTGTTCTGGTCTTGATCTTTTCAATTCCTTTAGGTATTGTCGTTGCCTTTGCTTTACAAGTCCGCTGGGAACCCCTCCATTATCTGATTGACCTTTATATTTGGGTGATGCGAGGGACTCCCTTGCTCTTGCAATTAATCTTTATTTACTATGTTCTCCCTAGCATTGGGATACGTTTAGATCGTTTGCCTGCTGCTGTAATCGCTTTTGTATTGAACTATGCAGCCTACTTTGCTGAAATATTTCGTGGTGGGATTGAAACCATTCCTAAAGGTCAATATGAGGCTGCTAAGGTCTTGAAGTTTAGTCCTTTTGACACAGTGCGATATATCATTCTTCCTCAAGTTACAAAGATTGTCTTACCGAGCGTCTTTAATGAAATCATGAGTTTGGTCAAGGATACTTCTTTGGTCTATGCCCTTGGGATTTCAGATTTGATTTTGGCTAGTCGGACAGCAGCCAATCGAGATGCCAGTCTTGTTCCTATGTTTTTAGCTGGAGCGATTTATTTGATTATGATTGGTCTTGTAACCATTGTAGCGAAAAAACTTGAGAAGAAGTATAGTTATTACAGATAGGAGGATTGCTATGTTAGAATTACGAAACATCAACAAGGCCTTTGCTGGCAAACAAATCTTAACCAACCTTAGCCTATCTATTCCTGAAAAGCAAATCCTTGCAATCGTAGGTCCATCAGGAGGCGGAAAGACCACCTTGTTACGTATGCTAGCTGGACTGGAAACCATCGATTCAGGGGAAATTTACTATAACGGTGAATCGCTAGCTATAGACGAACTAGAAAAGCGCAATCTTCTGGGATTTGTTTTCCAAGATTTTCAACTCTTTCCGCATTTGTCAGTTCTAGATAACTTAACCTTGTCGCCCATAAAAACGATGAGTATGGAGAAGGAAGTTGCTGAGAAGAAGGCGCGTGGCTTGTTAGAACAACTTGGGTTAGCTGGGCACGCAGATGCCTTTCCATTCTCACTTTCAGGTGGGCAAAAACAACGGGTGGCCTTAGCGCGCGCTATGATGATAAACCCAGAAATTATTGGATATGATGAGCCTACATCAGCCTTAGACCCAGAATTGCGATTAGAAGTAGAAAAACTTATCCTTCAAAATAAAGAGCGTGGGATGACCCAGATTGTTGTGACCCACGATCTTCAGTTTGCGGAAAACATTGCTGATCAGATTCTTAAGGTTGATCCAAAGTAGGAGTAGGAGGTGCCTATGAAGAGAAAGAAAATTGCCCTTGTACTTGCTCTGTTCTTTAGCTTCTTCCTGACGGCTTGTACTCAGAAGGCAAGTGATCCAAATCAGGATAATTGGGCCAAATATCAAAAACAGGGAAGCATTACCATTGGCTTTGACAATACCTTTGTTCCCATGGGATTTGAGGAAAAGAATGGCCAGTATGCGGGCTTTGATATCGACCTAGCCCAAGCTGTCTCTGAAAAGCTAGGAATTCAGATTAAATTTCAACCCATCGACTGGGATATGAAAGAAACCGAGCTACAAAATGGTACCATTGATGCCATCTGGAATGGCTATACAGCAACAGATGAACGGAAAGAGAAGGTTGCTTTTACCATTCCTTACATGGAAAATCAACAAGTTTTGGTCTCTAAAAAGTCTCAAAATATCCACTCAATTCAGGATATGACTGACAAAGTTTTAGGGGCCCAGGCAGGATCTTCTGGCTATTTGAATTTTGAAGGACAACCCGAACTACTCAAGAATCGAGTGAAAGATCAGAAGGCCAATCAATACCAAAGTTTCAATGAAGCCTTGATTGATTTGAAAAATGACCGGATTGATGCCTTGTTGATTGACCGGGTATATGCCAATTATTATCTCCAGTCTGAAGGAATATTAAATGACTACAATGTCTTTTCAGCTGGATTTGAAAGTGAAGCTTTTGCAGTGGGTGTTAGACCTGCCGATAAAACTTTGCTATCTGTATTGAATCAAGCCTTTATTTCACTATACCAAGAAGGAAAATTTCAGGAAATCAGCCAGAAATGGTTTGGGGAAGATGTAGCCACCAGTCAAGTTAAAAATCAAGAATAAGAAAAGAGATTGAGTTTTTCCTCAGTCTCTTTTTGTATCGAAAAATCCTCTGGCAAGTACCAGAGGATAAGAGTTTATTTCATTGTTGGGAAGAGCAATACATCACGGATAGTAGTTGTATCAGTGAGGAGCATGCAGAGACGGTCGATACCGATACCCAAACCACCTGTTGGTGGCATACCGTATTCAAGAGCTTCAATGTAGTCGTAATCGATACCTGTTGCTTCATCGTCACCAAGTTCTTTAGCTTTGGCTTGGGCTTCAAAGCGACTAAGTTGGTCGATTGGGTCGTTTAACTCAGTAAAGGCATTACCGTATTCCTTAGTCATGATAAAGAGCTCGAAACGGTCAGTAAAGCGTTCGTCTTCAGGATTTTTCTTAGCGAGTGGAGACACAGCTACTGGATGTCCGTAGACAAAAGTTGGTTGGATTAAGGTTTCTTCAACAAATTCTTCAAAGAAGGCATTGATGATGTGACCAACTTCAGTGTAGTGTTTCTCAACTGGAACTTTCTTCTCAGCAGCGATAGCTTTAGCTTCCTCGAAAGTCATGTCTTGCCAGAAATCTACACCAGTAATTTCTTTGATAGCATCCACCATGTGAACACGTTTAAATGGTTCGTTGATCTTAATTTCAGTGCCCTGGTAGTTAACTGGACCATCACCCTTAACTGCCTTAGCAGCGTGTTGGATAATACCTTCAGTTAAGTCCATGATATCTTGGAAGTCTGCATAAGCTTGGTAAACTTCGATAGAAGTGAATTCAGGGTTATGAGTAGCATCCATTCCTTCGTTACGGAAGATACGGCCAATTTCATAAACACGTTCCATACCCCCAACGATAAGGCGTTTCAAGTGAAGCTCAGTCGCGATGCGAAGCACCATGTCAATGTTTTGGGCATTGTGGTGAGTGATAAATGGACGGGCAGCAGCACCACCGGCTTCATTATGAAGAACAGGTGTTTCCACTTCAAGGAAACCTTTTTGGTCTAGATAACGACGGATTTCAGAGATGATTTTTGAACGAGTGACAAAGCGTTCAAAGCTTTCACGGTTAGAAATCAAGTCAAGGTAACGTTTACGATAAATTGTTTCAACGTCAGTCAAACCGTGGAATTTCTCAGGAAGCGGGCGAAGTGCTTTAGACAAGTGTGTGATGTGAGTTGCCTTGATAGAAAGTTCTCCCATATCTGTACGCATGACTTCACCTTCGACACCAAGGAAGTCACCAAGGTCAGCCTTTTTGAAGATTTCGTAGTTTTCTTCACCAACTTCATCTTTACGAACGTAGATCTGGATTTGACCTTCGCGGTCTTGAAGATGGGCAAAGCCGACTTTCCCTTTACCACGTTTGGTTACTAAGCGTCCAGCGATAGTAGCAGTTTCGTTTAATTCATGTAATTGTTCTTTATCAAGTTCTGCAAATTTGTCTTTAAGCTCTTGAGAGTTAGCAGTACGTTCAAAACGTTTTCCGAAGGGATCGATTCCTTGTTCACGGAGCGCAGCCATTTTTTCACGGCGAACGATCTGCTGGTCATTTAGTTCTTCCATATGTTCTGTAGACATGGGTTCCTCCTAATTTTACTCAAAATTTGATACGATGAGTCATTTTTTGCGATACTCCCATTTTATCATAAATAGCAGAGAAATTCACGGATATTCTTTGAAAACTAAAAAGAACTTGACTATTAAGATCAAGTTCCATTATTTTTCTTGATAGGAAGTGTCATTCCATCTTTCCAGAGTGAAGGTTTCAAAATCATCGGTCTCTAAAACTGTCAGACTAGCATTGGCCAAGCCTCCATCTTTGCGGAGGTGAGCTTCTTTATAGCCTAAAAGTGTACGAAGGCTAGCAGTGAGATTTGCCCCATGCCCGACAATCAGAATTCTTTCAGCCGGACTTTCTTTCAGAGATTTGATAAACTGAATGGTTCGCTGAGTCGTAGAGTAGAGAGATTCGGCTTCAAACATCCTCGTATCAAACTGAGCCAGATTAGAGCGAAAGGCCTTGATTTGTTGTGGGTAGATGGCATTGAGCGTAGCGATTTTTAATCCCTCTAGTTTGCCAAGTTGCCATTCACGTAGGTCAGGAATGCTCTTTAAAGGACAAGGGGACTGGAGTTGACTTTGGATAATTTCAGCAGACTTAACTGCTCTGGGTAAATCACTAGAATAAATCGTATCAAAATGAATTTCCTTGAGATGTTGACCCAGTTGTTTTAGGATGTCAATGGACTCTGGAAGAAGGGGAGAGTCACCGCTAGCACCTTGAAAACGTCCTTCAAGATTCCAGAGGGTGCGACCATGGCGGACAAAATAGAGTTTCATCAGTTGTCTTCCTCCAAGATGTCAGCAAAGTCCGCTTTTACAAAGCTGGCTAAGTCTTGAGGTCGGATGATGATACTATGCCCGACTTCTCCAGCAGAGACAATCATTTTGTCTAAATCCAAAGCAGTCTGATCAATAAAAATAGGATAATTGTGTTTTTGGCGAATGCCGACGGGGTTATTAGCCCCATGAATATAGCCTGTCGTTTTTTCTAGGTCTTTTTGTGGAATCATGCTGACTTTTTTATTACCAGAAACCTTTGCTAGTTTTTTCTCAGCGAGGTGTTCTGTTATGGGAACGATTCCGATGATTGGCCCCGTCTTATCACCCAGCAGAGCCAAGGTTTTAAAGATATGTGTTCGATCATATTCCGAAGGAAGTTCTCCCTCAAGCGCATTGATTTGAATACCAGTATGATCAATACCCGCCTTGGTCAAGATTTGTTCGACCAAGGTTTTTTTAATCTTAACTTTCTTTGCCATTATTTATATTTATCCTCCAATTGACTCATCCAGATACCAAGCCAAATGCCAAGTGCAAAGAAGAAGGCGATGAGAACATAACTCACGATAGAAAGTCCAGTGTATTGGATACTTTCAGCACTTCCAGCATTTGGAATCAAAATCAAGAGGGTGCTTGATAGCACAATTCCAATAATAAAGTGATAAACACGGGAGTGGTAGTTGTTCAAGGCATGGTTCATTAATTTTGAAAAAATGATGAGGGTTGCACCTGCACCAATTCCGATAGGAAGGAAAGTACCGAATAAATCAAAGGTCTTAAAACCAGTTAGCATTGGAGCGTACAGCCCTAAAATCAAGAGTAGATTTGACGGACTTAAACCAGGCACCAAGACACCTAGAGCTAAAAGAGCACCCGCTAAGATGAAACTAGCGAAACTAGCACTGAGAGAACCAACAACAAAGTTTAGCGCGTAGAGCCCTAGGCCTGAAAGGATAAAGGTGGTCCAGAACCAGACTAGGTCGATCTTGTCACGATCAGATTCTCGAGTAGATTCTTTAAGGAGGCTAGGAACTGTACCGATGATGGCTCCCGCAAAGCTCCACAAAATATAGACTTGATAATTTTCTAGCAGATACTCGATTGGATAAGAAAACAAACCAATGCCTAGCAACATCCCGATTGCTACTGGGATAAAGTATAGGACATTCTCTTTAAAATCCTTAAAGGGATGAGCCAGAAAGCTAATCATTCGCTCGTAAATTCCCAAAATAGCTGCCAGAACACCACCAGAAATTCCTGGTAAGATAAATCCTAAGGCGATGACTATTCCCTTAATAACTCTTGCAATCCATGAAAACATCATAAAATCCTCAATTTCATAAAATTCTTTCTCTATTCTATCAATTATAACACAGACGAGAAGAAAATGAAAAAACAAGTGAAAAAGAGAGCAATTTTCACTTGTTTTATGGTCTTAAAAATAGTTTTCTGAAGGTTTCTTCTTTTTCCTTCAAGGTAGAAATGAGATTAATATCTAAATGGTGTTCAAATCCAGCTATTCTTCCTTTTGAAGTATACTGATGGAGGTCATAGTCTAAACTGGTATTGGGTGTTGTTTCAAAGTAACCAGAGTCTGTCCCGTAGGAAGGAATCCAAATAGCAGTAAACTTATCTGTATTGATACTGTGTTCTTGCATGAAGTAAACTCCAATATAGATGCCGATGTTTTTAGCACCTAAAGATTCCAGTTTAGCACGAAAGGCTTCAACCCCTTCATTCATATCAGACATTGTTTTTTCTTCCACGTCCAACCAATAGTAACTAGGGTTGTAAGGAGAAGCAGCATTATAGAAAACTTCAGCGGCTTTTTCCATTTCCTCCTTGCTGGGGCTAGCTAGATAGGCATAGACTCCAACTGGGACATTACGCTTTTGAAATTCTGTAATATGACTTTTATAGGCTTTATCAATACCATTGGCATAAGCGGCATCATTTTTTTCAGTATGTTGAGCCCCATTGTGGACGCGAACAATAACACCTGAAATATTTTGAGACAAGGTATCGTAGTTGATTTCCTCAGGTCTTTGCCAACCAGAGACATCAATAATAGGTTTGTCAAGATTATGCAAGGCCTGATTTTCAACCTGGACTGCATTGGGTTTTGACTTGATAGGATGGTCTTCATAAGTTGGTCTATTGAGGATCAAAATAGCTATAAATATAGTAAATAAAGTAAAAATAATAGCTGGATGAATCTTTTTTCTCATATTTAAATAGTTTAACGTAAATAGGTAAAAAAATCAAAGAAAACATCGGAAAAAGTGAATATATGGGCGTCTTTTCCCTATTTCTTTGTTTGTTTACTCCTAAGAAACTAAATTATGGTATAATATAAGGGAATTTCTAGAGAAAAGAGAAGATTATGTCAAATTATGCCATTATTCTAGCAGCGGGTAAAGGTACTCGCATGAAATCAGATCTTCCAAAGGTACTTCATAAAGTAGCTGGAATTTCGATGTTGGAACATGTTTTTCGTAGTGTTGGTGCTATTCAACCTGAAAAAACAGTTACTGTAGTTGGTCACAAGGCAGAGCTAGTTGAGCAAGTATTAGCCGGTCAGACAGACTTTGTTACCCAATCAGAACAACTAGGAACTGGGCATGCTGTCATGATGGCAGAGCCTATTCTCCAAAATCGTACAGGCCACACCTTGGTTATCGCTGGAGATACTCCTCTGATTACAGGTGAAAGCTTGAAAAACCTCTTGGATTTCCATATCAATCACAAAAATGTGGCGACGATTTTAACAGCTGAAGCGGCAAATCCTTTTGGATACGGTCGTATCGTCCGTAACGATAATGCTGAAGTTCTTCGTATTGTTGAGCAGAAAGATGCCACAGACTTTGAAAAGCAAATTAAGGAAATCAATACAGGAACTTATGTATTTGACAATGAGCGTCTTTTTGAGGCTCTTAAAAACATCAACACCAACAATGCCCAAGGTGAGTACTATATTACTGACGTGATTGGTATTTTCCGTAATGCTGGTGAAAAGGTTGGGGCCTATACTCTCAAGGATTTTGATGAAAGTCTTGGGGTAAATGATCGTGTAGCTCTTGCGACTGCGGAAGCAGTGATGCGTCGCCGTATCAATCAAAAGCACATGGTTAATGGTGTTAGTTTTGTCAATCCAGAAGCAACATACATCGATATTGATGTTGAGATTGCTCCTGAAGTCCAAATCGAATCTAATGTTACCTTGAAAGGTCAAACGAAGATTGGTGCGGAGACTATTTTAACAAATGGAACTTATATCGTAGATAGCACCGTTGGATCTGGAGCCGTGATTACCAACTCTATGATTGAGGAAAGTAGTGTTGCGGACGGTGTAACAGTTGGTCCTTATGCCCATATTCGTCCAGGTTCAAGTCTGGCTGCTCAAGTTCACATTGGAAATTTTGTTGAAGTAAAAGGCTCTTCAATCGGTGAAAATACCAAGGCGGGTCATTTGACTTATATTGGAAATTGTGAAGTGGGTAGCAACGTTAATTTTGGTGCAGGAACTATTACAGTTAACTACGATGGCAAAAATAAATACAAAACTGTCATTGGCAATAATGTCTTTGTTGGCTCAAACTCAACTATTATTGCTCCTGTAGAACTTGGGGATAATTCTCTGGTTGGAGCGGGTTCAACTATTACCAAGAATGTTCCTGCTGATGCCATTGCTATCGGCCGTGGGCGACAAGTTAACAAAGATGAGTACGCAACACGCTTACCTCATCATCCTAAGAACCAGTAGGAGTTTGTCATGGAATTTGAAGAAAAAACGATTAGTCGGAAGGAAATCTATCAAGGTCCTATTTTCAAACTAGTACAAGACCAGGTGGAACTACCAGAAGGAAAGGGGACTGCCCAACGTGACTTGATTTTTCACAATGGAGCTGTTTGTGTACTAGCTGTGACAGCCGAAGACAAAATCGTTCTCGTTAAGCAATATCGGAAAGCCATCGAGGCTGTTTCTTATGAGATTCCCGCAGGAAAACTGGAAACTGGTGAAAATGCAGATCCAATGGCAGCTGCTCTTCGGGAATTGGAAGAAGAGGTTGCCTACACAGCTAAGTTAGAACTCTTATACGATTTCTATTCTGCAATTGGTTTTTGCAACGAAAAATTGAAACTCTACCTTGCAAGTGATTTGACTAAGGTAGATAATCCTCGCCCACAAGATGATGATGAAACCTTGGAAGTTTTAGAAGTAAGCCTAGAGGAAGCCAAGGACCTGATCCAGTCAGGTCATATCTGTGATGCCAAGACCATTATGGCGATTCAGTACTGGGAACTACAAAAGAAATAGAGGAGCAACCCATGGGAAAACCTTTATTAACAGACGAAATGATTGAACGTGCCAACCGTGGTGAGAAAATATCAGGACCACCTCTTAAAGATGATGAGGAAACAAAGATCCTACCAACGTCTTCACAACATTTTGGTTATTCACGTTCTAGAGACCACGGTTTTAGTCAAGATACCTTAACAATCGAAGTAGAGCCAACGATTCATAAGAGTCGCCGCATTGAGAATACCAAGAGAAATGTTTTTAATTCGAAACTCAATCGCATCTTGTTTGCAGTCATCCTACTTTTGATTTTGTTAATTTTAGCGATGAAACTCTTGTAATTGAAAGGACTTGAAATGAAAATTGGAATCATTGCTGCTATGCCAGAAGAACTCGTATATTTGACTCAGAATTTGGATAAACCTCAAGAAATCCAAGTCTTAGGAAATACATACTACACAGGCTCTGTTGGCAATACAGAAGTCGTTCTAGTTCAGAGTGGGATTGGAAAGGTCATGTCGGCTATGAGTGTAGCTATTCTAGCTGACCATTTCCAAGTAGAAGCCATCATCAATACAGGATCTGCTGGTGCTCTTGCTGAAGGGATTGCTGTTGGAGATGTAGTGATTGCGGATAAGTTGGCTTATCATGATGTGGATGTGACTGCTTTTGGCTATGCTTATGGCCAAATGGCTGGTCAACCTCTTTACTTTGAATCAGATAAGAACTTTATCGCTAGGATTAAAGAAAACTTATCTCAGTTAGAACAGACTTGGCACCTAGGCTTGATTGCTACAGGGGACAGTTTTATAGCTGGAGATGATAAGATTGCTAGTATCAAATCCCACTTTCCAGATGTTCTAGCTGTTGAGATGGAGGGTGCAGCCATTGCACAAGCGGCTCAGGCTCTTAATTTACCGTTCCTAGTCATTCGTGCTATGAGTGACAATGCCAATCACGAAGCCTCTATCTCTTTTGATGAGTTTATTATCGAAGCTGGACGTCGTTCTGCCCAAGTCTTACTAGCCTTTTTAAAGGCCTTGGATTAAGCGAAAATTTGACAGTTTATCTAGCTTATGATAAGATTTAAATAAAGAAAAGCTAGAAAACGTTTCAGAGGATATTATGAGTATTGAAATGACCGTCAGTGAGATTGCAGAGGTCTTGGGACTATCTCGTCAAGCAATCAACAATCGTGTCAAAGAACTTCCAGAAGAGGACACGAAAAAAAATGACAAAGGTGTAACTGTAGTTACTCGAAGTGGCTTGATCAAGCTAGAAGAAATCTACAAAAAAACGATTTTTGAAGATGAACCAGTCAGTGATGATGTCAAACAACGTGAACTGATGGAAATCTTGGTCGATGAGAAAAATGCTGAAATTCTTCGCTTGTACGAGCAGCTCAAGGCAAAAGATCGCCAGTTATCAGAAAAAGATGAACAGATGCGTATCAAAGACCGCCAGATTGCTGAAAAGGACAAACAGTTGGACCAACAGCAACAGTTGACTCTTCAAGCGATGAAGGATCAAGAAACCTTGAAACTCGAGTTGGACCAAGCAAAAGAAGAAGTCCAAGCAACCAAAAAAGGCTTTTTTGCTCGCCTTTTTGGAGGAAAATAAAGAAGCTGTTTGGGTTACTCACTAACCTAATGGCTTCTTTTATTATTTATAGTTTAGTTTGGGTAGTAATTGAGGTAAATAATGGAAAAATTAAGAGATTATATCGCCTTTGATTTGGAATTCAATCAACACGAGGGGGTTACCCATTTAATTCAAGTATCAGCAGTCTGCTATCAAGATGGACAAGAAAGTGCTGCTTTTGATTCTTATGTTCATACTACAGCCCCATTGAAGAGTTTTATCAATGGTTTGACTGGGATCACAGCTGAAACCTTGAAAGATGCGCCAAAAGTAGAACAAGTTTTAAAGGACTTTCAAGCATTTGTTGGCGACTTACCTATCGTTGGTTACAATGCAGCTAAGAGTGATTTGCCTATTCTCTTGGAGCATGGTATTGATTATCGTGACCAGTATAAGGTTGATCTATATGAGGAGGCTTTTGAACGCCGTAGTTCTGACCTACACGGCATAGCCAATCTTAAATTACAAACTGTTGCAAATTTTTTAGGCTTTCACGGGAAATCTCATAACAGTTTAGAAGATGCCCGCATGACGGCGCGTGTTTACGAAGCTTTTTTGGAATCGGATGAAGGAAAGCTATTCATAGAAAACCAAAGCAGTTTTTCTATGAATAATCCTTTCGATGGCTTAGATTTATCCCAATTTTTAGACTAGGAGTGCCTATGAAACCTGAAAAACCTAAAAAGCTAGGTTTTAGGAAGATATACTATAACCTAGATAAGATTTTATTTCTATTTTTCTTGATATTTATGATGGTTGAGTTTGTCTGGCTACCATTAAATTCGTGGATTGCTGGCATTCTTCTGAGACAAACCGGTTATTTGTTTATCTCCTACAATAACTTTTGGGCGATT
Source organism: Streptococcus sp. 1643 (assembly GCF_006228325.1). Classification (NCBI taxonomy): domain Bacteria; kingdom Bacillati; phylum Bacillota; class Bacilli; order Lactobacillales; family Streptococcaceae; genus Streptococcus; species Streptococcus sp. 1643. Next base: position 821,407 of record NZ_CP040231.1, read on the forward strand.
ATACAAGGCTCGCCTTTTATCAGTTTAGCCTTTCTCATCTTAATTGCAATCAATCTCCTGGTTGCCTATTTCCAGATTTGTCTTTTGTTTATCGGGGCTCGTCACCTTCTCTATCATGAAAAGAGAACTTTAATTGAGTACAGTAGAAAAGTATTTCACCAGAGCTTTCTATTCGTTAAGCGATTGAGCTTTTGTAAGATGGCCTTTGTCTTTTTTTACATTGCTTTGCTTTTCCCGTTCATCCGTAAGATTTTAAAAATCTACTACCTCAACAAGATTATTATTCCTGATTTTATTGTGAATTATTGGGAAGGTAAGCATTGGCTGGTAGGTCTGATGATCATAGCATCCGCTTGGATCTTTCTCTACATCTCTGTCCGATTTATGTTTGCCCTTCCTAAGATTCTCTTTGAAAGAAAGACCGTAAGAGAAAGTGTGAAATATAGTCTCCAAAAGACAAAGAAAAATGTCCTTTTCTTCTCTTGGCATCTCTTACTCATTATCATTAAAACCTATCTTTTCTTCTTTGGTTTGCTAATTCCTTTGCTTTTTGCGCAAGCAGTGATGGATAATCTCACTCAAAAAGAATCCTTGATTCTCGGTGTGATTAATTTTGTCTTGATTAAAAATTTCCATTACATGACCCTGACTTATTTCCTAGTGAAGTTTGTTTCCTTCCTGACAGGAGAAGAGTTGGAGATCATGCCAAGGAGAAAGAAAGATCATCTGATGAGATGGGGTGTTATGGGGTGTGCAAGCATCTTCTTTGCCATAGAAGGCTACGTTTATCTGGAATCTCCGGATACCAATACACCTTTAGTGATTTCGCACAGAGGAGTAAGTAATAAAAATGGTGTTCAAAATACTGTGCAGTCTTTAGAAAAAACAGCTCAGCTAAAACCAGATCTCATCGAAATGGATGTGCAGGAAACGAAAGACGGTCAGTTCGTGATGATGCACGATGCTAACCTAAAAAATTTAACAGGTATTAATGCTACGCCGCAAGATTTGACTCTGGATGAATTAACAAATACAGATATTTATGAGAATGGTTATCAAACAAAGATTTCAAGCTTTGATGCCTATTTAGAACGAGCAAATGCTTTAAATCAAAAATTGCTGATTGAGATTAAGACCAGTAAAAAAGATAGTCCGCAAATGATGGACCATTTCCTCGAAAAGTACGGAGCGACTATCAAGAAATATGGACATCAGATGCAATCACTAGACTATCATGTGATTGATAAAGTGTTGACTTATGATTCTGAAATTCCAGTTTACTTTATTCTTCCCTATAACAGTATCTTCCCAAGAACCAAGGCAACGGGTTACACTATGGAGTACTCGACTTTGGATGAATACTTTGTCAATAAACTCTGGACAACCGATCAGAGGCTCTATGTTTGGACCGTAAATGGTTCGGAGGCATTTGATAAAGCAGTTCGTCTCGGCGCAGATGGCATGATTACTGATGATCTTGAAATGGTCCAGTCACAAGTCACAATGGCTCAAGACGATCCAGAATATACGGAATTACTCTTAAAGAAAGTAATGGAATTCTTTGATTTCTAAGAAAAAAAGAGAAACATCTGTTTCTCTTTTTTTGTGGATTAGAAAGGCAATTTTCCAGCGAAAGCACCGAGTTTCTTCTTAGTCGTTTCATCAATTTGTTCAAGTGCTGCGTTAATTGCTTGCGCAGTCATGTCAGAAAGGGTTTCGAGATCTTCTGGATCTACAACTGCTGGGTTGAAGTCAATGTTGACAACTTTTTTGTCACCAGTTAAGGTCGCTTGGACAAGGTCTTGTGCAGATTTTCCAACAAATTCCATGGCAGCGAGTTCTGCTTGGCTTTGTTCCATTTGTTTTTGAAGTTTTTGTGCTTGGCGCATCATGTTTTGCATGTTCATCATAAGATTTTTAAGATTCCTTTCGTATAAAGAGTTTATACCCTATTTATGTGTTTTATGTGCCTAATTTTGCCTTATTTTAAAAATTATCAAAGGCAGAGGCGAGTTCTTGTTGCTGTTCAGGGAATAAATGAGAGTAAACATTTATCGTAGTAGTTATAGAACTGTGTCCTAATCTTTTCATCAACGTAAAAAAGATGTAGTCTTTTCCTTCTCCATTACGTAATCCCTGTGAAATAAGAAAAGCAGCGTGAGAGTGTCTAAAATCGTGATTACGAATTAGCTTTAAATTTTTTGGTAAACGTTTCTTGAATAAAACTCTAAAATTAGATACTTTTGGAGCAGTTAAAACTTCAGGACTAGTTTGATAAATTTGAAAACTATTTACATTTTGACTAAACTCTTTCAGTAGTTCATGTTGTCTGTTTTTCCATTCCTTTAACTCATTTACAAAGTTTTCGTGAATATATATTCTACGATTTGACTGTGTAGTTTTTACTGAGCCAATATAGACTTGTTTATTGCGATAATACGCTGAGTATTTAACATCAATATATTTTTCATCAAGGTTTATCTGTTCCCAAGTCAAAGCGAGCGCCTCACCCATACGTAAACCAGTATACATCAATACCCGATACAAAAGTTGGAAAGTGTATTCATGTTCTTCAAAAAGTGAATCAAATTCTTTAAATTGTTCAGGTGTATAGTATTCCATTTCATTATGTTTGTTCGGCAAACGCCTTAATCCGTCGCAAGGGTTGTCTTGTCGAATACGATTGGCTATTGCAACATCAAACATTTTATGGACAAAAATCATTTGCTGATTAACGTGAGAATTAGATAGGCATCCACCTTTTTTACTGGGTTGACATTTAAGCCAGTTTCTATACTCTTTGATTTCGTTTAGGGAAACATTTCGCATATCTGCGTTTTTAAAGTATCTGGATAGGTACACTCGATAGTAAGAATTTTGACTATCTATTGTTCCTCGTTTATTCCCTCGAAGTTCATCTTCTTCTTGAACGAGCGAGTACAGATACGAAACAGAAATTTTATCTTTATGAGTTACTTGATGTAGCTTATTGATACGATAATCAGCCTCATATTGTTCAGCTTCTTTACGTGATTTTAAATCAGATTTTCTGTGACGCTTTTGAAGACCAGTTATTGCATCATAGCCATCACTAATATCAACCCTCCATTTTTTATTTTTTTGTTTAGTTACTACCATACTGGGTTTCCTCCCTATTAGCAGTATCTTCATGTACATTATACATTATATCATTTTTTAAATTCAATTCAAAACCAAGTATATCTTCTACTATTTTCATTGGTACTCGACCAACACGTTTATTTTTATACCATTGAAAACCTTTATTAACAAGAATAAGTTTAGCCTGCTTTATTATTTTTTTTGATTGTGATTCTGAATATCCAGTCATGTTCATAACATCAATCTTATTTACAAGTGCAAAAGTTGTAGTATTAGAGTTTGATAATCTATTTTGTTTTGTAGTTTGTTTAAATTGCATATTATACTCCTTTAGGAAATTATGATATAATAGCAACAACAGAGGTAGTTGTTGACTATTTTTGTTGAGTATTTTGGTTATCTTTGTTACTTTGTTCGGTGTCAGAGATAACCTTTTTTTTGTTCCATTGCATATTGCGAATAATAGTTTTTATTAGAATATCGATAGATTCGTTAACTGTAACTTGTTTATCTTGCGAAAAATCATATGAAATAAAAGGAGGCAATCCCCAAGGGATTTCTTCTTCATTAAAAATTTCTTCTAATTGTTTTGTTGGGATTGATAATGTTGCACTATCATCATCTAGTTTAATTAAATAATCAATTCTACGATTAAATTGTCCTACATCTTCAGTAATATTTCCTTTTGCAATTGCAAAAAAATCAATAGGTTGTTTGGTACTTGTAATGATAATGACTTTTGCTGACCCCATTTTGTTATGATATCGCGCTGATATTGGACTAATCATAAAAGGATCGAGTAGTTTTAACCAATCAGATACAGTTAAACTGTCTCCTCTGATGTCATCAAGAAACAAAATTTCTTGACTATTATATTCATCAAAAGCATTAGTTGATGCTGTGACGCAGGAATCCCAAGTTTGTCCGAAATTTAAAGCTACATTTTGTAATAACGTTATCAGCTTCTTGCTGTATTTTGTTTTTCCAACCCCACTTTTAGCAGTAACAAATAAAACTGTTTTCTTGAAGCTTCTTGCTTCAAGTTCTGCAATAGTCCTATAACTTTTTCGCTCTCCTACGGTATCTAAAGCTTCATTTATTTTTCGCTTATGTTGTCCATAGATAGCGTAATAATCATTCGTAAGCAAAATATTACTTTTGGTTATTTCTCCGGACAATATCTTTTCAATTAACCAATCAATACTAAGATCTGTTTCCTTAGCTTTTTTGGTTGCACGACCTTTAACCCATGTTTCCATACATCTATGATAAACGCTAGCGTAGTTTTCACCTTTTACAGTAACAACTTCGTCTGGTTTGTATTGATATTTACTCTCGTCCTTCGCATGGACTAAGTAGGCTAAACAATTATCATATCCGTATCGACCAGACTTTAGTTTTTCTAGATATTGAGGTTCAACCCCAACAGCTAGAGCTATTCTGTTTAGTGATGCTCCTTTTTCAAACTTAAAGAGAAAATGAATATGTTCAGCTTTCTTTTTGATTACATTTTTCATCAATTCTTGATTCCAAACGTTTATCTCGTCTTTATCGTGTTTGATTCCGTAAGCCTCTTTAACAGTAATATCAGCTTTATTTAGTTTATCAGTGACTATCTCAAGTAGGGGGCGGATATTACTTTCATCTCTAGCCTTTTTTAAAGCTGTTTTATCTTGCCAAGTTTTCCAGTGTTCATCTTCCAGTTGTTGGACCAGCATGATAGCAGTTAGGTTTGCGTCTTTTTTATTTTTGTTCATTATTAAGAACTCCTTGTTTTAATTATTCTTCTAACTATTCCCTAGATAAATCAAGAGAACTAATTTTTATAATTCGCTCAAATACTTGATATTCCTAGGTTTTTGAATATGCACGGCACTTGACAAGCCCAGTGCCGTGCACGCGTTAGACATAGTTAGATTTAAAAGTGTTTCATCTTTTTCAAAGATAACCGACCTTATGACTCGTCGGCTTCGTCATGAATCCATTTGTTAATTCAACAGATTTCTCTAGTTGAAACACAAATGGATTATATTTCACTATTCTTCAAACCACGGCGTTTCATAGAAGTGTGGCACTTCCCACTTTTTACCAGAACCTAAAATCCGAGCTAGTCCCTGACCTTTTCCATAACTTCTTTTAGCCATATCTGCAAAACCAGACATCAGATATTTACGTTCATCAGCAGAATCGGCAGCACCACCTAACATGATTACAGCATCGGAGCAATTTACACGAGCCAAGGAAGGTAAAAACCCTTCTTTTGTTGCAAACTGACTAATAGCAATGATATGAATACCAGCAGAGCCACCAGTCGCAGATAGTCTGTTTATTGCATTGGTCCAGCGTGAAGTTGCTTTTAATGCTTTATCAGTCTTGTCTAGTGATTCTAATGAAGCATTTAGATTTCCGAGTTCATCGAAGAACAAGCCAATATTTGGCATGTGTTCCATTTCAAGATACTTTTCTTTTCCTGCTTCATTGATTTTTGAAAGTCGATCATCCATAATGCTACACCAATATTCAGCACGTTCAACAATCTTGGTAGGTTCTGATTGACCGTTAAATTCCTTGACGTATCGGTCGTATTTAGCAGAATTGTATTCAACTGTCCAACCTTGTAACAACATTAGTTTAGCCAAGTATCGACCAGCTAACACTGATTTCCCTGCTCTTGTTCGTGCAATGATAGACATCATGGGTACAATATCCGAATGCCATATTAGGTCTTTTGATAGCTTTATTGCATGTGTATCATCGTTTACAAATGGCTTTAATGAATCTATATTGTCTTTTACAATCAAACGCTGTGAAGTAAGTGTATCTTCAAAATAGAAGAGAATATAGCTATCTCCAGCGGTTAGTTCGGAGTTGACAACAGAGAAACGTTGATATTTACCTGATAGTATTCCAGATACTCGCTGTTCAAACTTTTCACGGTCTGCACGCTCCCAATTAGCGATATTTTCAATGGCTATATATCCATCTATTAAGGTTTCATTAACCCAGACAGAAATTTCGGGCATTTCATCTCCGTATCTAGTGGAGTTTGAAAGTTTTAGAACATCGGTTATTTGTTTATCATTAAATAGTTGTTTCAGTTTTTTAGCCAGTTTTTTTGATTTGCTAGACATTGAAGGTATTGAAATTGTTGATACTTCTTCTCGTTTTGTGAATAGAAGAACTAATAGCGATAAAAATATAGCATCTAGTAAGTAGAAGAGCAGTAGCGGTTTTGCAATATACGGTGCCAATATAGAATTTGAAAGACTTATGTAGAGTAGCAAGCCAGTTATACTGATTGTAACTACAAAAGCTATCAGAGAGATTTGATAGCCTTGTAATTTACAATTAGAAGTTGGTTTGATTCTTCTGAATCTACGCTTACGCATTGCGTTGAACCACAGTTACTGAATCAGCAACATACCATCCTACACCACTAGCTGTTGCACCGCCACGTACATTTTTGAATTGAAGAATTGTACCAAACTTTACTTCAACCTTATTTGATGTTTTGATAGTATATTCAAGATCGTTGTTTGTGTCTACAATTGAATATTTAAATTTTCCATCAATTTCTTCAATTGAACCAATTGATACAACGTTCAAAACAGGAACAACATCAGTTGTATACTCATTACCTGTTTTCTCGCTAACCATTACTATGGGTTGTGTTTTTTGTTTGAGAACCTCCTCAAGAGTTCTATTCCAGTTAGTTTTTGCCATTATTAGTACCTACTTTCTTTTTCTAAGGTCTGAAAAAATTTTTTCCAAACGAGCTATTAGATAATATTCATTATCAATCCTGCGAACTAGCTCATGATGTGACATAAAATCAATATCTGAGTCATAAGCGATAGATAGAGTTATGAAAGAAACAACATCTTGTCCATGCCAGAGCTCTTTTAATTGAGTTGGTACATTTTCAAAATGCCAGTCATTAGTAATATGTTGATAAGCTGTGTTTCCGTAGTTTATCAACCTGTAAGCATATAATTTACGAAGCGTCTGCTTCAAGTTTGTAATCATATTGACTACCTCTTAACTTTCTAGCTAGCAAGTTCTCCACTAGCAGGAGATATCGAATAGAAATTCAACTTGTAATTTCTATATGCTTTAATCATATCACCTAAAAATTGAAAATATAAGGATTGAATGTTATAATCTTAGCTGAAATAATCCGTTTTTTTTTATAGAGGTGTATTATGGTAACTAATTTATTGAAATATTATTTGTCTAATTGTCAGAAACGAATAAATGAACGTATTGAGTTGATAAATTCTAGAAGAGTATCTTTGAGAAATAGTAGAGATATTAGATATAAGAAACTAAAAAAAATTAGAAATACTCACATTTACAAAAATAAACCAAAAATTATAAAAGAAATACGAGAATTAGATTCAGATATACTCGTTGAAAAATTATCACTTACAGTTGCTCAGTCGTTGATTGATAATATTAAATTGAAACCTGATTTAATTTCAACGTCTTCTATAAAATCAGATGAGGAAAGAATGAGAAGTGAAAATTTAGAATTTAGAACACTTCAAGAATTGTTTTGGGGGGTTGATAAAGAATTTACACAAAAAGATAAATTCAATTTCTTTTTGAATTTATTTTTAGATTTGGAAAGTGACGAGGAATATTCTTTTTATATCGAAAAAATATTATTGGATTATGTTCCATATGCGAGAGAACTTGCATTTGAACAATATACAGAACATTATAAAAATTATGAATGTATTTTTGAAAATGATTCTAAAAATAATCATGTTGATACATTTGCGGAGTCTGTTTATTTATTTTGTCTTTCTGATGTGTCTGAAACAATTTTTGAAAATTTTTTAGAGTTTTTAAGAAGTGATTACACTTATGAATCTAAAGACAGTAATGGTCGTTATCAATTAAAAAAAGAAATAATTCATTTTCAAAATTTTGAAGATGCGTTTCGTAAATCAAACAAAGACATACTTGAACCGATTCTTAATAAGAATACAAATAATTCACTAGGAAATAGAGCTTATAGTATTTTACTTGATGATTTAAAACTAGGTGATGAGTTAATGATTTTAGATATAAGTAGAAGTTCAGAAGAATATGGGTACTATATTACTAGAGCAGAAAAAAATGAAATGGATGTTATGTTGGAATTGTTAGAAGCAAGTGAAGTTTATATTGAACAATTAGAGAATTTGCAAAAAGATATATTTGGTAATATTGAGCAGGAGTATTTTGATAGTGAGATGTTTTTGATTAAAGCATCACATCGTTTTTCAGAAGATAGATTTCTAAAGTTATTGGAAATAAAACAAATAGATGAATTTGAAAGCACTGTTAAATAGTTTGTAAACAACATTTTTTTGTGGATTATACTTTATCTACGATAATTCATGGTATAATAGCATGAAATACTGTCGAAATAGGAGTTTTATTAAATGGCAAAAGGGAAAGCAAAAATTCAATCGGTTGAGCCTATGGTGGCTGATTTAGTCAATGGTTGGTTGAAATCTTATGATTTAGATTATAAATTAGAACAAGAAACATTAAATTCTGAAATCGATAAGGCTTTATTGGAGTATGCTTCAAAGAATGGTGGTAAAGGTGGGAATCGCCCTGATGCAAAATTATTACTACAAGATAAGCACACAGATTATTGGCCGATTTTAATTGAGTATAAAGGTTATAAAGATAAATTAGAGAAGCTTGATAGCGATGGTCAGGTAGATAATCGAAAGAGTAAGAATGAACCCAATTACTCAAATATTAATTCCTTTGCTGTTAACGGGGCAGTACACTATGCAAACGCATTATTACATTATACAAGCTATACCAATATTATTTCTATAGGAGTTACTGGATATAAAGATGAGAATGGTGAAATTCAAACTCAAATCGGTGTCTACTATGTTTCGAAAGATAACTTTGGTATTGGTCAAAAAGTAGATGATTATACTGATCTCTCTTTTTTGAAATCTAGAAACTTTGATGCCTTTATTGAGAAAGTAAAAGCTTTGGAGTTGACTGCTGAGGAAGCTGAAAAATTAAAAGAGCAACGTGAGAAAGAAATTGATGCAAGTTTAACTAAACTTAACAATGATATTTATCAAAATGAAAAAGGTTTAGGAGAAAACGACCGTGTGTATCTAGTTGCTGCTTCTATTATTGCTACTCTAGGTGTACCTGGTAAAGTAAAACCATTAGATAAGGAAGATTTAAAATCATCAACTGAGGAAGAAAATAGAGATGGTGATATTGTTATTCGAAAAGTTAACTCTTTCTTGAAAGAGAAAAAAATTCCAAAAGCCAAAAAAGAGCTAATCATTCGCACGCTGAAAAATACACTAACTACAGAAAATATCAACAAGCCTGTAAATGGTGAAAGTCAATTAAAACGAGTATTCAGCAAAATTGTTGACGATTTGGGGATTTACTACAAGATTGGTTTGAACACTGACTTTACTGGAAAACTTTTCAATGAGATGTATTCATGGTTAGGTTTTACACAAGATAAGTTAAATGATGTTGTTCTAACTCCATCATACGTAGCTACATTATTAGTAAAATTAGCTCGTGTTGATAAAGACTCTTATGTTTGGGACTTTGCAACTGGTTCTGCTGGACTTTTGGTATCAGCTATGAATGAAATGCTTAATGACGCCAAAGCTAAAATTACTTCTCCTGATGAACTATACAAAAAAGAGGCCGAAATTAAAGCTAATCAACTCTTAGGGTTAGAAATCTTATCATCTGTTTATATGCTTGCTGTTCTAAACATGATTATGATGGGGGATGGTTCATCAAACATCATCAACGAAGACTCTCTAACACAATTTAATGGTAAGTATGGCTATGGCAAGACTGACGAGAGGTTTCCAGCGACAGCATTTGTCCTTAATCCTCCATATTCAGCAGATGGCAATGGTATGATTTTTGTTAAACGTGCACTTTCTATGATGGATAAAGGCTATGCATCTATCATCATTCAGGGATCCGCTGGTAGTGGTAAGGCTTCTGAAATTAACAAGGAAATATTGAAGTCTAATCGTTTGTTAGCAAGTATCAAAATGCCTATAGACTTGTTTGTAGGGAAATCTAGTGTTCAGACCTATATCTATGTTTTTCGAGTGGGCGAAGCACACGAAAATGACTATACGGTAAAATTTATTGATTTTACAAATGATGGTTATACCAGAAGCAATCGTAAGAAATCTAGTAATAATCTTAGAGATACAGACCATGCTAAAGAAAAGTATCAAGAAGTGGTAGATTTGGTGAAATATGGTAAAAGCAAGCTACATTATCTAACAGAATCAGAATACTATGAAGGTAATATTGATGTATCAAAAGGTGATGACTGGAATCAAACCGCACCGATTGACTTGAAACCAACACTGAATGATTTCAAGAAAACTATTAGTAATTATCTAGCTTGGGAAGTTTCCAATCTTTTACAAAATCAATCTACTGAAGATGAAATGCTGGGAAAATAGATGCCTCACTCAATCAAAAATTAGCAAATGTTGAGTGGGGCGAATATAGATTAGATGACTTGTTCTCTATTTCAACCTCTCGTGGATATGATGCAGGAAAGATGAATTTTGTTAAAAAGTCAACAGATACTTATGAATTTATTGGTCGAACACAAACCGATTATGGACTTCAAGGATATGTAAAAAAATTAGATTCAAAACCAAATAAAGCTCACTGTATTTCAATAAGTCAGATAGGAGCTATTCATGCACAGTTAAGACAAAAAGAATGGTATTCTAGTCAGAATATGTTTATACTGGAACCTAACATTGAAAAATTGTTTAATCAATGGTTGATTGTAGTAATCAATAGAGCTTTATCGAAATATAGTGGGTATTCTAGTTATCCTACTTTATCTTCGTTGAAAGAGGAGATTATCTTACTTCCAACATGTAACAATCAAATAGACTTTGAATTTATGGAGTCCTTTATAGCGGAGCTAGAGGCAGAGCGTATAGCGGAGCTATCCGCTTACTTAAAAGTAAGCGGATTGGACAATTATGAATTGTCCGATGAAGAGCTGAAAGCTCTTCAAGATTATGATTCTATGGAGTGGAGAGAATATCGTATTGGTAGCCTATTTAGTCGTATCAGTACCAAGAAATTACCTTACAAAGCTAAAGACTTACCAACAGAAGCGATTGATAATTACGATTTACCTTGTTTGACTTCTAGCTTTAGAAACCAAGGTTTGAACTATTTTGCTCCAAAAGAAGGGGCAACGATCTTAAAAGATGTGATTTCTATTCCATCCAACAGTGATGTGTATAGAGCATATTTCCAGTCAAGAGAATTTACTGTTTTATCAGATGCATATGCTATTAAATGGACTGATGAAGAGCAGAAACTATCCAATTACCAGTACCTCTTCATAGTCAGAGCTATCAACAAAGTAACTGACTTACCAATTTATTCTTATAAAATGAAACTTGGTGGCTGGAATGTTGTTAAAAATAAGAATATTGCTTTGCCAGTTATAAATGATGAAATAGCATTTGATTTCATGGAAATCTTTGCAAGAGCTGTATCAAAATTAGCTATTAGAGATGTGGTTCAGTATACAAATAACCGAATTGATGCAACTAAGAAAGTAGTAGCTAAAAACTAATTTTTTAAATTAAACATATTTAAGATATAAAAAAAGCAACATCGAATTCAGTGTTGCTTTTTTGTACAATCTAGATACTACAGTGACTATTTTTTGACTTATTTTTAAAAATTGAATCTAAATAAAAATAATTTAATAAACTATAGAAGCTATAAAAATAACATTTTTAAGATTTAGGTTTCTTAAAAAACTACTACGGATGTTTTGCATGTTCATCATGGCGGTTTACAGTTTCCTTTTTCTATTATTTTCTTTTTTATTTTATCAATTTTAGGGGCAAAAGTCTATTATTAGTTTTAGATAGCTAACATTAAATTTTCTGACAATTTATTGAAAAATGAGGAAATACATGTTATAATAGAGCGTAAAATAAATTCAGGTCTTCTGAACCAATAGGAGTATACAATGAAAAAACTAGGTTTTGTCCTTTTATCTTCAGCCTTGCTATTGACAGCATGTGCAGTCCGTTTTGAAAAATCAACCGAGACAAATGATTCCTCTAAGGTGACAGCCTTGTCTGAAGACAAGCAAAAAATGCTGGATAAGGCCACTGCTGACTATAAGACTTTTGTACAAGAGCAAATTGATAAACTTTTGACCGATACTGAGGGCTTTGTTCAACTTTTGAAAGAGGGGAAACTGGAGGAAGCAAAGAAAGCTTATCCATTAGTTCGTATGTCTTATGAGCGTTCAGAACCCATAGCTGAGAGCTTTGGTGAGTCAGATGTCAAGATTGACTTTCGTTTGGCAGACTACGTAGATGAAAATAAGACTGAGGAAGGCTGGTCTGGTTTCCACCGTATTGAGCGTATCCTTTGGGAAGATAATACCACAAAAGGGACTGAAAAATACGGTGACCAATTGGTCAATGATATTAAGGAATTGAAAGCTAAGATTGCGACTGTAGATGTGGACTACAAGGTTATGTTGACTGGGGCAGTTGACTTGCTTAATGAAGTAGCGACAAGCAAGATTACAGGTGAAGAAGAAATTTATTCTCATACAGACTTGTATGACTTCCGTGCCAATATTGAAGGTGCTGAGAAGATTTTCCAACTCTTTAAACCTTTACTAGAAAAATCAGATGCTGATTTAGTTAAAGAATTGGAAGCAGATTTCAAGTCTGTTAATAGCTTGTTGGACAAACATATGACGGACAAGGAGCACTACAAACTTTATACAGACTTAACAAAAGAAGACACCAAGGAATTGGCTGAAGCCGTGACAAAACTTGGTGAACCTCTATCACAAATGGGCAAATTTCTTGATGGAGAATAAGCAGTATGACTAAGAAAGACGAAAATTTTTTTGAGAAAAAAATGGACCGTCGAGAATTTCTAAAAAAAGCGGGTATTGGAGGTGCTGGACTAGCTCTAGGTCTCTCCGGTGCCTCCGCTTTTTTAGCACCTAGGTTAGACAAGCAGGAAAAAATCTCGTACGGTAATGAAAAGATTGACTTTTATGGGAAACACCAAGCGGGTATCACGACCCCTATGCAGAAGAATATTTATTTTGTTGTTCTAGATTTGCATACGACAGATAAGGATAAGATTATCCAGTTGTTCAAGGATTGGACGGATTATAGTGCCAAGTTGGTCGAGGGGGAATTGGTTAAAAAAGATGGTCCGAATGCCCTCTTGCCACCTAGTGACACTGGAGAAACCGTGGGGCTAAATCCTCATCGTTTAACGCTGACTTTTGGTGTATCTGCTAGTTTCCTGAAAAAGATGAAATTAGAGCAAAAACGTCCTCAACTTTTTAAGGATTTACCTCCCTTCCCAAAAGAGCAACTACGTGAAAAATATACTGGGGGAGATATTGTTATCCAAGCCTGTGCAGATGACGAGCAAGTTGCTTTTCATGCTATTCGCAACCTTATCCGTAAAGGGAGAAATGCGGTGATTCTCCGTTGGAGCCAATCTGGTTTTGCTGCTATTGGAGATCGTCTGGAGACACCACGTAACCTTTTTGGTTTCAAGGATGGAACAGCTAATGTGACCAAAGAGAAGGATTTTGACCGAGTTGTCTGGGCTGATAGCAAGGACTGGATGGAAAATGGATCCTATATGGCTGTTCGCCGCATCCAGATGTTTCTCGATACTTGGGATCGAACCAATCTTGAAGAGCAAGAAAATACCTTTGGTCGCTACAAGGAAAGTGGCGCTCCCTTTGGTAAGAAGAATGAGTTTGATGAAGTCGATTTGAGTCTTTTACCAGATGATTCGCATGTTCGATTAGCCAAAGAGGTAGATAAGCCACTCTTACGACGATCCTATTCATACTCAGATGGCATTGATGAAAAGACTGGACAATTTGACACGGGTTTACTCTTTATTTCTTTCCAAAAGGATCCAGATCATTTTGTCAAGGTTCAAACCAACCTCGGAGCTACAGACAAGATGAATGAGTATGTAACACACATCGGTAGTGGTCTTTTTGCCTGCTTTGGTGGAATAGAGAAAGGAGGCTATATTGGTCAGAAATTATTGGAAGACTAACATTTGTTTCTTGGCTTTATCTTTTCTCTTGCTAGCTATTTCTCCAGTTAGTGCGAAGGAAAGTCTGAGTTCTTATTTTGTAAAGATTACGGATGCCTCTCAGGCTTTAAAAAATGGAAATCGGGCAGAAGCCAAGGCCCTAGTTAGAGAAATGGCGATGGATTTTGAAACAGTAGAACATGCTGATTCAGAAGCTGGAAAGGTTGTCAAAGAGAAACTTGCTCTGTCAGGGGAGATTAGTGAAGAAAATCTGACACAGATTTCATCTGCTCTTCTTGCATTTGAGAAAGAGCAAAATCCGGTAGATCTTGATGCTGAAAAAGAAAAGCTTGTTAGTCGACTAAAACCACGTTTTGAGACTTTGGATAAGGCAATTTCTTCCAAAGACATAGAGCAAATTCGAGAAGCCTATAAAAAGATGAATTCCACTTGGACCATCAATGAAAGTGTGGTTCGTGATAATAGTACGGCCCATTATGGACGTGTTGAAACAGCTATCTCCTTCTTGCGTAGTAGCATAGAAACTGAGCCTACTGATTTTAACTCCATCCAGACTTCCTTTGAAGACTTAAAAAAGGCTATTGATGATTTTGTAACTGGAAAAGAAGTCGCAGAAGCATCTTCTGATTTAAGTCTCAAAGACGGTATTGCCCTTTTGAAGAAGGCTTTAGAACAATTCCAAGCTGGTGACCAAGCATCAGGAGCAGCTAGTATGAAGGAATTCATCACTATCTGGCCAACGATTGAGGGTTCTGTTAGCACGACCAATCCTTCCCTCTATACACGAGTTGAAAGTGAAAGCCCTGTGATTATGGTCAAGGGAAGTGAGAAGGAATATCAAGAAAAATTAGAAAAACTGATTGCAGATTTATCACAAATTGATACCAGCGCACGTTACAATGCCTT
This sequence comes from Streptococcus sp. 1643, assembly GCF_006228325.1. Classification (NCBI taxonomy): domain Bacteria; kingdom Bacillati; phylum Bacillota; class Bacilli; order Lactobacillales; family Streptococcaceae; genus Streptococcus; species Streptococcus sp. 1643. The sequence continues at coordinate 836,566 of NZ_CP040231.1, forward strand.
TGATGCTATGCTCATTCTCCTGAGAGAAGGGGTAGAGGCTCTCTTAATCGTCATGGCCTTGGTGACGACCTTGAAAGCAGCCAAGATGCGTAAAGGACTCAAGTGGGTTTATGGTGGTGCTATCACTGGAATTATGGCTAGTCTCCTTATTGCTTTTATCCTGCAAATTGCCTTTCCAGCAGTGACATCAGGCTCCAATCGTGAAATCATTGAAGGATCTGTTGGTATTTTTGCAGTAGTGATGATGATTTTGATCGGTATCTGGCTTCACAGTAAATCCTCGGTCAAAAAATGGAATGACTTTATGGATTCACAGATGAAAACGGTGACCAGGACAGGTTCTTTCATTTCCATGTTTGCTCTTAGTTTTCTAGCTGTTTTTCGTGAAGGGGCAGAGACCATACTATTTTATGTAGGAATTTTACCGAGAATATCTCATTTTGAGTTTATTCTAGGTATTTCTCTGGCTTTGTTCGTCTTGCTAGTTATCGCATTTCTGATGAATAAGGCGAGTCAATTTATTCTCCCTCACAAGATCTTCTTTATCTTGACATGGATGATTTATGCTCTGGCTTTCAAGATGCTAGGTGTTAGTTTGCATGCACTCCAGCTGACTAATATGGCTCCAAATCACTTAATATCAGGTTTCCCAACGATCGACCTATTGGGTATCTATCCAAGTTGGGAAGGTTTAGGAAGTCAGCTAGTCTTTTTGATAATTGTTTTGGTTGTCACATTGAGACAGGGTGAAAAGTAGATGGATACAAAAGAATTGACAATCGTTGAACATCTGGTAGAATTTAGAAAGAGGTTCATTGCTGTTATAGCCTGCTTTTCTATAGTCTTTTGTGGAGCTTTATTGTTTGCAGATCAGCTCTACTACTATCTAACTCAGTCCTTTAATCAAAAATTGATTGTATTAGGTCCAAATGATATTCTGTGGATTTATTTTCGCTTAGCGAGCCTAATGTCCTTTACTATTACTCTACCTTTTACAATTTATCAGATTTGGAGTTTTATCAAACCAGGCTTGAAAATAGAAGAAGCAAGAGCCATTTTTGCCTATATTCCAGCTAGTTTTATTTGCTTTCTACTTGGACTAGCCTTTGGATTCTACTTTGTAACACCTGCCTTACTTCAAGTGCTTTTAGGACTAGGGGAAGGATTATTTGAAACTCAATTAACGGCGCAGAACTACTTAGACTTTGTTTTCCAAACAACTATCCCTTTGGCATTCATCTTTGAATTGCCAGTCATCATCGCTTTTTTAACGTCGATTGGCTTGATTGGACCAAGTCTCTTAGTTACCTATAGACGTTATGCCTACTTTATTTTATTGGTACTCGCTGTTATTTTGACACCTGCTGATTTTATTAGCGATTTAGCCATGACTATTCCTTTAATCTCGCTCTATGAGCTTAGTATTGCAATTAGCAAGAGAATAATAAAGAAAAAAATGAAAGGAGAAAAGAATGGGAATTTTACGTGATATCGGTGCTCCAGGATTGATTATCATCGTTCTAGGTGCGCTCTTAATCTTTGGACCAAAACGATTACCAGAACTGGGTGAATCAATTGGTAAAATGCTGTCTGAGTTTAAGAAGGCAGTTAAAGGACTTAGTGACCAAGAACAGGAAAAATAATCTATTCCATCTTTTACAAATAAAAACAATAAAGTTAGGAACTGTAGTTGTCTAGACAAATTTGAACAGTTTCCTAGCTTATTTTTGTATTCAAAAAATGCGTTTAAGCTTTCTTTAAGGTTTCTATTATATTCTAAAGAACTCTATATTAACCGAACGTTGGACGGATAATATAGAGGATAACCTATTTTTATTTCTTAATTTGTTATGGTCTTTACAGATTTAGTAACATATTGTTCACTTTTTACCTTAAATGGTGCGTCGATTAGACTAAATGACGCTCTGTCTTTTCTTCATGATAAAGATAGATTGTGATATAATAGATAGTAATGAGTTTTTTAGAATAAACTAAAGGAGAATATAAATGATCTATGCAGGAATCCTAGCCGGAGGAACTGGCACACGCATGGGAATCAGTAATTTACCAAAACAATTCTTGGAGTTGGGTGATCGACCTATTTTGATCCACACAATCGAAAAATTTGTTTTAGAACCAAGTATTGAAAAAATTGTAGTTGGAGTCCATGGAGACTGGGTGTCACACGCTGAGGACCTAGTTGACAAGTATCTTTCTCTTCACAAGGATCGTATCATCATTACCAAGGGTGGTGCTGATCGCAATACCAGTATCGAGAAGATTATAGAAGCTATTGATGCCTATCGTCCAATCACTCCAGAAGATATTGTGATTACCCACGACTCTGTTCGTCCTTTTATCACACTTCGCATGATTCAGGACAATATCAAACTGGCGCAAAATCATGATGCGGTTGACACAGTAGTAGAAGCAGTTGATACCATTGTTGAAAGTACTAATGGTCAGTTTATCACTGATATTCCAAATCGTGCTCACCTTTATCAAGGTCAAACACCTCAGACTTTCCGTTGTAAGGATTTCATGGATTTGTATGGTTCCCTATCTGATCAAGAAAAAGAAATCCTGACGGATGCATGTAAGATTTTTGTTATCAAAGGGAAGGATGTTGCTCTAGCTAAAGGGGAATATTCAAACCTTAAAATCACAACAGTGACAGACTTGAAAATCGCGAAAAGCATGATTGAGAAAGACTAAGGCTATGATTAATCAAATTTATCAACTGACAAAACCAAAGTTTATCAATGTAAAATACCAAGAAGAGGACATTGATCAGGAGAATCATATCCTTATTCGTCCAAATTATATGGCGGTTTGTCATGCGGATCAACGTTACTATCAAGGGAAACGTGATCCAAAGATATTGGCTAAAAAGCTTCCAATGGCCATGATTCACGAGTCTTGTGGAACTGTTATTTCCGATCCAACTGGGACTTATGAAGTTGGTCAAAAGGTAGTTATGATTCCCAATCAACCGCCTATGCAGAGTGACAAGGAGTTCTACGAGAACTACATGACTGGCACCTACTTCCTATCTAGTGGTTACGATGGCTTTATGCGAGAATTTGTCTCTCTTCCAAAAGACCGAGTCGTTTCTTATAATGATATCGAAGATACAGTTGCTGCCATTACCGAGTTTGTAAGTGTTGGTATGCATGCTATGGATCGATTCCTGCATCTTGCTCATAGCAAGCGAGAGCGCATCGCTGTTATTGGAGATGGTAGTTTGGCCTTTGTGGTTGCAAATATTATCAATTATACCTTGCCAGAAGCAGCGATTATCGTGATTGGTCGCCATTGGGAAAAATTGGAGCTCTTCTCTTTTGCAAAAGAGTGCTACATCACGGATAATATCCCAGAGGATTTGACCTTTGATCATGGGTTTGAGTGTTGCGGTGGCGATGGTACAGGCCCAGCTATCAATGACTTGATTCGCTATATTCGTCCACAGGGAACGATTCTCATGATGGGAGTAAGTGAATACAAGGTTAATATCAATACACGAGATGCTTTGGAAAAAGGATTGTTATTAGTAGGATCATCTCGTTCAGGACGCGTCGATTTTGAGATGGCCATTCAAATGATGGAAGTTAAAAAGTTTGCGAATCGTCTGAAGAATATCCTTTATGTTGAAGAGCCTGTGAGAGAAATCAAGGACATTCACCGTGTCTTTGCTACAGACCTTAATACTGCTTTTAAAACAGTATTTAAGTGGGAAGTGTAGGAGATGGAGGTTAATTGTGGAAAAACTCATCAAAGAAAAAATTTCTTCTTTACTATCTAATGAAGAGGAAGTACTCAGTGTTGAACAGTTGGGAGGCATGACCAACCAAAACTATTTGGTCAAAACAACCAACAAACAGTATATTGTGAAATTTTTTGGTAAAGGGACTGAAAAACTCATCAATCGTCAAAATGAAAAGTACAATCTTGAACTTTTAGAGGATTTAGATTTAGATGTCAAAAATTATCTCTTTGATATTGAGTCAGGGATTAAAGTAAATGAATACATCGAATCGGCAGTAACTCTTGATTCAACATCTATCAAATCCAAGTTTGAAAAGATTGCACCAATTTTACAAACCATCCACACTTCAGGGAAAGAATTAAGAGGAGAATTTGCTCCTTTTGAGGAAATCAGCAAATATGAATCCTTGATTGAGGGACCTATCCCTTATGAAAACTATGAAGCTGTAAGAAAAGATGTATTTTCACTAGAAAAGAGATTGGCTGATTTGGGTGTTGATAGAAAGTCCTGTCACATCGATTTGGTACCAGAAAACTTTATCGAGTCACCACAAGGTCGTTTGTATTTGATTGACTGGGAATACTCTTCTATGAATGACCCGATGTGGGATTTGGCAGCTCTTTTCTTAGAGTCTGAATTTACAAAGCAAGAGGAAGATGATTTCCTTTCCTACTATGAAAGTGACAAAACGCCTGTATCACGTGAGAAAATTCGTATCTATAAAATCTTGCAAGATACTATCTGGAGTTTGTGGACAGTGTACAAAGAAGCTCAAGGGGCTGATTTTGGAGATTACGGTGTCAGTCGTTACCAAAGAGCTGTCGAAGGTTTGACTTATTATGGAGGTTAGGATGAAGAATAAAAATGGTGTTTCCTTTGGTCTGCTCTCTGGTATCTTCTGGGGATTAGGTCTAACAATTAGTGCTTATATCTTTTCAATTTTTACAAATCTTTCACCTTTTGTGGTGGCTGCTGCTCATGATTTCTTGAGTATCTTTATCTTGTTAGCTTTTCTTTTGGTAAAAGAAAGAAAAGTTCGTCTTTCGATTTTCTTAAATATTCGAAATGTGAGTGTAATTATCGGTGCTTTACTAGCAGGACCTATTGGTATGCAGGCCAATCTTTATGCGGTTAAATATATTGGTAGTTCTCTAGCTTCATCTGTATCAGCTATTTACCCAGCAGTTTCAGTTTTGCTAGCCTTCTTCATTTTGAAACACAAGGTTTCAAAGAATACAGTATTCGGTGTTTTCTTGATTATTGCAGCGATCATTGCTCAAACCTACAAGGTTGAACAAGTTAACTCGTTTTACATTGGGATTCTTTGTGCCCTTATCTGTGCTATTGCCTGGGGGAGTGAAAGTGTTCTCAGCTCCTATGCTATGGAAAGTGATTTAAGTGAAATTGAAGCCTTGTTAATCCGACAAGTAACCTCATTCTTGTCCTATCTTGTGATTGTGCTCTTTTCTCACCATTCGTTTGCAGAAGTGGCAGATGGGCAGTTACTAGGCCTCTTGCTTGTCTTTGCGGCCTTTAATATGATTTCCTACTTAGCTTATTATATCGCCATTAATCGCTTACAACCTGCGAAAGCGACAGGTTTGAATGTGAGCTATGTAGTTTGGACTGTCTTATTTGCAGTGCTTTTCTTGGGTGCACCGCTAGATATGCTGACAATCATCACTTCACTTATTGTTATGGCTGGTGTTTATATTATTATTAAAGAATAAAGGAGATTCGTGTGAAAGCGATTATTTTAGCAGCGGGCTTAGGAACTCGTCTACGCCCTATGACTGAAAATACCCCAAAAGCTTTGGTTAAGGTTAATCAAAAACCCTTAGTAGAATACCAAATCGAGTTTTTGAAAGAGAGAGGAATTGATGAGATTATCATCGTTGTCGGTTACCTCAAAGAACAATTTGACTACCTAAAAGAAAAATATGGTGTCCGTTTGATCTTTAACGACAAGTATGCTGATTACAATAATTTTTACTCACTTTATTTAGTAAAAGAAGATTTGGCTAACAGCTATGTCATTGATGCAGATAACTATCTTTTCAAAAATATGTTTCGAAACGATCTTAAACGTTCTACCTATTTTAGCGTTTATCGTGAAGACTGTACCAACGAGTGGTTCTTGGTTTACGGTGATGACTACAAGGTTCAAGACATTATTGTTGACAGTAAGGCTGGTCGCATTCTGAGCGGAGTTTCATTCTGGGATGCACCAACAGCAGAGAAGATTGTTAGCTTTATTGACAAAGCTTACGAAAGTGGTGAATTTGTTGATCTCTACTGGGATAACATGGTTAAGGATAATATCAAAGAATTGGATGTCTATGTCGAAGAATTAGAAGGAAATAGCATCTATGAAATTGATAGTGTAAAGGACTACCATAAGTTAGAAGAGATTTTATCTACCATTAAGTAAGGAAAGAGAAGAAGGCTTGGACCTTCTTTTTTTGTGGATTTTATAACAAGAGTGTTTGATATTGATTGTATTCTTTAAATGAAACAAAAATTACAAAAAAATGAACAAAATAAAACAAAAAATTATTGACAACGATTTCATATAGTGTTATACTTATAGCATAAAAGATAATTGAAAGAAGGGAAAATGTTATGGGATTAGATCATTTCTTTGACAAAGACCTCGTGTTTTGCTTAGAAGCGGATAATCAAGAACAACTCTTTGATCAGGTAGCAACCCTGTTGGAAGAACGAGAAATTGTAACTCCAACTTATCGTGAAGCCTTGATCACGCGTGAAAAGTCATTTCCAACTGGTTTAGATATGGAATTTCTAGGTAAGGACTTGCCAAATGTAGCGATTCCTCATACAGATATTGTTCATAATCTAGCTGAGAAAGTGGTGGTTGTTCGATTAGAAAAACCAGTAACTTTTCACAATATGATAGCTCCTGATAAGGAAGTAGAAGTATCCCTACTCTTCTTTATCATTAACAACTCAAGTTCAAGTCAAACAAATATTCTGGCTCAGTTGATGGACTTTTTCACAGGAAATGGACATCTGGAAGATTTATCAAAAATTTCCGAACCAGAAAAACTTTATGCTTACATTGCTGAAGCAACCGCTTAATCTTGTCTATTAAAATATAAAATCGGAGGAAATCCAAATGATTAAAATTCTTGCTGCCTGCGGTGCAGGTGTTAACTCAAGTCACCAAATTAAAAGTGCTCTAGAAGAAGAACTTTCAAACCGTGGTTATGACGTTCACTGTGATGCCGTCATGGTGAAAGATGTAAACGAAGACCTTATCAAGGGCTATGATATCTTTACACCAATCGCTGCAACTGACCTTGGTTTTGAACCTGGTATTCCAGTAATTGAAGCTGGACCAATCTTGTTCCGTATTCCAGCAATGAGCGCTCCAGTATTTGACAATATTGAAGCAGCTATCAAAGAACACGGACTAAGCTAATTTATTCTTTATCTTGTTAACATTCATATAACTAAAAAAAAACGGGAGGAACTATTATGGATGTCATTATCGAACTAGCCAATAAGATTTTCAAGCCAGTCTTGGAAATGGGTGGTCCTATCATCATGCTGATCATCTTGACAGTATTGGCCTTACTATTTGGAGTGAAATTCTCCAAAGCGCTTGAAGGTGGTATTAAACTTGCCATCGCCCTTACTGGTATCGGTGCCATCATCGGTATGCTCAACGGAGCTTTCTCAGCATCACTTGCGAAATTCGTTGAAAACACAGGTATTCAGTTAAACATCACTGACGTTGGTTGGGCACCACTTGCTACGATTACTTGGGGATCTGCCTGGACACTTTACTTCTTGCTTGTGATGTTGATTGTCAACGTTGTGATGCTTGCAATGAAGAAAACGGACACACTTGACGTTGATATCTTTGATATCTGGCACTTGTCAATCACTGGTCTTTTGATCAAATGGTATGCAGACAACAATGGTGTTAGCCAAGGAGTTTCACTTTTCATCGCAACTGCAGCAGTTGTCCTTGTAGGTGTTTTGAAAATCATTAACTCTGACTTGATGAAACCAACATTCGACGACCTTCTTAATGCACCAAGTTCATCACCAATGACTTCAACTCACATGAACTACATGATGAACCCAGTTATCATGGTTTTGGATAAGATTTTTGAAAAATTCTTCCCAGGTCTTGATAAATATGACTTTGACGCTGCAAAATTGAACAAGAAAATCGGTTTCTGGGGATCTAAATTCTTCATCGGTTTCATTCTTGGTATCGTTATTGGTTTGATGGGGACTCCACACCCAGTTGCAGGTGTAGAAGGAGCTGATAAATGGGAACTTGTTATTAAAGGTTGGTTGAGCCTTGGTTTGACTGCCGGTGTAGCTTTGGAACTCTTCTCACTTATCGGATCTTGGTTCATCGCAGCCGTAGAACCACTTTCACAAGGTATTACAAACGTTGCTACTAAACGTCTTCAAGGACGTAAATTCAACATCGGTCTTGACTGGCCTTTCATCGCTGGTCGTGCTGAAATCTGGGCTTGTGCAAACGTACTTGCTCCAATCATGCTAGTAGAAGCTGTGCTTCTTTCTAATGTCGGTAATGGTATCTTGCCACTTGCAGGTATCATCGCTATGGGTGTAACTCCAGCTCTCTTGGTTGTTACACGTGGTAAATTGCTCCGTATGATTATCTTCGGAACACTCTTGTTGCCTCTCTTCCTTCTTTCTGGTACTCTTATCGCACCATTCGCAACAGAACTTGCTAAAGGTGTAGGTGCCTTCCCAGAAGGTGTGAACCAATCTCAATTGATTACTCACTCAACTCTTGAAGGACCAATTGAAAAACTATTTGGTTGGGCAATCGGTAATGCTACAACAGGTGATATCAAAGCAATCCTTGGTGCAGCAGTCTTCCTTGTATTCTATGTAGGTATCTTTGCTTGGTATAGAAAACAAATGATCAAACGTAACGAAGAATACGCAGCAAATGCTAAATAATTCGCTCCTATAAAATGTAAATTGTGAAAACTAGGTTGTTAATTTCCTACATTGGGAGTGGCAACCTAGTTTTTTATATAAAAATCTAAAAATAGTTGGAGAATACAATGGTAATTGAAGTAAAATCAGACCAGTTAACGGTCCAGTTTAAAACCTTAGGTGGCGCCTTGTCGTCGCTCAAGAATCGAGAAGGCATTGAGTATTTGTGGCAAGGAGATGCCACTTACTGGAGTGGACAAGCGCCAGTTCTTTTTCCAATCTGTGGCTCTTTAAGAGAAGATACAGCCTTCTACAATCACGAAGATGGAACGGAGACGAAAGGAAACATTCCTCGTCACGGTTTGGTCCGTAAAAAAGAATTTGACTTAGTTGATCAAACAGAAAACAGCGTAACCTTTGCTATCGAAGATGATGAGAATACTTATCAAAACTATCCTTATCACTTCCGCCTTGAAATCACTTATCTAGTGACCAGCAAGATTGTTCGTACTCAATACAAAATCTATAATAAAGAAACGAATAAAGTAATGCCATTCTTTATAGGAGGACATCCAGGATTTAATTGTCCTCTACTAGATGGCGAAACTTATGAAGATTACTATTTAGAGTTTGAGAAAGAAGAGACTTGCTCTGTTCCACGACCTTTCCCAGAAACAGGAATGTTAGACTTCCAAGATAGAAGTCCATGGTTGGATGGGCAAAAAGAATTAGACCTTAGCTATGATTTGTTTAGCACAGATGCAGTGACTTTGGATGAGTTACAATCCAGAACAATTGCCCTTCGTTCTCGTAAGCATGAGAAGGGATTAAAAGTGCACTTTGCAGAGTTTTCAAATCTCATCATTTGGTCAACTTTGAATAAGGGACCGTTCATTGCCTTTGAACCTTGGTCTGGATTATCAACATCTCTTGAAGAAGGAGATCATTTAGAAGATAAGAAAAACGTTCGTCTCTTAGAACCTGGTCAAGTAGATCAGATTGGCTTTGATATTGAAATATTTTAGATAAAAAACCACAAAAACAAACATTTACTGTTGACTTTTTCTATAAATAGGAGTATATTATGTTTGTAAGCAACAAATGATGTTTGTAACAAACAAATAATCACTTGTTATATTCTCTTTCGAGGAGAAAGTTTGTTTCTAGGAACTTGATTTCCTGGACTTGGATAAGGTGATATTCATCTCATTCAATCAAATTTGTCAATAAACTGCTAGAAAATCTTTTGTAGGTAAACTGCTAACTATAAAAGTCTTTACTAGCCTAGAAAAATAAAAAGGAGTATACAATATGTCTATTGTTATCGGTGCAGATGCTGCAGGTTTGAGATTGAAAGAAGTTGTGAAAGACTTCTTGGAAAAAGAAAACTTCCACGTTGTGGATGTTACAGCTGAAGGTCAAGATTTTGTTGATGTGACTCTTGCTGTTGCTGCAGAAGTAAACAAAGAAGAACAAAATCTTGGTATCGTGATTGATGCTTATGGAGCTGGTCCATTTATGGTTGCAACTAAAATCAAAGGAATGGTTGCTGCAGAAGTATCTGACGAACGTTCAGCTTATATGACTCGTGGACACAACAACTCACGTATGATCACTATGGGTGCACAACTTGTTGGTGATGAATTGGCTAAAAATATTGCTAAAGGATTTGTTAACGGTAAATACGACGGTGGCCGTCACCAAATTCGTGTTGATATGTTGAACAAAATGTGCTAATTAGATTACAGTAAGAAAGGTAAGTTAAAAATGAGAATTGCAATTGGATGTGACCACATCGTAACAGATGAAAAAATGGCGGTTTCAGAATTTTTGAAATCAAAAGGATATGAAGTCATCGACTTTGGTACCTATGACCACACACGTACTCACTACCCAATCTTTGGTAAAAAAGTTGGTGAAGCCGTTACAAGCGGTCAAGCTGATCTTGGAGTATGTATCTGTGGTACAGGTGTTGGTATCAACAACGCTGTCAATAAAGTTCCAGGAGTTCGTTCTGCCTTGGTTCGTGATATGACAACAGCTCTTTATGCAAAAGAACAATTGAACGCCAACGTTATTGGTTTTGGTGGTAAAATCACTGGTGAATTGCTCATGTGCGATATCATTGAAGCTTTCATCAATGCTGAATACAAACCATCAGAAGAAAATAAAAAATTGATTGCGAAAATTGAGCACGTTGAAACTCACAATGCTCATCAAGCAGATGCAAACTTCTTTACAGAATTCCTTGAAAAATGGGATCGCGGTGAATACCACGACTAAGAGGTGACGCATGATTTTAACAGTCACAATGAATCCATCCATTGATATTTCTTATCCTTTGGATGAATTGAAAATTGACACTGTCAACCGTGTGGTGGACGTGACCAAGACAGCTGGTGGTAAAGGTCTTAATGTTACACGAGTTCTTTCAGAATTTGGCGATTCTGTTGTTGCTACTGGTTTGGTCGGTGGGAAACTTGGTGAGTTTTTAGTAGAGCATATCGACGATAAAGTAACGAAACGTTTCTTCTCTATCCGAGGAGAGACTCGTAACTGTATCGCTATTCTCCACGGAGACAACCAAACAGAAATCCTTGAAAAAGGGCCTGAAGTTCTAGAACAAGAAGGGCAAGATTTCTTGGCTCATTTCGAGCATCTCCTTGACACTGTGGAAGTAGTAGCCATCTCTGGTAGTCTGCCAGCAGGTCTTCCAGTTGACTACTATGCAAGCTTAGTAGAACTTGCTAATCGCGCAGGAAAACCAGTTGTTCTGGATTGCTCAGGTGCTGCCCTTCAGGCGGTTCTTGAATCACCACATAAACCAACAGTAATCAAACCAAATAACGAAGAATTGTCTCAGCTTCTTGGGAAAGAAGTTTCTGAGGATTTGGATGAATTAAAAGAAGTTCTTCAAGAGCCTCTATTTGCAGGGATTGAGTGGATAATCGTTTCACTTGGAGCAAATGGTGCTTTTGCAAAACACGGTGATACTTTCTACAAGGTAGATATTCCAAGAATTCAGGTAGTCAATCCTGTCGGATCTGGAGATTCTACTGTTGCAGGTATTTCATCAGGTCTTCTTCATAAGGAAACTGATCAAGAACTCCTCATCAAGGCCAATGTCCTTGGTATGCTCAATGCTCAAGAAAAGATGACAGGTCATGTCAATATGGCCAACTATCAAGCTTTATATGATCAATTAATAGTAAAAGAGGTATAAAATGGTTTTAACAGAAAATAAACGTGTACGCTTGCAAAAACTCTCTGACGAGAACGGCATCATCTCAGCTCTTGCCTTTGACCAACGTGGTGCTTTGAAACGCCTTATGGCGCAATACCAAACAGAAGAGCCAACAGTGGCTCAAATGGAAGAACTCAAAGTCTTGGTTGCAGATGAATTGACTAAATACGCATCCTCTATGCTTCTTGACCCAGAGTATGGTCTTCCAGCTACAAAAGCGCTTGATGTCAACGCCGGCCTTCTCCTTGCTTATGAAAAAACTGGTTACGACACAACAAGCACCAAACGCTTGCCTGACTGCTTGGATGTTTGGTCTGCAAAACGCATCAAAGAACAAGGCGCTGATGCTGTCAAATTCTTGCTTTACTATGACGTAGATAGCTCTGACGAACTCAACCAACAAAAACAAGCTTACATCGAACGCATTGGATCTGAATGCGTGGCGGAAGACATTCCATTCTTCCTTGAAATCCTCGCTTACGATGAAAAAATCGCTGATGCAGGTTCTGCAGAATACGCAAAAGTGAAACCACACAAGGTTATCGGTGCCATGAAGGTCTTCTCAGACCCACGCTTTAACATTGATGTTTTGAAAGTGGAAGTTCCAGTCAATGTGAAATACGTTGAAGGATTTGGTGATGGTGAAATCGTTCATACTCGTGAAGAAGCAGCAGCCTTCTTCAAAGCACAAGATGAAGCGACTAACTTGCCATATATCTACTTGAGTGCGGGTGTATCAGCCAAACTCTTCCAAGAAACACTTGTCTTTGCCCACAAATCAGGCGCAAACTTCAACGGTGTTCTTTGCGGCCGTGCAACTTGGGCTGGATCAGTTGAAGCCTACATCAAAGACGGTGAAGCAGCAGCTCGTGAATGGCTTCGCACAACTGGATTTGAGAACATTGATGAACTCAACAAAGTTCTCCAAACCACAGCGACTTCATGGACTGAACGTGTATAAGTTTTCCCCCCTAATCTTAGGAACATTGATCTAAATAAAAAATTTAAAAAAAGTTGAATGTAAAGGTTTACAAAAAAACTGACTTGTGCTATACTTAAATCACAAGTTAATACAAGGTGAGTGTTACTAAGTAATATTAGGCATGATCACAGGTGGATTAGAAATCAATAGATTTTCTAGTTCATTTGTGGTCATTTTTTATACTCATATACCTTTAAGAGATAAAAGGAGGTTGCCATGTATCGAATTCTAAACCCAATGAATCACAACGTCTCTCTTGTCAGAAATGACAAGGGAGAAGAAGTGATTGTGATTGGTAAGGGGATTGCATTTGGAAAGAAGAAGGGGGATTTGATTGCTGAAGAACAAGTTGAGAAAATCTTTCGGATGAAGACAGAAGAGTCCAGAGAAAACTTTATGGCTCTGCTCAAAGATGTTCCGCTTGATTTTATCACAGTGACTTATGAAATCATTGATAAGCTATCAAAGAAATATCATTATCCGATTCAAGAGTATCTCTACGTAACCTTGACAGATCATATTTACTGTTCTTACCAAGCTCTAGCACAAGGAAGGTACAAGGATAGTAATCTGCCAGATATTTCCACTAAGTATCCTGTCGCTTTTCAAATCGCAAAGGAAGCCTTTGACATCTATCGTCAGAAGTTGACAGATCATTTCCCTGAGGATGAAATTATTCGGATCGCTTATCATTTCATCAATGCCGAAGGGGAGAATGAAGTTCAAGTGGTTGAGTCGATTGATAAGAGGAAAGAAATTCTCAGGAATGTTGAAGAAGTGCTAAAGGGTTATGCAATTCAACGAACCAAAGAGAATAATCATTTCTATGATCGTTTTATGATTCATTTGAATTATTTCTTGGATTATTTAGACAGATCTAGAGATGATAACCAATCACTTCTGGATATGGAAGATCACATTAAACAATCCTATCCAAAAGCGTTCGAGATTGGTTCCAAGATTTATGATGTGATTACGCAACATACGGGTCTTGATTTGTATAAAAGTGAACGAGTTTATCTAGTTCTACATATCCAACGTTTATTGTCATAAAAATTTAATTAAAAATACATAAGGAGAATTCTATCATGAATAGAGAAGAAGTAACATTGTTAGGTTTTGAAATCGTAGCCTATGCTGGCGATGCTCGTTCAAAACTATTGGAAGCCTTGAAGGCTGCTGAAGCTGGTGATTTCGCGAAAGCGGATAGCTTAGTTGAAGAAGCTGGTTCTTGCATTGCTGAAGCACATCACGCGCAAACAAGTCTATTGACCAAGGAAGCAGCTGGTGAGGATTTGGCTTATAGTGTGACCATGATGCATGGCCAAGACCACTTGATGACAACTATCTTGTTAAAAGACTTGATGTACCATTTAATCGAACTCTACAAGAGAGGAGTTAAGTAATGAACAAACTAATTTCATTTATCGAGAAAGGAAAACCTTTCTTTGAAAAACTGTCTCGTAATATCTATCTTCGTGCTATTCGTGATGGTTTCATTGCAGGGATGCCTGTTATTCTCTTCTCAAGTATCTTTATCTTGATTGCTTTTGTACCAAACTCATGGGGCTTTAAATGGTCTGATGATGTTGTTAATCTCCTCATGAAACCTTATAGCTATTCAATGGGGATTCTAGCTCTCTTGGTAGCTGGCACAACAGCTAAGTCATTGACCGACTCAGTAAACCGTAGCATGGAGAAAACCAACCAAATCAACTATATGTCAACACTGTTGGCAGCGATTGTTGGTTTGTTGATGTTGGCAGCTGATCCGATTGAAGGTGGCTTTGCGACAGGTTTCCTTGGGACAAAAGGTTTGCTTTCAGCCTTCCTTGCTGCCTTTGTTACTGTAGCAATCTATAAGGTTTGTGTTAAGAACAACGTCACTATTCGTATGCCTGACGAAGTTCCACCAAATATCTCACAAGTCTTTAAAGATGTGATTCCATTCACTCTATCAGTGGTTTCTCTTTATGCTCTTGATTTACTAGCTCGTCATTTTGTTGGTGCAAGCGTAGCTGAATCAATCGGTAAATTCTTTGCACCATTATTCTCTGCTGCTGATGGCTATCTAGGCATTACCATTATCTTTGGTGCCTTTGCCTTCTTCTGGTTTGTTGGTATTCATGGTCCATCTATCGTTGAACCAGCAATCGCAGCTATTACCTATGCAAATGCCGAAGTCAACTTGAACCTTCTCCAACAAGGGATGCATGCAGACAAGATCCTTACTTCTGGTACACAAATGTTTATCGTTACCATGGGTGGTACTGGTGCGACACTAGTTGTTCCATTCATGTTCATGTGGTTGACCAAATCAAAACGAAACCGTGCAATCGGACGTGCTTCAGTAGTTCCAACTTTCTTTGGTGTAAATGAACCAATCTTGTTTGGTGCACCGCTTGTCTTGAATCCAATCTTCTTTATTCCATTTATCTTTGCGCCAATTGCTAACGTATGGATCTTTAAATTCTTTATTGAAACGCTTGGCATGAACTCATTTACTGCCAACCTTCCTTGGACAACACCAGGTCCGCTCGGTATTGTTCTCGGTACAAACTTCCAATTCTTGTCATTTGTACTTGCTGCTTTGTTAATCCTTGTTGACGTAGCCGTTTACTATCCATTCCTCAAGGTTTATGATGAACAAATCCTTGAAGAAGAGCGTTCTGGTAAAGCCAATGATGAATTGAAAGAAAAAGTAGCAGCAAACTTCAATACTGCCAAAGCAGATGCGATTCTTGAAAAAGCAGGTGTAGAAACAGCGCAAAACACAATCACAGAAGAAACAAATGTTCTCGTTCTCTGTGCAGGAGGAGGTACAAGTGGTCTCCTGGCAAATGCTCTAAACAAGGCAGCTGCGGAGTACAAGGTTCCTGTTAAAGCAGCAGCTGGTGGCTATGGTGCTCACCGTGAAATGTTGCCTGAGTTTGATCTGGTTATCCTTGCTCCTCAAGTTGCTTCAAACTTTGAAGACATGAAGGCCGAAACCGACAAACTTGGTATCAAACTTGCCAAGACAGAAGGTGGGCAATACATTAAACTGACTCGCGATGGAAAAGGCGCTCTTGCCTTTGTTCAAGCGCAGTTCGAAGAATAAAAGGTAAATAGCGAAGAAGTGAGATGGAGGAATTCCTCCCAACTCTATCTCCATCTCATTTCTATTTCTTGAAAGGTGAATCAAATGACAAAAACACTTCCAAAAGACTTTATTTTTGGCGGAGCAACAGCTGCCTATCAAGCAGAAGGTGCGACAAATACTGATGGTAAAGGACCAGTTGCCTGGGATAAATACCTCAAAGATAACTACTGGTACACTGCTGAACCAGCCAGTGATTTCTATCACAAATACCCAGTTGACCTCAAACTAGCAGAAGAGTATGGTGTCAATGGTATCCGTATTTCAATCGCTTGGTCACGTATCTTTCCAACTGGTTACGGAAAAGTCAATGACAAGGGAGTTGAATTCTACCACAAGTTGTTTGCAGAGTGTCACAAGCGACATGTTGAGCCCTTTGTAACTCTTCATCACTTTGACACGCCAGAAGCTCTACATTCAAATGGAGACTTCTTAAACCGTGAAAACATTGAACACTTTGTAGACTACGCTGCTTTCTGTTTTGAAGAATTCCCAGAAATAAACTATTGGACAACCTTTAATGAAATTGGGCCAATTGGTGATGGTCAATACTTGGTTGGGAAATTCCCTCCAGGTATTCAGTACGACCTTGCCAAAGTCTTCCAATCTCATCACAATATGATGGTGTCGCATGCGCGTGCAGTCAAACTATATAAAGATAAAGGCTATAAAGGGGAAATTGGTGTGGTTCACGCCCTGCCTACTAAATATCCTCTAGATCCTGAAAATCAAGCAGATGTTCGCGCTGCTGAGTTGGAAGATATCATCCATAATAAATTTATTTTGGATGCGACTTATCTAGGACGATATTCCGAAGAAACCATGGAAGGTGTCAACCATATCTTAGCAGTCAACGGTGGAAGCTTAGATCTGCGTGAAGAAGACTTCGCTGTGCTAGAAGCTGCAAAAGACTTGAACGACTTTCTTGGAATTAATTACTATATGAGTGATTGGATGCAAGCCTTTGATGGCGAAACAGAAATCATTCATAACGGTAAGGGTGAAAAAGGAAGCTCTAAGTATCAGATTAAGGGAGTTGGACGTCGAGTGGCGCCTGACTATGTCCCACGTACGGATTGGGATTGGATTATCTACCCTCAAGGTTTGTATGATCAAATCATGCGCGTGAAGAAAGATTATCCAAATTACAAAAAAATCTACATCACAGAGAATGGTCTCGGATACAAAGACGAGTTTGTGGATGGAACAGTCTACGATGATGGACGGATTGATTATGTTAAGAAACATATGGAAGTGATTGCAGATGCAATCTCTGATGGAGCTAATGTAAAAGGTTACTTCATTTGGTCGTTGATGGATGTCTTTTCTTGGTCAAATGGTTACGAAAAGCGTTACGGCCTCTTCTATGTTGATTTTGAAACCCAGGAGCGTTATCCAAAGCAATCAGCTCACTGGTACAAGAAACTAGCTGAGACCCAACTTATTGATTAAAATTCAACAAAAATTCCCCGCCACAAAGGCAGGGGAATTTTTATGGTTTTGATAAAAGAATGGTTGTTTGTTTTGACAGGTCTTCAAATGTCTCCTGACTCAGTTTGGAATCTGAAACGATGGTATCAATTTCTGAGATATTATAGAAATTGTAAAAATCAAACTTATTAAACTTACTGTGGTCTGCCAGTAAGTATTTTTTATTAGCATTATTCAAGGCGATTCGTTGCGCTTCGCCCTCTTCTTCACTGAAAGTAGCAATTGCCTTATCCTTAATACCATTACAGCTAACAAATGCCTTAGAAAACTGAAGGTTTGTCAAATCCTGCAAGGTGAGTGTCCCTACAAAAGCACCAGTGATAGAGCGATAATTTCCACCAATCAAGATTAAATCTGTTAGTTTTCGTTCGTTTAGGATGAGAAAAACAGGAAGACTGTTTGTTACAACACGAATATTATCAATTGGGAGCTCACGAGCAAAACATTCTAAGGTTGTTCCTGGCCCGATGAAAATAGTTTCACCTTCGTCAATCAAATGGCCGGCAAAACGGCTAATTTCTTGTTTTTCAGCAATCTGCAAGCCTTGTTTTTCAACATTTGAGCGTTCGTTGTTTAAGAGAGAACCTGTACGAAGTTTTTCAGCGCCACCATGCACACGGACCAGCAAATCCTTGTCTGCTAGTTCTTGTAAATAGCGGCGAGCTGTCATATCTGACACATCAAGACTCTCCATAATCTCTTTTACAGTAATAGTGCCTTTTGTGTTTACTGCTTCTAGAATACTATCTAGTTTTTCTTGCTTTAGCATCCTTATCACCTCGATTTCTACTATTATTATCTTACCATAAAACGCTCAATCAATCAAATAGAAAAAAACAAAATAAAACAAAAACAAAAATATCATGGTTGTTTTAAACAAACCATGATATTTTGAATGTTTGGTCAAATTAGTCTAAACCGTAGTTGTAATCCTCGTCTTGCATGGCTTCAACTTCACCAAGGAGGTAACCATTTCCGACTTGAGAGAAGAAGTCGTGGTTAGAAGTTCCTGTTGAGATTCCGTTCATAACGATTGGATTGACATCATCTGCTGAATCTGGGAAGAGTGGATCTTGTCCTAGGTTCATAAGAGCTTTATTGGCATTGTAACGAAGGAAGGTTTTAACTTCCTCAGTCCAGCCAACACCGTCATAGAGGCTTTCTGTATAGCCCTCTTCGTTCTCGTAGAGGGTGTAGAGCAGGTCGTACATCCATTCTTTGAGGTTTTCTTGCTCTTCTTCAGGCAATTCGTTAAAACCAAGTTGGAATTTGTAACCAATGTAGGTTCCGTGAACAGACTCATCACGGATGATTAGTTTAATGATTTCCGCAACGTTGGCCAGTTTGTTGTTACCAAGATAGTAGAGTGGTGTAAAGAAACCAGAGTAGAAAAGGAAGGTTTCAAGGAAAACGCTGGCAACCTTCTTTTCAAGGGGGCTACCATTGAGGTAGATTTCATTGATAATTTCTGCTTTTCTTTGTAGGTAGGGATTAGTGTTGGTCCATTCAAAGATTTCTTCGATTTCAGCCTTGGTGTTTAAGGTAGAGAAGATAGAAGAATAGGATTTTGCGTGGACAGATTCCATAAACTGGATGTTGTTGAAAACAGCTTCCTCATGCGGTGTACGGATGTCTGCGCGAAGCGCTTGAACTCCTGTTTCAGATTGCATGGTATCCAAAAGGGTCAAACCACCAAAGACTTTTCCTACCAAGTCTTTTTCTTTGTTTGATAGTTTTCTCCAGTCGTCTAGGTCATTTGACAAGGGGATACGCGTATCGAGCCAGAATTGCTCTGTCAGCTTTTCCCAAGTTGATTTGTCGATGACATCTTCGATGGCATTCCAGTTAATGGCTTTGTAGTAAGTTTCCATTTGAAATCTCTTTCTGTATGTAATAATGCGATTGCCGAATCATCTCTATTTTATCATAGTCTGAGAAGAGTATCGCACAAAAAGTCGGAAGCCCGACTTTTTAGTTTTTCATAGTATAGATGCTTATTCCAGTCTAATACGGTGATTGAATTACTAATCTGAGAAAATGTGGTTGCTTCAGATAAAAATTAAATCACACAACTTTCACATTGATTTGCGCCGACTTCTCCACCGTCGTCGGTAAAGGTACGGACGTAGTAGATAGACTTGATACCCTTGTTAAAGGCATAGTTACGAAGGATAGATAGGTCACGTGTCGTTTGTTTGTTTTCTTTCTTCCATTCGTAAAGACCTTTTGGAATGTCGCTACGCATGAAGAGAGTGAGTGAAAGCCCTTGGTCCACGTGCTCTGTTGCAGCAGCGTAAACATCAATCACCTTGCGCATATCCATGTCGTAAGCAGAAGTGTAGTAAGGGATAGTATCTGTTGACAAACCTGCAGCTGGATAGTAGATTTTACCAATTTTCTTTTCTTGACGTTCTTCGATACGTTGTGTAATCGGGTGGATAGAAGCAGAAACGTCGTTGATGTAGCTGATAGAACCATTTGGCGCTACAGCAAGGCGGTTTTGGTGATAAAGTCCATCTGCTTGAACCTTTTCGCGAAGTTCAGCCCAATCAGCAGCACTTGGAATAAAGACATCTTTGAAGAGTTCTTTAACACGGTCTGATTTTGGAACAAATTCACCAGTTACATACTTGTTGAAGTAGCTTCCGTTAGCATAATCTGATTTTTCAAAGTTGTGGAAGGTGATACCACGTTCGCGGGCGATATTGTTTGATTCTACCAAGGTCCAGTAGTTCATAAGCATAAAGTAGATGCTAGTGAATTCAACAGACTCAGCTGATCCATATTCGATGAGTTGTTGGGCAAGGTAACTATGAAGCCCCATGGCACCAAGACCAAAGGTGTGAGCCAAACTGTTTCCGTGGTCGATAGTAGGAACAGCTACGATGTGTGAACTATCTGTAACGAAAGTTAAAGCACGAACCATCGCACGGATAGAACGACCAAAGTCAGGTGAAGTCATCATGTTGACCACGTTGGTTGATCCAAGGTTACATGAAACGTCCGTTCCCATTTGAAGGAATTCTTGAGCATCGTTGATTAAGCTTGGTTCTTGAACTTGAAGAATCTCAGAACACAAGTTACTCATGATAATCTTTCCATCAACAGGATTTGCACGGTTAGCCGTATCAATGTTGACGACATAAGGGTAACCAGATTCTTGTTGCAATTTAGAGATTTCAGTTTCCAAATCACGCGCCTTGATTTTTGTCTTGCGGATATTTGGATTTGCGACCAATTCATCGTATTTTTCAGTGATGTCAATGTAGTTGAACGGTACACCATACTCAAGCTCTACAGAGTATGGGCTAAAGAGATACATTTCTTCATTTTTACGAGCTAATTCGTAGAATTTATCGGGCACCACAACTCCAAGTGAGAGGGTCTTAACACGAACCTTTTCATCGGCATTTTCTTTCTTAGTTGAAAGGAAAGAGATGATATCTGGGTGAAAGACATTGAGGTAGACAACCCCAGCACCTTGACGCTGACCCAATTGGTTAGAGTAAGAGAAGCTGTCTTCGAAAAGTTTCATAACTGGTACGACACCAGAAGCAGCACCTTCATAACCTTTGATAGGAGCTCCAGCTTCACGAAGGTTGCTGAGGGAAATTCCCACACCACCACCGATACGTGAAAGTTGAAGGGCTGAGTTGATAGAACGTCCGATAGAGTTCATATCATCGGTTACTTGAATCAAGAAACAAGATACCAACTCCCCACGACGAGCACGGCCAGCATTCAAGAAGGAAGGAGTAGCAGGTTGGTAGCGTTGGTGGATGATTTCATTGGCAATATCAGTCGCAATGGCTTTATCCCCGTCTGCAAAGTAAAGTGCATTAAAGAAGACACGGTCTTCCATACTTTCAAGGTAATATTCACCGTCATTAGTCTTCAAGGCATACTGGTTGTAAAACTTATAGGCAGCCATGAATGATTTGAATTGGAAGTTTTGATCCTTGATAAATTGATGCAATTCTTCCAAAAACTCTGGACGGTATTTCTTAAGAAATGCAGTTTCAATGTAGTTGTGTTCAATGAGGTAGTTGATTTTATCAGTGATTGAATCAAAAACCATGGTATTTGGAACTACATTTTCTTTAAAGAAGGCATCCAAGGCTTCCTTATCTTTATGAAGCATGATTTGTCCATTGACAGGACGGTTGATTTCGTTATTGAGACGGAAGTAAGTTACGTCCTCAAGATGTTTTAATCCCATAAAATTTCCCTTATCTAATTACAAAAGAAAGGCCTCTAAGTTAGCCCTAGAAGCAATCTCTTCTGGATGATGTACTAAGATTATGCTAATTGTTTCAGTTTTCCTGGTTGGAAGCCTGAAAAGATTTCAGTTGGTGTTTGGATAACAGGAGCAGCGCTGAAACCGAGCTCTTTAACTTGATCGATGTACTCTGGTTGCTCATCGAGATTGATCTCACGATAAGCGACATTGTTGCTGTCCAAGAAACGCTTGGTCATCTTACATTGGACACAGTTGTTTTTAGAATAAACGGTTACCATTTTCGTAACTCCTCTTTCAAATATAGATTACTTTCTTAGTATATCAGAAAAAAAAACTTTGTCAAACTTTTTAAACTAAATCTTGTGCTAAAAAGTTACAGTTTCAAAAACAAAGCACAATATATAGTGTTTTGTCGGAGTGTAAAATTGGGTTTTCATTGAACTATCAAAGTTTATCAAAACAAAAAAACTATATACTGTATATTGGTAAGATAAATAGAAGATTTTCAGCAAGTTATCTGAAAGGAAATAGAAGAAAGTCCATAAAACACTTGAAAAATAATCTAGAAGGTGATATAATACAGTCTTGTAAGGGTTATCACATATAATCCAAAAAAGAAATAACTAAAGGAGAGTCAAACTATGGCTTCTAAAGATTTCCACGTAGTGGCAGAAACAGGTATTCACGCACGTCCAGCAACATTGTTGGTTCAAACAGCTAGCAAATTTGCTTCAGATATCACTCTTGAATACAAAGGTAAATCAGTAAACCTTAAATCTATCATGGGTGTTATGAGTCTTGGTGTTGGCCAAGGTGCTGACGTTACAATTTCAGCTGAAGGTGCAGATGCTGACGACGCAATCGCTGCTATCACTGAAACTATGGAAAAAGAAGGATTGGCATAAGGAAAATGACAGAAATGCTTAAAGGAATCGCAGCATCTGACGGTGTTGCAGTTGCAAAAGCATATCTACTCGTTCAACCGGATTTGTCATTTGAGACTATTACAGTCGAAGATACAAACGCAGAAGAAGCTCGCCTTGATGCCGCTCTACAAGCATCACAAGACGAGCTTTCTGTTATTCGTGAGAAAGCAGTAGGTACGCTTGGTGAAGAAGCTGCTCAAGTATTTGACGCTCACTTAATGGTTCTTGCTGACCCAGAAATGATCAGCCAAATCAAGGAAACAATCCGTGCGAAGAAAGTGAATGCAGAAGCAGGTCTGAAAGAAGTTACAGATATGTTTATCACTATCTTTGAAGGCATGGAAGACAACCCATACATGCAAGAACGCGCAGCGGATATCCGCGACGTGACAAAACGTGTATTGGCAAACCTCCTTGGTAAAAAATTGCCAAACCCAGCTTCTATCAATGAAGAAGTGATCGTGATTGCGCATGACTTGACTCCTTCAGATACAGCTCAATTGGACAAAAACTTTGTAAAAGCTTTTGTAACAAACATTGGTGGACGTACAAGTCACTCAGCTATCATGGCACGTACACTTGAAATTGCAGCAGTATTGGGTACAAACAACATCACTGAAATCGTTAAAGACGGTGACCTTCTTGCCGTTAACGGTATCACAGGTGAGGTTATTATCAATCCAACAGATGAGCAAGCGGCTGAATTCAAGGCTGCTGGTGAAGCTTATGCGAAACAAAAAGCTGAATGGGCTCTCTTGAAAGATGCTAAAACAGTAACTGCTGATGGCAAACACTTTGAATTGGCTGCCAACATCGGTACTCCAAAAGACGTTGAAGGTGTCAATGACAACGGTGCTGAAGCTGTTGGTCTTTATCGTACAGAGTTCTTGTACATGGATTCTCAAGACTTCCCAACAGAAGACGAGCAGTACGAAGCTTACAAGGCTGTACTTGAAGGAATGAACGGTAAACCTGTTGTCGTTCGTACAATGGATATCGGTGGAGATAAGGAACTTCCTTACTTCGATATGCCTCACGAAATGAACCCATTCCTTGGATTCCGTGCCCTTCGTATCTCTATCTCTGAGACTGGAGATGCTATGTTCCGCACACAAATCCGTGCCCTTCTTCGTGCGTCTGTTCACGGTCAATTGCGTATCATGTTCCCAATGGTTGCGCTCTTGAAAGAATTCCGTGCAGCGAAAGCAGTCTTTGACGAAGAAAAAGCAAACCTTCTTGCTGAAGGTGTTGCAGTTGCGGATAATATCCAAGTTGGTATCATGATCGAAATCCCAGCAGCAGCAATGCTTGCAGACCAATTTGCTAAAGAAGTTGACTTCTTCTCAATTGGTACAAACGACTTGATCCAATACACAATGGCAGCAGACCGTATGAACGAGCAAGTTTCATACCTTTACCAACCATACAACCCATCAATCCTTCGTTTGATTAACAACGTTATCAAAGCAGCTCACGCTGAAGGTAAATGGGCTGGTATGTGTGGTGAGATGGCTGGTGACCAACAGGCTGTTCCACTTCTTGTCGGAATGGGCTTGGATGAGTTCTCTATGTCAGCAACATCAGTACTTCGTACACGTAGCTTGATGAAGAAACTCGATACAGCTAAGATGGAAGAGTACGCAAACCGTGCCCTTACAGAATGCTCAACAATGGAAGAAGTTCTTGAACTTCAAAAAGAATACGTTAATTTTGATTAATCGAAAAGTCCTTGCAACCCAGTTGCAGGGATTTTTTTAAGAACTTTCAAGAAAATCTTTCTTATATAAACTCCATTCTAGAGAAAGTAGTGGTCAGAACAAAAATACTTAACTGGTTCATAAAATTCTTGACAAGTTGCAAATTTAGGAGTAAACTATTAACCAGTTAAGTAATAGAGAGGAGTTTCTGCAATTTAGAAATGAATTGCAAATAGAAATATTAAAAAAGAAAGTGAGTTTCAATGAAAATTAATAAAAAATACCTTGCTGGTTCTGCGGCAGCTTTAATTTTAAGTGTTTGCTCTTACGAGTTGGGACTGTATCAAGCTAGAACAGTCAAAGAAAATAATCGTGTTTCCTATATAGATGGAAAACAAGCAGCGCAGAAAACGGAAAATCTGACTCCTGATGAGGTCAGTAAAAAAGAAGGCATCAATGCCGAACAAATCGTCATCAAGATAACAGACCAGGGATATGTCACTTCTCATGGAGACCACTATCATTATTACAATGGGAAGGTTCCTTATGACGCTATCATCAGTGAAGAGTTGCTGATGAAGGATCCAAACTACCAGCTCAAGGACGAGGATATTGTCAGTGAAATCAAGGGCGGTTATGTTATCAAGGTAGATGGAAAATACTATGTTTACCTTAAGGATGCTGCATATGCGGATAATGTCCGTACGAAAGAAGAAATCAATCGGCAAAAACAAGAACATAGTCAGCATCGTGAAAGAGGGACTTCAGCAAACGATGGTGCGGTAGCCTTGGCACGTTCACAGGGACGCTACACCACAGATGATGGTTACATCTTTAATGCATCCGATATCATTGAAGATACTGGTGATGCTTATATCGTTCCTCATGGCGACCATTACCATTACATTCCTAAGAGCGAGTTATCAGCCAGCGAATTGGCTGCTGCAGAAGCCTTTCTATCTGGAAAAGGTGGCCAATTAAGTACGGTTGAATACCGTTCAAGCAGGGGAGAAACAAGATCTAGTGTGAGAACTAGTTCATCTGAAACTCCTCAAAATCCTGCAACAGCTCCGGAGAGCCAAAATGAGGATTTAGCTAGTCTTCTTCAAGAATTATACGCTTTGCCACTTAGCCAACGTCATGTGGAATCTGATGGATTGGTATTTGACCCAGCACAGATTATAAAACGTACTGCCAATGGTGTGGCAGTTCCTCATGGAGATCATTTCCATTTCATTCCTTATTCACAAATGTCTGCTTTGGAAGAAAAATTGGCTCGAAATTTACCAATTGGAGGTCAGCCAGTTCAAAGTCATTCTGACAATACGAAACCAAGCAGTACAGATAAACCAAGTTCAACACCAAGTTCACCGATTAAATCAAACTTTAATCTCAATACGCAGGCACCAAATCGAGGAACTGGAGGCGCTTATACAACGGATGATGGGTATGTCTTTAGTCCGACAGATGTGATTGAAGATACAGGTGACGCTTTTGTTGTACCGCACGGCAATCATTTTCACTATATACCTAAGAGTGATTTGTCAGCAGGAGAATTGGCTGCAGCCCAAGCCTATTGGAATGGTAAACAGGGTTCTCATTCTTCTACAAGCTCAAGTAAATCAAGTAGTGATAATGCTAAACCAGCCCAACCAAGTTTGACAGAGACTCCAAACCTGACTGTCACCCCAACATATCATCAAAATCAAGGGGAAGATATCCCAACACTTTTAAGTGAATTGTATGCCAAACCTTTATCAGAACGCCATGTGGAATCTGATGGATTAGTCTTTGATCCGGCACAAATCATCAAACGTACAGCTAATGGTGTAGCAGTGCCTCACGGAGACCATTATCACTTTATTCCTTATTCACAAATGTCACCGCTGGAAGAAAAATTGGCTCGTATGATAGCTATTAAGGGACAAAATGGCAGTGTCTTGTCAAGTGTTACTCCTCTGAAACCAGCCCCTACTACCAAACCTCTAGCACCAGTGGAAAATAAACCGACAGAATTTGATGTCAACCGGGTTGTTAGAAAAGTTGGTGATGGATATATTATCGAAGATAAGGGCGCTAGTCGTTATGTTCTAGCTAAAGACTTAGCCAAGGATAAGATTGACGCTATTGAAAATCTCTTGTCTAAGAAAACTCAAGAGACGCATGCCCTAGTTGCGAAGAAAGAAAATGTCGCTTCTCGTGACCAAGAATTTTATGATAAAGCATATAATTTATTGGCCGAGGCTCATAAAGCCTTGTCTGAAAACAAGGGGCGTACTTCTGACTTCCAAGCCTTAGACAAATTAGCAGAACGCTTGAATGATGAATCTTCTAATAAAGGAAAATTAGTAGATGATTTATTGGCATTCCTAGCACCAATTACCCATCCAGAGCGACTTGGCAAGCCAAATTCTCAGATTGAGTATACTGAAGACGAAGTTCGTATTGCTCAATTAGCTGATAAGTATACAACGTCAGATGGTTACATTTTTGACGAACATGATATAATCAGTGATGAAGGAGATGCATATGTAACGCCTCATATGGGCCATAGTCACTGGATTGGAAAAGACAGCCTTTCTGATAAGGAAAAAGTTGCAGCTCAATCCTATACTAAAGAAAAAGGTATCCTACCTCCATCTCCAGACGCAGATGTTCAAGCAAATCCAACTGGAGATAGTGCAGCAGCTATTTACAATCGTGTGAAAGGGGAAAAACGAATTCCACTCGTTCGACTTCCATATATGGTTGAGCATACAGTTGAGGTTAAAAACGGTAATTTGATTATTCCTCATAAGGATCATTACCATAACATTAAATTTGCTTGGTTTGATGATCACACATACAAAGCTCCAAATGGCTATACCTTGGAAGATTTGTTTGCGACGATTAAGTACTACGTCGAACACCCTGACGAACGTCCACATTCTAATGATGGATGGGGCAATGCCAGTGAGCATGTGTTAGGCAAGAAAGACCACAGTGAAGAACCAAATAAGAACTTCAAAGCGGACGAAGAGCTAGTAGAGGAAACACCTGCTGAGCCAGAAGTCCCTCAAGTAGAGACTGAAAAAGTAGAAGCCAAACTCAAAGAAGCAGAAGTTTTGCTTGCGAAAGTAACGGATTCTAGTCTGAAAGCTAATGCAACAGAAACTCTAGCTGGTTTACGAAATAATTTGACTCTTCAAACTATGGATAATAATGGTATCATGGCAGAAGCAGAAAAATTACTTGCGTTGTTAAAAGGAAGTAATCCTTCATCTGTAAGTAAGGAAAAAATAAACTAATGAAAAATGAAAGTCTCAATAAAGAGGCTTTCATTTTTATTATGTATATATGTAAAATTCTTAACAAGCAATATTAAAAAGAGTAAACTATTAACTGGTTAATTAACCGGTTTGTTATTTTATAGTGAATCAAATATACTTAAGAAAAGAGGAAAGAATGAAAATTAATAAAAAATATCTAGCTGGGTCAGTAGCTACACTTTTTTTAAGTGTCTGTGCTTATGAACTAGGTTTGCATCAAGCTCAAACTGTAAAAGAAAATAATCGTGTTTCCTATATAGATGGAAAACAGGCTGCGCAAAAAACAGAGAATCTGACTCCTGATGAGGTTAGCAAAAAAGAAGGCATCAATGCCGAACAAATCGTCATCAAGATAACAGACCAGGGATATGTCACTTCTCATGGAGACCACTATCATTATTACAATGGGAAGGTTCCTTATGACGCTATCATCAGTGAAGAGTTGCTGATGAAGGATCCAAACTACCAGCTCAAGGACGAGGATATTGTCAGTGAAATCAAGGGCGGTTATGTTATCAAGGTAGATGGAAAATACTATGTTTACCTTAAGGATGCTGCATATGCGGATAATGTCCGTACGAAAGAAGAAATCAATCGGCAAAAACAAGAACATAGTCAGCATCGTGAAAGAGGGACTTCAGCAAACGATGGTGCGGTAGCCTTGGCACGTTCACAGGGACGCTACACCACAGATGATGGTTATATCTTTAATGCCTCTGATATCATAGAAGATACAGGTGATGCCTATATCGTTCCTCATGGCAATCACTTCCACTATATTCCTAAGAGTGACTTGTCTGCCAGCGAATTGGCTGCTGCAGAAGCCTTTCTATCTGGTAGAAGTGGCCAATCAAATACGCCTACTTACCGCCGTACCAATAACAACAGTGCTAGCAGCGATGTAGATAGATGGACTCCATCCAATAATAATCAAGGCAACAGCTATACGAACACGAACACAGCTAACAACAGTAGCGACGATAACCAAGCAAGTCAGAGTGATGAGGATATTGATAGCCTTCTGAAACAACTTTACGCCTTGCCGCTCAGCCAACGACACGTAGAATCTGATGGCCTTGTCTTCGACCCAGCACAGATTACAAGTCGAACAGCTAGAGGAGTTGCTGTGCCTCATGGGAATCATTACCATTTCATACCTTATTTACAGATGTCTGAATTGGAAGAACGAATCGCTCGCATCATCCCGCTTCGCTATCGTTCGAACCATTTGGTGCCGGATTCAAGACCAGAACAACCAAGTCCACAACCGACTCCGGAACCTAGTCCAAGCCCGCAACCTGCACCAACTCCTCAACCAACTCCAAGCAATCCAATTGATGAAAAATTAGTTAAACAGGTGATTCGAAAAGTAGCTGATGGCTATGTATTTGAGGAGAATGGAATCTCACGTTATATTCCTGCCAAGAAGCTTTCAGCAGAAACTGCTGCAGCCATTGATAGTAAACTAGTCAAGCAATAAAGTTTAGATCATAAACTCGGAGCTAAGAAAACCAACCTCCCATCTGGTGATCAAGGATTTTACAATAAGGCTTATGATTTACTAGCAAGAGTTCATCAAGACTTACTTGATAATAGAGGGCGCCAAGCTGATTTTGACACTTTGGATAAACTGTTGGAACGTTTAAATGATGAAAGCAGTGATAAAGTCAAGTTGGTGGATGATATCTTGGCCTTTCTAGCACCGATTCGTCATCCAGAACGTTTAGGAAAACCAAATGCGCAAATTGCCTACACTGATGATGAGATTCAGGTAGCCAAGTTGGCAGGCAAGTATACAACAGAAGATGGCTATATCTTTGATCCTCGTGATATCACCAGTGATGAGGGGGATGCCTATGTAACTCCACATATGACCCACAGTCATTGGATTAAGAAAGATAGTTTGTCTGAAGCTGAAAGAGCGGCAGCCCAGGCTTATGCTAAAGAGAAAGGTTTGACTCCTCCTTCAACAGACCATCAGAATCCAGGAAATACGGAGGCTAAAGGAGCAGAAGCTATCTACAACCGCGTGAAAGCAGCTAAGAAGGTGACGCTTGATCGTATGCCTTACAATCTCCAACATGCCGTGGAAGTTAAAAACGGTAGTTTAATCATTCCTCATTATGATCATTACCATAACATCAAATTTGAGTGGTTTGACGAAGGACTTTATGAGGTACCTAAGGGGTATAGTCTAGAAGATCTCTTTGCGACTTTCAAGTACTATGTCGAACATCCAAACGAACGTCCGCATTCAGATAGTGGTTGGGGCAATGCAAGTGACCATGTTCAAAGAAACCAAAATGGTCAAGCTGATACCAATCAAACGGAAAAACCATCAGAGGAGAAACCTCGGACAGACAAACCTGAGGAAGAAAAGCCTCGCGAAGAGAAGCCTCAAAGTGAGAAACCAGAATCTCCAAAACCAACTGAGGAGCTGGAAGAAGAATCACCAGAGGAACCAGAAGAACCTCAGGTCGAGACTGAAAAGGTTGAAGCGAAGTTGAGAGAGGCTGAAGAGCTACTTGCAAAGATCCAAGACTCCATTATCAAATCCAATGCCAAAGAAACTCTCACAGGATTAAAGAATAACTTGCTATTTGGCGCCCAAGACAACAATACTATTATGGCAGAAGTTCAAAAGCTGTTGGCATTGCTAAAGGAGAGTAACTAAACCTACCCCAATTTTCTAACTCCTAAAAACAGGATAGGATATATAGAAAAGATAAAATCGAAAAATGAGAGCAGAATGTGAGTTCTAGTTCTCATTTTTTTTATGAAAATGTGCAAAATAACTTGACATATAGTGTAAATAAAGATAAACTATTTACTAGTTAATTAAATGGTTAAATACTAGTTAAGGAGTAATGATGAAAAAAAGAACGATCCTATTATTGATGGCCAGTTTATTGGCTCTTGTCTTAGGAGCATGTAGTCAAAAAGAAAAACAAGAAGCAAAAGGGATGAAGATTGTAACAAGTTTTTACCCAATCTATGCCATGGTCAAAGAGGTATCAGGTGACTTGAATGACGTACGGATGATTCAGTCAAGTAGTGGGATTCACTCCTTTGAACCGTCAGCAAATGACATTGCTGCTATCTATGACGCGGATGTCTTTGTCTACCATTCTCATACGCTCGAATCTTGGGCTGGAAGTCTGGATCCTAACTTGAAAAACTCAAAAGTTAAGGTTTTAGAAGCTTCTGAAGGAATGACTTTGGAGCGTGTACCAGGTTTGGAAGATGTTGAAGCTGGTGACGGCATCGATGAAAAAACACTCTACGACCCTCACACTTGGTTAGATCCAGAAAAAGCAGGTGAAGAAGCTCAGATTATCGCTGACAAACTTTCGGAGATTGATAGTGCTAATAAGGAAACGTATCAAAAGAATGCTAAAAACTTTATCGCTAAAGCCCAAGAATTGACTAAGAAGTACCAGCCTATTTTTGAAAAAGCGAGTCAAAAGACCTTTGTTACACAACACACAGCCTTTTCTTATCTCGCTAAACGCTTTGGTTTGAAACAACTTGGTATAGCAGGGATTTCCCCTGAACAAGAGCCAAGTCCGAGACAGTTGACAGAAATCCAAGAATTCGTTAAAACCTATAAGGTTAAAACCATCTTTACTGAGAGCAATGCTTCTTCTAAAGTCGCTGAGACCTTGGTCAAATCAACAGGAGTTAGCCTAAAGACACTCAATCCTTTAGAAGCAGATCCTGAAAATGACAAAACTTACTTAGAAAATCTAGAAGAAAATATGAATGTTCTTGCAGAAGAATTAAAATGAGGAGATGATGAAAATGAAGAAGAAATATATTGTAGCAGGATCGGCTCTTGTCCTTTCCCTAAGCCTTTGCATCTATGCATTGAACCAACACCAGGTAGAAGGAAATAAAGATAATAACCGTGTGTCTTATGTCGATGGGAAGCAAGACACTAAAAAAACAGAGAATCAGACACCAGATCAAGTTAGCAAAAAAGAAGACATTCAGGCTGAACAAATTGTTGTGAAAATTACCGATCAAGGTTATGTGACTTCACACGGTGATCATTTCCATTATTACAATGGTAAAGTTCCTTTTGACGCGATTTTCAGCGAAGAACTGTTGATGAAAGATGCCAATTATCAACTGAAAGACGCTGATATTGTCAACGAAATCAAAGGTGGCTACATTATCAAGGTTGATGGTAAGTATTATGTCTACCTAAAAAATGCTAGTCAAGCTGAAAATATTCGTACCAAAGAACAAATTGAAAAACAAAAACAAGGGCATACATCTGACCAAAAAAATGATTCTAAGGAAGTTGTGGCAGCTAGAGCTCAAGGACGTTATACAACTGATGACGGTTATGTTTTTAACGCTTCTGATATCATTGAAGATACAGGAGATGCTTATATCGTTCCCCACGGAGGACACTTCCATTATATTCCTAAGAGTGATCTGTCAGCGGGTGAATTAGCTGCCGCAAAGGCTTATTTATCTGGCAATAGTTCAGCTCTCAGTCAACCCTTGTCACTGACACCGAATAATGGTGTTTCTGCAGCAGATGATGGTTATGTCTTTAACCCTAATGATATTGTCAGAGATACTGGCGATGCTTATATCGTACGACATGGGGACCACTATCACTATATCCCTAAATCATCTCTTAACAATCATCAAGCACAATCTAACACTCCAAGCTTAGAAAGTCCTTCTAATTCTACACCAAATAATCCGTTACCACATGTTCACCATGAAGAAGAGGAACACGATCATGGTTTTGATGCAAATAGAATTATAAGTGAAGATTCAGAAGGTTTTGTCATGAGTCATGGTGATCACAATCATTACTTCTTTAAGAAAGATTTGACACCTGAGCAAATCAAGGCAGCACAAGATCACTTGTACGGAAATAAACATTCAGAAACTAGCCCTGATAACCACATTAGTAAACCAGAAGAACACCATCATGATAACCATGGAAACCATCATGAGGAAGAACACGATCATGGCTTTGCAGCAGATCGAGTGATAAGTGAAGATGATAAAGGATTTGTCGTTTCTCATGGAGATCACAACCACTATTTCTTTAAAAAAGATTTAACAAAAGATCAGATTAAAGCTGCTCAAGAACATTTAAACAGTCATAAAACTGAGTCTGTTAAACCTCTTGCAAAAGATGTAGAAGCATTTTCTAGAGAGGCCAGTGACAAAGAAAAAATGGAGTATATTGCTAAGACCTACGGTGTACCGCTAGAAGCCATTCGCATTTCAAATGGATTCTTTGTCTTTGGAAATCCGGATCAAGCTTATGATCCAACCCATATCCATCCCTATGCCGTTCGAAAAGAACATGTTCGTATTCCTCTCCAAACTGGAAATCCAGAACTGGATTTCCTAAATGAACTTTATACGACTGCACTACGTGATGGGGTATCTCCTTATAGTTTGCAAGTAGAAAATGGTAGTTTTGTAATTCCTCACGGAGACCACAATCACTACATCAAGGTTCAAACCAAGGGCTATGAAGTAGCTTTGAAAAATAAGATTCCGGCCCTACAATCGACCTATCAACCTGGGGCTTTTGATGAACAAACTGTTCTATCTAAAGTGGATCAACTTTTAGAATATAGCAGAAATATTTACAAAGACAAGCCTATCGCACAAAGACAGATTGAATTAGCTTTAGGTCAGTTTACTGAAAATATGAAGAAACTAGCAACCAACTCTACGGCAGGTTATCTTGCAACACTTGATCTTTTTGATAAGCAATATATCCATATTGATGAAAGTATCAAACCTGTTGAAACAAGCGCTCTAGATAAGAAATATCAGGCCTTGATTGATAAAATCAATACACTAGATACAGACTCTTATGGTCTTCCTAAGAAAGAGCTTCTCGTTCAACTTCAAGAAGCTAAATTAGCTAAAGATGAGGCTGGTTTAGCAGCGGTTGAATCACAACTTCAAGCCTTACAAGACTTTAATGATCGAACAGGTGTTACAACTGTAGAATACATCAAGTATTTCTACGAACACGTAAATGATGGTCGTTTGAGTGATGAACTGCGAAATAAAGTAGCTCAGTTGACTTGGACCTTGTATCAATCTCAATCCTTCCTTAAGGCAGCAGAATTGAACAAATTATTCCCAAGCATCTATCAGGCAAAACAAGAAGTGGAAGAAGCTTTGAAAGCTCAACCAACTACTGCAAAATCAACGCAAACAGTTCTAGATACTGAAAAAGTCGATAATCAAAGTGCCAAAACAGCTATTTATGGCTTCTTGAAAGAATTGTATGGAGACTTTATGCCTGAGGAACATGTCAACCATGTTAGCAAGGAACAAGTAGAGAGTCTCCTGAGCAAGGCAAATCAACTCTTGGAACAAATCCAAGAAGAAGGCATCAAACAATCCTTGGCAGAAGAAGTAGAAAATCTCAAAGCTGCCACAAACAAGGCTGATGCAGACTTGGATGAAGTAAATAGTCAGGTGAAAGACGTCTTGGCTCGTATCGCTAGCGCCCTTAAACAAGAGAAGGAAAATGCAGAGCAAGATCCTCAGACACTTGTTCTCTATCAAAAACTCTACGATATTCTCATGTCGCTTCACTCATATTTAGAAAATAATAAGGGTTCTGATGCAGACTTTGATAAGGTTGATGCTCTACTAGATCAGCTATCTGCTAAGAGTAAAGATAAAGCCGCTTTACTTGAATTGACAAAAGCTATTCTGGTATTAAATCAAGAAATCAAGTCAAAATCAAGCGTCGGTGAAGAAGCAACCCCAGCAAGAAATGCTGAAGCAAATAGTGGTAAGACAAGTACTGAAACTGAAACATCAGCAACTGCAGAATCTAACAGCGAAACTGCCAGCGACGAAAACAAACCGAGTAATGCAACAGATTCTAAACCATCTGAATCAACTTCAGAAAAGGAAACAACAGAATCTACAACAAGCACTGAAAATCAAGAAAAAACAGTAGAATAAAAAGAAAGGCGAAGTAGCTAAGCTACCTCGTCTTTTTTAGTCTTTATAAGATACAATGCCAATGATGGTATCCACCGCACGCTCCATAGTCTGAAGGCTGACGTATTCAAAACGTCCATGCATGTTTTCACCACCAGCAAAGATATTAGGAGTTGGGATCCCCATAAAGGAAATCTTAGACCCATCTGTTCCACCACGAATTGGTTCGATAATTGGCGTGATTCCCAGATCCTCCATTACGGCTTTGGCAATGGTAACAGGAGTCATGTCTTTCTCAATGACTTCCTTCATATTGTAGTACTGGTCTGTCAGAGTTAAGGTCACGCGATTATTCCCAAGCTCTTGATTCATCTTGTCAGCGATGGCTTGCATAGCTGCTTTACGAGCTTCAAAGGCATCTTTTTCAAAGTCACGGATGATGTAGCTTGCACGCGCCTCCTCGACACTACCTGTCACATCCATAAGATGATAGAAACCTTGATAACCATCTGTCAATTCAGGTCGGTCATTCTCTGGAAGTTGATTATGAAAATCAATCGCTAGCTGAAGGGCATTGACCATCTGTCCTTTAGCAGTACCAGGGTGAACATTGCGCCCTTGGAAATGCAATTCAGCACCAGCTGCTGAGAAAGTTTCATACTGAAGCTCACCTAGCGGACCACCATCAACAGTATAAGCAAAGTCAACGTTAAAGTCTTCAGCATCAAATTTGTTAGCTCCAACACCGATTTCTTCATCTGGTCCAAAACCAACTCGAATCTCACAGTGTTTGATTTCGGGATGAGCAGTCAGATATTCAATAGCAGTCATAATTTCAGCAATCCCTGACTTGTCATCAGCACCCAGCAAGGTCGTGCCATCAGTTGTGATAAGCGTTTGGCCTGGATATTTCTCAAGGCTCTTGAAATCAGCAGGATCGAGTTTAAATCCAGAATCACCCAAGTCGATAACTCCACCATCGTAATTTTCAATGACTTGCGGATTAACTCCCTCAGCATTAAAATCAGCTGTATCCATGTGGGAGATGAAGCCAATCTTGCGTGTCAAGCTTGGATCATTAGCTGGTAAGGTTCCAATAGCAAAACCATTTGGAAGGTAGTAGACGTTTTGCAGACCGACACGTTTCATTTCAGGAATAAGAACATTGGTCGCAAAATCTACCTGGCTTTGCGTACTTGGAGTAGTAGTAGAGTGTTCATCAGAACGCGTATTGACCTTAACGTAGGTCAAGAAACGATCTAAAAGGTTCGGATAAGTCATAAAAACTCCTTTAACAATCATAAAATAGAATGCAAACTTCGGAAAAAACCTTATTCTGAAAATTTCATGAATTTTGAAAAAATATAATAATTCAAATTCAATAGACTTTTAAATGAAATTTTGGATATTCTAGAATAAAATATATGCATTGATATTTTATGAGATTTTTTTATTCTTTTTTCATTTTACCATAGAATAGTTTGAAAGACAAAGAAGAATCATACTCTTTTATTAATTAACATAATATAAAATTAATCATATTAATTGACACTGCGTGAACTTTATTGTACAATTGTCTTGCAAATGTTTAGATTGATATAACAATAGATTTAAAAGCAAAATAATTAAGGAGAATAAAATGAACATTCGCTTCGATTTTAAGAAAGTTCAAATTATTGAGAGCCGTTTAGTTATACTGTTAGCTATTCTCTTTTTGTGTGCTCCTATAAGTCTGTTAAATGCAGATTCTACTACAGAACCTCAGACAACTCTTCACAAGACAATTACTCCGATATCAGGACAGGATGACAAGTATGAGTTGTCATTGGATATCACATCCAAACTGGGAACGGAGACTCAAACGGATCCCTTGGATGTTGTTTTAGTAGCAGACCTCTCAGGAAGTATGAACAAGAGAGATGTTCCTTCTTCTATTGGCCGAACAATTACAAGATTGGATGCTTTAAAAAATACCCTTAAAGGAACTCGAAATCGTCAGGGATTAATTGATACGATTTTATCCAATTCAAATAATCGGTTATCCATGGTAGGTTTTGGTGGAAAGATTGATAATAAGTTTGCGGAACAAGCATGGAATTCCTACTACCGAAAATGGGAGTGGGGGTATCGGTATTGGCCGTATGAAGAGAGAACAGCATTTTATGATGGTGTATCCCCATGGGATGATGCGGAAACAATTTTAAATTGGAATAACGATGCTAGTGGTTCAAAGACTGCAGTCAGTAATATGAGAATTGCTGGTGGTCAATCAATAGGGACTGAATCAGGAATCGGTACAGGAACCAATATTAGCGCGGGTATTCGTATTGCTAATCAATTGATAGATAGTGCAAGACCAAATGCCAAGAAGGTTGTTATTGTTCTATCAGATGGTTTTGCCAATATGTATTACAACGACAGTGGTTATACAGTTTATAACTATAATAATCAAGATGGATCAGAAACGGCACCAGATTGGTTCTGGAATAATTTAGATGTATCTATCAATAATCTCGCCTATAGTCTCGCTCCAAAACTAGCTGGCTTTTACTCTATTAAGTTTCGTTATTCAAATAATGTCGATAGTATTACCAGTTTGCAGTATTATATCAGGTACCACAATTCTTCTATTCCTAATGAAATCCTATCCGCAAATAATGAAGACCAGTTACGAGACAGTTTTAAAGATATCACAGATAAGATTTTACCTCTGGGGGTCCACCATGTGACCATCAAGGATGTTCTTTCTAAGTATGTTCAGTTATTACCTAATGGATCTTCAGATTTTCGTGTCGTTAAAGAGAAAGATGGTAGCAGTGAAACATTAAGCAACGAGCAAGTAACTTTTGAAACCAAGACAAGCTCAGAAGGATTAGTGGAGGTTACGGCTAATTTTTCTCCTAATTATTCCTTGGAAGATGGCGCTAGATATGTACTAAAATTTAAAGTTGCATCTAGTCAAGAAGCTCTAGATGCTATCGCTGGTGATAAAAAATTAGAGGCTGGGGATGCTGAGGGATCCGATGTTAATAAACTCTACTCCAATAAAGGAGCTAGTGTCACATATTCTTATGGAATAGGCACCTCTCAAACCAAGATCAAAGATTACTCTGACAAACCAACCTTCAAGCCTTCAGATCCATTAACGGTTCCAGTGGAAGTTAAGTGGGAAGGTGTTAATGGAAGTAGCACAGTAACAGCTAATCAACCTAAGGCTTTAGATTTTAAATTAATTCAAAAGAGCAAGAGTGGCGGAACTGACAAGAATGAATATAGGAAAACTAGTGTTGGAGTAAAAGCAGGTGAACTAAGTGAAACTTCCCATTTTGAAAAAGTAGCTAAGGGTTATCAATATGATCTTATAGCTCCTGATGTTCCCGGTTTTACTAAGGAAGTAAAAAAAGAAGGAACGGACCAATCGCCAACCTTTAAAGTATTTTATCGTCAATTACCTAGTTTGACGATAAGAAAGATATTAGTCCCTGAAGATACATCGAATAAGAGTTTTAATATTAACATCGAGCTAACTGATAAAGAACGAAATCCTATAAATGGTACTTTTGGTGATATCAAAGTTACTAATGGACGTGCACAAATACCATTAACACATAATGCCGAAAAATCTCTAAAATATCTTCCGTATGGAACACATTACAAGGTTGAAGAAGAAGCGGCATCAACGAATGGTTACCACGTTACATATGAGAATCAAGAGGGTGATCTGAATAAAGACGAAAGCAGTATTGTCACAAATCACAAGCTTCCAAGTTTATCAGTCACAAAAAAAGTTACAGGCGTATTTGCCAATCTATTAAAATCCTTCAAGATTACCATTAACATCAGGGATGCTCAGAATAGCCCATTGAATGGAACCTATAATGCAACGGTGAATAATAAAAGAACCTCTCTGCAATTCACGAATGGTCGAGCGTCTATTGATCTCAACAAAGACCAAACCATAAAAATTGATGGACTTCCACTCGATAGTCACTATACCGTAGAAGAGGAATCAAACTCTTCGCGTGGATATCAGGTTTCTTATGAAAATCAAGAAGGCAAGCTGGATGGGGATAAGTCCGCGACAGTCACGAATAATAAGAATAGTGTACCTGAAACCGGAGTTGACTTCCTCAGCAGTACACTCATGTTAGGAATAATCCTTCCTCTAGGAGGAATCTTCTTTACAATCCTACTCGGATATCTAGTGGTACATAGGAGAAAATAATGCTACTTAAAAAGAAACATAAGAAAACAGTAACACAAGTCAATTGGGATAAGTCTCCGCCGAGTGTATGGGGAGATATCCTCTACTTAGTCAGTAAGCTTCTGATGGTTGGGTTTGTACTGGCCACCCTTTACTTTTTTGTCTTTGGACTATTGAGATACAATGACGATGGCATGAAGCCAGCCTTAAAAGATGGCGACTTGGTTGTCTACTATAGGTTGGATAAACGTTATTCGATTGGTGATCTGCTCGTCTATAGTTATAAGGGCAAGGAAAGAGTGGCGCGTGTCATAGCAACCGAAGGAAGTACGATCGATATAAACGAAAATGGTCTCATCATCAATGGTTCTCCTCAACAAGAGCAGGATATCTACAAAGAAACGCTGCTCTATAAGGAAGGGGCTACCTTCCCAATGAAAGTTCCAGCAGGACAACTCTTTGTCCTCGGAGACAATCGAACAACGGCTGTAGATAGTCGTGCTTTTGGAACCATTCCTATACAGGATACCCATGGCAAGGTGGTAACAGTCCTAAGGCGACGGGGCTTTTGATGATAATTTATGAAAAAAGAAATTTAAAAATAAAAGGAATAATCATGAAAAAAACATTTTTGAAAAAATTAGTTACTGCAAGTATTGCAGCTGTAACCGCCTTGTCGGTCTTTAGAGGAGTGCCAACATTTGCGGATACAAATGATGATAATCTCGCAACAGCTAGAGCAACAGGAGAAAGTGATGCTAAAGTTGCTATAAATAAAACTTTAAAAATTGCCGAAGGAATTACTACACCTAATGCAACTTTTACATTTACATTCACACCTCAAACTGGAACATCATCTAATGGGGCACCATATGAAACTGGAACGAATATTCCAGATCAGAGTGTAACTTTTCGTTCGTCAGATGTCTTGAAACCGAATGAAGATAGTATAAAAAAAGACACAACTAATATTTTTTATTCTGTTAGATATAATCATGCTGGTGAATATGTTTATAGAGTTGCAGAAAAGAATGATGGTTGGCATGCGATTTCCAAAAATGGTACCCCTATTGATTATATGACTTATGATACGCGTACATACGACATGCACGTTATTGTAAAGAATAAGAGTCGTGAGAATGGGACTTACATTTCATCTGTGTATTTTAAAGAAACCAGTAATACTAATGGCGCAAAAGTAAAACCTTCTACAGGCTCTGAAACATATAAATATGATTTATTTAGTAACATCTATCGAAAAGATGCTGGAAAAATTACGGACCCCAATGATCCAAAACCAAATAATCCAGATCAAGCTAACATAGATCCAACAGCAAATTCATTAGTTATTAAAAAAGTTGTGTCAGGATCAAGTGCTGATAAGACTAAAAATTTCACTTTCAAACTTACTTTTAAAAAAGCGTCGACTGAAGAAGCAAGTTCAATTAATGGTAGTATTGATGGAGTTTCCAAAACTTTTGAATATGATAGAGAAACTACAATTACTTTAAGACATAATCAAACTCTTGTATTTAAAAAAATTCCAGCTGGTACAAAATATAAATTAGTTGAAGTTAGTTCTCAGGGATATACTGCATCATCAGAACTCAAATCAAATGGTTTAATTAGAACACAGAATGGAACAAAATCACAAGATTTTACACAAGAAAACATCCTTATTGGTGAAAAACCAAACGATAACACTATCACAAATAGCTTACCAGACGTTACCCCTACTGGTCTCTTGATTGATAACCTTCCTTTCATCTTGATGATTGGTCTTGGTTTGGCTGGATTTGTTGTTTTGTCTAAAAAACGCAGACAAGCTTAGGCAACTGGTTTGAATTATGAAAATCAAGCGTGAGAAACCAAAAAGGAGTTTGTCTAGGCGTCTGGTCCTTGCTGTAGATGCATTGATGAATCATATCCTGCTCCTCTTGGCTGCCTTAGTCTTTCTCTTTGGTTTCTACGCCCTTTGGGATGCCAATCAGGTTTATTCTCAGGCTTCATCAAGTGAGTATGAGGCTTATAGACCTGTTAGTACCAGTGAGAAGGATGAGCTTGCTAGTTTTTCTGGCTTTCACAAGCTACAGCAAGTCAATCCAGAGGTTCTCGGTTGGATCAATGTCTATGGCACCAATATCGACTATCCCTTAGTCCAAGCCAAAGACAATGAAAAATACCTGAACAAGGATTCCAAGGGAGAATTTGCAGCTACAGGGGCTATTTTCCTTGAGGCTCGAAATGAATCCAAGTTCGAAGACTTTAATACCATCATCTACGGTCACCATGTAGAAAATGGGGTTATGTTTGGAGATGTAGCAAAGTTTTCTGATAAGGAATTTTTTGACCAGCATCGCTACGGCAGTATTTACTATAATGGCGTTGAAAAAGGTCTTGAAATCTTTGAAATGCTCGAGGTGGACGCCTATGACTTTAACATCTACGATCCAGGTATTAATGGGGATGATCGGCGCCAAGAATATATCGATCACTTACTCTCGGTTGCCATTCACAAACGAGACATTACACTGGGGCCAAATGACCATATCATCCTTCTCAGTACCTGTTTCCTAGACGTAACAAATGGGAGACATATCGTAGTTGCCAAGATTACGGATACGGTTCCAAAGAACACCTTCCATACGAAAAAATCAAAACCATTCCCATACAGTGTCTTTGATGATTCGTCGCTCGGACGATTTCTCTCATCGATTCCTTTGTGGATATGGTACATCATCTTGTTTATCTTGCTCTTGCTATTGATCTTCTTGCTCATCATCCTCTACTTGATCTTGCGTCGTAGAAGAGAAGCAAAGGAAGAAGGAGCAGATACCATTACTGACTAAACTACCAATAAAAGAGAAAGGGACAGCCTCTCTTGCTCTTTTATTTTCAAGGCTAGAAAGGAGAAAGAAGGAAATATGAAAACAAATACGAGTCGCAAAATT
The DNA here is from genome assembly GCF_006228325.1 of Streptococcus sp. 1643. Taxonomy (NCBI): domain Bacteria; kingdom Bacillati; phylum Bacillota; class Bacilli; order Lactobacillales; family Streptococcaceae; genus Streptococcus; species Streptococcus sp. 1643. The sequence goes on from NZ_CP040231.1 coordinate 878,421, forward strand.
ATAAAGGTCATTCTCTCCCTCTTTCTAGCTTTTTTCTGCCTTTTTACAGCTGATAGAGCTCTTGCGAGCGACTACGATCATTATAATCCCATTGAAAAGGATGCCAGCAGTACGGGCTTTGAAACCTTGCAGCATCTCAACAAGGATGTTTGTGGTTGGATTAGCCTCGATGGGACCAAGGTAGACTATCCCCTCTTGCAGAGTCAGGACAATGTCAAATACCTTGACCGAAATGCCTTTGGTGATTATACTGTGTCAGGTTCTATATTCCTAGACTATCGTTTCAATCCCAACTTTACTGACTTTAACACCATCATCTATGGTCACTCCATGGCTTCTGGAGCTATGTTTGGGGAGATCCAAAAATTTGCGGATCAAGATTTTTTTGAAAAGCATCGCTATGGCTCTATCTACTACAATGGTCGAGAACGTGGTCTGGAGATTTTTGGGATTTTAGAAGTGGATGCCTATGACACGGAGATTTACCGAACTTTGAGTTCCAACGATGAGGAACACCAGGCCTACTATCAATATCTGCTAAGTAAAGCCAAGTACAAGCGAGATGTCTCCTTGACCTCAACGGACAAGATTGTTTTGTTAAGCACCTGTTTCCTTAATATTACCAACGGAAGACATATCCTCTTAGCTAAAATAACGGATGCACCAGTAAAAGCAGCCCAGGATAAAAGTGGGGAAGCAGTAGGAACACGGTATTTCGATCAAGGGATTCCAACGCATTGGATTTATATCCTTGCCTTTCTTCTCCTGATTATCGTTATTTTACTCCTTGTCGTTATCATCCTAATCATAAGGCGAGATAGAAAGACAAAAGAACAAAAGAAATAGTAGACGTCGGAAGCGTTTACTATTTTTTTCTTTCATGATAGAATAGATAGTGAAAATAATATCATAAGGATGATAACATGAAAAAAGCTATATTAATGATGACCTTTGGATCTCCAGAGGAGATTAGTTTTGAAGGAGTAGCAGAATTTTTTACAAATATTCGTCGTGGTGTTAGACCTCAAGACCACGAGATTCAGACCCTCTATGACAACTACGTCCTTATCGGTGGGACGCCCTTGCAACAGATTACAAGGGAAGAAGTTGCTTTAGTAAGAGAAAGCTTAGGGGAGGAGTACGGTATCTACTTTGCCAATAAGTTTTCCCGTCCCTTTATCCCAGATGTGATCAAGCAGATGGAGTCTGATGGTATTGAAGAATGTATTTGTTTGATTTTGGAACCTCATTATTCTTTTTACTCAGTCATGGGGTATGAAAAGTTTTTGGAAAGCCAGCAGATCCGATTTTTAGTTATTAAGGACTGGTATCAGCAACAGCCTTTGCTGGACTTCTGGACAGATGAGATTAGAAAAATTTTACGAAACCATGTGGGAGAAGAATCTTTCAAGGTAATCTTTTCAGCTCACAGTGTTCCCATTTTAGCCTTGGATTATGGAGATCCTTATATCGATCAGATTTTCGATAATAGCAAGCTCATTGCTGAACAAATCGGCCTAACAGCCGACCAGTATACCAATACTTGGCAGAGCGAAAGCGATATTGGAATTCCTTGGATCAAGCCAGATGTCTTAGAATATTTACGAGAACAAAAGCAACATCCAGAGCATTATATTTTTGTCCCGATTAGTTTTATCAGTGAGCACATCGAAGTCCTTTTTGATAATGATGTGGAATGTTATGAGTTGTGTCAAGAATTAGGTGTCACCTACCATCGTCCACCTATGCCCAATACGGATAGCCGTTTAATTGACGCTTTAGTTGCTACTGTAAGAGCCAATGAACACAAAGAATTTAAAGCTTTTCTCCCAGAAGAAGAAACCTTTGATGAGTTAGCACCTTCAGCAACTACAAAGGACATCATGGAGGAGACAAACGACCTTCAGATGCCAGAATTTGTCAAAAAACTCATTGAGAAAAAAGGCCGTGAAAATGTCAAGATGCCTTACTTAATTAAGAAAATGCTCGAAAAAGCTGGGAAGTTACCAAAAGAGTAAAGAAAAAAAGGATTTAGCTTTAAGCTAAATCCTTTATCTGTTTTATTTTTTCTCAAGAAGAGCTTTGATTTCTTGAAGAACTTCAAGTTCAGTTGGAGCAGCAGGTGCTTCCTCAACCACTTCCTCTTTCTTGCGAAGGTTTTGCGCTTTTTCCATAGCTTTAATAACGAAGAAAAGCACAGTACCTACAACGAGAAAGTTGATAATAGCACTCAAGAATTTACCATATGTAACACCATTCCATGCAAGCTCAGCGATGTTTTGTACTTTCGCAGCTTCCAAAGCTGGGTTCAATAGAAGTGGAGTGATGATATCGTTAACAAATGAAGTAACGATAGCACCAAATGCAGAGGCAATGATCACACCGACAGCGAGGTCAACGACATTACCACGAAGCAAGAATTCTTTAAGATCCTTTAACATTTTCATAAATTCCTTTCCTAATTTTCTAATTTATTATATCCTAAATTGTGACAAAAAGCAACTTGAACGCTCAAAGTGGTCAGTTGCTCCCTTTAAAAATATAGATTTTACTGAAAATATAGTTTAAAATGATGATCAAAATTTGTGCTAGGATAGTTTCAATCGTATTAACCCTATCTATATTAAATTCGACAAACTGGCCAATAATATCAGGATAAGATGTAACGAAGATATAAGTTAAAAGAAGGTCCAGACCAAGAGTAGAGAGACGGGCTAAGAAAAATTTAACTAGTCGCATTGGCCAATTCTTCCTCTCTTGTTTAAAGACGATTGTATCATTTGTGAGAAAGGCAAAAAGAATACCGATAATATTAGCGAGGGCAGTTGCTAGGATTTCCTGATGGCTGATATGGTAGATAGCTAAACGTGATAAAATAGATACCAAGGTAGTAGCTCCACCAAAAAATAGATAGGAGAGGATTTCATTATCAAAAAAATCCTTAATTTGATTTTTCATGATTTTAGTATAGCATAAAGTCATATATTGTGCTATACTAGTAAGGTTGATTCACTCAACCCTTGGTGCTTAGCTTCTTTCACCAAGCATATTTTACGCGGGAAACCGCCAAAGGAGAAAACATGAAAAATTTAACTGTTCGTGACATGGCAGATATTGCTATTGTTGCTGCTATCTATGTGGTTTTGACCATTACCCCACCACTAAATGCTATTAGCTACAGTGCTTACCAGTTCCGTATTTCTGAGATGATGAATTTTTTGGCTTTTTACAATCCTAAATACATCATCGGTGTGACGATTGGTTGTATGATTGCTAATTTCTTTAGTTTTGGCATAATTGATGTCTTTGTCGGCGGGGGATCTACTCTAGTTTTCCTTAGTCTAGGTGTATGGCTCTTTGCAAAATACAGCAAAGATTACCTCTTTAACGGATTGATTCGAAAAGATCATTTCTTCTTTTCAATCCTCTTCTCCATTTCAATGATTACCATTGCAGCTGAACTTCATATCTTGACAGAAGCTCCCTTCTTTTTCACATGGTTCTCTACTGGAATTGGTGAGTTTGCATCACTTATCGTGGGAGCGATTTTGATTGGTAAACTGGGACAGCGAATCGATCTAACAAAATAAGAAGTTTATAAGCTAGATTCTTGCTAAATCTAGCTTTTTTCATTATAGAAAATTAAAAGAGAGCGCTTGACAAGAACATAGAACTATAGTATACTTTTTAGGTAAGCTGATTTAGCTCAGTTGGCAGAGCGCATCCATGGTAAGGATGAGGTCGCCGGTTCAATCCCGGCAATTAGCATTAGATAGACAAAAAAACTCTTGATTTTCGAGAGTTTTTTATATTTCCCCCGCATTAGCCTTGACAAAGTCAGCAAAGCATAGTAGAATAAAACCTGCGATGAGTCGATAGGTAGTCTTCGGACTGCTATTGAGCATAAGGAGGTCATAACGCAGGAGCGGACCTTGATGAGTTGTGTGAACCTGCTCATCACATGAAGATGCCTCTTAATCCCTAGTCAATGACTAGGGATTTTTAGTTTTCAGAAAATATAGTCTAAAAATGCTTTTCAATTTCTTGAAAAAGTAGTATAATACATCTATTATAGAAATTTTTAGAAAATTCCGAAAGAGGTTATTTATGGGATATACAGTTGCTGTAGTCGGCGCGACAGGTGCTGTCGGAGCTCAGATGATAAAAATGTTGGAAGAATCAACACTTCCAATCGATAAAATTCGTTACCTTGCTTCTGCACGTTCAGCAGGTAAGACTTTGAAATTTAAAGACCAAGATATTACGATTGAAGAAACGACTGAGACAGCTTTTGAGGGGGTTGATATTGCACTCTTCTCAGCAGGTGGTTCGACATCAGCTAAGTATGCACCATACGCAGTTCAAGCTGGAGCGGTAGTAGTGGATAATACATCTTATTTCCGTCAAAATCCAGATGTACCATTGGTTGTTCCAGAAGTCAATGCTCACGCACTTGATGCCCACAACGGGATTATTGCCTGCCCTAACTGTTCAACAATCCAAATGATGGTGGCTCTTGAGCCTGTTCGTCAAAAATGGGGCTTGGACCGTATCATCGTTTCAACTTACCAAGCGGTTTCAGGTGCTGGTATGGGAGCGATTCTTGAAACACAACGTGAACTTCGTGAAGTCTTGAATGACGGTGTGAATCCACGTGATTTGCATGCGGAAATCTTGCCTTCAGGTGGTGACAAGAAACACTATCCTATCGCCTTTAACGCTCTTCCACAAATCGATGTCTTTACTGACAATGATTACACTTATGAAGAGATGAAGATGACCAAGGAAACGAAGAAAATCATGGAAGATGACAGCATCGCAGTGTCTGCAACATGTGTGCGTATTCCCGTCTTGTCAGCTCACTCTGAGTCAGTTTATATCGAAACAAAAGAAGTGGCCCCAATCGAAGAAGTGAAAGCAGCTATCGCAGCCTTTCCAGGTGCAGTTCTTGAAGATGATGTAGCTCATCAAATCTATCCGCAAGCCATCAATGCAGTTGGTTCACGTGATACCTTTGTTGGTCGTATCCGTAAAGACTTGGATGCTGAAAAAGGAATCCACATGTGGGTTGTTTCAGATAACCTTCTCAAAGGTGCTGCTTGGAACTCAGTTCAGATTGCAGAAACGCTTCACGAACGTGGATTGGTTCGTCCAACAGCTGAGTTGAAATTTGAATTAAAATAGCCATATCGTTTAGGAGTTCAGATGAACTCCTTCTTTGAAATAGAGAGGTGTTTCTCATGTCTTATCAAGATTTAAAAGAGTGTAAAATCATCACAGCCTTTATTACCCCTTTTCATGAGGATGGTTCCATCAACTTTGATGCCATTCCAGCCTTGATTGAGCATTTATTGGCCCATCACACAGACGGCATTCTTCTAGCTGGAACGACTGCTGAGAGTCCGACCTTGACCCACGATGAGGAGTTGGAACTCTTTGCGGCTGTACAAAAGATTGTTAATGGACGTGTTCCTTTGATTGCGGGTGTAGGTACCAATGATACGCGTGACTCGATCGAGTTTGTCAAAGAAGTAGCAGACTTTGGTGGCTTCGCTGCTGGACTTGCTATCGTACCATACTACAACAAACCTTCTCAAGAAGGCATGTACCAGCACTTTAAAGCTATTGCAGATGCATCAGATTTACCTATTATCATTTATAACATTCCAGGGCGTGTGGTTGTCGAATTGACTCCAGAAACCATGCTTCGCTTGGCTGACCATCCTAATATCATCGGTGTTAAAGAATGTACCAGCTTGGCTAATATGGCTTACTTGATTGAACACAAGCCAGAAGAGTTCTTGATTTATACAGGTGAAGATGGAGATGCCTTCCATGCCATGAACCTTGGTGCGGATGGGGTTATTTCTGTTGCCTCCCATACAAATGGAGATGAGATGCACGAGATGCTCACTGCCATTGCAGAAAGCGATATGAAGAAAGCAGCAGCTATTCAACGTAAATTCATTCCTAAGGTCAACGCCCTCTTCTCTTATCCAAGTCCTGCTCCAGTTAAGGCTGTTTTGAACTATATGGGATTTGAAGCTGGACCAACTCGATTACCTCTAGTTCCAGCACCAGAAGAAGATGCTAAACGCATTATCAAGGTTGTTGTAGATGGCGACTACGAAGCGACTAAGGCAACCGTAACAGGAGTCCTTAGGCCAGATTACTAATAAAGACAATAAAATCCATGACCGCAAGAAGGATCATGGATTTTTCTTATTTTCCTAGACAGAATTGGCTAAAGAGTTGGGTAATGAGTTCATCTGGTGCTGCATCTCCAGTGATTTCTCCTAGGATTTCCCAAGTACGGGTCAAGTCAACTTGCAACAAATCAACTGGCATACCCAGCTCAAGACCTTCATTAACTGCTTGTAGGCTTTCAACGGCCTTTTCAATCAAGGAAATATGACGGGCATTTGACAAGTAAGTAGCATCTTGCTCGACCAAACCAGCATTTTCAAAGAAGAGATCGTTAATACGCTCTTCGATCTTATCAATGTTTTGGTTTTTAAGAACTGAAATACGGATGACATCTTCAGGTAGTTCCGAAGTTTCAATCGCTTCAGGAAGATCCGTTTTATTAAGTAGAATAATGCGGTTGGTATCTTGGCTGATTTCTAAGAGTTGGCGATCTTGGGCGGTCAGTGGTTCACTGGCATTTAGTACTAGTAGTACCAAGTCAGCTTCCTTGAGGGCTTTTCTAGAACGTTCGACACCGATTTGTTCCACGATGTCATCTGTTTCCCGAATACCAGCTGTATCAATCAATTTGAGAGGAACACCATTGATGTTGACGTATTCTTCGATGACATCACGGGTAGTACCAGCGATGTCTGTAACGATGGCCTTTTCTTCACGCAGGAGGTTGTTGAGCAGGCTCGATTTCCCAACGTTGGGACGACCGATGATGGCAGTTGAAATTCCCTCACGGAGGATTTTACCTCGACGTGCTGTCCTAAGGAGATTAGTTAGCAATTGCTCAAACTCCATAGTTTTCTCACGGACAACAGCAGTAGTAGCTTCCTCAACATCATCATACTCAGGATAGTCGATATTGACCTCGACTTGGGCAAGTGTATTGAGGATTTCTTGGCGGGTATTATTAATGAGGTCAGAAAGGGAGCCGTCCAATTGCTTAACTGCAATATTCATAGCCTTGTCTGTCTTGGCGCGGATGATGTCCATCACCGCCTCAGCCTGTGTCAAATCTACACGACCGTTTAGAAAGGCGCGCTTGGTAAATTCACCAGGTTCAGCCAATCGAGCTCCTTCACGGATAGCTAACTGGAGAATCTCATTGGTCACCGCAATCCCACCGTGAGTGTTAATCTCGATAATATCCTCACGAGTGAAGGTCTTTGGAGACTTCATAGCTCCAACCATAACCTCGTCCATGACCTTACCAGTTTGAGGGTCAGCGATATGTCCGTAGTTGAGAGTATGGCTTGCAACCTTGCTCAAGTCTTTTCCTTTAAAAATCTTTTGGGCAATAGCAAAACTATCTGTTCCGCTCAGGCGGACAATACCAATGGCTCCTTCACCTAGTGGAGTAGAGATAGCAGCGATGGTATCAAATTCACGTGTAATCATACTAATTCCTTTTGTATTTCTTTTCTTTGGATATGTATCCAAGCATCTCTTCAAATTGTAACAAAATTAGACTATTTCTTCAATGGATGCTACTTGGAGATTGAAAAAGCCTAAGCAATTCTGCTTAAGCTGGTTTATTTGGTGCGCATTTCTCCTTGAGGAAAATAGGTTCCTTCAGGCATGTCGTTGATAATGACATGAACAGCAGACTGAGGTGCTCCTGTGTTGCGGACAACTGCTTCAGTAACCTCCTTAGCAAGAGCTTTCTTTTGCTCGAGCGTACGTCCTTCAAATAAATCGATGCGAACAAATGGCATAATGGTTTCCTCCGTGGATTCTTTATTTCTTTATATTTTACCATATTTTGCCATTTAAAGCTTCAGAAAATTATGATATACTAGAATGTAGCAAAAATTTAGAAATGGACGTGAAATAGAAGCATGGCACAGTTGTATTATCGTTATGGGACTATGAACTCAGGTAAAACGATTGAGATTCTTAAGGTAGCCTATAACTATGAGGAGCAAGGAAAGGGAGTTGTGATTATGACTTCGGCTCTGGATACGCGTGACGGTGTTGGCTATGTGTCGAGTCGAATCGGCATGAAACGACCTGCACTTGCGATTGAAGATGATACAGATATCTATGGCTTAATCCGAGATTTGGAAGTCAAACCCTACTGTGTTTTGGTCGATGAGGCCCAGTTTCTCAAACGTCACCATGTTTACGACCTAGCTCGTGTTGTCGATGAGTTAGACATTCCTGTCATGGCATTCGGATTGAAGAATGACTTTCGCAATGAACTCTTCGAAGGTTCCAAACATCTCTTACTCTTAGCAGATAAGATTGACGAGATTAAGACTATTTGCCAGTATTGTAAGAAAAAGGCGACCATGGTTCTACGAACTCAAGATGGTGTGCCAGTCTATGATGGCGAACAAATCCAGATCGGTGGCAATGAAACCTATATCTCGGTTTGCCGTAAACATTATTTTGCCCCTGAAATCAATAAGGAGAATAAAGAAAAATGAACATCTATGATCAACTACAAGCTGTAGAAGACCGATATGAAGAATTAGGAGAATTGCTGAGTGACCCTGATGTCGTTTCAGACACCAAACGTTTCATGGAGCTTTCAAAAGAAGAGGCTTCAACTCGTGACACAGTAACAGCCTACCGTGAGTACAAACAAGTCCTTCAAAACATCGTCGATGCTGAAGAAATGATTAAAGAATCAGGCGGAGATGCGGACTTGGAAGAAATGGCCAAGCAAGAATTGAAAGATGCCAAGGCTGAAAAAGAAGGGTATGAAGAAAAATTGAAAATCTTGCTCCTTCCAAAGGATCCAAACGATGACAAGAACATCATCCTTGAAATCCGTGGAGCAGCTGGTGGAGACGAAGCAGCACTTTTCGCTGGAGATTTGTTAACTATGTACCAAAAGTATGCGGAAGCCCAAGGCTGGCGCTTTGAAGTCATGGAAGCTTCTATGAATGGTGTCGGTGGTTTCAAGGAAGTGGTTGCTATGGTTTCTGGTCAGTCTGTATATTCTAAACTCAAGTATGAGTCTGGTGCCCACCGTGTGCAACGTGTCCCTGTGACAGAAAGCCAAGGCCGTGTACATACTTCGACAGCGACAGTCCTTGTCATGCCTGAAGTGGAAGAAGTAGAATACGATATTGATCCAAAAGACCTTCGTGTTGATATCTACCACGCATCAGGTGCTGGTGGACAGAACGTCAATAAGGTTGCGACTGCCGTTCGTATCGTTCACTTGCCAACCAATATCAAGGTTGAGATGCAGGAAGAACGTACCCAGCAGAAAAACCGCGAGAAGGCCATGAAAATCATCCGTGCGCGTGTTGCTGACCACTTTGCACAAATTGCCCAGGATGAACAAGACGCTGAGCGTAAGTCTACTATTGGTACTGGTGACCGCTCAGAACGTATTCGTACTTATAATTTCCCTCAAAACCGTGTCACAGACCACCGTATCGGCTTGACCCTCCAAAAACTAGATACCATTTTGTCTGGAAAATTGGATGAAGTTGTGGATGCCTTGGTTCTTTATGACCAAACACAAAAATTAGAAGAATTAAACAATTAATGAAATTAGCTCAATTATTTTCAGATTTTGAAGAAGAGTTGATCAGACAAGGAGAGGAAGCAGAAAGCCTCTCTTTTGTCTATCGTAGCTTAAAAAATCTCTCATTTACGGACTTTGTCTTTGCCCTCCAGCAAGAAGTAACAGAGGGAGAAAAACAATTTGTAGAAGAAATTTTCCAGCAGCTAGTAGCTCACAAACCAGCTCAGTATATCATCGGACAGGCAGATTTCTTTGGAATGCAGTTAAAAGTGGATGAGCGGGTTTTGATTCCTCGTCCAGAAACAGAAGAGTTGGTGGAACTCATCCTAGCTGAAAATCCTAAAGAAAATCTCAAGAACTTGGATATTGGTACTGGAAGTGGTGCCATAGCCCTCGCACTAGCAAAAAACAGACCAGATTGGTCAGTGACAGCAGCAGATATTTCACAAGACGCCTTAGAGCTTGCATCAGAGAATGCTAAAAATCAAAATCTTAATATATTTTTTAAAAAATCTGATTGTTTTGCAGAAATTTCTGAAAAATATGATATAATTGTATCCAATCCACCCTATATCTCTCGTGAAGATGAGTCAGAGGTCGGTTTGAATGTTTTGCATTCGGAGCCTCATCTAGCTCTCTTTGCAGATGAGGATGGCCTAGCTATTTACCGCAGAATTGCGGAAGATGCAAAAGACTATCTCACAGATGGTGGTAAGATTTACCTTGAAATTGGATACAAGCAAGGTCAAAGTGTTCCTGCGCTTTTTAAGAAACATTTTCCTGAAAAACGAGTACGAACACTCAAAGACCAATTTGGTCAAGATAGGATGGTTGTAGTTGATGATGGACAGGATTAGACAAGAGTTGGAAAAGGGCGGAGCTGTCATTCTGCCTACAGAGACGGTTTACGGTCTTTTTGCTAAGGCCTTAGATGAAAAAGCTGTCGACCATGTTTACCAACTCAAACGTCGTCCTAGAGATAAGGCGCTCAATCTTAATGTTTCTTCTCTAGAGGACATCTTGCACTTCTCAAAGAATCAGCCAACTTATCTCCAAAAGCTTGTAGAGACCTTTTTACCGGGTCCCTTGACCATTATCCTCGAAGCCAATGACAGAGTTCCCTTTTGGGTCAATTCTGGACTTGCAACGGTGGGATTTCGGATGCCGAATCACCCCATTACACTGGATTTGATTCGAGAGACAGGTCCTTTGATTGGGCCATCCGCCAATATTTCAGGTCAGGCAAGTGGAGTGACCTTTGCTCAAATTCTACAAGATTTTGACCAAGAGGTTTTGGGTCTGGAAGACGACACTTTTCTAACTGGACAGGATTCGACGATTTTGGATTTGTCTGGAGACAAGGTGAAAATCTTACGCCAGGGGGCGATTAAGCGAGAAGATATTCTTGCTCGGTTGCCAGAGATTTCTTTTGAGGAGGAATGAGATGCTAAGAAATTTGCAAGAAACAGATGTGAATGTTATATGTGAGATTAACAAAGAGGCTTTGGGTTATTCTTTTAGTCCAGAGGACACAGCTAGTCAACTAGCTAGACTGTCTCAGGACTCCCATCATTTCCTACTTGGCTATGAGGATGCAGCTAGTCATATCCTACTTGGATATGTCCATGCTGAAGTTTATGAATCCCTCTATTCCAAAGCAGGATTTAATATCTTAGGCTTAGCGGTTTCACCTCAAGCACAAGGGCAAGGTATTGGTAAAAGCTTACTACAAGGGTTGGATCAAGAAGCAAAAAGACGGGGTTATGGGTTTATCCGCTTAAACTCTGCCGATCATCGTCTGGGAGCTCATGCATTTTATGAAAAAGTTGGTTATACTTGTGATAAAGTGCAGAAACGGTTTATTCGCATCTTTTAGTTTCTTTTCTTATTGGAAAAAAACTAAAGGACCAGTCACACTATAAAGGAGAAGACCTATGATTTTTGACAAAGACGATTTTAAAGCATACGATGCTGATCTCTGGAATGCTATTGCCAAAGAAGAAGAACGCCAGCAAAACAATATCGAGTTGATTGCTTCGGAAAACGTGGTTTCCAAGGCTGTTATGGCAGCTCAAGGGTCTATCTTGACAAACAAATATGCCGAGGGGTACCCAGGACGCCGTTATTATGGTGGAACTGATGTAGTAGACGTGGTAGAAACTCTAGCTATTGAACGTGCAAAAGAAATTTTCGGTGCTAAATTCGCCAATGTCCAACCTCACTCAGGAAGCCAAGCTAACTGTGCGGCTTACATGGCCTTGATTGAGCCAGGTGATACCGTTATGGGGATGGATTTGGCAGCAGGTGGACACTTGACCCACGGAGCTCCAGTTAGCTTCTCTGGTCAAACATACAACTTTGTTTCTTACAGTGTGGATCCTGAAACGGAACTCTTGGACTTTGATGCTATCTTGAAACAAGCCCAAGAAGTAAAACCAAAACTAATCGTAGCAGGTGCTTCAGCCTATTCTCAAATTATCGACTTCTCAAAATTCCGTGAAATCGCAGATGCTGTTGGGGCTAAGCTCATGGTGGACATGGCTCATATCGCTGGTTTGGTGGCAGCCGGACTTCACCCAAGCCCAGTGCCATACGCTCATATCACTACAACAACGACCCACAAAACCCTTCGTGGACCACGCGGTGGTTTGATTTTGACTAATGACGAAGAACTTGCTAAGAAAATCAATTCAGCTATTTTCCCAGGTATTCAGGGTGGTCCTTTGGAGCATGTTGTGGCAGCTAAAGCTGTTTCTTTCAAAGAAGTTTTGGATCCAGCCTTCAAGGAATATGCTGCCAATGTTATCAAGAACAGCAAGACTATGGCAGATGTCTTCTTGCAAGACCCTGATTTTCGTATCATTTCTGGAGGAACTGAAAACCACCTCTTTCTAGTGGATGTGACTAAGGTTGTAGAAAACGGAAAAGTTGCTCAAAACTTGCTGGATGAAGTCAATATTACCCTAAATAAAAACTCAATTCCTTACGAAACCTTGTCACCATTCAAGACAAGTGGTATTCGTATTGGAGCAGCAGCCATTACTGCACGTGGATTTGGTGAAGAAGAAAGTCGCAAAGTGGCTGAACTCATCATTAAAACTCTTAAAAATGCAGAAAATGAGGCTGTTTTAGAAGAAGTGAGAAGCGCAGTCAAAGAATTGACAGATGCCTTCCCATTATACGAGGACTAATACTTTTATGGACATTTATATTAAGAAAGCTATTATCCATCAGTTCAGCCCAGATGATACCGAGCTGTTCTTAGCGGATAAGTTTCTCAATATCACTCCAAAAATCGAAGAATACCTACGCAAAAAAATCGAACGCGTGTATTCAGATGAAGCCAAGACTGGGATTTTCGAAGAAGAAAATCCCTTCTTCAATCACATCACAGACGATTTGTTGGAGACATCAGTAACACTGGCTAATCTTTGGAAAGAGGAATTCAGTATTTCTGAAAACCTCAAGACCAATGACTTGGTTTTTGTTGAGTTTTCTAAAGAAGGTGTAGAGCATTTCGCTTTCTTACGAATTGCCCTGCGGGAAACCTTGACCCACCTTGGGGGAGAAGTTGATAATCCAATCAAGCTAACTCAGAATAACTTGCCTGGATTTGGAACGGGGGCTGATGAGGCCTTGGTGGTCAATCTTCAAAGTCGCAAGTACCATCTGATTGAAAAACGAATCAAGTACAATGGGACTTTTTTGAACTACTTTTCAGAAAATCTCCTAGCTGTTGCCCCTAAGATTTCGCCAAAAAAATCCATCAAGGAATTGGAAAAAACGGCTCAGAGAATTGCAGAGTCCTTTAACACAGATGATTTTCAGTTTCAATCCAAGGTCAAATCAGCGATTTTCAACAATCTTGAAGAAAGCAATGAATTGTCGCCTGAAAAATTGGCTAACGACCTTTTTGATAACAACCTGACAGCTCGTCTAAGTTTTATAGACCAAGTCAAGGAAGCTGTACCAGAACCAGTCCAGTTTGATGAAATTGATGCCAGTCGTCAGCTCAAGAAATTTGAAAACCAAAAACTTTCCTTGTCAAACGGAATCGAACTCATCGTTCCAAATAATGTCTACCAGGATGCCGAGTCTGTTGAGTTTATCCAAAATGACAATGGAACCTATTCTATCTTAATCAAAAATATTGAGGATATTCAAAGTAAATAATGTTTAAATTTATAAGAAGAATGCTAGTGCTAGCAGTCCTTCTTTTTGCTGGATACAAAGCCTATCACATTCGTCAGGATGTAAAGCAAGTCATGACCTACCAACCTATGGTTCGGGAAATCCTTAGTGAAAGAGATACACCAGCCAATGAAGAATTAGTGCTTGCCATGATTTATACCGAAACGAAAGGAAAAGAGCGGGATGTCATGCAGTCTAGTGAATCTGCTAGTGGTACTACCAATACCATTGATGATGATGCCGCAAGTATTCGACAAGGAATTCAAACTCTAACAGATAACCTTTATCTTGCACAAAACAAAGGAGTGGATGTATGGACAGCCGTTCAAGCCTATAATTTTGGACCTGCCTATATAGACTTTATCGCTCAGAATGGCAAGGAAAATACACTAGCATTAGCCAAGCGTTATTCCCGAGAAACGGTCGCTCCTATCCTTGGAAATACCACTGGGAAGACCTACACCTACATCAACCCAATTTCTATCTTTCATGGTGCAGAACTCTATGAAAATGGTGGAAATTATTACTATTCGAGACAGGTACGCTTTAACTTTTACATCATGAAATTCTTTAATTTCTTTTAAGCATCTGGTTTTACCAGGTGTTTTTCACTATAAGCTTTCTTTAAGATTGATTTATTACCCTAGAAAGGTAAAGGAGGGAATATCCCATGAGAAAAAAATTCTTTCTAACAAGTGCTGCAGTTTTGTGGGCTGTAACAGCTATGACAAGCGTCCACGCAGCAACTGATGTTCAAAAAGTAATCGATGAAACCTATGTACAGCCTGAATATGTGCTTGGTTCTTCTCTATCTGAGGACCAGAAAAACAAAACCCTTAGCAAACTTGGCTATGACGCATCAAAAGACACCAAGGATATCAAAACTATGACACCTGATATCTATTCGAAAATTATGAATGTGGCTAATGATGCTAGCCTACAACTCTATTCGTCGGCTAAAATTCAAAAGCTGGGTGACAAATCACCTCTAGAGGTCAAGATTGAAACGCCTGAAAATATCACCAAGGTGACGCAGGATATGTACCGTAATGCAGCAGTGACCCTGGGAGTTGAGCATGCAAAAATCACAGTTGCAGCTCCTATTCCCGTTACTGGTGAGAGTGCCCTAGCAGGGATTTACTACTCGTTAGAGGCCAATGGTGCTAAAGTACCACAAGCCAATAAAGACTTGGCTCAAGAAGAGTTAAAAGCCTTATCTGATATCAATGCTGAAAACAAGGACAAGTCAGGCTACGATGCCAATAAACTCAATGTGGCTTTGGCAGATATCAAGGCAGGAATCGCAAAGGCAAAAGAAGCCAAAGGAAATCTGACAGAAGAAGATGTCCGCAAAATCGTTGAAGACACGCTAAAAAACTACAAACTTGATCAGGTTATAACAGGAAACCAGGTCAACATCATCATCAATTTTGCACTTAACCTCTCGAAGAGTGACATCTTGAATAATGCTGATTTCACTAAAACCCTAAAAGACCTCAAGGAAAGCATTGTTTCCCAAGCTGGAGATAGCTTTAAAAATATCAACCTCAACTTTGATGCCAATAAAGCGCTAGAAGACGGGGGCAACTTCTTTAGCTCCCTTTGGCAAGCCATTGTCAACTTTTTCAAGAGTTTTGGTGCTTAGGTCATTTCATGATATAATAGATGGTAACAGAAATGTTGCCGTCTTTTTTGTCGGCCGATAGAAAGTGAAAAATATGTTAAAGAAAAATGATATTGTAGAAGTTGAAATTGTTGATTTGACCCATGAAGGTTCTGGGGTGGCCAAGGTAGAAGGTTTGGTTTTCTTTGTAGAAAATGCTCTACCAACTGAGAAAATCCTCATGCGTGTCCTTAAAGTCAATAAAAAGATTGGCTTTGGGAAGGTTGAAAAATACCTCGTTCAGTCACCTCATCGTAACCAAGACCTTGACCTAGCTTATCTACGCTCAGGTATCGCTGATTTGGGACATCTTGCCTATCCCGAGCAGCTCAAGTTTAAAAGCAAGCAAGTCAAAGACAGTCTCTACAAGATTGCTGGTATTATAGATGTAGATGTTGCTGAAACGCTTGGTATGGAAAATCCTGTCAAGTATCGTAACAAGGCTCAGGTACCTGTTCGTCGAGTGAATGGTGTCTTGGAAACTGGTTTTTTCCGTAAGAATTCGCACGACCTCATGCCTCTTGAAGATTTCTTTATCCAGGATCCTGTTATTGACCAAGTCGTAGTAGTTCTACGCGATTTGCTTCGTCGTTTTGATTTAAAACCTTATGACGAAAAGGAACAGTCTGGCTTGATTCGGAACCTTGTGGTGCGTCGTGGCCATTATTCAGGACAAATCATGGTTATTTTGGTAACTACTCGTCCTAAAGTTTTCCGTGTGGAACAATTGATTGACCAACTAATCAAGCAGTTTCCAGAGATTGTGTCTGTCATGCAAAATATCAATGACCGAAATACCAATGCGATTTTTGGTAAGGAGTGGAAGACTCTTTATGGTCAAGACTATATTACGGACCAGATGTTGGGAAATGACTTCCAAATCGCTGGCCCAGCCTTTTACCAGGTCAATACTGAAATGGCAGAGAAACTTTATCAAACAGCTATTGACTTTGCAGGATTAAAAGCAGATGATGTGGTTATCGATGCCTATTCAGGGATTGGAACGATTGGATTATCCGTTGCAAAGCATGTTAAAGAAGTCTACGGTGTTGAAGTGATTGCAGAAGCAGTCGAGAATAGCAAAAAGAATGCCCGACTAAACAATATCTCAAACGCCCACTATGTCTGTGACACAGCTGAAAATGCTATGAAGTATTGGCTCAAGGAAGGTATTCAACCAACTGTTATCTTGGTTGACCCACCACGCAAGGGTTTGACCGAAAGCTTTATCAAAGCAAGCGCTCAAACAGGAGCAGACCGCATTGCTTACATCTCCTGCAATGTCGCAACCATGGCGCGTGATATCAAACTCTACCAAGAGTTGGGATATGAGTTGAAGAAAGTCCAACCGGTGGATTTGTTTCCTCAAACGCACCATGTTGAGGCGGTAAGTTTGCTAGTCAAGGAGTAAAACGACGAAGATTAGCATTTACTTCCGCCCATGCGATAGCTGTCCGTGATTGACAAGTGCTAGCACGCAGACAGAACGGAGATAGCGAACCGCTGAGTGTGTCGCTCTGCTCGTAAAAGCTTAGAAACCTTTGAACGAAAGGGATAATGAAAGCCTTGATTGCAAGGCTTTTTGCTTTATGGTGGGTAAGTATCAGAGTGAGAAAATTTTTGGAATGAGTAGAAGTGATAGCTAGAAATTATCAGTTTCTATTTCCATTTACCCTGTGGGTACGTGTTTGTTTCCATTGACAAGGAGTTTGTGGGAATAGAAATGTACCCACCTTGTTTGAATCAAGTGAAGTGTAGTTGAAGGAAATCTGTTGAAAGCAATACTTCATTTTACCGAATAAGTAATAATTTAGGCAACTTCAAATCGATTAAAAAAAACTATTTTAAAGGTTAAGAGTAGACAAAAATTGTCCACTCTTTTTTGCAAACTCAATTTATCAATAAATGAAATGAGGGAATGTAAAATGAAATATTTTGAGGTTGAGTTAGAAAATCCTGATGAATTTTTAAAACTACAAACAGAAGATTTTGTGAAAGCTAATCGCTTGCTACTAAGGAAGATAATCCAGAGCGTTACAGTCTATGAAGAAAACTTCGTCATATCCTTTAAATCTGGCATCGAATTGGAAGTATGAGTCTCATTCCATAACTTTTATATTGAACATATCATCTTGTTGTGTTATACTATAAATTGATATAAACAAAGATGTAGGAGGAACCGAAACTATGACAGCCTCAATGCGTTTAAGATAAGCTGGCAATAAAAAAAGCAGAATCTATACCCGATGATAGGCTTTTTTGTTGTGCTTATTTATACGATATTGAGCATTCATTAGTTACGGTGAGGATATTGGTTATTTAACTATACCTTTATTTAACTATGTCTTTAATATGAATGTTTCCAAATTGTATGTATGCAGACCAAAAGCCACATTGTGGGGTTTGGCCTGCATTTTTTATTGCCTAGAATGCTATTCAAAATAGAAATTCAAGCAAAATAATATGCAGGAGATAATATAAATGGAAAAATACAACAATTGGAAACGAAAATTTTATGCAATATGGGCAGGGCAAGCAGTATCATTAATCACTAGTGCCATCCTGCAAATGGCGATTATTTTTTACCTTACAGAAAAAACAGGATCTGCGATGGTCTTGTCTATGGCTTCATTAGTAGGTTTTTTACCCTATGCGATTTTGGGACCTGCCATTGGTGTGCTAGTGGATCGTCATGATAGGAAGAAGATAATGATTGGTGCCGATTTAATTATCGCAGCAGCTGGTGCAGTGCTTGCTATTGTTGCATTCTGTATGGAGCTACCTGTCTGGATGATTATGATAGTATTGTTTATCCGTAGCATTGGAACAGCTTTTCATACCCCAGCACTCAATGCGGTTACACCACTTTTAGTACCAGAAGAACAGCTAACGAAATGCGCAGGCTATAGTCAGTCTTTGCAGTCTATAAGCTATATTGTTAGTCCGGCAGTTGCAGCACTCTTATACTCCGTTTGGGATTTAAATGCTATTATTGCCATCGACGTATTGGGTGCTGTGATTGCATCTATTACGGTAGCAATTGTACGTATACCTAAGCTGGGTAATCAAGTGCAAAGTTTAGAACCAAATTTCATAAGGGAGATGAAAGAAGGAGTTGTGGTTCTGAGACAAAACAAAGGATTGTTTGCCTTATTACTCTTAGGAACACTATATACTTTTGTTTATATGCCAATCAATGCACTATTTCCTTTAATAAGCATGGAACACTTTAATGGAACGCCTGTGCATATTTCTATTACGGAAATTTCCTTTGCATTTGGGATGCTAGCAGGAGGCTTATTATTAGGAAGATTAGGGGGCTTCGAAAAGCATGTATTACTAATAACAAGTTCATTTTTTATAATGGGGACCAGTTTAGCCGTTTCGGGAATACTTCCTCCAAATGGATTTGTAATATTCGTAGTTTGCTGTGCAATAATGGGGCTTTCGGTGCCATTTTATAGCGGTGTGCAAACAGCTCTTTTTCAGGAGAAAATTAAGCCTGAATATTTAGGACGTGTATTTTCTTTGATTGGAAGTATCATGTCACTTGCTATGCCAATTGGGTTAATTCTTTCTGGATTCTTTGCTGATAAAATCGGTGTAAATCATTGGTTTTTACTATCAGGTATTTTAATTATTGGCATTGCTATAGTTTGCCAAATGATAACTGAGGTTAGAAAATTAGATTTAAAATAAACAATATTGGAGGAATATTTATGTATCTTATTTTCATGTAACTCTTCCTGCTAAAATCGCAGGGTTTTCCCTGCATACAAGCAAATGAAAGCATGCGATTATAGACAGGAGGAAATGTTATGGAATTAATATTAAAAGCAAAAGACATTCGTGTGGAATTCAAAGGACGCGATGTTTTAGATATAAATGAATTAGAAGTATATGATTATGACCGTATTGGTTTAGTAGGAGCAAATGGTGCTGGAAAAAGCACTTTACTCAGGGTACTTTTAGGAGAATTAACTCCCCCAGGATGTAAAATGAATCGTCTGGGTGAACTTGCCTATATTCCCCAGTTGGACGAAGTAACTCTGCAGGAGGAAAAAGATTTTGCACTTGTAGGCAAGCTAGGTGTTGAGCAATTAAATATACAGACTATGAGCGGTGGTGAAGAAACAAGGCTTAAAATAGCACAGGCCTTATCGGCACAGGTTCATGGTATTTTAGCGGATGAACCTACGAGCCATTTAGACCGTGAAGGAATTGATTTTCTAATAGGACAGCTAAAATATTTTACAGGTGCACTGTTAGTTATTAGCCATGACCGCTATTTTCTTGATGAAATAGTAGATAAAATATGGGAACTGAAAGATGGCAAAATCACTGAGTATTGGGGAAACTATTCTGATTATCTTCGTCAGAAAGAGGAAGAACGTAAGAGCCAAGCTGCAGAATACGAACAATTTATTGCGGAACGTGCCCGATTGGAAAGGGCTGCGGAGGAAAAGCGAAAACAGGCTCGTAAAATAGAACAGAAGGCAAAAGGTTCTTCAAAGAAAAAAAGTACTGAAGACGGAGGGCGTTTAGCTCATCAAAAATCAATAGGAAGTAAGGAAAAAAAGATGTATAATGCTGCTAAAACCCTAGAGCACAGGATTGCGGCCTTAGGAAAAGTAGAAGCTCCGGAAGGCATTCGCAGAATTCGTTTCAGGCAAAGTAAAGCATTGGAGCTCCATAATCCATACCCTATAGTCGGTGCAGAAATTAATAAAGTATTTGGGGATAAGGCTCTGTTTGAAAATGCATCTTTTCAAATTCCGTTAGGAGCAAAAGTGGCGTTAACTGGTGGTAATGGAATCGGAAAAACAACTTTAATCCAAATGATCTTAAACCATGAAGAAGGAATTTCTATTTCGCCTAAGGCAAAAATAGGTTACTTTGCACAGAATGGTTACAAGTACAACAGTAATCAGAATGTTATGGAGTTTATGCAGAAGGATTGTGACTACAATATATCAGAAATTCGTTCAGTGCTAGCATCTATGGGGTTCAAACAGAACGATATTGGAAAAAGTTTATCTGTTTTAAGCGGTGGAGAAATTATAAAATTGTTGCTTGCTAAAATGCTCATGGGTAGATATAACATCCTAATAATGGATGAACCCAGTAACTTCCTTGACATACCAAGTTTAGAGGCTTTGGAAATACTAATGAAGGAGTACACCGGAACTATCGTGTTTATCACCCACGATAAACGATTACTCGAAAATGTAGCAGATGTAGTTTATGAAATTAGAGATAAGAAAATAAATCTGAAACATTAAATTTAAGGTAGTCGCTGGTCAGTATAGTCTGTTCTGGTTGGCGACTCCATTGTTAAAGAGTATAAAGACTTTAGATTTTATGAATATTAAAAATAGGAACAGTCAATTGAACTGCTCCTATTTTTCTGCTAAATATATTGTAGTTTTCTTATATGTATAATGATAGATTAGCGGATTCTCATCTACGGTACTTACTTCAAATATGAAGAAGTGATCGCGGTTATCTCTGGACTTTTCCTTATTGAGGACAAAGTAATTCTTACGTGAAGTCGCCATTGTTTTTAGGATATCATCAGTTAGGAAGGTCAATGGAATATTCATGTTAGAGTAGCGGTAGAAGTCACGTTCAAAATCTTGGTAGCTCTCGCTATAATAGTCCATTTGTAGGTGATTACGCTGAAACTCAAGCTGATTCATAGAGCACCTCCTCGACAAGTTCAATACTAATAATGTCTTTTAATTTCAAATTGATGTGACCTGTTGTAGTTTTTATCAAAATGAAATCTTTGGTCAGACTTGGTATTGTTCCAGTGTAGGAAACACGCTTGTTTTTTTCAATCACTTGAATGCGTGTGCGTAGCTGCCCGGCGTATACTTGACTGAGGAGTAATAATTTCTTCTCTAGTGATAAGTCAGACATGTACGTTACTTTGTTTGTATCATCAGAGAGTGCTGATGCATGTTCAGATAGGAAAAAGCCCATCCATTTTTGCATCTTTGTATCCTGGTACTCTCTTGCTGATTGAAATGGTAAATATGAACGGTCAATCATATCAAATCCTTTCTATGCAGAGGCAAGGGTATTTTTATCAAATTGAATCGTAAAACCTTGAATTCCCCCACCTGTGTAACATTCTTTAAAGCGATTGATTACCTCAGTATAGATTATCACAGATGAGCTTGTTGGCTTAATGCTAAATGTAAATTCCAATGGTAATCGGTTTTCAGATTTAGCATGTACTAGTCGTATCGATATTTCAGTTGTTTTGAGTTTTCTCTGACGAAGTTTTGAAGTTGCTGTTTCAACGATTCCATGTAAAAATCTTTCAAGCATTTCAATATCATTACATCCTTTGCTACGGATTTCTGAAAATTGTACTGTATTTTTTTCTTGTTTCATTTTAATCCCTCCAATCCACCAGCGGAATGACCGCCGATAAGTTTACTACGTTCAATATTTCTGGAACCTTTGGTTAGGACGGTTCCTTTTTGTATGGCCAAAAAACCAAACTGTTCTCTGACAACATCGATTGCTGTCTGAAGTCTATTTTCTTTTTCAATTTGTTCTACATCGTCAAATAGTGATAGTAGAGTATAATTTTCATCTACGAAGCCACTATAAGATACGCCGATTTGTCTCACTGCACCAGAGTTGTATTTCTTTCGGAATAATTCAAGTACATGACCAACCATTGTTTTTGGAAAATTTGCGGGGTCAATCTTTTTCTGAGCATTTATTGATTTTTTCATCTCAGTCCTAGAATAGCCAATATGAATAGAAACGACAGTAGCTTTTTTATGTGCCGAGCGAAGACGGTTAGCAACCTGGTCAGCCATTTCAGCTAATACAATTTCAATTTCTCTTTGGGTTCTGTAATCTCTAGGAAGTACTTGAGAATTACCCAATCCTCGTGATTTTGGTTTATAGGGGTCATGGACGTTGCTCTCGTCAACTCCGTTTGCGTGAAACCAAAGTTGAACACCGACTTTACCGAATTCTTTTTTGAGAATATCAGGATTGAAATTAGCTAGATCTTTGATTGAATGAATACCAAGTTTTTGTAAATGAATCTCAGTTTTACTACCAATACCCCAAAAGTCCGTTAATTTTGGAATAGACCATACCTTGGATTCTACATCTTGGTATGACCAGTTAGCCCTCATAGTAGCAGTTTTCTTAGCTTCATTATCTAGAGCCAATTTAGCTAGAAGAGGGTTGGAATTACTCATTCCAACAGTTGAGATAATACCTGTTTTGCGATAAATATCTCTCTGAATCATTGCCGAAACATTATCTAACTTATCTTTCCTTGACATTGACTTATCAGAAATAAAGTAAGAAAGTGAGCTAGTAAGGTCAATAAAGCCTTCATCGATTGAATAGGGGAGAATGTCATCTGGAGCAGCGTAGTCTTGAAAGATATGTTGAATCTCTAAATTCTTCTCGATATATCTGTCCATACGAGGAGGAACAATGAGTGTACGCATTGCCCAGTGTTCGATGAAAGATTTATACTTGGGTGTTACCTCAATGCCCTGCTTCCATGCATTCTGATAACTGAATTTACGAGTGTTTACGTCAAAAGGCAAGTCGTAGGAACGCCCTACATTTGCTTTTCCGAATACTTTCTTAAACATAGGAGAGGAAGCAAGTATTAATCCTGCTGAGTTATCTGCTCGGCTCATGACGCATAATGATGTATAGAGCGGATGCAAACCTCTATCTACACATTCAACCGAAGCGTAAAAGGACTTCATATCGAGGAAGGCTATGTCACTTTGAGGTTCTATAGAGTAGTCGATATAGCCCATAGGATCATCTCCGTTTGAGTTTTTCTAGCTCTTCGATAAGTTCTCCAATGTAATCAGTGATGTCGTATTCGAACTTGTCGGGAGTAAAGATAATACGTTCGCCCTTTATGTAAATCATTTCTTTAACGTTCATTGGTATTGTCACCCTCCTCGGTCATAGCAATTAAAATAGAATCTTCTATCAAAAAAGCGTAAGGATAGATTTTTGCATCATCATTTTGAGGAATAAGAATTTCATCGAAACTTTCATTCTCTAGTCGCTCTTCAAAGTTGTCCATATTGAAGATTTCAACTTTACAATCAGGATTGAAACCGTATGTTCCAAGTTCTAAAATATCTTTTAATTTCATGACTACACTCCCTCGACAGGCATAAAGTGGCCTACAACCAGACCAACAATTCTTGGTTCATCCTCATAAGGGATGAACTTATCTGGATAGTCCTTATTCAAAGAAACCATTCTGAACCCATCATCTTCACGGTAAAGCTTTTTAATATAGACAGCATCATTCCATGATAAAGCATAGACAACCCCATCATAGTCGAAGCCGTTTGAACGAATAAGTGCGACTTCGCCACTCTTATAGACAGGCTCCATAGAATCTCCCTCAATCCAAGCTGCAATGTCATAACCGTATTGTTCCTCATCTGAGTAGACTATTTCAGTTTCAAACTCGTCAAAGAAGCCCTCACCAAGACCAGCAGACAGTTGAACATCTGATAGTACTTGGACAGAGAAAAGTGGAGTGACGTTTGAGGTTTGTTGAGAAAGTAGAAGTTCCTCAACATATTCCTCTGCCTTTATCTGATTGTCAGGAGATAACTGAAGATAGTTATTGACAATATTGTATTCAGATTCAAAATAGGTAACAGGGACATCTAGGATTTTAGATAAAGCGGTGAGGTGTTTTTGATTAGGTACAGTTTTACCACTTTCCCAATGGTTATATGCGACACGGCTTATCGCTAACTCTATTGCAATACTGGTTTGAGAAAGACCAAATTCTTCCCTTTTTGCTTTTAAACGAAATTTTGAAAACATTAGTCTACACCTTTTGTTAATTTATAAATTAACAAAATTATATCAAAATGTAAGATAATTTCAACTAGAAAGTTAGAATAAATTTTCGGATTTTAAAAACTTGAAAAAACAATGTTTTTGTGATATTATGTTTACACAATGAATATTAAAGAAGGTGACATTATGCATGGTGGTCCGAGAAAAGGAGCAGGAAGAAAGTCGATTTCTAATAAGAGAAAAGCGTATACTATATATCTAAGCGATGAGGATTCTGAAAGGATAGATAGTTTACCTTTGCCAAACAGTTCAACTTTTTCTCAAAAATGTAGAGAATTGATTGGTATTGGTATTAAAGAAGTAGAACAAAAGCTTGTCAGAAATAAAGGTGAAGTGACCTTCATTGATTTATTTAGTGGTCTTGGAGGTATCAGAATTGGCTTTGAGCAAGCATTGCAGGAACATGGATTGGTTGGAAAATGTGTGTTTTCTAGCGACATCAAGCCTGCTGCGATAAAGGCATACACTAATAATTTCGGTCATAATCCTGAATGTGATATAACTAAATTAAATCCATCAAACTTACCGAATTTTGATTTTCTATTAGCTGGCTTCCCATGTCAAGCATTTTCACAAGCAGGATTAGGTCTAGGTTTTCAAGATACGAGGGGAACATTATTTTTTGATATAGCAAAAATACTATTGGAGAAAAAACCCTTAGGATTTGTTTTGGAAAATGTGGAAGGCTTAGTGAATCACGATAAAGGTAATACTTTTAAAGTTATTACTCGGACTTTGGCAGATTTGGGTTACTCAATAAGTTACAGTGTTTTGAATGGTAAGGACTTTGGTTTAGCTCAATCTAGGAAAAGAATTTACATAATTGGGTTTAAATCTAATACTATTGAGACATTGGAAAATTTCGAATATTCTCATTCAGTACTTCAGGATGTGATTGACTTTAATACTCCACCAATTGATAGTGACTTTTCCAAAAAATTACTATCAAAATACGATTTGAAGAGTGTGTATGGTAAAGCGATAAAGGATAAACGAGGTGGGGAAAATAATATACATAGTTGGGATATAGGTCTTAAAGGCGAAATATCGGAGGAACAGGCAGCTTTATTAGACAATTTATTAAAACAAAGAAGAAATAAAAAATGGGCTGAAATAATTGGCATTAAATGGATGGATGGGATGCCGCTAACATCGGATATGATTTCCACTTTTTTTAACTCACCTAATCTTACAGATATGCTAGATGATCTTGTAAAAAAAGGATATTTAAGTTTTGAACATCCTAAAAAACTTGAAGGTAATAAACGAGTTCCAGACGAAACCCTAGAAAAAGGTTACAATATAGTAACCGGTAAGCTTTCTTTTGAATTTACAAAAATCCTATCGCCCTATGATACAACACCAACCTTAGTAGCAACAGATGTTCATAAACTTGCTGTTCCTGTACTTAATGGTATTCGACCTTTAACGGTAAATGAAGGTCTACGATTATTTGGTTTCCCAGATAATTATGACCTCAGTTTCCTAAAAGAAAGTGAGGCATTTGACTTACTAGGTAATACAGTATGTGTCCCAGTAATAAAAGCAGTATCGAATAAATTATTAGAAACCTATAAAAAAAATAGAGTATGACTTGTTAGCATACTCTATTTTCATTTTAGGATACTATAAATAACTCATCACTCTTTCGTACCATTCGTCTGGTGTAAATGGTAAATCAGATACATGCTCAAAATGTCTGTATGCATCTGCAACAGCTTCAACAAACTCGAAAATATTTTCAAAATGATTGTCTTCATTTCTATAGAAATTACTAGGTCTCATCGCATATGGATTTCCACGTTTTACCTGAAGTCCGATAGGGTAATTTCTAGTGTTGTTAGTAATCTCCCAAATATGTTTGAGGTAAACCCTCTCTAGCGTAAAACCTTGTGTAAAACCATCATTTGCAGGCCTGTAACCTAAAATAAAGTATCGTGCATTTAATTTTCCAGGTTCAGTAAAAGTAGTATCGAGAAAGCTAAAAAAATTTGCTAAATCAAATGCTGGAGCATTATTTATATTCCATGCTTTAACTTCTACATCAATAGGATTTCCATTAAAATTTGCTACAAAATCAGGAAACTCTTGTGTATGAGCACCTGGCTGTATATCTACACCAAGGAATGTGAACCAACTAGGAAGCCATTCTTGTAAGCAGTTACCAATAACATCATTTCCAGAATAAATATGCGCTCGATTTGCAAACGTAATTGAAATTGCACCTGCTTGTCCAACAAGTCTTTCTTGGGTCAATTGGAAAAGTTCTTCAATAGTTTCGATATTGTCCATGTTGATTACTCCTAAAAAATTATTCTAGTTTTGCTTTGTTTTAATAAAGTGATCTATACTTGCTTTGATATCTAATAATTCGTCAGTAGATAAAGTTTCCAAATTTTTTAATATTAATTGCAGAGATCTATATTTTTGTGTGAGAAGTAAGGCCTTCCTAAACTCTTCAAGTGAGTTGAAATAAGAGGTAGAATTATCAAAATCCTCCCAATTTTTGGGTCTTAGATTGCCATCCTTTTCACGGTATTTTGTCAATATTTTAGATTTTTCATTTCTTCTTCCTACAAATTTATACAAATAATCAATATAAATATTATCGATAGTAATGATGGAATTATCGTCAATAGAATATTTTACGAATATACAAAAGATATTGTTATTGAATTTATCGATTTTCTTAGTGTAAGAATTAAGAGTCCCTAAATCATTAGCAGGTTCAGTAATAAAAGTACCTGATTTGTTATATAGACCACATTTATACTCTAATGCATACTTATTACCTCTTATAGTTAGAGTAAGATCGGGAAAATAATTTTTATTGGGGGCTCTATAGGATTTGAATTTAATTTTTTTATTTCTAAGATATTCTTCGATAATGTCAGAAATGTGATCCTCAATCATTTTTCCAAAATTTTCGTAACTGTTCAAATCATGCTCGCTTATCTTTTTGGGGATTTCTTTGAGTAGAAATTTTTTTAAATTCTTTAGCATTTATACCTCCCAATGAGTTAATTCCAATTAATTATATCATAGTTTATAAGCGCTTGCAAAATGTGGTATAATTTTCTAGAAAATAATTGTAAGTGTTCTCGGAGGTAACTAGTGTTCGATAAATATATTTTTGATACTTACCAGGATTTAATCATAAAAACTGTTAGAGGTTTCATTTTCAATAATAAGGATAATACTGATTTATCTACATACATGGTACCTGAACCAAATGGATATATTGAGTTTGATGATTTCGAACTTTATAAGATTTACTATGAAGTAGTTGATAATTCTAAACTGAAACTTGAAATTATTGTGATTGCGGATGTTATTGTTCGTCAGTACATCAAAGGGGAAATGGAACTTGATACGAAATCGAAGTACGTTTCAGTCTATGTAGATATGGAGCTTGATTCAGGTATAAAGGTCTTTAATATTTACAACGCAGAGTTTAAATCTGACCAATATAAAAAAAATAGAAATTTGATGCTTAGTAGGGATTGGGTTCCGTACATCCCTAAGAAAGAATTTGATAACATTGCAGAATCATTTCTAAAGAAATATTATCCTGTAGCACTTAGGCAACCAACTCCTATACCAGTTGAGTTAATCGTAGCGGAGATGGGACTTTCAATACATCGAGAGAAGTTAACATTAGACGACTCAGTTTTTGGAAAAATGGTTTTTAAAGATACTAAAGTAGAGGTGATTGAAAATGACCAACCTGTCTCTAAGCCTTTTAACAAAGGAAGTATCTTGGTAGATAAAGATGTTGTCTATAAGAGAAATGTTGGTTCTTTCAATAATACAGTAATTCATGAGTGTGTGCACTGGGAATTACATAAAGTATTTCACGAAGTAAGAATGATACTTGATAACAGACACTCGGTATCTAGTAGTTGGACAGAGGAAAATCAAGCAGATTCTAGCATGTGGTCTCCACTTGATTGGATGGAGTGGCATGCTAATGGGATTGCTCCTCGAATCCTTATGCCAAAAGTTCAAACGAAAATTAAGATTAGAGAGTTATTTCGAACTTTAACCTTAGTGAATCCTGATATCAGTCGCTCTGAACTTGTACGTGAAGTGGTTGATGAACTTGCTGAATTCTTTAATGTATCCAAGCAGGCAGCAAAAATTCGAATGATTGACTTGGGATTCAAAGAAGCAAATGGAGTTTACAATTACTTAGATGATAGGTATATGCACAATTTCGCTTTTGAGCTTGAAGCTTTTGATAATGGAAGTAGCTATACAATCACATCGAATGATTTATGTTTTGAGTATTGTTTCAATGAATCATTCAGAAAAATCATCGATGGAAATAAGTTTCTTTACATTGATAACCATCTTTGTTTAAAAGATAAAAAATATATTTCCATGACAAAAGATGGCCCAGTTATGACTGATTATGCTTATGAACATATGGATGAATGTTGTCTCCTTTTCAAGGTAAAATCTAAGAAATTTACTGCCATCTCTGATGAAGACTATTATGATTATGTATTAAATCGTGGGGTCACAAGAGAGAGCGAAATAAAAGCTGACTTTGTGGAGATTTTACAGAATCCGAGCTTAATGGATCAGTTACCACCTTTAGAAATGGTGAAACTTTCAAAAAATATTTCTGATTTATTAAAGGAATTACCTTTTGAATTTTCAGGGACATTACGAAGACATAGAGAGCGAAAAAAATGCTCTCAACCATTATTGGCTAAAATTGTTGGTATTACGGACAGAACTCTAAGAGATTATGAAACCAAAGAAGATAATCTACCTAGGCTTGAGTTAGCATTGGCATTTTGTTTTGCTTTAAAACTTATGCTACCTATTAGTGAGGATATGCTTGAAAAGGCGGGACATAAATTAACTAAAATTCACCAGCATCAAGTTTATAAAATGTTACTAACGACAAGTTATTACAAACCATTAGCTGAAATTAATACAATATTACAAGCAGCACAAATGAAGACACTATAGACCATCAAATTTATGATGGTCTTATTTTTTTATCAAAAAAGCGGAGATTCAATTTCCGCTTTTTGCTCATTAATTGATTATTTCAAGGCTTTATCTTATTAAAAACATTATAACCAATAGGGTTTAGCTACGGAAGTCTAGACTACCTATTTTTAATAGTTTTAATGTTCTATACTAATACTGTAAAGATTAATCCTACATTCTAATGTCTTCTTAAAGATACTTTGTAACGAGGAATTTTTCCTACGTTATCGGCTTTAACTGTGTCTTTAAGAAATAGCAGTTCAGCTATAAAGCCAGCTGACCATGATTTAGCAAAGGAACTGCTGATGTGGTCAGAAATAAAATTTAATAGTTCTTTTGGCATGTCCAATTCCTTTGTGAACGAAGGAATAGGTGACAAGACATGTCAATTAATGAACAAAATCGAAACTCAAAATACACTCCAGATCGCTATCAAAGTGAAAAGTCTTATAATGGTGTAAAACCTACTGATTCACAAGTACTAGCTCCATTCGTAATTAGAGATAGAGCGATGCTAGTTAACAAGGATGTAAATCGAGATAATCTTAAAACTTTTAACATTTATGGCAAGCGAATTCTTGTTGGATTTGTACCTATTGAACGAGATGAGTTTGCGAATGCCCTTCGTGTCTTTAACATGGATACCAATGAATACTTGAGCCGTCATTCTAAAGGAAAGCATGATGATTTATCTTTAGATGAGATGTTCGATAAAATGGATAATGATGAGAAATTTGGCTACGATCCAACTGGAATCCCTTCTCACGAGGAGAAACTGATGCTTATTGAAACACTAGAAGAATTGATTGATGTTGTATACCAACGTAATGAAAAGTACGGTAAAATCCTAAAGCTAATCTACCAAGATATCACGATTAGTAAACAAGAGATCATTGAAAAACTTGGTCTGAAAAAGACCCAAGGATATGCTGCTATTAAGAAAGCACAAGCAATGGCAAAGGAGGTCTATAATGAACTAAATCAATAATTGGAAATCACCATCTCGACTTGAGGTGGTGATTTTTTGCTAATCTTTCTGATAGAATAAGCATTCGTATCCGTCGGCACGAAGGTTAATATCAGACAACCAGTCTGGCGCATTACCCATCAACGCTGCAATTTCATCAAGTTTTTGTTCCATTGGACATTCGATTATTACTTCATCATGTACATGTCCTACAATCTTGAACTCTTTCAGCAGTTTTAAGGAATAGGCAAGTATGTCACGACTGATAGCTTGGACTATGTTTTCCACAAATTTTGGACCATAACTTTCTAACCTCTCCCAACGTTTGGCAGTTCCAGTTCCTTCGTATGTGACAGACTCTCCACCGAACTGGTTCTCGGTAATTCTTGGCTTGATATAAGATAGTTTACGACCAGAAGGAAGGCTGATGAACAAAATGCCACTTTTAACTTCAAATTGAATGTTATGAACAGATGTTGGAATTAGGTCCTTTACAGCAGTCTTTACGGCATTATCGACATCCCACCAGAAGAGAACGATATTGGGATTTGCCTGACGCCAAGAGTTTACTAGTGGTTGGAGTTCTTTCTCAGTTAGTCCCATATCAAGTGCTCCCATGGCTTTGAGTGCACCGACTGAACCACCATAGCCACAAGCAAGCTCCGCAATTTTTCCCTTTTGCCTTAGATCAGAATTTTGTCCATGCTTCTCAACAGGCACACCAAACATTTGTGAGGCAGACATACAGTAGATGTCTTTCCCTTGTTCAAATACCTTACTACGCCATCTCTCACCAGCTAAGTGGGACAGTACACGAGCTTCGATAGCTGAAAAGTCGCAAACAATGAATTTCTTTCCTTCACTTGGAACGAAAGCAGTACGTATTAGTTGCGATAAGGTATCTTGAGTGTCATAGAGTAGCTCAGTAGCTTCTAAGTCACCAGTTCTAAAAAGTTTTCTAGCTTCCTCTAGGTCAGAAAGGTGGTTCTGAGGTAGATTCTGAAGTTGTACCAAACGGCCAGCCCATCGACCTGTACGGTTAGCTCCGTAAAATTGAAACATTCCTCTTGCTCGACCGTCCTTACAAACACAGTTCATCATCGCTTGGTATTTGGAAACACTTGATTTGGTAGCTTGCTGACGAAGTTTGAGAACTTGAGCAGTTGTTTCATCAACTGTTTTGAGAAGTTCTTTCACAGCTTTTTTGTCTAGAGAATCTGTTGCTACTTCGTGTTCTCGTAACCAGCCAATCATCTGCAGAACAGAGTTGGGATTTTCAAGGCCTGTTAAGGTTTTTAGTTCTTCTTGGATTTTAGCTTTGCTCTCTGAATCAATTTTGATAGCCGACTGAACAAAGTCAATGTCAATACCAATTCCACGGTCATTGATAATCTGATCTTGGTGGTACTCATCCCACATAAAGGCAGGTACTGGGAAGTTTTTTAGCCGTTCCTTGATGGCCAATTCGACCTCAACATCACGTCTGTTGTAATCGATAAAAGTAGACCACTTGTCAGGCGCGTGATGAGGGAGGTTACGTGTCCGTCCACCGTTAATTTTCGTCTGCTTACAAGGTACGCAGAAGTAGCGAATGAGGTCAGTCCCCTCTCTCATCTTTTGGTCTTTGAGTTTGAGAACTGTTCCAACTCCCTCAAGGGAGAGTGGAAGTCCTAAATAGGCTGACCAAATCATGCTACACCTCCATGAAATTGGTGAGAGAAATCCATCTGATAACAATTCGGGATGAAGTTTCTTGAGCCAGTTGGATAGACAAATTCGTTCAAATGAAGCGTTGAAAGCCCATTTGATAACATTATCGTTTACTAAAGCTTCAAGAATATCTTGTGGTAACTTCTCCTTAGTTAAGTCGTAAACAGTCACTGGTCTATTATTGACAGATACAGCAAACAAAAGGATTTCAAAACTGTCATCTTCCGCATAGCGATAGACACCAGATTTTCGTAGGTCAATCTCACAATAGGTTTCGATGTCAATGCTGAGTTCTTTAATTGGCATAGTACGTCCTTTCTGAAAAAGGTGACAGAAGTACTGCCACCTAAAGTTCTATTTATTTTTTCGACTGAGTGGTGTTTGGCTAAGTTTTTCTTTATTTTGCTTCGCCTTTCGTTCCAATTCATTTCGAATATCATCTCTAATAGTCATATACCCGAAGTATAGTCCGATAAGCACCCAAAGTCCCATAATTGTACAAGTTAAAATAGTATACATCATCAATCTAATTCTCCATTTCTAGTTCAAAAAGTCATCATCATCTTCAGTCGCAAAATCATCCTCAGCACGAGTGCGTCCTCCGAGCGGCTCACCATCACGTAATTTTTGTAAGTTATTCAAACCGCAAGCAATACCTTTGTTGCCATTAGAATTGAAAGCATAGAAGGTAATAGAAGCACGACCGTAGATACCTGAGTACAATTCTGAAGTATCAATGATTTCTTGACGATTGCCATCAACCACACCAGGTTTATGCGGAGAGTTAGCATTTACGAAGTAAGCATTTTTGTATGCTTCATCATCAGGGCGTTCAAGGTCACCGTCACGAAGTGGAGTTTTCAGAGTAGATAATGCAGGTACAGATTTGCCATTGCCTTTGAGTTTTGACTCACCTTCTTTGTAAGCTTGCTCAATGGCTGCTTTAATCTTGTTAATGGTGACAGTATCCTCTTTTGGAATAATGAGTGAGGCACTATACTTGGGAGTGCTACCATTGATAGATTTTGGTTCGTTGGCATTTAAGTAGCTGAAGCGAGTGTTTGGTCCTGTAATTACTTTAGTTGTCATATAGTTATTCCTCTTTAAATTCATTTTTTGCTAGATTCATCTCTTGACGGCTATCGTCAATTGGAACGAGTGTTGGTTTACCACTTGGTTTTATTACGAGACCACCAAGTAGGTCGTTAAAAGTTTTCTTGCCAAGTAACTTTGTCATGGCAGTGATAGTGAGCAGCTTCTTCTCATAAGGATCATAGCCTGCTTCAATCACAGCTTGGCTAACGGCTGACTCATCTGAGAATTTACGAACTGAGCGACCTTCAACCAGTTTGTATCCTGGGATAGGATATCCATCTGTGGCTTGATTTAATGCATAAGCTTTGATGTCGTTTGCCCATGAAATCAACAAGTCTAGTTTAGGCAAAATCTCTGCAATGTCCTCGTTATCAAGAGTAGCTGGATTTGCAAACTCC
This sequence comes from Streptococcus sp. 1643, assembly GCF_006228325.1. Taxonomy (NCBI): domain Bacteria; kingdom Bacillati; phylum Bacillota; class Bacilli; order Lactobacillales; family Streptococcaceae; genus Streptococcus; species Streptococcus sp. 1643. The sequence goes on from NZ_CP040231.1 coordinate 912,026, forward strand.
ATCTTGGCAAGAGCCAAATTATCCTCCGAACGTTTGCGACAGATATTCTTTAGTTTACAGAATTGGCAGTGTTTACCAGACTGCATATCCCCCTCACCTTTGAATGCAAGTTCAGCTTTTGGAGCGAGTACATTTTCAGCCCATTTAAGCAACTCAGTCTTTTCTATCTCAAAGGTAGATATGTTATGTTTTCGTGGTTGAAAGATAGTCATGGTAACTTTATCAAAATCATAAAGACCGTCAAACATCTCAAGAGCACCAAGTGCATAACACATCATTTGCGGGTTATAGTCTGCATCAACTAGAACACCAAGTCCGTGCTTATAATCAATAACCTGAAGAAGTCCGTCTGCCACAATAAGGCAATCTCCAGTTCCAAATCCTTCAGGTACCCACTTAGAAAAGTCCAGTCGTTGTTCGACAAGAACTGTAGGGTCACGTGAGTAGCCTCTGGCTTTCTCGATTTGTTCCATGACATAATTGCAGTATTCTTCTGCGCAATCCTGCATTTCATGATTGTAAAATGCTAAATCCTCAGTTGGATCACGCGCATTCCTACCTAAAGCTTTCTCGACTAGATAAGCACATAACTCGTGAGCATCCGTACCTTCAAGGGCAAACTCAGAGTTTACATCTGGCATATCTTCAGTTAACCGAACGGAAGGTGGGCAGTTCAACCAACGATGTGATGCAGAAGCAGATAGAATGGCGTGGTTAGTCATTACCAATCCCTCCAGCTTCTTCAAGGACTGTCGCAAAGTATTTAGGGTCAAGAGCTGATAGAGAAGAAGCACCGTAAGCATTTAGAAGAGCACGAACCTCATTCTTAAAGCCATCTTTTGCCTTTATAGCAAGGACTGCACGGACATCCTCCAGTTGAATTTCCCTTTTTGATTCAGATTTTGGTGATATTGGTTCAGGAACTGTTTCATTATCATTAGATAGGAGTTTTTTGAACTCATCCACCAAGCGAAGGTAGTACTTTGCGGTTTCTTCCATATCATGAATTAGTCTATTCAGTTCTTTCATTTTGCTCATTGTTTTCTTCCTCCTTTATCTTACGAGCGAGTTGCTTTGAGATGACGCTGATGGCAGTTAGAGTATCGACCAGTTCATCATTGTGATTCACAGTTATTTCTTTAGTCATTTTGTGACCTCCTATCTTATTAGGTAGAGATGTGAACAGTAATTCCGGTTTTTATTAAAAATTTTTTTGAATCGATGTTTTTCATCTCTTACACCTATATAGGTAATACTGGGTTGAAATTTTCCGCTTTTTTATAAAAATTTTTTTAATTTGTTATGCAATAAAATAATCTTCCTCTAGCTATATAAAGGAAGATTATTTTTTTTGAAAAAATTTTTATTAAGAGGCGGAAAAATGAGTCGTAGTTCTACCTATTAAGGTAGGAGGGAAAATCTCCCCATATCATTAATTACATTTGGAGGGCGCATAATGCAATTTACCTTATCTCATTCTGGACAGACTGGGGTTCAGACAACCACGGTCTATCCCAATCAAGTAACCATTATTGATGAAATATCATTACAAACTGTTGTGCAATTTGACCATGTGGCAGGGATATTCTTAAACAATGCACGCTCAAATGCCAATTTTATCAAGTCGGACGTTTTGGTCATGGATATTGATAATGACCATTCTGAAAATCCAGATGAATGGATGACAGTTGAGCGATTAAAAGAAATCTTTGCGGATTGCAACTTTGCCTTGGTAACTAGTCGAAGTCATATGCAGGTAAAGGCAGGAAAAGTTCCAAGACCTAAATTTCATATCTACTTCCAAATCAACGAGGTGGCAGATAAGGATATCTATGTGGCCATGAAGGAAGAACTTTGTAATCAGTACAAGTTCTTTGATGATAATGCCAAAGATGCGGCACGTTTCTTCTTTGGAAATCCACAAGCAGAAGTTGTTTGGCATGATTCATGGCTAACTATTGATGAAGATTTGTTTCAAGCTGTTTCTATTGATGACGAGGAAGATTTTGATGCAGAATTCTATACTCCACCAAGTGGTCCAATCCAGCAAGGGAGTCGTAATTCAACAATGTCGGTTTTTGCGGCTAAGATTCTCAAACGTTTAGGCGTGACCCAAGAAGCAAGAGATGGCTTTGATGAGCAGGCACAGAAATGTGTACCGCCACTTGATAAAGCAGAGTTGGATACCATCTGGGGAAGTGCAATCCGATTCTACAACAGAACTATTAAAACCTCGCAAGGTTATGTGGCTCCAGATGCTTTCAATAGAGAAACATTAAAACCGGATGATTACTCGGATGTTGGGGAAGCGGGAGTTCTTGCTAGAGAGTATGCCAAGAAGTTAGCTTACACCAATGCAACGGACTATCTTTACTATGATGGAACTCACTGGCGTGAGAATAAGCAGTTGGCATTAGGTGCAGTTGTACACTTTACCGATGAACAACTTGCTGAAGCGAATGTACTCTTGGAATCTGCAGAGAAGCAACTTCAGTCTTCAGGTATTGAGGAATTGACCATTAAGGCAGGAGGAAAGCGTCTAGAAAATGCAGTTGAAACTCCACTCCAATTAAAATATTTAAAAGCCTATCTTGCAGCCAAAGAGTTTCATAAATTTGTTATGAAACATCGTGACTATAAGAATTTGATGGCTGTCTATAATACAGCAAAACCAATGCTTTCAGTAGAATTGTCAGAATTAGATAGTGATGACTTATTACTCAATACCCCAGAGGCTACCTATGATTTACGAAAAGGAATAAATGGGTCACAAGAACATAATCCTGAAGACTATATAACTAAAATAACCGCAATCTCTCCTAGTGATCAGGGACTGAGATTATGGCAGGAAACATTGGCTACCTTTTTCTGTAATGACCAAGAATTAATTGATTATGTTCAAGAAATAATTGGTATGGCAGCTATTGGAAAGGTCTACCAAGAACACATGATTATCGCATACGGTGGTGGAGCAAATGGCAAGTCTACTTTTTGGAATACCATCGCTCGTGTGCTAGGGAGCTATTCAGGAAAACTATCTGCGGATGCTTTAACCATGTCAAACAAGCGTAACGTGAGTCCTGAGCTTGCTGAGCTAAAAGGGAAACGACTGGTCATTGCTTCTGAGATGGCAGAAGGCATGAGACTCAATACAGCTGTTGTTAAGCAGATTACTTCAACTGATGAAATCCAAGCTGAGAAAAAGTACAAGGATCCTTTTCACTTCGTGCCGTCACACACGCTAGTTCTTTACACTAACCATCTGCCTAAAGTAGGAGCGAACGATGATGGAACGTGGCGACGTTTGGTTGTTATTCCTTTTAATGCTAAAATCACTGGCCGCTCTGACATCAAAAACTTTGCGGACCATTTGTATGACAATGCGGCACCAGCAATTTTATCGTGGATTATTGAAGGAGCGGAAAAAGCCATCAAAGCAAATTTTAAAACATCAGTTCCAAAAGCAGTAATAAACTCTGTCAAATCTTACCGTGAAGCTAATGACTGGTTGGGGCATTTCATCAATGAAAGTTGTGTCGTGGGAGAAACATTAAGTGAGAAATCAGGAGAACTGTACAGTAAGTATCGTGCATATTGCCTTCAAAATTTGGAATACACACGAAGTACAACTGATTTCTATGCTGCACTTAATCAAGCTGGTTACGAACGAAAACGAACTAATAAAGGGAATTTTATTATGGGGTTATCATTAAAAGCTGATGACGATGATTTTCTAAACTAATGACTTACACAGTGAGGCTGTATCACCAGTAGATTTTAAATGAAGTATTTTTTGAGTGTAAGTCGTTGAAGTATTCAGTGAAAAATAATTTGTGAAGTATGGTCAAAAAGTTTATGGATTAAGTTCCATGACTTCCATTTCTTTGTTTAGTGTAAGTCAATGATGGTCTTTTCTAAAACTATCTCTATAGGAAATATAACTAAGAAAAAGTATATAAGGAAAGTTTAGGATATGACCTCATTAGACCTCCACCATTTAAATCTGATGAGAGGACAAGTATGAGAGAAAAAGTGATAGAACAAAAGTTAGCAAGCGAGGTTTTAAAGCGTGGTGGTATCTGTCCAAAGTGGGTATCACCTTCCTTTTCAGGAGTACCTGACCGATTGGTATTCTTACCCAATGGCAAGTTTGGTTTGGTGGAAGTAAAAGCACCTAATCAACATCCTAGAGCTTTGCAGGTGTCACGGCATAAGTTATTTGAACATTTAGGATTTCGAGTCTATGTTTTAGATAATAAGAAAGATATTGAGGGGATATTGGATGAAATTGAAACTGCATGACTATCAAGAAGTCACCAAAGACTTCATCATAAAAACTCCTTATGCAGCAGTCATTTTAGACATGGGGATGGGAAAAACAGCTACAACCTTATCAGCTATTAATGAACTGATGTTTGATCGCTATGAGGTCTCAAAGGTCTTGGTAATTGCTCCACTTAGAGTCGCAAATACAGTATGGAGTGACGAAATAGAGCAATGGACAGAACTGTCTCATTTGAGATATTCAAAAATTGTGGGTACTCCTAAACAACGACAAGAAGCACTCCAAAAAGATGCAGATATCTACATTGTAAATCGTGAAAACATCCCTTGGTTAGTTGAACAGTGTCATCCGCATTTCAAGTGGGATATGATTGTCATTGATGAATTAAGTTCATTCAAATCATGGCAATCAAAACGTTTTAAAGCTTTTATGGCCATGCGCCCCTACATGAAACGAGTGATAGGTTTAACAGGAACACCGAGTTCCAACGGATTGATGGATTTGTTTGCGGAGTTCAAGGTCATTGATGGCGGTGTTCGTTTGGGACGTTTTATCGGAGAATACCGAAGTCGTTATTTTAGAGAGGGACGTAGAAATGGAAACGTCGTCTATGAATATATTCCAATGGACTATGCAGAGTGTCAAATCTTTGACAAGATTGATGACATCACAATTTCTATGAAAGCAATGGATTATCTACAAATGCCAACATTAATCTCAACGAAAAAATTAGTCCATCTCACAAACGCAGAAGCAAAAAGATATAAAGAGTTTAAAAAGGGATCTGTTATTTCTGATTCTAACGAAATTGAAGTAACAGCAGCAAATGCTGCTAGTTTATCCAATAAACTGGTTCAAATGGCAAATGGTGCAGTTTATTCTGATGATCATAGAATTATCAAGTTACATGATCAAAAACTAGATGCACTTGAAGATATTATCGAAGCAGCAAATGGAGAACCTGTGTTGGTTGCTTATTGGTTCAAACATGATTTACTTCGTATTCAAGAACGATTGAAAAAACTTAGGATTCAAAGTACAGTTCTTAAAAGTGAAACTGATATTCATGAATGGAATAAAGGGAATATCTCTGTGGGTTTGCTACACCCAGCTAGTGCAGGACATGGTCTAAATTTACAAAAGGGAGGTCATCACTTAGTGTGGTTTGGGTTAACTTGGTCACTTGAACTGTACCAACAAACCAATGCTCGACTTTGGCGACAAGGGCAACAATCAAACACAGTCATTATCCAACATATTGTAACGGAAGGTACAATTGATGATGATATTCTAAAAGCTTTAACTGCCAAGGACGCACAACAATCACGTTTGATTGAAGCAGTAAAAGCACAAGTAGGAGGATGATATGGATAAAGTAGACTACTATTTCCAACACTATCAAGATGCAAAAAGAGATTTAATAATTGCAAAGAACTTGATTGAAAACTATAAACCCATTTCAGAAGATGCTTTTCTCTACTCTCTTGCTACTAGACAGACAAATGAAGAACGTGTTAAAACGAGTAAAACTAATGTTAGGACAGAAAATATGGCTCTATCTTTTCATGATAAGTTCTTAGCAGAGGAAAAAGAATATCAGGAGTCACTGTTTGAAAAGTACTGTCATTTAAAAACCGATCTCGATTTCTTCGAACTTGCTGTTTCTTCTGTTGATGAAATAATGAGGGATGTAGTTGTTGATTTGGTCTTAGCTGGATTGACATGGGATGAGTTACTACCTAAGCATAATGTTTCTAGAATGACAGTTAGTCGATATAGACAAAAAGCCTTAAAACAAGTAAAAGAATATTACCGTTTTGCTGGTAAAACCTTGAGTATAAATGGATAATGATACTAGGGTGTTACTAAGGTGGTACTACCCTGTTACTAAGTTGTTACTAAGATGGTACTGCTTTTTAAAAATGACTGTGATATACTTAAGATGTCAAAAAAGATAGAAAATCGGCTATGTTCACTGGATAAAATTCTGGTTCTACGGTAATATACACCTAGAAAAATAAGAGGAGAATAACCATGTGGACCAGAGGGCAGATTCATTATCACGGACAAATAGTTGATTACATAGCAAAAGTCAGTGACCAACCTTCTGATGTAGGTATTGATTTAGGATGTGTATTCAAATTAGAGGTTGATGTTGCTGAAAAGACTATCATTTCTTATGACAGAGGATGGGATATCTACCCAGAATCTGATGAACAGGAAGCTATACTTGAAGTGGTTTTGAAAGCTTTAAAAGTTTAAAAATATCTTTAAAATAATGCACAAATGACTGGATATATCCCGATTTTAGAGGTAATATGATTACAACAAAAAAGAAAGAGGATAAAACCATGAAGAAAGAGGATATTTTAACAAAAATCGCAAAAAATAGAATTGGCGCTGAAACGCTAGAAACGAGAAATAGTGACAGCCTTGACTTTTATGACATCAGCGTTTGGGCATTGAAAGAAATGCTTGAACAAGCCTATGAAGCAGGTAGAAAAGCAAAATAAAAAAAACAGAGCCTTACCCAAATGGGGAGGCTTTTTGCGTGGAGGAAAGAATGATTATTACGAGTGAACAAGTATCTAATGGCCATCCAGATAAAATTTGTGACCAGATTTCAGATGCAGTTCTAACAGTATGTTTAGAACAAGATAAGAATAGCAGGGTTGCAGTAGAAACTCTTATCAAAGATAATCATATAGTGGTTGCTGGTGAAATGAAAACAACAGCCTTGTTTGATTTAAAAACTGTTGTTCGAAATGTCGTTAAACCACTAGGAATGGAAAATATCATTGTGACGAATCTTATCGGTTTACAAAGTGATGATATTTCTCAAGGTGTTGATACAGGTGGTGCTGGAGACCAAGGGATGATGTATGGCTATGCAACTGACGAAACTGATGAATACTTGCCGCTTCCCTACGTTTTAGCAACTCGTGTTCTTGAGAAACTTATGGAACTTCAGCATCCGCTCTTAGGGAAAGATGCTAAGGCACAGGTTTCTTATGATTATGACAATAAAAGAATTACAACATTCTTAGTATCAATTCAGCATAGCGATGAAATGACAATTGAGAATTTAAGAGTAATTGTTAAAGAATCTATGATGAAAATTGCTAAACGGTATAGACAAAACCTTGATTTTAATATTTTAGTGAATCCCACTGGTCGTTTCGTTCTTGGTGGTTCTTATGCAGATGCTGGAGTTACTGGAAGAAAAATTATCGCTGATACCTATGGTGGATTTGCGCATCATGGTGGTGGTGCATTTTCAGGAAAGGATCCAAGTAAAGTGGATCGCTCAGGAGCTTATATGGCACGTAAGATTTCAAAAGACATCGTTCGTGAAGGATATGCTAAACGATGCGAAGTTCAATTAGCATACGCTATAGGGGTCGCAGAACCGGTTTCTATTCATGTAGAAACATTTGGGACAAGTAAGTATACGAGCAAACAATTGGTAGGAATGATTAGAGAACGGTACGATTTAACACCGAAAGGGATTATCAAGGAGTTGGATCTTCTAAACGTAGACTACACTCAATCTACATGTTTTGGACATTTTACGAAATCAACTCTTCCTTGGGAGCAGTAAGATGCCACGTAGACCAAGAACATCCTGCAAGCAGAATGGTTGTCCAAACCTTGTGACCTATGGAAACAAGTACTGCTATGACCACAAGACTAACCACGCACTTGACGCCAAGACAACTAAAGCTAAAGGTTACAATGCACGGTGGAATAAGGCACGGATTCGTTACTTAAAGCTCAATCCTCTCTGTGTTTACTGTCAAAGAGAGGGACGACTGGCCAAGGCAACAGTGGTTGACCATATCACTCCCCACCGAGGTGACCAAGAACTTTTTTGGAATCAATCTAACTGGCAAGCCCTTTGTAAATCTTGTCATGATAGAAAGACCAAGACGACTGATAGATATGTGGAATATACCTATCGGTTTTAATATTGTAGATTCGTACTAAAAGTATTTATTTTTTTTCTCTCTGGGGTAGGGGGGATAAAATCTCTAACCCCTTGTTTGTAAAAGACCGACGCCCCCTTAAACGTAAAATTTCGCAAAATTGATAGGGTGGGATATAAAAATAAATTCAAAATAGTAAAGAATCCAGTAAGAATATAGAATTAAGTGAGTGTTATTTTCGTAAATTTGTTTAAATTTAGGTACGAAAATAACCTTATTTTTTAGTATAAAGGTGAGGAACAGGTATGAATAACTTTCAACGAGAACAAATTTGGTTACTTAGAAAAAATGGCTTAGGATACGGTGAAGTTGCTAAAGTAATTGGTTTATCTAAAGACTCTGTTAAGAAGTATTGTAAAAGACATCCTGAGTTAAAGGGACAAGGAACATTACCGTATTTGATGGTTGAGAAACGAGTTGAAAATGGTACAAACTGTCCTCAATGTTTTCAACCTATGGTTCCTAATAAAACCGGACGACCGAAGAAATTTTGCTCAGATAGGTGCAGAATAAATTGGTGGAAAAATCATCAAGAGGAGCATGATAAGGAACAAACTGCATATGAAGAAATGACTTGCCAGTGTTGTGGTAGGTCATTTTTATCTTATGCCAATCCCAATAGAAAGTATTGTAGCCATGCCTGCTACATACAGATAAGATTTTACAAAGGAGTCTAAAATGACGAACCAACCAACAATGGAAATAAAAGAACTTCCTCTGAAAGAATTAAAGCCTGCAGCTTATAATCCTCGAAAGAAACTGAAAAAAGGGGATAAGGAATATGAAAAAATTAAACAGTCGCTTCTTAAGTTTGGATATGTTGACCCTATTATTGTCAATGAAGATTTAACTGTAATTGGTGGTCATCAACGCTTGACAGTTCTTAAAGACTTAGACTATGAAACTGCTAAGTGCGTCATCGTTGATTTACCCAAAGAAGATGAGAAAGCATTGAACATTGCACTCAATAAGATTACAGGTCAATGGGATGAAGCTCTCTTAGCTGACTTACTTTTAGATTTACAGGAGTCTGATTTCAATCTAGACCTTACTGGTTTTGAGCCACCAGAGATTGATGACATCCTCTCCAATGTCCATGACAAGGAGTTGTATGAAGATGAGTTTGATGTGGAAGAAGAATTGAAGAAACCAACGTTATCAAGACATGGGGACATTTGGCAATTGGGAAAACATAGAGTCATTTGTGGTGATTCTACAAAAGCTGAAACCTATAAGCAGTTGCTAGATGATAGGAAAGCTAATTTAGTAGTAACGGACCCACCTTATAATGTGGACGTTGAAGAGACGGCTGGGAAAATCCTAAATGATAATATGTCTGACGGAGACTTCTATCAATTTCTCCTTTCTATGTTTACTCAAGTAGAAAATCACATGGAAGATGATGCGTCTATCTATGTTTTTCATGCAGATACGGAAGGACTCAACTTCCGTAAAGCTTTTAAAGATGCTGGTTTCTATTTGAGTGGGTGTTGCATCTGGAAAAAGAACTCACTTGTATTAGGTCGTAGCCCATATCAATGGCAACATGAACCTTGTTTATATGGGTGGAAGAAAAAAGGAAAGCATCAATGGTTTAGTGATCGGAAGCAAACTACCATTTGGGAATATGACCGTCCTAAGTCTAGTAAAGACCACCCAACCATGAAACCAATTCAACTTATGGCTTACCCTATTCAAAACTCTTCTATGCGTGGAACAATAGTTTTAGATCCATTTTTAGGTTCTGGTTCTACTTTAATAGCTGCAGATCAGACTGGACGTGTTTGTTATGGAATCGAACTGGATGAAAAGTTTGTGGATGTCATTGTTAAACGCTATATAGAAGTTACAGGAGATACTGAAGTAACCGTACAACGTAATCATGAGGTTTTAACTTATAACCAAGTGTTAAAGGAGTTGGAGGAACAAGTATGACACTAACATTTCTAGATTTCTTTTCCGGAGTTGGTGGCTTTCGACATGGGCTAGAATTAGCAGGAATGAAGTGTATAGGATTTTGCGAAAAAGATAAGTTTGCACGCAAATCTTATGAAGCAATGTATGATACGAAAGGAGAATGGTTTCATGACGATATCACAACAATCGATTCAACACGATTACCCAAAGCAGATCTCTGGTGTGCGGGAAGCCCTTGTCAAAATGTGTCTATCGCAGGGAAACGAGCCGGCCTATACGGTGAGCGAAGTGGACTCTTTTTTACATTTGTTGAACTCATCAAAAGCCAAAAAGAAGAAGATAAACCCGAATGGGTTCTCCTTGAAAATGTTAAAGGACTTTTATCAAGTGGTGGGGGACGAGATTATCTCGACTATCTCTCTATCTTGGATGAATCAGGGTATGACCTTGAGTGGCAAGTGTTTAACTCAAAAGATTACGGAGTACCACAAAATAGAGAACGCATCTATACTATCGGACATCTTAGAAGAAAAGGTCGACGACAAGTACTACCTATCAGCAGAGAAAGCAGTAGCCATCTTAAGCAACTTGTAGGCGGTATGCAAAGCTACCGTGTCTACGACCCTAGTGGTATTGCAACAACACTTGTTGGAGAGGGTGGTGGACTAGGAGCTAAGACAGGTCTTTATCTGATTGACCAATCACTAACTGAACCAAAGTTAACTGAAGAAGCAAGATGTATAACTGCTCGTTATACTGCTGGTGCAACAAAGCGTACAGCAATGAACTCTGGAGTGCTTGAGGTTCAACCAATTTTGACACAAGGTATCAAGGTTAGGAACGGAACAAAGCAAGGTTACCAATTGGCGGAGGTTGGTGACTCGGTTGATCTTTCTTATCCAAGTTCATTAACGAGAAGGGCAAGAGTAGGGAGAGGAATAGCTCACAACCTTTCATGTAGCTGCCAGATGGGCGCAGTAGTTTGGAATGGTCGTGTTGTCAAAATTAGAAGACTTACTCCAAAAGAGTGTTTTAGACTTCAAGGTTTTAATGATGACTTATTTGAAAAGGCAAAAGCTGTAAATTCAGATGCACAACTTTATAAACAAGCAGGAAACGGAGTCACAGTACCAGTTGTGTATGCTATTGGTTGCGCCATATTATCTTCAAAAATATCATCAGGAATAACTGGATAAAAATGAACTTTAGAGTTAATATGTACTAAACAAAAGAGAAGAGGTTGTATTATGGATGACTTAAAAGTGAAGACTTTGAAATCATTGTATCCCAATGGAACTCGAGTAAAATTACTCGAAATGGAGGATCCATTTGCGCCACCTATAGGTACTCTCGGTACGGTAATTGGTGTTGATGATATTGGTTCAATTTTAGTAAGTTGGGATAACGGACAAAGTTTAAATTTACTTTACGGGATTGATAAAATAATGAAATTGAGATAGTTATGTGGGAAATGATAACTAGAGAATTCAATGGTCGGCACTATCATATTGAGTTTCTTAGGGAATACAGTACTTATGATCGACATATTGATGGAGCTTGGATAGCAATCCTAAAAATTAAACGAAATAAAGAAATAGTTTTTCATTATGAATATGGCAAAATTACTGACCGAATGGATGATTTGGATAAAATTATATATCAAGAAATAGTGGATACATACAATAAATTATAATTTGGAACTCGATGTGAGTTCTTTTTATTTTAGGAGGTGAATTAGTGGCAATTAGAGGACGTAAACCGAAACCTACAAATTTAAAAGTTTTAGAAGGTAATCCTGGTAAACGGCCTCTCCCAACGAATGAAGTAAAACCTCAAAGGAAGGCTCCACGTTGCCCCCAGTGGCTTGAAGAGGATGCTAAGAGGGAATGGAAACGGATGGGGAAAATATTGGAACAAATGGGATTACTGACGGAAATGGATATGACTGCATTTGCAGGTTATTGTCAAGCTTACGCACGATGGAAAGAAGCAGAGGAATTTTTATCAAAACATGGTTCTATCTTAAAGACGCCAAATGGGTATTTACAGCAAGTTCCACAAGTTTCAATTAGTCAAACTAATTTAAAAATTATGCTGAAGTTTTGTGAACAATTTGGTCTAACCCCATCCGCTAGGAATCGTTTAGCTACTATGGATTCAGAGGTTGGTAACGGTGACGAAATGGAAGATTTGTTGGGAGGTTTACTATGACTTTTCATTATGAACCAACTCCTTTTATGCTAGCTACATCACATTATGATAAAAGTAAGGCTGATAGAGCAGTGACTTTTATTCAAAACCTTTGTCATACTAAAGGAAAATGGGCAGGTCAGAAGTTTATACTTTTACCTTGGCAGGAACAGATAGTACGAGATATATTTGGGATTGTTAAAGAAGATGGAAATAGACAATTTCTAACAGCTTATATTGAAATTCCAAAAAAGAATGGGAAGAGTGAACTAGCAGCAGCAATTGCTCTTTATCTACTTTATGCAGATAATGAAGCCAGTGCAGAAGTTTATGGTGCTGCATGTGACCGAAATCAAGCTTCTATTGTATTCGATGTAGCAAAACAAATGGTACTAATGAGTCGACCTTTAGAGAAACGTTCAAAAATAATGGGTGCTACGAAACGAATTGTTAACTACTCTAATGCAGGTTTCTATCAAGTTTTGTCCGCTGAGACTGGTACAAAACATGGTCTCAACGTTTCAGGACTCGTGTTTGACGAAATTCATGCGCAACCCAATCGCCACCTCTATGATGTCTTAACTAAAGGTTCAGGGGATGCACGAGAACAACCCTTATTTTTTATCATTACTACTGCAGGAACAGATAAGAATTCAATTTGTTACGAGTTACATACAAAAGCACTTGATATTTTAAAGGGCAGAAAGAATGATACATCTTTTTATCCTGTCGTTTATGGTTTATCTGATGAAGAGGACTGGAATGACGAAAGTAACTGGTTAAAAGCTAATCCGTCATTAGGTCATACCATTGGCTTAGACCGTGTCAGAGAAGCCTATAAACAAGCACTTGATAATCCTGCTGAAGAAAATGTATTCAAGCAACTACGGCTAAATATGTGGACAAATTCTACGGTTGCTTGGATTCCAGAACATGTATACAACAAAGGGGATGCACCTATCAATTTTGAAAGTTTGCAAGGTCGTGAATGCTATGCAGGACTAGACTTGTCAAGTACATCCGATATCACAGCCTTTGTTTTAGTTTTCCCACCTAGAAATGAATTAGAATATTACATCATCCTACCCTATTTCTGGCTACCAAAAGATACTCTTGAACTTCGTTGTCGTAGAGATCATGTTTTGTATGACGTATGGGAACGGCAAGGTTATCTAAAGACGACAGAGGGTAATGTAGTTCATTATGGATTTATTGAGAAGTTCATTGAGGAATTATCAAAGATATACAATATAAAAGAAATCGCCTATGATAGATGGAATGCAACGCAAATGGTGCAGAATCTAGAAGATATGGGGCTGACAATGATTCCTTTTGGTCAGGGGTACAAGGATATGAGTCCACCGTCAAAGGAATTATTCAAACTTATGATGGAAGGTCGTATACAACACGGAGGACAACCTGTTTTAAAATGGATGTCGCAAAACGTAGTTATGCGCCAAGACCCTGCAGGCAATATCAAACCAGATAAAGAGAAATCAATTGAAAAAATCGATGGAATTGTTGCTCTTATAATGGGGATTGATAGATGTATTAGACACCAAAATAATGATAGTAGTATTTATGATGAGCGAGGAATACTAAGCTTTTAGTTGAATTTTAAATCTAAAGATGATACAATGTATTTACAAAACATCTTTACAAAGAGGTATTAATTATGGCAAGTACTCAACCTGTTAATTTTAGAGCAGATTCGACTTTTTACCAACAAACGAAAGAAATCTTAGCTGATGAAAAATTAACCCTGTCAGATATCTTTAATGCTGCACTTCGTAAAATTGCGACAGGTGCAGTTGATCCCAAAGAGTTCGTATTTAGTGATTCACAAGAGACTCAATATCAGGTTGCTTTTGAAGATTTGAAAAAGGAAATCTTGTTGGGCCATCAAGAAATTGAGCAAGGGAAACTAACGTCTTTAGCAGATGTAAGAAAGGAATTTGGACTTGAGTAATCATAAACGTTACCATGTTTCTCTTACGGATCAAGCTAAGAAAGACTTGAGAGAAATACATGATTATATTGTACTGAATTTTTACAGCCAGCAATCTGCCGATAGTAAATTAGACCTTATTTTAACGGCACTAGAAACTTTAGAAACCTTTCCAGAAGCATGTCCTTTGGTGTCGAGTCGAGGTTATGGTGAATTAACAGATGACGGGAAACGTTATAGATATATGCCTATTGAAAATTACTTAGCTTTTTATTATATCGACAAATATGAGGTTTATGTCTCAAGAATTTTAAATTCCAAGCAGAATTGGGCTAAGTTATTCAATAAGTAAATTCAATTATAATTCGTAGAGCATCTCACAAATGAGGTGCTTTTATTGTACTCAAAAATGGAGGATTAGATGGGATTTTTAGATTTTATTGGAAGAAAAAGATCACGAGATAAACCGCATAATAGCTATGAGGGACAGGACTTTTCCTATCTCTTTGGACGAACTTCTAGTGGAGAAAATGTAGATGAATTTAAAGCCATGCAGACTACAGCTGTTTATGCTTGTGTGAGAATATTAGCTGAAGCTGTCGCCTCTCTACCCATTCACATTTATGAAAGAACATCTAATGGGAGGGAGAAAAAATTTGAACACCCTCTATATTTCTTACTTCATGATGAACCAAATCCAGAGATGTCTTCTTTTGTCTTTCGTGAAACTTTGATGACTCATCTTTTGATATGGGGAAATGCCTATATTCAAATCATAAGGGATAAGAGCGGTCAGGTTATCAGTTTGTATCCTTTGTTACCGGATAAAATGTCAGTACACCGTGATGAAAATGGGAAACTTTACTACAAATATCAACGTCAGACCGAAGAAAATCCAAATTTCAAGGAAAAAGGCAGTGTTATTTTAAAACAAGAAGATGTACTTCACATTCCCGGACTTGGTTTTGATGGATTGATTGGCTATTCTCCCATCGCATTAGCAAAGAACGCAATTGGAATGACCTTGGCTACAGAGAATTACGGAGCATCATTCTTTAAAAATGGTGCAAATCCTGGTGGTGTATTGGAACATCCAGGGATTTTGAAGGATCCAAAAAGAGTACGTGATTCTTGGAATGCGGTTTATAACGGTGTCACAAATTCACATAAAGTTGCAGTTCTAGAAGAAGGGATGAAGTACACTCAAATAGGCATTCCGCCAGAAGAAGCGCAATTCTTACAGACTCGGAAGTTTCAAATCAATGAGATTGCACGTTTGTATAGGATACCACCACATATGATTGGTGATTTAGAAAAATCTTCATTTTCAAATATCGAGCAACAATCACTAGAGTTTGTTAAATACACATTAGACCCTTGGGTAGTTCGTTTAGAACAGGCCTTCAAGAGGTCTCTTTTTTTGCCTGAAGAAAAGAAGAAGTACTTTGTTAAGTTCAATGTAGATGGTTTATTACGTGGAGATTATCAAAGTCGTATGAGTGGATATGCTATTGCAAGACAGAATGGCTGGTTATCTACAAATGATATTCGAGAACTTGAAGATTTAAATCTTTTAACAGATGAAGAGGGAGGAAATCTTTATTTAATTAACGGAAATATGAC
This sequence comes from Streptococcus sp. 1643, assembly GCF_006228325.1. NCBI lineage: Bacteria > Bacillati > Bacillota > Bacilli > Lactobacillales > Streptococcaceae > Streptococcus > Streptococcus sp. 1643. The sequence goes on from NZ_CP040231.1 coordinate 927,975, forward strand.
TAAATTAAAAGATGCTGGTGGTTTTATGACAAAACAGGTAATTGAACAACCTAAAGAAAAACCAAAGGAGGAAGAAGATGCGTAAATTTTGGAGTTTTTCAGACGAAGGGAATATTCGTACTCTTCGTATTGAAGGACAGATTGCTGATGAAACATGGTTTGGAGATGAAGTTACTCCACAACTCTTTAAAAATGATTTAAATGCAGGAAAAGGTGATATCACCCTCTGGATTAATAGTCCAGGGGGTGATGTTTTTGCTGCAGCACAAATCTATAACATGCTGATGGATTACAAGGGAAATGTGCATGTCATAATTGATGGCCTTGCCGCTAGTGCTGCCAGTGTGATTGCCATGGCTGGAACAACAGTATCCATGAGTCCTGTTGCAATGATGATGATTCACAATCCGTGGACGATTGCACAAGGTGAAGCAAAAGATATGGAAAAGATTATTGAAATGTTGGGGGAAATCAAAGAGTCCATTGTGAATGCCTATGAGTTAAGAACAGGATTATCTAGGGCAAAAATCTCACATTTAATGGATTCTGAATCATGGTTTAATGCGAGAAAAGCAGTTGAACTTGGCTTTGCGGACAAGATTCTATTCGATAAAGATGAACCTAAAGAAGAGCTAGAAATTAGCAGTTATTCATTTAGTAGAGCCACTGCGGATCATAACCTTGTTGTTAAACTTCAAGCCAAAATAGATAGCTACAAACCTTTATCAACGACTCCTCTCAATCAGTTAAGAAAACGATTAGATTTATTGAAATAATGAAAGGAAAACTAACCTATGTCTAAATTACTTGAATTAAAAGAAAAACGAAATCAAGCTTGGGAACAAGCAAAAACTTTCCTAGACTCAGTGCGAACTGAAGATGGTTTAGTCTCAGAAGAAGATTCTCAACGCTATGATGAAATGGAAAGTAAAATCAATCGCTATAATCAAGAAATCGCTCGCTTAGAACGACAAGAAAAGATTGATCTAGAACTTGCTCAACCAACTTCTCAGGCTTTGACAAGACAGCCTACCACTGTCTTAAAAGATAGTGAGGTAGAAGATGAGAAGAAGGGAACTAAGTCTGATGTCTATTCCAAAACCTTTTGGACGAATGTCCGTAAGCGTAACTTCTTTGATGTTAAGGATGTTCTTCGTGTTGGAGAAGATACAGAGGGTGGCCATTTAGTACCTGATGAGTATGAGAAAAAACTAGTTCAAGGTCTTCAAGAAGAGAATTTCTTCCGAAGTCTAGCAACCGTCATTAAAACATCAAGTGGAGAGCGGAAGATTCCAGTTGTTACAGGGCATGGAACTGCGTCATGGATGGATGAAAATGGACTTTATCCTGAAACTGATGAGACATTTGGTCAAGTAACACTTGATTCACATAAGATTGGAACAGCTATTCGAATCTCAGAAGAATTGTTAAATGACTCAGTATTTGATTTAGAATCCTATATGACTAGTGAGTTTGCACGACGTATTGGTACAGAAGAAGAGAAATCATTCCTTATTGGAGATGGCTCAAAGAAACCAACAGGAATCTTTACGCAAGCAAATGTTACTGGTCCTACAACGACGACTAAAGACATTACGTTTGATGACATGATTGAATTGTATCATTCTCTTCCTGCTCCGTATCGTAAAAATGCAGTATGGATTCTTCATGATACAACTGTCAAAGCAATCCGTAAACTGAAAGACAATAACGGAAATTATATTTGGCAACCGTCTACACAAGCTGGACAACCAGATTTAATTCTTAACCGTCCATACTATACATCTACCTTTGCACCTCTCCCTGAACAGGGGAATAAAGCCATTGCATTTGGAGATTTCTCATATTACTGGATTGCTGACCGCCAAGGACGTACTTTTAAACGTCTCAATGAACTTTATGCTAATAATGGTCAAATTGGTTTTCTTGCATCTCAACGTGTTGATGGGAAATTAGTATTACCAGAAGCAGTAAAAATTTTATCTGTGAAAGCAAAATAATCATGATAAGTCTAGAAGAAGCAAAACTTTACCTTAAGGTAGAAAACACAGATGAAGATGACTTGATTACGCAATTGATTGATACGAGTAAAAAACTCTGTGAAGAAACATTAAGGCAGAATACTTACAGTGAGGTTCTAAGAATGGCAATCCTGTATGGGGTTGCCTATCTTTATGAACACCGTGAAACAGCTAATTATAAAGAGTTAAAACAAATGTTATATCACCTACTATTAGCTGATAGGAAGGATATTTTTTGATGAAAATCGCTCCGTTACGTGACCGTCTTACATTTGAAGTGCGTAAAATTGTGGTTGATGAAATTGGAAATGAATCTTCAATTTGGAACACGGTTTTCCAAAGATGGTGTTCTAGTCGCCCATTGACCTTGACAGAAAATGAGGGGAGTGTGTCTAAACTTCTTTATAACAAAATTCAATTTACACTAAGGTACGACAAAGCGGTACTAAATCTAAGTTCATTAAAAACTAGGATAAAGTACAGAGACGCCTACTTTACGATAGATTCAATTGATGGTGATAGCGTTCCTAGGCAATTGATTTATATTGTAGCAACTAAGGAGAATGACTATGAACAGGATAGGAATGGATGAGTTGGAAAAAGTAATTGATCAAGAGTTGGGTGATTACATTAAAGAGACGACATCTGCAATGCGAGAGGTAGTAGAAGAAGTAACAGATAGTGCTGTAGATACTTTAAAGATCTCTTCTCCACGAAAAACTGGTAAGTATGCACGAGGTTGGAAAAGTAAGTCAACAAGTGACAGTCCTACAGGCTTAACAAAAACCATTCATAACCGAACACCAGGCTTAACTCATCTCCTAGAAAATGGTCACGCTAAACAAAATGGTGGTCGAGTAGAAGGGCAAAAACATATTGAAATCGTTGAAAAAAGTGCCGTTAAGTCACTTGAAGATAGGCTGAGACAAAGATTGTGAGGATTTCATGACATTAAAAGATTTCTATAACATTTTAATAAAATCAAAGTTGCCAGTAGCTTATCATCATTTTGAAGAAGGAAGAAGTCCAGCTCCACCATTTATTGTATATCTTGTTAAGGACTCTGAAAATACTGGAGCTGATAATTGGAGCTATCATAAGACTCTTAATCTTCAAGCGGAACTCTATACCTTAAAGAAGGACTTAGAAATCGAAACTAAGATGGATGACTTATTTGATAGTCATTCAATTTTTTTTGACAAAGTAGAGACTTATATCTCAACTGAAAAACTGTATCAAATTACATATTACATTTCATTAAACGGAGGATAGTTATGACTGAAAAAAATAAAGTTACATTCGGATTACAAGATGTTCATTGGGCAGAAGTTACAACTGAAGCTTCAAATGGTGCATTGACTTATGGAACGGTTGAACGATTACGAGGTGCAGCAGAACTAACCTTGGAACCGACTGGTGACAAAGGTTCATACAAGGCAGATAATATCAACTTTTATACTTCGGAATCAAATGATGGTTATGAGGGAACATTGAAGCTCGCCTTATTAACCCAAGAATTTTTAACTCGTGTCTTAGGAGAAAAATTAGATCCAACAACTAAAACAATTTCTGAAATCGCAAATGCTGAAAAGAAGAATTTCGCTCTGATGTTTCGTTTTGAAGGAGATAAGAAAGAAACACTTCATGTTTTGTATTACTGTTACGCATCACGTCCGTCAATGGGATCAAAAACAAAATCTGGTTCAGATATTAATGAGGTTGAGCTAAACTTTACTGCAAGTCCTCGGCCACTTGATAAGGTGGTTCGTCGCAAAACGACAGAAGAAACAAGTGATGAGATTCGTCAGAATTGGTTCAAGGAAGTCTTTGAACCTCGTGAATAAAGGAGTTACAGATGAGAGATAGTATTACAATTTCAGGAAAGACCTATGAATTAGCTACTAATGCCTATACACCGATTGCTTATAAAGAACAGTTTGGTAAAGATTATTTTCAAGACTTGTTTTCAATGGTGAGTACGCAGTCAATTCTCGATAAGATTGAACACCTAAATGAGGAAGAAAAACTCGAAACTGGTGACATTGATCTATCTATCCTGACCAATTTTGATATGACTTTTTTTCACAGAATTTTTTGGGTATTTGCGAAATCTGCTAATCCAAGAATTAAACCATTCAAAGAATTCTTTATGGAGATGGAGGAGTTTCCAGTTCAAGAAGTAGCAACTATCTTAATGAATATGCTTAACCAAGGGATGAATACAAGAAAAAAGCAGATCAAACAGAAACAGCAAGCGAAGAAATCTTTACGGTAGAAAGCTATCTATTTTGTTGTAAGGAAACTGGCTTATCCATAAACGACTTAAAGCATATTTCAATAGGGATGGCTCTTGATTATCAAACTGATTATGTAAACTTGCGGACAAATGAAACAAGCAAAACAAGAAAAGCGAATCAAAGTGATTTTGATAATTTTTAATAGAAAGGAGATGTGAACATGGCTGGAAATATAAAAGGCATCACAATAGAAATTGGTGGTGACACACAACCCTTGCAAAATGCCTTAAAAGGGATAAATAAACAAGCCGCTGAATCAACTAAAGAATTGAAACAAATTGATAAGGCTCTTAAGTTTGATACAGGAAATGTCACACTCCTTACTCAAAAACAAGAAGTGCTTGCTAAACAAGTTGAAACAACTAAAGAAAAGTTAGCTACCTTAAGGCAGGCACAAGCTCAAGTTGAAGCTCAATTTAAGTCTGGTACTATTGGTGCGGAACAATATCGAGCCTTTCAAAGGGAAGTAGAAACTACACAGACAGTACTGAAAAGTTACGAAGGCAAACTAGAGGGTGTCAACCAAGCCTTATCGGAAAATGGTAATCGAATAGGTAGTACTAAAAGTCAATGGGATAGCTTGAAACAAGAACAAGCTCGTCTAGCTTCTGAGAGTGAAAAATTAACGAGTCAATTTAAATTACAAGAAAGTGAACTTTCTTCAAGTTCTAGTGAATCTGAACAGCTAGCTTTAGCTCAAAGAAAAGTAAATGAAAGTTCCTCTTTACTAGAAAAACAGATTCAGAATTTAGAGAAACAGCTAGAACTAACAAAATCTCAGTATGGCGAAAATTCAATTGAAGCCAATAAACTGGAACAGACTCTAAATGATACCAAAACGGCCTATAATCACCTTCAAAATGAGATGGAAGAGATGAGCACTAGTTCAATAAGTGCAAAGGATAATCTATCAGACATCAATCATCTCTTAAAAGCAGAAATCCTAATGGAATTCAGTGACCGTTTAGCAGAATTATCACAAAAACTGATTGATTTTGGGAAACAGTCGCTTGAAGCTTTTAACGAAGTTGATGAAGGGATGGATATCATTGTCACCAAAACTGGTGCTTCTGGCCAAGCTTTAGAAGAAATGACAACTATCGCAAAGAACCTTGCTACAGAAATCCCTACAGACTTTAACACTGCTGGAAGTGCAGTCGGAGAGTTGAACACTCAGTTTGGTTTAACTGGTGATAGTTTAAAATCAGCTTCAAGTTACCTCATTCAATTCGCATCCATAAACGGAAGTGATGTTACCTCATCAGCTATTTCAGCTAAGAAAGCTATAGAAGCATATGGCTTACAGGCAATGGATTTGTCTGGTGTTCTTGATACTGTCACCTTTACCAGTCAAGCTACTGGGGTGGGAGTCCAAGATTTGATGGATAAGGTTATCTCTGGAGCACCACAAATTAAGGCATTAGGACTTTCATTTGATGAGGGTGTTGCTTTAATGGGGAAATTTGAAAAGGCTGGTGTGGATTCATCAGCCTCTTTATCATCCCTATCAAAAGCATCTGTGAAGTACGCAGCATCTGGAAAGACTTTGCAGCAAGGTTTATCTGAAACCATAGAAAAAATTAGAAATTCAACTAGCGAAACTGAAAAGTTAACTATCGCTTCAGATATATTTGGGACCAAGGGTGCTCCAAGAATGGTGGATGCTATTAGTCGTGGAGCTTTATCTTTCGATGACTTAGCTGAAACAGCAAAGAAAGCATCAGGAACAGTCGGCTCAACTTATGAAGCGACACTAGATCCAATTGATAAATTTACAACTGCTCAAAATGAAGCGAAGTTAGCATTAGCTGAAGTTGGGGATGCTATAGCTGTCACTTTTGCACCGATACTAGAGATTTTAGCTGATTTGTTACGTTCAATTGCAGAGTGGTTCTCTAGTTTATCAACGCCAGTAAAACAATTTATCATTATTGTAGGTAGCCTCATTACTGGATTAGGATTATTACTCCCTATATTTTTAGCACTTCAGGCAGCTGCCTTAGCAATGGGTGTCACAATTGGTGGCTTAATAGCAAGTGTAGCACCTGTTATTGCAATAGTATTAGGAATTGTAGCTGTTCTAGCCTTGTTAATTGTTGGTATAAAAGAACTTTGGGAACATAACGAGGGATTTAGAACAGCAGTAATGGATATTTGGAATGCTATATATTCTTTTATATCTACTATCATTCAAGAAATATCAGACTTTATTTTAAGTATTTGGGGGACTCTAACTTCATGGTGGACTGAGAATCAAGAGTTAATTCTTGCAGCTGCAACCACAGTTTGGAATGCAATCTCAACAGTCATAACTACCGTTATGTCAATTCTAGAACCCTATATTCTGGCAGCATGGGAAAATATAAAACTGATTATCAGCACAGCTTGGGAAATCATCAAACAAGTAGTTGAAACGGCAATCAATCTTGTCTTAGGCATTATTAAAGCAATCATGCAGGTTATAACAGGAGATTGGTCTGGTGCATGGGAAACAATAAAGGCAGTTATTTCAACAGTATGGGAATCCATCAAGTCAATTGTAAGCTTAGTTCTAAGTACTATTAGTCAACTTATATCAAACACCTGGAATGGGATTAAGAACACAATTAGTAATCTCTTATCAGCAATTAGTAACGTTGTCAGTACAATTTGGAATAGTATCAGTTCAACTATTTCAGGTATTCTAAATGGAATCTCAAGTACAGTGTCTAATGTTTGGGATGGAGTAAAAAATACGATTTCAAATGCAATCAACACTGCCAAAAATGCAGTTTCAACTGCTATAACTGCTATCAAAAATCTCTTTAATTTCAGATTTCAGTGGCCACACATTCCTTTACCTCATTTTAGTGTGTCAGGATCTGCAAACCCTCTGGATTGGTTAAAGGGACAAATTCCTAGAATCGGAATTGAGTGGTATGCAAAAGGGGGGATTTTAACAAAACCAACTGCCTTTGGAACAATAGGGAATTCCCTAATGGTAGGAGGAGAAGCAGGAAACGAAGCGGTACTCCCTTTAAATGAATCTACTCTTGGGGCAATCGGAAGAGGTATTGCAAGAACGATGGATTTAAGAATGCCAGACATCAACATTTCGATTACTGGAAATATTATCCGAGAACAGGCAGATATTGAAAAAATAGCAAATGAAGTAGCAAGTCGAATCGCAGAAGAATTAGCACGTCAAAAACAATTGAGAGGAGCCACTATATGATTAAAAGAAACGAGTTAGTCATAGATGGAATTGGAACTTCTAGTTTTCCTTTTAAGGTGATTGTCCACGAATCGCCTTCTGTTATTCTAGCGGAGAGTAAGACGAGTTTATTAGAACATAAAGGAATGAGTGGCGCTCTTTCGCAAACAAATCGGCACCGTGATTTAATTGAAAAATCATATACGATTTACATTGTTAAGCCCTCAGAAGAACAACTCCATCAATTTATGGGTCTATTTATCAAGGAGCAGTTTTGGCTTGAGAGTGAACGGATGAAAACCACACGTCTTTGGTGTTACCGAGTAAAATGTACTGAGGTAAAACAAGAGAGAGATGGTGTGTATGCGACGAAAGCTACCTTTATTTGTCATCCTACAAAGTTTTTTAAATCAATTGATAGACAAACTTTGACATCAAACGGTGTACTTAGAGTTCAAGGGACGTCTCTAGCGTTCCCCAAAATAACGATAATGGGGAATTCGGCAACTGAGACTCAGTTTACGATTGGAGATCAGGTTATTAAAATTGAAAAACTTACAGAACCTCTTGTGATGGTAAACGAACCAAATAGTCCAAGTTTTCTAACGGTTAGCAAAAAGTACATCAAATGGTCTGGTGATTTTATCACTATTGATCCAAGCGCTAAAAAAGAAGTAGGTGTTGTTCTTGGTAGAGGTATTACTTCATTAAGCTTTGAAACAAATTGGGGGTGGGCTTAAATGTTATTTTTGTTGAACAAAGATATTAGAACTGTAAAGTGGAATGGATTACCTCTTCATGAAACTAGCTCTGCAATTGTAAAAGAAACCCTGAACGGTGATTTCACCTTATCTATTCGCTATCCAATTACCGATTCTGGTATCTATAAACAAATAAAAGAGGATATGCTTATCAAGGCTCCTGTGCCTGTCTTAGGATTCCAGTTATTTCGTATTAAAAAGCCAATTGAAAACGATGATAGTTTGGATATAACCGCCTACCATATTTCAGATGATATTATGCAACGGTCTATTGAACCAATTAGTGTTGCTAATCTTACTTGTGGTATGGCCTTATCCCAAATGGTACAAAATACTAAGACTAATCTTGGTGATTTTTCATTTACGAGCGATGTTACAGATCGCCGAACTTTCAATACAGATGAGGTAAAAACACTTTATGCTGTCTTAATGGATGGTGCTCATTCTATTATAGGAACTTGGGAAGGGGAGTTGATTCGTGACAATTTGGCTCTGACAATCAAGAAGAATAGAGGTGAAAATAGGGGTGTTGTCATAACAACACATAAGAATCTAAAGTCTTACAAGAGAACAAAATCAACTCAATCAATCATTACTCGTATTCATGCAAAATCAACATTTAAACCAGATGGTAAGGATAAAGAACAGACAATTAAAATTACTGTCGACAGTCCTCTAATTACTTACTATCCATATATTAATGAAAAAGAGTATGAAAATAATACTCTTAAAAGCACTGAGGAGTTAAAAAAGTGGGCTGAGGCTAAGTTCAAGAATGAAGGAATTGATAAGTTATCGGATGCTATTACGATTGAAGCCTATGAACTCGATGGGCAGGTTGTACATTTAGGGGATACCGTAAATATCAAGAGTTTGAAACATGGGATCGATATTCCCAAAAAGGCAGTTGCTTATGAATTTGATGCACTGACACAAGAATATATCTCGATTATTTTTGATGATAAACCAATGGTAGGTGCTTCAACTTCAAATAATGCAATTTCAACTGTCGCAAATGAAATTTTAGACTCTAGTTTCACATTACAAGAAGTCACAATTGAAAAAGCTTTGAGAAATGCGAACACAGCATTTGATGCCGAATTCACTAAACAAAAAGAATCAATTCTAGATGATATTGAAAAAGTCAAAGCTAGTGCAGAAGTTTACGCAGATGGTATTCGTCAAGAGATTGAAGGAAAGATTGCTGATGTTGATTCTAAAGTTCTATCTAATGAATTACTTAATGAAAATAGATATAACGATGTATTGGTTAAAGCAAATAGTAGTAGAGATTTAGCTAATCATGCCTTAGAGGTCAGTAAAGAAGTTAAAGAAACTACTAATACAGTGCTAACAGATACCTTAAATTATAAAAAAGAAGCCATTGCAGAAGCAAACCGTTTAGTTGAACTCAGCAAGAATAGCTTATTGAATCAAATTACGACAGTAGAATCTTCAATTGATAAGCTTACGGGTGTTATTACTAACAAGGTTTCAAAGACAGACTTTGATGCTATCAAAAATACCGTAGAGCAACAACGAACGGAAATATCACAAGCCAAGGATAAAATAAATCTAAAAGCTGAAAAGACCTATGTAGAAAATATTAAACAAACAGCTAGTGAAGCACTCCAAAGAATATCAGAGAACGCATTAGCAATATCTAAAACTAAAACTGATTTACAAGTTGCTGCAGATGCTATAAATACTAAAGTATCACAAACAGATTTTAACCAAACGACAAATCGACTTGCTAGTACTGAAACAACAATTAAAATCCAAGCAGGTGAAATAGCCAAACGATTGACCAGTAGTCAGGTAGAAACTGTAATCAATTTAAAAGGATTTCAAACTAAATCAGATGTTGATAAAAATATTTTAGATAGAGGTTATGTAACGAACTCTAGCGTGCAAAACTTAGTTAGAGAAACATCTAATAGTTTCACTCGGACTATTAGTGAAACTAAAGCTTTAATACCAACTAGTGTTTCTCATCGAAACTTAGCATCTGGTTCCAGTGATAGTTGGACTTCATACAAAGAAATAAACTCGAAACTCAATTGGATTCAAACATTAGGAAAAATTCCTTATGGTGATGCGACTGGCATTTATGCAGGGACAAAAATCAACCTATTTGTTTATATTTCTGTCGATAATGTTGTTTTAGATTCAACTGTTACTCCTAGAATTATTTTACAAGGTCCAGGATATAAAAAATCAGATAATAGCGCTGTATGGAGTGTTCATTCTAATCCCTTTCATACCTCTTGGTCTAGCGCCTTAAAAACTGGTACAAACTACCATCTTATTAAAATTTCTCGAATGGTAACAGATGAGATGTTCAATAATTTTAAAAACTTTGAATTACAATTTCGTATTGATGGAGCAAGTTCAGGTAAGTTTCATTGGAGAGCTTTAATGATTACTACTGGAGATATCTTTCCAAATTATTGGACTAAACCTATCGAAGATTTAACAACTGTAACAGCCTTTAACGAGGTAAAAGATACTATAGGTAGCCATACAAGAACTATTAGTGAACAAGGTAAATCAATTAGTCAGATTTTACAAACATCCGAAGGACTGATTACAAGAGTCAGTGATTTAATTGATAACCAAAACTTAGTATACGATCCAACCAATTTTAGTAAATATAAAGAACGTGAACCGAATTCGAATTTAATTATGACTGGAACTAATGAATACAAGTTGCTAAGAATTGCACAAAGTGGCAGGACAACAAATGGTTGGCGTGGTTTCCAAATGCCTCTTCATAGTCAAAAATTTGTTGCTGGTGAGAAACTTTCTTATAGGGTCAATTTATGGATAGATGTACTACCTGATGGAAAAGTTGGTTTTGAAATTAAATCAGGTAACTCAATAGGAGGTTTCACCATTAGTCCGACTAGAACGGGCGCAGCTCAAATTTTTACAGGAACTTTTACGATAAATAAAACCGTGACAAAAACAGATGATTTTGGGCTTCATATTTGGCTAGAAAAGAACGGCACTGTGGCAGTTGGCCAAATTTCAATTGTTCGAGGTAGTCAGCCACCTAATAACTTTGTAGATAGTACATCGTTTCAACAAATTGCAACAGAAAGTCTTGTTCAGCAACATCAAGGTTCCTATTCGATTCAAAATTTAACTAATGCAGGCTCTTTAATTTCAGGTATTAATCTAGGCGCGAATGGAATCAATAGAATCATTGGTAAGGCAACTCATATCACTGGGGATACTTTAATTGATAGAGCAGTCATTAAATCAGGAATGATTGATAAATTAAAGACATCAAACTTTGAATCTGGTTCAGTAACTACTATGGTATTAGCGTCAAATTCAGTAACTGCAGATAAAATTGTTGTGGATCAAGCGTTTTTTAATAAGTTAGTTGCAAATGAAGCTTATTTACGACAGCTGTTTGCTAAGAATGCTTTTATCAATAGTGTACAAAGTGTTAGGATTGATGCTAGTCAAATAAAGTCAGGCTTACTAAGTGGTGACAGAATTCAGGGTGGCACAATAACTGGAACCACAATTTCTGGTGGATTATTAACTGGAGAAACAAAAATTAAGTTAGGTGCTTATGGTTCATTTGACGCTATCAACGGTGGATTACAGATTAATGTTCCTCGTCAGTTTAATTCTAAAGATGGTTTAGGCGTACAATTTATAGGTTCTTATGGCCGAGGAGACAATGTTCCTTACGGCTTATTTATTTACAAAGATTCAGATTTTACTACTGGAAACACTGCAAGTGATAGTGATGATTTTCTATTGACGGTCGAAGGATACATTAAGGCAAAAGGAATTGGCTGGTTAAAGTACGGCAAAAGTAGCATTAATGGCTCAACTACAGGAACTATTAGTTATTGGAATTCTAATAATGTGTCTCTAGACTTTGGTGGATCAGGAAATGATATTTACTACTCATATAACGGAAATGCTTATAGCTTATGGCAAATTGTTAACCAACATTTTTCTGATAAAAACTTAAAAGAGAATATAGGCTTATCTAACTATAAAGCACTCGATTTTATCAAAAGATTTCAATTTAAAGAGTATGACTGGAAGAAAATAGGGAATCGTATTCAAAAGGCTCATACCAAAATTGGACTCATCGCTCAAGATGTTCAACAAATTGACTCGTCACTTGTGTATGAAAATGGTGGTTTTCTGAATCTTGATAATACAAGATTAACGAATATCGCTTTAAAAGGAATTCAAGAGTTAATACTTGATATTCGAAAATTAAATAAACGATTGGAGATGTTAGAAGATGAACACAGATTTAATCCATCAATTAGCAATGGAGTCGTTGACTAAGAAACTAGCACAAACCGAAGGTCAAGCAGCACAAAATGAGGCTCTTTATTTGGTTGTTGCAAGCGAATTGCAGTTAATGAAAGATGTATTAGAATACGACTCAGACCTAAAAGACTTATTTGAGGAAGTAAAAACTAAAAGAGAGAAAGGAGAAAGTTAATGGCATTAGAAATTACTAAAACAACACGTTTGGTTGGAAATTTGAAGATTGGCGATGAAGTAGTTAAGCAGTATACTGTTGATGTTGATGAACATGGTGTTTCTACAGTATCTGAGTTTCTCTATCATTCAGAGCTCTATGCGGAGCATCGTCTCGAAATGAGAAACCAAGAAAAATTGTTCCGAGATAAACGATATGAATTAGAAGATGCTGTTTTAGCTGAAATTGAGTCAAATAAAAAAGAACAATAGGGAGTATTAAAAATGGATATTGAATTGTTTAATTTTTTAAGAAAGCTCATCGAAACAGAAGATGGGCTTATTTTGTATGCGTTAGCGTTAATTGTCATCATGGAAATTGTAGACTTTGCATCAGGCACATTTGCTGCAATTGTAAATCCTGATGTTGAGTATAAAAGTAGAATTGGAATCAATGGATTAATTCGAAAAGTCTTAGGGATTTTTATGTTACTGTTATTGATTCCGATGTCTGTTTTGTTGCCTGAAAAAACTGGATTTATGTTTCTGTATTCGATTTATATCGGATACCTAGTTTTTACTTTCCAATCACTAATTGAGAACTATCAAAAAGTAAAAGGGAATATTCTACTTTTTAAACCAATTTTAAAAGCTTTTGAACATCTAACTGAAGGAAAGTCTAACGATGATAAGGAGGATAATCATGGAAGTTGATAAAAGTAGATTACGAACAAATCTTCCTCAAATCGGTGAGCAACCCTATCGACAAGTTCATGCTCACTCTACAGGTAATCCTAACTCAACAGCACAAAATGAAGCGGATTACCATTTGCGTCGTCCAGTTGAGTCAGGATTTTTCTCCCATGTGGTAGGGAATGGTCGTATCATGCAAACTTGGTTAGTAGACCGAGGCGCTTATGATGTTGGTGGCGGATGGAATGTTGAAGGTTACGCTCAAGTTGAACTAATAGAAAGTCATGAATCTAAAGAAGAATTCATGAGAGATTATCGACTTTATGTCAATCTATTACGTGAGTTAGCTGACGAGGCTGGAATCCCTAAAACTCTAGATTCTAGTAGTCTTGCTGGGATTAAAACTCATCAATTTTGTACTTACAATCAACCAAATAATGGAAGTGATCATGTAGATCCCTATCCATACCTTGCAAAATGGGGCATCAGTAGAGAACAGTTTAAGAAAGATATTGAATCTGGTCTAACTGAAGGAAACTGGAAACGAAACGAAGTTGGTTGGTGGTGGGAAGAAGCAGATGGCTCTTATCCAAAATCTCAATGGAAAAATATCAAAGGAGAATGGTTCTACTTTGATAATAGAGGCTACTGTTTCATCAATAAATGGTTCAATGATGGCAAGGATTGGTTTTATTTAGATAAGCGTGGTGCCATGGTTACTGGTTGGATGCATATCGATCATCGTTGGTACTATTTTAAGTCGGATGGTAGAATGGCTAAAGGTTGGGTAAAATATCGTGAAACTTGGTATTACTTGGATGAAAAAGATGGGGATATGAAATCTAAGCAATTTATTAAATCAGGAAACGGATGGTACTATCTCAAGTCTGATGGTTCGTTATCAGTAAAACCAGAATTTACGATTGAACCTGATGGTTTGATTACTACTAACTAAGAGTTTGTAGATACTACTCTTAAAATAAATCTTTAAACAAAATAAACCACCGAAGTTGGTGGTTCATGTGGTATAATATCTATTGTAGATAAGTGAAGACGGTGGCTCCTTATACCGAAAGAGAGGTGATGCCTATGGGCAGTTCATCAAAATCTGACGGAAAGGAGGGGCACTCTTTTGACCGCATTTGAAGTTGTACAGACAATACTTGGTTTTGGTAGTTTTGCCATTACTTTGATTGGCTTGTGCTATAAAATCTTCAAAGACAAGGACAAAAAATAATCCGTCCCCACTTTTGAGCGAGTAGGACGGATTAAATCTGTTATACGAGCTACCGTCTTTTTAACGGTTCTACGTTGGAGTTGAGTTGGTAGCTCAGCTCCTTTTTCTATGTTTATTATAACATATTGCGATTAAATTTCAAATAAAAAATCTAAGCCTGGTGAAGTACATCAGGCTTTTTCTTTTTGATTTTTTCTTAAAACCGGAAAAATCTATCTTGAAAGTACCTATTTAGGTAAGAGGACAATAAAGACATTTTGTTAAAGTACAGGGTTGCTGATTACTTGACTAATAAAGCGTTTAGAGGGATATATAGTGTGTAAAAACTTCTTGTAGGAGGAAAAATGAATATAAGAAAAATTGAAGCAAAGAATAACAAAAGAAAAAAGAGAATTTGTGCATATGTTCGAGTTTCTACAACCAACGGAAGTCAACTTGATTCGCTAGAGAATCAAAAAGTCTCTTTTGAAAAGTTGTATGCTGAACGTGATGATGTTGAGTTTTTGGGTGTTTTTTGTGACAAAGGGATTTCAGGTTCAAAGTATGATAGACCTAATTTTCAAACTATGCTAGATGCTTGTAGAAAAGGACAAATTGACGTTATCCATACTAAGTCAATATCAAGGTTTGCAAGAGATCTCATCAATGTTCTTGAAATCAGTCGAGAATTAAAAACTCTTGGTATTGATATCTTTTTTGAAGAGCAGAATATCCACACTTTATCCAATGAAGGTGAAGTTGTCTTGACTGTGTTAGCAAGTTTGGCTGAGGAAGAGTTACAAAGCATGAGCGGAAACCAACGATGGAGTTTTCGTAGAAAGTTCCAGAAGGGAGAATTACTCATTAATGCTAAACGGTTTTTAGGGTATGATTTAAACGAAAAAGGTGAACTTGTTATAAACAAAGCAGAAGCCCAAATAGTAAGAACCATCTTTTATAGTTATTTAGAAGGAATGGGTACACATAGGATTGCTAAAAAACTTAACGAGGTCAAGGTTCCAACTGTAACAGGAAAGAAATGGTATGACAGCACAATTCGTAATATCTTAAAAAACGAAAAATACAAAGGCTCTTTACTACTTCAAAAATACTTTCATGACGGTGTAAACGGTCCAAAGAAATTAAATCAAGGACAGGTTGAACAATACTATATCGAAGATAATCATGAAGGAATTGTTTCTAAGGAAATATGGGAGAAGGTTCAGGTAAAAATGAAAAGCCGTTCTCGGATCCAAGGTACAAATAAAACCTATAAATTTTCCAGAATGTTAAAATGCCAATATTGTGGTTCAACATTAAAAAGACAGGTATCTTATAAGAAAAAGATTGTTTGGTGTTGTTCCAAATATATCAAAGAAGGAAAAAATTCATGTAAAGGTATGAGAGTCCCTGAAATGGATATTGAAGATTGGAAACTAAGTTTACCAGTAATTGTGTTAGAAAGGATAGAAGATGGAGAAAAACATTACGGTTATACCGGCCAAAAAACCTCAGCAAACGGTCATATCTCAAACTCGGAAAAAAATCAGAGTAGCCGCTTATTGTCGAGTGTCTACAGACCAAGACGAACAGCTATCAAGTTATGAGAATCAGGTTAATTATTACCGTGAATACATCTTAAAACATGAAGATTATGAGTTAGTAGACATCTATGCGGATGAAGGGATCTCCGCAACTAATACAAAAAAACGTGATGCTTTTAACCGCCTAATACAAGATTGTAGAGGTGGTAAGGTGGATAGAATTTTAGTTAAATCTATTAGTAGATTTGCGAGAAATACATTGGACTGCATCAAATATGTAAGAGAACTGAAAGAACTAGGCATTGGAGTAACGTTTGAAAAAGAGAATATTGATAGTCTAGATTCAAAAGGAGAAGTACTACTTACCATTCTATCGTCACTCGCACAGGATGAATCGAGATCCATTTCAGAAAACTCAACTTGGGGAATTCGTAAGAAATTTGAGCGTGGTGTAGTTCAAGTAAACACTACAAATTTTATGGGATATGACAAAGATGAAAAAGGAAATCTCATTATAAACCATGAACAAGCTAATGTCGTAAGGTATATATTTGATAGATTTCTAGAAGGATACAGTCCAGAATTTATTTCCAAAGAGTTAAGAGAACAGGAAATACCAGGTTGCACAGGTAAAGCAAAGTGGTGCCCAAGTGCTATATGGAAAATGCTTCAAAATGAAAAATACAAGGGTGATGCTTTGCTTCAGAAAACCTATACCGTTGATTTCCTGACGAAGAAAAGAATTGATAATGATGGACAAGTTAATCAATACTATATCGAGAACAATCATGAACCAATCTTAGATAGAGAAAAGTGGGAGATTGTTCAGTTAGAAATAGCAAGAAGAAAGAAGTTTAGAGAACAACATAATCTCCAATTTTATATCATGCAGAAAGAAAACAATCCCTTTACAACAAAAGTATTTTGCGCAGAGTGTGGTTCAGCATTTGGTAGAAAAAATTGGACTACAAGTCGTGGTAAACGGAAGGTATGGCAATGTAATAACCGGTACAAGGTCAAGGGACATATTGGTTGTCAGAACAACCATATCGATGAAGAAATGCTTGAAAAAGCTTTTATGAAAGCAGTTGGACTACTTCAAAAGCATAGATCCGATGTGGTAGATAAGTGGCAAAAGCTAGAGCAAGGGGCAAATCTTCTCCATAAGCACTATGCAAAGCAGATGTATCAGATTCTAGATTTAGATAAATTTGATGGAGCTATCATGAATCAAGTTCTCGACCACATAAATATTTCAGAAGATGGAAAAATTGTAGTAACTTTCCTTGAAGGAACTGGGGTAGATTTATAAGAGACTGTGACTGGGAAGTTGCAGTTTTTTTAGGGGTTTAATGGTATAATGAGATTATAAATGTGGGTATTGTTTAAATTCTCTGGAGGACACAGAATGTTGAATTTAGTAAAAGGTCACCAAGTTAGCTTGGTAGAAAACCTGTTTGAATCATTTACAAAGTTAAATGAACATCTTTTGATAGCGAATGTACACGCAGAAAAAATATTAGAGGTTTTTCAACACTTTATTGCGAATCATGACGAGCCCTTGTTTTTTATTTTGGAATTGCCTGTCAGTATTGATAGAGAAAAAGTGATAGCAAAGAATATTATTAAGGAATCCCATAAGGATGTTTATTATATTGATGGTTGTTCAAGAGAAGAATGTCTAGCACTGTTGATTAGATACGGTGATTTACTTGTAAATGATGGATTAAGTAAGTTTGGATTTGGTGGACATAAAAGTCACGATGAAATCATGCTTGATAGCTATAATGTTGTGACAATTTATAGTAAAGAACTATCGAAATTTAATGACTTTTTTGAACCTCATAATATTCAATTTGTAGAAGAACTAGTGACAGCTTGGAAAACTTTTTCTAAGACCTCACCAGGAATCTCTGAAATCTATGAAAGTAATGGAAAAACTGTTTATGATTTGCCTACAGAATTAGCTGAATGGGGAATATATTTAGCTGAAACTCGAACAGAATAGGGATTTCAATAGGATTAGAAAGAGAATATTTCTATTCCTCTAATACCCCAAATTTAACTTTAGTAAATTTATAGAAGGAAAAGCTAGATGTAAGCACACGTTGATGTGTGAGTATTGCTCGTGAATGATAAAAGATAGGGTATAATTCATTACACTGTTTTTGGATAAATATTGTTAGACTGTAACTTTTATGTTGCAATTTTTCAATTTATACATGGTATAATTAAAATAATAAAATAAAGAGGATTTTTTATGAGTAAAGAATTAGTATTTCAAAGTGTAGAATCACTACAACAAGTTGTAAACGTAATTAATGAGAGGCTGCGGCAGCTCTTAATGATAAAACACGTACAATAAGAGAGAGTCCAATCCCAGAAGTGTTAGCTGGAGCATTGGGAGCAGGTATTGGTGGCATAGGTTCATTTGCAGCTCTTTATGGTTTAGGTACTGTAGGGTTATCAGCTGTTGGTATTACTTCTGGTCTTGCAACTATTGGCAGTGTTGTTGGAGGTGGTATGGTAGCTGGAGTGTTTGTAATGGCTGCTCCAAATGACTAACTTTATATCAACAGGTAATACTTATTGGATTTCAGATGAAGAAATTCAAATTCTCGAAAAGAACGCCACTAATGGAGATAAAAACTCAGCATTCAAATTATATCAATACCATATGTTTGTATCTTTAGACCAAGATTTGGAATATAAAATGGCTAGAGATCGCAGCAAAAAATGGACATCCAATTGCCCAATCCAATTTAGCTGATTTATTTTTCACACAAGACAATAAAGAAAAAGCCATATTTTGGGCTAAAAAGGCACATAGAAATGGTGCCACAATACCAGAAGAATTAAAAATACTAATAAATATCAGTTAATTAATAAGTTTGAGCAGATTATTGTTACGAGCCTGATGCGGGTCGGTTTGTGAATTAGGATCCGATTGGGTTGTTGGGTGGGGAGAATTAGTATGCTTTTGCGCCGAATTACAATTTATAGTGCATTCAGAAGAGGTTCAAAGAACTTGGGCTGAGTCTAAAGATATTACTGTTATAAATATGAAAGATGCTCACGAAGAAGAATCTTTAATCAAGTCAGGTAAAGGAATTACAGAGATTGAGGCCTCACGTCCTGTATATCTTGATTGTAAAAATTTGATAAATGAAAAAGGTGTTAAAAGTAAAACTCCTCGTTCTGGTAAGAAAAGTAGAAAAAGACGTAACATAGGAAAGTGCTAATATGGAAAAATATGAAGAAAAGATAAAAAAGGAATTGGCAAATTTAACAAATACACAAAGATTACTTTTTGGAGCATGTTGCATAGATAGAATTTTACATCTCATAGCAGGTTTTGATAATTTTTTAGAAGAGAATCATATTAAAAGAATAACTAAGGAGCCATATCTTTCTTTATGTACTGATTGGCTAGATAGTATCTTTTTATATGTTAATATAAATAAAGATATTTCTTCTGATGAAATTGAAAAAACTCTGAATACATTAAATACAATCATCCCCGATACAGAGGAGTTCCCAGGTAACGTAGCTATCTTTACACAAAATTCTATGATTGGATTATCATATCTATACGAGTTTATAAATAAAAATGAACTAATTTTTATTACGAATTGTAGCGATAAGGTAATTGAAACAATTGATGTTATGTATTACGAAACAGATTATGAACGGCTTGATATACATTATGAAGAAGACTACAAAATACAATTTAATTGTATTGAAATGATAAAAACAGGGGAAGATATAGCCAAATTACGTAAATATAATCAATTAACTAGAGTGAATAACAAGACATAGCTCGCATGAAGCCTTCAATTTCGAAGTAGGATGTGTGCAGTACGCATGAGATGACGGACATCTACGGCAATCTGTTGTGGTACGGCGAATACACCTCTTGGGGTCGTCTGAAAAAAGATGAGTGGGTTTATAAGAACGCACATCCCAAGAGGGCTTTATAAAAAAGTTAGGTTTAAAATTGGAGAAAGTAAAATGAAAAAGTTACTGATTGGATTGATTGGAACTATTTTGCTTTTGACAGGAGCTTTAAAAATGTCACAACCACTTACAAAAAATACTCAATATAATGATTTGACTGTTAGATACTATTTAGGAATGACTTTTCCTAAGTATAACCATCCTGCAAAATTGTATGATGAAATCAATTTAGATAAGGTAAACAATATCCGAAAAAGCAAAGAGACTATATCTTATTATACTGGGTTTTATAAAGATGGAAAATTAATTAAATTTGAGAAATTTATTAATGATAATAAAGTAATGGATTTTGCTTATGAATATGATGAGAGGGGAAATCTAATAAAAATTTATAAAAATAACATTGAGGTAAGCAAGCCGTAGCCCCGCAGAAACCTTCAATTCTAATGTTAGGTGTGCGCAGAATTATACGCACACGGTTTCGCCTACCGCAACCACATCATGGTCGATTACAGGCACAAGTGCGACAGCGTGTACGAGATTTACAAGAAAGATTTAAAAAACGTTTGAGTCAGTCCATATCTGTTGGAGGATGTTCATCTACCAACTCACCCAAACGATTAGATTAGGAGGATATTATGAAAAAATTACTAGTATGGGGATATGCCCTACAAAGCATGGATAAAGCAGAAAAAATGGGGTTGCCACGAGTAAGTAGTGGGGCTGTGGGTATATCAGAGAAGTTTAACCCTAAGAAAACGCATCCTGATTTTGACTTTCCATGGAGTTGGTTCGTAAAGGGACAAGAAATTCCTCCAATGCCTGAAAAGGTTTATGTCTGCTTAAAGAAAGCAAGAGGTGTTACTTTTGATTTTCTTCCATATAATGATTTCTTTATCATGTCAGCACGTTTTTTGGAATTTATAAAAAAATATGGGTTTGATCATGATTTTGGAATGAGTAAAGCAATTATTGTCAATACAAAAGGTGAGTTATTGACGAATGAAATCTATTATTTGGTAAGAATAGTTGATTGGGAAATTCAGGATGAAATTGTTTACCCAGATTTAGCATTAGATGAAGATGATTATTCACTGGAGGCATATACTAATTCAGATAAGGATATTTTATTGTCTTCCAATTATAATTATTCAGGAGCATTTATGGTGTCAGAAAATTTAAAAGAAAAAATATTGGAAAACTTTTCTTTGCCTTTTCTTTATTCTTTGGAAGAGTGGAAGGAATTAAATAATTCAGACTTTTATTGGGATTAATATAAATCAAAGAAGTGTTGGATGAACTTTTTTCCATCCCAACATCTACTCCCTCTCTCGTGGGAGAGGGCTGGGGAGAGGGCAAAACGACAGCTACGAACCCTTAGCACAGGTACACAACTCTTTATTACAGAAAGTTTTCATAGAGATAAAGCACAAACTGATGCGCACGATAAATTTCGTGAGGCCTATTGGAAAAACATGCACGGGATTATATTGGAAGTTGTAAAAAAAAAAACTCATATTGAAAGGACTAATCATGAAAGAATTATCAAGCATAGAAAGAAATTTAAACATCTTATTTCCTCAGTCATATAAAAATACCCTTGATAAATTCAAGTCGTTTATGGAAATAGAATTTAAAGATTATGAAATTGATTTATTTAATAATAATTTATTGTTTGACGAGTTGAATTCTTTTCCAAGATGGAATTATATGGAATATTTAGTTGAAACCAACAAGAAAAAACAAAAGGCAGAAAATATTGTACAAAGGCATGACTCCACAGAATTTGTAGACTCTGAACGCGTAAAGAAAGGTTTTATGTTTGGAACTTCTTCAGATGGAGGACGCTTATATTTCGATTTAGATGATCATCTATCAATATGGGAATATTGGCTAGATGATGGAAGTATTGGAAAAGTAGCAGATACTTTTGATGAAATTCTTGAATATGGAAAAATTATAGATTTTGAGTAAACGTAACTTGTATCAAGGTTTTATAATCCCATAAGGTCATCTAAAATGTTTGTTCTTTAACAATCTCATCACTAGTCTACATGAAGGTCGTTTGGGACGGCAGGTATACTTATATCTATACCGCTCCCGACAGTTACGAACCCCTGGCACAGCTACACAATATGGAAGGTAAAACTAAATAAGAAAGATAAACACAAGGGTGAAGTTGATAAGTGTTTAAATGAAAAAGGTAAACAAAATTCTAGTGGTGGACACGATATAAGGAGTAAATGATGCAGAAATTATTGAATTATCATGGTGATTTGGCGCATGGTACTGTTTTTAGATTTCCAGGCTCATATCCACATGAAAAATATGTTGATCTGATGTTAGTTGAATTTCCAGATAGTGATAGAAAATTTGGCCTTGTTGTATCTACTGGTCACAAAGCGGGATTGATTTTAATTAAATTTCCAAAGGAAGCTGAATCAAATCACTTTGCAGGAATAGATAGACAATGGGTAATAAATAACTGGAATAAATGGATATATGAGACTTGTAACATTGATGATGTCTATGTAATTCAAAACTACCCAATTCCTGATATTGATTAAAGTAAGCCGCAGCCTACACAAAACCTTTAGTCCTGACGCAGGGAATGTATGGTACGAATATAAGCGGCTTCGGCTTTCGAAACCACATCAACGAATACGGTGAAACTGCCGACAAACCGACTACTTCCACTGCTACCAAACGGTATTCCAAAAGAGATGACCGACCTCCAAGGCAATCTATTGTGGTACCGCGAATACACCGCTTGGTGCCGGGACGATCGGGTTTATAAGGACACGCACTAGGCGTTCAGACTGCAGAACCAATACTTCGATGAAGAGACCGGACTGCATTACAACTTGATGCGCTATTATGAACCTGAGGCCGGTAGGTTTGTGAATCAGGATCCGATTGGGTTGTGGGGTGGTAGTAACCTTTATCGGTTTGCACCTAATGCGCCAGGATGGACTGATCCCTCTAGTTTTATAGCTATGGCATTAGTTTTCTTACCAGAAATAGATGCTGTTTTAACTGCTTTAGGGCAAGCTGCACTAACAGCAATTGGCATTGGAGCAGTTTTAAGTCTAAGTGGTGATACTTCAAAAGAGAAAAGTCAGGCTAAAGCACAGGTAAAGGCAGGCGCTTGTCATGGAAACTGTAAAAGTTCAAAAAAGTCTCTGCACGGATATAAAATTTTCGATAAAAGAACGGGGCAAATAATGGAATATGGTATCAGCGGAGCAACTAGAACAAATGCAGATTACTTTAAAATGGAAAATAATTCGCCGAGGATGTTTTCTATATCAGAAT
Source organism: Streptococcus sp. 1643 (assembly GCF_006228325.1). Classification (NCBI taxonomy): domain Bacteria; kingdom Bacillati; phylum Bacillota; class Bacilli; order Lactobacillales; family Streptococcaceae; genus Streptococcus; species Streptococcus sp. 1643. The sequence continues at coordinate 951,436 of NZ_CP040231.1, forward strand.
TGTATTTGGAATCCTTACTAAATCTCCTATGTAACGAAGGAAAAAACGATGATTAAAGAAATTCGCTTACCGCTCAAAGATTACACAAAATATAAAAACATTAGCAAAGGAATGTTTGCTATATCAGAGCTATATTTGGTATCTCTACCAAAATTTGATTCAAAAAAAGTTTTTAAATGTAATATTTTCTTGTGTGAGGACCGACAATTTCCAACCAAAGCGAAAATACTGGGTTTTGCTATGTCGTACCAATTTTTTGATTTTAAAAAATATCTTTCTTTAACTGAGGAAGATAGAAAGTTCATGGTATTACAAGTTATTCATCAGGGAATGCTAGATATTGCTGCTGATTACAATTGGGATACGGAACCATTGGAAGAAGCTTACCAAAGTTGCTTAACTTCCGATCTAACCTTTAAAAGACAAATCAAAAAGCGCAAGCTAAGTCCGAACAGAAAACAATATTTGTCTTTATGGGCATATTGCGATCAACACTACTTTAAAATTACTTGGATAATATCTGATAAAAAAGGGGAAATAGTTAAGCAGGGTACATTACTGACAGAACAACCATATTATATCGATATATGGTATAGCTTGAATTTTCATTGGATAGACGACGAACATTTTATTGTTGAGTCTAATTACAAAGGGTTGATTTCAGATACTTGGGAAGTTGATATCTCGAATGGTGCTGTCCTCGCAACTAACAGGTTTTAGCCTGCGTGAAACTTCCAATTTTGACGTGGCGTGTGTAGCAAGCCGTAGCCTGCACAAAACCTTTAGTCCTTCCACCTGCAAAACCAGTATTGCGACCGTGAAACTGGGCTGCATTACAACTTCTTCAGGTACTATGAGCCTGATGCGGGTACAACAAGAGCACAGCAGAGATACCGTGCTCGAACAGGTGTATGCCCAGACAGGAAGAGAGGATTATTAATCCAAACATCTCAAGTACAAGCCATATTCAATAAAGTTGGTCAATTAGTTTCAATTCGGGGGAAATTTAAATGAATAAAAAGTATAAAGTCAGTCCTGAATATATCAGACTTTTTCTTGGACTATTACACGAAGGTATAGATAGCAAACTTGAAGACTTATCAGGTCTGAATTTGGTTAATCGAGATAGCGTAAAGAGATTAGTCAAAGAATATCTGTACCCCGAGTATCAAAATTTTACAATATCAACCCAATTTAGAATTAAAGAAAGTTTGAGATTTGGATTAAATTTCTGGACAGAAGAACGACTATATGATCAATTTCCTAGTACCGACACAGCCTTTGAAATACCTCAACAAATGACCGCAAAAGAACTTTATAAGCAAATTTGGGATGATATGTTTAATAATGAAGATATCACTATTTCTGATATAACAAAATATCAGGAATCGAACTAAAATTAGCAAGCAGTAGCCCGAACGAAATCTCCAATCCCGACGTACCTAAATGGGAAGACTTAGTAAGGATGAAATTGATTGGATTAGATCCAAAGCTGACTGGATAGACCCAATAGTTTCTTCAACAGACAAATTGTTAGGAATCAGAAATCATGACAATTCTAGAGAACAAAAAGAACAATATCTAAGTGAGAAAAGGTACTATTGGTGACTTTGTGTTTTTAGTTTTACAGAGTGTAGTGTTATTGGAGTAAATTATTAACTAATTTAGTAATAAATTATTTTACCTTTTTTAAAATAGAAATTTGGTACAAGACAGTATATTCTTTCGTTCTAAAGTGTTATTTAAATGTTGATTCTATCCCTTTCGTTCTATAATATAGGAGTATACTAGCACCACATGTCGAGTGTGTAGCTTTGCTTGTAAAAGCCTAGAACATTTTGATAAATCGCAATAATGAAAAGCCTTGGTTTCAAGGCTTTTTGTATTGGCGTGGGGGAGTATTATAGTGAGAAAATTTTTGGAATGAATAGAAGTGATAGCTAGAAATTATCAGTTTCTATTTACATTTACCCTGTGGGTATGTGTTTCTTTCCATTGACAAGGAGTTTGTGGGAATAGAAACGTCCCCACCTTACATATCTCCAGAATGGGCGATTGAAATTGAGACAATTTAATAGAGATAAGCTCTTGTTATGTTTCTTTTAAGTCAATAAACTAACAATACTCAAAGTATGCTCAAAAATATGATATAATCTAGGACATAAGGCAATACTGTTTTAAAGTATTTTCTCTTAACCATGTCTCGTTAGACAAATCTGATTCGTCTGGTTTTCTAATGGATTTTAATGCTGACTTGGTTTTATAGCCATTATGCTCTCCATTATTTTAGTGTAGAACACTTTGGTTATTAGTTTTTTGTTACATTGTAAGCAAATCAATAGAGATAGAAAAAGGAATTATATGTTTAGTTATGAGGTTGTAGCAAGTTTTAACGACTTAGAAAATGCTATTTATACAACTATTTTAGAAAATGAAAATATATCCTCTATGACAATCAAGGAATTGGCCCAACTTGCACATGTATCAGTTGGAACCGTACAACGATTTTGCAAGCATCTAGGATTTGATGGATATAGCCATTTTAAGATTGCTTATAAAGAATATTTAAAAAATGAGCAAATTATTTTAAACAATCAAGACAATCATTCTTTGAAGTTATTCATTGATTATACTGAGCAAGATACTTTTTTGCAGCTGATTATGGAGGCTGTGGCAATCTTAAAGAACGTTGAACAGATTGTTTTTGTCGGAATTGGTTCCTCTGGAACTTTAGGTCGATATGGAGCGCGCTATTTTTCAAATATTGGCAAATTTAGTATGTGTATTGAAGATCCTTGGCAACCAGTGCTACAAAACAGTATGGAAAAAACTTGTGTCATTGCCTTATCCGAATCTGGTGAGACTTCTCAAACATTGAAAATTGTACAAAAATTAAAGGAAAAAGGTTGTCCAGTTATTGCCATCACAAATACATTGGAATCAACATTGTCAAGGCTATCTGATTGCTCCATAACCTATCATGTTCCTCAATTATTTTTAAATGGGTTTAATATTACGACGCAGGTACCTGTTATTTTCATTATTGAAATGTTAATGAAACAACTATATACTACAAAAGCATAAGGGTGTCTATGAATTTATTTGATTATCATAAAGTAAAAGGGCTAAATAATAGTGAATTAAGCGTGTATAATTTTATATTGCAACATAGAGATAAAGTTGCTACGATGACTATCAGAGAGCTATCGACATCTATAAATCTATCGACAACAACCATCATTCGTTTTGCGAAAAAGATGGGATTTGATAGCTACAATGATTTAAAGTATGTCTTGTCAAGGTCAGAAGATAAGGAAAATAAACATCGTCACTACTTTCCTATTGATATTCCAGCAATACAATTTTTACAGACTAGTGTTCAAGATGAAGCTTTAAAAAAACAACTATCAGAGATAGCAGACTTGATCGTTCAAGCCAAACAAGTTATCTTTTTAGGGGTGGGTACTAGTCTAAGTTTGGCAGAATATGGCTCATATCTTTTTTCTGGAATCGGTATTTTTAGCTTTGCTATCACTAACCCATTTTATTCTCTGAAATTGCATCATTCTAATTTGGAGGATGTTTTGGTTATTGCTCTAAGTGTCAGCGGTGAGACAGAAGAAGTTCTAACTCTGGTACAGGGATTCAAAGAAAGAAATGCTAAGATTGTTAGTCTGACAAATACAGATATTTCCACTTTATCACAGCTATCGGATATAAATTTATCCTACTTTATGCCAGTTGCCTATGCAGATTCCTCGCTACGTTCCACTAATTTGACCACTCAGATTCCAGTTGTCTATTTTTTAGAATCCTTACGTTACCAAGTTTATTTAAAAAAATAGGAGTGAAAACTCTTGTTTTTTTTATGTAACAAATATTGTTCGACTGTACATTTATTTTCTATCTCAATATCTATTGTCAGCAGGTACAGTATGTTATAAAATAGACTTGTTCATAGCGCTAGTACAAAATACAGAAAGGATTGGTAAAATGGCAAAAATACCAGAAGGCTTTTTATGGGGTGGGGCAGTTGCTGCTCACCAAATTGAAGGAGGATATGATAAAGGTGGAAAAGGCATTTCGATAGCCGATGTGATGACAGTTGGAAGTGCTAGCCACTCTCGACAGATTACTGATGGCGTCTTACCTGACGAATATTATCCGAATCATGATGCAATAGATTTTTACAGAACCTATAAGGACGATATACAATTATTCGCTGAGATGGGATTTAAGTGTTTTCGAACTTCGATTGCCTGGACTCGTATCTTCCCAAATGGAGATGAAGAAGAACCTAACGAAGAAGGGTTGAAATTTTATGATGATTTATTTGATCAGCTTCTAGCTCATCAAATTGAACCGGTCATCACACTCAGTCACTTTGAAATGCCCTATCATCTAGTTACTAAGTATGGTGCTTGGCGTAATCGCAAGTTGATTGATTTCTTTGTTCGTTTTGCGAAAGTCGTCATGGAACGATATAAGGACAAAGTTAAGTATTGGATGACCTTTAACGAGATCAATAATCAAGGTGCAATTAATGTTCCTTGGTGCTCATGGACTAATTCTGGTGTCATTTATCAAGAAGATGAAAATCCAGTTGAGGTACTACAGCAGGTTATCCATTATCAGTCAGTGGCTTCTGCAAAAGTTGTACAATTGGGTCGGAAAATCAATAAAAATTTCAAAATTGGTTGTATGCTGGCAATGGTACCATTTTACCCGAATACATGTGATACAAAAGATATACTTGCTAGCCAGAAGGCAATGGAGCATCGTTTATTTCACTATGGAGATCTTCATGTTTTTGGAGAGCGTCCTTACTATATTGAGGCCTTTTGTCGAAAAAATAATATCAAACTGGATATTATACCAGAAGATCTAGAAACTCTAAAAGAAGGTTGTGTAGATAATATTGGCTTGAGTTACTATATGAGTGATACAGTGACTGCTACAGCATCTGAGGAAACAGAAGAACTTTTCAAAGATGTTTACACTAAGAAAAACCCCTATATTGAATCAAGCGATTGGGGTTGGCAGATAGACCCTGAGGGATTACGCTATAGCTTAAATCTTTTATACGATCGCTATCACTGTCCGCTTTTTATAGTTGAAAATGGATTCGGTGCTTATGATAAGGTAGAGCCTGATGGAATCCATGATTCTTACCGCATTGATTACCTCAAACAACACATTGAACAAATGATGTTAGCGATTGAAGAAGATGGCGTAAATGTCATTGGTTATACCCCTTGGGGCTGTATCGATATTGTTAGTGCTGGTACAGGTGAAATGGAGAAGCGTTATGGCTTTATCTATGTCGATAAGAATAATAATGGCGAAGGAACTTTGCAACGAATGAAGAAAGATTCCTTTACATGGTATCAAAAAGTGATTGCATCAAATGGAAACGAATTATAAGGAGTAATTAAAATGAATATTGGATTGTTTTGTGCAGCAGGTATGTCAACAAGTATTTTGGTTGAGCGTATGAAAGAAGCGGCTCAGAAAAAAGGGAAAGATGCAACAATTGCAGCTTATTCCATCAGTGAATTGGAACAAAGAGTTGGAGATATTGATGTGGCTCTATTAGGCCCACAGGTTGGTTTCCAACTTGAAAAAGCAAAAGAAATTTGTGCTTCTCACAATGTTCCTGTAGAAGTGATTGCAATGGCTGATTATGGTACTGCAAACGGTATGGCAGTTCTTAAACAAGCTTACATGATGAAAAAATAAGGAGACGATGATGAAGGATAAACTGATTAAAAAGTTTGTTGATAGGATGATGGCCTTTGTCAATACCAAAGGTGTAACAGCGATAAAAGATGGTATTGTTTTCTCTATGCCATTGTTGATTGTTGGCTCCATCTTTCTTATCTTGGCCAATCTTCCAGTTCCAGCTCTAGCAACGATGTTAGAAACTAGTGGTATTACCCCTGTTCTCAATCAAGCAATTGGTGCAACCTTTAATATCAGTGCGATTGTAACAGTCATTGGGATTGCGTATACCTATGCTAAGCTAGAAAAACAGGAGCCGCTTGGGGCAGGTGTCATTGCCCTAGCAGTTTTCTTGCTAATCCAGCCCTCCAGTTTGATTTCTAAAAATGGGGATGTAGTTGGTAACATTATTCTGAAGGATTGGACTTCCGGGAAAGGGATGATTGGTGCCATTATCGTTGGTTTGATAGTAGGAGCAAGCTATTCTTGGTTTTTGAAGAAAAATATCAAAATCAAAATGCCAGATGGCGTACCAACTGGTGTAGCCAACGCATTTTCAGCCTTGATTCCTGCTACTGTTATTATCACAGCGGCAACGATCTTTGTCGGACTTGTTGAACAATTGTTTAAGGTCACAACGATTGAAGTGATTTATAATCTTATTCAAACACCAATGCAAGGCTTGACTGACTCATTGTTTGGTGCGGTGCTTATGTGTTTCCTTGTACCATTCTTATGGATGTTTGGGGTGCACGGCTCAACTGTAGTTGGTGGCATCATGAGTGGCTTGCTACAGGCGAATGCTTTGGAAAACCAAGCCATTTTAGATAAGGGCCTAGAATTAAATCTAGCCAATGGCGGTCATATTGTGACGATTCAATTTTTTGATCAATTTATCAATGTTACAGGTGCCGGGATTACGATTGGTTTGGTAGTTTACATGGTTGCATTTGCAAAATCAAAACAACTAAAAATTCTTGGACGTCTTGAAATGGTTCCAGCCATCTTTAATATCAATGAGCCGGTGCTCTTTGGTTTGCCGATTGTAATGAATCCAGTTTTAGCAACTCCCTTTATATTAACGCCTATTTTATCTTGTATCATCCAGTATTCAGCGATTTATTTTGGACTGACACCTATGTATGGTGCCGTTCAAGTTCCGTGGACTTGTCCTCCAATTATTTCAGGATTTATCATCGGTGGTTGGAAAACAGCCTTGTTGCAAACACTTATTTTGGTTATGTCTTTCTTTGTTTATTATCCGTTTATTAAACAGATGGATAAACAAGCTTTACAAGCTGTAATACAAGAAACAAGCGATTTAGAAGATGAAGATTGGTAAGAGAGGTATTAAAATGGACGAAAAAGTACTCGAAGTGTGTTTTCAAATTATCACCTATGTAGGAACAGCAAAATCTATGTACATCAATGCTATTCAATTGGCTAAGCAGGGTGAATTCGAGCAGGCTAAAGATAGAATTAAACAAGGCGAAGAAGCATTTGTACAGGGACACAATGCTCACCACTCACTTTTGACAAAAGAAATGAATGGGGAATTAAGCGAAACAGGTCTACTTCTGATGCATGCTGAGGATCAGTTAATGAGTGCAGAAGGTTTTCGAACGATTGCTGAGGAATTTATAGCAGTCTATAAACGCTTTGAGGAAGGTAAATAGAGCAAGTTATGAAAGTAAAAAATCAAGCAATGTTAATTACCTATTCAGACAGTCCTGGAAAAAATCTGAAAGACTTGAAGTAGGTCTTAATCTCAGCCAAGTCGCCTTTTCCCTTGATTTCCTAGAAAAGAAAGATGAGTCTGCCTATCCGGATTTGTTTATCCACTACAAAAACTTTTGGCCAAACAGTGGGCCGACTCAGGAAGATGTAGACCTGATTTACAAACGGAAGCCACGTGCTCCCTATAGCATTGCCAAGTTTGCTGATGGTAGTGAGGAAAAAGTTTGGTGTACCTTTGATGAGCAACAGATCGACCTCGATGTGACAAGAGAAACAACTCGTCGCTTTATTCAGGAAAATCTGGAACAGCTGGCGGACCACGGAGCTTCCATTATTCGCTTGGACGCCTTTGTCTACGCCAATAAGAAAATCGGCACCAACTGTTTCTTTGTTGAGCCAGATATTTGGGAAATGCTTCATTTTCCGTGTCAGCTATTGGCACCAAAAGGAGTGAAAATTCTTCCAGAAATTCATGAACATTACACCATTCAGCAAAAAATCGCTGAGCAAGACTACTATGTCTATGACTTTGCCCTTCCGATGCTGGTTTTTCATGCTCTTTATTCAGGTAATGTCAAACGTCTTGTTCACTGGATGGAAATCTGCCTCGCAAGCAATTTACAACCTTAGACACGCACGATAGTATCGGAGTGGTCGATGTCAAGGACTTGCTAACAGATGTTGAAACAGAGGCGACAAGAGAAGCCCTCTATGCCCAAGGAGCAAATGTCAAAAAGATTTACAGCTCAGAGGCCTACAATAATTTGGATATTTATAAGAAAAATTGTACCTACTATTCATCTTTAGGAAATGATGACCAAGCCTATCTCTTGGCACGTGTGCTTCAATGTTTTGCACCAGGTATTCCGCAGATTTACTACGTTGGCTTGTTGTCAGGAGAAAATGATATCGAATTGCTCGAATCAACCAAAGAAGGCTGCAACATCAACCGTCACTATTACGATTTGGAAGAAATTGAGCGAGAAGTTCAACGCCCAGTTGTGCAGTCCTTGTTCAATCTGCTCAAATTCCGTAATACCAGCGCAGCATTTGATGGAGAGTTTGCTGTTGACATGGAAGACGCTAATACTATCCACATCAGCTAGACCAATACCGATGCCAATACAGTGGCAGAATGAAGAGCTAATCTGAAAGATAAATCATTTGAAATTACAGAGAAAATAGATAGTGAAAGAACATCGATTTATCTATAATAGAATACAAACGAGTGGTGGAAACGTTTGATTTCCTCACTCTTTTTGTTAGCTAGTTAGTAACAAAATAGTACTTAAACGTAAACTATGAATTATATCCTGTTGTGACGATAATTGTTCGAGAATATTCGTAATAAAAAACAGGAACAGTCAATTAAACTGCTCCTATTTTTATGATAGAATATAGGTAGTTATAAATCGAGAGCAACTAAGAAGCAGTAACAAATATTACATATAAAATAATCAAAATAAGGAAGATAAAATGACAGAAATTGACAAAAAGAATTTAAAAAATTATCTTTATTGTACATTTGGAATTACTTATATAGCTTGGGGGATTCTTGCCATCTTTACTCAATCTTATATTTTGGGATTAGAGACATTTATAGGAAGAATATTACATATAGTTGGTGCACTTGGACCAGCTATTGCAAGTGGCTTTTATTTAAAAAGTAATAATATAAAATTTAAACATTTTTTATTTAATAAGATAGAAAATAGTAGTATTTATTTCATTTATCATATGTTAGCAATTTTGATACTATTTTCTGTATCTTCCTTAGAATTAAACGGAGTATCCATTTATCTGATGCCATTATTCTTTATACAACTAATTTTTTTTGGTGGTGGACATGAAGAATTAGGATGGAGAGGAATATTACAGCCATTACTTGATAAAAAATATACTTATTGGCAATCTAATTTGATTGTAGGTTCAATCTGGGGAATTTGGCATCTGCCTTTATGGTTTATAGTCGGAGAAAGTCATCAAGGATTTCCTTTCATTTTATTTTTTATATATACATTATTTTTAAGTTTTGTTTTAGGGCTTCTTTATCGTCAAACGAAATCTGTGGGGTACTGTCTATTATTTCATGCGTTCGCAAATTTGTTAAATCTCTATTTTGTGTTAAAAATTAATCTTATTTTTATTATCATTTTTATTGGTTATTTGATTTATACTATATTGGCGAGTAATAGAATTAGTAAGGAAACAACATTTTAAAATTTAGATCAGGATATCCATTATTGAATGTAACGTGTGGTCATTCTAGATAATCAATGTTAGAGACTTTTCTATTTGATGAGGCATCACTGATTGTTCAAACTGATTTAACAAGTATTTATCTAGTGAAAGTCCTACAGCAAGGAGTTTAAACATGAAATTCCATGAATTTGGTGATAAGAATTTGCCTCCTATTATACTGATACATGGTGGTGGCAGTTCTTGGTGGAATTATCTTCGTCAAGCACGAATCTTGTCAAAAGAATACCGTATTATTCTACCAACTTTGAATGGCCACGGCGAGGAATATCAACTTGATTATGTTTCTACTGAAGATTCTGCTTTGGAGATTCTAGACTATATCAAAGCAAACTGTGGTGGGAAATTGTTTGCAATCGGTGGTGTTTCACTTGGTGGTCAAATTGCCATGGAGCTTTTGTCTTTAGACAGTGAAATTGCTGAGAAGGCCATCATAGATGGAAGCCTCTGTATTCCTCAACCAAGATTAGCTAAAATCAGCATTTTTCTGGTACGTCTATTTGGCAAACTGATGTTTAGTAAATTCTCTTGTAAACTTCAGTTAAGCATGATGAACAAACTCTATCCTAAACTGGCTTATCCAGAGGAACTAAAAGATTATTATTTGGAGGATCTGCCAAGGACGCATATCAAAACATTGGTGACCATTTACAAAAACTATATGGGATGTTACAAGCTGAAAGATATGATTTCTGCTAGCAAGGCTCAGGTTCTGTATATCTATGGTGAAAAAGAATTGAACTGTGTGAAAGAATCAGCGAAATTATTTCATCAGCTACATTCAAATACAATTTTCTATGAAGCAAAGGGCTATAACCACGGCTATTTATCAGCTTACCTACCTTATGAGTGGATTGATTTGGTGGTGCCATTTTTAAAGAGTGACTCATTAGAAATGTGTAACGAATCTGATATGCCATAAGGAGGAAACGGATGCTAGGAGCAATTATTGGAGATATTGTAGGTTTAGTTTACGAATGGAACAATATCAAAACGAAGGATTTTTCTTTATTTTGTGAGGATTGTTTTTTCACGGATGATACGGTCATGGCCTGTGCTGTTGATGGTAAAAACGTATAAACCTGTGAATGAAAGTGATTAAGAAAAGCCTTGATTGTAAGGCTTTTTGTTATATTAAAAATTGAAATTGAAAAGTAATCAATTTAAACGATAATATGGCTCATACAGATTGTTAAATATTGAACTAATATAACTGTTATGGTATAATATAAACAGGTAAAACAGCTGGATAGTTAGGAGGATATGGAGGGTGAATATACAAATTGATAATTCAAGTGATAATCCGATTTATTTACAGATAAAAAATCAAATAAAGGCTCAGATTATTTCGGGAGAATTAAAGGTTGGCGAGCAATTGCCATCAATCAGATTCTTAGCTAAAGAACTTCGAGTGAGTATGATAACTGCTAAAAGAGCTTTTGATGAACTGGAACTTGATGGTTTCATTAATTCAGTTCAAGGTAAAGGTAATTTTGTTGCAGCTCAAAATAAAGAGCTTATTCGAGAAGAATATTTGAAACGAATCGAATCAAAGATGCAAGATATTCTTGAGCTTTCAGCTATTGCAGGTGTAACCAATGATGAGTTGGTAGAGATGTTTAGTAGTTATATGGAGGGAAAATATGAGTGATTTTGCTATTGAAATCAAAAACTTGGTTAAAAAGTTTGATGACTTTACATTAGGTCCGATAGATTTTGCTATTCCTAAAGGCTCTATTGTCGGATATATTGGCCAAAACGGTGCTGGTAAAAGTACAACCATAAAATTATTGTTAGGATTACTTAAGAAAGATTCAGGAGAAATTAAAATTTTAGATTATGATAATCCTAATAGTCTTGAATTGAAAGATAAAATCGGAGTAGTGTTTGATGATTTATTAGTGCCGGAAGAAATGACACTTGTTGATTTGGAAAAATTTTGTTCAAGGGTATATTCAAAATGGGACAGAGAATTTTTCTATCAATTAATAAAAAAATTTAATTTATCTGAAAAACAGGCTATTAAAAGTTATTCTCGTGGAATGAGAATGAAATTATCGATGGCAGTAGCTTTATCTCATAAAGCAGAAATTCTCATTTTGGATGAAGCTACGAGTGGATTGGATCCGATTGTAAGGGAGGAAATTTTAGATTTTCTTCTTGACTTTATTCAAGATGAGAATCATACAATTTTAATATCGTCACATATCCTATCAGATTTAGAGAAAGTGGCGGATTATATTGCTTTTATCAATGATGGTAAAGTTCTTTTTGTTGAACCAAAGGATGAACTCAAAGAAAACTATGGTATCTGTACTTTATCTAATGAAGAAGTTAAAAATCTTGATGAGGAAGCCATAATTGGAAGAAGGATACACTCATTCGGACAAGAGTTGCTTGTTAAAAGAAATCTTGTTCCAGATGGAATCAGATTACAAAAGCCGTCTATCGAAGATATTATGATATATTTTGTGAAAGGAGGTAAAAGATAATGACTGCATTGATATTAAAAGATATAGCTACTTTAAAGAAAACACTACTATTAACAATTGCTCTCTGTATTGCCCTCATTGTGTATGGTGTGTATGAAAATGAAATTTTTATGATACCGCTTATTTGTACAATGATACCGTTAATTTTAACTGCAGTCGCTTTTGGTTATGATACGAAATCGAAATTTGAACAATTTGCCTTTTCAATGCCGATTAAAAAGAGTAGCTTTGTATTAAGTAAATTGTTTTTTGCGTTTGTTTTTGGATTAGTAGGTTCAGTTTGTTTATTTGTTCAATTGGTAATAAAAAAAGAGATGTTAATAGACAGCATCATATTTATCTCACTAATTACATTAGTTGCAAGTATTTTGATATCAGCTATTCAACTTCCGTTTATCCTTAAGTACGGTGCTGAAAAAGGTAGGCTAATCATGGTTATAACATACTTTACAGTATTTGCTCTGTCTAGTTTTTTTAAAGCAAAATCAGATTTACTGACTAATGTTGTAGAGTTTTTCTTAAAGAATTCGAGATTAATGATTTTTATTGGAATGGTTTTTGTCAGTATTATTACCATAGGAGTTGCTATAAAAATATCTATTTTAATTATGGAGAAAAAAGAATACTAGAGAAGCTGAGAGTAGATTATAAAAACTTAGAAGGTGGCAAATCTTATGCTAGGGCAATTATTGGAGACATTGTAGGTTCAGTTTACGAATGGAACAATATCAAAACGAAGTATTTTGTGAGGATTATTTTTTCACGGATGATACGGTAAGTCCGAACCGCTGAGAGTGTGAGTTTGTTAGCGAAACGTAGCTAATCCTCAAAATAAAGGAACTAAAACTCCATTATTTTGAGATGACAACCTAAATTGGCTTTAAGGAGGTGTTATATTGATAGAGAGCAGACCTGAGTTTGATAAAATCTCATCCTTTGATGAGTTTAATAAATACTACTGGTATCGTGATGAACTTTCACAGATATGCAAGTCATTAGGACTTGAATATAGAGGTACAAAACAGGAACTCAATGATATCATTGAGCAGTACTTTAAGGGGAATTTGATTAAAAAATCATCAATAAAAAGCAAGAAGAAACAAGTAGAAGTCGTTACTTTAGATACGCCTTTACTTGAATGTGGATTCTCCTTTAATGCACACTTTAGAGAATATTTTTCAACTTTAACAAGTGTTTCGCCCTTTAAATTTACTGCTGATATGGCTACAGCCTGGAGAAAGGCAAAAAGAGAAAATGATTTGAGTTTTACAATCCAAGATATGCTAAAAGTTTATTATGGAGATTCAGATTATGCCAAGTATGACCATTCGGTGTGTCAATGGAATCAATTTTTTAAGGATTTCTGTGCAGACGAAAATAGTCGTAACTACTCAAACAAGTTAAAAATAGCTTCTATTCTTTGGAAAGAAGTTAGAAATTCAAGTAATGAAAAAATTTATTCAAAAAATCTTTTGACTGAATATGCTGATAAAATAAAAGACTATTGTAAGTAGAAACGCCATCTCACTTGGTGGCAGAGGCAGCTTATGGTATTCCTTATTGGATAAAGGATAAAACTTATTCTGATTTGGATGAATCCTTAAAGGTGATGGGAAAATAGAATAAAATTATATTAATCTCCGGTACGTCAAAGTTCCCTTTTCTGAGTTTTCATTATATAATAGCATTATATGTAATGACTGATGTAGTTACACTAACATTTCTATTTAAAAATTAAGGAGTACTATTAATGAAAAAAGTAATGTTAATTATCAACCCTACCTCTGGTGGGGAAAAGGCTTTGGATTATAAGGTCAAGCTGGAGAATAAGGCCAAGGATTATTTTGAGCAGGTGGAAACAAAAATTACCGAAAAAGCACTGGATGCAACACATTTTGCTGAGGAAGCGTCTCGTGAGCAGTATGATGCAGTGGTGTGTTTTGGTGGAGATGGGACTGTCAATGAAGTTATTTCAGGTATTGCTGAGAGAGACTTCATTCCTAAGTTAGGGATTATCCCTGGTGGGACGGGTAACCTCATTACGAAACTTTTGGAAATCAATCAAGACATCGATGGTGCGATTGATGAACTCGATTTTAACTTAACCAACAAGATTGATATCGGTAAAGCAAATGATAACTATTTTGGTTATATTTTTAGTATCGGTTCTCTGCCTGAGGCGATTCACAATGTTGAAATCGAGGACAAGACAAAATTCGGTATTTTAGCCTATGCTGTAAATACCATGAAGTCCGTGATGACGGATCAGGTCTTTAACATTAAGGTTGAGACTGAAAATGGAAATTATGTTGGTGAAGCTAGTCATGTTTTGGTTCTCTTGACAAATTACTTCGCTGATAAGAAAATCTTTGAAGAAGACAAAGATGGCTATGCCAATATTTTGATTCTAAAAGATGCTTCTATATTCTCAAAATTATCCGTCATTCCTGACTTACTAAAAGGAGATGTTGTCGGTAATGATAATATTGAGTATATCAGAGCGCGTAATATTAAGATCTCTTCAGATAGTGAATTGGAGTCAGATGTTGACGGCGATAAATCAGATAACCTACCTGTTGAAATCAAAGTCCTAGCTCAGCGAGTAGAAGTATTTTCAAAACCGAAAGAGTAGAAAGTAAAAATTAGTTTATTATTCACAACGAAATTAAGTTCTATATCAACGATTGGAGGAGGAATGAATTCTCTATTTGATGAATTTCGAACAATTTGTTCTCATTTAAACCAAGTCGGAATCACTCCGACGCTCATGGGGTCTTTGGGTTTTGAATACCGTTCAAATGAAGAATGGCAGCCGTCCGACATTGACATTCATGTTCCTGGAGATCCTAGAGGATGGGAAGCACCTGATCATCTCAGAATTTATGACTGGGACAAGATAATGAAAGTGATGAACCACTTGGGCTATACCTTGGTAGATATTCACGAGCACGAATTCCAAAAGGATGGTGTGAGCGTTGAGTTTGGAAGTATTGATTCTTTACCAGATTTTGCAGGGGTTTCGGAATCAGATATAGAGCTGATTCATCTCGAGGACATCACTTTTCGCGTTCCAAGTTTAAAACAGTTTTTAAGTATTTACAAGGCTTCTTCCCAAGATTCTTATAGAAATGACCACAATAACAATAAGGATTTTAAAAAGATAGAATGGTTGGAAAGACAGTTGTAAATCATCATTTGAAAAGTAGCAAGTTGTAAGACTGGCTGCTTTTTTATTTATAGAACCAAACTACTCGAAACTACGGAAAAGCCTTGAAAATAAAATTTTAAAGTAGTATACTAGAATCAAGACTATGAAAACGTTTGCGCAGCAAGGTGAATAAAAGTAAACTAGGAGACAGAATAATGGAATTAACAGCCATTTATCACAGACCAGAGTCGGAGTATGCGTACCTTTATAAGGATAATAAAATGCACATTCGTATCCGGACTAAGAAAGATAATATTGAAAACATCAACTTGCATTATGGAGATCCTTTTATTTTTATAGAGGACCATTATGAAGCAAGCAAGGCGATGTTCAAAGTAACTTCTGATGCATTATTTGATTACTGGCAAGCGGAAGTTTCAGTTGGCTATGCACGACTCCAGTATCTCTTTGAACTCAAGGACAAGCAAGGTCAGAATATTTTGTATGGCGATAAGGGATGTGTTGAAAACACGCTAGAAAACCTTCATTATGAAGGAAATGGATTTAAAATTCCTTATATTCATGAGATTGATGCTTGTCATGTTCCTGACTGGGTAGCAAAGACGGTATGGTACCAGATTTTCCCAGAACGCTTTGCTAATGGCAATCCTGAGATTTCACCTGAAGGTGCACTAGCTTGGGATTCCTCTATCAAACCAAAGACGAGCGATTTCTTTGGTGGTGATTTACAGGGTATTATTGACCATCTGGATTACTTGCAAGACTTAGGGATTACAGGACTTTATCTCTGTCCAATCTTTGAATCCCCAAGCAATCACAAGTATAATACAACGGATTATTTTAAAATTGACCGGCATTTTGGAGACAAGGAAACCTTCCGTAAACTGGTGGAGGGGGCCCATCAGAGAGGCATGAAGATCATGCTGGACGCTGTTTTCAACCATATCGGGGACAAATCACCTCAATGGCAGGATGTCCTTAAATACGGTGAAGAGTCAGTATATAAAGACTGGTTCCATATTCAAGAGTTCCCAGTGACCAAGGATAAGCTCGGTGATCCAAGAAAGCTCCCTTATCATACCTTTGCCTTTGCCAGCTATATGCCCAAGCTCAATACGGCAAATCCTCAAGTAAGGGACTATTTACTAAGCGTTGCGACCTACTGGATTGAAGAGTTTGATATCGATGCTTGGCGTTTGGATGTGGCAAATGAAGTAGACCATCAATTTTGGCGAGATTTCCATAAGACTGTCTTGGCTAAAAAGCCTGACCTTTATATTCTTGGAGAGGTCTGGCACACTTCACAGCCTTGGTTAAACGGAGATGAATTCCACGCAGTCATGAACTATCCTCTCTCCGACAGCATTAAGGATTATTTCTTGCGTGGGGTTAAGAAGTCCCATCAATTTATCGATGAGATCAATAGCCAGTCTATGTACTATAGACAGCAGATTTCGGAAGTGATGTTCAATCTCTTGGATTCGCATGATACGGAGCGTATTTTGACTACTGCCAAGGAAGATGTTCAACTCGTTAAGTCTGCCCTTGCTTGTCTCTTTTTACAAAGGGGGACACCGTGTTTCTACTATGGAACGGAGTTGGAGTTAGGTGGAGGGCAAGACCCAGATTGTCGACGTGTCATGCCTTGGGAACGTGTTTCCGACAGTAATGAGATGCTTCAATTCATGAAGAAATTGATTCAGCTTCGCAAGAATGTCTCAGATATAATCCAGCACGGGACCTATAGACTGAAAGAAATCGAGCCAGATGTGGTATCTCTGGCATGGGATTATGATGGACAAAAAATCCAAGCTATTTTTAACCAATCAAGTGAAAACTATCTTGTAAATCGTGATACTATAGCGCTGGCCAGTCATTGCCAAGAATTGGACCAGCAACTGGTGATTTTGCCTAAAGGTTTCGTCATTCAATAAAAAATAAGATTAAAAAGACTGTAATGAATGGGTGATTCGTGCAGTCTTTTTTTGACTTATGTAGTATAATAAAGCTAGGTCACCGATTACTAGCTGAACGATTAGTGAATGCTATTTAAAATGAAAAAGGGACTTGTAGTCTAGAAGGAGAATTGCATGAAACGAATGAGAAAAGTAGTAGCCTTGGGACTGTGTTTACCCTTATTACTTGGATTGGCTGCTTGTCAGCAAAATAATACGAGCACAGACTCTACAAATCAGACACAGACCAGCTCAGATAAAGTTCCTTGGACGGCTTCATATACCAATCTAAACAGCCAGGTAAGTTCCGAAGAGGTCAAATCTCTCTTATCAGCTCACTTGGACCCAAATAGTGTTGATGCATTTTTCAATCTTGTCACAGACTATAATGCGACTGTCGGCTCCACTGGTTTAAGTGGTGATTTTGCTTCCTTTACAAAGACAGAATACGACGTAGAGAAAATCAGCAATCTCTGGAATCAAAAAAAGGGTGACTTTGTTGGGACCAACTGCCGTATCAATAGCTATGCGCTATTAAAAAATTCAGTCACAATCCCAAAACTTGAAAAGAATGATCAGCTTCTTTTCGTGGATAACGATGCTATCGATAAGGGAAAGGTGTTTGATGCAAAAGATAAGGAAGAGTTTGATATTCTATTTTCTAGGGTGGAGACGGAAGCAACGACGGATGTAAAAGTTCACGCGCAGAAGATGGAAACATTCTTCTCCCAGTTTCAATTCAATGATAAAGCTCGGATGCTGTCTGTTGTGTTACATGATAATTTGGATGGAGAGTTTCTTTTTGTCGGGCATGTTGGTATTTTAGTGCCAGCTGATGATGGTTTCTTATTTGTAGAGAAACTGACTTTTGAAGAGCCTTATCAAGCTATTAAGTTCGCGAGCAAGGAAGATTGTTACAAGTATCTATCCACCAAATATGCTGATTACACAGGTGACGGTCTAGCTAAACCTTTCATCATGGACAATGAAAAGTGGGTTGAAGGATATTAAGCTAGGCAGGGGAGAAGTAATATGGAAACAGTAATAGCACTTTTAGTTGTCATTCTTATCGGATTTTGGGCTGTAAACATTCTCAAGCCTCGTAAGACAAGTAAAAAGGAAAGATTTATTGGCTATATGCAACGCTACGATATAGATGGGGAGGGCTATCAGTCAGAAGTCTGGGAAGTGACGGAAGATGAGGATTGGAAATAAGGTGGAGAGACCAAAAAGTATTATGCCTTTTCAAGAAAGGTAACTAGTAAAATCAGTGCTATCCTAAGAAACGAATAGGAGGAAACATTATGGGAATGATTGCTAATTATCGATATCTATCTGACAATGAATTAAGCCAAATAGTGCCAGATTCTCGTCAGGAAGAAGAATTGTTTGACTTAGTAGAGGATTCTACTAAGGAAAATGAGACGTTGATAGATATTGACAAAATGTGAGACGCCTTACTCTTTGTTATGACAGGCTTTAGTAGTTCAGAATTTATGGATGACGATCCTTTGAGAGAAGCTGTATTGGGAGTGACCCCTTTAGAAAATGTGTCAGAATATATAGCCTATACTGAAAAGTCAAAGATAGCTGAGATTGTTCAAGCTTTAGAGAATTTTGACATGGATAGGGCTATGGCAGACTTTAGCATGGAAGCATGCAAGAAGGCAGAGTTATACCCTGACATTTGGGATTATCTTGAAGAAGAGGAAGAAATCAAGGATGATATTCGAATCAGCTTTGTAAAAATGAAAGACTTTTACAAGAAAATCTTAGATCTCAAGGGTAATGTCTTAGTGATTATTTGTTAAGTATTTTTACTATCCATTTAGTCTGTTGAAATACCTAGAAATTGATTATAGAACTTGTGACCTTAATAAATTTTAATTTTTTAGCATGGAGGTTTTAAGAGATGGGAAAAATTGAATGGGACAAGGTAAAGACTCGCTTAGACGCTTTGCTCGTCATTGATGAGTATCAGACAGATCCAGACAAGAACTGGCTTCGATTGATCAGTAAGAGTGAGGAGAGCTATGGGGTTCGTTACCTCATCGACAACGGTTCTGGTGATTCTCTAGATGTAATCTTTACTGATAAAATGATCCTTATAAAGGGCTTTGATCATGAAAGCAGTTTGAGTCAGTTTGCTGCGGATGAGTGGAATCAAGACATCATAGACGGATTTTATAGAGGACTGGATGAAAAGTATCAAAACCTATACTCAGAAGAGCAAAAAGATGAAACAACCTTCTTTATCTGGTATGACGGTCAAGAACATCAAAATACCTATCAAGATCAGGACGGTGGCGAATGGTTATTATCCTATTTCTTTGACAGTTTTGAGAAATTTCATGAGTTTGTGACGGATTACTATTCAATTACCGTAGATGAGGACTTATTTAGAAAACTTTACAATCAAGGACAGCTTTCAGAAGTAGAATTGGAGCAGTTGATTCATACTTCCTAGCTGAAAATATTTATGAAATCTGATGAAAAGAATTGATTTTCAATATCAAGTTATACTTTAAGATTATTGAAGCAGCTAATGCCTGTAGTTTCTTTTTTCTTATTCCTATGACGTTTTAAAGCGATTTCCTTTTATAGTTCAACAGAATTTGACGAACAAAAAATAAAATTCTTTAAAAAAGTTTCACAAAACACTTTACAAGCTCTTATAAACATGATATAGTTATAAGGCTTAGAAAATGAGATGATGTTTTCTAGCAAATATAAACCCGAGTAAAAAATGCCTACGGACAGGCAGGGTTGAATGCCGAAGCGTGGTTAAAAAGCCACATTATTGATAGGGTTAAAAGCCTACTTTTATAAGTTGATGTTAGGACGCTTGTCCTAATTCATAAATTTTTAGTGTGGTGAAAGCACACGTCATCTTGTGAAACGATCAATAAAGTACGTAATATTTGCTACTAGAGAGTTAGGAAACATCAGGAACAGACATACTCAACAGAAACCAAAATACACACGTCAGAAGATTGCAGAGCAGGTGAAAACCTGCTCTTTTTTCATAAGTCAACCTTTAGTCGCCTTTATCTTCTTGAGGTGCTAAAATACGGTAAAGGAGTAAGTCTTGAATAAGTTAGATCAAAACCAAGCCCCAATTTACGAGGCCTTGGTCAAGCTACGCAAGAAAAGGATTGTCCCCTTTGATGTGCCAGGTCACAAGCGTGGACGAGGAAATCCAGAACTTGTCGAACTGTTAGGGGAAAAATGCGTTGGCATCGATGTCAATTCGATGAAACCCTTGGATAATCTTGGTCATCCCATTTCGATTATTCGGGATGCGGAGGAATTAGCTGCGGATGCTTTTGGTGCAGCCCATGCCTTTCTCATGATTGGGGGAACAACCTCATCTGTTCAAACCATGATTCTTTCCACCTGCAAGGCAGGAGATAAGATTATTCTTCCACGAAATGTTCACAAATCTGCTATCAATGCGCTGGTTCTATGTGGTGCCATTCCCATCTATATCGAGATGAGTGTAGATCCTAAAATCGGCATCGCTTTAGGTCTTGAAAATGACCGTGTTGCGCAGGCAATTAAGGAGCATCCAGATGCCAAGGCCATTTTGATTAACAATCCTACCTACTATGGGATTTGTTCGGATCTGAGAGGATTAACAGATATGGCTCATGAAGCTGGCATGCTGGTTTTAGTGGATGAAGCCCATGGTGCGCATTTGCATTTTACAGATAAATTGCCACTATCTGCTATGGACGCTGGAGCGGATATGGCGGCGGTCTCTATGCATAAGTCTGGTGGGAGTTTGACCCAAAGCTCCATTTTACTTATCGGGAATCAGATGAATCCTGAGTACGTTCGTCAGATCATCAACCTGACCCAGTCTACATCTGCCTCTTACTTGTTAATGTCTAGTTTGGATATTTCACGTCGCAACCTAGCTCTTCGCGGGAAAGAGTCGTTTGAGAAAGTCATTGAGCTATCCGAATACGCTCGTCGTGAGATCAATGCTATCGGTGGTTACTATGCCTATTCAAAAGAGTTAATAGACGGTGTGTCTGTCTGTGATTTTGACGTGACTAAGTTGTCAGTCTACACTCAGGGTATTGGCTTAACCGGTATCGAGGTTTATGACCTCTTACGGGATGAATATGACATTCAGATCGAGTTTGGTGATATCGGCAATATCTTGGCCTATATCTCCATTGGAGATCGTATCCAAGATATCGAGCGTTTGGTTGGTGCTTTGGCTGATATCAAGAGACTCTACTCAAGAGATGGAAAAGATTTGATTGCTGGGGAATATATCCAGCCCGAGTTGGTGCTGTCTCCACAAGAAGCCTTCTATTCAGAAAGAAAAAGTTTAACCTTGGATGATTCTGTTGGACAAGTCTGTGGGGAATTTGTCATGTGCTATCCTCCAGGGATTCCAATCCTAGCACCAGGTGAACGCATTACACGAGAAATTGTAGACTATATCCAATTTGCCAAGGAACGTGGTTGCTCCCTCCAAGGGACGGAAGATCCAGAGGTCAATCATATCAACGTCATTAAGAGAAAGGAGAACTAGATGGATTTATGGTTTTCTGAAGTTCATACTCCAGATGTGAAACTGTCCCTGAGAACAGCCAAGCAACTCTACGCTGGTAAGAGTGAATGGCAGGATATAGAAGTCTTAGACACGCCAGCTTTTGGAAAGATATTGATCTTAAATGGGCATGTCTTGTTTTCAGATGCAGATGATTTTGTTTACAATGAAATGACCGTCCACGTACCCATGGCTGTCCATCCTAATCCTAAGAAAGTATTGGTTATTGGGGGTGGCGACGGCGGTGTTGCCCAAGTATTAACGCTCTATCCTGAACTCGAGCAAATCGATATCGTTGAACCAGATGAAATGCTGGTTGAGGTTTGTCGTGAGTATTTCCCAGATTTTGCTGCGGGGCTAGATGACCCTCGTGTCACCATTTACTACCAAAATGGACTGCGATTTTTGAGAAACTGTGAGGATGATTACGATATCATTATCAACGATGCGACAGATCCATTTGGACATACGGAAGGGCTCTTTACCAAGGAATTTTACGGTAACAGTTACAGAGCTCTCAAAGAAGATGGCATCATGATCTATCAGCATGGGAGTCCCTTCTTTGACGAGGATGAGTCAGCTTGCCGAAGTATGCACCGCAAGGTCAATCAAGCATTTCCAATCAGTCGGGTTTATCAGGCCCATATCCCAACCAGTCCAGCGGGCTATTGGTTGTTTGGATTTGCATCGAAAAAATACCACCCTGTCAAAGATTTTGACAAGGAAGGCTGGAAAAAACGCCAGCTTTTCACAGAATACTATACTGCAAACTTACATGTGGGAGCCTTTATGTTGCCCAAGTATGTTGAGGACATTTTAGAAGAAGAGGAAGGAAAAAAATGAGTCGTTTACTAATTATTGGATGTGGGGGCGTTGCCCAAGTTGCTATTTCAAAGATTTGCCAAGATAGCGAAACCTTTACAGAGATTATGATTGCTAGCCGTACCAAGTCAAAATGTGATGACTTGAAGGCTAAACTGGAAGGTAAAACAAGTACAAAGATTGAGACAGCTGCCCTTGACGCTGACAAGGTTGAAGAAGTGATTGCCTTAATTGATAGCTACAAACCAGAAGCTGTTTTGAACGTAGCTTTACCATATCAAGATTTAACAATTATGGATGCTTGCTTGGCAACAGGTGTCCACTATATCGATACCGCCAACTATGAGGCTGAGGACACAGAAGACCCAGAATGGCGTGCCATTTATGAAAATCGCTGCAAGGAACTTGGTTTTACAGCTTACTTTGACTACTCATGGCAATGGACATATCAGGAGAAATTCAAAGAAGCGGGCTTAACTGCTCTTCTCGGTTCTGGTTTCGACCCAGGTGTGACCAGTGTCTTTTCAGCTTATGCTCTCAAACACTATTTTGATGAAATCCACTATATCGACATTTTAGACTGTAATGGTGGTGACCACGGTTATCCATTTGCAACAAACTTTAACCCAGAAATCAACCTCCGCGAGGTTTCTGCGCCAGGTTCTTACTGGGAAGATGGAAAATGGGTCGAAGTCGAAGCTATGTCTATCAAGCGTGAGTATGATTTCCCTCAAGTTGGACAGAAAGACATGTATCTCCTTCACCATGAAGAAATTGAATCATTGGCCAAGAACATTCCCGGTGTCAAACGGATACGTTTCTTTATGACCTTTGGCCAATCTTATCTAACGCACATGAAATGCTTGGAAAATGTCGGACTCCTTCGTACGGATACCATTAACTTTAACGGTCAAGAAATTGTACCGATTCAATTCTTAAAAGCCTTGCTACCTGATCCTGCTAGCCTTGGCCCACGCACTGTTGGAAAAACCAATATTGGATGTATCTTTACAGGTGTCAAAGATGGTCTTGAGAAGACTATCTATATCTACAATGTTTGTGACCATCAGGAATGTTACGCAGAAGTTGGTTCACAGGCAATTTCATACACAACAGGAGTTCCAGCCATGATTGGGACAAAATTAGTGATGAATGGTACTTGGAAACAACCTGGAGTTTACAACCTTGAAGAATTGGATCCAGATCCATTCATGGAAGCTTTGAATGAGTACGGCTTGCCTTGGGTTGTGGTAGAAAACCCGCAAATGGTGGACTAATGAAGTTAGAACAAGTACCCACACCAGCCTATGTCATTGACTTAGGAAAATTAGAAGCCAATTGCCGTATTTTACAGCAAGTTCAGGAAGAAGCGGGCTGCAAGGTTTTACTGGCCCAGAAGGCTTATTCTCTTTATAAAACCTATCCCTTAATTAGCCAGTATCTCTCTGGTACAACGGCTAGTGGTCTCTATGAGGCTAAACTAGCACGAGAAGAGTTCCCAGGGGAAGTCCATGTCTTTGCGCCAGCTTTCAAGGAATCAGATATGGAAGAGTTACTTCAGATATCAGATCATATCGTCTTTAATTCGGAGAGACAGTTGCGTAAATACGGTTCTCGTTGTCGAGAGGCTGGTATCAGTGTTGGTTTGCGCCTCAACCCTCAATGTTCAACTCAAGGAGATCACGCGCTCTATGACCCTTGTGCTCCGGGATCTCGGTTTGGAGTTACTTTAGACAAGATACCGAGTGATTTGCTGGACTTAGTAGATGGTCTTCATTTTCATACCCTTTGTGAGCAGGGGGCAGATGATTTAGAAACAACTTTGAAAGCTGTAGAAGCGCAGTTTGGACCTTATTTATATAAGGTCAAATGGCTCAATATGGGTGGAGGACACCACATAACGAGAGAAGACTATGATGTGGATTTGCTGATTTCTGAAATCAAGCGTATCCGAGAAACTTACAATCTTGAAGTCTATATCGAGCCGGGTGAAGCTATTGCGCTCAATGCGGGTTATCTAGCAACGGAGGTAT
This sequence comes from Streptococcus sp. 1643, assembly GCF_006228325.1. Taxonomy (NCBI): domain Bacteria; kingdom Bacillati; phylum Bacillota; class Bacilli; order Lactobacillales; family Streptococcaceae; genus Streptococcus; species Streptococcus sp. 1643. The sequence goes on from NZ_CP040231.1 coordinate 976,191, forward strand.
TGGATATTGTAGAAAACGGTATGGAAATCTTGGTTTTAGATGCCTCTGCAACCTGCCATATGCCTGATGTACTTGAGATGCCCTATCGTCCACCTTTGAGAAATGGATTTGAGGCTCAGGAAAAAGCCCATACCTATAGACTTTCTTCCAATACCTGTCTGACGGGTGATGTGATAGGCGATTATAGCTTTGAGAATCCAATCCAAATCGGTGATAGACTTTATTTTGAAGATATGGCTATTTACTCTTTTGTAAAAAATAATACCTTTAACGGTATTGGCTTGCCAAGTCTCTATCTCATGGACGAGCGAGGTGACTGCAGCTTGGTCAAAGCCTTCAGCTATCAAGACTTTAAAGGGAGATTATCATGATGGACAGTCCAAAGAAATTAGGCTACCGTATGCCGGCAGAGTATGAACCACACCATGGCACCATCATGATCTGGCCGACTCGACCAGGTTCATGGCCCTTCCAAGGAAAGGCTGCCAAAAGAGCATTTAGCCAAATTATCAAAACCATAGCCGAAGGGGAAACCGTTTATCTCTTGGCGGAGCAGGACTATCAATCTGAAGCCCAATCCTATCTCGGAGACAAGGTCGTTTATCTAGATATTCCTACCAATGATGCCTGGGCCCGTGATACTGGTCCGACTATTCTCGTCAATGATAAAAGAGACAAGTTGGCAGTCGATTGGTCTTTCAATGCCTGGGGTGGAGCAGTCGATGGTCTTTATCAAGACTATGAAGCAGATGACCAAGTAGCTAGTCGTTTTGCTGAGGCCTTGGAAATGCCTGTTTACGATGCCAAACCTTTTGTACTGGAAGGCGGCGCGATCCATAGCGATGGTCAAGGAACCATTCTTGTGACTGAAAGTTGCCATCTGAGCGCTGGTCGCAATCCTCATCTCAGTAAAGAGGAAATCGAGAGAAGATTATTGAACTATCTTGGCGCTGAAAAAGTTATTTGGCTACCTTATGGTATTTATCAGGACGAAACCAATGAACACGTTGACAATGTTGCAGCCTTCGTTGGTCCTGCAGAGCTTGTCTTGGCTTGGACAGATGATCAAAATGATCCCCAATATGCCATGTCAGTAGCTGATTTAGAGCTTTTAGAGAAGGAAACGGATGCAAAAGGGCGTCCCTTCACCATTCATAAATTGCCTATCCCTGCAGTTCGACAAGTTGTAACCGCAGAGGATTTGCCAGGCTACATCTATGAAGAAGGGGAAGAGGAGCGTTATGCAGGTGAACGTCTTGCAGCTTCCTATGTCAATTTCTATATTGCCAACAAGGCTGTCCTTGTTCCCCAATTTCAGGATGTAAACGACCAAGTGGCCTTGGATATCCTCAGCAAGTGTTTCCCAGACCGTAAAGTTGTCGGAATACCAGCAAGAGACATTCTTTTAGGTGGTGGCAATATCCACTGCATTACCCAACAAATCCCAGAATAGGAGAACAAGATGAGAAATGTTAGAGTTGCAGCGATCCAGATGCAATGCGCCAAGGATGTAGCAACAAATATCCAAACAGCGGAACGTTTAGTTCGTCAAGCTGCAAAACAAGGCGCACAAATTATTCTCTTGCCGGAGTTGTTTGAACGTCCCTATTTCTGTCAAGAACGTCAGTATGACTATTACCAGTATTCTCAGTCGGTGACAGAAAATACAGCCATTCAGCATTTTAAGGTGATTGCTAAGGAACTAGAAGTTGTTTTACCGATCAGTTTCTATGAAAAAGATGGCAATGTCTTGTATAACTCTATTGCTGTCATTGATGCTGATGGGGAAGTGGTGGGCGTTTATCGGAAGACCCACATACCAGATGACCATTATTATCAAGAAAAGTTTTATTTTACGCCTGGTAACACTGGCTTCAAGGTCTGGGATACTCGCTACGCTAAAATTGGGATCGGCATCTGTTGGGATCAATGGTTCCCCGAAACAGCGCGCTGTCTTGCATTGAATGGTGCTGAATTGCTCTTTTATCCAACAGCTATCGGTTCGGAACCTATTTTGGATACAGACAGTTGTGGTCACTGGCAACGTACTATGCAAGGGCACGCAGCAGCAAATATTGTTCCAGTCATTGCAGCCAATCGTTACGGTTTGGAAGAAGTCTCTCCTAGTGAGGAAAATGGTGGACAGAGTTCCAGTCTTGACTTCTACGGTTCGTCCTTTATGACGGATGAAACAGGAGCTATTTTAGAGAGAGCTGAAAGACAAGGAGAAGCAATTCTGTTAGCGACCTATGACCTTGACAAGGGAGCAAGTGAACGCCTCAACTGGGGACTGTTTCGAGATAGAAGACCAGAAATGTACCAACGAATTACGGACTAGATGGTAAATTTCATAATAAACTTTTGATATTCACGCCTGTCTTACAAAAATGTAAGATAGGCTTTTTAAATGTAAGATGGGTGTACGATTATACGTGAAAATGTATGCTATACTCTATGTAGATTAAAAAGAAAGAGGTTTATTATGAAAAAATGGAATGCGACGCAGTTGAAGTACCTGATGGCGGCAGTAATGGTTCTAGACCATATCCCTCATATCACCGGAATCGTTTCTCCTCTGTGGGAAGGTATCTTTCACGCCTTGACCCGTTGTGTAGGAGTTTGGTTTGCCTATATGGCTATGGAAGGATTCATTCATACTCGGAATTTGAAAAACTACCTCATCCGCCTTTGGAGTTGGGCGATTATCATGTTTGCTGGAAATAGCCTACTAAATGCCCTATTTGCATCCAAAGGAGTAATGGTAAATAACAACATTTTCCTGACTTTGGCCATCGGTGTCACCATGCTTTGGATTGGTTTTCCCAGAAAAGAGTTGGATAAAAAGGAGAAGTTGTGGCGTCGGATTGGAGTTGCTGGGCTCTTGATTTTCGGTTGTCTTTTTACTGAGGGTGGTATTACTATGCTACCATTTCTCTTGATTAGTTACTCTTGTCGAAATCGCAAGGGATTGCGAAATCTCCTATATGCCTTTCTGTGGGCCTTTCTGTTAGTGACTTCCATCCAAATTTACGACACTTGGCACCAAACACTGGGAATGATGCTTTTCAATTCTGACTGGCTCTTTGTCACCGTCTTTCCTTTTATGGCCTTGTATAATGGACAGCGAGGAAAAGAAACCAGTTGGAGTAAATATTTTTTTTATATTTTCTACCCAGCTCATTTATGGATTATTACCCTGATTGCTTATTGGGTTAAGTAGTAAAAAAGCAAATAGCAGTAATTTCTGTCTATTTGCTTTTCTTTTTTATAAAATATACTTCTCAATCGCACGCGCAACGCCTTCTTCTTCATTGCTAGCTGTAACGTCATTTGCAAGGGATTTGACATGGTCACTGGCATTTCCCATTGCAATGCCAAGTCCTGCAAACTGAAGCATTTCGATATCGTTATTGGCATCGCCCATGGCCATAATCTCCGAGGGTTCGATCTTCAAAATCTCTGCTAGTCGAGAAAGAGCAGTAGCCTTTGTCGTCCCAAGTGGCATCGCTTCATAAATGACAGGCTGCGAACGAACTCCACTGAATCGTTGGCAAAGTTCCTTGGCAAAACGCTGCTCAAAATCGTCTGTTTGTTCTTTGGTACCCAAAAACATACCTTGGAACATCCGATATTTGCCACTAGTGGCTTCCTCAAGGGAAATTTCAGTTAGGTCTGAAAAAACAAGTTTGGCATCATTTTGAACGATTTGATTAGGTTTACCACCGAGGACAAAATAATGTTCTTCATCAAAAAGAGTTAGCTGGACGTCGCTTTTTTCAGCTAGGTCATAAAGGTATTCAATGTCAGCTGGACTGAGTTCTTGCCAGTCAACTAGACTCCAGTCACTGGTCTGGTGGGTTGAGCAACCATTATTGACAATGACATACTCATTCTGGAGGTCAAGTCCTAGTTGTTTATAGTAGGGGAGGACACCGAAAAGCGGGCGACCTGTACAGAGAACCAGTTTGACACCTTTTTTAATGGCTTGGTGAATGGCAGTAATGTGGGCTTGAGGGATTTCCTTGGCTTCATTGAGGAGGGTTCCATCCATATCCAAGGCTAGTAGTTTAATCATAAGACTTCCTTTTCTATGTGTTTTGCTTTTATTATAGCATATAGACTATAAAATGTCTGACAGAATTGTAAAATTCGGCTTTCCTTTTCTTGAAAAACAAAATAAATTCTTATATAATATGTATACTTAATATTTAAGGAGAAAAAATGCCACAATATCAGTTTAATTCAATTTATAAAAACGATGAAACAGAGTCTACAGGTCTTCTTTTCATTAAAGTTTACAACAAATGGGAAAGTAATTTAAAAAGAGTTTTGAAATCGGTTGGCCTCACTTTGCCTCAATTTATCGTTTTAACCTCGCTCTTGTTTTTGAACAATAGAGAGGAATATGTAACGCAAGTTGATATTGCTCGTTTCACCGGTATGGATGTCATGACGGTTTCCCAGATTGTTAGACTACTGGAGAAGAAGGACTACATTAGACGTGATCAACATCCAAAGGATAGTCGGGCAAAACTGGTCTCAGTGACGAAGTCTGGCGCGGAGAAGGTCAATCAAGCTTTACCCTTAGTAGAAGGGATTGATGAAAAATTTTTTGAAAAACTTTCTAACGATAGAGAAAGTTTTAATCACATGTTAGCAGTGTTGGAGGATAAAAATGCCTAGATATTGGGTCGGAGTTGTTTCAAAGAACCATGTTTTAAGAGGAGTTGAGGGAAATTTTTGTCAGGTCTGTCATGGAAAGGGCGGCCCCTTAAATCGTATGAAAAAAGGTGACTATCTCTTATACTATAGTCCAAAATACGATATGAATGGTCAAGATAAGTTACAGGCTTTTGTAGCCGTAGGTAAAATTATAGATGACAAAGCCTATCAAGTAGAGCAATTTGAAGGATTCTTTCCCTTTAGACGAAATGTTGAGTATTATCAGCCAGTCAAAGATTGTTCCATAGAAGTAGCCAGACAACATCCTGAATGGAAAGACTATACTTCTCGACTTCGTTATGGACATTTTGAAGTTTCTAAAGACTTTTTCCTCTATATCTTTCAGCATATGAAAGTGGATGATGAAGGATGATTGATTTGCTAATTAAATGATTGTCAACTAGAATTTTGGATTTGGACTGTGAAGCGAACTTTGCTATAATAGAGTAAGAAACTTTGATAAACCAAACGAGGCTGAGATGAAATTACTTTATACTGATATTCGGACTTCTTTGACAGAAATCTTGACTAGAGAGGCGGAAGAGCTAGTTGCTGTGGGCAAGCGTGTCTTCTACATCGCCCCCAACTCTCTTTCATTTGAAAAGGAACGCGCCGTTCTGGAATGCTTGTCCCAGCAGGCTTCTTTTGCGATTACTGTTACGCGCTTTGCCCAAATGGCTCGTTACCTGATTTTAAATGACTTGCCTACAAAGACCAGTCTTGATGACATCGGACTTGGAATGGCCTTTTATAAATGCCTTGCTGAATTTGATCCCAAGGACTTACGAGTTTATGGTGCTATTAAACAAGACCCTCAATTTATCCAGCAGTTGATTGAACTTTATCACGAGATGACGACTGCTCAGATGAACTTTTTAGACTTGGAAAGTTTGACTGATGAAGACAAGCGGGCAGATTTACTCTTGATTTTCGAGAAAGTAACTGCCTATCTCAATCAAAGCCAGTTGGCTCAGGGAAGTCAGTTGTCTCAATTGATTGAGGCTATTGAAAATGGCAAGGTAAGTAGTGATTTCAGTCAGATTGCCTTGGTTATTGATGGATTTACCCGTTTTTCTGCTGAAGAGGAGCGTGTAGTGGATCTGCTCCATCGCAAAGGGGTCGAGATTGTCATTGGCGCTTATGCAAGCAAGAAGGCCTATACCAGTCCGTTCACTGAAGGAAATCTCTACCAAGCCAGTGTGGAATTCCTCCATCATTTGGGGGCAAAATACCAAACACCTGCTCAGGATCGTTCTCAGACTCATGAGAAAATAGATAGTTTTGACAAGGCCTCTCGTTTGCTGGAGTCTTCTTATGACTTTTCAGAACTCGCTTTAGATGTCGATGAGAAGGACCGTGAAAATTTGCAAATCTGGTCTTGTTTGACACAAAAAGAGGAGTTGGAACTAGTAGCCCGTAGCATTCGTCAGAAATTACATGACCATCCAGACCTGAGTTACAAGAATTTTCGTATTCTCTTGGGAGATGTAGCTTCTTATCAGTTGTCTCTTAAGACTATTTTTGACCAGTACCAGATTCCTTTCTATCTAGGTAGAAGTGAATCCATGGCTCATCATCCCTTGACCCAGTATGTGGAGTCTATTTTGCGTTTAAAACGCTATCGTTTCCGTCAGGAAGATTTGATTAATCTCCTAAGAACTGGTCTGTATAGTGACCTTAGCCAAGCGGATATTGATTCTTTTGAGCAATATCTCCACTATCTTGGCATCAATGGCTTGCCAGCTTTTCAGCAGACCTTCACAAAATCCCACCACGGAAAATTCGATTTGGAACGTTTGAACGCCATTCGTCTGCGAGTTCTGACACCACTTGAAACCTTATTAGCCAGTCGGAAACAGAAGGCTGAAAATCTCTTGCAAAAGTGGAATGCTTTTCTAAAAAATGCTGCCTTAAGCAAGCAGATGCAAGAATTGACAGCTACTATGGAAACTCTAGAACAGGAAAGACAAGCCGAAGTTTGGAAAGCCTTCTGCCATGTTTTAGAACAATTTGCGACCGTTTTTGCAGGTTCACAAGTTAGTCTGGAGGATTTCCTAGCCTTGCTCCATTCTGGGATGAGTTTGTCTCAGTATCGCACCATTCCAGCAACTGTTGATACCGTTCTGGTGCAGAGTTATGATTTGATTGCCCCTCTGACCACTGACTTTGTCTATGCCATTGGACTGACTCAGGATCATTTGCCAAAAATCGCGCAAAACACCAGTTTGTTAACAGATGAAGAACGACAAAGCCTAAACCAAGCGACTGAAGATGGAGCGCAATTACTGATTGCAAGTAGTGAAAATCTCAAGAAAAATCGCTATACCATGCTTTCCTTAGTCAATGCTGCCCTTAAGCAGTTGGTGTTATCCTCTCCAAGTCTCCTCAATGAAAATGAGAGCAAGGAATCGGCCTATCTTCAGGAACTGGTGAGTTTTGGATTTAGCCGAATAGAGAAGAAGATTCATCAAAAAAGTCTGTCTAAGGATGATATGGGTTCATATCACAGCCTTTTGTCTAGTCTGGTTGCCTATCATCAGCAGGGCGAGACAAGTAATACTGAGCAAGATTTGACCTTTGTCAAGGTTCTGGCGCGTGTGATGGGGAAAAAACTTGACCAAAAAGGTCTTACAAATCCAGCACTCCCAACTAGTCCAAGCAGCAAGCCATTAGAGAAAGAGACCTTGCAGGCTCTCTATCCAGCTGACAAGGAGTTTTACTTGTCTACGTCTGGATTGACAGAGTTTTACCGCAATGAATACAGTTATTTCCTCCGTTATGTCTTAGGTTTGCAGGAAGAAGTGCGCCTGCGTCCGGATGCCCGCAGTCATGGTAATTTCTTGCATCGTATTTTTGAACGTGCCTTGAAACTGCCTGCTGAAAATTCCTTTGACCAACGTTTGGAACAAGCTATTGAAGAAACCAGCCAAGAACAGGAATTTGAGGCTATTTATCAGGAAAGTTTGGAAGCCCAGTTTACAAAAGAAATTCTACTTGATGTTGCGCGAACTACGGGCCACATCCTACGTCATAATCCAGCCATTGAAACTATCCAAGAGGAGGCAACATTTGGCGGTAGGGACCGGGCCTTTATTCAATTGGATAATGGTCGCAGTGTCCATGTGCGAGGCAAGGTTGACCGAATCGACCGTTTGAAAGCTGATGGAGCGCTAGGAGTGGTGGACTACAAGTCTAGTTTGACCCAGTTCCAGTTTCCTCATTTCTTTAATGGGCTTGATTCCCAACTGCCTACCTATCTTGCTGCCCTAAAAAGAGAAGGGGAGCAGGACTTTTTCGGTGCCATGTACTTGGAAATGGCTGAGCCTGTCCAATCTTTATTAGCTGTTAAAAGTCTGTCTGGAGCAGTAGCAGAAGCCAGCAAGTCTATGAAATACCAGGGACTCTTTTTAGAGAAAGAAAGCAGTCACTTGGGCGAATTTTACAACAAAAACAAGGCCAATCAGCTGACAGACGAGGAGTTTCAGCTCTTACTAGACTATAATGCCCATCTGTACAAGAAGGCGGCTGAGAAGATTCTAGAAGGCCAGTTCGCCATCAATCCCTATACCGAAAATGGCAGAAGCATTGCCCCGTACGTTCAGCAACATCAAGCCATTACAGGTTTTGAAGCCAATTACCACTTGGGACAAGCCCGTTTCCTAGAGAAGTTGGACTTAGCTGATGGCAAGCGTCTAGTTGGAGAAAAGCTCAAGCAAGCTTGGTTTGAGAAAATGAGAGAGGAGTTGAATCGATGAAGCCCATTCCCTTTTTAACTGAGGAAGAGATTCAAAAACTGCAAGAAGCAGAAGCGAATTCGAGCAAGGAACAGAAGAAAACTGCCGAGCAAATCGAAGCCATTTATACGGCAGGGCAAAATATTCTTGTTTCAGCGTCTGCTGGTTCAGGGAAGACCTTTGTTATGGCCGAGCGCATTCTGGATCAATTGGCGCGAGGTGTGGAAATCAGCCAACTCTTTATCTCGACCTTTACTGTCAAGGCTGCTAGTGAACTCAAGGAACGTTTGGAGAAAAAAATCAGCCAACAAATCCAAGAAACCGATGATGTTGATCTCAAACAACACTTGGGATGTCAGTTGGCAGATCTGCCAAACGCGGCCATCGGAACTATGGACTCTTTCACACAAAAGTTCCTCGGTAAACATGGCTATCTGATTGATATTGCACCAAATTTCCGTATTCTACAAAATGAAAGTGAACAGTTACTCTTAAAGAACGAAGTTTTTCATCAAGTTTTTGAAGAACATTACCAAGGTGAGAATAAAAAGAAATTTTGTAGTTTGGTGAAGAACTTTGCTGGACGAGGTAAGGATGAACGAGGTCTACGCCAACAAGTCTACAAAATCTATGATTTTCTTCAATCCACCAGTAGCCCCAAAAAATGGCTGAGCGACTCTTTTCTCAAAGGGTTTGAAGAAGCTGACTTTGCAAATGAAAAAGACAAACAAACTGAGCAAATCAAGCAGGCGCTTTGGGATTTGGAAAGCTTTTTCCGTTATCATCTGGATAACGATGCCAATGAGTTTCCCAAAGCTGCCTATTTAGAAGCTGTTCAACAGGTTTTGGATGAAATGGGCTCCTTAAATCACGAGTCCGATAGTCAGGCTTATCAAGAAGTGCTTGCTCGTGTTGTCGCCATCTCTAAGGAGAAAAATGGTCGGGCTCTGGCTAACTCCAGTCGTAAGGCCGATTTAAAGCCACTGGCTGATGCCTATAACGATGAGAGAAAGGTCCAGTTTGCTAAACTAGGACAACTGGCGGACCAGATAACCATTCTCGACTATCAAGAACGTTATCATGAAGATACCTGGGAGCTAGCTAAAACCTTCCAAACATTTATGAGTGATTTTGTGGAGGCTTATCGCGAACGTAAACGCCAAGAAAATGCCTTTGAATTCGCTGATATCAGTCATTACACCATTGAGATTTTAGAGAATTTCCCACAAGTTCGCGAGACTTATCAAGAGAGATTTCATGAAGTCATGGTAGATGAGTATCAGGATACCAACCACATTCAAGAACGGATGCTGGAATTGCTGTCGAATGGTCACAATCGCTTTATGGTGGGAGATATCAAGCAGTCCATCTACCGGTTCCGTCAGGCAGACCCGCAGATTTTCAATGAAAAATTCCAACTCTATGCGAAAAATCCTAAAGAGGGTAAATTGATACTCCTCAAGGAAAATTTCCGTAGTAGTTCAGAAGTGCTGTCAGCAACCAATGATGTTTTTGCACGCCTTATGGACCAAGAGGTCGGCGAAATCAACTATGACAGTATGCACCAGCTTGTTTTTGCCAATACCAAACTGACTCCCAATCCAGACAACAAGGCAGAATTTCTCCTCTACGATAAGGACGATAGTGGGCAAGAGGAGGAAGAGAGCCAAGCAGAAACGAAACTCACTGGTGAAATGCGCCTGGTCATCAAGGAAATCTTGAAACTTCATCAGGAAAAAGGTGTTGCCTTCAAAAAAATTGCCCTTTTGACCTCTAGCCGCAGTCGAAATGACCAGATTCTCCTCGCCCTGTCTGAGTATGGAATTCCAGTTAAAACCGACGGTGATCAAAACAATTATCTCCAATCCCTAGAAGTACAAGTCATGCTAGACACCCTGCGTGTCATTCACAATCCCCTGCAAGACTATGCCTTGGTTGCCCTGATGAAGTCTCCTATGTTTAGCTTTGATGAGGACGAGTTGGCACGCTTGTCCCTTCAGAAAGTAGAAGATAAGGTCCAAGAAAATCTCTATGAGAAACTGGTCAATTCTCAAAAACTGGCAACAAGTCAGAAAAACTTGATTTATACAGCTCTAGCTGAAAAACTAAATCAGTTCATGGATATCTTGGATTCTTGGCGCTTATATGCCAAAACCCACTCTCTCTATGACTTGATTTGGAAGATTTATAATGACCGTTTTTATTATGACTATGTTGGAGCCTTGCCAAACGGACCTGCTAGACAGGCTAATCTCTACGCCCTAGCTCTGCGCGCTGACCAGTTTGAAAAGAGTAATTTCAAGGGCTTGTCGCGTTTTATACGTATGATTGATCAGGTTTTGGAAGCTCAGCATGACCTCGCAAGCGTAGCTGTCGCTCCACCTAAAGATGCCGTGGAACTCATGACCATTCACAAGAGCAAAGGACTGGAGTTTCCTTATGTCTTTATCCTCAACATGGATCAGGACTTCAACAAACAAGACTCAATGTCAGACGTCATTCTCAGCCGTCAAAATGGGCTTGGTGTCAAATACATTGCTAAGGTGGGAACAGGAGCAGTGGAAGCACACTATCCTAAAACCATCAAACTCTCCATTCCTAGTCTGACTTATATCCATAATGAGAAAGAACTGCAACTGGCTAGCTATTCAGAGCAGATGCGTCTGCTGTATGTTGCCATGACGCGAGCCGAGAGAAAGCTCTATCTTGTCGGTAAGGGCTCTCGTGAAAAGCTGGAAACAAAGGAATACCCAGCAGCTAAAAATGGAAAACTAGATAGCAATACCAGACTGCAAGCAAGAAATTTCCAAGATTGGATCTGGGCTATTACCAAAGTATTTGCCAAGGAAAATCTCAACTTTAGCTATCGTTTTCTTGGTGAAGACCAGTTGACTAGAGAAGCTATTGGGGAGTTGGAGAACAAGAGCCCTCTCCAAGATAGCTCTCAAGCAAGCAACCGCCAGTCTGAAACCATCAAAGAGGCTTTGGAAATGTTGAAAGAGGTGGAGGTTTATAATAGTCTCCACCGCGCAGCCATTGAGCTTCCTAGTGTTCAAACCCCAAGCCAAATCAAGAAATTCTACGAACCTGTTATGGATATGGAAGGGGTAGAAATTACTAACCAAACTCAATCACCAGAGAAGAAAATCTGCTTTGATTTACCAGATTTTTCAACTAAAGAAAAGGTAACTGGAGCAGAAATTGGTAGTGCAACCCACGAACTTATGCAGAGAATCGACCTCAGTCAACGGCCAACACTTACTAGCCTGAAAGATACTCTTAAACAAGTTCAAACTAGTCCAGCTGTTAGAGACAAGATCAATCTTTCTAAAATCCTAGCTTTCTTTGATACGCCACTCGGTCAGGAAATTCTCGCCAATACAAACCATCTCTATCGCGAGCAACCTTTCTCCATGCTCAAAAAAGATCAAAAGAGTCAGGAAGACTTTGTTGTTCGTGGGATCTTGGATGGCTATCTGCTTTATGAGGATCGTATCGTTCTTTTCGACTACAAAACAGACCGTTACGATGAACCAAGTCAACTCATAGACCGCTATCGTGGTCAGTTAGCCCTCTATGAAGAAGCCTTATCTCGTGCCTATTCAATTGAAAACATAGAAAAATACTTGATTTTGCTCGGCAAAGACGAGGTTCAAGTTGTAAAAGTATAACCTAGAAAGGAGACCTCATGCCACTTCCAGTTAGAAAATCCCTGCACGATGCGGTTTTACAGGCTTCAAAAGCCGATACTTGGGATCAAGCTACCAAGGAATGGAATGAAGTTTCCTTGATTTTTAATGGCATTGGCCGTAGTAATTGTGTTTGCGGGAATGCCATAAAATACGCCTACGAACTCTTTAACGGAGTTACAGGCCAACGTCTCTTCCCTATAGGAAGCGACTGTGTTCGCCATTTTCATCGTATTAGCCTTGATCAGCAACTAGAAGAGGAAGAAAAACTACTCAGAAAAGTTGAAAAACTAACCAGAAAGGCTCAGAAAAAGGAAAAAATCAAGGTCACTAAAAGCGATTTTGACGAACGACTTCTAAAATGGTTTTGGGAAAAAGGTGTTTTCAAAGCCAATCGTGGCAATCAATTCGCACCTGAGAGAGACTATCAGCTCTTCCTAGAGGTCTTTCAAGGCGGAAGTTGGACCAAGGCAGAGCCAAAGAAGAAGGCTCGTATGGAAGAAGTGCTGGAAAAGTGTATCAAACCTTTTTTACTTGGTAAGACCGATGACCAACTCTACCTTGTCAAACTAGGCAAGGAGAAAATCGACTACGAGCAGCATTTACGGATTCAGGCAGAGAAAGAACGCAAGAAGAGAGATAAAATCGCCAAGCAATACGCTGACAACCTCATTCTTGCTATGGGGCCTGCAGAACGAGCCTATCAAGATTACTTCGGCTTTACAGAAACCTTGACCCAAGAAGAACGAAAATGGGAAAAAATCCTCTTTGGTAAGAATAGGGACGAACGGGCTATCAAGGCTAAACAAAACCAAAAGGAGTTGGAAAAGGATCAGCGAATTGCAAATCAAGATCCTATTGAACGAAAGCAGAAGCAGACTTGGCTTCTCAATTCCTATTTTCGGGATTTGCCTGATGAAAAAGCCAGATTTTCTCGGCTCCTATTAGAATATCGAAAAAGTGGAGAAGTACGCTTTTCAGATGAATACTTATCTGAGCATCTCATCGACTTTTTTTACAAGATGAAAGCCTTTGAGTTTGAGATTGCTCCGGAACAAGCTGCTGAATTTTTAAAAGAATGCCTTCAGGCAGAACATCTGTCATCTGCACAAGAAAGCTGGACTAGAGGGATTCTCCTCAATTGTCTTCATCCGTTTTTAGATAGGTTACTCATATAGAAAAAATCCTACCTTGTCTATGCATGGTAGGATTTAAGTATCTCCAAAGATGTACTGGTAAAGTTGGACGACTTTCTGAAAACATTGTGTGTCCATTCTTGTTATTTTTTGAGCATTACGCATCCGAAAATCAAAGGTATACAGTTGAAATGGATTGACAGCGCCATCTACCTTGTCCGACGAGACAGGAACGAGCAAGCCTTTTTCTGCCAAACCTTGTTGGCCATGAGTGATAGGACAGACAGCTACAAAACCAGTTTGCAAGGCATATTCTCTCCTAGAAACTACCAAGGCAGGTCGCCGTTTCTGGATTTCTCGACCGACTGATGGATCAAAGTCCAGCCAAATGATATCCTGCTTTTCAGGAATATACTCAGATTTCGCTATCAAGTGACCTTACTCCTTCAAAATCATTTGTCATTCTCAAATCAGTAATCCCATCAAAAGGATCTTTCAGTTTTGGAGCTAAGACAATGACTCCGTCAATCCCTTTGTAGACGACCATTTCTTGACCTTCTGTCATCCCTAAATTTTTAGGAATGGTCACAGTGAGCGAATTCCCCACCTTCCGAGTCTTTACTGTATTCATTGCTCTACCTCCACGAATTAGTATACACTAAGTATATACCTATTGGCAAAAAAAGTCAAGTAAATTCAGACTGGCATCAAGGATGTGTCGGACCTATACTATTTGTCATTTATTATGGTCAAAGCCTGTGCAAAAGTTCCTCATTTATGATAGAATAGGTAGTAAGAAAGAAAACGTTTTTACTACGTTTTTTTTAGTCGGAAGGGGGAAATATTATGGCTACTATTCAATGGTTTCCGGGCCACATGTCTAAGGCTCGGCGGCAAGTTCAGGAGAATTTAAAGTTTGTTGATTTTGTGACGATTTTGGTGGATGCTCGGCTACCTTTATCTAGTCAAAATCCTATGTTAACCAAGATTGTGGGGGATAAACCAAAGCTTTTGATTTTGAATAAGGCAGATCTTGCTGACCCCGCAATGACCAAAGAATGGCGTCAGTATTTTGAATCACAGGGAATTCAAACTCTGGCTATCAACTCCAAAGAGCAAGTAACTGTAAAAGTTGTGACAGATGCGGCTAAAAAGCTCATGGCTGATAAGATTGCACGCCAGAAAGAACGCGGTATCAAGATCGAAACCTTGCGGACCATGATTATCGGAATTCCAAATGCTGGTAAGTCAACTCTCATGAACCGTTTGGCAGGGAAAAAGATTGCGGTGGTCGGCAATAAACCAGGTGTTACTAAGGGGCAACAGTGGCTCAAAACCAACAAAGACCTGGAAATATTAGACACGCCAGGTATTCTATGGCCTAAATTTGAAGACGAAACCGTTGCTTTGAAACTAGCCTTGACTGGAGCTATCAAAGACCAGTTGCTTCCTATGGATGAGGTGACCATTTTTGGTCTCAATTATTTCAAAAAACATTATCCAGAAAAGCTAGCTGAACGCTTCAAACAAATGAAAATTGAAGAAGAAGCACCTGTTATCATCATGGATATGACCCGTGCCCTTGGTTTCCGAGACGACTACGACCGCTTTTACAGCCTCTTCGTCAAGGAAGTCCGTGATGGAAAGCTCGGTAACTATACCTTAGATACATTGGATGACATCGATGACGACGATTAAAGAAATCAAAGACCTTCTTGCCACTGTCAAAGAATTAGACAATCCCCTTTTTCTTGAACTGGAAAAGGATCCTCGTTCTGGAGTTCAAAAAGAAATTAACAAGCGTAAAAAAGCCATACAGGCTGAACTGGATGAGGACCTTCGTTTGGAATCCATGCTTTCCTATGAAAAAGAACTTTACAAGCAAGGAGTGGCCTTAATTGCAGGTGTTGATGAGGTCGGCCGTGGTCCTCTGGCTGGACCCGTAGTCGCTGCAGCTGTTATTTTACCTAAAAATTGTAAGATTAACGGCCTCAACGATAGTAAAAAAATCCCCAAAAAGAAACATCTGGAAATTTATCATGCTGTTCAAGACCAAGCCTTAGCAATCGGCATTGGAATCATGGATAATCAAGTCATTGACCAAGTCAATATCTATGAAGCAACCAAACTAGCCATGAAAGAAGCAATCTCCCAGCTCAGTCCGCAACCTGATCACCTCTTGATCGATGCCATGAAACTGGATTTGTCGATTTCCCAAACAGCAATCATCAAAGGAGATGCCAACTCCCTCTCAATCGCAGCTGCATCTATAGTGGCCAAGGTGACACGGGATGAATTGATGAAGGAATATGATCAGCAATATCCTGGATATGATTTTACAGCTAATGCAGGTTATGGAACTGCTAAACACCTAGAAGGACTGGAAAAACTAGGTGTCACCCCAATTCACCGAACCAGTTTTGAACCAGTCAAAACACTAGTTTCAACTAAGAAAGACAAGTAAGAGGAAATGATTATGGAGGAACGGTCAGAAACACTCAGTTCCAAGAAAGAATTTGCCTTTGCCTCAAGCACCATATTATCCCAAGTTGGCCGAGGAATTATTGTTGGTCTCGTCGTCGGACTAATCGTCGGATCCTTTCGTTTCTTAATCGAAAAGGGCTTCCACCTGCTACAAGGACTCTATCAAGATCAAGCGCACCTAGTGCGCAATCTTTTTATCATTGGTCTATTTTATTTAATCGTTTGCTGGCTTAGTGCGAAACTAACTCGGTCAGAAAAAGATATCAAGGGTTCAGGAATTCCTCAAGTCGAAGCCGAACTAAAGGGACTCATGACTCTTAACTGGTGGAGTGTTCTCTGGAAGAAATATGTATTAGGGATTCTTGCTATTGCCAGTGGCCTTATGCTAGGTCGAGAAGGGCCAAGTATTCAACTTGGAGCAGTTGGTGGTAAAGGTATTGCCAAATGGCTCAAATCTAGTCCAGTAGAGGAACGTTCCCTGATTGCCAGTGGAGCTGCTGCAGGTTTAGCTGCTGCCTTTAATGCACCAATTGCAGGTCTCCTCTTTGTTGTAGAAGAAGTCTATCACCATTTTTCACGCTTTTTCTGGGTCTCAACTCTAGCAGCTAGTCTCGTAGCAAACTTTGTTTCTCTGCTCATATTTGGCTTAACACCCGTACTGGATATGCCAGACAACATTCCTCTCATGAACCTAGACCAGTATTGGATTTACCTCCTTATGGGAGTTTTTCTCGGACTTTCTGGTTTTCTCTATGAGAAGGCTGTACTCAATGTTGGTCGAATTTATGACTGGATTGGTCAAAAAATCCATTTGGATAAAGCTTATTATCCAATCCTAGCCTTTATCCTTATCATACCAGTCGGGATTTTCTTGCCACAAATTCTCGGTGGTGGAAATCAGGTCGTTCTTTCTTTGACTGAGCAAGATTTTAGTTTTGAGGTTCTATTAGCTTACTTTTTGATTCGCTTTGTTTGGAGCATGATTAGCTATGGAAGTGGCCTCCCAGGAGGAATTTTCCTACCCATTTTGGCGCTCGGTTCCTTACTTGGTGCCCTAGTTGGTGTCATTTGTGTCAATCTTGGGCTTGTCAGTCAGGCACAATTCCCTATATTTGTCATTCTGGGAATGAGTGGCTACTTTGGGGCAATTTCCAAGGCTCCCTTAACTGCCATGATCCTCGTAACTGAGATGGTTGGAGATATTCGCAACCTCATGCCACTTGGATTGGTAACCCTAGTTGCCTATATCATCATGGATTTACTTAAAGGTGCGCCAGTCTATGAGGCCATGCTAGAAAAAATGCTGCCAGAAGAAGCAACAGACGAAGGAGAAGTCACCCTCATAGAAATCCCTGTGTCTGACAAAATCGCTGGAAAACAGGTTCACGAACTCAACTTGCCACATAACGTACTCATCACCACCCAAGTCCATAATGGCAAGAGCCAAACAGTCAACGGTTCAACTAGAATGTATTTGGGTGATATGATTCACCTAGTGATTCCAAAAAGTGAAATTGGAAAAGTCAAAGATTTGTTGCTGTAGGTTTTTTACATAATTTGTTTTACGTAAAAAACTTTGAAAGGATTCTCTATGAAAAGAAATAAGGCAATTGCGGTATATTTGCTAGGCACATTTAGCCAGATAGTATCAGTTTGTCTCCTTTTCTTTTTCTTGAATCATTTTTCTGTTCATTCCAATCTATTAACTGTTTTAGGAATCATTGTTGGTGGGATTTCTTCAGCTCTTTGGGGAATAATTGTTGCAAATCACTATTTTCATATTCCTTTTAAGAAGATCGTTAACGATTTTTTTAACATTCATACCAGTTACAAACATTATTTATTATCTTTTTTCCTTATTATCCTTGATTTTTCTTTTCTAGTGTTTAGTGGGAAAATAGTAGAATTTAGCTGGTATCTCCCATTTTTGATGTTCTTCAAATTTATTGTCTTTGGCGGTATAGAAGAGATTGGATGGCGATATGTTTTTCAACCAATCTTACAAGAGAAGCTACCATATTTTTACTCAACAATCCTAACCTTTTTCAGCTGGGCAATTTGGCATCTGTTGTTCTTTTACATAGATGGTTCCCTAGCAACTCTGCAAATTCTACCGTTTTTATTTGGATTGCTGACGAATTCTTTCATACTCTCAGCTCTTTATAACAAAACAAAGAATCTCTGGATTTGCGTTATGACACATTCGATCATTAATGTCTTGTCTCAGCTAACCATAGACACTGATCGATCTGAAACCTACCTGCTTAAAATCTTCATCATCTTGGTATCCTGCTATATGGTAATACATAAAAAAGACGAGTATAGTCGCTAGCTGTTTTGTATGAAACAGTATTATTCTTTGGAAAAGCCTCTTGATTTAAAAGGACACCTTTACTTTGCACCAAAAAAGTAATGCGTAATTTTCCCGTCAGAAATTTTCTACCTACTATTCTTAGTATGTTTTGGTGTTGACATTTTTTTTAAAAAAAGGTAAACTATTAACATGACGTGAATAAAGTTAATAGTTAGGAGATAAGATGGGAATTTTAAGAACTCATTTAGAAGCAGAGTGTGACCCACGATTAGCCGGTGAATTAGCATACAGTATTAAGGAGGCCTATCGTTTTTTGTGGGAACTCATTGATACCACACCTGTATTGCGGCACCCAGAAATGCGAAAGACTTATGGGCATATCCGACAAGCATTAGTCGATGTAGCGCTGCGATTAGTTTTAGAAGATTCATCAATGAGAACAGATGTGCAAATGTTGTCTGCAGTGAATAATAAAGTGAACGGCTATACTTATACGATGATTGAAGCAAAAGGAGCCATTATTTCTCCAGTAAAAACCAGAAGTATAAAAACAATGCCGAAAAAAGCTCTTCACAGAAGTGTGGCTAGTGTGAAAAATAAACAATTTGATCTTTTTACAACCCAAGAGGATATCAATAAGCATTATGATGCTGATAACCCACCATTTCTCCTCTTAACATACGGCGGAAAGAATCATCACCTGCAATTTGTTCAGCTGGGTTTGCCAAATGTTGATACAGAGCAATGGATTGAGAAAGTAGATATTATGAATGCCCAGCGGATTGTTGCCTCGAAAGACCAAGAGCAGACCACTCAAAAGAAACTAGATTTGACTTTAACGGAGCTGTCAGAAGAGCTTCTTAGGAGAGAAGTAAATGGAACAAGGAATATTTAGTCCCTCTAAATTAACTAAGGCTAGAATAGCCAGAGGATTAACTAAAAAAGAATTGGCTGAACGAACAGGAATATCTAGACAAATGATTTCTAATTATGAATTAGGGAAAACACATCCAGGAGCAAGTAAGTTAATGACAATTGTTGCTGAACTAGATTTTCCATACGCCTATTTTACTTCTGAACCTAAAAGGTTTTACGAAGGGGCCACTTTTTTTCGTAGTCAATCTGCGGCTACTAAAAGAGCAAGGGATATGCAAGCTGTCAGGTTAGAATTTCAAAAGGAAATTTATGATTTGCTGTCTCAGTATGTTAATTTTCCTGAATTAACTCTACCTGACATTTTAACGAAAACTATTTACGATATTACTAATAACGATATTGAGGAAAAAGCTAAAGAATTAAGAGAACTATGGGGATTAGGTAAAGATATACCAATTTCTAATCTCACTGAGATTGCAGAAGTTAATGGTATTATTGTTGTTGAGTCCAATATGTCTGATGACAAATTGGATGCAGTGTCAGAATGGATTGAAGACAGACCGTATATCATGCTGACAGATAATGGAGAATCTGCTGTACGTCGTCGTTTTAATATTGCACACGAATTAGGTCATATTTTACTTCATGGAGATATTGAAAGTATTCACGACTATACCTCTCAGGAATTAAAGAATATTATTGAGAATCAGGCAAACTATTTTGCTTCTTGTTTATTGTTACCTGAGAATGGTTTTTTAAAATCTTTGTTATCTACTAATTTAGACTTTTATATTGAGTTAAAAAAATATTGGAAAGTTTCTATTCAATCAATGATTATGAGAACTTATCAGTTAGAGTTAATCAATGATGATCAAAAATTATATTTGTTTAGGAAAATTGGCTTTAATAAATGGAAGAAGCGTGAGCCTTTGGATGATGAATTGACTCCTGAGAAACCTAGTCTTTACCGTAAAGTATTTGACTTAATTATCAGTAATGATATTTTACAAAAAAATGAACTAATTTCTAACTTATCTCTGCCCAAAGATGAGTTAGAAAAATCATTAGATATTTCAATTAATGATAATTATCAATTGGCACAAAAAGGTCCTGTATTAAGAATAGTTAAATGAAAAGTCTCAATATTATTGAGACTTTTTTTGTAGTTATAGAGTATAGATGCAATATCTACATTTGAAGACATTTCAGTTCTCACTCTAATAATGTACATTTTAAGTGGAAGTTTTGATTTTTAAAAAATTCAGTTTTATAAAAAAGTTAGACTTCTGTTTTAAGTTTCTTGTTACATCTTTCCGAAAAACTATAATTTTCTTGAAAAATATATGAGTCTATGCTATACTACTAGTAGACTTAATTATGGAGAAAATACATGAAACGTGAGATTTTACTGGAACGAATCGACAAACTAAAACAAATCATGCCCTGGTATGTTCTGGAATACTACCAATCCAAGCTTGCTGTGCCCTACAGTTTTACAACCTTGTACGAATATCTCAAGGAATACGATCGATTTTTCAGCTGGCTTTTGGAGTCTGGTATTTCAAATGTTGATAAAATGTCTGACATTCCTTTATCAGTCTTGGAAAATATGTCTAAGAAAGATATGGAATCCTTTATCCTGTATCTACGTGAACGACCTTTGCTGAATGCTAATACAGCCAAGCAAGGTGTCTCTCAGACGACCATCAATCGGACCTTGTCAGCACTTTCCAGTCTTTATAAGTATCTGACCGAGGAGGTTGAAAACGACCAGGGAGAACCCTATTTCTATCGTAATGTAATGAAGAAAGTTTCAACCAAGAAAAAGAAAGAAACTCTTGCTGCCAGAGCTGAAAACATCAAGCAAAAGCTCTTTCTAGGTGATGAAACAGAAGGTTTTCTAACCTATATCGACCAGGAGTATCCACAACAGCTCTCAAATCGTGCCCTCTCGTCATTCAATAAAAATAAAGAACGTGATTTAGCCATTATTGCCCTTCTCTTGGCGTCTGGTGTCCGCCTATCTGAAGCTGTTAATCTGGATCTAAGAGACCTTAATCTCAAAATGATGGTCATTGATGTCACACGTAAGGGGGGGAAACGTGACTCGGTTAATGTCGCTGCCTTTGCCAAGCCTTATATAGAGAATTATCTCGCCATTCGAAATCAACGCTATAAGACAGAAAAGACGGATACAGCTCTCTTTTTGACACTCTATCGGGGTGTTCCCAATCGTATTGATGCTTCTAGCGTTGAAAAGATGGTTGCTAAGTACTCTGAGGACTTCAAAGTGCGTGTAACTCCCCACAAACTGCGTCATACCCTGGCTACTAGGCTCTATGATGCGACTAAATCGCAAGTTTTGGTCAGCCACCAACTAGGACACGCCAGTACACAAGTCACTGACCTCTATACCCATATCGTCAATGATGAACAAAAGAATGCCTTAGATAGTTTGTAGAATACATAAAAATATTTATGTAAAATAT
Source organism: Streptococcus sp. 1643 (assembly GCF_006228325.1). Classification (NCBI taxonomy): domain Bacteria; kingdom Bacillati; phylum Bacillota; class Bacilli; order Lactobacillales; family Streptococcaceae; genus Streptococcus; species Streptococcus sp. 1643. Next base: position 997,635 of record NZ_CP040231.1, read on the forward strand.
AACTCATAAAAAGAAGCTGGTCATACAACCAACTTCTTTTCTTTTTATCCCACTACTGCTTCAGCGATTTCTTCACGGCTTATACCAGCAAAGTAGCGTGTGATGTCAATAGTTTCTAATGCATTGAGGACATCTTCACGTTCGTATTTCACTCCACGGAGGACATCTTCTACAGCTGCAACGTCTTCGATACCAAAGAAGTCTCCATAAATCTTGATATCTTGGATTTTTGATTCAATGACGTTGGCAAAAACTTCAACCTTACCACTAGTGAATTTTGTTCCACGACGGACGTTAAATTCAGGTGATTTACCGTAGTTCCAATCCCAAGTACCAAACTTTGTATCCTTGATGCGATTGATTTCCGCCATTTCTTCTTCTGAAAAGACGTATTCAGTCATCTCTGGGTACTCTTTTTTCATGTATTCCAATAGCAAATCACGGAATTCTTCAACTGTGATTTTTTCTGGTAATTCATTGACAATATTTGTGACACGAGCACGGACAGATTTTACACCTTTTGATTCAAATTTATCTTTTGAAACCTTGAGGGCGTTAGCAAGGACTGACAAATCAACGTCAAAGAGCAAGCAACCATGGTGCATAATACGTCCATTGATATAAGCTTGGGCATTGCCACAGAATTTCTTGCCATCAATCTCTAGGTCATTACGGCCTGTGAACTCAGCTTTAACGCCTAGTTGAGCCAAGGTATTGATAACTGGGGTTGAGAAGCTCTTGAAGTCAAAGGCCTTGTTTTCATCTTCTTTTGAAATGATGGTGTAGTTGAGGTTGTTTAAATCGTGATAAACAGCTCCACCACCACTGATACGACGGACTACCTCAATACCATTTTCGCGAACATAATCACGGTTGATTTCTTCGATAGTGTTCTGGTGACGCCCGACAATGATAGATGGTTTGTTAATCCAAAGTAGGAAGATTTGATCCTCATCCAAAAGGTGTTTAAAGGCGTATTCTTCCAAGGCGATATTAAAAGCAGTGTCGTTTGAATGATTGATAATGTATTTCATGATATCCCTTTATACGATAGAGACTGGAAAACATCTTTCCAGCCTAGTTATCTTCGTTTTATTTTTTCTTTGGTGAATGGATGGCCATTCCTAGAACATCCGCAAATGCTTCGTACATCACTTCAGAGTAGGTTGGGTGTCCGTGGATGGTCTTCAGCATTTCCTCAACAGTGATTTCCATTTCGATAATGCTTGATGCCTCGTTAATCAATTCTGCGGCTGCAGGACCAATGATGTGCACACCAAGGATTTCCCCGTATTTCTTATCAGCGATAACTTTTACGAAACCCTGAGCAGCATCAGATGCAATGGCACGACCGTTGGCTGCAAAGTTGAATTTACCGATGGCTACATCGTATTTCTCACGCGCTTGTTCTTCAGTCAAACCTACTGCTGCTACTTCAGGAAGAGTATAGATGGCTGCAGGAGTCAAGTTCAATTTGGCAACAGCATGATTTCCTTTGAGGGCATTTTCAGCGGCAACTTCACCCATGCGGAAGGCTGCGTGGGCCAACATCTTAGTACCGTTGATGTCACCTGGTGCGTAAATACCTGGAACAGATGTTTCCATGTATTCATTGACCTTGATACGTCCACGATCCAATTCAAACTCAACATCGCCAATACCTTCAAGGTCTGGCACACGACCGATTGAAAGAAGAGCTTTGCTTGCGATGATATCGTCTTTTCCTTCAATCTTGATACGAAGTTGACCATTTTCTTCGATGATTTCTTGCAATTTGGTACCTGTCAAGATAGTCATTCCTTTGCGTTCCAAAATCAAGCGAAGATTCTTAGAAACTTCAGCATCCATAGCTGGAACAATACGGTCCATCATTTCAATAACAGTCACTTTTGAACCAAATGTCATGAAGGCTTGGCCGAGTTCAATACCGACAACGCCACCACCGATGATTACGAGGCTCTCTGGAACTTCGTTCATTTCAAGAATGTCATCACTTGTCATCACAAGTGGAGATTCCATACCAGGAACGTTAATCTTGCTGACTTTTGAACCACCAGCAAGGATGATTTTCTTGGTTTCAAGCAATTCAGAACCATTTACCAAGACATTCTTGTCTTTAGTGATCGTACCAACACCCTTATGAACAGTAACTCCGTAGCTACGAAGGAGACCAGCAACACCACCTACCAAGGTATTGACAACTTTAGATTTAGTTTCTAAAAGTTTATCCATATCTACAGTGAAGTTTGGATTTTCGATGACGATACCACGGTTTGCTGCATGACCGATGTTTTCGATGATTTCAGCGTTGTGAAGGTAGGTCTTAGTTGGGATACAGCCACGGTTCAAGCAAGTTCCACCAAGTTCAGATTTCTCAACAAGGGCAACCTTACCACCGAGTTGGGCAGCTTTAATGGCTGCTACATATCCAGCAGGACCTCCACCAATCACAACGATATCAAAGGCATCATCGCTCTTGCCATCGTCGTTTGAAACACTAGCTGCGGGAGCAGGGCTAGCTTCTGGTGCTGCTACTCCAGCTGTTGGGATGTTTTCCCCTTCTTCCCCAAGGTAACCGATAACTTCCGTTACAGGGACAGTTTCACCATCTCCTTTGAGGATGGCAATCAAGTATCCATCTTCTTCGGCTTCCAATTCCATGCTGACTTTGTCAGTCATGATTTCCAAAAGGATTTCTCCTTCTTTTACAAATTCTCCGACTTTCTTATTCCATTGGACGATTTGTCCTTCTGTCATATCCACGCCGGCTTTTGGCATAATTACTTCTAAGGCCATGTCTTACTTCCTTTATCTAAAACTCTAAAATAACAATAGCTAACTTAAACCAACATTGAGATTGGGTTCTCAATCAAGGCTTTCAAGTCTTTCATAAACTTAGCACCAGCCATACCATCTACAACACGGTGGTCAATGGTTAATCCAAGGCTCATGATAGGGCGAATGACAATCTCACCATTGACAACTACAGGTTTCTCTACTGTTGAGCTAACCCCGAGGATTGCTGAGTTTGGTTGGTTAATAATCGGACCAAAGGACTGAACGCCAAACATTCCCAAGTTACTGATTGTGAAGGTTGAATTTTGCAGTTCGCTTGGAGCCAATTTACCATCCAAGGTACGACCAATCACGTCTTTAAAGGCTACTACTAACTCTGACAAGCTCATCTTCTCAGCATTGTAAACAACTGGTGTCATTAGACCGTTATCCATACCAACCGCCATCGCAAGGTTGACATAGTTATGAGTGATAATGGTCTTGCCATCTTCTGTCAATGAAGCGTTGATGTATGGGTGTTTCATCAATGTTTTCACAACAGCGAGTGAAAGAAGGTCTGTTACAGTAGTCTTCTTACCAGTCGCTTCCATAATCGGATCAAGAACCTTCTTACGAAGAGCCAGCATTTCAGTCATATCAACTTCATAGTTGAGTGTGAAGGTTGGCGCAGTTAGGTAGGATTCAACCATACGTTGCGCGATAACCTTACGCATTGGTGTCATTGGAATACGCTCAATCTCACCATAAGGAGTGATATTGTCTGGAACTTCTTCCACTTTTTCAATCTGAGCAGGAGACTTGATGGTGTCGTTTTCGATATTTTCAGGAAGCAAGGCCAAAACGTCCTTCTTCATGATTTTACCACGGTGACCCGTTCCTTGGATTTCCTGCCAAGCAATGTTATGTTCGAGGGCAATTCGTTTTGCAAGTGGCGAAATGCGAACCACGTTTGTGTCTTTATAAGTTTCCACGTCTTCTTTGTGGACACGACCGTTTGCACCTGAGCCAGAAACGTCGTAGAGGTTGATCCCTAGATCATCCGCTAACTTTCTAGCCGCAGGAGTCGCTCTTAGCTTGTCATCAGCCATGACCTCTCCAATTCTATACTAAGATATTTAGGACGAAGAGGGCAATGAAAAAATAGGAGATTGACGATGTGTTCGATGAACACAAGGAAATCTATCTTTTTTTCACAGACCTCCGTCCGAATTCAATTACATGATGTAAAGGGCGTAAAAAGCGACCGAAAAATAGGAAATCAACGCAGACTTCGATGAAGTCAAGGAGATTTATCTTTTTTCCGAGCTTTTAGCCCGTGCTCTAATCTATAATATCAAGGACGAAAAGAGTTTTGCACCTAAAAGATACAAAGTTTCTCGTCTTTTTTATTTTATTTACATAACTTATATTATGTATTATTCCTTGTTATAAGTTTTTCGGATTGCATCTTTGATGCTTTCAACTGTTGGAATCATTGCATTTTCTAGATTTTGTGCGTAAGGCATTGGCACATCTTCTCCTGCACAACGGCGGATTGGGGCATCTAGATAGTCAAATGCTTCTGATTCTGAAATAATAGCTGAAATCTCTCCAATATAGCCACTTGTTTTGTGAGCGTCGTTGACCAGAACGACCTTACCAGTCTTCTTCACTGAGTTAATGATGATATCCTTATCAAGCGGTACAAGGGTACGTGGGTCCACAATTTCAACTGAAATTCCTTCTTCTGCCAATTCTTCGGCAGCTTGAACCACACGGCGAAGCATTTTTCCATAAGTAACGACTGTTACATCTGTACCTTCACGTTTGATTTCCCCAACCCCAAGTGGAATTGTGTAGTCTGGATCAACTGGCACTTCCCCTTTTTGGTTAAATTCTGACTTGTATTCAAGGATGATAACAGGGTTGTTATCACGGATAGAAGACTTGAGCAGTCCTTTCATGTCAGCAGGTGTACCTGGAGCTACAACCTTAAGACCAGGAATGTGTGTAAACCAAGACTCTAAAGACTGAGAGTGCTGAGCTGCAGAACCAACTCCGTTACCAGCTGCACATCGGACAGTCATTGGAACCTGACCTTTCCCACCAAACATATAACGTGTTTTAGCAGCTTGGTTGACGATATTGTCCATGGCAATAACAGAGAAGTCCATGAAGGTCATATCGACAATTGGACGAAGTCCTGTCATGGCTGCTCCTGCTGCTGCACCTGAGATAGCAGCTTCAGAAATCGGACAGTCACGGACACGTTCTGGACCAAATTCTTCGAGCATTCCAACAGAAGTTCCGAAGTCCCCTCCAAAGACACCTACGTCTTCTCCCATCAAGAATACATTTTCATCGCGACGCATTTCCTCAGACATAGCAAGGATAATGGTGTCACGGAACGACATTGTTTTTGTTTCCATTTTTATCTCTTTCTCCTTAGTCTGCGTAAATATCTTCAAATGCTGATTCAAGCGGTGGGAATGGACTTTCTTCTGCAAATTTAACAGAAGCTTCTACTGCTTCCTTGACTTGTGCTTGAATTTCTTCCAATTCTTCTGCACTTGCAATGTTGTTCTCAACGAGGTAGTTACGAAGGTTTTCGATTGGGTCTTTTTGTTTCCACAATTCCACTTCTTCACGCGTACGATATTTACCAGGGTCAGATGATGAGTGGCCAAGCCAGCGATAGGTTACACTTTCGATCAAGACTGGGCCATTGCCACCACGAACATGATCTACAGCTTTCTTAAATCCTTCATAAACATCGATGACATTGTTCCCATCTTCGATAAACATTCCAGGAATTCCATATGCCGCACTACGTTGATGGATATGCTCCACATTGGTCATTTTCTTGATATCCGCAGAAATCCCATAACCGTTGTTAATGCAGTAGAAAATAACAGGAAGTTTCCAAATAGAAGCCATGTTCACTGATTCGTGGAAAACACCTTCGTTGGTCGCACCATCTCCAAAGAAGCAGACAACGATTTTACCAGTATGTTGCATTTGCTGACTGAGGGCTGCACCGACAGCGATTCCCATACCACCACCTACGATACCATTGGCACCAAGGTTACCAGCATCCAGGTCAGCGATATGCATAGAACCACCTTTTCCTTTACAGGTTCCAGTGTATTTCCCGAGGATTTCAGCCATCATTCCATTGAGGTCAATCCCCTTAGCAATAGCTTGCCCGTGTCCACGGTGATTTGAGGTAATCAGATCATCTGGATTAAGAGCCAGCATCGCTCCGACGTTAGCAGCTTCCTCTCCGACAGAAAAGTGAGTCATACCGGGAACTTTTCCCTTTTTCACTAACTGAGCAATTTTTAAGTCCATGCGACGGATTTCTTCCATCTTACGGAACATCTCTAGCAAAAGATTCTTATCTAAAGTTGACATAATCTTGCCTTTCTAACTTTGTTCTTACCTTACTATTTTACCTTTTTTAGTATACACTGTCAAAGTATATGGCTAATAAAATTTCACAATATAAAAAAATAAATCCCTGTTAAAACAGGGATTCTCTCTAGTTAGAGCATTTTTTCACAAAGTTGTTTTTCAGGATAATTTCTTGAAATTAGCTCAATCTTTTCATTATGGTTTTCAAACGCCATTGATACAAACAACCAGAAACAATCAAGCTGGCTATTAACCCAATCCAGTAAGCAAATGCCCCTAAGTCAGTTACTTGATCTAGTAAATATCCTAGAGGTATCGCTACTCCCCAATATCCGATTAAGCCAAGATAGAAAGGAACGATAGTGTCCTTATACCCTCTTAAAATTCCTTGGAGCGGAGCCGCAAAGGTATCAGCTAGCTGGAAAAAGAGACTGTAGGTTAGAAATACAGCAGTTGTTTCAATGAACTGAGAGTCATTCCCATATAGACTTGCTACACGATCTCTAAAAATGTAGAGAAAAGATAGGGTAAGACCTGCAAAAATAAGGGCGGTTACTCTCCCCAGACGAGCATAGATTTTTGCATCCTCAAAACGTTTGGCCCCCACCTCGTAAGACACAACAATCGCCATAGCAGAGGAAATACTCATAGGAAAAGCATACATGAGACTCGAAAAATTCATAGCTGACTGGTGACTGGCAATGATGAGCGATGAAAACTTAGCCATGATTAGTCCAACCACGGAGAAAATGGCTACTTCAGCAAATACGGTTCCCCCGATTGGTAGACCTAATCGAACACCTTCCTTGATTTTATCTATATTTAGTGGAATGCGTTTTTCAAGATGTAACGCTTTTAATCTTTTTTGTTTGAACAAAACAAGCAGGGAAATGCCCAATAAAACCCAATAGGCTAGCGAAGTTCCTAGCCCTGCTCCTGCGCCACCAAGCTCAGGGAAACCGAAAGCTCCATATATCAAGAGATAGTTAAAACCACTATTGAGCGGAAGTAATAGGAGCATGAGATACATAGATAGTTTGGTCAAACCAAGAGAATCTAACAATGACCGAATGACACTAAAAAGCAACAAGGGAATAATCCCGATAGAAAGGTACCAAAGATAGGAAACTGCAACTGCCGCCACTTGAGCTTCTAGTCCGATGTTGTTTAAGACAGGTGGCGCTAAGAATACTACCATTCCAAGCAAGACCAAAGACAGTCCGAAAGCCAAGTAGATAAATTGGTAAAAATCAGATGCTACTTCTTCCTTTTTGCCCCGTCCCAGATGATGGCCTATGATGGGAACCATGGCCGAAACAATCCCTGTTAAAAAAGTAAAGAAAGGATTCCATAGACTCGTTGCAGTTGATACTCCTGCTAAGTCCATGGTATTGTACTGCCCAGTCATGGTTGTATCAACAAATGAGGCAGAATAATTGGCAAACTGATAAATCAGGATAGGAAAAAATATCTTAAGAAATAAGACAAATTTGTCTTTAAATTGATGGGTTGGATACATATACGCTCTCTATTCTTATAGTTTATAGAGCAGAATCCCATCTATTTTTTGTAGACGATTTGTCCCTTACAGATGGTATATTTAACTTGCCCTTTTAAAGTTTCACCGATAAATGGAGAATTAGCTGATTTTGAAGCAAAGTTTGGACCAACAGTACGATCAGCCTTGGCATCAAAGATAGTGATGTCCGCTGGACCATTCTCAGCCAAATAACCTGCTTCAAAGTTGTAAAGCTTGGCTGGATTAACAGTCATTTTTTCTAGCAATTCCATCAAGCTCAACTCACCAGCTTCCACCAAATAAGTCAAACCAAGAGAAAGAGAGGTTTCCAAACCGGTCATACCAGATGGTGCTTTGGTGATATCTTCTACATTTTTCTCATCTGCATGGTGAGGAGCGTGGTCCGTTGCGATAACTGTGATAACACCTGACTTGAGACCTTCGATAACGGCACGACGGTCTGACTCCAAACGAAGTGGAGGATTCATTTTGGCATTGCTTCCTTGAGTTAAAAGAAGAGCTTCTGTCTTAGAGAAATGCTGTGGCGCTACTTCTGCTGTGACCTGCGCCCCTAATCCCTGAGCAAACTCCACTACCTTGACACTTTCTTCCTTAGACAAATGCTGAATGTGCACATGGGCCTTTGTTGCATAGGCAATCATAACATCACGCGCAATCATAGCGTACTCAGCAACCCCAGTCGCTCCACAGATATGAAAATGTTCCTTAGCGATGTTTTCGTTAAATCCAAGAATCCCATTCAAACCAGGATCTTCCTCATGAAGACTAATAAAAGTATTAAGTTTTTTAGCTTCTTCCATGGCTTCCTTGACCACTTTACTGCTCTCAAGCGGAATACCGTCATCAGAAAAACCAACCGCACCTGCTTCTAAAAGCGCCTTAAAGTCTGTCAAGTCTTGGCCATTAAAGTTCTTAGTAATGGTCGCAACTGTCTTGACGTTAATCTTTTCCTTGGCAGCTGACTGGAGAACTTCTTGAAGAGTCTCTACATCCGAAATGGTTGGACTAGTATTAGCCATCATAACAACGGTTGTAAAGCCACCTGCAGCGGCTGCTAGGGCCCCAGTATGGATGTCCTCCTTGTGGGTTTGACCAGGTTCACGGAAATGAACATGGATATCAACCAGTCCAGGAGCTACCACAAGACCCGTAGCGTCAATCACTTCTGCTCCTTCTTCCTTGATTTCGGGCGCAATTTTGACAATTTTTCCGTCTTGGACCAAAACATCACACACTTGATCCAAACCAGACTTGGGATCCATTACACGACCATTTTTGATAAGTAGCATCTGCTTTCTCCTTTATTCATAGAAATCAACTTGGGTATCCAATAATTTATCCCCATCATAAACAAACTTGGCTGAAAAGAAGGGTTTATCTTCTAAAAGCCACTCAACAAAAGTGTGATCACCCTCCCAAGTTGGCTTGCTCAAAACTTCATCATAGGGAACCCATTCCAGCGTCCCCTCATTGCAGTCAATCAAGTTACCCTCAAACTCCGTCACCTTAAAAACATAGGTGTACCAGTCTAAATCTGGTGTGAATTCTGGAAAAGTGATAACACCTTTTAGAACCGGCTTGGCTTTGAGCCCTGTTTCTTCGAGGATTTCACGCGCTGCACATTCCTGTGGAGTCTCACCTCGCTCTAGCTTTCCACCCACACCAATCCATTTGCCTTCATGGACATCGTTGGGCTTCTTATTGCGATGGAGCATGAGCAGTTCTTTTCCGTTATCAATGTAGCAAATCGTCGCTAACTGAGGCATATTCTCTCCTTATCTAAGCCAATCGATTGGCTCTTGTCCTGTCTCTTTTAAGAATGCATTGGCCTTGGAAAAAGGCTTGGAACCCCAAAATCCTCTATAAACCGATAAAGGACTAGGATGGGCTGATTCGATAATCAAGTGGTGAGGATTGGTAACCAAGGACTTCTTCTTACGTGCATATGCTCCCCAGAGTACAAAGACTACAGGTCTGTCTAGAGTATTTACAACCTGAATCACAGCATCTGTAAATGGCTCCCATATTTGACCAGCATGACCATTGGCCTGACCAGCAGGAACCGTCAAGCAAGTATTGAGAAGTAAGACACCTTGCTCAGCCCAAGCTGTCAAATCATGGGATTCCTTAACTCCAACATCATCAGCTAATTCTTTCAAGATATTTTGCAAGGATGGCGGAGCTGGAATAGCATCTGGAACCGAAAAACTCAAGCCCTGCGCCTGACCTGGTCCATGATAAGGATCCTGCCCCAGAATCACCGCCTTAACCTCTTCAAGCGGTGTAGTTAATAGAGCCTGAAAAACTTTTTTCTTGGGTGGGTATACAGTTCCCTGAGCATAGACCTGATTCATAAACTGATTGATTTTCCCGAAATACCCCTCAGGTAATTGCTCCTTAATCAAAGCATGCCAAGACGAGTGTTGCATCTTTCTCTCCTTTACCGTATCCATCTAAAAGCACGTCTTAATTCATCCGTACCATTCTCAAAAAAGCATAGGCCGTGTGCAAGTATAATCTTATCAGGTTCCCAGTTTAACATACGGGAAAAGGAAACCTTTGCCTCTATTTGTCTTCTAAAAAAGGTCATCCTATAATCGATAGGAGTTTGCCCATCAGGGGCTGTTACTCGGGCTAAACGATAAACTTTTCTTCGGATTGGACTAGCTATCTTTTCTGGTTCAAAATTCTCTATAAGGTCCGTTACAATGAGTGTTTTAGTCGATTTATGAAAAAACACCACTTCTTCAATCACAGAACTTCCCTTAAAAATAAGTTGATCAATCTCGTCAGACCATAAGTCAGGAGACTCATCTGTTAAGGGAGCATCAAATACCAGCTTTACTTTCTGACTTTTCGCTCTCTCTTCAACTCCTGGACTAGACCATGCTTGCGCATGAGGATATCTTTTTTTCCAATCTGCAATATAGGTATAGTGAATCTTATTTGGAGAAATCAGGTAAGCGACTCTGCCCAAAGCATCCAGTTCAGTAAAGAGCTCCTCGTTTGGCGCGATAGGAGAATGAATCCAGAGTTTGCCATCATTTAACTTAACCACCGTCATACGTGTCTGAAAAGGTAGTTTGAAGATCTTCATATCCATTTGAATCAGATCACCGTCTACTATCCAGATATTTTGATCAACTTCCTTTAGTGTATACAATGGTGCATAAAGAGAAAGAGCTGGTCTTGACATCATTTACTACTCCTTCATTTTTACTGCCTCTATTATAGCAAAAAGTGGCTATTGAAACCACTTTTTACAGTTCTTATATATACTGTTATTCATCCTAGTATTGGACATTAGTATTCACAGTATCAATCAGCCATTAAAAACTTTTCGATTGAATCAATAGCATAGGAAAGTTGATTATTTACAGACATCATCCGTTCAAGATTAGCGTCCATATAGTAGAGTTCAGATAAACCACCCCTAGGGAGAAAGAGTGAATAGTGGATATTCATCTTCTCTCGAGTACTTAACTCTATATGATTGCTTATGATATACTTTAACTCTTTTAACGTATTTACTTGAGCAATCACACCTTTTAACTGATATTGCTCGATGAGGTTTAGTAAATTGTCAATCTCTTCAATGACTTTAGCTTCCATATCATCCCCTCTTAGGAAAAGCACTACATAGCATCCAAACAATCCAGCAAGTCCTGGTAAGAATGGACTTCATAAGTTGGCTGGGCTTGTGTGTGATTTTCAAGGCGATGAGGGTTGTACCAGATAGTGTCAATTACAGCATTATTACCACCTTGAATATCAGCTGTAAGGGAATCTCCAATCATCAGCGTCTTTTCTTTATCAAATCCAGCAATCTCTTGACCGATTTTTTCATAAAATAGTGCATCAGGTTTTTGAGTTTGCAACTGCTCAGAGATAAAAACTTGGTTGAAACAGGGAGCCAGACCTGATTGAGCCAGACGACCCGTCTGAATGGCAGTAATGCCATTTGTCGCAGCATACAAGTCATAATCACGTTCGATGAGGCTGTCCAAAAGTTCATGAGCGCCCGAAAGAGTTTGCCCCTGCTGGGCTAGAAAAAACTGGTAACGCTGAGCAAGTAACCTACCGTCTTTCTCCAGTCCAAAATGAGCAAATAAACGAGAAAAGCGCGTGTTAATCAGCTCTTGTTTACTAATTTTCTTTTGCTCCAAGTCTTTCCAGAGAGCCTTGTTCATCGGAACGTAATAATCTTTGTAGGCTTGGATATCCTCAACTCCTTCTTCCTTTAGAAGTTGCGTCAAAGCCACATCCTCAGCAGCATCAAAATCAAGCAAGGTGTGGTCGAGATCGAAGAGTAGAAATTTGTAGGACAATTTGAGAGTTTTCCTTTCTAAGTGAGAACAAGTTACTAGTATTTATTAGGGAAATATTCTTTTCCCAACTGCCATAAATACTGATCAATCTCTTTAAGATTAAATTCTTCTAATCCGTAGTATTCTCTAAAAGCAATAATTATATTTTTAAATTTTTGATAATCTTTTAGGTCTGCATTCTTAAATTTAGAAAATTTATCTGTTTTTCTAAAGTATTTCAATACCTTTTCTACGTAGCTATCATAAATAGGGTATTCTTTAGGATTGTGATGGGAACAGTATTTAGTAGAAAAAGAATAAAACTTTCTAGTTACACCATTGATCGTAACATTTTGAATTTCATTGACTAAAGTTACATCACCTTGTCTCAACCTCTCGTCAATTTTAAGACTCAGTATATGTTCTGCAACTGGATAAACTGAAAAAATATTTGTGCTGTAAAAATCATTCAACGTAGCAACCTTTAATAAGATGTCAGAAATTTCTTCGTTGCTTGGCAATAGCTAAAAAAATAATTTATCTAAAGCATCTTCTTGCAACTTATAATTTTTAAGATTTTTCCACGATTTCAAGTATTTTCCTACTTCGCTGGCTGACGGTTTAGAAATAACAATATCTGATTTCTGTCTTCTATTATAGTTAATTTGCATACTTATCTCTCTTAAAGTAGTTATTAAAAAATGATAGATTTATTATAGCATATTACAAAACGAATGGGTAACCTCCTCATTCCCCCTACCCCAACTCCTTGGCTATTCTGCTCTTTTCAAGTTTCCCCTTGGTAATTCGTTTCCATAAAACAAGTGGGTTCAAACTATAAGATAGGCGTAGGAGGAAATAATTAACCCATTCGATAAGGGCAAAAAGTTGTATCAGTGTGGCTAAGATGGCTACTTGGAGACTCTGTGTATTCCAGAAAATAAAAGGAAAGCCTAAAATAAGTAAAACAAGGTCTAGTATTCTGAAACCACCATATAGTTTAGGGACATTTCCGCTTCCGAACTGAGGTTTCGACAGCCTTCTAATCAAAATCGCCCAATAGATTAAACCTTGAAGCAAAATAAATGTCAGTAAAGACAAAGGATAGAGAACAGTTACTAGACTATTCCAATCAGCAAGCCGGTTTTTCAAAAGGAAAAAACAAAACCAAAAGGATAGGACGGCTGTGAACTCTCCCAAACAGAGGGACACCAACTCTTTTCTAACTTTCTCTTTTTGTATGTTCATCATCTCCCCCATCTATCTATCATCCTATATCAGAAAAAAAGCCATTCGAACCAGTTTCTAGTCAACATTTCACAGAATAAAGGCATTCTAAGAATAGAACAGCCCAATTTCTTTAATATAAATGCAATCCTAAACTTAAAATTACATTAAAATAAATGTTTTAGAGCTATTCTAAGTCTATGATAGCCTTGAATTTTAATTTTTGAAGGATTCTAAAGCTAAAATTGTTCAAAAATCACGAGAATGAAGCTATTCGAAGCTTAGAAGAACCTTTTCTAAATTTCATTAGCACTTCAACTAGCTATTCTTACAATTTTTCTGATGAGCTTTGAGTTTTTTAATAGCCCAATCATAGTGGCTGGAAGTGGCACTCACAAAGTAGGAGCCTAGACTTGTCCCACCCGTCCACTTATAGACACCTTTGTTAAAGAGTTGGTCATTGCTAAAGCCTTCCATCAACTCTAAAACCTCTTTATGCGATTGCTCTAGTAACCTAGTCGCTTCTTCTAAAGACGTTTTCTGGTGTTTCTTCCAAATAGCGACATTCATTTCCCCATAAGTTTTCCAATTATAAGGTTCAGGGAGAAAAGATCTTTCATGACCCTTTTGATTGGAATGTACCCAGGTCAAAAGCAGCTGATGCCATTCATAGAGATGGATCAGGACATCCCGTAAATTTTTATCTCTATTCCAGTGAGCTTCTTTTTTCTTTTTGTCTTTTGAAAAATCAAAAGGAATCCGTAGCTCCTCTTCACTTAATTTAGATATAAGGTGATTGAGCTTTTCATAGTTTTCCTTAGAGGCTAACACTAGCTCATCTTTTGTTTTTGGTCTTGGCATAGGATTTCTCCCCTCATTTTCTAGTAGGTTAAGGTGTTTTCTTACTTCATTATACCATAATCAAAAAACAGTTCTTCTTTTTACGAAAAACTGCTTTTACTGACTAGTTATTTTATACTTATAGTCACTACTTTACATATAAATCTCTAAAGCGGTCATCCACTTCAGCTATCTGATAGAGCAAGTGGGCTAATTCTTGGTAATCTTCTTTTAAACACGAAAGGTGAGCTTGACCAAATAAAGAAGCCAATTCCTCTTTTAATCTTGCCCCTTCGGGATCATGGTCTTTTAAGAATTTACTGAGATAGAGATTTCGAACAGCAGCAAGTTTAAAGCTGAAATACTGATGCAATTGCTTTTGCTCCGTATTTAAGCCGTTTTCAGCAATTGCTTTTGCATAACATTCCAAGACATTACTTTGTCCATCCAGATATCTGGATCTCATAATCCTCGCCGTTTCTTGATAGATTTGAGTTTGACTAGGACTCTTGACCTTCTTAAAATTTCCCCACATGGAGTATGCTCCACGCTTATAGTCAATAGCTTCTGCCTTCCAAGCTTCTAAAATGTCATTAAAAGCAACCTTCATACAGGCAAAACCAGCTGGATCATGCAAATAGAGATACTGACCATCAACAGCATACACTATTACAAAGTGATCTACACCATAAAGCATTGTGTGATTTGGATTGTAAGTCAAGTGGCCCATATCAAGAGGACCCAGTACGACTGGTCCATTGGACAGAAACGTTTCCAACTTTCCTTTAATCTCTTCCAAATCTACTTCTGTTCCATTTTTTAGATAGAAATCCTCATAGTCAAAACCTAGTATTTTTAAGGAATGTGAGATGGAAAGGTCTGGCATTCCATTATCAAAGAATACTAGAGGGTGCTGCTCATCTTCCTTTACGATACTAGCGCCATTTCCCATCACCATAATTGCCTCTAAAAACTCTGCTTTAAAGTCATAACCATAGGCGTCGAGTGCCATTGCCAATGAATAGCTATAGCAAAGTGATACATCTCCAAAATACATCTGCATATTCCTGCCTCCTTATCTTCTATGGGACTATTATACCGAGATAACTTTACTCATACCCCATAAATTCCAAACAAAAAATATGGGTATTTGTGATCTATAGTCATGAACTTCAACAAGAAAACTGGCTGTTTCTCTCAACAACCAGTTTTCAATTTTTAAGCTAATTTTTGACTGTTTTCCTTATGAAAGAAAAGTGAGGCGATAGCCAAAATACCAAAGGCTAGGCCGACATACCAGTAGGGTTGATCTAAGGTCGTTGAACGACCTGATAGATTGACAATTCCTCGAAAGAGCATTCCGGCTGTTAGGACTGCAACTGCCGAGTTCCACAAGTTTAGGCTGATTCGTCCTAGGTTTGGCATGATTTTCAACAAAAATGCAAGTATGGCGCCTCCTAGTAGAGGAACTGCAAAGAGATAGTGCATATGAAGCGACGTCTCCCCAAAACTAAGGAACTCGTAGATACGGCTAAATGCAAAGAAGAAAATAGTGAAAAGACTATAGCTAACGAGTATCTTTTTGAGGCGTTTGTTTTTGTTTTTAGTAACCGATGTAGACAATATCACTCACCGCCCTTTCTGATATCTTGCTTCCACCTGTAGTCGGTTTATTGATTACCTGACCGTTAAAGTAGAGAGTTGAGGATCCACCACCATCGAGGTTATAGGCTGTCTTCACTCCGTAAGATTTCATCACTTCTGCCATCTGGTAAAGTGATAAGCCTTTGCTTTCAGAGGTACGACCATCCGAAACGACGATGATGTAGTGATTTTCATCGATAATCCCGATGGCAGTACGAGGATTCGATGACATGGCCTGACCGACTTCTGTATTGGTATCAACAGATATTTCTCCATTCTCAACTAGAGACGGACCAAATGCCAGTAAATTGACGACACCGTCCTGAACCAACTGATCGGCTGAAACTTGGTCCTCGTAGATGATTTTAAAGGAGCCGTCCTTGTAAATAGCAAGGTCACCGTTACTAGCGTCTTCACGGACACTGTCCCGATAGACAACTCCATTACGGATAACATAACCAGAACTATTGGCTCCATAGTAGTCACCGTTGACAGCTAGAATAGCATTGTTTTCAGCAGCCGTTACAGAGGTTTTAGCTGTGACGTTGGTTCCATAGGAGTTTTGAGCTAGAGCTGTTTTCAGATAGTCCGATGAACTAAGGGTTATATCTGCCACATAGACTTGCGTTTCATTGACAGTCTTTTCAGTGAGGGTGACACTGATATTTCCATCTGAATAGCTAGTATCCGTCACCTGGGCATTTTTTGCTGCCTGACTTGCTGCTGCGGTGTTAGAGGCTGAGCCGGTATTAGATACAGTGGAAATCGTTTCAGCGAGTACAAAGGTCTTCAACATTGAATAGGTAAAGGAGCTTGTCAGGAGCAAGCCCAAGACCGAAGCGTATAGATAGGGTTTCTTTAAAACTTTCATAATGGGCTACAGGTCCTTTCTTTGAAAATAAAGCGAGTTTGAACTGTCCAAGAGAGAATAAAGAGCATGATTCCGACAAGAATCTTCGCAATCAGCAAATTGACTCCAAGACCTGAATTAAAGAGACGAATCAGGATGGTGTCTAAGATAAAGAGACCAACTGCTAATCCAAAATAACCTGTTCCTGTTTTAAAACTGCTCGCCTTGTTCTTAAAGACCAATTTTTTGTTGGTAGAAAAGTTAAAGATGGAGCTAGTCACACGTGCCAAACCATTTGAGAGGAGAACATGAAGACCTGTCGGAATAAAGCTCAAGCATAGAATAGAGAGAGCGTAGACCACATAATCTACGATAAAACTACTAAAAGACGAGAGAGCAAACTTTAAAATATTTTTATAAATCATCAAGCCATCTCGAATAGGTCGGAAGTGAGAAGCCTCATTGTCGTTGATATAGACTGTTTCAATCGGAACTTCTAAGAGTGGGTAGGCTTGACTTGCTTCGAGGAGCATGTTCATCTCGTATTCATACCGTTGTCCTTCTACCTTGAGCATAAAAGGGATCATATCCGTTGAAAAGGCACGTAATCCTGTCTGTGTGTCGGATACAGCGACACCCGTTTGCAGTTTAAACAAGATACGAGTCAAGCTATTTCCAAAGCGACTACGCAAGGGAACCTTGCCAGTAAAGGCACGGACACCAAGGACAAGTGTATTAGGATTTTCATTTGATTTGGTCAAGCTGCGAAATATGTCCCAGATCCTGTGCTGTCCATCTGCGTCTGCTGTAACCACAGTCCCTGGCTTATTGAGAGACTGAATGTGCTCAAAAGCTGTTTTCAGAGCTTGACCTTTTCCTTGATTGACCTGGTGGTGAAGCACCGTCGCAAAATCCTTCGCTCGAGCAAAAATGTCTTGGCATTCTGCCGAACTTCCATCATCAATGACAATGATGTAAAAATCGCTCTTATTGTGAATCTTTTCAATCAATTTGATGAGATTGTAGTCAGGTTCGTAAGCTGGAATAACTAGATAGTTCATATTTACACCTCTTTCTTTGATGATTGGAAAAGTATACAAGTAAATGCTTAAAAATTCCTTATACTTAAATTAAAGTAAAATCAGATTTATTGTTTTTCTCATAAATTCGTTCAATCAAAGAAAGAAAAACTCTGTAAAAGCTATCTTCTACAGAGTTCGATTTGCATCTTTATAAAATGTCAGAAAATGATCTAGTACTTAATCACTGGTATCCATAATTCCATTTGATAGTCTGGTGACGACATGTCTCCTTCAGTATAGACTTCAAAGTCTGGCGCTCCTGAGTGGCGATAGCCTGTTTCAGAGAAAAAGACCTCCAAGACATATTTCCAAGCATTGTGAATGCTAGCTGGTATAGGACCTTTGACTGGGACAATAGCATATTCAGCGGCTGGGATATCTTTGATGAACAGACCTAGCTCGTCTGCTTTGACTTTATCCGTCACATCATAAGCAGCCATGTAGTTGATGATTTCGCCTTCTTTGACATCCGAGCAGATGCCGAAGGATTGGCCACTGCCTAGGTTCTCTAGGCTTTCCAAGCTGTGATTGTTATAGAGATCCTCCCAAGCAGACGGGCACTGGCTATTGTCAATAGTTTCCAATAGGACGCCTGCCACGGACAAAGCAGGTTTCTTTTGAATCTTGATATCCATAGTCTTTCCTCCTGTGATTTTTAAGGATAATTGAAGTCTAGGAAAGACCCGATAAGGTTTTCCATTTCGAACTTCTGAGGGGGTTGCACCATGGAATTTCTTAAATGCTGCGCTGAAGGCGTCAGCAGACTCATAGCCGTATTTCAGTGCTATGTCAATGACTTTCTCAGCACCTTCCCGCAAGTCTGTCACAGCTTCTGACAACCTGCGATTGCGCAAGTATTCTGCTAATGTCATATCTGCCAGGATAGAAAATAGCCTGCTAAAGAGAGGGTAAGAATAGCCCGATAACTGCTGAAATCTTTTCATATCCACTTCTCCAGTCAGCTGCTGCTCCAAATAATCCATGGTTTGATTGAATTGATGCATCATATTCTTTTTCACCTCATAAAAGATACTAAGGCCGTTAAAAGCAAAGTGAAAATAGGAAAATTAACGTGGTTCTTCTAATTCTAGGCAATTTTTTCTTTTTCGCATAGCTTTTTGTCCGTGTTCAATTCTATCTATATTCTAACAAATACAAGATACTTCCACCCTAGAATCTTTGTACAAGATTTAAAGGTGTAAATTCTATAACTTATCTTTTAATTTCTCAACAAAGAGATAGGCTGCAGGGCAGGTCAAGGTATTCTTAATCGTCAAATGGTTGATTTGATGGATCTTTTTCCGGTCTGTATGGGGAAATTCACGGCAAGCCTTGGGACGAACGTCATAGATGGAACAGAGATTATCTCCTCCTAGAAAGGGGCAAGGCATGGATTTGAAAACTTTATCCCCATCTTCATCCACCTGAAGAAATTCCGCTTCAAAAGCCGGTAATTTCATCTTAAAGTACTTGGCGATACGGGTAATATCCGCTTCTTTGAAGTCGGGCCCCAAAGTCTTGCAACAGTTAGCACAGGCAGTACAATCAATCTCAGCAAAGACTTCTTGGTGAATCTGCTGCGCAATCTTATCTAAGTTTTTAGGAGGTTTTTTCTTTAGATTAGCTAAAACTTTACGATGCTCCTTCTGCTTTTGCAGTACTAGTTGGTGGTAATACTCAATATCAATTTCTTTAGACATAGTTTCTTTCTAATACAAGTGTTTTTGTCTATTATACCATAATCTCAGCCCCCTTTTTGCCCCCGGAACAGAAAAAAGCCCTTCGGAAAAAATCCGAGGGGCTTAAAACGTTGCTAAATCAACGGCCGAACTTTTGAATTTCAAGGTTCGGGATAAAATAGTTCACTGAACTATTTTATTTTTTCAAGTTGTAGAATGATTTCAATCCACGGTATTCAGCTACTTCACCAAGTTGGTCTTCGATACGAAGCAATTGGTTGTATTTAGCGATACGGTCTGTACGTGAAAGTGAACCAGTCTTGATTTGTCCTGCGTTTGTTGCAACTGCGATGTCAGCGATTGTTGAATCTTCAGTTTCACCTGAACGGTGTGATACAACTGCAGTGTAACCAGCTTCTTTCGCCATTTCGATAGCGTCGAATGTTTCAGTAAGAGTACCGATTTGGTTAACTTTGATAAGGATTGAGTTAGCAGCACCTTCTGCAATACCTTTTTCAAGGTAAGAAGTGTTTGTTACGAAGAAGTCGTCACCAACCAATTGAACTTTACCACCAAGACGTTCAGTAAGAGCTTTCCAACCGTCCCAGTCGTTTTCATCCATACCATCTTCGATAGTGATGATTGGGTATTTGTTTACCAATTCTTCAAGGTAGTCGATTTGTTCTGCAGCAGTACGTACAGCAGCGCCTTCACCTTCGAATTTAGTGTAGTCGTAAACTTTACGTTCTTTATCGTAGAATTCTGATGATGCACAGTCAAATCCGATAAATACGTCTTTACCAGGAACATATCCAGCAGCTTCGATCGCAGCAAGGATAGTTTCAACACCGTCTTCAGTTCCTTCGAAACGAGGAGCGAATCCACCTTCGTCACCTACGGCAGTTTCCAAACCACGTGATTTAAGGATTTTCTTAAGTGCGTGGAAGATTTCAGCACCCCAACGAAGAGCTTCTTTGAATGATGGTGCACCAGCAGGTACGATCATGAATTCTTGGAAAGCAATTGGAGCATCAGAGTGAGAACCACCGTTGATGATGTTCATCATTGGAGTTGGAAGAACTTTAGTGTTGAATCCACCAAGGTAGCTGTAAAGTGGGATTTCAAGGTAGTCAGCAGCAGCACGAGCTACAGCGATAGATACACCAAGAATTGCGTTTGCACCCAATTTACCTTTATTAGGAGTACCGTCAAGTGCGATCATAGCACGGTCAATAGCTTGTTGGTCACGTACATCGTAGCCGATGATTGCTTCAGCGATGATGTTGTTTACGTTGTCAACAGCTTTTTGTGTACCAAGACCACCGTAACGAGATTTGTCACCGTCGCGAAGTTCAACTGCTTCGTGTTCACCAGTAGAAGCTCCTGATGGAACCATACCACGTCCGAAAGCACCTGATTCAGTATAAACTTCTACTTCAAGTGTTGGGTTACCGCGTGAGTCTAGGACTTCGCGAGCGTAAACATCAGTAATAATTGACATTTTTTACTCTCCTTTGAGTTAAATTTTTTACACCTCTATGATACCTTAAAAATAAGCGTTTTTCAAGAAAAAACGTTATCTTTGTGCAAATTTTCCTTAACTTTATAAAGTAATCGCTTTCACAATTTCCTGTTTATCCACTTAAAATTATCAACTTGTTTAAATATGAAATCGTTATAACCTTTATTAATATTAATCAAAATAATAATTCATTTATGTCGATTAAACAAGTTCTACATTTAATTTTACAAGTAATTTAAAATATATGTCACAAGTGTTAGTATTTTACAATTCCATATCAAATACTTTATTCACTTTAAAAATTGAGTTAAATTTGATACTATACTATAAGAAAAATATTAAGGAGATCAAAAATGAAGAAGAAATTCTTATTAATTGTTTTATTTATATCAGTTATTTTACTTACTGCCTGTGCTAATAATAGTAGTAAGGTTGTAGAGAAGAACAGTGATGGTACTTCAACTATTACTTATACTGATGGTAGTGTAATTGGGACAAACGGTAAAGATTTTACATTTTTACAAGAAGATGGTTCATCAATTATTTATCTTGACAACGACAAGACCTATCAGTACCATGGTACTGACGGTAGTTTTGTCTCAAAAGATAGTGGTGGCTCTTATACCATTCAACTTCCTTCTGATGACAATGTCATCCTCTATGCAAATGGTTCATATTTAATTAATAACGCAGATGGGAGTTCTGAAACAGGTTCAAGCAAAGAAGAACTTAATAAATACTTGATTTCTAAAAATTTCACTGTATTTGCTGATCTTGATAAAAAGGTTGCAGACATTGTAGATTACGTAAAGAAAAATAACTAGATCATCTTATCTCTTTCATATTTTGAAGGAGATTTTATTTTGGAATTCAACTTGAATTATGGTAAAATCAATCTATGACAGATTTATCAAAACAACTACTTGAAAAAGCCCATGGCGGGCCGAAATTAAACCCTGACGAACAACGCCGCTATCTCGGCACTTTTGAGGAAAGAGTTCTTGGCTACGCGGATATCAGCACTGCCAATAGTTCTGAATTAGAACATGGATTTTTCTCTATTTTAGAAAGTTTTCAAGAAAAGGTAGAGATACTTTTTGTGAAGATCTCACCAAATATCGAGTTTGACAAACAGGTCTTTTACTTAAAGCAAGCAAAGGAAAGCAACTGTCAGGCGACTATTGTTTCAGACAATCATATCACCTCTCCTTTCGGTCTGGTCATTCATACAAATGAACCTGTTCAAGTAGAAGAAAAGGACCTTAGACTTGCATTTTCAAGTCTTTGGGAGGAGAAAAAGGCAGAGGCTCCTAAAAAATCTATTTGGAAGAAATGGTTTGGTTAATGATTTCTCATATTTAATAAACGACCAATATTAGTAGCTGTGTGCTCCAAATAGAGACTTGCATTTTTCAAACTGTCTTCCAAAGATTCACTTTTCTCTAAAATGGAAAAGGCTGCTTGTATATTTTCGAATGGTAGGAAAGGTAAATCCTCAGAAAGACTACCACAAATAGCGATAACTAGAACTCCTTCAGGAGTTCTTTTTGCTACACCGATAGGAGCTTTTCCAACAAAGCTTTGACTGTCCAGTCTACCTTCTCCAACGATAACCAAGTCTGCCCCTGCAACCTTCCTGTCAAAGCCAATCAAATCCAAGCAAGTATCAATCCCAGATACGATACTGGCCTCAGCAAAGGCACAGAGCCCAGCCGCAATCCCACCCCCAGCTCCTACTCCATTGAGAGAGAGGATTGCTGGTGAAAATTTTTCATAGAACCGCTGTATAGCCAAATCTACTGTCTCAAACAAAGCAGGATCCAAGCCCTTTTGTTTTCCAAATGTATAGGTTGCCCCTTGATGACCACATAAAGGGCTCGCGACATCTGCTAAAATGCGGATTTTCACATCTTCAGGAATCCTATACAGCTTGCTATTTGAAACTGACTCGAATTCAAGCAAAGTCTGACCGCAAGCTGGCAATTCTTTTCCACTCTTATCATAAAAACGATAACCTAAACCAGCAGCAATACCTATCCCGCCGTCATTACTAGCCGTACCACCAACTCCGATATAGATTTCTTTCATCCCTTGATCAACGAGATGGCGAATCAACTCTCCGATACCTTTGGTTTGGATGTGAAGGGGATTTCGTTTCTCCCGCGGAATCTTTCCAAGACCAACCAAGTCAGCAACTTCAAAGAGCGCTATTTGATCTTTATAAAAGTAGCGCATGGCTTCTTTTAGGCCAAAAGGTCCTGTCACTTGGAACCATTTTTCTTCTAGTTCAAGAGAATGTCGGATAGCGTCTACAGTTCCTTCCCCGCCATCACCTACAGGGCAAAGCAGACATTCTACATTTGCTATCGATTTTTGGAAGCCCCTTTTTATAGCTTGAGCGACCTCTTCTGCCGTCAAACTTTCTTTAAAAGAATCGGGTGCAATTACAATTTTCATAGTTCCTCTCATTCTAAGAAATCAATCAAAGGTAGAACTTCCAAAAAATCCCTCGTATCTACACGACAAGCTATCTCGGATTTTACGACCTCTTTGGCACAAAATGCAATACCACGTCCTGCTGATTTCAACATCAAGAGGTCATTGGCGCCATCACCGATGGCAATCGTTCTTTCTTTGGAAAGTCCTGATTCCTTTCTCCATTTCTTAAGCGTATCTTGTTTTACTTGACCTGTCACAATTTCACCAACTAGTCGACCTGTTAAAAAACCGTCTTTGACTTCCAACTGGTTGGCAGAGAAATAGGAGATACCAAGGGATTTTGCTAATCTCTCAACTATTGGTGCAAATCCACCAGACACTAGACCGACTAGAATACCCTTCTTTTGAAGTACGGAGATAAATTCTTGAGCATTTTTGGACAGATGGATGGATTTGAAGACAGTATCAAAAACCGAGACCGGAAGACCTTTTAACAAAGCTACCCTCGCTCGTAAGCTTGTTTCAAAGTCCAGTTCACCTCGCATTGCATGGCTTGTAATCTGCGATATTTCTTCTTCGCAACCTGCTTCTCTTCCTAAAAGATCAATCACTTCCTCTGCTATCAGGGTGCCGTCAACATCCATGACACACAAGCCTTTTACTTGAGACATAAACTTTCCTTTCTAAACAGCCCAAAAATCGTATGAAAGAATCATACGATTTTATCTATTAGTTGACTAAACTATGGTACAAGTCCAGGTAAGATTTGCAGGCTGTATCCCATGAGAAATCACATTCCATAGCTTGTTTTTGTAGATTTCTCCAAACTTCTGGCTGGTACTTATAAACATCCAAGGCTGTTTGGAAACTCCAGTTAAGCCAGTAAGGTGTTAAATTATCAAAGCTAAATCCAGTTCCACTTCCTTCGATTGGATTGAAGGATTGAACTGTATCTCTTAGTCCACCAACCTCATGAACCAATGGTAGAGTTCCATAGCGCATCGCCATCATTTGAGACAAGCCGCATGGTTCAAAACGACTTGGCATGAGGAAGAGATCACAAGCTGCGTAGATTTCTTGAGCAAGTTTGACATCAAAAGTGATATTTGCTGATAGCTTGTCTGGATAGACTTGCGCAAACCAGGAGAAGGAATGTTCAAAAGCAGGATCTCCTGTTCCTAAAAGGACTATTTGAACGTCCTCCTGTAAGAAACGATGCAAACTTTCTACAACAACATCAAAACCTTTTTGGCGTGTCAAACGAGAGACAATCCCAACTAGCGGAACATCTGCTCTCACAGGCAACCCAACTCTCTCTTGCAATTTTGCTTTGTTTTGAGCTTTTCCAGACAAATCTTCTTTATCAAAATGATAGTCTAAAAGTGGGTCTGTTTGAGGATTATAAAGATCTGCGTCAATACCATTGACAATACCTGAAACCTTACCTGACTCCATCCGAAGAATCTGGTCCAAACCGCAACCAAACTGACTGGTCATAATCTCGTGCGCATAGCTAGGGGAAACGGTTGAGACACGATCCGCGTAGAGAATACCTGATTTCATCCAGTTGAGACAATCATTCCAGCGAAGCGTTCCATCAGCATAGCGTTCAAACCCAACACCGAACAAATCCCACAACATTCCTTCAGAAAATTGACCTTGAAATTCCAAATTATGAATGGTTAAAACGGTTCTGATTCCTTGATAAGCCTGAATCCAATGGTACTTTTCTTTTAACAAAAAGGGAATCATGGCTGTGTGGTAATCATGAACATGGAGAAGGTCAGGGATAAAGCCGATGCGTTCCATGGCTTCAAGAGCAGCCAGTTGGAAAAAAGCAAAGCGTTCACCATCGTCAAAATCACCGTAGACATGACCACGGAAGAAATAATACTGATTATCAATGAAGTAGAAGGTTACACCATTCAAAACCGTTTTCTTAATACCACAGTACTGTCTACGCCATCCTACACTAACTTCAAAGTGGAGAACATCCTCTATCTGGTCTCCGAACTTAGCTTCTACCATATCATAATAAGGCAAGAAAACTGCAACTTCGTGCCCCGCTTTTACAAGTGATTTGGGAAGTGCGCCAATAACATCGCCCAAACCACCTGTTTTTGAAAAGGGTGCTCCTTCTGCCGCTACAAATAAAATTTTCATGAATAAATGTCCTCTGTTACTGTTTCACCCTTCTTAACTACAACTGGATGTTCTGCTGTGCCTCGAATGACAACACCGTCCGCAACTTCAACTCCTTTGTCTAGGATGGCATATTCAACTTGGGCACCTTGACCAATCACAACTCGAGGGAATAGAATGCTGTCCTTCACCACACTATCTTTGTGAACATAAATGTTACGAGATAGGACTGACTGAACTACTTCACCCTCAATGATACTACCAGAAGCAAACTGAGAACTTCTTACTTTTGAAGTATTCGCATAGTAGGTTGGTTCTTCATTCTTAACTTTTGTATAAATCTTTTGATTTGGTGAGAAAAGAGAGTAGAATTTTTTAGATTCAAGCATATCGATGTTTGCTTGATAATAGGACTGAACAGAATGAATGTTCGCTAAGTAGCCTGTGTATTCGTAAGCAAAAGCTCCTTCTTTTGCAGCTAAATCACGAAGAACATAGCGTAACTTTTCAGGATATTCTTTCTGAGCTTCTTCTTCAAGTCGTTCAATCAACCAAGGAGTATCCACAACAAAGATATCTGTAGACATGTTGAAGAGTTCATCCGTAGATTTGTTATCAAAGAGTTTGTGCGAACGAACATGGTCAGTTTCATCAATTTCTAAGATAGCATTCACATCTGAAATGTCTTTCTTCGGAAGTTTCTTATATACAACTGTGATCGGACCATTTGTTGTATTGTGTAGGTGGAAGACTTGATTCAAGTCAATATTCACCAGCACATCGCAGTTAATCGAAACGGTTTGGTTTGAACCTGAACGTCTCAAGTAGGTGAGAAGCTGTTGGTAATACTCTTTTCCAACTGTACTGCTTTCAACACGAGTATTGTAAATTCCTAGATAGTAGTGACTTAGAAGGGTTGACAAGCCCCACTCACGACCTGAACGGATATGGTCGAAAACTGAGCTGATATTATCTTGTTGGAAAATACCAAAGATACTACGAACACCTGCATTTGCAAGACTGGAAAGGGGGAAGTCAATCAAACGGTATTTCCCACCGAAAGGCAAGCTAGCCACCGGACGGTGTTCTGTTAACGTTGACATATCATGAAAACCAACTGTGTTTCCTAAAATGGCTGAATATTTATCAATCTTCATCTGTTGCTACCCCCACTACTTCATTGTATCCTACTACTTGTACTTCGTCCGTTCCGTCAATCTCTACGCCGTCAGCAATAATGGCACCCTCACCAATGATAGCACGAGTAATCTTTGCGCCATGGCCAATAATAGCTCCGCTCATGATGACAGAATCAACGACCTCAGCGCCTTCACGTACTTGTGCTTCTGTTGAAAGAATCGAACGTTTTACAGTTCCATCTACAAAACAGCCATCCACGACCAATGAATCTTCAACGTGTGCATGCGCACCAAAGTAGTTTGGTGGTGAAATCAAGTTTCTAGAGTAAATTTTCCACTGACGATTGCGGCTATCCAAGGCATTTTCTGGCGAAATGTACTCCATATTAGCTTCCCAAAGTGACTCAATCGTACCAACATCTTTCCAGTAGCCATTAAATTCATAAGCATAGACACTTTCACCAGACTCGAGATAGTTAGGGATAACGTTCTTCCCAAAGTCTGACATATCCACATTGCTCTTTTCAGCAGCAACAAGCATATTGCGAAGTCGTTTCCAGTCAAAAATATAAATCCCCATCGAAGCCTTTGTAGACTTAGGTTGCGCAGGTTTTTCTTCGAATTCAACGATACGGTTATTGGCATCTGTATTCATGATACCGAAACGGCTAGCTTCTTTGAGAGGTACGTCTAGGACAGCTACTGTCAAACTGGCATTGTTATCCTTGTGGGACTGAAGCATATCATCGTAGTCCATCTTGTAGATGTGGTCACCAGAAAGAATCAAAACATACTCAGGATTAACACTGTCGATGTAGTCAATGTTTTGGTAGATAGCGTGACTAGTCCCTTCAAACCAACGGTTTCCTTCGCTGGCTGAATAAGGTTGTAAAATAGAGACACCTGAATTGATACCATCCAATCCCCAGCTAGAACCATTTCCGATATGGTTATTCAAAGCAAGAGGTTGGTATTGCGTAATCACACCAACATTATGGATTCCAGAGTTTGCACAGTTGGAAAGAGCAAAGTCAATGATACGGTAGCGCCCACCGAATTGCACTGCCGGTTTGGCAATGCTTTGAGTGAGTTTTCCGAGACGTGTTCCTTGCCCACCCGCAAGGATCAAAGCTAGCATTTCATTCTTCATTTTCTACTCCTTTATAAAGACATGTGAACGTTAAAATCGAAGGAAGGTCGGAAGTCAAACTTTTATAAAAATAATAGGAAATCCATTTCTCTTGTGTTTCAAGTCCAATACAAGTACATCCGTTTTTAAAATCTAAAAAATTGTAATCAACAGCTCATTATTCTTTTTTCTTAGCTGGTTTCAAACGACGCTTGATCTTCCAGATACTTGCTCCCATGGCAGGCAAGGTAAAGGTCAAAGTCTGCTCATAATCTTTCCATAAGCCTTCTTGAGTCTGAACTGTTTGATTGTGTTCTTTCCACACACCTCCCCATTCTTCTAATTCTGTATTCCAAACTTCTTCGTAAATACCTGCAACAGGTAAACCAATCGTAAAGTCCTTACGTTCAACTGGTGCCATATTAAAGACACAGACTAACATTTCGTCCTTCTTGCCCTTACGAATAAAGGAAAGGACACTCTGATCTCTATTATCAGCATCGATAATCTCGATACCATCATAACTAGTATCAATTTCCCAAAGACAGCGATGGTCTTTATAGAATTGATTGAGTTGAGAAGTAAAATGCTTCATCTTGGCATTCATCGGATCTTCTAGATTAGACCATTCCAACTGCTCTTCAGACTTCCATTCTAGGAATTGCCCGTACTCACTACCCATGAACAAGAGTTTCTTACCTGGATGACAAATTTGATAGGTGTAGAGATTACGCAGACCAGCGAACTGATTGTAGCGATCTCCCCACATCTTATGCATCATACTCTTCTTGCCATGAACCACTTCATCATGTGAGAAAGGTAGGAGATAGTTTTCATTGAAAACATACATAAAGCTGAAAGTCACAAGATTAAAGTCATACTTGCGATAAATCGGATCTTCCTCGTAGAAACGGAGAATGTCGTTCATCCAGCCCATATTCCATTTATAGTCAAATCCAAGGCCGCCCATTTCTTTCATACCAGTAATCTTTGTTGCTGATGAACTTTCTTCTGCAATCATCATGATATCTGGATGAGCTAACTTAATCACTGTGTTTAAACGTTGAAGGAAATAATAACCTTCATAGTTAAGGTTTCCACCGTCTTTGTTTGGAGTCCAAGGAGCATTATCATAATCTAGGTAAAGCATATTGCTCACTGCATCGACCCGAATACCATCTAAGTGGTAAAAATCAATCCAAAATTTAATACTTGAAATTAAGAAAGACTGGACCTCATTTTTCCCGAGGTCAAAATTCAGCGCACCCCATCCGTAGTTGTGAGCCTTGTTGTGGTCTTGATATTCAAAAGTTGGTGTACCGTCATAATATGCCAAGGCATCATCATTAATAGTGAAATGACCTGGAACCCAGTCGACGATAACACCGATATTATTTATATGACACTCTTCAACGAAATCTTGGAACTCCTCAGGTCTGCCATAGGAATGTTCAAAAGCAAAGTAACCCATAAGCTGATAGCCCCAGCTCAATCCAAGTGGGTGAGCCATTAAAGGCATGAACTCAATATGTGTATAGTTCATCTCAACTAAGTATGGAATCAACTCGTCTTTCAGTTGCGAAAAAGTATAGGGACTACCATCTGGATTTCTCTTCCAAGATCCTGCATGGGCCTCGTATATATTAACTGGTCTCTCGAAAAATCCCAGACGTTTGCGACGTGCTAGCCAAAGACCATCTTTCCATTTCTTTTCACGGATATTGGTCAGAACTGCTCCTGTACCCGGTCTAGCTTCAAAATAAACTGCCAACGGATCAATCTTCATAATCTGGTGACCATTTGCACGCGTGATATGATATTTATAAATCTGACCTTCCTGAGCCTGACTAGTAAAGACTTCCCAAACACCTGCTTCATTACGAACCATAGGAATTTGATTCTCAACCCAATTAGTAAAATCACCAACTAGATGAACTGCTTGTGCATTTGGTGCCCAAACCCTAAAGGTATAGCCTATTTCTCCGTTTTTCTCCTCTCTATGCGCTCCTAAATAATGCTGGAGGTGAAAGTTTTCACCTGTAGTAAAGGTTCTTAATGCTTCTTGATTATTCATTGAATCCCCTTTCTTTTGTAAGCGTTTTCTATAATTCTATTATACACTCTTTTAAGATAACTTTCAAGTAATTTACGAAGGAAATCATATTTTTTTATGAAAGCCATCAAAAAATTACCTAGCATTTTAAAAAAGATATACTGAAAATAGAATACGAAACAATTTCCATATATTTTTTTATTATAATACCAGAATATTCGTTTTTTATCAATTTTTTACTGTATTATTTTGAAAAAAATAAAATCAGGAAGTTATTTTCCTGATTTTATAAATTATCTCACATCAAAAACAATGGATTTGACATTTGTCATCGCTTCGATACTATATTTAATTCCTTGCACTCCTGCACCAGAACCTTTTACACCAAGGAATGGGAAATTATCTGGTCCACGTTGTGTTTTATTATTAATATGAACGGTTCCCACTTCAAGTTTTTCAGCAATTTCAAACGCCTTCTTAAAGTCATTTGTAAAGACTGAAGATTGAAGACCGAATTCTGATTCATTAGCAATTTCTAGTGCTTCGTTAGCATCTGCAACTCGGATAATTGGGAGAACAGGTCCAAATGGTTCTTCCCAGGCTAATTTCATATCTCTTGTGACATAATCAAAAAGTCCTGGCCAAATGAGATTGTTCTCACGTTTGATTGGGCTGAGCGCTTTGGCTCCTTTTTCCTGAGCATCTTCAATCAATCCCCAGATGAAATCAGCTGAAGCATTATCAATAACAGGTGTGATATCTGCATTGTCAAATGGATCACCGACTGTTAGCTTAGTAACTTCAGCTTGGAGCAATTCAGCCAATCTGTCTGCTACGCTTTCCACAACCAAAACACGTTTGATAGCGGTACAACGCTGACCAGAGTAGCTAAAGGCACCACCTACGATCTGCTTAGCTGCATTTTCTAAATCTGCATCTTCTAAAACAATTGCTGCATCTTTCCCGCCAAGTTCCAGCATAATTGGGCGCATACCAGCTAAACGACCAATACGCTCCCCAATCGGTGTTGAACCTGTAAAGTTAATGAAATTTACTTCCTTGTGTTCGATGATGTAGTCTCCGATTTCAGAACCACGTCCAGTTATGGTGTTAAAGACACCTGCTGGGATTCCGGCTTCGTCAAATGCTTTAGCCAACAAAAGACCAGAAATAGATCCTTGTGTTGGTGGTTTAAACATAACGACATTTCCGGCAATCAATGCCGGAGCAATCTTAGATCCAGAAAGGTTGACTGGGTAGTTAAATGGCGCAATAGCTAACACAACTCCAACTGGCTCACGACGGACAACGGCTAGTTTGTTTTTACTTGCAGCTTCAAAACCGCCACCTTCCATTGCTTGTCCAGTGATACGGAGACCTTCCTCAGCAGCAAAACGAATCAATTCTGCTGTACGTACTACTTCTCCAATGGCTGCTTTAATTCCTTTTGCAACCTCTTTGGCAAGAATGGTACCAATTTTTTCTTTATCTCGTTCCAAAATGTCTGCTGTCTTATGCAAATAAGCTGCACGCTCAACTGGTGCTAAATCACGCCATGCTGGGAGAGCTGCACGCGCTGCTTTCATAGCCTCATCTACTTCAGCCTGACTCATAGCTGGTACTGTACCTAGCTTTTCTTGATTGATGGGAGAATAGATGGCAATTTCATTCTCTGATGATTTCCATTTTCCATTCACTAAATTCTGATAATGTGTCAAATTCTCTTCCTCCTGAAAATGATTAAAACTTATTTTATCAAATTTTCAGAAAATTACAACCCCTTTTTGGAAAATATTGATATTTTTTTCACAAACTTGATTCTTCAAATTATTTGAAATTTATTCCTATTAGATATTGGTTTTTCAATAAAAATCAAAAAAGGTCTAGAGTTAACTAAACCTTTTTGTGGCATTTACTATGAAAGTACCTTCAAGACTGCAACGCTGATATCATCAATCACATTAGACTCTTGAGAACGACTATTGGACACAAGCATTTCAAGATTTCCTGCATTTTCAAAGTAGAAGGAAGTTCCCTTGGCATTGAATACCACCAATAAGTGCTCTGCTCCACCGTGAATTTCGTAAACAATCCATCCACTATTTTCAGCAGCCGTATGGACGAAGACATGACGATAAACTTCTTCGTATGTAGGATAAGAGAAAGCACGCCTTTGTGTTTTTAGGCGAATAATCTGGCGAATAAAGTCAATGCTCTCTTGTCTCTCATTGATTAAATCCCAATTGACCTGGTTGACACTATCTGGAGCATTGTAACTATTCATGGCCCGTTCTCTATCTGCCGGAGTCAGCTCGCCATTTTCTCCTGTAGCAAGGAGTTTGGTGCGTCCAAATTCTTGACCCAGCTCTATAAAGGACATGCCTTGCATAAGAATGCTCATCGCTGTTGCTGTCTCGACCTGTCGCATAATCTTATCTGAACTATGATCTGGATGAAGGGTTACTAACAAATCATGCAAGTTGTAATTATCATGGGCTTCCACATAGTTAAGTACTTGGTTTGGACTAAGATATGAACCCAACTCTCGGCTACCAAGAATAGCTTTGGCTACAATCGGTTCTGTAGCTGCACCACTAACAAATCCTGCTTTAATTGAGCCATAAACTTCTCCTCCTTTGATGGCATCACGCTGATTGTCGTTGAAGAATCCAATATTTGGCATCTGGTAGGCATTATCCTTCTTGGCCTTATCATAAGGTGCAAGACCTGTCCCCATATCCCAGCCTTCTCCATAGGTGATAATACGAGGATCAACTTCATCAAGTGCCCAACGGATTGCCTGCATGGTTTTAACATCGTGAATTCCCATCAAGTCGAAACGGAATCCGTCAATATTGTATTCTTTCACCCAATAAAGAAGTGAGTCAATCATATACTTGCGGTACATTTCGTGTTCGCTTGCGGTTTCATTTCCTACACCAGTGCCGTTTTGGAAGGTTCCATCTGGATTCATACGATAGTAATAATCAGGAACAGTTGTTTGGAAAGGTGCATCGACCGTTGAAAAGGTATGGTTGTAAACGACATCCATAATGACACCGATTCCTGCATCATGATAAGCCTGAATCATGGTCTTGAGGTCTCGAATAACCTGTCCAGGATCATCTGGATTACTAGAGAAACTTGGTTCTGGCGCATTGTAGTTTTGAGGGTCATAACCCCAGTTATAGGTTACATTCCCGTCCTCGTCATATTCCTTATGGCGATCAAAGATTGGTTGGAGTTGAACATAATTACAGCCGAGTTCTTTGATATAATCAAAGGCTGTTGCTTGACCATACTGGTTAATCGTTCCTGTCTGCGCAGCCCCAAGGAAGGTCCCTCGAAGGTTTTCTGGAACTCCAGATGTCGGCGATTTTGTAAAATCACGAATATGCATCTCACAGATAACGGCTTTACATGGATTTTCCAAACGCCAAGGGGCGTCTGTCCCATGTTTGACTTTAAATCCTTCTACCTGTCTATCTTGCTGAGAGAGGATGACAGAACGTTTCCCATCAGGACTTGTAGCGATAGTGTATGGGTCTCGTATCAAGGTCTGGTGGTGCGGAAACTCAATCTGATACTGATAGGCTTTACCTGCAAGATTTTCATCCAGGTCTACACTCCAAACACCAATGGTATTGTACTTATGACTATATGAATAGCTATTCCCACGCTCAAGATTAAAGGTTTTCCAAATCGGCGCGTCGTTACTTGTATTTTCATAAACGACCACTTGAACTGCTGTAGCTGTTGGAGCCCAGAGTTTAAAGCTTGTCTGGTAGTCAGAGATACTATAGCCCAACTCTCCTTGGTATCCCCAATGGTGATCAAAACTTTCACTGTGAAAGGCTTTATCAAAAGCAAACGGGTTTCGATCTTTATAGCAAGGACTTGCAATGGCTGGATTTTCAGAATAATAAACCGTCTCATCACCATCCAAAATCCAAACCTCAGTCAACAGTGGATAATAGTTAAACCGTAGGAGATAGTCTTTTGTTTTTCCATCTATTTCGACAGAAAAGACCAAAGTATCTAGCCTTTCTGCACTTGTGACTGTAAAGGAGAATTTTGCTCCAAAATAGTCATTTTCATAATACAAATTTTCTTTAACATCTGCCTGTTTTCTACTGAATGAACAAGCATCATAATCCCCGTTCTTTCGGTGAAAATGGATGACTACAGGGTATCTATACATTTCTTTTCCTAATTCCTAATTTCAATTTTAATTTTTTAAGTCATGCTGAAGGTTTTAACGGGAATTTCAGCACAATAGAGAATAGTTTAATAGATATAAAAACACATCAGGAGAGATAGTTCCAGACTATCTTACATCTAGTTTTCAACTATTCCTTACAAACTTTCTAGCCAAGCTTCATCTCTAACTTCGATACCAAGTTCTTGCGCTTTCTGGAGCTTGCTTCCTGCATCTGCTCCTGCTACGACAAGATTCGTTTTCTTAGATACACTTCCTGTAACTTTGGCACCAAGGCTTTCGAGTTTACTTTTGGCTTCAGAACGTGTGAGACGTTCCAATTTTCCAGTTAATACAACGGTCAAACCTGACAAGGCCGCATCCGCAACTACTGTCTGTCCTTTGTAGTCCAGATTGACTCCAGCTTCTTTCAACTCGTCTAAGAGAATCTTCGACCCTTCTGTAGCAAAATAAGTCTGAAGACTTTGAGCAATCACACTACCCAAGCTCTCGATACTTGCTACTTCCTCAGGATCAGCTTGGGCTAGATTTTCAATCGTATGGAAATGTTGGAGCAAGAGTTGGCTAGCCTTGCTTCCGACATGGCGAATTCCCAGACCAAACAAGAGCTTTTCAGCAGAATTTTCCTTGGATGCTTGAATGGCCTGATATAGTTTAGAAGCAGACTTTTCCTTGACGCCCTCTAAAAGAAGGAAATCGTCTTCTTTCAAATGGTAAATATCTGCCACATCCTTAACCAGATTAGCAGCAAAAAGCTTTTCAACGATAGATGGACCAAGCCCTGTAATATTCATGGCGTCTCGAGAAGCAAAGTGAATCAAACCTTCCATGATTTGGGCAGGACATCGTGGATTGATACAACGAAGAGCCACTTCATCTTCAAAATGAAGCAACTGACTGTCACAGCTCGGACAGTTAGTCGGAATATCTAGTTTTTCTTCAGAAACACGCTTGGACTCTACTACACGCAAAACAGCAGGGATGATATCTCCAGCCTTATAAACGATAACCGTATCATCTTTGCGGATATCCTTTTCAGCAATATAATCTACATTGTGCAGTGTTGCACGGCTAACAGTTGTCCCAGCAAGCTGAACAGGTGTTAGATTTGCAGTCGGAGTCACAACACCCGTACGGCCTACCGTCCAGTCAACTGAAAGGAGCTGGGCTTCTTTTTCTTCAGCGGGAAATTTATAGGCGACTGCCCACTTAGGTGCTTTAACGGTAAAACCGAGTTCTTCTTGACCTGCAAGGTCATTGACCTTGATTACCACTCCATCGATATCGTAAGGCAGTTTCTCCCGTTCTTGTCCTATTTCTTGGATAAAATCCCATATCTCATCTATGCTTTTTGCCAATATTCGTTTAGGATTAACTACAAAGCCAAGTTGTTCAAGATGCTCCAAGACCTTTTCTTGGCTATCACGAGTAGAAGGGCTTGCTTCTTGATAGAGGAAAGTTGCAAGATTGCGTTTGGCTACTACTGCTGTATCCAACTGACGCAAAGTGCCTGCTGCCGCGTTACGAGGATTGGCAAATTCAGGCTCCCCATTTTCTTGGCGAGCTTGGTTGACCTGATCAAAGGAAGCGCGTGGCATATAACACTCTCCACGAACGGTGATATCTAGTTCTTCTGGCAAGGTCAAAGGAATGTCCTTAACACGCTTGAGGTTTTCTGTGATATTTTCACCAACAGAACCATCCCCACGTGTCGCACCGACTACCAAAATTCCCTTTTCATACGTAAGCGAGATAGACAAACCATCGATTTTCAGCTCGCAAATATAGGTCGGGTGGGGTAATTCCTTTCGCACACGCGCATCAAAAGCTTCTAACTCTTCACGTGAAAAAGCATCCTGCAAACTATAAAGAGGATACTGATGACTGTATTTTTCAAAACCATCTAAAACCTTACCACCAACACGATGAGTCGGACTGTCCGCTAAAACTTGATCTGGATAGGCAGCTTCCAATTCGACCAACTCTCGGTAGAGGCGATCATACTCGCTATCTGAAACTGAGGGATTGTCACTCGTATAGTACTCGTTCGCATAGCGGTTAAGTAAGGCAACTAACTCATTCATTCTTTCATTCATAATCCCATTTTACCACAAAGCAAGCCCTCCTCACAATAGAGAAGGACTGAAAAATGGTTTGTAGTGTAATATTTTCT
This sequence comes from Streptococcus sp. 1643, assembly GCF_006228325.1. Classification (NCBI taxonomy): domain Bacteria; kingdom Bacillati; phylum Bacillota; class Bacilli; order Lactobacillales; family Streptococcaceae; genus Streptococcus; species Streptococcus sp. 1643. Next base: position 1,033,809 of record NZ_CP040231.1, read on the forward strand.
AAAAAAGAGAAATTATAACTCTTTTTCAAAATGACTTCGCACATAAACGAGGGATAGACAAGACAGGACAATAACCCCGCTTCCAATTATCAGAAAAGAAGAGAGATCGACACTTGGTAGCACCGTCATAAAGCCTTTTGCAATCGGCATAAATAGGATGGCTAAGGTAAAAATGGTGCTTAGTACTCTTCCCAAGTATTCCCCCTCAACCTTGGTTTGCACCTGAGTAAAAAAGTGAATATTAAAAATCGTCATAAACAGTTCACAAACTAAATTTCCAGAAAAGGAAAGAAAAGTTGGCAGTGGTAATCCCATCATAAATACTCCAACTCCAGTCAAGGCCAATAGAATCAAAAGATTATAAACACCTGCCTTTATTTTGCTAGCTAGAAGAGCTCCGATAATCGAACCAATAGCACCCATAGTCAAAATAGTTGCATAAGCTCCTTCTACCCCATATAGTCGATTTGAAAAAGGGAGGAGAAATTCAAAAGCTGCAAAAAAGAAATTAACACTGGAAGCTACTACCAAAAGGAAAAAGATCTCTTGCTGGCGCCAAATATAGCGAAGCCCTTCTTTCATATCAGCAAAAATATTTTTCCAGCTGAAAGTCTTTTTCTCTTGTAACTGAGTCTCTTTTTTGGGAAGGAAAGCTACTAAGGTAAATGCAATGAAAAAACTAATGGCATCTAAAACAAGAGTCATATGGAGACTGGCAAATTGTAAAACGAGAAAAGAAAGCACCGGAGAACTAACTCCTACAATCTGTAAAACTAACTCCAAGCGAGAGTTATAGGTCACTATCTCGTCTTTCTCTACAACCTCAGTTATAATGGCTTTATTGGCTGTACGAGAAAATGCAAAGGCAACTGCCTGAACAATATTTGCGAAGATCAGAGCAGCAATCATCAAGCTATCATTTCTGATGAAAGAAATAGCTAAACAGAGAATGCCACAAATCAAGTCTGTCGTCATCAAAATTTTGCGACGCGAAAATCGGTCTGAAATCACTCCTCCAAAGGGATTGACCAGAATCGATGTGACGAGTTCAGAAATTTGATAAATCCCAAGAACAGTCTGTCCTATCGTTCCCATTGATGCCAACCAAACACTGTTTCCATAGTCATAGAGCATATTCCCTACCTTATTAATAGCCCCACGACTAATCAACTGGATTGCATGTCGATTCATATAAAAAGCTCCTCTCAAATTTTGAAACTATTGTATCAAAACTGAAAGGAGCCTCTTTATTTTTCCCTTATTTGGGAAATTTAAGCATTTACAAATTTTTCATAATGTTCCTGATAGTAAGCCACTTGCTCTGGAAGTCCAAGCACATCAAAAATATGCATAGCCTCCTGCATCTGACTACACCCCTCTTCTTTCAAGTCTATCTGGTAGAGGGCGAAACCTTTGAGATAATGGAAGATATTGCGCTCATAAAGCTTGATACCATTTCCAATCAACTTCTCCACATAGCCCTCAAAATAGTCCGCATCCATAAAGGATCGATTTTCCAAACAATGCTGGTAACAGTTAAGAGCTAAAATCAAAACAAGTTTACGATGCCGACCAATTTCTTTGTAGTAGTCTTCTCGCTCCATAACTTCTCTGCCAATCCGAGCCACATAGTCCACATTGTAGAAAGTATAGAGATTTCCGAAAAGAATCAACTCATACATGGTCCATTCTTCTGTTTGAAAAAGATAATCTGCTACCTTTTCCAAATCACACTGCCTCATCGTGTAATGAGCATCTCTTTGACAAATCAGTCCTTGTAGCAGAATCCAATTCAGCTCAAAATAGAGGGGATTGGTCGAATTCTTAGCCTTTTCAAGTTGTTCTCTTTGAAGCTTTTGAAAACCTGCAATATTATTTGAGTAGTAAAGCGGAATAATCTGTGCCATCAAGGCAACATGTTCATGATTTTGAAAATCCCTAGCCTTGTCCATGAAATTTTCAATAGTCACATGAATATTGTCCAAAATCTCAAAGAACCTAGAAACTGCTAGATCAGACTCCCCAAGCTCGAAGCGAGATAACTGAGAGGTTGAACATGATTCACCTGCCGCCTCTTTCAAGGAGTACTTCCCACTTGTTCGAAATTCACGAAAAACCTTTCCTAGATGTTTCATCTTTACACCTGCTCTGATAATTCTTCCCACTCAAGCATGGCTTCTTCCTGACGATGGCTAATTTTGTCCAGTTCTGTCTGAAATTCCATGAGTTTTTCAGCATCGTTGGTTTCCAGCATTTTTTCAGAAATGGCTTGGCTTTGAGTTTCTAACTCTTCGATTTCAGCCTCTAAACTCTCTATTTGGCGCATGAGCTTACGGGCTTCTTTCTGACTTTCTTTCTGGGCCTGATAGTCATTAGCTGGGCTTGCTTCTTTTGCTTGATTGCTAATTAAAGCTTCCTCAGCCTGAGCCATTTCTACTTCTGTTTTCTTTTCAACATAGTAGTCATAATCTCCAAGGTAGAGGGTTGAGCCGTTTTCAGACAATTCCAGTACATGAGTGGCTACACGATTGATAAAGTAACGGTCATGACTGACAAACAGAAGGGTCCCATCAAAATCAATCAGAGCATTTTCTAACACTTCCTTGCTATCAATATCCAAGTGGTTGGTCGGCTCGTCCAAAATCAAGAAGTTATTGTTTTCCATTGAAAGTTTGGCAAGCAACATACGAGCTTTCTCGCCACCTGACAACATGCCTACTGATTTTTTGACATCATCTCCTGAAAAAAGGAAGGCGCCAAGACGGTTGCGAATTTCAACTTCTGGAGTCAGTTTAAAATCATTCCAGAGTTCATCCAGAACAGTATTACTCGGTGTTAGCTTACTTTGAGTCTGATCATAGTAGCCAACCTCAACATTGGCTCCAAATCGCTTTTCTCCCTTGATAAAAGGAATCTGGTCTACTATCGACTTGATAAAGGTTGATTTCCCGATGCCGTTTGGTCCAACGATGGCAACAGCATTCATTTTACGAAGGTCAAGATTGATAGGTTCTGACAATATTTCCCCATCATAGCCAATAGCCGCATTTTCAACAGTCAAAACGACATTTCCCGACGTTTTTTCAGACTGGAAGGTCATATTAGCTGATTTCTTGCCAGCTTCAGGCTTGTCCAAACGCTCCATTTTTTCTAGTTGTTTACGGCGAGATTGGGCACGCTTGGTCGTTGAAGCTCGGACTAGATTGCGATTGACAAAGTCTTCTAGAGCAGCGATTTCCTTTTGTTGCTTTTCATAGTTTTTTGCCTCAGTAGCTAGCTTTTGCTCCTTCAACTCAACAAAACGAGAATAATTGCCCACATAACGATCCAAGGAATGCTTGGTCAAATCCAGTGTAACCGTCGCAACCTTATCCAAAAAGTAACGGTCGTGACTGACAATAATGAGGGCGCCGCTATAGTTCACCAAGTAATTCTCTAACCAAGCAATCGTTTCAATATCCAAGTGGTTGGTTGGCTCGTCCAAGACTAAGAGATTGGGCTTTTCAAGGAGCATTTTAGCCAGTGCCAGACGGGTATTTTGACCACCCGAAAGCTCGGCAATTTTCATCTGCCACATAGACTCGTCAAACTTGAAACCATTCAAGATAGCGCGGATATCAGCTTCGTAGGTAAAGCCACCAGCCTGACGGAAATTCTCTGATAAACGATCATAATCCGCCATCAGTTTATCCAAATCCTCACCAGACTTTTCACCCATCTCCAACTCCATCTGACGCAGTTGTGTCTCTGTCCGACGCAAGTCATCATAGACGTGAAGCATTTCATCGTATATGGTATTCTCAGACTCAAAACGGCTATCTTGAGCTAGGTAAGACAGAGAGATATCTTTTTTCTTATTGATTTCTCCACTAGTTGGCTCCTCTTCTCCAACCAAAATCTTTAAAAGAGTAGACTTACCTGCACCATTTTTCCCAACAAGAGCAATCCGGTCTCGTTCATCTACTTGCAGGTTGATATGTTCAAAGAGAACCTCACCAGCAAAAGATCGTTCAATTTTATTAGCTTGTAAAATAATCATATCTCTATTTTACTATCTTTTTCTCTTTTGCACAATTGCAACAAAAAAAGTTCGAGTCATAAACTCGAACCTTTCATCTTAGTATCCAATGCCTCCACGGAATGTGCGAGCCATATCTTTTAAGTCATAGTTTTTAGAAGAGGTATCAATGGTCCATTTACCATCTTTCTTGGTCATTTTAATTTCATAACCCTCTTTTTTCATGTTATCACTAGTGTCTAGTGGAGTTGAATCAAATTGACTTGGTGCATTTTCTAAAATGTATTTTTCACCAGCTTTCATAGCTTCTGAGTAGTTGCTATATTTACCTTTGTTTTCTTCGTAGAATTTACGGCTCAATTCATGAACATTCAAATTATCCAAGTCGATTGTTTCTGGTCTAACATAAACAACAGCATAGTCTGGCAAATATGTCTTCACTTTATAATCAACTTTTGCTCTCTTAGCATTTGCTTTGATGTAGGCATCTGCGAATGTTCTAAGTTCTGAATCAGACGGTTTGTAGTTATAGAAGCCTTTTCCGAATGATTCTGTAAATTTCTTGATAAACTCTTCTTTATCAGCTTTCGCATCGTTTGTGAATTCAGCACTATTATCAGAAGATTTTTTATCATCAGCAAGTGCTACAACTTGCGACTTATTATCAGTAGCGCTCAGGTTCGTTCCACCACCAGAACTTTCCCCATTAAGATAAACAGCATCAACATATTTTTTCATAACATCTTTAGCTTCATCAATATGATCTTCGTACTGACTTGGATCCACCTTGATTGCTACATCGTTATTCTTTTTAGAATTTTCTTTGATATCATCGTAAAAGCTAGGCGCAAAGTGGAGTTCATACTTAGCGTTCTTGTCAACCTCATACACTACATAACCAGCAACGCTCTTTCCTTTAGAAAGACTGTCTCCATATGACATAAACTTAGTTTTACTGTCGCTTTCGTGGATTTGAATTGGTTGTAATTTTTCATCTTTTTCATTATAAAGCGTAATATCTTGGCTAGTAAAACTAAACTGTTTATCACGATTGTTCTTGATTTCGACTTGAAGTGCAAGGTAGCTTGAAGATGAATCTTCGTCTTTAGGCAATACAAACATACCGTCTTTTACAGAAACTTCAAAGTTTGAGTTTGAGGCAGTACCATTGTCGCTTGCTTTTTTTTGAGCTCCACAGGCAACAAGTGCTAAAGCTGATAAAAGCAAAGCAGAATGCTTAAGAATTTTTTTCATAATGGATTCTCCTTTAATGATTTACTATATTTTACCATACGCACTATAAAATTCAAAACAGAAACCAGATATTTTCAAAATATCTTAAATTTATAGAGTTTTACATTAAATTTTTCTATACCTTCATTTGATACATTAAAGAATTCTTTATAAAATAAATAGAATATAACAATATTTACGATTTATTTTATTTAAAATCCCACAAAAATACTATAACTTTTAGTATTTTTAAAAATTAGATAATTGATATTCATCCCTAACTTAGTATAAGTAAGCATGGTACCCACCATTTTCCCGCTAAAGTGCATAAGTAAATTTCCTACATTTTAAGTTATGCTAACGTTTTACTAAAATGTCAAATCGTGATATAATGAAAGCGATTAAAGCAAATAAACAAAGGAGACACTCTATGACTTACCAAGAAAATTATCAAAAATGGGTCGATTTTGCTGACCTTCCAGACTACCTTCGTCAAGATTTGGAAAATATGGACGAAAAAACAAAGGAAGATGCCTTCTATACAAATCTTGAATTTGGTACTGCAGGTATGCGTGGTTTGATCGGTGCTGGTACAAACCGTATCAATATCTATGTTGTTCGTCAAGCAACTGAGGGTTTGGCTCGTTTGATTGAGTCAAAAGGTGGAAATGAAAAAGAACGTGGTGTGGCGATTGCCTATGATAGCCGTCACTTCTCACCTGAGTTTGCCTTTGAATCTGCGGCAGTTCTTGCTAAACACGGTATCAAATCTTACGTATTTGAAAGCCTCCGTCCAACTCCAGAACTCTCATTCGCTGTTCGTCACCTCAACTGTTTCGCAGGTATCATGATTACTGCCAGTCACAATCCTGCTCCATTTAACGGTTACAAGGTTTACGGAGAAGACGGTGGACAAATGCCTCCACATGATGCAGATGCTTTGACAACTTACATTCGTGCAATCGAAAATCCATTCGCTGTGGAAGTTGCTGATGTCGAAGCTGAAAAAGCTTCTGGCTTGATTGAAGTAATTGGCGAAGCTGTCGATGTTGAATATCTTAAAGAAGTTAAGGACGTAAACATCAACCCAACATTGATTGAAGAATTCGGTAAAGACATGAAGATTGTCTACACACCACTTCATGGTACGGGTGAAATGTTGGCTCGTCGTGCTCTTGCTCAAGCAGGATTTGACTCTGTTCAGGTTGTTGAAGCACAAGCAACTGCAGACCCTGATTTCTCTACTGTAAAATCTCCAAACCCAGAAAGCCAAGCAGCCTTTGCCCTTGCTGAAGAACTTGGTCGTCAAGTTGGTGCAGATGTGCTTGTTGCAACTGACCCTGACGCTGACCGTGTTGGTGTTGAAGTTCTTCAAAAAGATGGTAGCTACCTCAACCTTTCAGGTAACCAAATCGGCGCTATCATGGCTAAATACATCTTGGAAGCCCACAAAAATGCTGGAACTCTTCCTGAAAATGCAGCCCTCTGCAAATCCATCGTATCAACTGACTTGGTAACGAAGATTGCTGAAAGCTACGGCGCAACCATGTTCAACGTTTTGACAGGTTTCAAATTTATCGCTGAAAAAATTCAAGAATTTGAAGAAAAACACAATCACACTTACATGATGGGATTTGAAGAAAGCTTCGGTTACTTGATTAAGCCATTCGTACGTGATAAAGATGCTATCCAAGCCGTTCTTGTCGTTGCTGAGCTTGCTGCCTACTACCGTTCACGTGGTTTGACACTTGCTGACGGTATCAAAGAAATCTATAAAGAATACGGCTACTACGCAGAAAAGACTATCTCTGTTACCCTTTCTGGTGTTGATGGTGCTGAACAAATCAAAGCGACTATGGCTAAATTTCGCAACAATGCTCCAAAAGAATGGAACGCAACAGCTATCACTGTCGTAGAAGACTTCAAGGCACAAACTGCTACTGCTGCTGACGGAACTGTTACAAACTTGACAACTCCTCCAAGTGATGTTTTGAAATATACACTTGCTGACGGTTCATGGATTGCAGTTCGCCCTTCAGGTACTGAACCAAAAATCAAGTTCTACATTGCCGTTGTAGGTGAAAGCAACGAAGAATCACAAGCTAAAATCGCTAACATCGAAGCGGAAATCAATGTGTTTGTAAAATAAGAAATTATAAAAGATGAGACCAACCAATCTCATCTTTTTTTCGTATCAAATCTAAGCATTTTTGGAAACTTTATGGCATACTAGACTTATCAATGAAAGCGAGGTAATCTCATGGAACAATTTTTAGAAAACATTAAAGATCTTGAAGTTACAACTGTTGCGCGTGCCCAAGAAGCACTTGATAAGAAAGAAACTGCAACTTTCTTTATCGGCCGCAAAACTTGCCCTTACTGCCGTAAATTTGCAGGCACATTGGCAGGTGTCGTAGCTGAAACCAAAGCTCACATCTACTTCATCAACAGTGAAGAACCAAGCCAACTCAATGAATTGCAAGAATTCCGCTCACGTTATGGAATCCCAACCGTACCAGGATTTGTTCACATTTTAGATGGCCAAATCAATGTCCGTTGCGACTCTTCTATGTCCGCACAAGAAATCAAGGACTTTGCTGGATTGTAAAAAAACCACTCATCGAGTGGTTTTTGTATAGTCTAAATTACTTTTTTTCAAGCAAGTCTTGTATTATTCTATGCAGTTCTTCTATCTTCTCAGATTGTTTCTCTAGTAATAATCTTTGAGTTATTAATTCGTCTTGGAGTTTATCAAGCTTTATCTGATCATCTGGATTATCCTTTACAAAAAAGTTTGTCAAGGAACTCGTTAACATTCCTATTGTGCCAATACCAACAAGCATTAGTAAAACAGCTAACCACTTCCCAAAAATCGACGCAGGAATAATATCACCATAACCAACAGTTGTTACTGTAACAATAGCCCACCAAAGACTATCTGAGAAAGCCTTCTCCTCTACAACTGAGAAGATTGAGCTTCCAACAAATACAATAAATACATTGACATATAAGATATAAAGCAAGCCATTCGTTCGTAGTAATCTACTAGCTTTTCTTTCTAATTTTCCACTTAAGCCAATTATTCTTAATAACCTTGTAAGTTTAACTAATTTTGTTAATTTTGCTAAACGAAAAATACGTCCCAAACGGAAAACTGTAAAAATAGCATTTGATGGAAGGATTGCCAATAAATCAAAAATATTATCAATAATGAAACGAAATTTTTCTTTACTAGTAAAGAAACGCCATAGATAGTCTACTATAAACACTATCCAAATCATTAAATCAATAATATTGTAAGGCGGATTATGCAAATCTATAACATCCATAAATCCAAAAATAACTAGCACCACAGATATCAATGCTAATAATAATATGATTGTGTCATAGTAATCTGAAAATGTCCAAGTCTTCTTCAATTTATATTTCTCCATTATAATCGCTTATGAATTTATTATAGCATAAATTTAAAACTACGATTCATTAAAAATGAACACCACTTGGTGTTCATTTTTATATATCCGTTAAAGGTGTTGCAGTGTCTGGAGACGTATCGTAAACTTGAAAATCCACTCCTACTCCTAGATCTGCTTGAGCTAACTGATTGACCATGGTCATGTGGGCTAGTTCTTTAATATTGTTCTCTTTGGATAAATGCCCAAGATAGATTCTCTTAGTCCGATTTCCCATTGCACGAATCATGGCCTCAGCACCATCCTCGTTAGAAAGGTGACCGAGATCCGATAGAATTCGCTGTTTGAGTCGCCAAGCATAAGATCCTGCTCGCAAAATCTCTACATCGTGGTTGGACTCTATGAGATAACCGTCCGCATTTTCGACTATTCCAGCCATACGGTCACTTACATAGCCTGTATCGGTCAACACGACAAAACTCTTGTCGTCTTTCATAAATCGGTAAAACTGGGGTGCTGCCGCATCATGGCTAACACCAAAACTCTCAATATCGATATCGCCAAAGGTTTTGGTTTTACCCATTTCAAAGATATGCTTTTGCGAAGAATCAACCTTGCCAAGATACTTGCTATTTTCCATAGCCTGCCAAGTCTTTTCATTGGCGTAAAGATCCATGCCATATTTACGAGCCAAGACACCGACCCCATGAATATGGTCTGAATGCTCATGCGTAATCAGAATCGCATCCAAATCTTCAGGTTTGCGATTGATTTCAGCTAGCAGGCTGGTAATTTTCTTACCAGACAAGCCCGCATCTACTAGGATTTTCTTTTTTGGGGTTTCCAGGTAAAAGGAATTCCCACTAGAACCTGATGCTAAAATACTGTATTTAAAGCCTTTTTCACTCATTCTGGTCTTCTATTTCGTCCTCCCATATTTCTTCTTTTACGGCATCCTTATCATAAGGGAGCACTATTGTAAAGGTTGAGCCCTTACCGTATTCACTTTTGGCCCATATAAAGCCATTGTGTTGTTTGATGATTTCTTTTGCGATAGCCAGACCTAGACCGGTTCCACCTTGAGCCCGACTTCTTGCACGATCCACACGGTAGAAGCGGTCAAAAATCTTAGGCAAATCTTGCTTTGGAATACCTAGACCTTGGTCTTTGATGGATAAAATCATCTGGTCATCAGTAGTTTTCATGCTGACAGTGATTTTCCCACCATCTGGTGAGTACTTAATGGCATTGTTAAGAATATTATCAATCACCTGAGTCATCTTATCGGTATCAATCTCGATCCAAACTGAATTAATAGGGTAATCTCTGACAAGCTCATATTTTTTCTCGTCATCCTGGCTTCTCATCTTATCAAAGCGGTTGAGAATAAAGGTGATGAATGCTGTAAAATTAATCAATTCCACATCTAACTGAGTGGTCGCATTATCAATACGAGAGAGATGCAAGAGATCTGTCACCATCCGCATCATACGGTTGGTTTCATCGAGTGAAACCTTGATAAAATCAGGAGCAACAGGATCATACAGAGCTCCCTCGTCCAAGGCTTCAAGATAAGATTTAACACTGGTCAAAGGAGTTCGCAACTCGTGACTCACGTTCGAAACAAAGAGTCTTCGCTCACGCTCTTCCTTCTCCTGCTCGGTCGTATCATGTAAAACGGCAACCAAACCAGAGATGAAACCTGACTCACGACGAACCAGAGCAAAACGTACACGAAGGCTCAGGTATTCCCCATTCACATCCTGGGAGTCAATCGTCAACTCAGGAATCTGTGTAATTAGATCACGCAGCTCATACTCATCTTCTATCTTAAGCAATTCAAGGATGCTTTTATTCAGAACATCTTCTTTCTGCACACCGAGCTGTTTCTTGGCCATATCGTTGATCATAGTAATCTGGCCACGACGATTGGTCGCAAGAACGCCATCTGTCATGTAAGAAAGAATACTGTTCAATCGTTTACTCTCTTGTTCCAGATTTTCTTGGGTCAAACGAATAACTTCTGACAAATCGTTCAGATTATTGGTGATATTGGTGATTTCTGTACTTCCTTGCAAGTCCAAAACTTGAGAATAATCACCTGCAATCAAGTCCTTAACCTTTTGATTTATCTCCTTCAGACGGATATTATCCCGACGATTTTCCAGTAACAGCAAGGTCACCACCAGGATAAAGCCCAGTAAAATCAAGATAAAGATAAAATCGCTGGTCAAGATAGTTTGTCTAATATCTTCAATCATTATTTCTCATATAGTATCCAACACCACGACGTGTGAGAATGTACTCTGGACGGCTTGGTGTGTCTTCGATCTTTTCACGCAAGCGTCTAATGGTCACGTCCACAGTACGAACATCACCAAAATAGTCATAACCCCATACAGTCTCAAGCAAGTGTTCACGTGTAATCACTTGTCCAATATGAGATGCCAAGTGATACAAGAGTTCAAACTCACGGTGGGTCAAATCTAATTCCTCACCATATTTCTTAGCCACGTAAGCATCTGGAACGATTTCCAAATCACCAATTTGTAAAGGCTGCGTCTTCTTCTCATCGGACTCTTGGCTATCCACAGAAACCAGGTCTGTACGACGAAGGAGAGCCTTAACACGTGCTTGCAACTCACGGTTTGAGAAAGGTTTTGTAACATAATCGTCTGCACCTAACTCTAAACCAATAACCTTGTCAAGCTCGCTATCCTTAGCTGATAGCATGATAATCGGCACGCTACTAGTCTTACGAATAGCTTTAGCAACTTCTAAACCATCAATTTCAGGTAGCATCAAGTCGAGGATAATAATATCCGGTTGCTCAGCTTCAAATAGCTCGATTGCCTCACGACCATTGAAGGCTGTAACGACTTCATAACCTTCCTTGGCCATATTAAACTTAATAATATCTGAGATTGGTTTCTCATCATCTACAATTAATATTTTTTTCATTTTATCACCTTTTCTCTATCTATTATAACAAAAAAATGCAAAGAAGGCACAAATGGCTACTGTAGGCCTTCATCTTCAAGAGTTGTTTTATAAGCCTGCCAAATCTTTTGTTGAGGTTTAGCAAGTGGATAATCAGAAAACTCCTGAGGAGTAACCCAACGAACTTCTCTGTCAGAAAACTGTTTTGTTTCCGTCACTTGACCTGCTAGGATTTGAATATGCCATTTCCGATGACTAAATACATGCTTGACCTGGTCAAATACTTGATGGGACCAATTCACTTTTAAATCATAATCCTGCTCAAAGTTTTCTTGAGGGCTTGGTCCAAATGCTCTGCTTTCCTCTTTGACTTGTGAAAAGAGATCTAGCTGATCGTCATCACTTGAGAAATCATCAACTTCGATCAAGGGGAAATGCCAAAAACCAGCTAGTAGTTTCTCGCTTTCATTTTTTTCAAGTAGATATTGACCATGGTCGTTGCGTACAACCAAAGCCTTGAGATAAATTGGGAGAGGTTTTTTCTTGGGTTCTTTAATCGGATATACATCCATAGTTCCGTTCTGATAGGCTGCGCTAAAGTCCTTAACAGGACTTTCTTCTGGTCGAGGGTTAACCGGAGCCTCTATGTCAGAACCTAAATCCATCAGAGCTTGGTTAAAATCACCTGGTCGTTTCGGGTCAATCAAGATTTCCATCATAGCTCGGAAAATCTTTTGATTGCTGGGAACTCCGATATCATGATTAACCTCAAACAAGCGTGCCAAAACTCGCATGACATTGCCATCGACCGCTGGCTCAGGCAAATTAAAAGCGATACTGGAAATAGCTCCCGCAGTATAAGGGCCAATCCCTTTCAGGCGAGATATTCCTTCATAGGTGTTTGGAAATTGACCACCAAAGTCAGCCATAATCTGCTGGGCTGCAGTCTGCATATTGCGTACTCGAGAATAATAACCCAATCCCTCCCAAGCCTTCAACAGACGCTCTTCAGGGGCATTCGCCAGACTTTCAATAGTTGGAAACCAGTCCAAGAATCGTTCGTAGTATGGAATAACTGTATCCACTCTGGTCTGCTGGAGCATGATTTCAGATACCCAGATGTTATAAGGATTTTTACTTCTCCGCCAAGGTAAATCTCGCTTGTTTTCATCATACCAGTTGAGGAGTTTCTCTCGAAAAGAAATAATCTTCTCCTCTGGCCACATGACGATACCGTATTCTTTCAAATCTAACATATATCTAGTATAACATAGAAGCTTCTAACTGTCCTTTTCTCAGTACTAAAAAGCCTCTTCCCATGGGAAAGAGGACTAAATCTTATTGATGAACTGCTTGAGCTGCTGTGATAAGGGTCAACTTGTACACATCATCTGCATTACATCCACGAGAAAGGTCGTTAACAGGTTTGTTCAAACCTTGTAAAACAGGTCCGACAGCCGCAAAACCACCAAGGCGCTCGGCCATCTTGTAACCGATATTTCCGGCTTCGATACCTGGGAAGATAAAGACATTTGCTTGACCAGCTACGTTACTTCCTGGAGCTTTTAGAGCTGCAGTTTCAGGAACAAAGGCAGCGTCAAATTGCAATTCACCATCAATCTCAAGGTCAGGGCGCAAGTCGTGAGCAATTTTAGTTGCTTCTACGACCTTATCAACACTTTCACCAAATCCTGAACCTTTAGTAGAATAGCTTAGCATTGCAATTTTAGGTTCAATACCAAACATCTTAGCTGTGATTGCTGAATTGATCGCAATTTCAGCCAAGGCTTCTGCATCTGGATTGATGTTAATGGCACAGTCACCAAATAGGTAACGTTCCGTACCACGTACCATGAGGAAGGCACCTGAAGTACGAGTTACATTTGGACGAGTTTTGATGATTTGAAGGGCTGGGCGAACTGTTGAGGCAGTTGAGTGAATCGCACCAGATACCATACCGTCAACCAAGCCCAAGTAGACTAGCATCACACCAAAGTAATTGACGTCTTCAACCAAAACTTTGCGCGCTTCTTCTTCAGTCATTTTGCCCTTACGACGCTCTACTAAAGCAGCAACCATTTCTTCAAATCGAGGATAGTGTTGAGGGTCAATGACTTCATAACCATCCATGATCCCTTCGATTTCGAGATAAATTTTAATTTTTTCAGGGTTTCCAAGCAAAACAGGGATTACTTCTGTTTCTTTTACCAAGCGTTTTGTTGCTTGAAGAATACGTGGCTCTTCTCCTTCAGGGAGAACGATACGAGCATTTTTGCCAACCAGGTTGGCTTTGAGACTTTCAAAAACTTCCATGAGTTTTCTCCTTTAAGAAAATAAATTATACTCCAAATAGTTTTTAAAGAGTATTAGTTGATAACTGAGTAATAAGATTGCTGAAATCATCCGGTAAGGGGCTTTCTAATTGCAAATCTCGCTCTAGAAAAGGATGATAAAAAGATAAATAATGACAATGCAAGGCCTGACGCTGAATGCCGTCATCCAGACTACCTCCATAGAGATCATCTCCCAACAAAGGAAAACCGATGTGAGAAAAATGCACTCGTATCTGATGAGTTCGTCCAGTATGCAGGCGAATATCGACTAGGTGAATATTTCCATAAGACGCTACAACTTTGTAAGACGTATGAGCGTATTTCCCACCTTTGGCAACCCGTCTCGTGATAATAGAGTCCACATCACGCGCAATTGGTGCGATAATCTCCCCTTCTGGATCCAAATATCCATCTCCTTTAACTAAAGCAAAGTAGCGTTTTTCGATAGACTTTCGTTGCAGTTGCTTGTCTAAACGTGCATGAGCGTAGCCGTGCTTGGCAAAGAGCATCAAACCAGATGTATCTCTATCAAGCCTAGTCACGATGTGAACTTGCTGGTTTTCATATTCTTGCTTAACATAGTAGCCCTTGATAAAATTGGCAATGGTATTGGAATGATTAACACTGGGGATGGAAGCTACTCCATAAGGCTTATTCAAAACCAGAAAATGGTCATCCTCATAGATAATATCCAGTGGACGCTCAATTGCTTCAAGACTCTCAAACCCTTCTTCTGAAGGGATATCAATAGTCACCCTGTCTCCAATATCTAAGAGATAAGTCGCATTTTGAGGTTGGTCATTGACCAGAATAGCCCCACCTCGAAACTTAATCTTAGCCAAAAGTCCCTTGGAAACCTCATGTTTCTTGAGGAAAGTTTTGACTTTGACGTGCTCATCTGCGATAAATTCGAACCTCATTCATCCACCTCGCCAATGAAGGCATCTTTGACACGATTCCAGAAACTAGTGTGGCTTGGAGTCGCTACGAAGTGAATCTTGTGATGATCGATTTGATACTCAATCCGTTCGATATTACGGAATGAATAGACGCTGTTATCGACTGATATCGTGTGATAATCATTGCGTGTCGGCAAAAGTTCAATCTTATCTTTTTTGGGAATAATGATCGATGATCCCAAAGTGCGATAGACTCGGTTGTTAAGACTCGCTATCTCCGTCAACTGCAAGGCTTCAATGGTAGGATGCAAGACAGCTCCACCCAAGGACTTGCTGTAGGCAGTACTTCCCGTCGGCGTTGAAACAGTCACTCCATCTCCACGAAATCGCTCGAACGGAACGTGGTTAATGATGATATCCGCAACCATGGTGCGATCTGATCGACGGATGCTGGCTTCATTTAAGGCCCGGAAGATTTTCACTTCTCCATTTTCAAGCGTTACCTTAACATTCAAGACTGGATAAGAAACTTTGGCACCAGTATCGAGTAGGAGATTGGTCACCAATTGATCCAACTCAAAATCACGATAATCTGTGTAAAATCCCAAATGCCCTGTATGAACACCTACAAATCGAACCTTGTCTAACTGATTCTCATACTTGTGAAAGGCAGACAAAAGCATCCCGTCGCCACCAATAGAAATGACGATGTCGGGATTGGTATCGTTCAGTATAAAATGTTGTTTCTTGAGTTTTTCCCTCAGCTCATGCAAAACCTTCTGACTTTGCGGCTTTCTATTTGCTATGAGGTCAACTCGTTTACCTGTATTCTTCATCTGTATCGTCACTATTTCCTACACCGTCATTTAATTTTCTGCTCAATGGATCAAAGAGAGCCTGCGCTTCCTGAATATCGTCACGAATCTTACCCATTTCTTCATCTAGCTGATGAGCTATTTTCGCTGTAATTTCCAATCTTGTCCTGATTTCTTCTGGAAAATCGCCCTGGTATTTATAATTGAGCGAGTGTTCAATCGTAGCCCAGAAATTCATGGCTAACGTCCGTATTTGAATTTCCGCCAAAATCGTCTTAGCTCCGTTGATCGTATCAACCGTGTACTCGACAACCACGTGATAAGAACGATAGCCCGAAGCCTTACGATGAGTGATATAGTCTCGTTCCTGAACGACTCTCATATCTTGGCGTTTACGTAGAATCTCAACTACTTCTTTAACGTCATCAACGAACTGAACCATGACACGTAAACCCGCAATGTCTTGCAGATCATGTTCCAGACTTGCATATGTAATTCCTCGACGAGCCATTTTTTCTTTGATACTTTCAATCGGTTTGACACGACCCGTTACAAACTCAATCGGAGAATGCTTGTTTTGCTTACGATACTGTTTGCGAATTCCCCGAAGTTTAATCTTCAATTCACCAACAGCCTGAATGTAAGGATCTAAAAATTCTTCCCATTCTATGGTCATACTCTCTCCCTTGTAATGTTTGATTGCTCTGTCGAAAATCTTTGATTTTTTCAGTACATTCGTATACAATAAATACATTGTCCATTATACCATAAATCGCTTTCAAAGATATAGAAAAGGTTGAAAAAATGAAACATTTAGAAATAGAATTGAAAACACTTCTGAAAAAAGAGGAATATGATCATCTAAAAAAAAAGTTTTCCCATATCCAACCCGTTCTTCAGAAGAACTACTACATTGACACGCCAGATTTCCAATTGCGTGAAAAGAAGGTTGCCATGCGCATTCGCACCTTTTCAGATTGGGCGGAATTGACCTTGAAAGTGCCTCAAACTGTAGGAAATATGGAATACAACCAGAAACTAACTCTTCCAGAAGCTGAATCATACCTAGAAAAACAAAAACTACCTCAAGGGCTCGTTCTAGAGAAGCTCTCTAAGATTGGCATCGAAAGCCATGACTGGTTTGTTCTAGGCTGTCTTTCCACTCTACGTTATGAAATGAAAACTGAAATTGGCTTAATGGCCTTAGATGAAAGTCGATACTTTGACCAGACGGACTATGAACTCGAGCTTGAAGTCACCGACCATGAAAAAGGGAAAGAAGATTTTCAGAGATTTTTAGATGAAAAACAGATTACTTATCAGAAAGCTCCATCAAAATTAATTCGTTTTATTAAAAGCATTAAAAAAAGCTGAAATAATCTCCTTTTTTTGGTAAAATAGAAAAGATAAAAATAAAAGAATCTGGCTTTGAAAAACAAAACTTTCTCAAAGAAGATTCACAAAGTTTACAGAGGACGGTCTATAATGTCAGATAGAAACAACATGAAACTTTTCACCCTAAACTCTAACCATGAAATCGCTCAAAAGATTGCGGATACAGTTGGTGTGCCTCTCGGGAAATTATCCTCTCGTCAATTTTCTGACGGCGAAATCCAGGTCAACATTGAAGAAAGTGTCCGTGGTTACGATGTCTACATCATCCAGTCAACCAGCTACCCTGTTAGCAACCACTTGATGGAGTTGTTGATCATGGTTGACGCTTGTGTACGTGCAAGTGCTCATAGCATCAACGTTGTCCTTCCTTACTTTGGTTATGCGCGTCAGGATCGTATCGCTTCTTCTCGCGAACCCCTCACTGCGAAACTGGTTGCCAATATGCTTGTCAAAGCTGGTGTAAGCCGTGTTCTAACGCTGGACCTCCACGCTGTTCAGGTCCAAGGTTTCTTTGATATTCCTGTAGATAATCTTTATACTGTTCCTCTATTTGCTAAGCACTACTGTGATAAAGGACTTCTTGGCTCTGATGTTGTTGTTGTCAGTCCAAAGAACTCTGGTGTTAAACGTGCACGTAGTTTGGCTGAATACCTTGATGCTCCTATCGCTATCATTGACTACGCTCAAGACGATTCTGATCGTAACGAAGGCTATATCATTGGGGATGTTGAAGGCAAGAAGGCTATCTTGATTGACGATATCCTAAATACTGGTCGTACTTTCTCTGAAGCAGCCAAAATCGTTGAACGTGAAGGCGCAACTGAGATTTATGCAGTATCTAGTCACGGTTTATTTGTTGAAGGGGCAGCAGACCTTCTTGACGCTACAAACATCAAAGAAATCCTTGTGACAGACTCAGTAGCAACCAAAGAAAGAACTCCAGAAAATGTATGTTACATTACTGCTAGTGAATTAATCGGAGATGCTATCGTCCGCATCCATGAAAGAAAACCAGTAAGCCCACTCTTTGCTTACAACAAAAAGAAATAAGGTGATTCTTTGATTTATTTGGACAATGCTGCTACGACTCCTATGTCAGCAGTAGCTATTGCAGAAATGACCAAGGTCATGCAAGAAACTCATGGTAATCCTTCTAGTATTCATGGTCATGGTCGGCAGGCTGGCAAACTCTTACGAGAAGCTCGTCAGGACTTAGCCCACTTACTAGGAACCAAACCTCAACATATCTTTTTCACGTCTGGCGGTACAGAAAGTAACAATACAGCCATTATTGGCTATTGTCTCCGTCATCAAAATCGTGGAAAACATATTATCACGACAGCTATTGAACACCATTCTGTACTTGAGACCATCGATTATCTGGTGCAACATTTTGGTTTTGAAGCAACTATCATCCAACCAGTAAATCAAGAAATAACTGCCCAGCAAATTCAAGAAGCCTTACGTGACGATACCATTCTCGTTTCCACCATGTACGCTAATAATGAAACAGGTAGCCTCTTACCTATCGCTGAGATTGGACATATTTTAAAAGACCATCCTGTTGCTTATCATGTAGATGCTGTTCAAGCTATCGGAAAAATTCCTATCCATCCCGAGGAATTGGGAATTGATTTCCTCAGCGCTTCTGCCCATAAATTCCATGGACCAAAAGGAGTCGGATTTCTTTACGCTTCTTCCGCGGACTTTGATTCCTACCTTCACGGTGGAGACCAAGAACAAAAGAAACGGGCTGGAACAGAAAACCTCGCTGCTATTGTAGGTATGGTCGCTGCTCTCAAAGAGGATTTAAATGACCAAGTTGAGCATTACCAAAAACTAGAGGGATTAAAATCTGCTTTTCTAGATGAGATTGCAAATCTAGAATACTATCTCAACGAAAGCCAACACCAGCTTCCTTATGTTGTCAACATTGGCTTTCCTGGTCAAAAAAATGATTTGCTCTTGCTTCGGTTAGACCTTGAAGGAATTTCAATTTCTACCGGTTCAGCTTGTACTGCTGGTATTGTGCAAACCAGTCATGTGCTTAAAGCATTTTATGGACCAGATTCACATCGATTGAAAGAATCTGTCCGTATCAGTCTCTCTCCTCTTAATACTGAGGAAGAACTGAAACAACTCGCACAAACCTTAAAAAATATTATTGGAGATTAATCTAATGGCATTCGAAAAAACCATTAAACTACAAAACTGCCGCTACGACTACACACTTAGCCCTACTGTCAAAAAGTTCACACTGAAAGATAATACTTTCTTTGAAACAAAGGTTGGAAACTACGAACTGACTCGTCTACTTGAAAAAGTACCTAACAGTGGTGAAGGTTTCAAACTAAAAATCATCATCAATAAAGACCTTACAGGTGCTAAACTCAACATTACTGACAAGTCTGGCCTTCGTTTGGTTAATATCTTTAAATCAGAAGACCACCACATTCATCAGGAAAAATTCTACTTCCTCATGGACAGCCTTGTAGAACGCGGTATCTTCACTAAAGAAGAAAGATAATTGACTATGTATCGACTTACCTATCAAGATAACTATCACGTAGAACGTACACTTGAATATAAGGATTACGAAGAGCTCATGTTATCTCTATCTGGCTGTGTGACCCTACCTGATACTCTCCTAATCAGCTCCTTAACGCTGAATGATATGGTGATTTATCAAGGATTGGTTGGCGATCTCTACCGTTTTCTATCGCAAGCTCATTTTTCAGATAAAAACTAAGAAATTTCTTAGTTTTTTCTTGTTTTTGTTGATTTTTTCACAATGTTTCTATAAAATAGAAGAATAGAAAGGTTGTGATTTTGTGAAAGATAAACAGTCTGCTATTCCAAAAGCAACAGCAAAAAGACTCTCTCTTTACTACCGAATTTTCAAGAGATTTCATGCAGAAAAAATCGAACGTGCCAACTCCAAGCAAATTGCAGAGGCTATCGGTATCGATTCTGCGACCGTTCGTCGGGATTTTTCCTATTTTGGTGAACTAGGTCGTCGTGGTTTTGGTTACGATGTCAAAAAATTGATGAATTTTTTTGCTGATCTCCTAAATGATAACTCAATTACAAATGTTATGCTGGTTGGGATTGGAAATATGGGACATGCCCTTCTCCACTACCGCTTCCACGAGCGTAACAAGATGAAAATTATCATGGGCTTTGACCTAGATGACCATCCAGAAGTTGGAAGCCAGACACCTGATGGGATTCCAATCTATGGTATCTCACAGATTAAAGAAAAAATCAAAGAAGCAGATGTCAAAACTGCTATCCTAACAGTTCCAAGTGTTCAATCACAAGAAGTTGCCAATCTTTTGGTTGATGCAGGTATAAAAGGTATTCTCAGCTTTTCCCCTGTTCACCTTCACCTCCCAAAAGATGTGGTCGTTCAGTATGTCGATTTGACAAGCGAACTCCAAACTCTCCTCTATTTTATGCGTAAAGAGGATTAGAAAGCGAAAGCATTTATGAAAAAACCAGTTATTGGGATTACAGGAAATGAAAAAGCTCATCCAGATGATGACATCATGATGAGCTATGCAGCAAAGGGCTTTATTGAAGGAGTCAAGGACGCTGGCGGAATTCCAATCATCCTACCGATTGGTGATCAAGAAATGGCTGCCTATTACATCAGTATCATTGATAAGCTCATCCTAACGGGTGGGCAAAATGTTGATCCAAAATACTATGGTGAACCAAAGGCTATTGATAGTGATGACTACCACCTTCAAAGAGATATTTTTGAACTAGCACTTATCAAAGAAGCGATTAAACAAAAGAAGCCAATTTTCTCTGTTTGTCGGGGTACTCAACTTTTCAATGTCGCTATGGGGGGCACGCTTCACCAAGATATCGAAGATCATTGGCAGGACTGTTCAGCCGAATACACGACCCAACGTCTCGTAACGGAACCTGATACGATTCTCCGAGAAATCTATGGAGAAATCTCTCACATCAACTCCTTCCACCACCAAAGCATTAAAGATCTAGCTTCAAATCTTAAGGTTGTAGCACATGATCCTAAAGATGGAATCATTGAGGCTGTGACAACTACGGATGGCTTTCCTTATCTTGGTGTTCAATGGCATCCTGAATTTCTATTTGAAAATCGCCCCAAAGATAAAACGCTATTTGACTATGTTGTTAACGAACTCTAGGACTTATAAATAGGTTATTAAATCATGAATGAAATTAAAACACCTTCTACTTATGAGATTTTGAGAGATATAGAAGCTAATGTTTTCATATCTTATAAGAAAAAGGAAGCTAATCTTTTCTTATCAAACAATGAAAAAGAAATAAGGGTTTGCTTTCATCTTTCTAATCTCTATAGACTTTTAACAGCGGAAAGTTACCAATCTTTTTCTAAGAATAAAGAGAATTTCGATAAACTATCTCAAAAAGAAAAAGAAAAACAGCTGAAAGAAATGTCTAAAAAGGCAAAACGATTTTGTAAAAAGGCATATGCCAAACTAAAAAGTAAATTTCGTTCAAGTCTTTACTTTCAAGAAAATTTACTTGTACCCACGATAAAACCTCTTCCTGTTATCAATATGGCAGAAGTAGATTCCTATGTTCTAAAAGTGATTGAGTAAGATCATGTGTAATCTTAAATCAGATCCGTCTTTTCACGGTAACTAAAGTAATCCGAGTGCGAGACAATCAGATGGTCCAAGAAAACAATTCCCATCAGTTCGCAGGCATCCTTGACTAGCTTGGTTACATGATCATCATTTCGACTAGGAGATACAGCACCAGATGGATGATTGTGAACGAGAATCACGGAGGTAGCCATATGCTTGAGAGCATAGTGAAGAATTTCCCTCGGTTCAGCAATGCTGCGTGTCGCAGAGCCGATAAAAATAGTTTGCTGATGAATGATTTGATTTTGAGTATTGAGATAGAGCGCCACTAGGTGCTCTTGTTTTTTGTCACCAAGTTCCTGTTGCATTTTCTTGGCTAGCTTTTGACTACTGAGAATACTATCCATCTCAAGGGTTTCATGTTTGTGAATACGATGTCCCAGTTCAATAACCGCTTGTAATTCAATGGCTTTAATCCGTCCAATACCAGACAGACTCTGCAATTCCTGCAGGGTCATTTTCTTTAAATCAGTTAGACCGTTAAGACTATTCAAGACTTTTTGGGCAATTTCAAATACATTAGCCTGACGCGTTCCCGTTCTGAGCAGAATTGCTAGCAATTCTTGATTGCTCAGAGCCTCTACTCCTTCTTTAACTAGTCTTTCTCTAGGCAAGAGTGAATCTTCTTGGAATGAAATACTGTACATAAAAATCCTCCTCACTTTATTATTCGTGAGAAGGATGAAAAATTAGATTTTTTTCTCAATTGGGGCTACGCTAGCTAAGAGTTTTTTCAGCCCCACTTCTGGGAAATTGATTTTCAATTCCTGAGTATCACCGCTACCTGAAACTTCAAGAACTGTCCCTTGCCCCCACTTCTTGTGGAGAGCAATATCCCCAATAGACCAGTTGGTATCGCTTGAATCTTTTTTATTTCCAGCTGCAAATTGTCCAAATGGGAGACCACTTGACTGGATAGAGCTTGGTGCGGCATTGCGTTTCCGTTCTTGAAGGGCTTGAGCTAAGCTCATGCCTTGACCGAAAGCAATCCCACCACTGCTATAAGATGCCTTAAAGCTAGTATTCGCTGGACGAGCCAAACCTTGATACTCAAGTAAGTCCGAACTAATTTCATTGATGAAACGTGTTGGACGGTTATAATTTGTACGACCGAAAAGCAAGCGAGAGTTGGCATTGGTTAGATAGAGGATTTTCTCCGCGCGCGTGATACCTACATAGGCCAAACGGCGTTCTTCTTCTAATTCATCTGGATCCTCGGCCGCACGGCTAAGGGGAAAGACATTCTCCTCCATCCCAATGATAAAGACAACTGGGAACTCAAGTCCCTTAGCTGCATGGAGGGTCATCAAGGTCACTTCTGATGTCTCCTGACTGCCTGTATCCGTATCTGCAATCAAGGCTAAGTCATTCAAGAAACGACTGAGTTTATCCAAACCTGTTTCTTCTTGGCTATCAGGATTGTCATCAAAGTTCTTGGTAACAGATAGGAACTCTTCGATATTTTCAACCCGCGCCTTGCTTTCCAAGGTTGCCTGAGCATTAAGAATATCGACATAACCTGTTTTTTCTAGAACAGCCTCCACCAGCTCGGTGATAGTTAATTGATCCAGTTGCTCCCGCAAATCCAGAATCATATTGGCAAAATCCCAGATAGACTGTGCTGCTTTTCCTTTGATGCCAGACAGCATGATATTGGCTGAAGCATCCAGCATAGACATGTCTTGCATATTAGCAAAGTCGCGAATTTTCTCAACGGTTCCTGGGCCAATTCCACGTTTTGGTTCGTTAATAATGCGCTCAAAACTGATATTGTCACTCAAATTAGCAATAAGATTCAGATAAGCAATAATATCACGGATTTCCTTACGGCTGTAGAACTTAGTCCCACCAACCATGGTATAAGGAATATTGGACTTTAGGAGGGCCTCTTCAATAGTACGAGACTGGGCGTTAGTCCGATAAAGAACTGCAAAATCCTTGTGGAGGAAGTTTTGACTACGACCAAGTTCATCTATGGTTTTGGCTACAAAAACAGCCTCATCTTGTTCGTCATTTGCACGATAGTAAATAATCTGTTCCCCATCAGCATTCTGGGTCCAGAGATTCTTGGGGCGGCGATTTTGATTGTTTTTGATGACGTCATTGGCAGCTTGGAGAATGGTTTTGGTTGAACGGTAATTTTCCTCTAGCAAAACTACCTTGGCTTGAGGATAATCTTTCTCGAAATCCAAGATATTCTGCATATCAGCCCCACGCCAACCGTAAATAGACTGGTCAGCATCACCGACTACGCAGATATTTTTAAAGCGTGAAGCCAAGAGTTTGACCAGTTGGTACTGGGCATGGTTGGTATCTTGGTACTCATCAACATGAATGTACTGGAACTTCTGCTGGTAGTAGGTCAAAACATCAGGATTCTGATCAAAGAGACGCAAAGTCAACATAATCAAATCATCAAAGTCAACCGACTCTGACTGACGAAGCTCTTTTTGATAGGCTGTGTAACACTGAGCTACGATTTGCGTATACATATCACCAGCTTGAGCAGCATAAGCCACATCATCAATTAGGTCGTTCTTAGCATTGGAAATGGTTCCCAAAATAGTCCGTTCATTCCATTTTTTAGGATCCAAGTTTAATTGCTTGAGAATGCGCTTCATGAGAGTTCGTTGCTCTCCTGGATCTACAATAGTGAAATTACGATTGTAGCCAATATGATCCGCATCACGACGCAAAATACGAACACACATGGAGTGAAAGGTCGCAATTAGGCAGTCCTGTGTTGCTGGATTGAGGCCATAGGCGCGCTCCTTCATCTCACGCGCCGCCTTATTGGTAAAGGTAATGGCCAAGATATTCCAAGGATTGACCATCTTTTCATCAATCAAGTAGGCGATTCTGTGAGTTAAAACACGAGTCTTCCCAGAACCAGCACCAGCCATGATTAACAAGGGCCCTTCTGTCGTTTGCACCGCCTCAGCTTGACGGTCATTCATTCCATTCAATAATGCGTTCATTTTCTCTTCCTTACTCTTGAAGTCAATATTTCTATTATATCAGAAATCAGGGAAAATATCTTTACCTAGACTGTTTGCTTGTAGAAGACACCTCTCTCATCAGCTGAAGACAACTCCCATATCTAGACAAGAAAATGAGCTTGGAAAGCTTTTCCAAACTCATTTTAATTCAATTACAATATACTAGAACAAACCTAGAACAGTTCCGTCGCTTTCAACATCCATGTTGAGAGCTGCTGGTCGTTTTGGAAGACCTGGCATGGTCATGACATCACCTGTTAAGGCAACGATGAAGCCCGCACCTAATTTTGGTACCAATTCACGAATGGTAATTTCAAAGTTCTCTGGTGCTCCAAGTGCATTTGGATTGTCTGAGAAACTGTACTGAGTTTTAGCCATACAGATTGGCAATTTGTCCCAACCATTCTGAACGATTTGGGCGATTTGCGTTTGAGCTTTCTTTTCAAAGTTGACTTTTGTACCGCGATAGATTTCAGTGACAATCTTTTCAATCTTTTCTTGGACAGAAAGGTTATTGTCATAAAGACGTGTGTAGTTAGCTGGATTTTCTGAGATTGTCTTGACAAGTGTTTCGGCAAGTGCTACACCACCTTCTGCGCCATCAGCCCAGACACTTGCTAGTTCAACTGGCACATCAATTGAGGCACATAGTTCCTTCAAGGCAGCGATTTCAGCTTCTGTATCAGAAACAAATTCGTTAATCGCGACAACTGCAGGCACTCCAAATTTACGGATGTTCTCAACGTGGCGTTTCAAGTTAGCAAAACCTGCACGAACTGCCTCAACATTTTCCTCTGTCAAAGCATCTTTAGCCACACCACCATTCATCTTAAGAGCACGGAGGGTTGCAACAATGACTACCGCATCTGGAGAAGTTGGCAAGTTTGGTGTTTTGATATCAAGGAATTTCTCAGCGCCAAGGTCTGCACCAAAACCAGCTTCAGTAACAGTATAATCAGCCAAGCGAAGGGCTGTGCTTGTTGCCAAAACAGAGTTACATCCATGAGCAATATTGGCAAATGGACCACCATGTACAAAGGCAGGTGTACCATAAATTGTCTGAACCAAGTTCGGTTTAATGGCATCTTTCAAGATCAAAGCCAAGGCACCTTCAACCTTTAAATCACCTACAGAAACAGGGGTACGGTCGTAGCGATAGCCGATAACGATATTAGCCAAACGGCGTTTCAAGTCCTCGATGTCCGTCGCCAAGCACAAAATCGCCATGATTTCAGAAGCAACTGTAATATCAAAACCATCCTCACGTGGAATACCATTTAGAGGACCGCCAAGACCAACAGTCACATGGCGAAGAGCACGGTCGTTCAAGTCCACAACACGCTTCCAAATAATACGACGTTGGTCAATTCCCAGCTCATTTCCTTGGTGCAAGTGATTGTCAACCAAGGCAGAAAGGGCATTGTTAGCAGTTGTAATGGCATGCATATCCCCAGTAAAGTGGAGGTTGATGTCTTCCATTGGCAACACTTGGGCATAACCACCACCAGCAGCACCACCCTTAATTCCCATTACTGGGCCAAGAGACGGTTCGCGAATAGCAATCATAGTTTTCTTGCCAATCTTGTTCAAGGCGTCTGCCAGACCAATGGTAATAGTTGATTTCCCCTCACCAGCAGGTGTTGGGTTGATGGCAGTAACCAAGATCAATTTCCCAACTGGATTGCTCTCAACTGCACGAATTTTATCAAAGCTGAGTTTAGCCTTGTACTTTCCATACAATTCCAAATCATCGTAAGAAATACCCAGTTTCTCAACAACATCAACGATTGGTTTTAACTCAATACTCTGCGCGATTTCAATATCTGTTTTCATTCAAAACTCCTCTAACCTCTAATGTGATAATTCATTATAACACAAAACAAGATTTTTAACATCCATAAACTCTCTAAACGTTCGTAAATACCCTTGATTTCAAGATTTTTAGAGCCCTTTGAAAAATTTTATATGGCTTTATAGTTATAAACTATAGTGTAGCTTTGTTTTAGCAAAATTTTATCTCTTTCATTTTACTTACTGTTTATTTTTGTGTACAATAGTGCTATGAAAATTTTAGTCACATCGGGCGGTACCAGTGAGGCTATTGATAGTGTCCGCTCTATTACTAACCATTCTACAGGTCGCTTGGGGAAAATCATCACAGAAACCTTGCTTGCTGCGGGGCATGAAGTTTGTTTGATAACGACAAAACGAGCTCTGAAGCCAGAAGCTCATCCCAACCTAAGCATTCGAGAAATTGATAATACCAACGACCTTCTAGTTGTGATGCAAGAACTTGTTAAGGAATATCAGGTCTTAATCCACTCAATGGCTGTGTCTGACTACACTCCTGTTTATATGACGGGACTAGATGAAGTTAAGACGAGCTCTAACCTGGAAGAATTATTAGATAAGAAAAATAAAGAAGCTAAGATTTCTTCAACTGATGAAGTTCAGGTTTTATTCCTGAAAAAAACTCCAAAAATCATCTCTCTAGTCAAGGAATGGAATCCTGCTATTCATCTGATTGGGTTTAAATTGCTGGTTGATGTCTCTAAGGATTATCTCATTGAGATCGCACGAAAGAGTCTTATCAAGAACCAAGCAGACTTAATCATTGCAAATGACCTGACTCAAATCTCAGCAAATCAGCATGATGCAATCTTTGTTGAGAGAGAACAACTCCAAACAGTTCAAACCAAAGAGGAAATTGCAAACCTCCTCCTTGAAAAAATTCAAGCATACGATTCATAGAAAGGAAAGCCATGGCAAATATTCTCATCGCAGTGACAGGTTCCATTGCCTCCTATAAAGCAGCTGATCTAGTCAGTTCCTTGAAAAAACAAGGCCATGATGTCACTGTATTAATGACTGAGGCAGCGAGAGAGTTTATCCAACCGTTGACACTACAGGTCCTCTCTCAAAATCCTGTCCACCTTGACGTCATGAAGGAGCCTTATCCTAATCAAGTCAATCATATCGAACTAGGCAAAAGAACCGATCTTTTTATTGTAGCCCCTGCTACTGCTAATACCATAGCAAAGTTAGCCCATGGCTTTGCGGACAACATGATGACAAGTACAGCGCTTGCCCTGCCAGACCACGTCAAAAAGCTAATCGCACCAGCCATGAACACAAAAATGTATGACCATCCGGCAACTCAGGCTAATCTAAAAACATTAGAGACCTATGGTTATCAGATCATCTCTCCAAAAGAATCTCTACTAGCCTGTGGCGATCACGGCAAAGGCGCCCTAGCTGACCTGAATACTATTTTAGAAAGAATAAAGGAAACCCTCGATGAACAAACGCTCTAACATTGCACCGATTGCTATCTTTTTTGCAGTTATGCTCGTTATCCACTTTTTGAGTTCTCTCCTATTTAACCTTTTCCCATTCCCAATTAAACCAACTATCGTTCATATTCCAGTCATTATTGCTAGTATCATCTATGGACCTCGGGTTGGGGTTACACTTGGTTTTCTTATGGGACTATTGAGCTTAACGGTAAACACAATTACCATCCTTCCAACAAGCTACCTCTTCTCACCATTCGTACCGAACGGAAACATCTATTCTGCGATTATCGCTATTGTCCCTCGCGTTTTGATTGGGCTGACACCTTACTTGGTTTATAAATTATTAAAAAACAGAACGGGTCTCATCTTTGCTGGTGCTCTCGGTTCCCTTACCAACACCGTCTTTGTCCTTGGGGGAATCTTCTTCCTTTTTGGAAATGTCTTCGACGGCAATATCCAAAAACTCCTAGCAACCGTTATTTCTACAAACTCTATTGCCGAGCTTGTCATCTCTGCCGTTCTCACAGTAGCAATTGTTCCCCGTCTCGAAACCTTGAAGAAATAAAAAATCAACTCCACTTTCATAATGAAAGTGGAGTTTTCATATTTTAAGCATGAGAATAATCAAAAGGATATGAACACCGAGTCTCACTACATGATGTGAAAGAGGAGTTGGTTCTTGGTTTCTCTGACTATCCAAGTATATACTTACCGACAATAAAATCAAACCAAAAGCAATCATCATATTGACAAAATGAACAATTTCTAACATGATTCCTATAACTTCCATATAGTAAAATCCTACTAAGGGATTAAAGACAAGTGAAAGAGCCAAAACACCTGCTAATAGAGAGAGTAGCGAAAGGACCAATAAACTATAAACTAGGAAGCGAGTCCAACCTGAGACTACTTTCCCTTCTTTTTTCTGCTTTGACATCATCACGATTACCACGATTAGGTAAACAAAAAGTATCATCACAATTTCTCCTCAGTTCCTATTATTCTTTACCACATTTTAACCAAATTTTCCTGAAAAATCAATAATGCTTCTTGACTTGATTGGTGATTTATTGTACTATACTTGTGTATATACAGACAAATGGAGGTTCTTATGGATATACGGAAAAAAACGCAGTTTATGACTATGACTGCCCTACTCACTGCAATAGCGATTTTGATTCCAATCATTATGCCTTTTAAAATCGTTATCCCACCGGCTTCTTACACCTTGGGAAGTCATATCCCCATCTTTATCGCCATGTTTCTTTCGCCTTTGATGGCTGCTTTTGTAATTATTGCTTCTAGTCTTGGTTTTCTGATGGCAGGCTATCCGCCTGTTATTGTACTCCGTGCCTTTTCACACATTGTTTTTGGTACTTTGGGAGCTTTGTACTTAAAAAAATTCCCTGAAACCTTGAATAAACCAAAGGCGTCTTGGATTTTTAACTTTGTTTTGGGTGTTGTTCATGCTATCGCTGAAGTAATAGCTTGTATCATCTTTTATGCTACTTCAGGGACAAATGTTGAAAATATGTTTTATGTTCTCTTTGTCCTAGTTGGTTTTGGAACAATTGTCCATAGTATGGTAGACTATACATTAGCACTAGCTGTCTATAAAGTGCTTCGAAAACGTCGCTAAAAGGAAAAACTATGACAAAGGATCGCAAACAAGCTCTTCTCAAACTGTTAAAAGAGGCGCCAAAAGCTCTCAATGGTCAAACCTTGGCTGAACACTTCCATGTTACGCGCCAAGTCATTGTACAGGACATCGCTATTCTCCGAGCAGATGGAGCTCCTATCCTATCCACCAATCGTGGCTATATCTACAAAGAAAATGATGCCAGCCCCTACGTCCACAAACTCTTTAAAGTGAAACATGAACTGGAAGAAATCGGGCAGGAACTTCTAGCCATTGTAGATAATGGCGGACGCGTTCAAAATATCTTAATCGATCATCCCGTTTATGGTGAAATTGAAACCCTACTCAAACTCACCTGCCGCCGAGATGTCCAGCACTTTCTGGAACAAGTCGAGAATTCAGACTTTAGACCCCTTTCTGAATTGACAGACGGCATCCATTACCACCTTGTTGAAGCCGAGACACAACAAGACCTCCACTATATCGAGGAGGCCTTGGATCAGTTGGGTTATTTGGTAAAAGACTAGAAGATTTCTTTCTCCCAGCCGTCCTCTGTACGGTGGCGATAGAAGAACTCAGACTTGTCAGGTGCTTCCATCATTTCCATCAAAGGCAACATATCATAGGCCAGATCCAAGTTTGGAATCTGGTCTTTTTGCACCCAAGATACTTCTCCTTCCTCTGAGGATTGGAGATTTCCAGTAAACTCTGTCGCTTTATAGCAAACGACGATGTAGCGCCCACCTGTATCTAAGGGCCAGTTTTTAATACCGACTAGTTGTGGATTCTGAATGGTTAGACCTGTTTCTTCATAAATCTCACGAATGACAGACTCGGCAAAGGCCTCGCCATTCTCAACATGTCCTCCTGGAAAGGCATAGCCAGACCAGCGATTGTTTTCGGGTGAACGAAACTGCATCACCACGCGCTGGGTTTCGAGGTCTTCAATCAGACAGATGTTGGTTAAAATAGTTGCTTGGGCACGGGACATAGGTTTACTCGCTTTCTAAGTTATTAAAATGTATCTTCGTTGTATTTTACTTCTGCCTTCATGATAAAGGGATTGATCAATTCATGATGTTCATAAGTAGTACGGGCCAAAAAACCTCTAGCAATGATGATTTCCTTATCTTCTATGCGATAGTCTATATTGATAGGGACGGCTGGATCCGAGATAACTGATAAAACAAAGAATGCTGCAAACCAAAGGTAAAATGTCACCAATCCACTAAATATTTGAAAAATAAGGTGATACCATTTAGCATCTCTTGTTCTATAAAAGATTCTCCAGGGATGGATTAGGAAGGTCAAACAAAGAATGAAAAACCAACTATTCCACAAAATCGGCGTAAAAGATAGTCCAAAAACCAACAACACCAAATGAAGAACCACAAAGCTCAGCAAAGCCAAATAGAGTGTTTTAAATGAAAATAACCTAGTTCGATTTTCTTTTGTCATGATTTTTCCTCTTTTTGTCCTTATATTTCAAAATCACCATCAATATCGCTGGAATGATGAAAAAGATTAGATAGGTAGCAATTGGAAGCCAGATGTAGCGATAATCGACAGATAATAGGGAAGGAATTTTTTTAACATTTCTCCCTTTCACCCCAACAAGTAAGTGGAGGAGAAAAATAGGTCCGTTTATGAATAGAAAAGTTTTTAAAAATCCTTGTACTGAAGCCTTGTTGCTAAAACTATCTCTAAAAATACCTTGATAGAATGTGTGAACCAAAAAGACAAAATTCATAATAATTGGCAAGACATAGGACAGTTCTTGATATGGTTTCGGGATAAGTGACGTCTCGAACAACACATACATGATACCAAAAATAGATAATAATATTATACCACCATCCATAAAAGAAGCAATCTTTGAATGTCTTTCCATCCACAATTGGACGTGAGCTACCAAAGAATACTTTTTATGGATTTTTCTCATTTGTCTGTTCTGTTGTTTGACCTTCTTTTGTCTCTTAATCTTTCGTTCCATTTACGCCTCCTTCTTCTCTTTTCTATCCGTATAATCAAAAGCAGAATTCCCAGCCCCAAGAAAAAGAAAAAGAGATAACTTACAATAGGAACCCAGACATATGCCGGATCCATAGAAATTATGGGAGGGAAATTCGTTGACTTACGACGTCCTAGCCAATTCAGACCTACCAAGAGATGAAAGGGAAAAAGAAGACCATTGAACCCAATAAATCCCCATGAAAAGTAACGCCATTTCTGAAGTTTATCACTACTAAAACGAAAGACAAGGAAATAGGTTGATAAGATCAGAAGGATAAGATTGAAGCTTAAGGGGGAAAGATAGTTTATGTTCGGTAATAGATAACTAATGTAAGAGGCGGCAAGAAATGATACAAACATAGATCCAAATAACACACTCGTATCCAAAAGTTGAGCAATCCTTCTGTGCCTTTCCATCCAAAGAAAAATCCTATTAGTCCAAGAAGATTTTTCTTTTGTCTTGTACTTCATTTGTCTACTCATCTTCATTTTCATCTACTCCTTTTTTTGAGTCTTTAGAGAGAAAGAAGATTGCCAGAGTTAACATCAAGACTAGAAGGTAGATGACAATAGGAAACCAGATATAGGATGACTCCAGTGAAAACAAAGGTGACAGAACAACTCTTCCTCTTTTTCTCACACCAATCAGTTGAAAAATGAAGCTAAGGATATTGATATAAATAAAGGGTTCACAAAATCTTTTAAGGGTCCTTTCTTTTTTAGTTTTCACTGACAAAAAGAGAGCATAGAACCTATTACCCAAAATAAAAAGATTCAATTGCAAGGGAAATAAGAGTTCTCTGTACCGAAAATCAGCTGGAAGGCTTTTGTTCTGTGATGTTGTAAATTCTATAACTAGGAACAAGATGATATAAAAGGTAATATCAAGCATAAATTTGACAAATCGATGCCCTTGTAACCAAAAACGAACAGAATCTAAGCCCGATGACTTCTTATACTTCTTCTCTTTCAAATTCATAATAACTTCCCTCTATTTAAAATATATTCTAAAACGTGATTGTTGGTTCATTGCGTAATCTGAAAACAAAATCGCAATTCTACCAGTATTTAACTCTCAGATTTTGAGGATTTCTTACGTACCATTCTAATTTTAGTAATAGGTTTTCCAAGGTCAAGTATTTTTTCTTGCCCATCAAAAGTAAAACCCATTTTTTGATAGAAAGCAATGGCTCGCTTATTCTCTTTTAATACCCATAAAAATATTTCAGAGAACTGTTCAAGAGTCGTCAGAGCTTCCTTCATTAACTTCTGAGCAATACCTTTTCCATAATAGTCTTTTAAAACATATAAGGCAATAATTTCACCAGCTTGAATAGTCTCATCACGAAAGTTTCCATAACTGATAAAACCAACTACCTTCATGCCATCTATCGCAATCAATGTATTTTTAGGATATTTTTGACTAAAGAATCGACATCTTTCTAATGTCATCGTCTCCTGAAATTCTGCAGGTAAAAGATCATCATAAGCCTCTCTCCACGTTTGCCAATGAACGAAGGATTTACCTTCTATCTCTTCAGGAGTTTCCATTTGTTTGATAGTTAGGTTCATTTATTTTACCCCATTCTTCTCTTAAAATACCAAATTTAATACTATCAAAATATTTGCCTTGGTAATAACGAACTTTTGGAATATGAGCTTCTTTTTTCATTCTTAATTTTTCAGCAAGTTTTACCATACCAAGATTTCCTGACCAAGTTGTCAAACCAAGATGCTCCAACTCCAAGTAATCCTGAAATGTCCGATCTATCCACTGTAGCATAGCAGCTTTTCCAATGCCAGAGTTCCAAAACTTGTTATCATAAATACAAATCCCCAATTCCATCCATCTTGTTTGTTTACATACCCAGTAGAGCGAAACAGTCCCAACAAGTTTATCATCAACAAAAATACCAAGGCGATTTGAGTTGTTTAGAGTAGATTCTGATTTTTGTAGTTTAAATTCTTGAAAATTAGGAAAATGCTGATAATCGTCATAATAGGGAGCATCATACTGCTTCCAAATTGGATTAGATTGTGAATAAGCAATTTCCCACAAAGACACCAAATCTTCTTCAATTAGTTTTCTTAAATAAACCATACTTTTTCCTAATCCAACGCCTTCACTTCCTCAGCAACTTTTTGCAGATATTTATGTCTTGTAGAATTTGTATTCACCTCACGCCCTAACTCACCCAAAATTGAAACTTTCTTTGTTTTAATACCGCAGTGATTTAGGACAGCATTCTTTAATACTGATATTTCATAACTGTCTGGAATATTGATAGAGCCTGAAAATACTTTGTACCACCATGTTGGTGCCATGGATGTTGCGTAAATACTGGCTGTTTTTCCTTTTAGTAACTTTTTAAACTGCTGACCTCTTAAGTAGTTCCAAATAAAACTTCCTTTATTATTGGCAGAGTAAGCAATTCCTGGCATGAAAACACGATCAATCCAACCCTTCAATAAACTAGGCATACTACTCCACCAAATTGGATAATCAAAAATGAAATGATCTGCCCACTGGATTAATTCCTGAGAGCGAAGTATGAAAGAGTCCTCTTCCATACGTTTTCGATAACCATAACGTAATACGGGATCAAAATCTATCTCATTTAGATTAATAGATTCAAGCTCATGATGATTTGAGTCAATATTTTCTACAATCGTTTGAAAAATTTCTTGACAGAAACTGCCCTTGTCAGGATGTCCATTGATGACTAAAATTTTCATTCGTTCTCTCCTATCTAATCCAACGCCTTCACTTCCAACATCATATCACGAATCTGAGCTGCGAGTTCAAAGTCAAGCACTTCGACGGCTTCTTGCATTTGTTTTTCGAGTTTTTTGACGAGTTCCTTACGTTCTTGTTTGTTGAGGCTATTGATATCGACTTCCTTGTCCTCTTCCTTGGCAACTGCCTTGGTTACGGCGATTAGATCACGGATTTCTTTCTTAATAGTTTGTGGAACGATACCATGCTCTTCATTATAAGCCATCTGGATTTTCCGACGACGGGCCGTTTCATCGATGGCACGTTGCATAGACTGAGTCATCGTGTCCGCATACATGATGACATGTCCTTCGCTATTACGGGCAGCACGTCCAATGGTCTGGATGAGGCCACGTTCGTTACGAAGGAAACCTTCCTTGTCAGCATCTAGAATAGCAACCAAACTTACTTCGGGTACGTCAATCCCTTCACGGAGCAAATTGATTCCGACCAAGACATCAAAAACACCCAAGCGTAGGTCGCGGATAATCTCTGTCCGTTCCAAGGTCTTGATATCCGAGTGCATATACTTGACCTTGATGCCCATTTCTTTGAAGTAGTCGGTTAAATCCTCTGCCATTTTCTTGGTCAAGGTGGTAATAAAGGTTCGTTCGTTCTTTTCAACACGAGCATTGATTTCACCTAAGAGGTCATCAATCTGTCCCATAGTCGGACGGACTTCCACTTCTGGGTCTAGAAGCCCTGTTGGACGAATGATTTGCTCAATCACTGTCTCGGTCTGTTCATTTTCATAGTCACCTGGTGTTGCTGAAACGTAAACAATCTGGTGAACATGACTCTCAAACTCTTCCCGACGGAGAGGACGATTGTCCAAGGCGGACGGTAAACGGAAACCATAATTAACCAGCATTTCCTTACGCGAACGGTCTCCATTGTACATTCCCTTGATTTGCCCCATGGTCATGTGACTTTCATCAATCATGATCAAGAAATCATCTGGGAAGAAGTCGAGAAGCGTATAAGGAGGCTCTCCTTCGCTACGACCATCCATGTGACGAGAATAGTTTTCAACACCGTTGGTATAACCCATCTCACGCAACATTTCGATATCGTACTCTGTCCGCTGTTTCAAACGCTGAGCTTCTAGCAGTTTACCTTCCCTTTCAAAAACAGCTAACTGCTCTTCTAATTCTGCTTGAATCTTGGCAATCGCAACTTCCATATGATCGTCATTGGTCACAAAGTGAGTAGCTGGGAAAATCGCCAAATGATCTACTTCTCCCAATACCTGACCTGTCAAAGCCTCAACTTCACGGATACGATCAATTTCATCCCCGAAAAACTCTACTCGAAAAGCGTGTTCATCTCGGGAAGCTGGGAAAATCTCCACCACATCCCCGCGTACGCGAAATCTTCCCCGTTGGAAATCAATATCATTGCGTTCAAACTGAATATCCACCAAGTCATTCAAAAGTTTATCACGAGAAATCTCCAGACCTGGACGGAGACTAACAACACTATCAGAATATTCCTTTGGCGAACCCAGACCATAGATACAAGAGACAGAGGCCACGACAATGACATCATTACGCTCTAAAAGAGCTGATGTCGCTGAGTGGCGAAGTTTGTCAATCTCATCATTGACCGAGCTATCCTTCTCTATATAGGTATCGCTTGAAGGGACATAGGCCTCAGGTTGGTAATAATCATAGTAGGACACAAAGTACTCAACAGCATTTTCAGGGAAAAATTCCTTAAACTCCCCATAGAGCTGACCAGCTAGGGTTTTGTTGTGGGCAATGACCAAAGTTGGTTTATTGACTTTGGAAATGACCTGACTCATGGTATAGGTCTTCCCTGTACCCGTCGCCCCCATCAAAATTTGGGCCTTTTCTCCACCCTCGATATTGTCAACCAACTGCTCAATCGCTTGTGGTTGATCTCCTGAAGGTTCGTATTTTGATACTAGTTTAAATTCATTATCTGTAATTCTATTTATCATGATTGCCTCATCTGCATTTTTCTATCCTTCTATTTTACCATAAATTTACTTTTCAGACTCTTCTCTAGGTTGATAAAAGCAAGGATTCTATGTTACATTTTCTTACATAAAATCCATAAAATTTGCCTTTTCATTCATTTTCTGATATAATGGGAAAATATTCGGAAAAGGAGACTAAAAATGAAGAAAAAAATACTAGCATGTTTGCTCATTTTATTTCCCATTTTCTCACTAGGTATGGCAAAAGCTGATACTGTTAAGATTGTGTCTGATACAGCTTACGCACCTTTTGAGTTTAAAGATTCAGATCAAACCTATAAAGGAATTGATGTTGATATTATCAATAAAGTCGCAGAAATCAAAGGGTGGAACATCCAAATGTCTTATCCTGGCTTTGATGCAGCTGTAAATGCGGTGCAGTCAGGTCAAGCAGATGCTATTATGGCAGGTATGACAAAAACAAAAGAACGCGAAAATGTCTTTACCATGTCTGATACCTATTATGATACAAAAGTTGTCATTGCTACCACAAAGGCAAATAAAATCACCAAATATGAGGAACTTAGCGGCAAAACAGTTGGAGTTAAGAACGGAACTGCCGCTCAACGTTTCCTAGAAAGTATCAAAGATAAATACGGTTTCTCTATTAAAACCTTTGATACAGGTGATTTGATGAATAACAGTCTTAGTGCTGGTGCTGTAAATGCCATCATGGATGACAAACCTGTTATTGAGTATGCGATTAACCAAGGACAAGATCTCAGCATCAATATGGATGGTGAGGCTGTTGGAAGCTTTGCCTTTGGTGTCAAAAAAGGGAGCAAGTATGAACACTTGGTTACCGAGTTTAATGAAGCCCTAGCACAAATGAAGAAGGATGGTAGCTTGGAGCAAATCATCCAAAAATGGACAGCTTCTACAACAACGGCAAGCCCAACGACAACTACTGCTGCTGGACAAAAAGCTACTCCAGTGAAAAGCAAGTACATTATTGCCAGTGACTCATCTTTCGCCCCATTCGTCTTTCAAAATTCAAGCAATCAATACACTGGTATTGATATGGACCTCATCAAGGCCATTGCCAAAGATCAAGGTTTTGAAATTGAAATTACCAACCCAGGATTTGACGCAGCCATCAGTGCTGTTCAAGCAGGACAAGCAGATGGTATCATTGCTGGTATGTCTGTAACAGATGCCCGTAAGGAAACCTTCGACTTCTCAGAATCATACTACACAGCAAATACGATTCTCGGTGTGAAAGAATCAAGCACGATAGCTTCTTATGAAGACCTCAAGGATAAAACTGTCGGTGTTAAAAACGGAACTGCTTCCCAAACATTCCTTACTGAAAATCAAAGCAAATACGGCTATAAGATTAAAACCTTCGCAGATGGCGCATCAATGTATGACAGTCTGAATACTGGAGCTATTGATGCTGTGATGGATGATGAGCCAGTTCTCAAATATTCTATCAGCCAAGGGCAAAAATTGAAAACACCAATCGCTGGAACTCCAATCGGTGAAACTGCCTTTGCGGTTAAAAAAGGAACAAACCCTGAATTGATTCAGATGTTCAATAACGGACTTGCAAACCTCAAAGCTAACGGTGAATTCCAAAAGATTCTTGACAAGTATCTAGCTAGCGAATCTTCAACTAACTCTACAAGTACGGTTGACGAAACAACTATCTGGGGCTTGCTTCAAAATAACTACAAACAACTCCTTAGCGGACTTGGAATCACTCTTGCTCTAGCTCTTATCTCATTTGCAATTGCCATTGTCATCGGTATTATCTTCGGTATGTTTAGCGTTAGCCCATACAAATCTCTTCGTCTAATCTCTGAGATTTTCGTTGACGTTATCCGTGGTATTCCCTTGATGATTCTTGCAGCCTTCATCTTCTGGGGTATTCCAAACTTCATCGAGTCGATTACAGGCCAACAAAGTCCAATCAATGACTTTGTAGCTGGTACTATTGCCCTTTCACTCAATGCTGCTGCTTATATCGCTGAAATTGTTCGTGGTGGGATTCAAGCTGTTCCAGTTGGGCAAATGGAGGCCAGCCGCAGTCTTGGTATCTCTTATGGAAAAACCATGCGTAAGATTATCTTGCCACAAGCGACTAAATTGATGTTGCCAAACTTTGTCAACCAATTCGTTATCGCTCTTAAAGATACAACCATTGTATCTGCTATCGGTTTGGTGGAACTTTTCCAAACTGGTAAGATCATCATCGCCCGTAACTACCAAAGTTTCAAGATGTATGCAATCCTTGCTATCTTCTATCTTGTAATTATCACGCTTTTGACTAGACTAGCGAAACGCTTAGAAAAGAGGATTCGTTAATGGCAAAACTAAAAATTGATGTAAATGATTTGCATAAGTACTATGGAAAAAACGAAGTTTTAAAAGGTATTACTACTAAGTTTTATGAAGGAGATGTTGTTTGTATCATCGGTCCTTCTGGTTCTGGTAAATCCACATTCCTCCGTAGCCTTAACCTCCTCGAGGAGGTAACGAGTGGCCACATCACAGTAAATGGTTACGATCTGACTGAAAAATCAACCAATGTCGACCATGTTCGTGAAAACGTGGGAATGGTCTTCCAACATTTCAACCTCTTCCCTCACATGTCAGTCCTAGAAAATATCACTTTTGCACCTATTGAACACAAACGGAT
Organism: Streptococcus sp. 1643; assembly: GCF_006228325.1. NCBI lineage: Bacteria > Bacillati > Bacillota > Bacilli > Lactobacillales > Streptococcaceae > Streptococcus > Streptococcus sp. 1643. The sequence goes on from NZ_CP040231.1 coordinate 1,072,885, forward strand.
GACCAAAGAAGAAGCTGAAAAATTGGGGATGGAGTTGCTTGAAAAGGTTGGACTAGCAGATAAAGCTAATGCCAACCCAGATAGCCTTTCAGGCGGTCAGAAACAGCGTGTAGCTATCGCTCGTGGACTTGCCATGAATCCTGATATCATGCTCTTTGATGAGCCAACTTCCGCTCTGGACCCTGAAATGGTTGGAGATGTACTGAATGTCATGAAGGAATTGGCGGAACAAGGTATGACCATGATTATCGTAACCCATGAGATGGGATTTGCTCGCCAGGTAGCCAACCGTGTTATCTTTACGGCTGATGGTGAATTCCTAGAAGATGGGACACCAGATCAAATCTTTGATAACCCGCAACACCCTCGTCTAAAAGAGTTCTTGGACAAGGTCTTAAATGTATAAAACAAAACTGTAAGGTTCTCCTTACAGTTTTTTAATTACGTATTGGATTTTTTGTTTTTTTTGAAAATTATGATAAAATAAAAACTATGATAATGAGGAAATCTCATCCCTAGTCCAACTAGGAAAAAATATAGAAATTAGGTAGCTAGATGTCATCAAAGGTTATTGTTACAATTTTCGGTGCGAGTGGAGATTTAGCTAAACGCAAACTCTACCCTTCCCTTTTCAGACTCTATAAATCAGGCAATCTCTCTGAGCATTTTGCTGTTATCGGAACAGCTCGTAGACCTTGGAGTAAGGAATATTTTGAATCTGTAGTTGTCGAATCCATCCTTGATTTGGCAGATAGTACCGAGCAAGCCCAAGAATTCGCTAGCCACTTCTACTATCAAAGCCATGATGTGAATGATACGGAACATTATATTGCTTTGCGCCAATTACAAGCTGAGCTCAACGAAAAATATCAAGCTGAACACAATAAGCTCTTCTTCTTGTCTATGGCACCTCAGTTCTTCGGAACCATTGCCAAGCACCTCAAATCTGAAAACATTGTCGATGGTAAAGGTTTTGAGCGCTTGATCGTTGAGAAACCATTTGGTACAGACTACGAAACAGCGAGCAAGCTCAATGAAGATCTCCTTGCGGCCTTTGATGAGGAGCAAATCTACCGAATCGACCATTACCTAGGTAAAGAGATGATTCAGAGTATCTTTGCTGTTCGTTTTGCCAACATGATCTTTGAGAATGTTTGGAATCGCGAACACATCGATAATGTTCAGATTACCTTTGCGGAACGTTTGGGTGTTGAAGAACGCGGTGGCTACTATGATCAATCTGGTGCCCTTCGTGATATGGTGCAAAACCATACACTTCAACTCCTCTCTCTTCTAGCCATGGACAAACCTGCCAGCTTTACAAAAGATGAGATTCGCGCTGAAAAGATAAAGGTCTTTAAAAACCTCTATCATCCAACTGAGGAAGAACTGAAAGAACAGTTTATCCGTGGTCAGTACCGCTCTGGTAAAATCGATGGCATGAAATACATTTCCTATCGAAGCGAGCCAAATGTCGATCCTGAATCTACAACAGAAACCTTTGCATCTGGCGCCTTCTTTGTAGACAGCGATCGTTTCCGTGGTGTTCCCTTCTTCTTCCGTACTGGTAAACGCCTGACAGAAAAAGGCACTCATGTCAATATCGTCTTTAAGCAAATGGACTCTATCTTTGGAGAACCATTAGCGCCAAATATCTTGACCATCTATATTCAACCAACTGAAGGCTTCTCTCTCAGCCTAAATGGGAAGCAAGTCGGTGAAGAATTTAACCTAGCACCAAGCTCTCTGGATTACCGTACAGATGCTACTGCTACTGGAGCCTCACCAGATCCATACGAGAAATTAATCTACGATGTCTTGAACAACAACTCAACCAATTTTAGCCACTGGGATGAGGTAAGTGCTTCTTGGAAATTGATTGACCGTATCGAAAAGCTCTGGGCTGAAAACGGTGCTCCACTCTACGATTATAAAGCTGGAAGCATGGGGCCACAAGCTAGCTTTGACTTACTTGAAAAGTATGGAGCCAAATGGACCTGGCAACCAGATATCGCCTATCGTGAAGATGGCCGTTTGGAATAGCAAAAATATCCTGCAAGATTAACTTGCAGGATATTTATTTTGTATTAAATCAAGCCTTCTAAGAGACCCTTCATAAAGCTTTCTGAGTTAAATTCCCCGATATCGTCAATTTTTTCACCGAAACCAATCAATTTTACAGGGATATTAAGTTCTTCGCGGATAGCCAGAACAACACCACCGCGAGCAGTTCCGTCAATTTTTGTCAAAACAATACCAGTCAATGGTGTTATCTTCGAAAATTCCTTAGCTTGTACCAAGGCGTTCTGTCCAGTTGAAGCATCGAGTGCCAGGAAAGTTTCATGAGGTGCTTCAGGAACGACACGTTTGATAATGCGACCAATCTTTTCCAACTCGGCCATAAGGTTGTCCTTGTTTTGCAAACGACCTGCTGTATCAATCATGAGAATATCAATCCCTTCGGCTACGGCGCGTTCCATCCCATCAAAGACCACACTAGCAGGGTCAGCCTTTTCTGGTCCCGTCACAACAGGAACATCCACACGTCGACCCCATTCAGCTAGCTGGGCAACGGCACCCGCACGGAAGGTATCTGCCGCAACCAGCATGACTTTCTTGCCAGCTTGTTTGTAGCGATGAGCCAATTTCCCGATAGAAGTTGTCTTCCCAACACCATTAACTCCAACAAAGAGCATAACTGTCAAACCATCTTGGAAGTGGATTTGTTCATCGTAGTTGCCATCCTTCTCATAAAGTTCAACCAATTTCTCGATAATAACACGACGAAGTGCGTCAGGCTTCTTAGCGTTTTCGAGTTTAGCTTCATAGCGTAGTTCTTCTGTTAAGTTTGAAGCGACTTGCACACCGACGTCGCTCATGATGAGCAGTTCTTCCAATTCCTCGAAGAATTCTTCATCGACAGAACGGAAGTTGGCAAAGAAGGCATTCAAACGAGCTCCGAATCCCGTACGGGTTTTCTTTAGACTGCGGTCATATTTTTCCTGCACGTTTTCTTCAACCTGAGGAAGTTCTTCTTCAACTACTTCTGACGCTAGTTCTTCTTCAGTTTCTTGGTTCTCTTCTTCTAAAACTTCTTCCGGCTCTTGGAATTGTTCCAATTCATCAGCTTCTAGCTCAGGCTCCTCTTGGTCTGTTTCCTCGACTGCTTCTGGTTCAATAACTTCTTCTGTCAAGATCTGAGGAATTTCTTCTTGAGCAAGAGTTTCTTCCACTTTGTCTCTTGTTGTTTCTTCCTGAGAAGTTTCTTCGACTGACGTTTGGTTTTCTTCAACCTCTTCTGACAAATCAAGATTTTCCAGTGCTTCTTTTACAATATCTTCGATTTTCGGCTCTTCTTTTTTTCCGAATAGACGGTCAAATAATCCCATATTCTAGTTCTCCTTTAGCACGTATTCTTCGATAGCCCAGGCAACGGCTTCCTCGTCGTTGGTCATCGGGGTAATGACATTGGCAACTTCCTTAACCGCTGGAACAGCATTTTGCATGGCAACTCCCAGACCTGCCCACTCAATCATGGAAAGGTCATTGGCCTCGTCCCCACAAGCCATGACTTGACTTTGGTCGATTCCTAAGTGTTTAATTAATTTCGCTAAACCTGTTGCCTTGTGGACGTTTTTCGGCGACCATTCCAATAAGAGTTCACGCGATTTGAAGATTTCGTATTGGTCAAACAATTCAGGAGAAATCTGTTGAATCGCTGCATCCAAGGGTTCTTGGGCAAAGGCAGTCACACATTTATTATACGTCATCTGACTAGATAGTTCTTCAAAAGCGACTGGCACAAAAGTCAAGGCTGGGTTGAACTTAGCATAGAGACTTTCTTGGTCTGATTGGATTTGATAGACTGTTCCTTCTGAAATGGCATCTAACGGCAACCCTAGTTTTTCAGTTTCCTCGTACAAGCGTGCCACATCGTCGATTGAAAAGACGGTTTTATCGAGAATCTCTCCTGTATTTTTCTGTACCAGACCACCATTAAAGGTGATGGTGTACTCATCCTCTTGACCATCAGTACCCAGCTCATGGAGAAAGAAATCCATAGCCTTCAGAGGACGTCCCGTTGTCAGTACAACTTTGATGCCACGATCACGCGCAACTTTGAGGACCGCCTTGGTACGATCTGTTAGCTTCTTATCCGTTGTCAGCAAGGTGCCATCCAAGTCCAATGCAATCAATTTAATATCTGCCATTACAAACCCTCCATATAAGCCATCACTGATTGGTCCTTATGGTGGCCAATCACTGCTTCTGCTAATTCTAAAATCTCTGGTCGCGCATTTTCAGGAGCGATGGGGTGTCCAACAACCTGCATCATGTGAAGGTCATTAAGATTATCACCAAAAGCCATGACCTGATCCATGGTCAGACCAAGTTTTTTTGCCAGCTCAACAATAGCCACACCCTTATCAACGTAGTCCAAGACAATATCGATGGATTCAAAACCTGTTGTCATAGCTTTTACACCAGGAACATTTTCGTTGACCCAGGCCTCTCCAGCTTCTATCGTTTCTTCTGTGAAGTTGGTGGTGAATTTAAAAATCTCATCTGTGATATCTTCCAAACTCGCTACTTTTTGAATATTTTCATTGTAGTGACGGCTAAACATGAGATAGGTCTCATCCACTGTATCTAATACGTAGCAAGCTTTTTTCCCAGTCAAGAGCATTTTACTTTCATCAAAATAGGGCGATTTCTTTAAAGCTTCAAAAGTGCTTAAGTAAAAATCCCGAGACATAGTAGCCTCGTACATATTCTCACCATGAAACTCAACATAGCTCCCATTTTCAGCTATAAAAATCACTTCATCACGCACATCCGCAAATAGCTTTTTAAGGGACAAGATACCACGACCCGAAGCCACAGCAAAATAAATCCCCTTTTCCTTGTAGGAAACAAGTACGTTTTTGAGGCGTTCCATATCAAACCGACCCTCTCCATCTAGAAAGGTTCCATCCATATCGGTTGCTATAAGTTTAATCATAAAATCCTTCATTCTCCAATTGATAAATCTATCTTCTATTATACCATAGATAAGTTTAAAAAGGTCCAGTACAGTAGGATAGCACTACTTTTTCGGAGAAACTTCAAAGGGCATAAAAATTAGAATAGTAGAACTTTTTTCAGATAGTTTAAAAAGTTTGTATTCCCCTACCCTTTTCTCTATAATGGAGAGAAAGGAGATGACTATGACAGAAATAAAACATGAAATTGATGCTAACTTTACAGGCCGACTCAATATCCTACGCGCAGGTGTTCTAGGAGCCAATGATGGAATTATTTCCATTGCTGGAGTCGTTATCGGTGTTGCCAGTGCGACAAGCAATATCTGGATTATCTTTTTATCAGGATTAGCCGCTATCCTCGCTGGTGCTTTTTCTATGGCCGGTGGCGAATATGTCTCTGTATCCACTCAGAAAGACACGGAAGAAGCCGCTGTTGCCCGAGAACAATTACTCTTGGATAAAGACATCGAATCTGCAAAACAATCCCTCTATGCTGCTTACCTTCAAAATGGTGAGTGTGAAACGTCCGCACAACTTTTGACCAACAAGGCCTTTTTAAAAAATCCACTCAAAGCCCTGGTTGAGGAAAAATACGGTATCGAGTACGAAGAATTTACCAATCCTTGGCATGCTGCTATCTCTAGCTTTATCGCCTTTGTACTGGGAAGTCTTCCTCCTATGCTTTCAATCACTGTCTTTCCAAGTGACTATCGCATTCCTGCTACTGTTTTTATCGTTGCCCTTTCCCTTCTCGTCACTGGCTATACCAGTGCTAAACTAGGCAAGGCACCTACGAAAACAGCTATGATCCGTAATCTTTGTATCGGACTTCTCACCATGGGAGTGACTTACCTGTTTGGACAACTCTTCAGCATTTAAGATAAAAGAAATACCTCGATAAATATCGAGGTATCTTTTTTACATTTGCACAATCTTGCGATAGCTTCTTGAGGTAATCATAAAGATTAAGACATAGACGATGAGGAAGATAGCACAGATGGATAAAGTGACAGTCAACATCATGGTCGCATCTAGCACCCCAATGACTTTTAGGATGAGGCTAAGCATATGATAGGCAAAGGCAAGGTGTAGGAAGGCAAAGAGCAATGGGAGGAAGAAAACAGTTAGGACCTGTTTATTGATGGTTTGCTTGATTTGCTTTTGATCGAGACCGACTTTTTGCAAAATGATAAAGCGTTCGCGATCTTCGTATCCTTCAGAGATTTGTTTGTAGTAGATAACAAGAACTGTTCCCACCATAAAGATGATAGAGAGGAAGATACCGATGAAGAAAACTCCACCAAAGAGAGCACTCATCTGCGCACTACTATCAGCCAGATTGCTTCCGTAAACATAGCTTCCTTCTTTGTTTATTTCTCTATTAAAGTTGTTGACGAATTTTGAATAGTCATCTGCAATTTTAAGCTGCTCTTCCTCACTAGCCGTTACATTCATACCACCATAGTATTGATTAAAGATGGAAGAATTAGGATGCTGTTCTAGAAAGGCTTGTAAGTCAGGAACAACCAAATAGTTATAGTCCGAAGTTAGAATATTGTACTGATTTGGGACATGTTCAAGAATAAAATCTTTTTTGATTTCTTCTTTGATCGTGTAGGTCTGGTCATTCAGAGTCAGTTCTTTCTGCCCTTGAAGTTGCTTATTTTGAGCAAACAATCCAACTTCCTTACCTGAAAGTCCAAGTTTTTGCCCCGTCATATTCTCGTAGTCTTTTTGGTCAAAGACCATAAAAATAGTTTTCGGTTGAACACGATTTTGACCTTTCTCAAAAATTGTTAATTTCGTACCTTCTTGATTTGCCACACCAAAGTTACTGTATGTAAGGACTTCTTTCTTTGTGACAGTCAATCCTTTTTCACTAGCATACTTGTTCAAGAGTTTTTCGATGTCTTCTTTTTCAACATTCTGTCCTGTAATCCCAAAATCATGTGGATTCATGACCTTCTTAAAGTTTTCTGATGCCTTAAAGATACTCGTTGCTGCTGACATGGTTACCAAGACCATGGTTGAAAGGATGGCAATAGTCGCCAAACCAACCGCATTTTTCTTCATACGGAAGATAAGATTGGATACGGAAATCATGTTGTTGGGTTGGTAATAGTAAGTCTTGTTTTTCTTCAAGATTTGTAAGAAAACTGTAATCCCTGCATTGAAGAGAAGATAAGTTCCCAAAATTACTAACAAAACTGCTACGAAGAAAATCAGAACAGCAGAAAGTGGGTTTTCGACTGTTACTGCTAGATAGTAACCCGCTCCCAAACTAATCAGACCTAGAATGGTTTGGACACCTAAGAAACGTCCTTTTTTCTCACCACTGGCTTTTTCACGAGAGAGCTGAAGGGCATTCATGCGTCCGATGCGAAAGGCATTGATAAAAATTAGACCTAGGAAGATAGCTCCAAAAACGATGAGAACTAGGATAAAGACAATTGGTTGGAAAGTCGAAACGAGCTCCACTTTCATTTTCATCAGCTTCAGAAGAAGGGCGAAGATTAGCTTATCAAAGAGAGATCCTAGACCGAGACCAGCTGTCAAGGTTAAGGAACCAAAAATAAGAAGCTCCTTAAAAACCATACTGATTAAATGGCGCTTTTCGAGACCCAGCATACCATATACACCCAGCTCCTTGGAGCGGTTCTTCATGACAAAACTATTAGCATAAAGGACAATAATTCCAGAAGCGATAGTAACAACCACCATACCGAGAGCAAGGGTCATAGAGATAGTTTCTCCCCCTCGAATCTTACCAATGTTAGGATTAAGTGACAAAGAGTAAAAAAGATAGGTAATGGTCACTGCTAAGAGAACAGCAAGGGCAAAGGGATAGTAGAGTTTGCGGTTTTTAATCAAGTTGGATACCGCTAACTTATTAGTCAATCGGAACATACTAATTCACCTCGCTTGCCATAACAGTCAAAGTATCAGAGATTTCTTGGAACATCTGACGCTCTGTCTTGTCTCCACGGTAGATTTGGTTGTAAAGAATTCCGTCCTTGATAAAGAGAACGCGCTTGGCCCTGCTGGCTGCTGCCGTTGAGTGAGTTACCATGAGAATGGTTTGACCGCGTTCATTGATTTCATCAAATACATCGAGTAAGGCTGCAGATGACTTGGAATCAAGAGCTCCTGTTGGCTCATCCGCAAGAAGAATTTCAGGTTCAGTGATGATGGCGCGTGCTACTGCTACCCGCTGTTTTTGACCTCCTGAGATCTCGTAAGGGTACTTCTCTTGCAGTTGGTTGATGCCCAAATTTTCAGCGGTTACTACCAATTTCTTCATCATCTCTGTGATAGGTTTTCGTGACAACACTAACGGAAGCAAGATATTGTCCTTAACAGACAAGGTATCTAGCAGATTAAAGTCTTGGAAGACAAATCCCAACTTCTCACGACGAAAACTCGAAGCCTGTGAATTTTTAATAGTGGCTGTGTCGGTTCCATTCAGGTAAACCTGCCCGCGAGTTGGCTTATCCAGCATAGCTAGAATGTTGAGCAGGGTTGACTTTCCTGAACCAGACTCACCCATGATGGCAACGTAGTCACCCTTCTCTACAGTAAAGTGAATATCTTTGAGTGCTTCTACTTGGTTGCCTTGGAAACGTGTTTTATAGATTTTTTGAACGTGTTTTACATCTAAAAGTGTCATGATTTTCTCCTTCTTAATATCCCATCAATTGAAACTGTGCTTGCATCATAGCGCATCCCAGTTGAACACGCTCGATATCTTTTTGACTTGGTTTTCTTGTTTTCTTTTGTAAAATTCTTTTCATGGTTTTGCTCCTTTGTTCTTTATGAGTCTAGTTTATCGCAAAAAAAAGTAGCCTGCCATAACCTAACCTTACAAAAGAGACTTTAATCTTACATTTTTGTAAGATTGAAGAATATCAAGCAATTTCGCTATCAATATTTTACCATAAAAGAAAGGCAAGAAGAAAACCCTTGCGGATGCAAGGGTTAAAAGTTATTCATCTTTTTGATCTCGTCTAGAAATGATGAATTTATCAATGAAGAGAAAATGAAAAAGAAACAAAGGAATTGCTAAAAGACAACCTTCTTCTGAAAAATCCTGTTTCGTTAAGTGGTATAAGTAATTATTAGTTGATAGAAAACTAGTAATCAAAATAAATAGAATCCAGAACACGTCCGTCCATTTATAGTTTTTAAAGTATTTCCTAAGCATGCTACTGCTTTCTTTTCTCTTGTAGTATCGTTGCAAAACTTTTGTTACCGTAGATTTACTCACCAAAACCAGCCATCATTGTCATCAATGGCTTCGGCTTCCTTGCGTTTGCGTGGTCCTGTTCCGTACATTTCGGCTTCGATTTCTTCCTTAGTTGGCAGGATAGAGGCAAGGATGATGTATATTATCACACCAATTCCAAAATTTGCTACGGTAAAAATGGCGAAGAGAAAGCGGACTAGGGTTACATCAAAATTCCACTTGTCTGATAGCCCAGCTAAAACTCCTGACACCATACGATTTCGTCTCATTTTATAAAATTTTGTATTCATGATTGTTTCCTCTTTCGGTATTCTTACAAGTAGTATAGCATGAAACAGGTTCACAAACATCAGTCCTTAGGCCGATTTAAGATGACGAGTTTGCCACGGCAGACGCCACAGCGATAGCGTTTTGTATCAACCTTCCTCTTGCGTTGATAGCGTTGCTGGCAGTATTGGCACTGATAGACCAGGAAATTACTTTGGTCTTTCAAATGGGGAACAAAGCGCAGTCCATCCACTTCTTTCAAAAGTTCTTTAAAATCTCGGTCCTTATGTCGATAACCCTTTTTCTGAAAATAAAGGTGATAGTGACAGAGTTCATGGCGCACGATTTTGCGAAAGACTTCCAAACCTAGTTCATTATAAACCTTGGGATTAAAGTCCAAATGCCCATCCTTGGGGAAAAATCGTCCACCTGTCGTTCGCAGACGAGAATTCCACTGGGCTTGGTGGGTAAAAGGTCTACCAAAGTCTTCGAGGGAAACAGACTGAACGTACTCAGTCAGTTTCATCTGGAGCTAAGAGCGACAGATTGACTTTTTCACGTTCGGTATCGATTTTCTTGACCCAAACCGTTACCAAATCTCCGACTGATACCACTTGGCTGGGATGTTTGATAAATTTACGACTCATATGGGAAATATGAATCAAGCCGTCTTCGTGAATCCCGATATCAACGAAGGCACCGAAATCAACGACATTACGCACCACACCTTCCAGCTTCTGGCCGACTTTTAAGTCTTTGATATCCAAGACATCTTGGCGGAGTACAGGTGCGTCAAAAGAATCACGGAAATCTCGACCTAGTTTGAGAAGGTCGGCAATGATATCTTTAAGCGTTTCTGGGCCAAGACCCAGTTCTCGCGCCATCTCCTTGACTGAAAGGGACTTAAGCTTATTTTGTGCTTCTTCATTCAAGTCCTTGATATCCAAGCGTTTGAAGAGCTCCTTAACCGCAGCATAGTTTTCTGGGTGAACTCCTGTATTATCAAGAATATTGCTACTTTCCGGGATACGGAGGAAACCTGCAGCCTGCTCAAAGGCTTTGGCACCGAGACGAGGAACCTTTTTGATTTGTGCGCGTGAAGTGATTTTTCCTTCTTCCTCACGGTATTTGACAATATTTTCAGAGATGGTTTTATTGAGTCCAGCCACATGGGAAAGAAGAGCTGGGCTAGCAGTATTGACATTGACGCCGACTTGGTTAACTACGGTATCGACGACAAAGTCCAGACTTTCAGACAGTTTCTTCTGACTGACATCGTGCTGGTATTGCCCGACACCGATTGACTTGGGATCGATTTTAACCAATTCAGCAAGCGGATCTTGCAAACGACGGGCGATTGAAATAGCCGAACGTTTTTCAACGGTTAATTCTGGAAATTCCTGACGAGCAAGTTCACTGGCAGAGTAGACCGAAGCGCCACTTTCATTGACGATGACATAGCTGACCTCAGGAAAATCTTTCAGAACTTCCGCTACAAAGGCTTCACTTTCCCGACTGGCCGTCCCATTTCCGATAGCAATAATTTCCACACCGTATTGACCAATCAAGTCCGACAAATCTTTCTTGGCTTCTTCAATTTGACGAGCTGATGCTGGTTTTACTGGATAAATGACTTGAGTCGTCAGCATTTTTCCTGTTGCATCTACGACAGCAAGCTTGGCACCTGTACGAAAGGCAGGGTCAAATCCTAAAACCACGCGCCCTTTCAGTGGAGCAACCAAGAGGAGATTACGCAGGTTGTCTGAAAAGAGTTGGATAGCTCCTTCTTCTGCTTTCTCAGTTAATTCTGTCCGAATGCGTCGTTCGATAGCAGGTAAGACCTTTTTCTTAACTGACTGTTGGACAACTTCATCTATATAGGCATTTTTGACTTTGAAACGAGCAGCAAAGAAGGCAAGAATACGGTCCGTCGCATGTTCAAAACCGACCTTCAAGACACCAAGTTTCTCCCCGCGATTGAGGGCCAAGGTACGATAGCCCTGCATGTTGCCAACAGTCTCTGAGAATTCGTAATAAATCTGAAAAACTTGTTTTTCATCAAGACTTTCATCTTTGACTTGCGAAGTGATTTTAGAGTGTCTCAGCACTTCCTGATAGGTCATAGCACGTAGATTGACATCTTCAGATAGGGCTTCTACCAAGATATCAACTGCACCAGCCAAAGCTTCTTGACCAGTCGCAAATCCTTCACAGAAAAACTTCTCAGCTTCTTTCTCTAAGCCAGTTACATTTTGCAAAATCAAGCGAGCAAGAGGAAAGAGTCCAGCTTCTCGGGCAATAGTTGCCTTGGTTCGACGTTTTTCCTTATAAGGAAGATAGAGTTCTTCAACGTCTGCTAATTTTTCAGCTGCCAAAATAGCTTCTTCCAATTCCTTGGTTAGTTTGCCTTGTTCTTGTATCTTAGCTAAGACAGCTTCTTTACGGTCGTTGAGATTTGTCAGACTTTTATCCAAGTCGATAATGGCCTTAATCGCCACCTCATCCAGACTACCAGTCATGTCCTTTCGATATCGCGCGATGAAGGGAATTGTCGCCCCCTCAGCCGTCAAACTTAGAACAGTATCGATTTGCTTTAAGGTTACTCCCAAATCTTGGGAAATTTTTTCATATTTTTTATCCATAAACCTATTATACCATAAGGAACAGCCCTTGTTTCGCCCTACCCTTTTTTACCTCTTTGATTATCAAAATAATCCCTTTTCAAGAAAATAATAGTATAATAGAGGTAGAATGTAGAAAAGAGGTAGGCCCATGGCTGTTAAATTTACAAAAACGGATGACTTGGACAAGATGTTTGAAGAATTCGCAAAACTTCCTGACTTAACACAAGTCACTTTTCCAGATGACAAAGATAAAAAAGAAAAAGTTGAGAAGAAAAAATAGATGACGATTTTCCAATCTCTTCCTCCTAGTGTATTACAAGCGGGAGCTATTTTTCTCTCCATCATGATTGAAGCCCTTCCTTTTGTCTTGATTGGGAGTCTCATTTCGGGATTGATTGAGGTCTATATCACACCTGATAAAGTTTATGAGTTTCTCCCTCGCAATCGTTGGGGGAGGATCTTTTTTGGTACCTTCATTGGCTTTCTCTTTCCTTCTTGCGAATGTGGTATCGTTCCGATTATCAATCGTTTTCTGGAAAAGAAAGTGCCCAGCTACACGGCCGTTCCCTTTCTGGTGACTGCTCCCATCATCAATCCTATCGTTCTTTTCGCCACTTATTCTGCCTTTGGCAATTCATTAAAATTTGCCTTCTTGCGAGCTCTGGGAGCCATTGTGATTGCTTTGGTGCTTGGGATTTTCTTAGGATTTTTCTGGAAGGAACCCATTCAAAAAGAGAATCCTATCACTTGTCATGAACATGACTTTTCACACTTGAGTCCCTCTAGAAAAGTGTTTCAGGTCTTTATACAAGCTATTGATGAGTTTTTCGATATGGGGCGTTACTTGGTCTTTGGCTGTCTCTTTGCGGCTATCGTGCAGGTCTATGTCCCGACTCGGATCTTGACCTCTATCAGCGCAAGTCCAGTCCTTGCGATTCTCTTGCTCATGTTTCTAGCCTTTCTCCTCTCACTTTGTAGCGAGGCGGACGCCTTTATCGGTGCTTCTCTCCTCTCGAGCTTCGGCCTATCGCCAGTCCTTGCTTTTCTGGTCATTGGCCCCATGCTTGATATCAAAAATCTCCTCATGATGAAACACTATCTCAAAGCGCGCTTCATCTGGCAATTCATGGGCATCGTGACAGTGCTTGTCTTGCTTTATTCTTACATGATAGGAGTGATGCTATGATCCGATTTATCATTCTACTGGGTTATTTTGCCCTAACTCTGTATCTGCAGCTATCTGGCAAGCTCAGTCACTACATCAACCTCCACTATTCCTATCTAGTCTATATCTCCATGATCCTTTCTCTTCTCTTGGCTCTGGTCCAATTCTATATCTGGATCAAGAAAATCAACTCCCACAGCCATTTGGAAAGTCGCCGATCTAGACGAATCAGCATCCTTTTACTGTCACTACCTCTCTTGATTGGAGTTGCCTTTCCGACAGTAAGTTTGGACTCGAGAACCGTATCTGCCAAAGGATATCATTTCCCACTTGCTGAGGGAATCAACACAGCCATTCAGGCAAGCGAAGGAACATCCAGTCAATACCTCAAACCCGATACCAGCACCTATTTTTCCAAATCTACTTATGAAAAGGAAATGAGGTCTACAGCTGACAAATACCTCACCCAACCAACCATTCAAATCACTGATGAAAACTATATGGAGGTCATGGAAGTTCTCTATGACTACCCTCAAGAGTTTGAAGGAAAGAAAATCGAATTTACAGGCTTTGTCTATAACGATCCTAGCCATCCAGATAGCCAATTCCTCTTTCGCTTTGGAATCATCCACTGTATCGCAGACTCTGGAGTATATGGACTCCTGACCAAGGGGAACTCACGCCAGTATCCTGACAATACCTGGATTACCGCCAGAGGAACCCTGACCCTCCACTACCATAAAGAACTCAAACAAAAACTCCCAACACTGGAAGTTGAGAGTTTCACAAAAGTAGACAAACCAGAAAATCCTTATGTATATCGCGTGTTTTAATAAAAAGTAGCCTGCAAAGGCTACTTTTTTTGTCCATTATATGAATTTCATTCTATCTACTCTTTCGAATTGATAGCAAACTCTTACTCTCCATCCTTCCAGTTTCGAGCAATCTCTTCGTCTTTCTGGAGTTGGTCTACCAGTTCCTCTACGGAGTCAAATTTGACCATATCGCGAACACGGTCCAGCCAGTAGACCATGACTGTCTCACCGTAAATATCGTCTGAAAAGTCGAAAATATTGACTTCAAAACGTGGTTCTTCTCCATCAAAGGTGACATTTTTGCCAACGCTCGCCATTCCACGATATCTCTGACGTTGCACTTCGATATCGACTACGTAAACACCGTCCGCTGGCATGTAAGTTCGGTCTCTTAGGACCAGATTGGCTGTTGGATAACCAATAGTCCGCCCACGAGCATTTCCATGAACGACCATTCCACGAGATGGGAGCGGAGTGCCGAGCAGATGATTGACTTCCTTTACATCTCCATCAAGAATTGCCTGACGAATCCGTGTAGAACTAATCTTGCCCTTTTCGTCTTCGACCGGAGGAACAATGATGATCTCTCCATCAAAATAATCCTTCAGGTCATCCGCAGTTTTCTTATCAGAGCCAAAAGTATAGTCAAATCCTGCTACAATAATAGCTGGTTTTAAAGCTCGAACATAGGTATCAAAGAATTCTTGACCCGTTAAACTAGCAAATTTGCTACTAAAGTCCAGTAAGAAAAGAGCCTCTACTCCGTGCCACTTCATCTTGTGCTCCCGTTCCTCATGATTGACGATATGGAGCATGAGCTCAGGTTGGTAAGGTTGTAAGGCAAGTTTTGGTGACTCTGTAAAGGTCATCACGACAACTGGCAGATAATCCTTCATTGAAGCCTTGCTAGCTACTTCAAAAAGTTTCTGATGCCCCTTGTGGATGCCATCAAAATAACCAAGTACAAGGACTGTTTTTCCCGGTACTGCAATGTCTTTTTCGTTCTTAATAGGTACTGTTGTAATCATGAAACTATTATATCATAGAGAAAGCCTTTTCGCTAAGAGGAAATCCCAAATGTCGTTTTTTGCGCCTGAACTGACCTTGATAGACAATTCAAGCTATGAGTTTTAAAAAATAGCACCTCCTAAGAGATGCTATCGTTTGGTAACTAGTTTACTGTTTCTTCCAAGTCTTTTAACTTAACCGAAACAATCTTAGATACACCTGATTCTTGCATGGTAACTCCATAGATAGAATCCGCTGCCGCCATGGTCCCTTTACGGTGGGTCACGACGATAAACTGACTATCCTTGTCAAAACGATTGAGATAATCCCCAAAACGTTTAACATTAGCTTCGTCCAGCGCCGCCTCTACCTCGTCCAAGATGACGAAAGGAATAGTCTTAACTCGGATGATTGAGAAGAGCAGAGCCAGAGCAGATAGGGCTTTTTCACCACCACTCATGAGGTTGAGAGACTGGATTTTCTTGCCTGGTGGTTGAACAGAAATCTCCACACCAGCTGTTAAAAGATCGCCCTCAGTCAATATCAAGTCTGCCTGACCACCGCCAAACATCTGTCTAAAGGTTACTTTAAAGGACTCACGAATAGCCTCAAAGGTTGATTTGAAGCGCTCCTTAACCTCATCATTCATCTCTGTGATGGTCTCAAGGAGCAGGTTTTTCGCAGACAAAATATCATCTCGTTGACTATTGAGGAAGTCCAGACGGTTGTGAACTTCTTCGTACTGGTCAATAGCGTCCAAATTGACAGGGCCCAGTGAGCGAATAGCCTTCTCCAAATCCTTAACCTCTTGCTCTGCCAGATTGAGATTTTCCAGTTCATGAACCTTTTCTAGAGCTTCAGTGTAGCTGATCTGGTACTGGTCTGTTAGTTGAGCTTGTAGATAGCGCAAGCGTTCGCTGATCTTTTCTTTCTTGGCTTCAGCACGTGTTTGTTTACGAATCCACTCCTCATTCTGCTGGCGAGCCTGGTCCAAATGGCTGGCAATATCATCCAGCTGGCCTTCGATATCATCCAACTCAAACTGCTTGCGAATCAAACCTTGTTGGAGGTTTGTTTTCTGAGTTTTGGTCTCTTCCACCTGCTGACTTAGCAAATCCGTATCCACTTTCTCAAGATTATCAACCTTTTCTTGGAGGAGACGCTGAATCTCCTCTTGCTCGATATCCAGATTATCCAGTTCCTTACCTAAGCGTTCTATATCAGTCACTTCGTACCGCTTTTGTCCTTGCAGTTCTGACTTAAGCAAGCGCGCTCGAGAAATCTGTTCCTGCAAGTTTTGATAGCGTTCTTGAATAGCGTTTTTGTTAGACTTAATCTCTTCAATCTCAGCTTCCAAATTTTGCTTTTCTCTAGCAATAGTAGCAAGGCGCTCTTGGCATTTTTCCTTATCCGCTTGCCAATCTCCTTCAGTAAGGCGATTTAATTCCTCTTCTTGAAGTTTCCAAAGCGTTTCCAGTTCTTCGACCTGCTGATTGGTTTGTTGATAAGCAAGATACAAGCCTTGCTCCTGAATACGAGCTTGCTCACCCTGAGATTTGATAGCTTCTAATCTTTCTGCCAATACCGCCATCTCATCTTGCAAGGTCTTCAAACTCGCTTCTTCTGACCGCAAGTCAGCTTCTTCTTTAGCAATTTCTTTTTGTAATTGCTCCAGCTCTGGCTTGATGAAAATACTGTTGTTTTGACGATTGGCACCCCCCGCGTAGGAACCACCTGTGCGCAATTCGGTACCATCAAGCGTCACCATGCGAACCTGATAGCGAACTTGACGAGCTGCGGCACGCGCATGTTCTACAGTATCAAAGATAGCCGTTGTAGCAAGCAAGTTTTTGAAAATGGCTTCTAGTCTCTTATCAAACGACACCAACTCATCTGCCATTCCCAGAAATCCTGGACTTGCTGCGATAGCATCTTGATTCTGACTAGAAATGGTACGAGCCTTGATAGTCGTCAGTGGAAGAAAGGTTGCACGACCAGCTCTGTTACGTTTTAGGAAATCAATCGCCTTGGTTGCCGCGTTTTCATCTTCTACGATGATATGCTGACTGCTAGCTCCAAGCGCAATCTCTAGGGCAGTTTGATAATGCACATCAAAGGTCAAATGTTCACTGACTGCACCAATGATCCCACCAAGACGGGCTTTTTCTTGAAGAACACTCTTAACACCCGCATAAAAATTACTATGATTTCTTAGGATGTTTTCTAAACTCTGGGCTCTAGCCTGCTTGTTTTTGAGACTGTCTAGACGATCAAAGAGTTGGCTCTGCTGGGCTTGGTAAGAAACTTTCTGCTCCTCTTGTTCCTTGGAACTAGCTTGGTAGTCTGCCAATAATTTCTGAACCTGCTTCTTTGCAGTTTCAAGCTCAGCCTGTTGTTGACTGGCCTTCTCTTTAGCTGTAGCCAGTTGTTCTTTCAACTTCTCAAGTTGGTCTGCTTGTTTTTGAGATAGTTGACGGCTGTTTTCCAACTCATTCTCGATGCGGGTCAGTTGGTTTGAGACATCCGCTTCTTCTTGTAAAAGAGCGACAAAGCGTTCGCGCAAGAGCTCAATCATCTGGTCAGGATCATCTGAAAAAGCTAGCAATTCTGCTTCTAAGTGATTGAGTTCCTTGTTATTTTCAGCTAGACTTTCCTCTAACTGTTCCAAATTCCCTTCTTTTTCAGCCTTTTCCTTACTTAGAGCCTTCCTCTTATCTTCCAAAGCAGTCAAACGGGTTTGTGCTTCTTGTTGATTAAGGGCAACTTGCTCGGATTCCAGTTTGGATAGGGCTAGTTTTCGCTCTAAGTCACTGATCAAACTAGTCAAATCCATCAAACTTCCTTGATCCTTGGCCATTTGAGCTTGGAGATCCTGGCGTTTCTTTTTAAGACTTTGATTTTCCTCTTCTAACTCTTCACGCTTTTGGTAATAACTGGTCAAGAGTTCCTGAACCTGCGTTAACTCTTCTTCTGTTAGCTCTAGTTCAGTTTTGTTTTCCTTGATTTGGGCAACCAGTACATCCAAATAAATCGTCTTGCGTTGACCATCCAAGTCAAGAAACTTGCGCGCATTCTCGGCTTGTTTTGCAAGGGGCTTGATTTGATTGTCCAACTCGTAGATAATGTCCTCTAAGCGGTCGAGATTGTCCTGAGTTTGTTGCAGTTTGCTTTCTGTTTCTTTTCGACGAGTCTTGTATTTTAAAACTCCAGCAGCTTCTTCAAAAATAGCGCGGCGTTCTTCGGGCTTGGAGTTAAAAATTTCCTCAACCTTCCCTTGGGAAATGATGGAGAAGGAATCCCGACCCAAACCGGTATCCAAGAAGAGGTCGTGCACATCACGCAAGCGCACTTTTTTGCCATCAATCCGAAACTCGCTATCACCACTACGATAGATATGGCGTTCTACCTTAATGACTTGCCCTGCATCCTTGATGAAGCCATCTTCATTGTCTAAGGTCACGATAACAGAGGCATAATTGAGTGGCTTACGACTTTCGGTCCCAGCAAAGATAACGTCGGGCATCTTACCACCACGAAGACTCTTGACACTAGACTCTCCCAAGGCCCATCGCAGACTTTCTGTGATATTTGACTTCCCAGAACCATTGGGCCCAACAACAGCTGTCACACCTTGATCAAAGACGACCTTGGTCTTGTCAGCAAAGGACTTGAATCCCTGAATCTCAATCTCCTTTAAATACATGAATCCAGCCCTTTCTCAACTGCATTTTTGGCGGCCTCTTGCTCTGCTAATTTTTTAGAACGGCCTTGACCTTTTCCGATACTCTTGCCCTCAACAAGAACTTCTACATCAAAAACCTTATCATGGGCAGGCCCCGTCTCAGAGGTCACCTGGTAGCGAATATCCACATCGCCATTAACCTGGAGCAACTCTTGCAGGTGCGTCTTGTAATCCTTAATCATTTCAAAGTCACCTGCTTCAACCTTGGGAATCATGACTTGATAGATGAACTCTTTTACCCTAGCAACATCCTTGTCTAAAAGCAATGCTCCCAGAAAGGCTTCAAAGGCATCGCCAAGAATGGTGTCACGATTGCGCCCACCAGACTTTTCTTCCCCTTTTCCTAGCTTGATAAACTGATCAAACTGGCAATCACGCGCAAAACCAGCCAAACTCTCCTCACGGACAATCATAGCACGGAGTTTGGACAAATCTCCCTCTGGTTTCTTAGGATATTTTTTATACAGATATTCTGAAATCAATAATTGCAGAACAGCGTCTCCTAAAAATTCCAAGCGCTCATTGTGTGAAATTTTTAAGAGGCGGTGCTCATTGGCATAACTCGTATGAGTAAAGGCAGTCTCCAGTAAGTTTTTGTCTGCGAATTCGATTGCAAAACGCTTCTTAAGTACAGTTTGTAATTCTTTCATACCAACCTCTTTCTAACTGATAACAGTCTCTTTTATTATATCAAAAAAAGCCCCCTGAGTCACTTTAAAACGAGACTAGAGGGAATTTGAGCATTTTTTAGAACAAACTTTTCAATTTTAGGGGCAAACTTTGGACGAGATAAAGAAAAAGCCTTAATTAAGGCTTTCTTAGACTTTTTACATCCACCCTGAGGGAATCGAACCCCCATCTCAAGAACCGGAATCTTACGTGATATCCATTACACTAAGGGTGGAAACTTGTCTTATTATAACAGAAATTTGCTCTAATAACAAGTTTTTTATGGGTAGACTAAGCGTCCATTAGTGGGAAGCATCCCCGTTCCAGATAGAGTTTTTCACGATAACATAATCAACGTGTTTGAGGTCAGCAACCTTTCGTCCACCTGCATAGGAAATAGCACTTTGCAAGTCCTGCTCCATCTCAGTAAGGGTGTCTTGCAAATGCCCTTTAGCAGGCAGTAAGATTCGCTTACCTTCCACATTTTTATAGGCTCCTTTTTGATATTGAGAAGCTGAACCATAGTATTCTTTGAACTGTTCGCCATCGACTTCAATCGTCTTTCCTGGGCTTTCGATATGTCCTGCAAAAAGGGAACCAATCATGACCATGCTGGCACCGAAACGGATAGACTTGGCAATATCACCATGAGTACGAATCCCACCATCAGCGATGATCGGTTTACGCGCAGCCTTGGCACACCAACGTAGGGCAGCCAACTGCCAGCCACCTGTACCAAAACCTGTCTTGACCTTGGTAATACAAACCTTACCAGGACCGATTCCAACCTTTGTTGCATCCGCACCAGCATTTTCCAATTCACGAACAGCTTCTGGTGTTCCCACGTTACCAGCAATGACAAATGTATCTGGTAATTCTTTCTTGATGTGTTGGATCATAGAAATCACGCTATTCGCATGACCATGAGCAATGTCAATCGTGATATACTCAGGAGCATCAGCCTTGAGTTGGCTAACAAAGTCATACTCGTAATCCTTGACACCGACAGAGATGGATGCAATAAGGCCTTGATCGTGCATGCGTTTGATAAAAGGAATGCGCCCAGCCTCATCAAAACGATGCATAATGTAGAAGTAGCCACCTTTAGCCAGTTGCTCTGCTACGTTCTCATCCAAAATCGTCTGCATATTTGCTGGCACAACAGGTAGTTTGAAAGTGTGATTTCCAAGTGTGACACTCGTGTCTGCTTCTGCACGGCTTTTAATGACACATTTATTTGGGATCAACTGAATATCTTCGTAATCAAAAATTGGAAATTCATTTAACATATCGATGTCTCGTTTCTTTTGTAATGACCTACCTATGCTTGCGCATCTCTACGCCTTTTTCCGACGTTTCCTTAATTAATTATAAACCAAAGTACAGTTTTTGTCAAATTATTTCAATCATAAAATAATATCGTTCGGTTTTTGCTTTGAAAATAGAAAGAGAAAAAAGAGAGATTAAATTCTCTCCTCTTCTTCAATCTTAATAATACTCACCTTGACGGTAGTCCCATGAGTTAAAGGTATCTGACAGGTGCATCATGATTTTATCAATGTCAAGCCCTTTACGGATAACGACTGGTGCTGGTGAGATTGAACGATCTCCTCCTTGTTCTGGGATGAGTTTTCCGTCCTTATCGACCATAGAAACCATCACACCTTGCTCGTAGCGAGTTTCAATCGTTTTGTCTGGTTGGATTGAAGCAACGTAGTCATCTGCTTCGATGACAAGGTCCACTGCTCCTTCGATACGTTGACCGATACCTTCCACCTTACCACGGTTTCCTTTACCAGATGGGTTAGCTGATGAGGCATAGACCATCTTACCTTCTTCCCAAAGTTTTGCAGCCAACTGTTCACCAGCTTTCCCAAATTTGATGACAAAACAGCTAGTACCACGAACGTCTGTCATGAGTTCTTCACGACCATCACCGTATGCTTTCAATTTCTCAAAAGCTTCTGGTTTCCATGGAAGGATACAACCGAGGAGAATGTCTTCGTCCCAATGTTTTTGGTAGAAGGCTTCAATTTCTGGGTTGAGTTGTGCTAAAGCGCGTAGCTCGTCCATGCTACCACAAAGTACAACACCTGGTTTGTTACGGTTACGCTCTTTGGCTTCAAATTTACGTTCAAGACCTGCCTTATCGCTCGTCATGATAATGTAACCAACTTTTGTAGGGCATACAATGCACCCACCCTCACCTTTTAAAATGTCATAGCCTTCTTGTGAAAGTGTTCCGTTCCATTGAATGTGTTTTGTCATAATTCTATATTTCCTTTTCTATTTTTCTATTCCTGCCAGTAGGCCGGTCGTTGTTTTTCATAGGCAGCAATCAAATCTTCATACTGCAAAGTAATACCGATATCATCCAAACCATTTAAGAGCTTGTGTTTCCACTCGCTATCTATTTCGAAAGTGAATTCTCCAACTGGTGAGATGATTTTTTGTTGTTCCAAGTCCACAGTTACCTGGTCAGTCGGTTTGAGTTGGGCTAGTTTCTCTCTAACCTCCCTAGGCTGGACAATAGGCAGCATGCCATTATTGAGTTCATTATTGTAATGAATATCCCCAAAAGAACCTGCAATCACGACCTTAAAACCATAGTCGGCTAGAGCCCAAGCTGCGTGTTCTCTCGAAGAACCTGCCCCAAAGTTATCCCCTGAGATGAGAATACTAGCTTTACGATATTCAGGTCGATTAAAAACAAAGTCTGGGTCCTCAGTGTAGTTATCGTCCAGATAACGCCAAGCATACATGAGGTACTTTCCAAAGCCTTTTTTATCAATTAACTTGAGAAACTGCTTGGGGAGTATTTGGTCGGTGTCGATGTTATCATTCATGAGAGGAACGGTCGTTCCCGTATAAACTGTAAATTTCTCCATATCCTCTCCTTACTGGGCCTCTGGCATTTGCCGAACATCTACGAAGCGCCCTGCGATGGCCGCCGCCGCTGCCATAGCTGGACTGCAGAGATGGGTTTTAGCACCAAATCCCTGTCTGTCTTCAAAGTTGCGGTTACTGGTTGAGGCACAGTGAACCCCATCAGGGACCTTGTCAGGATTCATCCCTAGGCACATAGAGCAACCTGGGTCTCGCCACTCAAAACCAGCATCTAGGAAAACCTTATCCAAGCCCAACCTCTCCGCAGCTCGTTTCACAGGACGAGAACCTGGTACTACGATTGCTGTTAGATTGGGAGCAATTTTCTTCCCTTTGACAAATCGCGCAGCCAGCTGTAAGTCACTGATTCGAGCATTGGTACAAGACCCGATAAAAATATAGCCTAGTTCAATGTCCGCTGGCTTTTGACCAGGCTCCAAGTTCATGTAATGATAAGCTCGTTCATCATTCATATCCTTAATTTCTGGGAAGCTACTGTCAAAGTCGACGCCCATAGCAGGATTGGTTCCCCAGGTCACCATAGGAGCCAAGTCTGAGACATCCATCTGGATAACCTTATCATAAACAGCATCATCATCGCTGACAAGGGTCTTCCAGTCGGCAACTGCCTCCTCGAAATCCTCTGGAACACATTCTCGTCCTTTGAGATAATCATAGGTAGTTTGATCTGGATTCATGATGCCCATCTTAGAGCCAAACTCGATGGACATATTGCAGATGGTCATTCTCTCTTCCATGGTCAGTGCATCAATGGCTTGTCCACGATATTCCACCACATATCCTACACCACAAGCAACGCCGTACTTGGCAATCAAGGCGAGAATGTAATCCTTAGAATAAACTCCTTTTTGAGGAACACCGGTGAATTCTACCAACATTTTCTTAGGTTTAACTTGCCAGAGGGTCTGGGTAGCAAAGACATGCTCGACCTCACTGGTCCCAATCCCAAAGGCGATAGCTCCGAAAGCTCCGTGAGTAGCTGTGTGACTGTCTCCACAAACGATGAATTTTCCTGGTTGGGTCCGTCCTGTCTCTGGACCTACCATGTGAACGATTCCCTGCTTTTCAGAACCGTGGGCTGCATGTTCAATCCCAAACTCCTCAACATTTTCAGCAAGCTTATCAATTTGG
This sequence comes from Streptococcus sp. 1643, assembly GCF_006228325.1. Classification (NCBI taxonomy): domain Bacteria; kingdom Bacillati; phylum Bacillota; class Bacilli; order Lactobacillales; family Streptococcaceae; genus Streptococcus; species Streptococcus sp. 1643. Next base: position 1,096,480 of record NZ_CP040231.1, read on the forward strand.
GCCTTAGAAATCACATCTCGAATATCGTAGATATTGACAGTTGGTACATTGTGGTCAAAGGTTCCAAATGTCAAGTCTGGCCGTCTCAATCTGCGGCCCGCATCTCTTAATCCTTGAAAAGCTTGGGGACTAGTCACTTCATGAATATAGTGCTGGTCCACATACATGAGTTGAGGCTGCCCCTCTTCTCCTGTGATGACATGGCGGTCCCATAATTTATCAAAAATCGATTTTCCTGCCATCCATTACCTCCAAATAAAATATAAGGCTACTAGTGTGGTCACCATCCCGAGAAACCAAACTGTTTTAAAATACCATTTTCTAGTCTTGTGGTGAAAGGTGATTCCTGCCAACCAGGCACCAAAACCACCACAAGTAAAGGCTAAAATGAGTAAGATTTTCTCTGGGACGCGCCAAGCACCTCTTCTTGCCTTGGATTTGTCAATGCCATAAATCAAGAAAATCAGCAAATTCCAAATCAAGAGGGCAAGCGTGATTCCTTCATTCATCTTCATAATCTTTCAATGATGGCTTCTGTCATCTCCTTAGTAGAAGCCTGTCCTCCAATATCTCTTGTTAAAATGCCAGCCGCTAAACTAGCTTCAACAGCACGCTCGATACGCTCCGCATCCTCATAACGTCCAAAGCTGTCTCTCAGCATCATGGCAACTGACAAAATCATAGAGATAGGATTGGCAATTCCCTGACCTGCAATATCAGGTGCCGAACCATGAATAGGTTCGTAGAGGCTTGGACCTTTTTCAGAATGACTAGCTGATGGCATGACTCCAAGCGTGCCAGATAGAACGCTTGATTCATCAGATAGAATATCTCCGAAAAGATTCTCCGTCACGATAACATCAAACTTGGCAGGATTAGTAATCATAAGCATAGCAGCTGAGTCCACCAACTGGTGTTCCAAGGTTGCATCTGGAAAATCTTGCGCAACTTCCTCAGCTACTCTCCGCCAAAGTTTTGATGTTGCTAGAACGTTTTGTTTATCGATACTAGTAACGATTTTTCTCCGATTGCTTGCAATTTCAAAGGCCTTGCGAATAATCCGCTCTACTTCCTCATAGCTGTAGTCGTTGATATCACGCGCTTTTCGCTCTTCAAGGATATGATCCCCAAAGTAGATACCACCTGTCAACTCACGCACCACGACAAAGTCTACACCAGCAATTCGTTCCGGTTTGAGAGGTGATAAATGCTTGAGACTGTCAAAAATCTTAACAGGTCGAATATTGGCATAGAGATTGAGTTTCTTCCGAAGAGCCAGCAAGCCTTGTTCAGGCCGAATAGTTGCACCATCATACTGGGGACTACCGATAGCCGCAAGGAGAATAGCATCTGCTTCTCTACATGCCTTGAGGGTTTCATCAGGTAAGGGATGCCCCGCAGCATCAATACCTGCACCTCCAAAGGGGCATCTATCTATCTCATAGTCAAAACCTGTTTTTGAAGCTAGAGCTTCCAGAACCGCTAAACCAGCTTCCATGATTTCTGGACCGATTCCATCCCCTGCTAGAGCTACTATTTTCTTTGTCATAGCCTTCTCCTTTACACACTAGGCATGTCTCGGTAGGAAACGCTATGCCCCATCTCACCTGCATTCTCTTTTTGAACAAAAGTATTGGCATTGATATAGGCAATAGCGGAAGCCTTCAATACATCGAAATCAAGACCTGCTGCGTTAAAGATGGTTTCTGTATCTCTGTTTTCAACAGTGACCAAGACACGAGCTTGGGCATCGATTCCATCTGTTACCGCGTCAATAGTGTAGGACACCAAGCGGACAGATTGGTTAAAGAACTTATCGATAGCGTTAAAGATCGCTTCAACAGAGCCTTGCCCTGTTGCATTAAATTCGACTTTCTCACCATCCATATTGGCTAGGGTAACAAGCGCTTCAATGTCATTATCTGCATGAGTTTGAAGTTGTAAATCATCAAAGTGGAAACCTTCTGGGTTTTCAACCATGGTTCCAGCTACCAGAGCTCGAATATCTGCATCTGTGATTTCTTGCTTTTTGTCCGCCAGCGCCTTGAACTTAGCAAAGAGTGGTTTGATGTCTTCTTCAGTAAAATCTAGGGCCAAATCTCTTAGTTTTTCTACAAAAGCGTGGCGACCTGACAATTTTCCAAGCGGAAGACTGTTACTCTTCACACCAACCAATTCAGGTGTAATGATTTCATAGGTAAGAGGATTTTTAAGGACTCCATCTTGGTGAATACCCGATTCATGAGAGAAGGCATTGCCACCAACGACAGCCTTATTTTTAGGAACTGGAATACCAGAAAAGCGAGAAACCATTTCAGACGTATTCATTGTTTCATCCAAAACAATATCACTAGTTGCTTGGAAGAAATCCTCACGAATCTTCAAAGCAACAGCTACTTCTTCAAGAGCAACATTACCTGCGCGTTCACCGATACCATTAATAGTTCCCTGGACACGTCCAGCACCGTGTTTAATTGCTGTCAAAGTATTTGCAGTTGCCATACCGAGATCATCGTGACAGTGGACACCAAAGACAACTTTATGATCTGATTTAATATTTTCAGTCAAGTAATCAAAGATACGTGCAAACTCTTCTGGAGTCGTAAAACCAACTGTGTCAGGGATATTGATATAAGATGCACCTGCATCGACCGCTGTTTGAACGACTTGTAAGAGGAAATCCAACTCTGTTCTAGTCGCATCTTCAGGAGAGAATTCGACGATTTCAAACTTAGAACGAGCATAAGAAACATGTTCCTTGATAGCTTCTAAAATCTCTTCCTTGCTCTTATTGAGCTTATACTTGCGGTGAATCGGACTGGTAGCGATAAAGACATGAATTTGTGGATACTTGGCATCCTTAAGAGCCTCATAACAAGCATCAATATCAGATTTTACAGAACGAGCTAATCCTGTCACTGCTGTTTTTTTCATGGCTTTAGCAATTTCTTGAACAGCTATAAATGAATCTGGACTAGCAGCCGGAAAACCAGCTTCAATTACAGAAATTCCCCATTTCTCCAGCTGTCTTGCAATGGAAACTTTTTCCTTTATTGAGAAGTTAACACCAGGTGTTTGTTCCCCATCACGAAGGCTTGTATCAAAAAATTCAACTGTACGCATAAGATTTCCCCTTTTCCAAATGTGGTTTTAAAAAAACATCTCGCTCAGAAGCCCAAGCGAGATGTTGATTTACTCCCGCTTGGTAAGCCAAACAGGACTAATGCTTTTGCACTAGCCCGAGTACCTCAACAACAAAGCAAATTGATTAAACTTAGCTGTTTTCATGTTTGACTTTCTCCTTCGTTTGATATCTTGTTTAGTATTTTAGCATAGGAAAAATCTCTTGTCAAGAAAAAATCCAATATTTTCTGAAAATTTCTTCAGTAAAGAATATTTTGCTAATTGAAAGTATTTGAAAACTCAAGCGAATTTCCTTATTTTTTCACAGTCAAGTTCCAACTTTTTTCGATGAGTTCTATCACTTCTTCATCTTGCAAACTATCATCAAGCGCCAGACTAAGCCAGTAGCGTTTGTTCATATGAAAGGCCGGATAAATGCCTTTTTTTGAAAGCAAATCAGCTACTTGGTCGTGTTTGAGGTTGACTGCTTCGACTAGCCCTTCTCTCCCCTTTTCCAGCTTATCCCATGGGATTCTCATCAAAACAGCATACCACTTTTGATTGCCTTCATGTCTTAACACTGCTGTATCAGGCGATTTCTCCCATAGATATTCCAACTGATTACCATATTTTTTCTGAACTTGAGCCATGATACGCTTAGTCTGAGGGCAGATAAAATCCTGTACATCAAAGCAAGCCTTCCGAATCTGGTAAAGAATCTCCAAACAAGCCTCACGGATACTTGCAACAAAACTTCCCCGCATGCTTTCCATATGTACTTGAGGATAGAGGTCACCCGTTTCCTGGTCAAAAACAAGAAAACTCACATTATCAGGAGTGATGGAGACTGTCATGAAAAAGTCACCCTGCAAAATCTGGCAACTATAGGTCCAGACTTCCCCATTTTCTACAAAACCATAGGCATGAGCTTTTTCTTTATTAAACTGATAGGATTTAAAAATTTCAAACATAAGTGAAAACTGCTACCAAAAGCTAGCAGTTCCTTTCTATTTTTTAAAAGACAACCTTGGTTCCATGCAATTGTGTCACGCCCAACTGTTCGATAAAGGTTTGACGGTTATCCAAGTCAATCCCCCCACCTGGTAGAATTTCAATTTTACCTTTAGCCTGTTCCAAAATTCTGTGATAATGAGCGAAACGTTTCTCTAGCGAATCTCCAGACACACCAGCACGAGTTAAGATACGAGTGACTCCGACTTGGCTGAGCCAGTCAATGGCTTCCAACTGGTCTTCATCACTCAATTCATCAAAGGCCATGTGAAAGACAATTTCCATTCCTTTAGATGCGGCAATCAACTTCTCAAGATTAGGCTTATCTAACTTCTTATCAGCAGTTAAAGCCCCAAATACAACCCCTTGACTTCCAGCCTGAGTAGTCAAACGAATGTCTTCTAGCATGATCGCTATTTCAAGATCAGTATAGACAAAGTCGCCACCACGTGGACGAATCATAGTCATGATGGTGGTGTCGTAGTTAGCTGCCAGTTCAACCGCTGCCTTGGTCACTCCATAGCTAGGTGTTGTTCCACCCACTGCTAGATTGTCACAAAGTTCGATTCGACGAGCTCCAGCCTGCATCGCTTTTTCAAGCAAGGTCACATTTTCAGCACAAAATTCGTAAATCATTTGATTCTCCTTGATGTTTTCTTTGAATTTATTATATCATATTATTTTAAATATGCTTTCATTTTTATCAAGGCAAATAACTACTATTTTTATCTATTCTTTGTCAGGAATGACTTTAAAGAGATAGTAGGTGATAAAGATAGTCAGGGCTCCCAGACCGATTTTGACTGGCAAAAGAGGGGCAAAATAAATAGAAATCCCCATCAAGATATAGATAGATACGATGATTTTTTTCTTTCGTTCTCGCGCGATTGACTTGGTTTCCCGAAAGTCCGCTACATAAGTCTGATAAAGCTTTGTATGATAAAGCCAGTCTTCAAAACGCTTAGAAGATTTAGAAAAGCAAGCGATAGCTAACAAAAGAAAGGGCGTCGTTGGCAAAAGTGGTAGGACAACCCCAATGACAGCTAAAGCCAGTGAAATAAAGCCAATACTGAGATAAATGATACGCATGATTTCTCCTAGATAAATTACTCTTTCTCTAGTTTCGCATACAAGGGGGAAATTTGTCAAGCATCAACAAAAAAGAGCCTGAAATTCATTTTCAGGACTCTGCATTTTATTTAATTTTTTCTTCTTCGTAGTCGCCATTACTACATACAACCTGCTTGCCTCCACCACGGACCTTTTTCTCCACAAGGAAGTGTCCGCATTTTGGACAGTCACGGCCAATTGGTTTGTCCCAGGAAGTAAACTCACATTCTGGGTAACGATTGCAACCATAGAAGATACGATTGCGCTTGGTTTTGCGTTCGATGATTTGTCCTTGATGACAGCTTGGACACTCGACTCCAATCTCTTTGACAATCGCTTGTGTGTGACGGCAGTCTGGGAAATTGCTACAAGCATAGAATTTACCAAAACGACCGAGCTTAATCACCATCGGACTGCCACAAACTTCACAGTCAAATCCAGCTGGCTCATCCTTGATCTGGATTTTTTCCATTTCGGATTCAGCCTTGGCTACCTCTTTAGAGAATGGTTTATAAAATTCGTCAATGACACGTTGCCACTGCTCTTTTCCAACTTCGACATCATCCAGTTTTCCTTCCATCTCAGCTGTGAAGGTCACATTGACAATATCTGGGAAATATTCAACAATGAGTTTATTAACAATTTCACCCAACTCTGTTGGTTCAAAACGTTTTGCTGCTAGACGAACGTAGTAACGTTTTTGGATGGTTTCAATGGTCGGAGCGTAGGTTGACGGACGTCCAACCCCATTTTCTTCCAAGGTCTTGATAAGAGTCGCTTCCGAATAGCGAGCTGGTGGTTGGGTGAAATGTTGTTCTGGCTTGCTATTGACCTGCTTGACCACATCTCCTACTGCCATATCTGGCAACATTTTGTTCTTGTCAGAGTCATTGTAGATAGCAAGATACCCATCAAACTTAACTTGGCTTCCATTCGCTGCAAACTGAACCCCATTTTGAGAAAGCTTAACAGCCATGGTATCAAAGATAGCAGCTGTCATCTGGCTAGCCACAAAACGGTTCCAGATAAGGGTATAGAGCTTGAGCTGGTCTTTGTCCAAGTACTTAGCGATGCTTTCTGGTGTGTTAAAGACACTAGATGGGCGAATGGCTTCGTGGGCATCTTGAGCACCTGAGGCATTCTTGACCTTGCTACCATGCTTGGAATACTTACTACCAAAACGGTCGTTAATGTAGCTTGCGGCTTCATTTTGAGCCACAGGACTAATACGAGTCGAGTCTGTACGCATATAGGTAATCAAACCTTGTACACCTGATCCGATATTGATCCCTTCATAGAGCTGTTGGGCTACCATCATAGTCTTTCGAGTACGGAAATTAATTTTGTTAGCCGCATCCATTTGCATAGTTGAAGTAGTATAAGGTAGGGGCGCATTTCGTTTGCGTTCTTTCTTATCTACCTGGTCTACTGTGAAATCTTTGCTAGTCAAATGGGACAAGACTTCTTTGACTTCTTCATTGGTGGTCAATTTCATTTTTTTGCCATTCATACCATAGAAAGAAGCCTGAAATTGTTTGGTTCCCTTCTTAAAGACACCATCAATTGTCCAGTATTCTTCCGGTTGGAAGGCATTGATTTCATTTTCACGGTCAATGATGAGCTTAAGGGCAACTGACTGCACGCGTCCTGCTGATAAGCCCTTCTTGACCTTTTTCCACAAAATAGGCGAAATTGAATACCCGACCAAGCGGTCTAAGACACGACGAGCTTGTTGGGCATCGACCAAGTCCATGTCAATCTTGCGAGGTTCTTTAAAGGCATTTTTTACTGCGTCCTTGGTGATTTCATTAAAGACTACACGGTTGGCATCATTTTCATCCAAGTTGAGAATGTGAGCCAAATGCCAGGAAATTGCTTCTCCTTCACGGTCCGGGTCACTCGCCAGAAAGACTTTATTGGCCTTTTTAGCTTCTTTTTTTAAGTCATTGATGAGAGGACCTTTTCCTCGGATATTGATATACTGTGGTTCATAGTTATTTTCAATGTCGACTGACATACTGGATTTCTTCAAATCACGGATATGCCCGACACTGGCTAAAACTTTGTAATTTCTGCCTAGATATTTCTCAATCGTTTTCGCTTTAGCAGGCGACTCCACGATGACTAGATTTTTCTTAACTGTTGATTTTTTCTTCTTTGTTGCCGTAGCCACACTATCACACCTTTTCAAAGTAATAAACTTTATAAAGTGTAAACCATTTTTCTATAGCTGTCAAGACCTAAGTCCTATATATAGAAGAAAAGTTTCTCTGAGTGAACAAATTTCTCCTTAAAATTCAAACTCAGCCAGCACATCTTGACCACTGGAAATCAGCTTTGCTCCCTCTTGAATCAGGTGGTGGCAACCATCTGAATGGCCATCTAAAACGTTTCCCGGAATGGCAAAAACATCACGCCCTTCCTCCATAGCTCGCTCACAGGTGATGAGACTACCAGAACGCATCCTTGCCTCTGCTACAATAACGCCACGGCACAGTCCTGCTATGATGCGATTACGAGCTGGAAAGTGAAATTTCAAGGGTTCCTCACCTGGTCCGTATTCGCTAAGTACCAAATGGTGATTGCCAATGTGTTCCTGCAAACGTTTATTGGCTCGGGGATAAAAGACATCCAATCCTGTTCCAATGACAGCAATTGTTCTTCCTCCATTCTGGAGTGCAGCCATATGGGCAGCTGTATCAATCCCTTTGGCTAAACCACTGACCACGATTAACTCGTTTTCCAAACCTTGAATGACTTTCTGAACCGACTTTGCTCCCTGATTCGAACATGAACGACTCCCTACAAGAGCAACCTTTGGAAATTTCAATAAATCCAGATTCCCTTTGTAAAACAAAAGAGCTGGAGGGTCATAAATCTCACTCAGATCCCAAGGATAACAGTCGTCTAGAATCGAGAAGGATGGGAATTTTTGAAACTCCTTCTCCAACTGTGCATCATCTATCTGGAAATAGCGTTCCATAAAGACAGCAGGATTACGGCACCCCGATAGTTCCGCAATATCACCTAGCAAAAGCTCCTGATCTACAGTCTCATCGTATTCAAGAACTGTTAAAATTTGTTGATTGCTCAGCCCAGCTTTTCTCAATTTGTAAATCTCATAGTTTGTGATCTTCATATACAACTCCATTTCTTTTTCTACTCATCTATCTATTCGTAAAAAAAATAAAAAGAAGACCAAGGATCTTCTTTTTTTCATTTATTCAGATTTAGTAGTTGACCAGCTACTTTCAACCATCGGTAAGATTGTTTTTAAAATTTCCCCATCCCCTTCAAGTGAAACATAGCGGATTTTACCATCATTTGATCGGAAAACCCAGGTAACGAGGTATTTCCCTGATTTAGCAATTGCATTGACAACATAGGCTTCATAGCCTCCAATGGTCGATTTGGAGCCCCAAACCTTACTGAAATCAGAGCTTTGTTCTTTGGAAGTTAAAATACTAGATGAGACAGTCACAACATCCAGTTTAGCATATTCTTCTTCGCTGATATTGAACTGCTCAGCCTTGAAGGTATTCAGCGTAACAATGTTGATATCTGTTCCATCACTATACTGTACATCATTTCCACCTTCTACTTCATGGAATCGAACCCATGATTTGGGTACCTTGACAAATCCATATTCATTCGAACCGATGATTTGCGTCTCTTCCTTTTTCGCTTCAGAAACAGCAGAACTAGTGCTACTCGTTTCCTGACTGCTTGAAGACCTAACAACCGCAGTCGAACTTTCTTCGGTTGCTGTTTGCGAATTATTGGAGCATGAAGTTAGAAAAACACTAGCAGTAACTACAGTACCTAAAATTAATAATTTTTTCATCCTACCACCTTTCAATCTGCATTATAAGAAAAATATGGACTTCTGTCAAATTCTAACCTGATCTATTCTGTTAGCTTCCGATTTTATAGCTCACATTTAAAGCAAAAACTCTTGAAAAATCTTCAAGAGTTTTTTTTTATTTCTATTCTTCATCCATGCTCAAGACGCTAAGGAAGGCTTCTTGTGGGACTTCTACTGATCCGATAGCTTTCATGCGTTTCTTACCAGCTTTTTGTTTTTCAAGGAGTTTGCGTTTACGAGAAACGTCACCACCATAACACTTGGCAAGTACGTTCTTACGAAGGGCCTTGATATCCGTTCGAGCCACGATCTTGTGCCCAATAGCTGCTTGAATCGGCACCTCAAATTGTTGACGAGGGATGATTTTCTTGAGCTTATCAACGATGAGTTTCCCACGTTCGTAGGCAAAATCCTTGTGAACGATAAAGCTGAGTGCATCGACCTTATCACCATTGAGAAGGATATCCATTTTGACCAGCTTAGACGGACGATACTCTGACAATTCGTAGTCAAAACTTGCATAACCACGCGTCGAAGACTTGAGCTTATCAAAAAAGTCAAAGACGATTTCAGCAAGCGGAATTTGATAAATAACATTGACACGATTGTCATCAATATAGTCCATGGTCACAAAGTCACCACGCTTACGTTGAGCCAATTCCATTACTGCACCAACAAACTCCTGTGGTACCATGATTTGCGCCTTAACATAAGGCTCTTCAATAGTCGCGATTTTAGTCGGATCAGGAAACTCAGACGGGTTAGACACATCCATTGACTCACCGTCAGTCAGATTAACCTTATAGATAACAGACGGAGCTGTCATGATAAGGTCAATGTTGAACTCACGCTCCAAACGCTCTTGAATAACATCCATATGGAGAAGTCCAAGGAATCCACAACGGAAACCAAATCCAAGAGCCTGAGATGTTTCTGGTTCAAACTGCAGGCTGGCATCGTTGAGCTGCAATTTTTCAAGGGCTTCACGAAGGTCATTGTACTTGTTTGACTCAATTGGATAAAGACCTGCAAAGACCATAGGGTTCATTTGCTTGTAGCCATCTAGTGGTTCTGCTGCAGGATTGCTTGCTAGGGTCACTGTATCACCCACACGAGTGTCTTGAACCGTCTTGATGGAAGCTGCAATATAACCAACGTCACCTGTCGCTAGGAAATCGCGCCCGACTGCTTTCGGTGTAAAAATACCAACTTCCGTCACATCAAAGGTCTTTCCATTGCTCATGAGCTGAATCTTATCGCCAGGTTTGACCACTCCGTCCATAACACGCACTTGGAGAATAACCCCGCGATAAGCATCGTAAACGGAATCGAAAATCAAAGCTTTTAATGGAGCTGAAACATCACCAGTTGGAGCTGGCACTTTTTCAACAATCTGCTCAAGAATTTCTTCAATACCAATACCAGCTTTGGCTGAAGCTAAGACCGCTTCGCTGGCATCCAGTCCGATGACATCCTCAATCTCTGTACGTACACGCTCTGGATCAGCTGCTGGTAGGTCAATTTTGTTAATGACGGGCAGAATTTCCAAATCATTGTCCAAGGCTAGATAAACGTTGGCAAGTGTTTGAGCTTCAATCCCTTGGGCCGCATCAACCACCAAAATCGCTCCTTCACAGGCAGCTAGCGAACGCGACACTTCATAGGTAAAGTCCACGTGCCCAGGTGTGTCAATCAAGTGGAAAATATAAGTTTCCCCATCTTTTGCAGTGTAATTGAGCTCAATGGCATTGAGTTTGATGGTAATCCCACGTTCACGCTCAAGATCCATACTATCCAAAAGCTGGGCTTGCATTTCACGACTAGAAACGGTCTCCGTCTTTTCCAAAATGCGGTCTGCTAGGGTTGATTTCCCATGGTCAATATGGGCGATAATAGAGAAGTTTCGAATCTTCTCCTGTCGTTTCTTCAATTCTTCTAAGTTCATGATGCTCTTCCTTTCAGGGTATCTATTAATTATAAATTGTTTTTAACATTTTGACAAGACCATACCCTGCTAGGAGTACTAATCTTCGGCAATAAAACCATCATTTTCGATAAAGTGGTGTTCAGTCATTCCTTTGTCTGTAAAGACGATTCCATGAAGGACACCGCCATAGACAGCTCCTCCATCCATGCCAATCTTGCCATCTTCTGTCATCCAAAGCTCAGCAGTACCTCGGTCTTGCTTCAGCAAACCATAAACCGGTGTATGCCCAAATACAATAGTTTTTCCAGTATGATTTTCAGCTTCGTGGAATGGCTTTCTGAGCCAGACTTTTTTATAATCTGTAGTTTCATGCCAATCATCCAAGGTCAAGTCAATACCCGCATGAACAAAGATATACTTGTCTGTCTCTACTACAAATGGCATTTGACGAATAAATTCGATCAAGTCTGCCGCTTCAGTCGCAACACGCTTGGCATCTTCTACGCCATCAACTGGTGCATCCAAGGGACGACCTAAAATTGAGTTAATCGTTGTATCTCCACCATTGCGACGATAATGGTCATAGCTTTCTTCTGGGTCATCGAGCCAAGTCAGAAACATATACTCGTGGTTTCCTGATAGACAGATAGCCCCTTGATTGTCGACCAAGTCTTTGACCATTTCTAGAACACGTCGACTGTCTTCACCACGGTCAATCAAATCCCCTAGAAAGAGCAACTGGGTGTGACCATCCCATGTTTTGAGCAGATCTTCTAGCATACCTGCTTTCCCGTGAACATCTCCAATTACATAATAGTCTGTCATTTATTTCATCCTCGTTTGCAATAATTCTCTAGCTTGGGTAAGGGCAGCCTCTGTTACATTTTCCCCAGCCAACATTTTAGCTACTTCCTCTACTCGCTCTTCTAAAGTCAAAAGGCGAACCGTCGACACCGTTGAGCGCTCATCGCTAATCTTCTCAATAAAGAATTGATAATCCGCGATGGCAATCACTTGTGGTAGGTGAGAAATAGCTAAAACCTGACCATGCTGACCAATCTTATGAATCTTTTGAGCAATGGCTTGGGCTACACGACCTGAAACTCCCGTATCCACCTCATCAAAGACAATACTGGTCTTCCCTTCCTTACGAGAAAAGGCTGACTTGATAGCCAACATAAGACGAGATAATTCCCCACCGGACGCAACTTTGACCAAAGGCTTAAAGTCCTCACCTGGGTTGGTGGAAATGTAAAATTCAACTGTTTCATTCCCCTCACGATTAAATTTGCCCTTACTAAAGCGAACTTGAAATTGAGCCTTCTCCATATAGAGATCTTGCAGTTCTTGTTTTATCTCTGCTTCTAACTGCTGGGCCAAGTCATGGCGAGCTGAAGCTAGCTGATTTGCCAACGCAACAAGATTGACTTCCAATTTCTTAAGCTCTGCTTCCATGTCTTCGGAGGAAAGGTTATTTCCTGTCAAGAGATTGTACTCATCCGTAATCTTAGCAAAATAAAGCAGGACATCATCCACAGTTCCACCGTACTTACGGGAAATAGTATTCAGAAGATCTAGGCGATTCTCAACCTGCATGAGTCGATTGCCATCAAAATCTAGATCTTCAATAATATCTTCCAAACGCTTTGTAATATCTTCTAAAACATAGTAGGTCTCTGACAGAGAACTTGAAATTTCACGGTATTCAGGGTCGTATTCTTCAACACTTTCCATGTCATTCATGGCCGAACGCACATTGGCAAGACTGGAGAATTCCTCATTGTCTAACATGCTATAGGCATTGGTTAGCGTATCCGCAATATTTTTATGATTGAGAAGCTTATCTCGTTCTTGGTTGAGAGTCAAGTCTTCACCAGCCTGCAAGTTTGCAGCCTCAATCTCTGCCATTTGAAATTCCAACATCTCAATACGAGCCTTGTGTTCCTGTTGATTTTTCTTGACTTCCAAAACCTGCTTACGCATTTTGCGATAGGCATCAAAGCTCGTTTGATAGGTCTCCTTCAAGTCCAAGAAAGCAGCATCACCAAACTCATCCAACATCTGGATGTGCAGTTGAGGACGCATTAACTCCTCTTGGTCATGCTGACCATGGATATCCACAAGGTGTTGCCCAATAGCACGCAAAACAGAAAGATTGACCATCTGGCCATTCACGCGACTAACACTACGACCATTTTGCAAAATTTCACGCCGGATGATAATTTCATCACCCATTTCCAAACCTTGATCTTCAAAAAGTTCCTGTAAAAGGCGACTATTTTCAACCGAGAAAAGCCCCTCAATCTCTGCCTTTGGCGCACCTTGACGAATAACGTCTGTTGTTGCACGAGCCCCCAACATGAGATTCATAGCGTCGATAATGATAGACTTTCCAGCACCCGTTTCCCCGGTCAAAACAGTCATACCCTTTTCAAAATTGAGCGAAATCGCCTCAATAATGGCAAAGTTTTTTATCGAAATTTCAAGTAACATACTGACCTACCATTTTTTGACTTGTTCAACAATTTCTTCAGCTGCCTCTGCTGTTCTAGCTACAATTAAGATAGAATCATCATCAGCTAGACAGCTAAAAATCTGTTCAGAAAATGCTTCAACCAACTGACTCTTCACAAAAATAGTATTTCCAGGAATGACAGCAAGGTTGATCATATTTCCCATTAACTCAGAACTCACAATATTGTCCTCAGCCAACTGCAAACTTTTGACGATTGATTTTGGCAACTCATAGATATAGGTGTTGTTCTTCAAAGGAATTTTAACAATCCCAAGCTCCTTGATGTCTCTTGAGACAGTGGCTTGCGTAGCAGAAATACCTGCTTCCTTCAAATGCTCAACGATTTCTTCCTGAGTCCCGATCTGATAATCCGTAACAAATCTTCTAATTTTTTCAAGTCTCTCTTTTTTATTCATCTTTAAATTCTCTATGTGCTCTCTCTACAACTTTTTCTATTTCAGGAGCAACTTGGTTACTTGCTCCCTCTTCCTTTTTCAAATATGCCAGAAATTCGATGTTTCCATGTCCACCTTGGATTGGTGAATAGTCTAATCCAAGAACTGAAAAACCTTGTTCAACTGCCATAGCAGTGAAAGATTCAAGGACAGTTTGATGAACCTTGGCATCTCGAATGATTCCATTTTTCCCAATCTGCTCACGACCTGCTTCAAACTGGGGTTTGACAAGTGCCACCACCTGACCTTGATCAGCCAAGACACGATGCAAAGCAGGCAAAATCAGACTGAGGGAAATGAAACTCACATCAATACTGGCAAAGCTTGGTTCCTGCTCAAAATCAGTCTTTTCAGCATAACGAAAATTAAACTGCTCCATGCTGATAACCCGAGGGTCTTGACGTAATTTCCAAGCCAACTGATTGGTGCCAACATCAACTGCAAAGACCAACTCAGCACCATTTTGCAACATGACATCAGTAAATCCTCCAGTGGAAGCCCCAATATCAATCGTGGTTGCTCCCTCCACTGACAAATCAAAGACCTGCAAGGCCTTCTCTAGTTTTAGACCACCTCGACTGACATACTTGAGTTTTTCACCCTTGAGTTTTAGCTCAGTGTCATCTGGGATTTTCTCTCCTGGTTTGTCAAAGCGTTCTCCATTAAGGACTGCTACGACTAGACCTGCCATTACACCGCGCTTGGCCTGTTCTCGCGTTTCAAACAAGCCCTGTTTATAAGCTAGTACATCCACTCTTTCCTTAGCCATTGATTCTCAAACTTTCTACTACTTTCACAATCGGCTCTGTTTCAAAGCTGACTTGCTGGGCAATTTCTTCTAACTTGGCATTAGCTTGATCCAAGGTTTGGTTACAAAAGGCAATGGCATCCTCCAAACCCAGCAAGGCTGGATAGGTTGATTTTTCAGCCTGCAAATCCTTTTGTGGAGTCTTGCCGATTTCCTCAAAACTAGCTGTTACATCCAGCACATCATCTCTGACTTGAAAGGCCAGCCCAATCAATTCACCCACAGTTTTCAATTTTGCTTGGATTTCTGGTTCCAATTCCGCAATGATAGCAGCTGCTTGGAAAGGATAAGCTAGTAATTTTCCAGTCTTATTGGCATGAATGGTCTGAAGTTCTTCCAAGGATAAATGCTGGTGTTCGCCTTCCATATCTAAAACCTGCCCTGCCACCATACCTAGACTCCCTGAAGCAAGGGATAAATTGGCAATCAAATCCACCTTGATCTGACTTGGTAAATCTGCCTGCGCTATCAAGGCATAGGGATCTAGGAACAAGGCGTCTCCTGCCAATATTGCCATAGCTTCGCCAAATTTCTTATGATTGGTTAAACGCCCCCGACGATAATCGTCATCATCCATGGCAGGAAGATCATCATGAATCAAGCTTCCTGTATGAATCATTTCCAAAGCCGCAGCCACCTGCGCGTGAGCTGGTTGGATAACCACTCTCAGGGATTCCAAAACTTCTAACAAGAGAAAAGGCCGAATACGCTTGCCACCAGCATGAATGGAATAGAGAACAGACTCTCGCAAACTAGAGGCAAACTGCTGGTCTCCATAAAAATCTTCCAAGGCAGACTCGACAAGAGATAATTTTTCTTGCTTCTTCATTCAAAATCACTTTCTGTTCCGTCTTCTTGCATGACCTTAACCAAGGTCTTTTCAGCCTTGTCCAGCGTCGTTTGGAGCTCTTTTGACAAGACCATGCCCTTTTGAAAGGCCGCAATTGCATCTTCTAAAGCAATTTCACCATTTTCCAAACTTTGGACAATGGTCTCCAGTTCTGCTAGATTTTCCTCAAATTTCTTTTGTTTTGACATCTTTAACCTCTAATTCTACTTGACCATCTCGCATCAAAAGCGTTACTTGATCTTTTTTCTTCAAACTCTCAACCGAGTCTACTACTGACTCTTCTTTTTTGACAATAGCATAACCACGCGCCACAATTCGACTGGTATCCAACATCAACAATGCTTCCGAAAGTCGCTTGACCTCAGCAACCTTGGCATCATAAACCAGCGCCATTTGGCTGCGTAGGAGCTTGTCCAACTGACCTAGACGGTCTTGATAACGCTGGATTTTGGTAACAGGTGATAACTGTACTAGTCGATGCGTCCTTGCTTGGACTAGCTGTTTGTTATCAGAAATCCGTGTTCGCAAACTTTGTTTTAATCGCAGTTGCAGTTGGTCCAAGCGTTGCAAATAACCATCATACAAGCGCTCTGGTTGTCTAAAGATGACTGACTGACTGCATTTTTTCAGAGCTTCTTTTTTTCTTGACAGGACATTCTGAACTGCTGTCGCCATCCGTTTTTCTTGATTTTGCAAATGGCTCAAGAGATCCAACTTGGTCACAGGCGTTGCCAATTCAGCCGCAGCTGTTGGCGTCGCAGCACGACGATCGGCCACAAAGTCTGCCAAGGTCACATCTGTCTCATGCCCAACACTAGAAATAACTGGCAAACGAGATTCAAAAATAGCCCGTACCACGATCTCTTCGTTAAAAGCCCAGAGATCCTCGATGGAACCCCCACCACGACCAATGATGAGAACATCTAGGTCCTCACGTTGATTGGCGCGCGCAATATTTCGAGCAATTTCCTCCGCAGCTCCATCACCTTGCACCTTGGTCGGATAGAGAAGAATGTCAACACCTGGAAAGCGTCTGCTGACGGTCGTGATAATATCTCGAATAACAGCTCCACTGCGACTGGTTACCACACCGATTCGCTTAGCAAACTGGGGAAGAGGTTGCTTGAATCTCTCTTGAAATAGACCTTCTTCCGTCAATTTTTTCTTAAGTTGTTCAAACTGAATCGCGAGCGCCCCAACCCCATCAGGCTCAGCCTTTTCAATGATGATAGAGTAGCTCCCACTGGGTTCATAAACCTGCACACGCCCAATTACATTGATCTTCATACCTTCTTCCAGGTCGAAACCTAATTTCTGATAGATCCCTGACCAGATGGTCGCTTGAATAACTGCATGGTCATCCTTTAGGGAGAAATATTGGTGAGTAGGTCGTTTACGAAAGTTGGAAACTTGACCAGTTAAATAGACCCGTTCCAAGTAAGGGTCTTTATCGAATTTCATTTTCAGATACTTGGTCAAAGTTGTTACCGATAAATACTTTTCCATCTCCACCTACTATTCATTTTCTTGCTTTTCCATGGGTATTATTATACCAAAAACATGCTTAAAAATCACCTTTTTTCTACTGAAACTAAAGGAAAAATAGAAAAAGGAGGCTAGGCCTCCTCATCTGATTATTTGCTGTTTCGCGCTTCTTCCAAAATCTTTGCAATCTTAGTGGTCAAAAGGTCGATAGCAACTGTATTGCTGACTCCCTCAGGAATGACGATATCAGCATAACGCTTGGTCGGCTCGATAAACTGGTGGTACATAGGTTTGACCACACCCAAATACTGATCAATAACGCTATCCAGACTACGTCCACGCTCCTCCATATCTCGCTTGATACGACGAATAATGCGCACATCATCATCTGTATCCACAAAAATCTTGATATCCATCAAATCGCGCAGGCGCTTATCCTCCAAGACCAGAATCCCCTCAACGATAAAGACATCCTGAGGCTCCTGACGATAGGTCTTGCTACTCCGCGTATGCTCTGTATAGTCATAAGTTGGAATGTCTACTGGGCGCCCTGCCAACAATTCCTTAATCTGCTCGATCATCAAGTCTGTATCAAAGGCAAAAGGATGGTCGTAGTTGGTTTTGACGCGCTCTTCAAAGGTCAAGTGAGACTGATCCTTGTAGTACGAATCATGCTCAATCATGGAAATCTTTTCATCAGGAAAATGCGATAAAATGGCTCTTGAAACACTGGTCTTACCACCACCAGAACCACCTGTCACTCCGATAATGATTGGTCTATTTTGCATGCTATCCTCCGTTTTTTTATCCGTCGTCTATTCTATCACATTTTTTGCAAAATTTATAGTCTGATTTGGATAGTCTAGGGGAAACAAATCCATCCCCACACTCCAGTTAGACTAGCCAAAAACCTTTCTTGGTTTGTAGAAATTGTCCCTTTTTTCTAAAATGGCAAGCAATTTATCACCTTCAAAAGCAGCCACTTCTTGTTCTGTTTGGTCTAACTCGATAAAACGACCAAAGCGCACTTCTGTAGCTTGTTCTGGAGTTAGGAAAACTTTGACAAGGTCCCCTGTACCAATCTCTAGAGGATGGAGAAAGTCCAGTTGGCCAGCCTCCGCTTTTGCAGCAATTTCGTCCAAGGTAAGAGCATCCTCCAGTTGTAAACCTGCTGCACTCGTCCGAGTCAAATGGGACATATGGGCCGCATAACCCAGCTTCTCTCCCAAATCAACTGACAAAGTACGGATATAAGTCCCCTTACTACATTTCACACGAAATGTAAAACGTGCAAGGTGATCCTCATAAGAAATCGGACTTGTTCGTTCAAATTGATAAATGGTCACCTGACGTTCTGGACGTTCCACTTCCTGACCAGCACGCGCATACTCATAGAGCTTACGACCATTGACCTTGACAGCCGAATACATAGGAGGAATCTGGGTAATAGGCCCAGTCAAACTAGCGATTGCTTCATCGACAAGCTTTTCATCCAAGGGCGATAAAACAGGGGTCTCTGCGACCACTTCTCCACTGGCATCCTCAGTAGTCGTGGAATAGCCGAGAGTGATTTCCCCCTCATAGACCTTGCCCTCGTCCTGCATAAACTCGACCATGCGGGTCGCCTTGCCAACCGCAATCGGCAAAACACCCACCACATCCGGATCTAAGGTTCCACCATGACCAATTTTCTTGGTTCCCAAAATCTTACGCAGTTTAAAAACCGCATCATGCGAGGTCATCCCCGCTTCTTTTTTTAAGTTGATAATACCGTTCATATCTTGTTTTCTCACTCCCCCTTCATTTATTAAAGTTTAACTCATTTCCAATCAATATTAATAGTAAAAATTTTTACAGTTCAGAATTAATCCCTTTTTTCTCGAACCCCTACCATGATATCTGTATACAAAACATCATTTATCTTACTTGAAATATAAAATACGGGTGTAGATTCTTCTAAGTCATTGTCGATCAATAAATTGGTTAAGCCGTATATAGCCTTATCAAAGTTGACTGCTTCCTCCCCAGTAACTCTAGCTCCTACCATTTGCGGAACTAAAAAATAACTATTATAAGCTGTCCCTTCAAGCAATTCATTCTCTCCTAGATAATCCTCATGAACGGGAAGATAGACTGTGATATTGTATGTACCATCATCCAACTCTCCGATATGAGGACATGAGTAAAATGGATTGCTTTTTGGCGTATACCCAGCCGCTACGGCTGTTTGAACCATATCTTGAAAGGCTACTGCAATTTCATCACCAGTAATGTTGTAATCGATACTTAAGACATTACTCATCATTAATGATTGATTCATACCATATGTAATTTCTGCCATTTTACTTCTCCACTGGGATAATCAAATCTACAAACAAATCATCATAAACTGGAATCAAGACCAGATACAACTTGTCTTGCAACTTCCAACCGTGCT
Source organism: Streptococcus sp. 1643 (assembly GCF_006228325.1). Lineage (NCBI taxonomy): Bacteria > Bacillati > Bacillota > Bacilli > Lactobacillales > Streptococcaceae > Streptococcus > Streptococcus sp. 1643. Next base: position 1,116,066 of record NZ_CP040231.1, read on the forward strand.
CTCTGATGTAATCCTTCATCTCGTAGATGGACTGGTCCAAGCCATCCTCAAATGGCACACGTTTACTGATACCCTCAATATTTAAACTAGCTTGGTACCTTAGTTGGCTCGTTGAGTTTGTTTCTGAAATGACAGGTATATAAAGGGTAACGTCCTGTTCTTCTTCGTCAAATTGAGTTGGAGTCATTTCAAAAATGGTCGGACCATCTTTATAGATGCCATTGGTATAGGGTAAGAGTTCTGTATGAACAAATAACTCCAATAGTTCGTCCGCTTGAATCTGGACCTGGTCTGTCATCAAATGTTCCATATGAATTTGGACTTCTTTAATCATGTTTCTTTTCCTTTTTAAATCTATTTTTATCAAATTCTTTATTTTGAATCAAATCCGAAGACACTTCTATATGCTTGATTGGTCTTGTTTCCTCAATATCATGACGATGTTGGTAGGCATAGATAATATAAAACCATGTTTGGTATAAAGCAGAGCCAAAAATCATTAACAATAAGGATACTCCCCACCCCATTAAAAAATCATATCCAATGATAGCTAGAAAAATAAAGCAAAGAGATAAAAGTATTATCGGTCCCACTACAAAATTAAGCATAATTTTTCCAGCCTTCTCCGGGATAATTTCTTCAGAGTCCAAGTCAACCAAACAGCTCATGACGATAATAATTACAATGGCATAGATAAAGGGGAGAGATAACTTTAGAACAATAAAGTTATGGTCCCCACTCAAACTACTAAATCCAATAATAGTATAAACATGACCAGTCAAATACATGAGATAGGTTCCAAAACTGGTTAAAATCCCTCTCTTAAGATCTAGTAAAAATACTAAATTTAAAACCCAAACAACAATCCCTGAAATAAGCAGTCCTTGATATAAGTCCTCATTTTTTAGAACCTCTAACCCTCCTGCAAGAAAAAACAAAAATGCCAAAGGATATAAAATAAAAATCCCATTTAATACGCCCCAGATAGGAACTGGTCCCTTTATTCTACTTCTTTGAAACTCAAAATATTTTTTGATTCGTTCCAGTATCATTTAATCCATCCTCTCATGCCTTTAATTAGGCTATTGACACCTTTTTTTAGGTTATCTGTAATTTTAAAGCGTTTATCCAGCGCGCTAAGACCCCATCCAACAAGAGCTGCTGTTCCTATTGCCGCAGCCCCTGTTAACCATGCAGGAGCTGTAGCAATGCCTACCGCCCCTGCTACAACTCCTGCAAATGCAGCTCCTGCACTCGCTGCGGCAGTTGCCGCAACAGTTGTTCCTGCTGCCTTGGCCGCATCTATCACAAAACCTGTTGCCACACTGGCCTTAACTTCATTTCCTCTTAGACCTTGACGTTTAGCCTCTTGTTTATTATCGTGGATTTTTGAGAAAGTATCAACCACATCTAAAGCAACACCAACAACTGCAGCACCTTTTAAAAACTTACCAAACTTCGTAGCGGATTTAAAACCTTCTTTGTAATTTTTAAAGCTATCTGTAGCAGACTTAACTAAACCTTTAAATCCTCCAGATGCGCCTGCCTTTCCTAAACTCCACAGGCCTTTACCAGCACCTTTGAAAGTAATCTCTTTAATAAATTCTTCTTTCAATAGGCTTCCAGTTGTAGACACAAGTGATTTTCCGACACTAGCCACTTTGGTACTAAATCGAGTTGTATCTGTAAAAGATTTGAAAACCTTACTCAATTCTTCATTATATTTAGTATAGCCTAGCTTTTTCATTATGGATTTGAAGGTCTGTGGAACACCACCATTTTTATATTGAACAACCTTATAGGTACGACTGCCACTTAACTTCTTGGTAACTTCAAAAAAGTCATCTAGTAATTGACCAAATTTTGTTGTCTCTTTAAGAACAATGGTATCTCCTTTTTTATTTTGACTAAAACGATACGACGCATATAAAGCTGGCAAAATAGATTTTAAATGTTTTTTATAGTCCTTACTATTTTTATATAAATCACTCTTTGTGACATTTTTATAAACATTAAATAATGAATCTATTAAGTTCTCATTTTCGGCCACCGTCCCACTATACTTAGACTCGGCAAGCTGTTTTGCGAGAGCATTTTGGTACTTCACAGCTTTGGAGTTGCTATGGATAGCTGTGTGTATCTCTGAAACTGAGTTTTTAAACTGAGTTCGATTATAATAATTTCTCGATACGCGGTTCCCATATGGAAGAGAGGCATAACCTGATAGGGTAGCGATTTCACTATTTTGCATATCTATGAGGTCAAATGTATCTGTTTTTAGAAGAACACTATTAAAAGCCTCCATGTTCTTTATGGTATCATCTAAACTCTTGACTGCTTGATTATAGCTTGTATTTACACTATCCAAACTAGAATTCGTTAACGTTAGGATATCGCTAATCCCTGCATAGATATTTTGTGTCTTACTGGAACTGCTCTTTAATCCCTCGATCGGATCTTTCATCCGTTGCTTGATGTGTTCTAGATATTCTGTCTTAATAATGGCATTGTTGTCAGTCTCTGACACCATGTCTTGAAAGAGCTTCACAAGTCCATCATAGCGACTGACAATGCTATCTAGGGCATTGATATAGTTATCGACCTTTAGTTACATTACTAAATATTTTCGGAATAGCCTACCAATAATTCTAAATATTCTAATCCGTTTTTGGGAACCACGTGATAAAAAGGGGTTACCATCTCCAAATCATTTTTTTCCAATGCTATTATTAATTTTGCATATTCTATTTCTGTCAAAGTCTTAAGGTCTCCTTTAATAATCGTTTTTAATAAATTGCTAATTTCAAAATAAGTTGAAAAATTATAACCTTTTAAACTAAATAAATCGTTGGATATAGGCATAAATAACTCAATTTCTATTACTTCATTTAACGGAACGTTATTCAAACTGTAAAAGAACGGGCCTTTTAATTGATAGCCCGCTTCTACAATTCCTTTTATAAACTGCTCCAAATGCTCTTCCATCTCACTGTAATGAAATGATAGTCTCTGTCTAACCACATTTTGAAAAGCAATTTTATTAACTTTGACAACATTTTCTGGTAGTTTCATCAATCTTTTTCAACCTCACAATACATGTCAATTACATAGTCTCCATAAAGATCCAATACGACATGAATAATATTTACTAATTTAAATCCTAACTTTGAAATTTCTTTTTCGATTTCTTCATATGGGATTGGCTCTTCTTGATTATAATGGCGATAATAAAAATCGGTTGTGAAATTTAACGACTCCTGAAAGAAAATACCTGAAGTATTTTCTCCCTTTATCTCAAGTTTATTCCCAACTGTTGTAAATACAAGAACATCTTGAACAGTTTTCATTGGATTGTAACTGTAAAATATTGGACCATCTGCATAAAATCCGTTTTGTATCATCTGGAGTTTAAACCCCTTAGAATCTGAGATCAAACGATCAAAGAAAGTGGCTGAGGGAGTTAATTCCAATCTAAAACCAATTAAATTTGTAAGACTTAATTCTCTTTATTTAAAATTCATTTTTTCTTTCCTTTTTTGAATCCAGTTTTTAATCTTTTCATCATAGATAGAATAAAGCTCCCCAAAATATCCAGTCCTATCAAAATTATAAATGTTCTCCCAAACCAAATAAGCCAAAGGGGGGTGTATGAACTAGGACTAAAATAGCCTATATTATACATAATACCTAGGAATATTGAACAAAACAAAATCTCAAGGGAAATTCTAATCTTTGCTTTCTTCAAACTGAAATCCTTAAATAAATTTCGAAAAGTCTCTTTTTTCTTAGGTACATCTTCCCAATACTCCTTGCTTTGAGTTTTTAGATATAAAAGATAGGCGACTTCTGTGATGAGTTGGGAGAAGCCATAGCTAAAAAGTACCGCTGTTAGAATTCCTAAAACTAGCGCAAACTTACCAGAAAGAACACCGCCTAGCATGGAAACTGTAAAAATAATGAGAAGAGAATTATTATTGCGGGTACTAGATTTCGCAAAATAATTACCCATTGTTCTATTGGTAGAAAAACCTTTTTTTAACTCGCTTTTTAGCCAAAAATAGTGATAAACAAAACCAACAACTGTACAGATTAACAAAAAAGGAATGGTGTATAATGAACGTTCGTTATATTCTTGCAAATTAGTCCCTGAATAAACAAGAATAATATAAGATATAAGTATCAAAGATAAAAAAATACCTATATAAGATAAAAGTAATAATATGGTTGATAAAATCTGTCTACGATAAATAAATGTCATTCCTAGCGGAATAAAGGTTGCCACGACAAGATAAATAACATAAATCAAAACAAAATCAAAAAAGTAATTTTCCAAAGGATTTATTCCGTAGCCTTTAACAAAATAAAAATATTGGAAAAGCAGAAACAATGCCGAAGCGAAGGCTCCTGTGAACGAAATAACCATCATACTTGCAGATGCGCGAGTATTCGCTAAGCTTTTAAAATATACTTTATTTAATTCTTCAACTTCTTTCACTGTTTTTTCTTCCATATTAACCTCCAAACATAGAACTTACTACATTACCTATACTATTTCCTATACTATTTCCTATACTATCTCCTATATCCTTCCCAAAATCTTTTATCGTATCAACTACACTCTTACCAACAAATGGTAACTTAACATGATTTAGAGCATAATTGATAGCAATCCCTGCACCCGCTCCTATTACTGTTCCTAACGGAGGTAAGAAGGCCGAACCAATGGCAGCCCCCAATCCAGCAGCTGCAGCACCTGATCCAATATCAACGGCTGAATCAATCGTAAAGTCCCGCGCTTCTTTGGCCGAGATACCATCAGACATATCCACATTCTCCCTAAAATTATTATAGATATTTATAGCTGTTAAAATTCCTCCAGCTAATTTAAACGCTTTGCCAACTTTCCCTACCTCTCTCCAGCCTTTAAAATCATTTAGTGGATTAACAGACTCTTTGAAACCGCATTAGATTTGAAAAGGAATCTATTACCCCATCTCATTCTTCCTTGGCTATCCATTGTTATTTTTATACCATTAAGAAAAATATTTGCTCCTCGATAGGTAATGATAGCTTCCCCCATTGATTTAATATAATCTAAAACATCTTCTGCTTCAGGAGGAGTTAAACCAAAAGTTTCACTAATTTTCGATACAGAAATTTCTTTTTGCTGTTCTGAGATTTACCGTCCCACTATACTTAGACTCGGCAAGCTGTTTTGCGAGAGCATTTTGGTACTTCACAGCTTTGGAGTTGCTATGGATAGCTGTGTGTATCTCTGAAACTGAGTTTTTAAACTGAGTTCGATTATAATAATTTCTCGATACGCGGTTCCCATATGGAAGAGAGGCATAACCTGATAGGGTAGCGATTTCACTATTTTGCATATCTATGAGGTCAAATGTATCTGTTTTTAGAAGAACACTATTAAAAGCCTCCATGTTCTTTATGGTATCATCTAAACTCTTGACTGCTTGATTATAGCTTGTATTTACACTATCCAAACTAGAATTCGTTAACGTTAGGATATCGCTAATCCCTGCATAGATATTTTGTGTCTTACTGGAACTGCTCTTTAATCCCTCGATCGGATCTTTCATCCGTTGCTTGATGTGTTCTAGATATTCTGTCTTAATAATGGCATTGTTGTCAGTCTCTGACACCATGTCTTGAAAGAGCTTCACAAGTCCATCATAGCGACTGACAATGCTATCTAGGGCATTGACATAGTTATCAACCAGTGGTATCTGATAGTTGGTCACCTTCTGGTTAATGGCATCCTTCACTGCTCCTTTAAAGCTATCAGTTGAAACGACCTCTGATAGACGGCTTCTCGAGACAGATAGTTGCTCCTTGATACTATTTACCGAAATAACTAACAACTCTTTTTGAACTCGAACTTCGGATACATCAATTCTACTTAATCTTCATTATAACATTTTCTCACCATATAGAAAATCCTAGAATGAAATCCTAGGATTTGTATGTCACTTTTTAAAATCATCTACGGTAAAGTGGTCATAGGTGATTTTGAAACTTCCTCATCATAGCGACTCAAAAAATCTTGAAATCTACGATCAATATAGCCAAGTAATCGCACTTCATAAAACTCCTCTTTGTTAAGTTTTGATTAATAAACCCTAGTGGAATATGACGGCTCCAAAATCAAAATAACCTTGCTTGCCGTCCTTTTCAGTTTATCAAAACACTTCCTACTACTCCTTCATTATTCATTTTTTTAGTAACGAAAGTTTTCACAAGCTGTTAATAAAACTCAGACCTATTTATCGCTAGAAACGAACTCTTCTAATCTTGTGATAAACTCTTTCTCAAACTCTGTTACGTGAGCTTTAAATAACACCTGCTCAATTTTCTCGGCATCAAACAAATACATTGACTGGGAATCTTCAAAGCCTTGAGGGTTTAGGACCCCAGAATAATCAAAAACTTTCCCTTCACTATTCTGTTGATAGCGCCCGACAATCATAATAGGTTGAGTCCCATTCTTTAATAAAACAGTTGTTCCGAGTGGCAACCAATTTTTATTCATCTCTATTTCTCCAATTCTTTATGATAGTATAAATATAATGTATTAGTAATCCTACTAAAAATGCGAATAAAGGGCGTAATGATACCAAGCTTACACCCACAACAAGGAAGGCTGACAAAAAATAAATGATAAACGCCTCTAACTTAGATGGTCTTCTCTCCTCTGGAAGCATATCTAAATGTTCCTTCGTTATAGCTGAGCGATCATCGAATTGATAAAAGAAACGATATCTTGCAGATAAAGAATCAATATTTAAAAAGTCATATCCCCTAATATAATCAATTACGTAAAACATCAGTAAATTGTCAATTTCGTCAATATTTTCAGTATAGAGAGAAAAGTTTCTCTTTCCAGCAATTGCAATATTACTTGCAGCATAAACGGCAATCGGAATGCCATCTTTTGTGACAGGTAAAATATCTCCTTTACTACCTGAACCTACACGCGTCATTTCATAGTTATTTAAATTAAATTGAAAAACTCCATGCCAGTATGCTTGTTCCCATAAATGATCAAGTCTTTTTTCTTCATAATAAATCAAATCCTTATTTAACCCTCTTGCGACTATTCTTTTCTTTTTAGAAATATATTCTGATTCTTTCAAGACAAGAATTTCTACATCTTTTGCATATAGACGATAACCTTCCTCTTCTTGAACGATTTCAATTCTTTCAGTCCAATGTTCATCATCAGGTAATTTTGACTGAAGTATAAATCCTTCTGAGTTTCCACGTAATTGTAATTGTATTTCCATGTTTTACCACCCTATTGATAAGCCCAATCCAAATGGTCCTAGTTTCATTTTTGCCTCTGCTTTTTAGTATCTGGACAATGATTAACAATCATGACAGGCTCCACACCTTCTCTCACTCGAACAACACTTCCAATCGGTAAAGCTCTACGTTCCGACATCAGTTTTCTCCTTCTAAATATTTCTGCGCTTCCTGAACATAAAATAGTTCTGGATTTTCATAGGCTATACTTTCAAACAAACTACGAGCACGAGCTTCGTCTCCTTTTAATTGGGCATTGAGAGCACCGTAATAAGAGAACATGATTCGAGCTAACTTATTTTCTGGTTCCGCAGTGTCAAAATAGTCATTTGATATTCTATTACAATAGATATCAACAATAGCTTTTAAACTCAAAATTTCTTTCTGATATTTTAAAATTTGCGATTGAACATTACTTGTTAGTACTTCAATTTCTACCATTAATTCTTGCAATTCTAAACAATCATTCAAATGAACCAAGTTTAGGATGCTATAATACTTGATATGAAATACATAGTACAGATTTTTGGATTTTTTTAGACTACTATTTTTTATTTTATTCAGCAATTCTAAACTATCTTGGAAATCTCCTCTATAAAAGGATACTCTTGCATTTGCCAAATATTTTGGAAGAATCTGAACATTCCTATATAAAGAATTTTCCTCAGCTCTAGCAACTATTTCTTCATACTTTGTTAAATTGATATCCTCAAATAAAATATCAATTAAAGCCTTATCAAGTAATAGTTTAGATAGAAGAATAAACAATATAAGAAGGACAAGAAATACTGTTAATACATTTGTGTAAGTGGTCGATGAATTGTTAAAAATATAGACATAAACCATTACTGTTGAAAACACTAAAAAATACAGCAAATATTTAAATATAATTTTAAGAAAAATTAATTCTATTTTATCAGCTGACCATGTTCTAATAATTTCTATAGCTCTTTTCATATAAATCTCTGTTCCTAAGGGAATTCTACTCCCCCTTCAACGCTTCAAACTTCGCTTTCATGGTTGGATTTTTACGAGTCAATTTTTTGACCGAAACATCTTCAAGCTTGTTGTTAGCTAAGCGGAGTTGGTTTTCGGATGTTGTTAGGAATTTCTTAACCTCTTCCATACGCTTGATGGCTTTATCGATTTCATCGATGGCTTTACCAAAGTTGGTTGAAGCAGAGTTGTAGTTTTTGGCAAAAGCTACTTTGAAGGCATCCAAATCTTCCTCAAAATGCGTAATATCAATATTTTGCTCCCGGACTAAGGCCAACTCTTGCTTGTATTTCAAAGAATTAAGAGCCGCATTTCGCAGGAGACCAATCAACTGGATAAAGAACTGGGGACGAACCACATACATCTTCTCATACACATGGCTAACATCGACAATGCCTGTATTAAAGGAGTCGTCATCAGCTTCAAGCATACTTACTAAAACTGCATACTCACAGTTCTTCTCCCGACGGTCTTTATCCAACTCCTTGTAGAAGTCCGAATTCTTGTGCTTCTTCTCTGTTCCGTCCGCTTCATTTTTCATTTCAAACATAATGGAAATGATTTCCACCCCATTTTCATCACATTCACGGAAGATAAAGTCGCCTTTAGACCCACGCGTAGAAACCTTGTTATCCTTCTCAAAGTAGGCATTTGGAAAGGCAAAACTGCGAACCTTATTGAATTCACTCTCCGCATAGTGTTCTAGACTTTCCCCGATAGCTTTTGTAGATTGTTGGGCTTTGAAATTCTTGTAAAATTCGACTTGTTCACTAGCAGCCTTGAGCTGGGCTTCGTAATTCTGCTTAACAGAAGCCAAAGACAACTCATTTTCCTTTTCTTGCAAGAGGAGTTGATTTTTGATCTGATCCCGTTCTTTTTCTAGGTCAGAAAGGGTCTTTTGCAGTTGATTTTCATGCTCTAAACGCAATGTAGCCAATTGGCTTTCCAAGGCCTGCACTTCCTTGTCCTTTGCTAATAAGGCCTCATGGCTTGTCTGTTCAACTTCTTTCTTGGCCAATTCCTTCTCTGTATCAAACTTTTGGATTTGACTCTGCAGTTGCGCAATTTCTTGGTCTTTTTGAGCCAGTTTAGTCTGTTGCTCATTCATAGCCTTCTGCTCAGCCAAGGCCAGCTCCTGCTTCATTCGCTCGTGCAATTCCTTATCAAACTCAACAGTTCTCACTTGGGATAAAAGTTCGGCATACTGACTTTCATTTACTGTAAAGACTTCCCCACAGTTGGGACATTTGATTTCGTTCATAACTTCCCTCTTTCTAGACTTCTGTAACCATTATATCATGCCTGAGGGAAAATCAAAAACAGTGAGTCGAAACCCACTGTTTATATCTGTTACTTTAAATTTTTTCCAAGGCCAAACGCAAATCTTCAATCAAATCCTCTACATTTTCAAGTCCGATAGACAAGCGGATTTGGTTGGGTGTGACACCTGCTGCTTCTAGGTCTTTTTCTGACAATTGACCGTGAGTGGTTGTCGCAGGATGGACAACAAGAGATTTGGCATCTGCCACGTTTGCAAGGTCAGAGAAGATTTCCAAATTATCAATTACCTTGCGAGCTTCTGTCTCTCCGCCTTTAACATGGAAGGTAAAGATTGAACCAACACCTTTTGGCAAATATTTCTCAGCCAAGGCATGATATGGACTGTCAGCTAGTTTTGGATAATTTACCTTCTCTACCTTAGGATGATTTACAAGGAAATCAACAATTTTCTCTGCATTTTGCACATGACGTTCAACACGAAGAGAGAGAGTTTCAAGCCCTTGGAGCAAGAGAAAGGCATTAAATGGCGACAAGGCAGCACCTGTATCACGGAGCAATTGAACACGAACAGCGATAATAAAGGCTGCTGCACCCACATCACGAGTATAGCTCAAGTTATGGTAACTTGGGTCTTCCTCAACAAATTGAGGGAACTTCCCTGAAGCCTCCCAGTCAAAACGACCACTATCGACAATCACTCCACCAATAGTCGTACCATGTCCACCGATAAACTTGGTTGCTGAGTGAATGGCAATATCTACACCATGAGAGAAGACGTTAATCAAATATGGTGTGGCAAAAGTGTTGTCCGAAACGAGAGGAATCTGGTGTTTATGCGCAATCTCTGCCAATTTTTCCAAGTCAGGAATGTTAATCAAGGGATTCCCCAAGGTTTCAATCAAGACAAGCTTGGTATTGTCATTGATAGCTGCTTCCACTTCCTCTAAATTATCCACATCTACAAAGGTTGTTGTGATCCCATAACGAGGAAGGGTTTCTTTCAAGAGGTTGAAGGTCCCTCCGTAAATAGTTGACGCTGCCACCACATGGTCACCTGCGTGAGCAAGCGCCAAAATAGTGTAGGTTACAGCAGCCATCCCTGATGCTGTCGCTAGTGCTCCAACACCACCTTCAAGAGCAGCGATTCTTTCCTCAAAGGCTGCTGTTGTAGGGTTGGTAATACGAGTATAGATATTCCCTGGTTTTCTCAAGGCAAACAGATCGGCACCTTCTTGCGTGTCATCAAAAACGAAGGATGTTGTTTGATAAATCGGTACTGCACGAGACTTAGTTGCTGGATCAACTACTTGCCCAGCATGTAATTGTAGAGTTTCAAATTTAAAATCACGAGTCATATGACGACCTCCAAATAGCTTCATTAGGGATATTGTATCATCTTGTGCTAGTCTTTTCCAATACCGTTTTTCTATATTTTGATATAAGGAACAACTATGACTAGTCTTACACATCAAACAAAAAAGCACGATTCACTCGTGCCCGTTTTTTAATCGACATAAGTATCTTCGTTTTTATTGAGGAAAGCGTATGGCAAGCCCATCAAGAGACCTCCTCCGATAAAGTTTCCGACAAAGGTTACACCCCAGTGACGAAGAATATTAGGTATGTCAAAGTTAGCAATTGAATCTGCTGCAACGCTGAACTTAACAATCGCAAAAGAAGCAAAGTTCGCAGCAATGTGTTCGTTTGTTAAGAATACAAACATGTAAATTGCTGACAAAACAAGCCAAAGTTTTGCGCCACCGTCTTTCACCAAAACGAATGAAAGAATGGCAATGTTTACAAAGATATTGGCTAAAATACCTTCAAGCAAGACTAATTCATTTGAACGGCCTAACTTCATCTCTACAACCCCTGAAATGAAGCTATCATGTGTTAGATTTGCATAGGCTGCTGAGTGGGCAAAGCCCCAACCTGCTATCAAAGCTCCGATGAGATTGAACAAGGTACAGTAAAGTAAGATCTCAGCTGTTCTTCTCCAAGAGATTTTTTTCAAGAAACTACCAGCTGTCAAGAACATCATATTTGAAGTTACCAGTTCAGCATTTAAGAAAACAATGTAGGCCAATCCCCAAGCAAAAACAAATGGGAAGAGGAAACGTCCACTACCTGGAGCGATCTTATTAATCAAGTCAGCCCCAACTGCGCCCGCAGCCGTACTAAATGTCAGAAAAGCACCTGCAAACATGGAACGAATCGCATACTTAAACTTACTTTGACTATAAAGACTTTCTTTCTTTTTGCAAGCAAATTCAATCTTTGAAATAAATTCTGAAGAGACCATAAAAAACTCCTAAAACTTTTATTTGTGATAATTATAACATAATTCTCGTTTTCTCGAAAGCGTTTTCTGTAAAATTCTAAAATATTTATCTTAAAAATCTTTTTCAAAATCTTTATCGTGAGGCTTACAAACCTTTTTCATAAGAACTATTTTGATTCTATTTGTTCATATAAAAAACCAGTGAAATAGCACTTCACTGGTTCATTCATTCTTAATATCGTTGTCTATACGGTTGATTAAAGGCCTTCAAAATATCCTCAGAAGTCTCAGAATAAGCTTTTGATTCTTTAAAGATTCCTTTGACGATTATACGCTCAGTCGCATTATAATCAACACAGGTAACCAAAGTAATCTCTTTTACGCCATCACGATCTTCGATTTCATCTACACGGTCTGGTGTAACACGTTTAACTTCTGTAATCTCATAAGTATAAACTTTATCCTTATCCGTCAGGTAAATTTTCATACCTGCTTTGGCATTGACCAAAGGTGAGAAGAGCATTTGACTGGCATTTTCAGCAGTAAAGATATGGTGACTAGCTAGAGAATAGTTCCCTTCTCCCATTCTTTGGTCTGGTTTCATGGTCCCTGCTCCGTAGAACAGGTTTACATTATCCAACCCTTTAAAAATCGGTAAGTTAATCTCCACTTCGGGAATAGCAATACCTCCAATAACGGGAAGTTTCTGAGCATCCCATTGAGAAGCCAATACAGCTTCAGATGAAATAGACTTAACAGAGTCAAAATCAAAATTTCCTTCTGTTTTTAGATTTTCATCTATATTTTCCTTAGTGACTTGATTGACTTGGTATTTATTGGTATTCCAGACCAAAAAGATATCACGAATCTTTGAATTAAAAATCAAGGCTAGGGAAAGAAGAATTAAGAAACCTGCTAAAATATTGATAAATAGATTTCTGCGCTTGTTTTTCTTACTCTTTTTATTTTTCGTTCTTCTATGAGACATTATGCTTCACCTTCTGTTTCAATTTCAGTCCCAACTTCTTCTTTTTCTGCCGCAGCAACCGTTGTAAAGGTCACAATCTTAGCATCCTGATCTAGACGCATCACCTTAACTCCCATAGTTGAGCGTCCCGTTTGTGAAATATTGGCAACGTTTGTACGGATCATGACACCTGTATCTGTGATAATCATCAGGTCTTCATCTCCCTTAACAGTGAGGAGACCTGCCAGAGGACCATTCTTCTCAGCAACATTGGCTGTCTTCATCCCTTTACCACCACGGCCTTTAGTAGGATATTCAGTAGCAAGTGTACGTTTACCATATCCTTTTTCAGTGATAATAAGAACCTCATCTTGGTTTGTAATCACGCTAGCGCCAACTACTGTGTCACCCTCACGAAGATTGACTCCTCGAACACCAGTCGCGATACGGCTCATGTCACGAACAGCTGATTGATTAAAGCGAACAGCATAACCAAACTTGGTACCAATGATAATATCCGTATCTTCTTCTGTCAGCAAGACATTAATCAATTCGTCTTCATCCTTGAGATTCAAGGCTTTCAGTCCATTTTGACGAATATTAGCGAACTCTTTAACACTGGTTCTCTTCACAATACCGTGACGAGTTGTAAAGAAGAGATAGGCGTCATCACTACGTTCAGACTCAACGTTGATGATGGTCTGAATGCTCTCACCTTCGTCCAACTTCAATAGATTGACAACTGGCAAGCCCTTAGCAGTACGACCGTATTCAGGTATTTCATAACCTTTTAGTCGGTATACGCGTCCTTTATTGGTAAAGAAGAGCAAATGATCATGGGTGCTGGTTGAAACCAACTCACGCACAAAGTCATCATCCTTAACTCCCGTACCTTGAACTCCACGGCCACCACGTTTTTGAGCAGTGAACTCACCTTGGTCCAAACGTTTGATATAGCCCTTGTTAGATAGGGTAATCAAGACATCCGTTTCTTCAATCAAATCTTCATCTTCAAGAGTTAAGACTTCTCCAATCATCAACTCCGTACGACGCTTGTCACCAAACTTGCGTTTGACTTCGTCCAATTCCTCTTTGATAATTTGCGCCACGCGCTCAGGTTTGGCAAGAATATCAGCCAAATCTGCAATCAAAGCAATTAAGTCATCATATTCAGACTGAATCTTATCACGTTCCAATCCTGTCAAACGACGAAGACGCATATCAAGGATAGCTTGACTTTGACGTTCAGAAAGCTTGAACTTGCTCATCAACTCAGCTTGCGCTTCCGCATCTGTTTCACTGGCACGAATGATACGAATCACTTCGTCGATATGGTCAAGTGCAATTAAAAGACCTTCTAAGATGTGCGCACGCGCTTCTGCTTTTTCCTTGTCAAAACGAGTACGGCGAACAACCACTTCTTTTTGGTGCTCGATATAAGCATCCAAAATTTGACGAAGGGACAAGATTTTTGGCACGCCATTTTGAATCGCGAGCATGTTGAAACCAAAGTTGGTTTGCATCTGGGTCATCTTGAAGAGGTTGTTAAGGATAACGTTGGCAGACGCGTCGCGTTTAACCTCGATTACAAAGCGAACGCCTTCACGGTTGGACTCATCACGTACGGCTGTAATGCCCTCAATTCGTTTTTCCTGAACTAAGCGAACAATATGCTCATGTACCTTGGTTTTATTAACCATATAAGGGAATTCCGTTACAACGATACGCTCACGACCCGTCTTAGTGGTTTCAATCTCTGTACGAGAACGAAGGACAATGGAACCTTTACCAGTCTCATAAGCCTTATGAATCCCTGATTTCCCCATAACAAGAGCACCAGTCGGAAAATCTGGACCAGGCAAGACTTCCATCAAGTCCTTAGTCGTCACTTCAGGATTATCCATAACCAACTTCACTGCATCAATGGTTTCACCCAAGTTGTGAGGTGGAATATTGGTTGCCATCCCAACAGCGATACCAGTTGCCCCATTGACCAAAAGGTTTGGAAAACGAGCTGGCAAAACCAAGGGTTCACGTTCGTTAGCATCGTAGTTATCTACGAAATCAACGGTGTTTTTATTGATATCACGAAGCATTTCAAGAGCAATCTTGCTCATACGTGCCTCAGTGTACCGTTGCGCGGCTGCACCATCCCCGTCCATAGAACCAAAGTTTCCATGCCCATCAACAAGCATGTAACGGTAGCTCCACCACTGGGCCATACGAACCATGGCTTCGTAAATAGAGGAATCTCCGTGTGGGTGGTATTTACCCATAACATCCCCTGTAATACGGGCTGATTTTTTATGAGGTTTGTCTGGTGTAACACCTAGTTCATTCATTCCGTAAAGAATACGACGGTGAACAGGTTTTAAGCCATCTCGAACATCAGGAAGGGCCCGCGCGACGATAACGCTCATGGCGTAGTCGATAAAGCTGGTCTTCATCTCCTTTGTCAGATTGACATTCACTAAGTTTTTATCCTGCATTCATAAATGCCTCATTTCACTATTAGTAATTAGATATATTATACCATAATTCGTCCTTCATTTCAGCCTTCTGAAACCACTAAAACGTTTACATACTTATCCCGAAGGTATATCCGTGACAAAGCTTAGCAAAAGTGATAGAATGAAATCAAATGGGGGTTCCCCCTTAATAAAATAAAGGAGATGTTTAGACAAATGACAGCAACTAAACAACACAAAAAAGTGATCCTTGTCGGTGACGGTGCCGTAGGTTCATCTTACGCTTTTGCCCTCGTAACACAAGGAATTGCACAAGAACTTGGTATCATTGAAATTCCTCAATTGTTTGAAAAAGCAGTTGGTGATGCTGAAGACCTTAGCCACGCGCTAGCTTTTACTTCACCTAAAAAAATCTATGCAGCTAAGTACGAAGACTGTGCGGATGCAGACCTTGTAGTTATCACTGCTGGTGCTCCACAAAAACCAGGTGAAACTCGTCTTGACCTTGTAGGTAAAAACTTGGCAATCAACAAATCAATTGTTGAACAAGTTGTTGCATCTGGATTTGACGGTATCTTCCTTGTTGCTGCTAACCCAGTTGACGTCTTGACATACTCAACATGGAAATTCTCAGGTTTCCCTAAAGAACGCGTTATCGGTTCAGGTACTTCACTTGACTCAGCTCGTTTCCGTCAAGCACTTGCTGAAACTATCGGTGTTGATGCACGTTCAGTTCACGCCTACATCATGGGTGAACACGGTGACTCCGAGTTTGCTGTTTGGTCACACGCTAACGTTGCCGGTGTTAAATTGGAACAATGGTTGCAAGCTAACCGTGACTTGAATGAAGCTGACCTTGTTGAACTCTTCATCTCAGTTCGTGATGCAGCTTACTCAATCATCAACAAAAAAGGTGCTACTTATTACGGTATCGCCGTTGCCCTTGCTCGTATCACTCGTGCTATCCTTGACGATGAAAATGCGGTGCTACCACTTTCTGTATTCCAAGAAGGTCAATACGGTGTTGAAAATGTCTTTATCGGTCAACCTGCTATCGTTGGTGCACACGGTATCGTTCGCCCAGTTAACATCCCATTGAACGATGCTGAAACTCAAAAAATGCAAGCATCAGCTAAAGAATTGCAAGCTATCATTGATGAAGCATGGAAAAACCCTGAATTCCAAGCAGCTTCTAAAAACTAATGAAAAGAAGGTTCTCATCCATGGGAACCTTTTTCTTTTTGTACAGAATCATAACTCAACTCTTCAAATAAACAAAAAAAGCCTGTTGATCAAGCTAGGAAGCTTGATACAATAGGCTTTTTGAAAATTCATTATTTAACAGCGTCTTTAAGAGCTTTACCAGCTTTGAATGCTGGAACTTTAGAAGCTGCGATTTTGATTTCTTTACCAGTTTGTGGGTTGCGACCTTTACGTGCAGCACGCTCACGAACTTCAAAGTTACCGAAACCGATCAATTGAACTTTTTCACCAGCTGCAAGGTATTCAGTTACTGCTGCAAATACAGCGTCAACTGCTGCTGCTGAATCTTTCTTAGTCAATTCTGTAGCTTCTGCTACTTTAGCGATCAAATCTTGTTTGTTTGCCATGTTAACAAATCCTCCAAATAATTTCTAATTAACAAATATAATCATATCCTAAAATCGGCTATAGGTCAAGTCAAAAACACTATTTCGAACATTTTTTCTCTATTTTTTTAGGAATTGTAGCGAATTAGAATCGCCCAAGCATTCTCTCCAGTATGAGTTTGAATAATAGAGCCAGTTTCCAATACAGAGATTGGCTTCTCAACATAAGGTTGCAATAATGCCTTCATCTCATTCGCCCATTCGTTCGTTCCAGCATAGGAAATTCCAATTTCTGCAACTGATTTTTTGGAAAGCGTCTCGGTTAATTCCTCAAGCCACTTTTTGAACGTTTTCGCTCCACGTCCTTTGACGATTGGTTGAAGTTCGTGGTTTTTCATCTGCATTACTACACGAATGTTCAAGAGTGAGCTTAGTAATCCTGTCACACGTCCAATACGACCACCCTTAACTAAGTTTTCTAGCGTCGAAACACCGATATAGAGTTCTGTATGATTTTTGACGTCCTCTACATGAGCTAAGATCGTTTCTAAATCTTTACCTTCTTTAGCAAGTTTTGCGGCTTCAACAACTTGGAACTTCATCGCTTGATCTGTAAAGGAACTATCAATAACTGTTACATCAGCAGTTGAGAGGCTGGCCCCTTGGCGAGCAGCTTCCACAGTTCCAGACAAGGCATGGGACATGTGAATGGCGATAATTTGACTACCATCTTTACCTAGTTCTTCAAATACCTCAGCAAATACTCCTACAGGTGGCTGGCTTGTTTTAGGAAGATTCTTACTTTGTTGCATAAGATGAAGGAATTCTCCCTCTTTCAAATCTGCATCCGAATAAAGCACACTATCAATCATAACTGATAGAGGGACAACAGTGATATTTAATTCTTTAACTACTTCTGGTTCGATAGTAACAGAAGAGTCCGTTACAATTTTTACTTGTGTCATAATTCAATCTTTCTATTCTTCTTGATAGGATTGGGATTTTCTCCTTTATTATATCAAAAAAATGATAAAAAATCATAAGTGATCCGATGAAAAGAACTGAATTTTTGGTATAATCTATCTATAGAAAAGTGAGGAACAGCCATGATTCGAAAACTTCAACCGATTATCACCATTATTCTTGGAGCTGCTATCTATGCCTTCGGTCTTACCTACTTTGTTGTTCCTTATCATTTATTTGAGGGAGGGGCGACAGGTATTACCTTGATTACCTACTACCTTTTTAAGATTCCTGTCTCATTGATGAACCTCTTGATTAATATCCCTTTATTTATCCTGGCTTGGAAAATATTTGGACCTAAGACCCTCTACTCCAGCCTTCTTGGATCTATTTCACTTTCCGTTTGGCTAGCAATTTTTGAGCGTATTCCTTTGCACATCGACTTGCAAGGTGATCTCATCATTGTTGCTTTAGTCTCAGGAGTCTTACTGGGGGTTGGTTTAGGGATTATCTTTAATGCTGGTGGAACCACTGGTGGCTCTGATATCGTTGCCCGTATCCTCAACAAATACACTAATATTTCGATTGGGAAATTGCTCTTTGGGATTGACTTTTTTATCCTAATGTTGATTTTGATTATCTTCCAGGACCTTCGTCTAGTTACCTATACCCTCTTGTTTGACTTTATCATCGCTCGTGTTATCGACTTGATAGGCGAAGGAGGTTATGGTGGTAAAGGATTTATGATTATTACCCAATATCCTGATCAATTGGCCAAAGAGATTAACGATGAACTCGGACGTGGCGTTACCTTTATATCTGGTCAAGGATACTACAGCAAAAAGGATTTAAAAATTATCTACTGTATCGTCGGTCGAAACGAAATCGTTAAAATGAAAGATATGATTCACAAAATTGATCCTCAAGCCTTTATCACCATCACTGAGGCTCATGAAATTCTGGGTGAAGGATTTACTTATGTGAAAGAATAAAAGCTGGGAATTCCCAGCTTTTATTCTTCTTCTGCGAGGGTTGAATGGCGGAACCCGTAAGTAAAGTAAATAACTAGACCAACTACAAGAGCAATGCCAAAGGCAATCCAGGTATCTAAACTATATTGAAGCATAAAGGAAACACAGATAAGAATGGAAAGAATTGGCAAAAGTGGCACCAAGGGAGTTTTAAACTCTCCCTCTTTTGGCATCCCCTTATTCTTTCTGAGTTTTATTATTCCGTAGGCTAGCAAAATCAGATAAGCTAGCGTACAGATATTTAAGAAGGCTGCAATACTGGCTAGAGGAAACACTCCTGCAGCAATGGCTGAAGCAACTCCTGTTAGGAGGGTCGCATTTTTAGGAACACGACTAGTCTTGCTTAATTGTTTGAAACTTTGGGGTAAAAGTCCATCACGTGCTAAGCTGTAAATCATCCGAGACAAAGCGTAAGTCATGGAGATACATACGGTTATCAGGGTTAGAATGGCTACAAGCGAAACATAATTTGCCGCCCAGCCTATACCAATACTCCGTAATGAAAATGCTACTGCGTCGTCCACATTGAGCTTACTGTAGTGAACAATCCCTGTCAATACTAAGGTTACCAAAGCATAGAGAATGGTGACGATTGTCAGAGAAAGGACAATTCCGCGAGGAATATTTTTTTGCGGACTTTGAATTTCATCAACTGCCATGGAAATAGACTCAAATCCGAGAAATCCAAAGAACATCAAAGATGCACCCGCCATAATCCCAGTACTTCCACCATATAGTTGACCAAAACCGAATGGAGCAAAATCTGTCCAATTTTCTGGCTTGATGTACCAAATACCAACTAGGATAAATAAGGCGAGAGCTGAGAATTTCAAGACCACTAAAAGCGAATTAAAGCGTAAGGCTGCCTTGGAATTTAATAAAACCAATCCCGTTACCAATGTCAGTACTAAAATAGGTAGAAGATCGATATAGGTTCCCTGTTCAGGATTAAAGGTTCCATTCAAGGCTTGCGGCATGGAGATACCATAATTACTGAGCAATCCCTTAAAGTAAGCTGCCCAGCCAGACGCCACACCTGAAACAGCCGTCATGAATTCCATAATGGTCAACCAGCCAGCAATCCAGGCTGGCAATTCTCCTAGAATCGCATAGAGGTAACTATAAGCACCACCAGTAGCAGGCACACGAGAGGCAAATTCTGCGAAAAAGAGTGCTGATAGAGAAACACACAGGGCAGAAATCACAATGGAAATCACTAGTGATGGACCAGCTAGGGTAGCCGCTGCTGTTCCGGTAATGGTGAAAATCCCAGTCCCCACCATGGCACCAATCCCTAGAAGAATCAAATCCCACAATTTCAAATGGCGATGCATCTCTGTCTGTCTCAGACTCACATCCTTGGTTCTAAAAATATTCATACTTCATCTCCACTAAATGTAATTGTTTTATTTTACCATATAAAAGTTTTTTTGTGAATATTTATTAGGTACTTATTTGAAAAAAATTCTGAACAGAAAGGATTCCTGTTCAGAATTTGCATTTTTACCCACTGATTGTTTCAATTAGTTACTCATCAAGCGAGTAAGCTCAACAGTACACTCCATTGAAAGGTTTTGGGGATTTGGGATTTTAAACTTCAAAGTAAGGGAACGGACGGTCACTATCTAAAGGACGATTTGGAACTTCTTGTTCCAAGATAGCACGCCAACCAGATACCAATTCTTCAAAAGTCAGTTGTGCTTCTGGAGAAGCTGTTGTCAGCTTCCGACCAAACCAAGCCATGGTTGCAGTTTCAAACTGAAGCATTACGTATTCAATGACTGGAACCTTCGCTTCTTCGTAATTTTCATTTACTGCTTGAGCTACCTCTGGTGCTTGAGGAAGTAGTTGATTGCTAATCTTAGCGACAATACTTTCATCCATCTCTTTCCACGAAAGGAGCTGACCGTTTATTTGATAAAAGAGCTCAAAAGTTTCTTGGTTTTCTTTGAAATTAGCGAGAACAAAAGCACGTTCTACTGCCTCAGGACCACCAACAGCTTTTACAGCGTTTATCAAAAGAAGCTCTTCCGTTTGTCTCCAATAATCATCAGCTTCTTCTGCAAGATCAATTGTAAAAGGTGGAACAATTTCCTCAACAGGAATTTCGCCTTTATTTGCTTTTTCGACATTACCGAATAATTTTTTTAAAAATCCCATTTGCTTCTCCTTTTTCTTTTATCCGACAGAACCTTCCATTTCATAGCTAATCAAGCGGTTCAGCTCAACTGCATATTCCATTGGTAGCTCTTTAGTGAAGGGTTCGACAAATCCCATGACAATCATCTCGGTTGCCTCAGATTCTGACAATCCACGACTCATGAGATAGTAGAGTTGTTCCTCTGAAATCTTAGATACCTTGGCCTCGTGTTCCAAAGCAACTTGCGAGTTGTGAATTTCATTAAACGGAATGGTATCTGACGCTGATAAGTCATCCATGATAATGGTATCACACTCGATGTGAGAAACAGATTTCTTAGAGTTCTTGTTAAAGGTTACTTGTCCACGATAGTCCACCTTTCCTCCGCCTTTAGCAATGGATTTAGACACGATAGACGAGCTTGTATGTGGAGCGTTGTGGATCATCTTGGCACCCGTATCTTGGTGTTGCCCTGCATTGGCAAAGGCGATAGAGAGCATGGTTCCACGCGCTCCTTCTCCATCAAGGTAAACAGACGGGTATTTCATGGTTGTTTTAGCACCCAAGTTACCATCAATCCACTCAACAGTCGCATCTTTCAAAGCTTTGGCACGTTTTGTTACCAAGTTATAGACATTATCAGACCAGTTTTGGATGGTTGTATAACGCATATAAGCTCCGTCCAAAGCGAAAATTTCTACAATGGCAGCGTGCAAGCTGTTACTTGAATAAGTTGGCGCTGTACAGCCTTCTACGTAGTGGACGCTTGCTCCTTCATCGACAATAATCAAGGTACGTTCGAACTGACCTGTATTTTCGTTGTTGATACGGAAGTAGGTTTGAAGCGGAATATCTACCTTGACACCTTTTGGTACGTAGATAAATGTTCCACCTGACCATACTGCTGAGTTGAGGGCAGCCAACTTGTTATCTGTCGGCGGTACCAACTTGGCAAAGTATTGTTTAAATAAGTCTGGGTATTCCTTGAGGGCAGAATCCGTATCTGTAAAGATAATCCCCAATTTCTGGAACTCTTCCTTCATGTTGTGGTAAACCACTTCTGACTCGTACTGGGCAGAGGCACCGGCTAGATAAGCACGCTCAGCTTCTGGAATCCCGATACGTTCAAAGGTTTCTTTGATTTTTTCAGGAACTTCGTCCCATGAACGGGCAGGTTTATCAGAAGGTTTTTGGTAGTAGATCAAATCATCAAAGTCAATCTCTGACAAGTCTGCTCCCCAGGTTTGCATAGGCATTTTTTTGAAGGTTTCATAAGACTTCAAACGGAATTCTAACATCCACTCAGGTTCTCCCTTAGCAGCTGATAATTCGCGAATGACTTCTTCGTTCAATCCTTTTCCTGTCGATAGGACAGGCTCTACATCGTCATGGAAACCAAATTTATATTCACCAAGGTCAATTGGTTTTGGTTCTACTCTTTCTTCAGCCATAATATCCTTTCTTTCATTCTTCATTTCTACTGATTCGTAAGACAAAAGAAACTTGTCTTACTGTTTTTCTTGATCTTCAATTGTTTTCTTAAGGGCATTCCAAGCCAGGGTTGCACACTTGATTCGTTGTGGGAATTTGGCAACACCTGACAAGAAGGCACCATCCCCGAGTTGGTCTTGACGGTCATCCTTTTGACCTTGAACCATTTCAGAAAAGATAGTTGCAAGTTCTAGAATTTCTTGTTTGGTCTTGCCCAAAACAGCATCTGTCATCATACTAGCAGAAGCAGTTGAAATCGTGCATCCTGAATTTAGAAAAGCAATATCTTCCAAACGGTCCTCTGCATCAAACTTGACAGAGAGGTTGATAACATCCCCACAGGTTGGATTATTGAGACTAATTTGCTCAGCATCTTCCAGCTTCCCTTGGTGATGTGGATTTTTCGAATGGTCTGCCACCACTGCCATATAAAGGCTATCTAGTTTAGAAAGTGCCATTGAAAAACTCCTTTGTCTTTTGTAGGGCATCGACTAGCTTGTCACAATCTGCCTTGGTATTGTAGATATAAAAACTTGCACGAGCTGTTGCTGGAACTTCCAAATACTGAAGCAAAGGTTGGGCGCAATGGTGACCGGCACGAACCGCTACTCCTTCATAATCCAGAGCTGTCGCGAGGTCGTGGGGATGAAGGTCACCTAGATTAAAGGCAATGACACCTGAACGTTTAGCCAGGTCTTGCGAACCATAAATGGTTAACCCTTCAATTTCCTGCAATTTTGGAAAGACGTATGCAATCAATTCCTGTTCATGAGATTCAATGGCATCCATACCAATCTTTTCCAGATAATCCACTGCTGCAGCAAGTCCGATAGCACCTGCCATATTTGGCGTTCCAGCCTCAAATTTCCAAGGCAATTCCTTCCAACTAGCAGATTGCTCATAGACGAAATCAATCATCTCGCCACCAAACTCAACTGGTGACATTTGTTCCAGATACTTTTCTTTACCGTAAAGAATACCAATACCAGTTGGTCCAGCCATCTTGTGACCTGAAAAAGCAAAGAAGTCCACATCCAAGTCCTGGACATCAATCTTCATATGGGGCGTAGACTGAGCACCATCCACCACCATGATAGCTCCAACTTGGTGGGCTAATTGCGTGATTTCTTTGATAGGGTTGACCACACCAAGAACATTTGAGGCGTGAGCTAGGGAGACAAACTTGACTTTATCAGTCAATTTAGCGCGCAAGTCATCCATATCCAGAGCTCCGTCCTTGAGATAAACATAGACAAGCTCTGCCCCAGTCTTGCGACAGGCCTCCTGCCATGGAATGATATTAGAATGGTGTTCCATTACTGAAATCAAGACCTGGTCTCCCTCAGTCAGGATTTCCTCAGCGAAGCGTGCCACCCAGTTAAGGCTGGTTGTCGTTCCTCTGGTAAAGAGAACTTCCTTTGTAGAGCCTGCATTGATAAACTTACGAATGGTTTCACGAGCCACCTCATAGGAAGCTGTCGCCCGCTCCGCCAAGGTATGAACCCCACGATGAACATTTGCATTGTCCTGCTCATAATAGCGGTTAATCGTTTCCAGAACTGCTAGTGGTTTTTGTGTCGTCGCGGCATTGTCCAGATAGACCAGAGGTTCATCGTTGACAATCTGGTCCAAAATTGGAAAATCCTTGCGAATCGCTTCTACATCTAACATAGGCTTCCCCTTAGCGTTTTGACAATTTTTCTTCGATAGTTGCAATCATTTCATCACGAACTTCTTTGACTGGAATCTCAACGATAACAGATCCAAGGAAACCACGAACAACCAAGCGTTCTGCAGTTGCCTTATCCAAGCCACGACTCATGAGATAGTACATATCTTCTGGATCAACTTGTCCGATAGAAGCCGCGTGACCTGCAGTAACATCATTTTCATCAATCAAAAGAATTGGGTTGGCATCGGAACGCGCTTGGTCTGAAAGCATGAGAACTCGACTTTCTTGTTGGGCATCTGCTCCCTTAGCGCCTTTGATGATGTGACCGATACCGTTGAAGGTCAAAGTTGCTTTTTCAAGGATAACCCCATGTTGGAGGATATTTCCGATTGAGTTACATCCGTAGTTAGTCACTCGAGTGTCAATCCCTTGTACCTGACGGCCGCTTGAAAGAGCTACGACTTTAAGGTCAGCATGGCTACCATTTCCAATCAAGTCGCTATCAAAGTCCGCAACGACATTTCCTTCGTTCATGACACCGATTGCCCAGTCAATGCTTGCATCGTTTCCTAGTTTACCACGACGGCTAATATAGGCAGTGACATTTTCACCTAAACGGTCAATAGCTGCAAATTTCACTTGCGCACCAGAACGAGCAATCACTTCAACTGTGATATTGGCAGTTGCCTTCGCACTACCTTCACCTCGTGACTCTAGACGTTCAAGATAACTAATCTTAGAATTTTTACCAGCGATAATCATAATATGCTTGTTAAATGGCACATCGCTATCACTGTCTTGGTAGAAAATTCCTTCGATTGGCTCTGTAATCTCAACGTGATCAGGAATGTAGAGTACAGCCCCACTATTGAAATAAGCTGTATGGTAGGCTGCCAACTTGTCGTCATCATACTTAACAGATGACATGAAGAATTCCTCGATAAGTTCTGGAATTTCTTCTAAAGCTGAGTGAAAGTCTGTAAAGACTACTCCTTGTTCAGCCAATTCAACTGGAGTTTGTTCAAAAACAGTCTGCGTTCCTACTTGCACCAGCTTCAAGTGATTATCTAGAACCGTGAAGTCAGGAACATTTGCTGAAGGTTCACTTTCTGTAATGGTTCCATCTCCCAGATTCCAACGGTGAAATTTGACACGCTCAATAACTGGTAATTCCAAACTCTCAATCTTATCAAAAGCTTTTTGACGGAGGTCAGCCAACCAGCTTGGTTCAGCGTGCATTTCTGAAAAAAGTTTAATATTCTCTTTAGTCATTTACTTCTCCTAAAAGATACGAGGGAATTACAATTCTTCCTTGTAGTCGTAGCCAAGTTCTTCAGCTAGTTTTGCGTATCCTTCACGTTCCAAACGGGCAGCCAATTCTGGACCACCAGAAAGGACCACACGACCTTCCATCATCACGTGTACCACGTCAGGAGTGATGTAGTTCAAGAGACGTTGGTAGTGAGTAATAATCATGGCACCGAAGCTTTCACCACGCATAGCATTAACACCTTTAGAAACAACTTTAAGGGCATCAATATCAAGACCAGAGTCAATCTCATCCAAAAGTGCAAATGTTGGTTCCAACATCAAGAGTTGAAGAATTTCATTGCGTTTTTTCTCACCACCTGAGAAACCTTCGTTGAGGTAACGCTCTGCCATTTCTTCTTTCATGTTGAGCAATTCCATTTTCTCGTCTAGTTTAGTGATGAACTCACGAACTGAAATCTTTTCATCATCTTCTTTACCAGCATTCATGGCTGCACGAAGAAACTCTGCGTTGGTAATTCCAGGGATTTCAGATGGGTATTGCATAGCAAGGAAAAGACCCATACGCGCACGCTCGTCTACTTCCAATTCAAGGATGTTTACACCATCAAACAAGACCTCACCTTTAGTAACTTCATAGTTAGGGTTCCCCATGATAGCGGCAGAAAGAGTCGATTTACCAGTACCATTTGGTCCCATAATAGCTGCGATTTCTCCTGTTTTCAGAGTCAGATTGACCCCTTTCAAAATTTCTTTTCCTTCAATCTCAACGTGAAGATCTTTGATCTCTAATACTGACATGATAGTTCCTTTCTTTTTCTGGCCTACTTCCTTTATTTTTAGCGAAATCACTTACATTTCTCTAAAAAATACAAGAAAAGGTCCATAAATATACTCTACTAGTATAACAAAAAAAAGCCTAAAAGGCTTTGATTTTGTTTAGAAGCTAGTGACTAATCCTTGCGGTTTAGGTGCTGATCAATGGCATCTACTATTTTCCCCATTACATAACTTAACCTAAAATTTCGAAAAAGAAGAATGGCCCAAAAGGCTGCCATGAAATAGCGACCCGTCATCCAAGCTTCATTGAAAAAATAAGTCTCAGCAGCGGTAAATAGTGCTATCACGATAAATTGTTGTCTAGTCATAGGATTATTGTACCATGAAATCCACTTTTAGTCTTCTTCGACCATGACTTTATCAGCCAGAAATTCAAATCCTTCTGGAATTAGGCTTTCTTCTTCCGCCTCTTGATCAGCTTGAGAAGACTTGTTTCTAGCTGAAAATGCTGCACGAACCTCTTTCCATTCCTCTAGGGAAATTGCCAGGATTTCAGGTGAAAATCCAGCCGCCTGGCTGAGAATATTGCCAAACATGGTATTGAGGTTATCCCGTTTCATGGTTTGCCCTGCATTGAAATTAGACTCAAAGGCTAAAATAGCATGGTGTTCGTTTGCCGCAACTGGTTGAGAACCAACAAGCAGAGCCTTATCAGGTCCAGCTAAGCTTTCGATCACTTCCCCCCATGCATTCTGGAGGCGAATCAAGTTTTGCCGTGCCAATTCAGGATTTTCAACAGCTTCTTGTAGGATAGCCTGAACCTTATTACGGTCTACTCGATAGACTGTCTTGGAAGTGGCTGGACGGCTAGGGACTGGCGCCACTTGTTTAGGAGCTGTTTCAACATTGGCAAGTTCTTGTTTAAGACGGGCGACTTCCTGTCTCAGTTCAGAAATTTCACTTTCAACAGTTCCCGAAACCGCAGATTCAGGCTTAATCTCAGCTAAACGAATAGTCATCATCTCAGCATAAATCTTAGGTTGCAGGCTAGCTTTCATATCCGCCAAGCTCACAGTCGCTATTCGAATCATTTCAAAGAGACTTTCCTGAGAAAGAGCTAGATTGTCCATAAAAACTGGACTATGATGAGTATTTTCGCCACCTGTCTGAACAACTAGTAGATCACGCAAATACCGCAAGAGGTCCGTCACAAAACGAGTCATGCTCTTGCCATTTTCAAACAAAAGATTCAAAGAATCAAGAGCTTTTGAAACATCCTGCTGAGACAAGGCGGCTACATAGTCATCAAGCGCTGATAGACTAATGGTGCCTGTAATCTCCTCAGAGATAGCTGTAGTTAAAGCATTCCCTTGAGTCAAACTCAAGGCTTGGTCCAGAATAGACAAGGCATCCCGCATTCCACCTTCAGCCCGTCTAGCAATGATTTCCACGGCATCTGGTTCAGAACTGATATGTTCTTTTTCTAAAATATGATGAATATGTGCTGTGATATCTTGCGTTCTAATCGATTTAAACTCAAAACGTTGGACACGCGATAAAATAGTTGCTGGAATCTTGTGCAATTCGGTAGTCGCTAAGATAAAGACAACATTTTGAGTTGGTTCTTCTAGAGTCTTTAAAAGCGCATTAAAGGCTCCCGTAGACAACATATGAACCTCGTCTATGATATAGACCTTATAACGTGCCAAACTAGGAGCATAGGTGGATTTATCACGAATTTCTCGGATTTCATCAACTCCGTTATTCGAAGCCGCATCCATTTCGATAACATCTTCTAAGCTACCTTCTGTCACTGCTTGGCAGATATAGCAGTTATTACATGGTTCTCCGTCCACTTGGTTCGGACAGTTCATAGCCTTGGCAAAAATCTTAGCCACACTAGTCTTCCCAGTCCCACGAGGGCCTGAGAAAAGATAGGCATGACTAATCTTTTTCTGCTCGACCGCTTGTTTTAGGGTTTTAGCCACAACTTCTTGACCTACTAGTTGTGAAAAAGTCTGGCTTCTATATTTTCGATAAAGTGCTTGATACATTAGGCTTTCTCCTCAAACATCGTAAAGTCCCATTCTGTCTTCTCAAGCAAAATAGCGACAAATTGTTCCAAGTAATCGCGGTCAATTGCATTATAATCATCAATAAGTGAAGAATCCAGGTCTAAGACACCCAGCAATTGACCATTCTTGAGCATAGGAACCACGATTTCACTCTTGGCCATACTATCACAAGAAATGTAGTTTGGATAGGTGCTCACATCGCCAACTAAAACAGTCTCTTGAAACTCAGCAGCTTCTCCACAAACGCCTTTCCCAAGCGGAATGCGAATACAAGAAACACCACCCTGAAAAGGCCCTAAAACCAACTCGCTACCATCAAACAGATAAAACCCTGCAAATACAGTATTCGGAAAGCGAGATTTTAGGAGGGCACTAGCATTCGAAAGATTGGCAAGAACATTGCTCTCACCTTCAAGTAAATAAGAGAGTTCCTCATTTAACAATTGATATTGTGATTGTTTTTCTGAATCTAACATAGAACTATTATATCAAAAATGAGAAAGAGACAAAAGAAAAATCCCTTGTTTTAAACAAAGGATTTTGTGATTATCAATTTGATTAAAGTTCGATATCACCAAACAAGTCAGCCATTGAGAATCCTGTTTGTGTTTCTGGAAGTTCGAAATCACGTTTTTCTTGACGTTTTGGACGACGTGGACGAGCAGCACGTTTTTCTTCTTTTTGTCCTTCTTCTTGAGCTGGACGTTCTTCAAGAGCTTTGATAGAAAGAGATACGCGTTCTGCGTCAGCGTTAACATCAAGTACTTTAACAGTAACTTCTTGACCAACAGTAAGAGCTTCTTTTGGATTTTCGATACGTTTGTGTGAAATTTGTGATACGTGAACAAGTCCATCGATACCTGGCAATACTTCAACAAATGCACCGAAGTCAGTCAAACGTTTAACTGTTCCTTCTACTACATCACCTTTAGCCAATTTTTGCTCAACACCATCCCATGGTCCAGGTGTTGTTGCTTTAAGTGAAAGTGATACGCGTCCTTCTTCTTCGTTAAGATCAAGGATCTTCACTTCGATTTCTTCACCAACAGTTACAACTGATTTAGGTGATACGTTACGTTCGTGTGACAATTCAGTCAAGTGAACCAATCCGTCAACACCACCAAGGTCGATGAAAGCACCAAAGCTAGTGATACGAGCAACTTTACCAGTTACGACATCACCAACAGCCAATTTACCGAATACTTCAGCACGAGCCGCTGCAGTAGCTGCTTCAACAACTTCACGACGTGAAAGGATGAAGCGGTTTTCTTTAGGATCAACTTCTTTGATTTTAGCATCAAATTCTTGACCTACGAAACGCTCAGTGTTACGTACGAAACGAGTATCCAACATTGAAGCTGGGATGAATCCACGAACACCTTCAAATTCTACTGAAAGTCCACCTTTAACGGCACGAGTTCCTTTAACAGTAACAACTTCTTCTTCGCGTCCTACAAGTTTGTCCCATGCTTTGCGAGCTTCAAGGCGTTTTTTAGATACAAGGTATGTAACTGTATCAGTATCTTTACCAACTACTTGACGAAGTACAAGAACATCCAATACTTCTCCTACTTTCACAAAGTCATTGATATCTGCATCGCGATCGTTTGTCAATTCGCGAAGAGTCAAGACACCTTCAACACCAGTCCCAGAGATTGCAACGTTAGCTTGAGTCGCATCAACTGTCAATACTTCAGCACTAACAACATCACCAGGCTCAACTTGGCTAACGCTATTTAGCAAATCTTCAAATTCGTTCATCTAAAAAATCCTCCAACAATCAAGTTTTTCCAAACTTGACATACTTATAATTTTTTTCCTAAGCACCCGCAAAGACATGTTCATATCGTTCACGTCTTTCAATTATAAAAATAAAATACCCTAAGATATTTTTCTTTTTATCTTGAATTTATTACCTAAGAACTGGGGTAGCTGGATTCGAACCAACGCATGAGGGAGTCAAAGTCCCTTGCCTTACCGCTTGGCTATACCCCATTGATGAATGGAGAGAGAGGGATTCGAACCCCCGAACCCGAAGGAGCGGATTTACAGTCCGCCGCGTTTAGCCTCTTCGCTATCTCTCCAATGTTTAACGAGAACTATTATATCATGAAATTTTCAATAAAACAAGTATTATTTTGTCAAATTATAGTTTTCAATCAAAATTTCCACAGCTTTTTCAAGTTTTTTATAAAAACTATCGACATTTCCATTCTTTATGATGGCAAATTGGCTATCTAATTCGGCAATTTCCCCAATAACCTTTTTCCCGATCGTCAAAACGTATCCTTCATAACTGTCTTTTCCAACAGTCACTTTTGCATCGGTTAATTGGATTTCAATTTTCTTATCTTTTTTACTCATACTCTACCTCTTTTCACTTTTTCTATTGTACAAGAAAATGCTCAAACTAGCAAGAAAAAACTCCATTTCAGCACTTACAACTGCTATGGAGCTCTTCTTTATTTCATGTCTTTTAGTCCACTTTGACAATCCATCCTTCAGGCGCTTCTACATCACCAAATTGGATACCGGTCAATTCATCATAAAGTTTACGTGTAACAGGACCTACTTCTGTTTCACTATAGAAAACATGGAAATCATCGCCATGTTGGATACCTCCAATTGGCGAAATGACCGCTGCTGTACCACAAGCTCCTGCCTCTACAAAACGATCCAAATTATCAATTGGGACATCGCCTTCAATCGGAGTCAAGCCCAAGCGGTGTTCTGCCAAATAAAGCAAAGAATACTTGGTAATAGATGGCAAGATGGATGGACTCAATGGCGTAACAAATTCATTGTCTGCCGTGATTCCAAAGAAGTTAGCTGATCCGACTTCTTCAATCTTTGTATGTGTAGATGGGTCTAAGTAGATAACATCTGAAAATTGGCGTGACTTGGCCATTTTACCTGGGAGGAGACTAGCAGCATAGTTTCCACCTACCTTGGCCGCACCTGTACCATTCGGAGCTGCACGGTCGTATTCATCCTGAATCAAGAAGTTGGTTGGGACTAAACCACCTTTAAAATAGTTACCAACTGGCATAGCAAAGATGGTGAAAATATACTCTTCTGCTGGTTTAACCCCGATAATATCCCCAACACCAATCAAAAGTGGACGAAGATAAAGGGTTCCACCTGTTCCATATGGTGGGACGTATTCTTCATTTGCACGCACAACTGCTTTACAAGCTTCTACAAACATTTCTGTCGGAACTTGTGGCATCAAAAGACGGTCACAAGTACGTTGCAAACGCTTGGCATTTTCGTCAGGACGGAACAATTGAACACTGCCGTCCTTGGTACGATAGGCTTTCAATCCCTCAAATGCTTGCTGTCCATAGTGGAGACTTGGAGAAGACTCTGAAATATGCAAGGTTGCATCCTCTGTCAATTCTCCTTGATCCCATTGACCATTTTTGTAGTGAGCGATATAACGGTAAGGTAGTTTCATATAAGCAAAACCAAGATTTTCCCAATCAATTGCAACTGTCATGTGTTTCTCCTTTATACTATTCAAACTATGTGTT
Source organism: Streptococcus sp. 1643 (assembly GCF_006228325.1). Classification (NCBI taxonomy): domain Bacteria; kingdom Bacillati; phylum Bacillota; class Bacilli; order Lactobacillales; family Streptococcaceae; genus Streptococcus; species Streptococcus sp. 1643. Next base: position 1,147,922 of record NZ_CP040231.1, read on the forward strand.
CTATTCTACACTTTTCTAGTAAAATTTCAAGTATTATTTGTAATTTTCTGAAAATTTTTCAACATAAAGAAATCAGCCCTCTGGACTGATTCTTTTTACGAATTTGTTTTGTCCTCTTTAAAGACTTCTTTGAGGTAAGCATCGAAAACTTCCTCATCTGAAATCGTGTCTGAAATAAAGCTTCCATTGCTAGTACGTTCTGACAAGTTGAGGTCTTGCAATCGGCTTTCATAGATTGTTCCCTTGTTCGATTGGACAAGTAACGTTTGGTCGTTTTCTTCTACTTCTGTACTAAAAAGATCACCAACGAAACCTTGCTCTGCAACTGCTCCAGCCAAGAAGACACGGTGCGGTTTGTTTTTCAACTCACGCAAAACTTGTAGGCCTCGTTTGGCACGGCTGGTCGCTGGAATTTCCTCAATGGAAACGCGTTTCAAGCTTCCACGTTGGGTCAAGAGGTAGAAGGATGAGGTGTTACAGATAAAGGCTGCCTGAAGCGCATCATCTGCTTTCAGGTTCATAGCCTTGACACCTGCAGCCTTGGCACCGACAACGGGAACCTCTTCGATATTGAAACGAAGGGCATAACCATTTTGACTAATCAAGAGTACATCATCAAGTCTAATCGGAGCCACTGCTACAATTTGGTCTGTCTCGTCTTTGAGCTTAGCATACTTGACAGACTTCGACTTGTAGGTCCGCCATGGAGAGAATTCTTTGCGTTCTACGCGCTTGATTTGACCAAGTCGAGTTGCTGCAAAGTAGGTTGTCGCATCATCAAACTGATCCACTACTTCTGCATAGAGGATTTCTTCGTTAGTTTCAAAGTTTGTAATCGTTTGGCTCAAGTGCTCTCCGATGTCCTTCCAGCGAATGTCTGCCAATTCATGGATTGGTCGATAGATGACATTCCCAAGAGTTGTGAACATCAAGAGGTGCTGGGTTGTCTTGGCAGTTTGCACAAAGATCAAACGATCATCATCACGCTTGCCAATTTCTTCCAGAGTGGATGCCGCAAAAGAACGTGGGCTAGTACGCTTGATATAGCCTGCCTTAGTCACGCTGACATAGGTATCTTCCTCGGCAATCAAACTAGCTGTGTCAATCTCGATTACTTTTGCTGTATCTTCCAAAGTACTCAAACGTGGAGTCGCAAATTTCTTTTTAACCTCACGGAGTTCTTTCTTCATGAGATTGTACATAGTCCGTTCGTCACCGATGATCGCCGCGAGCATTGCAATCTTCTCACGAAGTTCTGCTTCTTCTTCCTGCAAGACAACCACGTCTGTATTGGTCAAACGGTAAAGTTGTAAGGTCACGATAGCTTCAGCCTGCTCTTCTGTAAAATCATAGCTGACCTTGAGGTTTTCCTTGGCGTCAGCCTTATTCTCAGAAGCACGGATAAGGGCAATGACTTCGTCCAAAATCGAAATCACGCGAATCAAACCTTCAACGATATGCAGACGTTTCTCAGCCTTTTCCTTATCAAAGCGGGAACGTGCCAAAATCACTTCACGACGGTGGGCGATGTAGCTAGACAGGATTGGGACAATTCCAACTTGACGAGGAGTGAAATTATCAATCGCTACCATGTTAAAGTTGTAGTTGATTTGTAAGTCGGTGTATTTGAAAAGATAGTTGAGAACAAGCTCGGTATTAGCGTCTTTCTTGAGTTCGATAGCAATGCGAAGACCGTCACGGTCAGACTCATCACGAACCTCAGCAATCCCCGCTACTTTGTTATTGACACGAACATCATCGATTTTCTTGACGAGATTAGCCTTATTGATTTCATAAGGAATCTCAGTGATAACGATTTGCTCCTTACCGCCTTTTAGCTTTTCAATCTCCGTCTTAGAACGAACAACCACGCGCCCTTTCCCAGTTTCATAGGCTTTCTTGATTTCATCACGCCCTTGAATGATAGCCCCTGTAGGGAAGTCTGGCCCAGGCAAGAATTCCATGAGTTTGTCCACCTTGGCTGTCGGATGGTCAATCATGTAGACTGTCGCATCGATAACCTCAGCCAAATTATGGGGAGGAATGTCTGTGGCATAACCAGCCGAAATTCCAGTCGAACCATTAACCAAGAGGTTTGGAAAGGCTGCTGGCAAAACCGTCGGTTCTTTCTCGGTATCGTCAAAGTTCCAAGCAAAGGGAACTGTCTTCTTTTCGATATCTTGAAGAAGATAACCAGCAATCTCAGACAAACGGGCCTCGGTATAACGCATAGCAGCAGGCGGATCCCCGTCCATAGAACCGTTGTTACCATGCATTTCAACTAGAATCTCACGGTTTTTCCAGTCCTGAGACATACGGACCATGGCATCATAGATAGAAGAATCTCCGTGTGGGTGGAAATTCCCCATGATGTTACCGACAGACTTGGCTGACTTACGGTAGCTCTTATCAAAAGTATTGCCATCTTTATTCATAGAATAAAGAATACGACGTTGAACCGGCTTCAAGCCATCACGAATATCTGGCAAAGCCCGGTCTTGAATGATGTATTTGGAGTAGCGACCAAAGCGCTCTCCCATGATGTCCTCCAGGGACATGTTTTGAATGTTAGACATAGGATACTAAGCCCGTAAAATGCAAAGTGAAAATAGGAAATTATTGCAGTGAGCGATGCTCACAAGAGAATTTATTTTTTTCACACAGCATTTAGGGCGTGTTCAACTCCTTTCAAAGAATGTAGAGTATGTGTAATGATAAAAGGATGTAGAAAGGATTAGTCCCGTGTTCAGTTACGATAAGTAACCAAACGACCCTTTCTGTAGTTTAAAATACGTTGCTTAAGTATTTAGCGATTAGGAAGTTTCTCCTCAGCATACTTAATCATCTTCTCCGCCACTTCCTTATCGTAGGCAAAGCCTATCTTTCGAGCAAGGATTTGAGCTTCTCTGTGGAAAAGTTGCATCGTAGCAAACAATGACTGAGTAAGTTTCTCTACACTTGAAAAATCAAGTAGAGCTGAGAATTCCTTCTCTTTCTCTGTAGGTAAATACTGGAAAAGATACTTGTAGTTCTTGCCGATATCGACCTCTCCCCTATCACTTGCGACCTGCCAAGCAAAGACTTTTAACAACTCTTGCTGACAAATCCCGTAGAGATGATTCGTGGCATAGATGGCTTGCTTGCGACAAATCCCTTTAACCACATAGGCTGACACCCACCAAAATTCATTGCAGGCTTTGTCAAACTCTATTGCACTAGCTGGGCTTGTCCAGTAACGTTGAGGACTTGGAAAGTAGGGTTCAAATAAACCCTTCTTATCTTCTAAAACGGTGAACCCTGCTTCACTATCTACCCACTCTTGAATATGGTCTTTGGGGCAGAGGGTCAAATCAATCCGATTGCCATCTTCAAAGAGCATGAGATAGAGGTGGCGATGGTCAAGTACGTTATGCTGCTCAATCATGCGCTTGCCAAACTGATCCAGCCAAGACAAGTCTGAAATTAGGTTTTCAAGATTATCAACAAGATAAACAACATCATAGTCTTGAAATTCATCTTTTGGTGCTTTTGTATCCGTTCGTGAACCAGACATGGCGACAGCCTCGACTTGTAAAGTTTTAGCAGTCTGTGAAATCAACCTCAGCATTTGCGCTTCACTTCTATGTTGTCTGCACATATCTTTTATAGAATTATTTTTCATTGCCGTCTAGCTCCTCTTGTTTTTGGATGCCTCGTATTCTTTTTATCTCAAGTTCGCCTACGATCAATTGGATAGTTGAACAAATCCCCAAAACGATTAAAATAAAATAAAACAAATTCATATCGTTTCTATGATATATTTGAAAGCTTCTCCATAATACAAAAGTATTTACTAATGAAAGAAGGAAAAGTAAAATAGCATTAAATAGGAGTGTTATAGCAAACTTACTCTTAAAATACCTATAATGTTTTCCAATCCGATAGAGAGTATATAGTGAGAAAACAATCATCAAAGGTGTGTAGGCAAGTGCATAAAATAAGATAAACCCTATTCCTGAGTATGGTTTACTTTCCATGGGTAGATCTAATAGACAGATACCAATAGTGAGGATGTTCAATATAAACAAGGATACTGTGCGAGCACACTCTTTTCTACCTTTATTGGTCATTAAATCATATATAATTCCAAAAATGGCCAAGAGAACAAGGAAAAAAGGCATCATTAATAACGTAATCAATCCAGCACCTCCAATAGTTTTAGCGATTGTTTACCTACAAAAGATAATCATCACCTTTACTTGAACTTTACAACTCCCCTGTCTGGTATAGGTTATACCCTTAAAGAAACAGGTCTGAGTAAGGTCATCCGTCAGATTATTGAGGAGGAGATACTTGAGTTCTTACCAGCGTCAACTTTTAAAGTTTTAACTGTCCCTAAAATCAGTCCAAGTATTTCCTGATCTGTTCTCATATTTCACTTCTTCATCACTTAGAGCTGTTTGAAATTATTTTTCATTATAAATCGTAAACCATTTGCCATCTCTGACATAATCTAAGCAATTAATCACTATACCCAACCAAAAAGTATTCTGTGTCTTACTGATTTCGTTTGGTGTAATGGAGATAGAGAGGAGGAAGATAGGAAACAAGAATCATCAAAATCATTACCAAGAATGTCAACAGATGGATCTGAACTAAATTTACCACATACCATCCCAGAATACCTACAGATAGGGGGCCTAAAACATAAGATAGGAAAATCAAAAAAGCCTTCCACCGTTTCTCCGGATAGACGTAACACAATCGAATAAGTGTGTATACTAAGGCTCCTGCTATCAAAGGAAAACCAATAAACAGCATAATAGCAGTCGCTACTAAAGCACTGGATTCTGAGGAATCCATATTAAATAAAAGCATCAAGATCATAAATAAAGTAAATACAATCGGTGCGTATAATCCTTGGAAACTTTTTTTTCGACTGTTAATGTAGAATGCAAGAATAGCCGAGGGTAAAGAAACTAAGAAAATCAAACCCAAGTAACTACCAAAAATCGAATGTCCTGAATCAACCATTATTCATACTCCTTAAAACACTGTCGCTTCTTCCAGCGTAAACTTGACATTATCCTCAATCCACTTACGGCGTGGTTCGACCTTGTCTCCCATGAGGACGTTTACGCGACGTTCTGCGCGTGCTAGGTCTTCGATTGTAACACGGATAAGAGTACGGGTTTCTGGATTCATGGTTGTTTCCCAGAGTTGGTCCGCGTTCATCTCACCAAGACCTTTATATCGTTGGAGGGTGGCGCCTTTGCCAAACTGCTTGCGGAGTTCTTCTAGCTCTCCGTCCGTCCAAGCGTAGACCACTTCTTCTTTCTTTCCTTTCCCTTTGGACATCTTGTAAAGAGGCGGAAGGGCGATATAGACATGGCCTGCCTCAACTAGGGGACGCATGTAGCGGTAGAAAAATGTCAAGAGCAAGGTCTGGATATGGGCACCATCGGTGTCCGCATCGGTCATGATAATGATCTTATCATAGTTGGCATCTTCAATAGAGAAGTCTGCTCCGACACCCGCTCCGATGGTATAAATCATAGTGTTGATTTCTTCATTTTTAAGGATATCCGCCATCTTAGCCTTGGCTGTATTAATCACCTTACCACGAAGGGGCAAGATAGCCTGGAATTTACGGTCACGACCTTGTTTGGCAGAGCCACCGGCAGAGTCTCCCTCGACCAGATAGAGTTCGTTCTTGGCTGGATTCTTGGACTGGGCCGGAGTCAACTTACCAGACAATAATCCCTTATCTTTTTTATTTTTCTTTCCATTTCGGCTTTCATCACGCGCTTTACGTGCTGCTTCACGAGCGTCACGAGCCTTGATAGCCTTGCGGATGAGATTGGAAGCTAGTTCTCCATTTTCCATGAGGAAGAAAGTTAATTTTTCTGCGACAATGCTATCAACAATCGGGCGAGCCAGTGGACTGCCTAGTTTGTCCTTAGTCTGTCCTTCAAACTGGAGGTGTTCTTCCGGAACTAGGATAGAAAGGACGGCAGCAAGTCCCTCACGATAGTCTGATCCTTCAAGATTTTTATCTTTTTCCTTGAGAAGACCTGTCTTACGAGCGTAGTCATTCATGACCTTGGTAATGGCTGACTTGAGTCCTGTCTCGTGCGTCCCCCCATCCTTCGTGCGAACGTTATTGACAAAAGATAGAATATTATCTGAAAATCCATCATTGTACTGGAGGGCAACTTCCACTTGAAATCCATTGTCTTCGCCTTCAAAGTATAGAACTGGCGTCAAGGTTTCCTTGTCTTCGTTGAGGTAAGAAACAAAGTCCTGCACCCCATTTTCATAGTGAAACTCGATCGCTTCTTCTGTTCGCTTGTCAGTTAGAGACAAGGTCACATTTTTCAAGAGAAATGCTGACTCATTGAGGCGCTCTGAAATGGTATTGTACTTGAAGTCTGTCGTAGAAAAGATACTGGCATCTGGCATGAAGGTCACCTTGGTACCTGTCTTCGACTTAGCTGCTGTCCCAACCTTTTGAAGAGTTGTTACTGGTTTCCCACCATTTTCAAAACGTTGCTTATAGACTGTTCCATCACGGGTGATTTCAACTTCCAGCCAACTTGATAGGGCATTAACGACTGAAGATCCCACCCCGTGGAGACCACCAGATGTCTTATAGCCGCCTTGACCGAATTTTCCTCCAGCGTGGAGAATGGTAAAGATAACCTCAACAGTTGGAATTCCCATGGCGTGCATCCCAGTTGGCATCCCACGACCATGGTCTTGAACCGTTAAACTGCCGTCTTTATTAATGGTCACATCAATACGGTCACCAAATCCAGACAAGGCCTCATCGACTGCATTGTCCACAATTTCCCAGACTAGGTGATGGAGACCGGCACCGTCAGTTGATCCGATATACATCCCCGGACGTTTACGGACTGCATCCAACCCTTCTAGCACCTGAATGGCGTCATCATTGTAGTTATTAATATTGATTTCCTTTTTTGACACAAGGAACCTCCTATTTGTTCATCTTTACTATTTTACAGGTTTTCTAGGGATTTTGCAAAGTTTTTCCCATTCAGCTGTCACAATTTCACAAGATAATCTCTGACTTTCCACAGCATTTCATGGTATAATAGGTCTATGATGACATTTGTATTATTAATTCTAGCTTATTTGCTAGGTTCGATTCCGTCTGGTCTTTGGATTGGACAAGTTTTCTTTCAAACAAATCTGCGTGAACACGGTTCTGGAAATACTGGAACGACCAATACTTTCCGTATTTTAGGTAAGAAGGCAGGTATGGCAACCTTTGTAATTGACTTCTTTAAAGGGACCTTGGCCACCCTACTTCCTATTCTTTTCCACCAACAAGGTGTATCACCTCTCGTCTTTGGACTTTTGGCCGTAATTGGACACACCTTTCCTATCTTTGCAGGGTTTAAAGGGGGCAAGGCTGTCGCAACAAGCGCTGGAGTTGTTTTCGGATTTGCGCCTGTCTTCTGTCTCTACCTGGCAATCGTATTCTTTGGAACCCTCTATCTAGGCAGTATGATTTCCCTGTCTAGCGTTACTGCTTCTATCGCAGCCGTTATCGGAGTTCTGATTTTTCCACTATTTGGTTTTATCCTAAACAGCTATGACCCTCTCTTCATTTTGATTATCCTAGCACTTGCTAGCTTGATTATTATTCGTCACAAGGATAATATCACACGTATCAAAAATAAAGCTGAAAATCTTGTCCCTTGGGGATTGAACCTAACCCATCAAAATCCTAACAAATAAAACGCCAGTTTAAACTGACGTTTTTTTGTATGCTTATTTTGATTTGATGTAGTTGATACCGTCTGCCTTAGGTGCGACTGCTTTTCCAAAGAAGGCTGCTAAGACAAGGATGGTCAAGACATAAGGTGCGATTTGAAGGTAAACCGCTGGCACTCCTTGTAGGAAAGGCAATTGAGAACCGATAACTGCCAAACTTTGTGAAAGTCCAAAGAAAAGACTAGAAAGCATAGCACCGATTGGGTTCCATTTACCAAAGATCATCGCAGCAAGAGCGATAAATCCAGGACCGACAATAGTTGTCACTGAGAAGTTAACTGAAATGGATTGAGCATAAATCGCTCCCCCAATTCCCCCAAGGAAACCTGAAATAATAACTCCAAGATATCGCATCATGTAGACATTGATCCCCAAGGTATCCGCTGCTTGAGGGTGTTCCCCGACAGAGCGAAGGCGAAGACCAAATCGGGTCTTGAAGAGGATAAACCAAGCAAGGAATGAGAAGGCAATGGCCAAGTAGCCAAGAAGACTTGTTGACTTGAAGAAGATATCTCCAATCACAGGGATATCAGCCAAAACTGGGAAATCAAAACGTCCAAAAGTCTGGCTTAAGTTATCCGTTTGCCCTTTGTTATAAAGAACTTTAACCAAGAAAACTGCTAGGGCAGGAGCCATCAAGTTCAATACTGTACCACTGACAACATGGTCTGCACGGAAATGAACCGTTGCGACAGCATGGATGAGGGAGAAAATAGCTCCCACGATACCAGCAACTAACAAGGAAATCCAAGGAGTCGCTGCTCCAAGTTGTTCTGCAAACTCAAGGTTAAAGACAACCCCAGAAAAGGCTCCCATAACCATAATTCCTTCAAGACCGACGTTAACGACACCACCACGTTCAGAGAAAACTCCTCCGATACTCGTAAAAATAAGTGGTGCTGAGTAAATCAGCATAGAAGAGACCAAGAGGGTGAGCAATGTTGTAATAGACATCCTTACTTACCTCCTTTAACTTGTTTTTTAGGTTTGACAAAGCGTTCGATAATGTAGTGAACGCTGACAAAGAAGATAATAGACGCTGTTACAATGCTGACAAGCTCAGACGGAACTTGTGCTGCATTCATACCCGGTGCTCCTACTTGCAAAACTCCAAATAAGAAGGCTGCAAAGAGAATTCCAATTGGTGAATTTCCAGCAAGCAAACTAACTGCCATCCCGTTAAATCCGATAGCCAATGATGATCCCTGAACGTAAACGTTTTGGAAAGTTCCAAGACCTTCGACAGCTCCACCAAGACCAGCCAAGGCACCAGAGATAATCATTGATAGGATGATTGTACGTTTTGCTGAAATACCAGCGTACTCTGAAGCGTGGGGATTAAGACCAACTGCACGAATTTCAAAACCGAGAGTCGTTTTCTTGAGCAAGAACCAAATCACGCCAACAGCAATGATTGCAAAGAAGATTCCGATATTCATACGGGAATTTCCAGTCAACTCTGATAACCATGGTGTCTGGTATGTAGCATTGGCACTAACACGAATCGTTGAATCTGTACTTTGCATAATATCTTTAGGAAAGGCATGAATAAAGGCATTTCCCACATACAATACAATGTAGTTCATCATGATGGTCACGATAACCTCTGACGTACCGAGATAGGCTCTGAGGATACCTGGAATCGCACCAACAATTCCACCTGAGATCAAAGCAATAATCACTGTTAATGGAATCAAAACGAGACGAGGCATATCTGGATTTGACAAGGCAAACCAACCACTGAGAATCCAGCCTGCAAGTGCTTGACCAGGAAGTCCAACGTTAAAGAAACCTGCTCGACTGGCAACTGCGAAACCAAGACCTATCAAGACAAGAGGACCCATGGCACGGAAAATTTCTCCAATCCCACGGAGGCTACCAAAAGCTGTATAGAACAACTCCTCATAACCCCAGATAGCATCATATCCGAAGATCCACATGACAATGGCTCCGAGCAAGATTCCTAAGAATACGGAAATCAAGGGAACCGAAATTTGTTGTAATTTTTTAGACATCACTCTTCTCCTTTCCCAAGTTTCCACCTGCCATCAAGACACCAAGTTCTTGTTTGTTAGTTGTTTCTGGCGATACAATACCTTGAATCTTTCCATCGTGAATAACAGCAATTCGGTCTGAGACATTTAAAATCTCATCCAATTCAAAGCTGACAACAAGGACAGCCTTCCCGTTATCACGCTCTTCAATCAAACGTTTGTGGATATATTCAATGGCACCGACATCCAAACCACGAGTTGGCTGGCTGACGATAAGGAGATCAGGATCACGATCAATCTCACGAGCGATAATCGCTTTTTGTTGATTTCCTCCTGAAAGAGCTGCTGCAGGAACAAATTCACTGGCAGCACGGACATCAAATTCTTCCATCAATTTCTTAGCATGCGAAGTGATATTGGCATAGTTCAAGATACCATTCTTGCTGAGTGGTTCTTTGTAGTAGGTTTGAAGAGCGATATTTTCTGAAATCATCATCTCCAAAATCAAGCCATCACGGTGACGGTCTTCAGGAACATGCCCCACACTGAGTTCTGTAATTTGTCGAGGATGCATCCCTACGATTGATTTGCCTTTTAATTCAACGCTACCTGACTCAACCTTACGAAGACCAGTAATGGCTTGAATGAGTTCAGACTGACCATTGCCATCAATACCTGCAATACCGACAATTTCACCAGCACGAACATCCAAAGAAAGATTCTTCACAGCTGGTACACCGCGGTTTTCATTGACAACCAAGTCTTTGATAGACAAGACCACTTCTTTGGGTTGTGGTGCTTGTTTTTCCGTTTTAAAGGAGACTGAGCGTCCAACCATCATTTCTGCCAAGTCCGCATTTGTTGCCCCTGCGATTTCAACTGTCTGGATTGATTTCCCACGACGGATAACCGTGACTCGATTGGATACCGCACGAATCTCATCCAGTTTATGGGTAATCAAAATGATAGACTTCCCTTCTTTGACAAGGTTTTTCATGATTGCCATCAACTCATCAATCTCTGAAGGAGTCAATACGGCTGTAGGTTCGTCAAAGATAAGGATATCAGCACCACGATAGAGTGTTTTCAAGATTTCTACACGTTGTTGGGCTCCAACGGAAATATCCGCCACCTTAGCAGCAGGATCCACTGCCAAACCATAACGTTCAGAAAGAGCCTTGATTTCTTTAGTAGCACCAGCTATATCTAGAACACCATTTTTAGTGATTTCACTCCCTAAAATGATATTCTCAGCTACTGTAAAAGCTTCAACCAACATAAAATGTTGGTGAACCATCCCAATTCCAAGACCAGCGGCTTTAGATGGTGAGTCTAGTTTTACAACCTGACCATTCACCACAATTTCACCACTTGTTGGTTCAAGAAGTCCTGCCAGCATATTCATCAGAGTGGATTTACCCGCTCCATTTTCTCCTAAAAGTGCATGAATTTCACCTTTTCGCAGTTGCAAGTTGATTTTGTCGTTTGCTACAAATTCACCAAACACCTTGGTAATATCCCGCATCTCAATGACATTTTCGTGTGCCATATGCTCTTCCTTTCAGAGGTTTATTTTATTTCAATAAAACCTGCTAATCACATTAACAAGCTCTATTGAGACAAAAATTGCCTCAATCCTTAAAGAAGCGACCAATGGCCGCTTCCTAAGAAATGACTTTTATCCATTATTTTTCAGGAACTTTTACGCTTCCGTCAAGGATTTTAGCTTTTGCATCTTCAACAGCTTTTTTACCTTCTTCTGAAAGGTTTGTTACTGCTAGCTCAACCCCTTTATCTTTCAATGAGTAAACAATCACTTGTCCACCAGGGAATTCACCTTTTTCTGTTTTGTTGGCAATATCTTTTACAGTTGTACCAACTTGTTTCAATGTAGATACAAGAACGAAGTTAGATTCTTTACCATCTTTAGAAGTGTATTTACCTTCTGCTGCTTGGTCACGGTCTACACCGATAACCCAAACTTTTTCGTTTTCATTTTTGTTTTCGTTCAATGATTTTGCTTCAGCAAAGACACCAGCACCTGTACCTCCAGCTGCTTGGTAGACAACGTCTGCACCGGCAGCGTATTGAGCTGCTGCGATTGTTTTACCTTTGGCAGCATCACCAAATGAACCAGCGTAGTCAACTTGGACTTTGATAGATGGGTCTACTGATTCAACACCAGCTTTGAATCCAGCTGCAAAACGTGAAATAACTTCAGATTCGATACCACCTACAAAACCAACTTGTTTTGTTTTAGTTGTTTTAGCTGCTGCAACACCAGCAAGGTAAGCTGCTTCGTTATCCGCAAATCTTACGCTCGCAACATTCTTTTGACCTTCAATCACATCATCAATCAAGACATAGTTTAGGTCAGAGTGGTCTTTCGCTGCTTCCTCAACTGCATTGTGAAGGGCAAAACCAACACCGAAGATCAGGTTGTAACTTCCAGCCGCTTGTTGCAAGTTGTTAGCATAGTCTGCTTCGCTTGTTGATTGGAAGTAAGTGTAACCTTTATCTTTAGAAAGATTGTGTTCTTTACCCCAGTCTTGCAAACCTTCCCAAGCTGATTGGTTAAATGATTTATCATCAACACCACCAGTATCTGTTACGATTGCTGCTTTGGTCTTCATTTCTGATGAAGATGAAGCTGCGTTACGAGAAGAGCGGTTACCACATGCAGCAAGTCCAACTGCTGCTACTGCAACTAGACCAAGGCCTAGCCATTGTTTCTTGTTCATTACTGAACCTCCTAAATAAGATGTGCAACGATGTTGCAAGTATGGATTGGTTGGCCACAAGGACCGCGTCACTCAGAGAGTGACTCAGACTAGTTTAAGTCTGTAAATGAGTATGGAAGTAACTCCCCGACCGTCATCTCGACCGTCGATTTATCTTTAGCGACTAAAGTCACTTTTAGATCTTGTTCAAAAAATTCAACCATGACCTGGCGACAAGCACCACATGGCGAGATGGGTTTTTCAGTTTGTCCGTAGACAATCAATTCTGAAAACTCCCGTTGCCCCTCCGAAACTGCTTTAAAAATAGCAGTACGTTCTCCACAATTAGTCAAGGGATAACTAGCATTCTCGATATTGACACCCGTATAAATGCTACCATCCTTGGCAACTAAAACAGCTCCGATAGGAAAGTGAGAATAAGGCACATAAGCTTTCTTGCTAGTTTCAATTGCTAGTTCAATCAACTCAGTAGTCGCCATCTGCCAATTCTCCTTTTAAGATTGTTACACCAGCAGATGTTCCGATACGGGTAGCGCCTGCTTCCACAAAAGCGACAGCATCTGCATATGAACGAGCTCCACCAGCTGCCTTAACTCCCATATCTGGCCCGACTGTTTCACGCATCAACTGAACATCCTCAATAGTGGCACCACCAGTTGAAAATCCAGTTGATGTTTTGACAAAGTCAGCGCCTGCTTTCTGGGATAATTGGCAGACCACAACCTTTTCATCGTCTGTCAACAAGCAAGCTTCAATAATGACCTTAACCAACTTGTCACCACTTGCTTCTACGACAGCACGGATGTCCGATTCAACCAAATCCAGATTTCCTGATTTGAGGGCACCAACATTGATAACCATATCAATCTCATCCGCACCGTTTTGAACAGCTTCTTTTGTTTCAAAAGCTTTCACAGCTGAAGTTGTTGCTCCCAAAGGAAAACCTACTACTGTACAAACCTTTACATCTGAGCTTTCAAGCCCTGTTTTCGCATGTTTAACCCATGTGGGATTGACACAAACACTGGCAAAGTCATACTCACGCGCTTCAGATAGCAAACAATCAATTTGTTCTTGGCTTGCATCTTGCTTTAAAAGCGTATGATCAATATATTTATTTAACTTCATATTCGGATTCTCCCTGGTTTTATGAGATAATTTCTATAATTTCTCGTAAACTTTGCACTCCATCATTTATTTTAACATATTTTTGAAATTCTGTAACTAGTTCAGAAGAAATTTTTCCATTTGTATAAACTTTTGCAACAATTTCACCCTTTTGAACGGAGTCTCCAACTTTCTTTTCAAAAACAATCCCTGTTTCATAGTCCAAGTCATCAGACTTGACTGCACGACCAGCTCCTAGTCTCATGGCATAGAGCCCAAATTCCATAGCTGGAAGAGCTGAAATAACACCCGTTTCTTGAGCAGGGATTTCCACCACATGGGCAACTTTGACTGGGCGATAGAGATCTTCTAAATCACCACCTTGTGCTGCTACCATTTCTTCAAACTTAGCCAGTGCTTGGCCATTTTCCAGGTGTTGACAGATTTCCTTGATCGTTTTCTCAACATCAGCCAAGCCAAGCATAATCTGAGCTAGCTCGCAGATAAAGTGACTAATATCTTCTCGGCCATTTCCTTTGAGAATATCGATTGCCTCAAGGATTTCGAGACGATTGCCAATAGCTTTTCCCAAGGGTTGGCTCATATCGGTAATGACTGCTACCGTCTTTCGACCAACTGCCTTACCAAGATCCACCATGGTTTGAGCCAATTCGCGCGCCTCATCAACCGTCTTCATGAAGGCCCCCTCACCGACCGTTACGTCTAGCAAAATGGCATCCGCTCCTGCAGCAATTTTCTTGCTCATCACCGAACTAGCAATCAAAGGAATCGTGTCGACAGTTGCTGTCACATCACGGAGGGCATAGAGAAGTTTATCTGCTTTAACCAGCTGATCGGACTGCCCAATGACAGATACACCAATGTCCTGTACCTGACGAATGAAATCTTCTTGACTTCGCTCAACTTGATAGCCCTTAATGGACTCCAATTTATCAATTGTTCCACCAGTATGGCCGAGACCACGACCACTCATTTTAGCTACGGGAACACCGAAACTCGCAACAAGGGGAGCCAAGATTAAGGTCACCTTATCACCTACACCACCAGTCGAATGCTTATCAACTTTAACCCCATCAATAGCTGACAAGTCAAACTCCTGACCTGTCTTGACCATATTCATCGTTAGATCAGAAATCTCACGTGTGGTCATTCCTTTAAAATAAACAGCCATAGCAAAAGCAGACATCTGATAGTCTGGAACAGTTCCAGCCACATAGCCTTCTACCAACCATTTGATTTCAGCTGCAGTCAGTTCTTGACCATCTCGTTTCTTTTGAATTAAATCAACTGCTCTCATTCTTTCACACTTCTAAGGATATAGTATCCCTTATCTTTCTTTACGATTTCACAATTTCCAAAAACGTCTTCCATCTTACTTTTAGCACTTGGAGCTCCTTGTTTTTTCTGAATGACGATGGTTAAATCTCCTCTGTCTTTCAAGAAATCTCTGCTCTTTTCGATAATCTCATGAACAACCTGTTTGCCCGCTCGAATCGGCGGATTGGAAATAACATGGTCAAACTTCCCTTCAACTTGTTCATAGATATTGGATTGGAAAATCGTTGCTTCTACTTTATTACGTTCAGCATTTTGTCGCGCTAGGTCCAAGGCACGATTATTGATATCGACCATAGTTGCCTGAACTCCGTAAGCCTTGACCAAAGTAATACCAAGGGGACCGTACCCACAGCCGACATCAAGGACCGTCTCTCCTTCATTTACCTCTAGACACTTGAGCAAGAGCTGACTCCCAAAGTCAACCATTTTCTTGCTAAAAACACCCGCATCCGTCAAAAAGGTCATGTTTTCTCCCAACAACTCCACTCTTAACTCATGAATGTCGTGAGCAGCATCAGGATTTTCTGCATAATACATTTTACTCATAAAACTATTTTACCATAATTTGGCTTGAATTGTAAATCGTTTACAAAGTGATGAGCAAATGAAAAAGACTGAAGAATCCTAGTCAAAAAACCTTTTCTTCAATCTCTTTCAATTATTAGAAATACATTACAATCTATCGGGAACTACAAATTATCATAGTCAGGAAAAAACAGTTCGTCTGCAATCAGGCGCATTTTTATTACTATTTCTTAACCTTAAAATACTTTATTATCAACAAGATTCCCAATATGATGTTTAGATAAAAACCCAACTGATAAGTTTGTGTCAAGATTTCCAAACTTGTCCAAAGTCGTATCAAATCCTCTAGTGACATACGGAATAGATATCCTTCTGTAGCAATCCACAAAATCAAAAATAGATAACTACCAGCAGCAAGCCATTTCGTCCACTGCTTTTTTACTAGCCAAGCAATCAAGAGCGAACAGATAAAGACAACTGTTACAATGGCATGTTCCATCAAAAAAGTAAAACCGTAATAGATTTCCACAAAGCGTCTACCATTATCCGCATTCGCTCCCCTTATAAAAGGTAAGGCAAAACTTAAAATAAAACAGAGTTCCAATATATAACTTTTTAAGATTTTCATGACACACCTCCTATAAGTTGTGAACCAAAAAGCCCACTTTCAATAACTGATAAGTCTTCAGAAACCATTCCCTATCTCATTATTAAATTATTCAACCTCCATCTACCTCTATTATACGATATTGACTTACTACCATCAAGAAACCGCTTTATCTTTTTAGCTTTTTATGGTATGATAAACAAAATATCTAGGGGAAAACAAATGACCAACGAATTTTTACATTTTGAAAAAATCAGTCGCCAGACTTGGCAATCATTGCATCGCAAAACAACCCCTCCCTTGACAGAGGAAGAGTTAGAATCCATCAAGAGTTTCAATGACCAGATTAGTCTACAGGACGTAACAGATGTCTATCTTCCCCTAGTTCATCTTATCCATATTTACAAGCGCACCAAGGATGATTTGGCTTTTTCAAAAGGAATTTTTCTCCAACGTGAAAGCAAATCCCAACCTTTTATTATTGGGGTTTCTGGTAGTGTTGCTGTGGGGAAATCGACCACTAGTCGCTTACTTCAGATTCTTCTATCACGCACTCTTCCAGATGCTACTGTAGAATTGGTGACGACTGACGGTTTTCTCTATCCCAATCAAACCTTGATTGACCAAGATATCTTAAATCGCAAAGGTTTTCCTGAAAGTTATGATATGGAAGCCTTGCTGAATTTTCTTGACCGCCTAAAGAATGGGCAAGATGTCGATATTCCTGTCTATTCTCATGAAGTGTATGACATCGTTCCTGGAGAGAAACAACGTGTCAAAGCTGCTGATTTTGTCATTGTCGAAGGCATCAACGTCTTTCAAAACCCTCAAAATGAGCGCCTTTACATTACTGATTTCTTTGATTTCTCCATCTATGTGGATGCAGCAGTTGAAGACATTGAAAGCTGGTATCTGGATCGTTTCTTAAAGCTGCTCAGCTTTGCCCAAAATGATCCCAACAGCTACTACCACCGCTTTACGCAAATGCCGATTGGAGAAGTTGAAGCCTTTGCTCACCAGGTTTGGACCAGCATTAATCTCACAAATCTACAAAACTATATCGAACCGACAAGGAATCGCGCCGAGGTCATTCTCCACAAGACTAAAAACCATGAAATCGATGAAATTTACCTAAAAAAATAATTTCCCCTTGTCAAAACCTAAGTTTTCATATATAATGGTATAGTTAGTAAATATGGAGGTAAGAACATTGGCAAACATTAAATCAGCTATCAAACGCGCTGAATTGAACGTTAAACAAAACGAAAAAAACTCAGCTCAAAAATCAGCTATGCGTACTGCTATCAAAGCTTTCGAAGCAAACCCTTCTGAAGAACTTTTCCGTGCTGCTAGCTCAGCTATCGACAAAGCAGAAACTAAAGGTTTGATTCATAAAAACAAAGCAAGCCGCGATAAAGCTCGTCTTTCAGCTAAACTTGCTAAATAAGAAACAGTCCATAGAGGCTGTTTTTTTGTCCTCTAATCAGAAAAGGAAGAAAATGAAAATAGCAATCATCGGATATTCTGGAGCCGGCAAGTCCACTCTGGCAGAAAGGTTATCTAGCCACTACTCCATCCCCAAACTGCATATGGACACACTCCAATTTCAACCTGGTTGGCAAGACAGTGACCCCGAATGGATGTTGACCGAAATGAAAAACTTTCTCACAAAGCACGAAGCTTGGGTCATCGACGGCAACTACTCTTGGTGTTGCTATGAAGAAAGAATGCTGGAAGCTGACCAAATCATCTTTCTCAATTTTTCACCATGGACTTGTCTCTTTCGAGCCTTTAAACGGTATCTCACATACCGAGGCAAGGTCAGAGAAAGTATGGCTGCAGGTTGCCCTGAACGCTTTGACTGGGAATTTATCAGATGGATTCTCTGGGATGGGCGTACAATACCTGCTAAAGAACGCTATCAGCAGGTTCAAGAAACCTACTCTGAGAAAGTAATTGTCCTCCGGTCTCAAAAGGAGATGGACTACTTCTTAGAAAATCTCGTACATAACAAGAAAAACCAACGTGCCTAACGTTGGTTTTTTGCTATTAGCCAATCACACTTCCGTTTGGTACAGCTGGATCAACTGTGAGAAGGGTTAATTTTCCATCATGTTCAGCTGAGAGGATCATTCCTTGACTGACATATTTTTTCATCATCTTGCGTGGTTTGAGGTTGGCAACGATTTGGACTTTCTTGCCGACCAATTCTTGCTCATTTGGATAGTATTTTGCAATTCCTGAGAGGATTTGACGGTCTTCGCCATCACCAGCATCTAGGCGGAATTGGAGCAACTTATCAGAATCTTCCACTTTAGAAACTTCTTTGACTTCTGCGACACGGATCTCAACCTTGTCAAAGTCTTCGAACTTGATTTCATCCTTGTTGAGTTTGAGTTCAACTTCGTCTGGATTCCATTCTTTTTCGACAGCTGGTTTGTTGCCTTCCATTTGTTCCTTGATATAGGCAATCTCTTCTTCCATATCCAGACGTGGGAAGATTGGTGTTCCTTTGGCAACGACTGTTACACCTGCAGGGAAATCAGCCAAACTCAAGTTTTCAAGACTAGAAACTTCTGCTAAACCAAGTTGAGTCAAAACTGCACGACTGGTTTCCATCATAAATGGTTCAATCATGTGAGCTACAACGCGAAGGCTAGCTGCTAAGTGACTCATAACACTTGCCAATTGGTCACGGTGCTCTTCATCCTTAGCCAAGACCCATGGGGCTGTCTCATCGATGTATTTGTTGGTACGTGAGATAAGAGTCCATACTGCTTCTAAAGCACGTGGGTAATCAACGGCTTCCATGTGTGTATGGTAGTCTGCGATTGATTGTTCTGCAACCTCAGCAAGAGCATTATCAAACTCTGTTACACCCTCTACATAGGCAGGGATTTGACCATCAAAGTACTTGTTGATCATGGAAACCGTACGGTTGAGGAGATTTCCAAGGTCATTGGCTAGTTCATAGTTGATACGGCCGACGTAGTCCTCAGGAGTAAAGGTTCCGTCTGAACCGACTGGAAGACTACGCATGAGGTAGTAACGAAGTGGATCAAGTCCATAACGTTCTACTAGCATTTCAGGATAGACCACATTCCCTTTAGACTTAGACATCTTGCCGTCTTTCATGACGAACCAACCGTGGGCAATCAAGCGGTCAGGCAATTTCATATCCAACATCATGAGAAGGATTAGCCAGTAGATTGAGTGGAAACGAAGAATGTCTTTTCCGACCATGTGGAAGACTGTTCCATTCCAGAATTTATCATAGTTAGCATGTTCGTCTTGACCGTAACCAAGAGCAGTCGCATAGTTGAGAAGGGCATCAATCCAAACGTAGACAACATGTTTTGGATTGGATGGGACTGGCACACCCCAGGTAAAGGTTGTACGAGAAACCGCTAAGTCTTCCAAACCTGGCTCAATAAAGTTACGAAGCATTTCATTAAGACGACCATCTGGAGTGATGAAGTCAGGGTGAGATTTGAAAAATTCTACCAAACGATCTTGGTATTTGCTGAGGCGAAGGAAATAAGACTCTTCTGAAACCCATTCAACCTCGTGACCTGATGGAGCAATACCGCCCGTTACATTTCCAGCTTCATCACGGAAAACTTCTGCAAGCTGGCTTTCTGTAAAGAATTCTTCATCTGAAACTGAATACCAACCAGAATATTCACCTAGGTAGATGTCATCTTGAGCAAGTAAACGTTCAAAGACTTGCGCCACTACTTTTTCATGGTAGTCATCCGTCGTACGGATAAATTTATCGTACGAGATATCAAGTAATTGCCAGAGTTCTTTGACACCAACTGCCATCCCATCAACATAGGCTTGAGGTGTGATGCCAGCTTCTTCCGCTTTTTGCTGGATTTTCTGACCATGCTCGTCAAGACCTGTCAGATAAAAGACATCGTAGCCCATGAGGCGTTTGTAGCGAGCTAGGACATCACAAGCGATGGTTGTGTAGGCAGAACCAATATGAAGTTTACCAGATGGATAGTAAATCGGTGTTGTAATATAAAAATTCTTTTCAGACATAATTTTTCCTTTCCAGGCAAATGAAACCTGTTTTTCTAACACTTCATTATATCATATTTTTAGTGATTTTCGATAGGAAAATCCATACAAAAACAAGATAGACAAATGTCCATCTTGTTTTTTTCTGTTCTATATCTTATTCATAGCGAAGAGCTTCGATTGGATCAAGCTTAGAGGCTTTATTGGCCGGCAAGACTCCGAAAATCATCCCAACACTTGCTGACACAGCCAAGCTAAAGAGAGCGATTGGGAGGGAAACCCCAACTTCGATACCTGCAATCATGTTTTGAAGCAATACTCCAGCTAACATGGTCATTCCAGCAGCAATCCCAAGACCGATGACACCACCTAGCAAGGTCAAGATCATGGATTCAATCAAAAACTGTACCAAGATATTAGCCCGAGTAGCTCCGAGAGCTTTCCGCAGACCAATCTCACGCGTGCGTTCTGTCACCGAAACCAGCATGATATTCATAACACCAGTTCCCCCGACAAAGAGAGAGATTCCTGCGATGGCACTGATAATGGTTGTCATAAAACCAAATAGTTGTTGTACCTCTTGGAAGGCGGCAGTTGCATCCGCAACTTGGTACTCCCCTTGTTGAAGACCTGCAATCTCAGTCAGTTTTCGAGCCAACTCTGGACCCAAGGTCTGCGTTAGACTAGTATCATTGACACGAAAGACGATGTTCGAGATTTCATCAGTATTAAAATTGGCTGCTAGAGAGATATTGGTCGTAATTGGAAGACCACCAATCCCAAAGGCTTTAGCAGTTTTAGCTTCATTGCTACTATAAACGCCAATCACACGGTAACTAAATTCATTGACAGAGATGATTTGATTAACCGCAGCTTCTGGACTATCAAACAAACTCTTGGCTAGTTCTTCATCCAGCAAAATCACACTGGCAAATTCCTTGTAGTCTTGCGGTCTTAGACTTCTACCCGCAACGATTTCATTTTCAACTGCGTTCATGTAGGTGCTATTTCCGCCTGTCAGAGTCGCTCGTTCAACCTTCTTATCCTTATAAGACAAGGTAACGTTGGTCGAGTTGGTGACATAGTAACTGTCTACTCCTTTAAGTTTAGCAGCCTCCTTGACCCAAGACTCCAGTGGTTTTGGTGGTTCAACATGAACATCCTCTTCTTTCCCACTGACTGTCAAAGCGGATTGTTTCTGCGTAAAGGAGCCGTCCTTGCTTTTGATAGGAGAGAAAAAGACGTGGATATCCTTCTGCGATTTGGTCATGTTTTTATTGACCTGACGCGACATGGAGTCTCCCAGAGCCATGATGACAACGACAGACGAAACTCCGATGATAATCCCAATCATGGTGAGGAAGGAACGCATCTTGTGGGCCATGATGGATGAAAAGGCAAATTTCAGATTCTGCATCTTAGTTTTCCTCCTTTTCTACCTGAGCACTGTCAGACGAGATGATCCCATCACGAATAACAATCTGGCGTTTGGCATAGGCAGCAATCTCAGGTTCATGCGTGACCATGATAATGGTTTTCCCTTCCTTGTTTAACTCCACCAACAACTGCATGATTTGATTTCCTGTCTTGGTATCCAAGGCTCCTGTAGGTTCGTCTGCTAGGATGATAGAGGGATTATTTACCAAGGCACGCGCAATCGCTACACGTTGTTTTTGACCACCTGATAACTCGGAAGGCAAATGATGACTGCGCTCCGTCAGCTCAACCTTTTCCAGAAATTCCTCAGCCAATTTCCGACGTTTTGAAGCCGAAACACCAGCGTAAATCAAGGGCAATTCGACATTTTGAAGCGCATTGAGTTTGGACAAGAGAAAGAACTGCTGAAAGACAAAGCCGATTTGCTGGTTGCGGACCTTGGCCAGTTGTTTCTCTCCAAGACCTGCTACTTCTTGGCCATCAAGATAATACTCTCCACTGGTTGGTGTATCCAACATTCCAATGGTATTCATCAAAGTGGACTTACCAGAACCAGAAGGTCCCATAATGGCAACAAACTCACCTTCATGAACTTCTAGATTGATATTTTTAAGGACCTGCAGTTCTTGGTCACCATTTCGATAACTCCTGCAGATATTTTTGAGACTAATTAGTTTCTTCATCAGCCTTCACCTCTTTTCCTTCTTCCAAGGAAGATGTTGGATTACTGATGACCTTGGCTCCGTCTGTCACACCTGAAGTAATTTCTTGATTGTCTGCATCCGCATTCCCCAAAGTAACTTCTACCTTCTTCGCTTTTTTCTGGTCGTCAACGACCCAGACATAGTTTTTGTCATTTTCGGTAACAACACTTGTCAAAGGAACAAGGATGGCTTTACTCTTGTTTTTGACTTCCACACTGACAGAGAAGCCTTGTTTCAACTCACCGATATCGCTAGTCACATCAACAGTATAAGGATACTTAGATCCAGTATTCCCTCCAAGAGCTGCATTTGCTGCTTCTCCATTGTTCTTAGGATAATCAGAAATATAGCTGATTTTTCCTGTCCAGCTCTTATCTTGGTAAACCTTCGAAGTAAAGGTAACTTCTTGGCCTACAGAAAGGTTAGCAAGGTTGTATTCAGACAACTCCCCTTTGACCTGCAAGTTTTCATTACTTACGACATGTACTACCACTTGGCTGTTACCCGTTGGCGATTTGGAAACATTACGATTAACTTCAACTACAGTCCCTTCTAGTGTACTGAGGACAGTTGCAGCATCCAGCTGAGCTTGAGCCTTGTTGAGCTGAGCCACAGCATCTGCACGGTTATCCTTGGCATCACTGATTTGAGAATCAATAGAAGATACGGAAGAAGTCGCTGCTTGCGCTTGTTCTGGGAGTCCTGCTTCTGTTGGAACTTGTGGGGAAGCTGGTACAGCTGATGCATTTTCACGAGCTTTGTTTAACTCCTCGATATGACGGTCTGCCTTTGCAACTGCACGATCGGCTGCATCATAGGCAGCTTGAGCATCTGCACTGCTGTATTTGACCAAAGCTTGTCCTTCTTCGACCTTGTCTCCAACCGAAACGAGAATTTCATCTAAATCTCCCTTACTAGCATCAAAATAAACGTATTGTTCATTTTTTGCTGTAACCGTACCTGACAAGAGAACCGATGAAGCAACAGAACCTTCCTTAGCAGTAACGATATGAGAGGTTTCCTCCTTGACAGCTGACTGGGAAGGTTGTCTAAAAATCAAAATCCCCGCAGCACCGATAACAATAGCACTGGCAACACCAATCGCTGTGTATAATTGCCATTTTTTTGCCTTCTTATTTCTTTTCATTTTTAAGCTCCTTTATTCTTTTGCCTTACAAAAACCATTATATCAGAAACACCAAGCCCAAACAATGTCAGTTCAGATGGAAACAATGACAATTCAGGATCATTATTTCGTTCGGTATTCGTTTATTGGATTATTGTGCTAGATATATAATACAATATCTTTTTGAATTTGGCAAGCGTTTTTATAATTTTTTTATCGTAGCAGATTTTTGCATTCAAAAAATAAAAACGATAGAATATGACTATCAAAGCTATAAGGAGTTTTCTATGAGAGAATATGATATCATCGCCATCGGTGGAGGAAGCGGCGGCATTGCCACTATGAACCGCGCTGGCGAACACGGTGCTAAAGCTGCTGTTATCGAAGAGAAAAAATTAGGTGGAACCTGCGTCAATGTCGGCTGTGTTCCTAAAAAAATCATGTGGTATGGAGCGCAAATCGCTGAAAGCTTCCACCACTACGGCCCTGACTATGGTTTTACAAGTTCAGATGTTCAATTTGATTTCGCAAAACTTCGTCAAAATCGTGAAGCCTACATCGACCGTGCCCGCTCATCTTATGATGGAAGTTTCAAGCGCAATGGGGTTGATTTGATTGAAGGTCGTGCTCATTTCGTTGATTCCCACACAGTCAGCGTCAATGGTGAATTGATTCGTGCCAAGCATATCGTGATTGCGACTGGGGCTCGTCCAAGCATCCCAACTATTCCTGGAGCTGAACTCGGTGGCAGCTCAGACGATGTCTTTGCTTGGGAGCAACTTCCTGAATCCGTTGCGATTCTTGGAGCTGGCTATATCGCTGTTGAATTAGCAGGTGTTCTCCACGCACTCGGAGTAAAAACTGATTTGTTTGTCCGCCGTGATCGTCCCTTGCGTGGTTTTGACAGCTACATCGTTGAAGGACTTGTCAATGAAATGGAAAAAACGGGTCTACCTTTGCACACACACAAGGTACCCGTCAAGCTCGAAGAAACGGAGCAAGGTATTACCATTCATTTCGAAGATGGTTCTAGTCACACTGCAAGCCAAGTTATCTGGGCTACTGGACGCCGTCCAAATGTAGATGGTCTTGAGTTAGAAAAGGCTGGCGTCACACTCAACCAACGTGGATTTATCCAAGTGGATGAGTATCAAAATACTGTTGTAGATGGTATTTATGCCCTTGGAGACGTTACTGGTGAGAAGGAACTAACTCCAGTAGCCATCAAGGCAGGACGTACCCTATCTGAACGCCTTTTCAACGGAAAAACAAATGCCAAGATGGATTACAGAACTATCCCTACTGTTGTCTTCTCCCACCCAGCAATCGGAACAGTCGGTTTAACTGAAGATCAAGCTATCAAAGAATACGGCCAAGATAACATCAAAGTCTACAAGTCAAGCTTTGCATCTATGTACTCAGCCGTTACAAACCATCGTCAAGAATCGCGCTTCAAACTTATCACCGCTGGTGCTGACGAAAAAGTTGTTGGTCTTCACGGACTTGGTTACGGAGTGGATGAGATGATTCAAGGATTCGCTGTTGCCATCAAGATGGGTGCAACCAAGGCAGACTTTGATGCTACAGTAGCTATCCACCCAACTGCCTCAGAAGAATTTGTAACCATGCGCTAATTATCACAAGAGACCTCTTGAGGTCTCTTTTTACATGCAAAATCGGCTGTTACAAAAATTGTTACCTTAGTTAAAAGAATAGGTTGACTTTTGTTTCTGAATTAGTATAATAGTTACTATAATTTTGAAAAGAGGTTAACAGTTTTGAAAAAAGCTCATATCTATGCTATCCCTGCTATCGGTGCTGCTCTCATTGCCGTTTTGGCACAAATCAGTCTCCCTATCGGTCCTGTACCCTTTACTTTGCAAAACTTTGCAATCGGTCTGATTGCTACTGTTTTTAGACCCAGAGAAGCTGTTCTATCTGTAGCTCTCTATCTCCTGCTTGGTTCCATTGGTTTACCTGTTTTTGCAGGGGGAGGAGCTGGTTTTCACGTTTTATTCGGTCCAAGTGCAGGCTATCTTTGGTTCGACCTTGTTTATGCTGGACTTACATCTTATCTCATTCATCAAAATAGTGGCTACATTCGCATTTTCCTGGCCAACCTCTTGGGTGACTCCCTCGTCTTTGTCGGAGGTATTCTCAGCCTCCACTTCCTTGCTGGGATGCCATTTGATAAGGCGCTTGCAGTAGGTGTCCTTCCCTTTATCCTCCCTGACCTTGGTAAGATCATTGCCATTAGTTTCATTGGTCGTCCCCTACTAGAACGATTGAAAAGCCTTCCATATTTTTCAAGATAAAAGAATAGTCCAGAACAATTGTTCTGGACTATTTCCTTTCTAAGAATCAACTGTACACTATTTAGCTACTTGACTATTCTTATACCGGTATGAATATTAATCGTTTTATTCTTCAAATTATAGCTATTCACGATATGCAAAGTAGAAAAGTATTCTAATTGATTCAACCCAAATAAGCTTTCATTGATTTTGAAAGGTTAATAACTGTATATTTTCAGAAAACGCATTTTCAATAATAGAGCTATATTTTATAAATTATTTGTGATACAATAGAGCTACCTAAAAGATTTAGAAAATTCAATGTTCATTGATTATTTATATTAACTTGAACATTTTGATTTCTTTTAATACAAAAATAATTATAAATAATTATAAACAGAAAGGTAATTCTATGGCAAAGAATACTCGTGAGCTAATCATTAGTTCTCTCATCACACTAGCTAAGAAAAATCCTCAACGTAGTTCCTTTACAATGACTGAAATTGCTGCTGAAGCTGGTATTTCACGACAAGCGATTTATCAAAAGCACTTTAACAACTTTGAAGATATTATTGAGTACATTCACGAAGAGACCAATCAGCACATTTTTAGCGTCTTTAATAAGTACTGCCCTAACAATGATGGAGATCCTATCAGCTTTTTAGCAGACCATATACTTCCTCTCATATACGAAAAAAGGGAAGTTATTAACACCTTGTATACCACACAAGCCGACCCATGTTGGAAGGAATTTCTGCGTGGAACATACTCAGAGTGGGTACTAAAGAATGTCAATTACCAACTGAAATATAATTTTAATAAAGAGGACATCGCTTATATCATTACGACCATGGCCATCTCTTTTATTGAAGTCTGGATTCGTAAAGATAATCCAATGCCACCTGAAGAGTATAGAGAGACTTTCATTCAATTGGCTAAGACTTCTCTCTGTGACTATATTGTGTCCTAAAAAAAGAATCTTGAGTTCTACTCAAGATTCTTTTTATTGTCCCCCTTTAAAGGCATCGACCATTACCTGAAATTCTTCATTGGAAAGGGTGATTCCTTTTCCCATTTTGG
Organism: Streptococcus sp. 1643; assembly: GCF_006228325.1. Lineage (NCBI taxonomy): Bacteria > Bacillati > Bacillota > Bacilli > Lactobacillales > Streptococcaceae > Streptococcus > Streptococcus sp. 1643. The sequence goes on from NZ_CP040231.1 coordinate 1,174,704, forward strand.
TATGGTCGGGGCTCCAAGCGCGAATGTCAAACTTTGCTGGAGCACCATTAAAGCTGACTCTATTTAGTTCTTTTGTCCATCCTTTGTCATTTTCAGACAAGGTGAGCAAGTGTTCTTCGATCTCAAATGTAAATTCTGCCATTTTAACTCCTTTATGTGATATGCTTTCTATAGTCTATTCGTAAAAATCTTGTGGTTTTTAAGAAAATTTTATATAATGTGGATATATAAGAAGGGAGGATTCTATGAGACAGACATTCAAACTAGTTCTAGATAAACTACATGGTTTTCTCAATGGGAATGATGATCATCCTCAAATTGAGGACAACTCCCTCACTGCTATGATTGAACAAGCCATCCAGAAAAAGACGGCTGTTCATGTCATACTTGCCGAGACAAGTTTTACAGGTGATATTGTCAAACACGATGCTAATCGCCAACAAATTATCGTCAAAAATTTTTCAAAAAACGTGACCCGAATCATTCGTATCAGTGATATTAAACGACTTCGTTTTGTTCCCTCAACTGTACAAAAAGCTCAGAAAAGTCTATTTAAGAAAGAGTGAGATGTTCTTTGCATCCCACTCTTTTTCTTAACGGATTTGTTCAAAATGAAGATGAACTGCGATATGGTCACCATAGCCACTTCTCTCCAAATCGCGTTGCAAGCGATAAGAGATATAGTGTTCTGCAATGGTAATGTAGCCAGCTCCAAGTAAGCGGTGTTCAACCATTGATTGGATCATGCTGATAGTGGCACGTTCCACTTTTGCTTCTTCCAAGTCCAAAACGACTTTCTTAGTAACTTGAGCTAAGTTTTGACGTAAGTCATCAGTCAAAACATAAACTGTTTGAGCTGCTTTTAGGACAGCTTGGTAAATTTTATCTGGATCAAATTCAGCAATTTCTCCATTACGTTTGATTACTTGCATAAGGTTCTCCTTTATTCTTTGTTTTCTTTGATTTCAGCCAGCATCTTTTCTTCTTCGGCTGTCAGTTGATAGTTTTCTAGCAGGTCAGGTCTGCGCTCGTAGGTTTTCTTTAGACTCTCATAGAGCCGCCACTGGCGAATCTTTTCATGGTGCCCACTCATGAGCACACCTGGCACGACCATGCCTCTATAGTCATAAGGGCGTGTATACTGAGGATATTCGAGAAGACCTGAAGAAAAGCTATCATCCTGGTGGCTAGACTCCTTACCAATCACTTCTGGTATCAAGCGCACGGTCGCATCAATCATGGTCATGGCCGCCAATTCTCCTCCAGTCAAAACATAGTCTCCTAGGGAAATTTCATCGGTTACCAAGGTCTTGATACGCTCGTCATACCCTTCATAGTGACCACAGATAAAGATTAGTTCCTCTTCCTGAGCCAAATCCTCAGCGTAAGCTTGATCGAACTGTTTTCCAGCAGGATCAAGAAGAATGACACGGGGATTTTTCTTTTCAATAGCATCAAAGGCATCGAAAATAGGTTGAGCCCGGAGCAACATCCCCTGACCGCCTCCGTATGGCTCATCGTCAACATGACGGGCCTTTTCAGCATATTCTCTGAAATTATGATACTGGATATCCAAGAGCCCTTTTTCTCGAGCTTTCCCAACAATCGAGTGTTCCAACGGAGAAAACATCTCTGGAAAGAGGGTTAAAATATCAATCTTCATCATCTAACCCTTCTAAGATTTCCACTTGAACCCGCTTGTTTGGAATATCAACATTGAGAACTACTGGCGGAATATAAGGTAAAAGCAAATCACGCTTACCTTTTCGCTTGACCACCCAGACATCATTGGCACCTGGTTGTAGGATTTCCTTGATAGTTCCAATCAAGTTCTCTCCCTCGTAAACTTCCAAACCGATAATCTCGTGATAGTAGAATTCTCCATCGTCTAAATCGTTCAAATCTTCTTCAGCAACCTTGAGGCTATAACCCTTGTACTTTTCAATCGCATTGATATGGTACATATCTTTGAACTTGATAATGTCAAAGTTCTTCTGCTTACGGTGACTTGCGATGGTCACTGTTTGGACAAACTGATCTTTTTCATCAAATAAAGCCAGCTCTGCCCCTTTTTTAAACCGTTCCTCAGCAAAATCCGTCACAGACAAGACTCGCATCTCACCCTGTAGACCCTGCGTATTGACGATTTTTCCAACATTAAAGTAGTTCATCTTGTCTCCTGTACTCTCCTTCTTTCCATCTTATTCTGACAATTCTCGAATAATATTCGCAATTTTTTCTGATTCTGACCATTGTAAATAATGGTGATTCCCTCCTAAAATGAGCTTAGTATTGGAAGTCCAATACTCTGATTCTCTGTACTCTTTTTCTCTATAAGCCTGACAAAAAATAAAAACGGGAATATGAGCTTCTATAGATACATTCTCAAAATCTTTCTCAGTAATCTCACAATATATATGAAATTCTGGAACTTGTCTTTCCAACTCTGAATCTTTTTCTTGCACTAAATCCCAGATTTCTTCATTAGTTTCAGAGCTAAATGCTGCTTGAGTTATGTTCTTAAAATAGACTTCGGGGCCACACTCTTCAATCAGTCTCATTTGCTCTTCCATTTCTGGATAAGGATTTTCTGAAAAATCAGAAAACATTACTTTTTTAGTTGTTGGTTCAATTGCTACTAAAGCCTGACACTTAATTGATTTGTTCATCAATTTGCAAGCTAAAATTCCACTCAAACTATGTGCACAAAGTATATATTCATAAATCGCCAATTCTTCAAGTACTTCATAAACCGCGTCTACAAGATTGTCCAGATTTTTTCCAGATTGGTCATGAATCGGACTCCTACCTGTGTTTGGAAAATCAATTGTCAAATAACCAATTGTGGGAGGAAGTTTTTCAAGTATAAGTGAAAAATTTTCATAACTTGGTAGCAAACCTGCGCCATTTAAACAAACAAGCACTTTCTTTTGCTTTTTATAAGTAACAGAGAGGCTGCCAATTTTTGTAGTTACTTCAAATCGTTTCATAAAGAAATCCACTCATTCTATAACAATGATTTATTAAAAACCCTTATCCTTTATTTTATCACGTTCTAGGGATTTTCACAAGTTGAAGAAAAAAGACACTATAGATATTTTCCCTCCAAAAATTCTTCCAAATCTCGTTCATGTTGGTACTTAATGGCAGCCTTCTTATCTTTGTCAAAGATGGTTTTGGTTAGATCAATGTCGTTTATGGTCGCGATTGCGACGGTGTAGTGAATGATATCAGCTAGTTCTTTGGCTAGTTCCTCATTTGAGTCCTGGACAGACTCTTTTCGACCAGAGCGCCCGTTCAAGACCTCGGCTACTTCTCCGACTTCCTCCACTAGCTTGATAAAGAGACCTTCCTCAGTCCGAGATTGCTGGTAATGTTCGAGTAAGTAAGCTTGTAATTGTCTAAACGTTAAATCCTTCATCTTCTCCTCCTCACAAAAAAGCGAGACTTCTGTCCCGCTTTTCTTATTTTTCGTCGATAACGATTCTTACTTTCTTGTCTTCAGTTGGGACAGAGTAGACAATCGTTCTTATCGCTGAGATAGTGCGACCTTTACGACCGATAACACGACCGACATCGCTTTGGTCAAGATCCAAGTGATACTCCAAAAACTCTGGTGTGTCTTCGATCTTGATAGTTAAGGCATCAGGTTGTGAAATCAAAGGTTTCACAATCGCAATAATGAGATTTTCAATCGTATCCATCTGTCAACCTACTTTAAACTTATTTTGAGAATTTAGAATCGTGGAATTTTTTCAATACGCCTTCTTTTGAAAGGATGTTGCGAACTGTATCTGAAGGTTGAGCTCCATCAGCCAACCATGCAAGAACGCGGTCTTCTTTCAAAGTTACTTGGTTTTCAGCAACAAGTGGGTTGTAAGTACCAACTGTTTCGATGAAACGTCCGTCACGTGGTGAACGTGAGTCTGCTACGTTGATACGGTAGAAAGGTTTTTTCTTAGAACCCATACGAGTCAAACGGATTTTAACTGCCATTTTTTAATGTCTCTTTTCTTATTTTTTTATTTCGGTGAAATAGCTGAGCTATTTAGCACATGTTCTATTATAGCAGATTTCTGACAGGTGTCAAGAAAAAAACTTGACAGAGTTTTAATTTTTTTAACTCCTAGAAATTTTTAGTAAAATCATTAACATTTGAAATCACCTCCCTTTTAGGGTACAATGGTAGAAATGAATTTTTGAGAGGAAAACAATGAAAAAACTAGCAACCCTTCTTTTACTATCAACTGTAGCCCTTGTTGGATGTACTAGTATCCAACGTAGTCTCCGTGGTGATGAATATGTCGACTCCAGCATCTCAGCTGAAGAAAGCTCAAAAGCAGCTGCTCAGGCTGCCAAAGATTTGAATGACGCATTGACCAATGAAAATGCCAACTTCCCTCAACTTTCTAAGGAAGTTGCTGAAGATGAAGCTGAGGTCATTTTACACACAAATCAAGGCGATATCCGCATCAAACTCTTTCCAAAACTAGCACCTCTTGCGGTTGAAAACTTCCTTACTCACGCTAAGGAAGGCTACTATAACGGCATCACCTTCCACCGTGTCATCGATGGCTTTATGGTCCAAACTGGAGATCCTAAGGGAGATGGTACAGGGGGCCAATCTATCTGGCATGATAAGGATAAAACAAAGGACAAGGGAACTGGTTTCAAAAATGAAATCTCTCCTTACCTATACAATATCCGAGGAGCCCTTGCTATGGCTAACACTGGTCAACCAAACACCAACGGTAGCCAGTTCTTCGTCAATCAAAACTCAACAGATATTTCAGCTAAACTCCCTACAAGCAAGTATCCAAAGAAAATCATTGAAGCCTATAAAGAAGGTGGAAATCCAAGTCTAGACGGCAAACACCCCGTCTTTGGTCAAGTCATTGATGGTATGGATGTTGTTGACAAGATTGCCAAAGCTGAAAAAGATGAGAAAGACAAACCAACGTCTGCTATCACCATTGATAGTATAGAAGTCGTGAAAGACTACGACTTCAGCAAAAAATAAGCCATCAACAGATAAGGAGACGATGACATGATTTTATTTTGGGGTTCTAAAGGTTATCAGAAAGATTTGGGACATACGCAAACTGCGATCGAATGTGGTCACTGTAACAATGTTGACACTTGGGAGATTGTAGAAACTGGACGCAAGTTCACCCTCTACTGGATTCCACTTTTCCCTTATGGTAAGAGTTACTTCGTTTCTTGTCCGATTTGCCACTACGGTAAAGAAATTGAGAAATCTGAAGTTGAAAACTATTTAAATTACTAGTCAAAAAGGCCAAGTCATTTCGACTTGGCTTTTTTACTGCTTTTAAGTTAGCTTGTTAAAGTCCCAGATTTGGTCCATCCAGCCTTCATAGAAGTCTGGTTCGTGACAAACCATAAGAATGCTTCCTTTGTATTCTTTAAGCGCCCGTTTGAGTTCTTCCTTAGCATCCACATCTAGGTGGTTGGTCGGCTCATCCAGCACTAAAACGTTGTTTTCACGGTTCATCAAGAGACAGAAGCGTACCTTGGCTTGTTCTCCACCTGATAAGACCTGAATCTGGCTTTCGATATGCTTAGTTGTCAAACCACAACGAGCAAGGGCCGCACGGACTTCTGCTTGGTTAAGTGCAGGAAAAGCATTCCAAACAGCTTCAAGAGGTGTTTGACGATTGCCACCTTCTACTTCTTGCTCAAAATAACCAAGTTCTAGGTAGTCGCCACGTTCGACTTCTCCAGCGATTGGTGGGATAATGCCCAAGAGAGACTTCAGGAGAGTTGTTTTCCCGATACCATTGGCTCCAATTATTGCAACCTTTTGATTGCGTTCAAAGGTAAGATTTAAGGGTTTGGTCAGAGGACGGTCATAACCAATCTGCAAGTCCTTGGCTTGGAAGATAAAACGCCCTGGCGTACGAGCTGGTTTGAAATCAAAGGATGGCTTTGGTTTCTCGCTTTGGAGTTGAATGATATCCATCTTGTCGAGTTTCTTTTGACGGGACATGGCCATGTTTCGTGTTGCAACACGCGCTTTGTTTCGAGCGACAAAGTCCTTGAGGTCCGCTATCTCTTTCTGCTGACGTTCGTAAGCCGCCTCTAGCTGAGATTTCTTCATGGCATAGACTTCTTGGAACTGGTAGTAGTCACCAGAGTAACGTGTCAACTGTTGATTTTCCACATGATAAACGATATTGATCACGTCGTTGAGGAAAGGAATATCATGCGAAATAAGGACAAAAGCATTCTCATAGTTTTGGAGATAACGCTTGAGCCAGTCAATGTGTTCGGCATCCAGATAGTTGGTTGGCTCGTCCAGCAACAAGATATCAGGCTTTTCAAGGAGAAGTTTAGCCAAGAGTACCTTGGTTCTTTGTCCACCTGACAAGGCTGTTACGTCTGTATCTATACCATAGTCCATGACACCGAGGGCACGCGCCACTTCATCAATCTTAGCATCCAAAGTATAGAAATCTCGACTCTCCAAACGGTCTTGGAGTTCGCCAACTTCTTCCATCAGTGCATCAATATCCGCTCCGTCCTCTGCCATTTCCATATAGAGCTCATTGATACGAGTTTCTGCTTTAAATAGCTCATCAAAGGCTGTACGCAAGACATCACGCACAGTTTGACCTTCCTTTAGCACAGCATGCTGATCCAGATAGCCAGCAGTCACATACTTAGACCACTCCACCTTTCCTTCGTCAGGTAACATCTTACCAGTCACGATACTCATAAAGGTTGATTTTCCTTCACCATTGGCACCGACTAAGCCGATATGTTCTCCCTTGAGGAGACGGAAGGAGACATCTTCAAAAATTGCACGATCACCAAAACCGTGACTCAAATTTTTAACTTCTAAAATACTCATTCTAATTCCTTATCTTGTTTTTATGCAGTCCTTTATAGAGGAGCCAAGCCAAATAGCCTCCCAAGGTATTGGTCCACAAATCATCAATCTCAAAGACGCGATTAAAGTCGAAGAAAAAATCTAAAACTAGTTGCGTACACTCAATTCCTAGACTTAGTAAAAAACTGAACAAAATCACTTTCTTAGTATTTCTTAGACCAGGCATAAGATAGAGAAGTTGGAAAATCAGCGGGAAAAGCAAGAAGACATTTAAAATATTCTGCAAAAAGATCCAAAGGACTTGTCCCAAACTAGTCACTTCACCCAGATTCCAAAGGGAGTTTAAGGGAGTTAAAAGAAAAACCAGGCGTCCAAAAGTTTGAATACCTGGAGTTTCCACTCCTGTAGGAAGTTGAGGCTGGGGAGTGAAGCAAAAACAGACAATGCATAGGCTGTAAACAGCCACTCCCAATCTTAAGATTAATTCTCTTTTTTTAGTCATTTTATGGATTTACCGCTGCGACTGCCTTCTGGCGGTCACGTTTCATTGTATTGGAGCGTAATTGTCCACAAGCTGCATCAATATCTGTACCATGCTCTTGACGAACAACACAGTTGACCCCTTTTTTCTTGAGGGTATCGTAGAAGGCCATCACGCGCTCTTTAGGACTACGGCTATATTGGTCATGTTCACTAACTGGGTTATAGGGAATCAAGTTGACATATGACAATTTCTTGATGTTTTTGAGCAATTCAGCCAATTCCAAGGCTTGTTCTACACCATCGTTGACTTCATTGAGCATGATGTATTCAAAAGTTACACGACGATTGGTTGTTTCGATATAGTACTCAATAGCTGCAAAGAGCTTTTCAATCGGAAAGGCACGGTTGATCTTCATGATGCTTGAACGCAATTCATTGTTTGGTGCGTGAAGAGAAACAGCCAGATTGACCTGTACGCCTTCATTAGCAAAGTCACGAATTTTATGGGCCAAACCTGAGGTTGAAACCGTGATGTGACGAGCACCGATAGCCATTCCCTTGTCATCATTGATGGTACGGACAAAATTCAAAACATTGTTGTAGTTATCAAATGGTTCACCAATTCCCATGACAACGATATGGCTGACACGTTCGTCCTGACCACGCTCATCAAAGTATTTCTGAACCAGCATAATCTGCGCTACGATTTCCCCGTTATTAAGATCACGTTGCTTTTTAATCAAGCCTGACGCACAGAAGGTACAACCGATATTACAACCGACCTGAGTGGTCACACAGACTGACAAACCGTAGTGTTGACGCATGAGTACTGTCTCAATCAACATGCCATCTGGCAACTCGAAAAGATACTTAACAGTACCGTCAGCTGACTCTTGTACAATCCGTTGTTTCAAAGGATTTACCACAAACTGGTCATTGAGCTTAGCAATCAAATCCTTGGAAAGGTTGGTCATTTCTTCAAATGACTGGACACGTTTACGGTAAAGCCATTCCCAGATTTGATCTGCTCGGAATTTCTTTTCTCCTTGTTCTAATACCCATTCTTGCATGGTTTGACGTGTTAAACTATAAATAGACGGTTTCATCTCTTCTCCTTATTCTCTATCTATTTCTGACGAATGACAAAATGGCGCTGTCCCTTGTCCTCTTTCTGAGACTTTTGGTCCTTATGACGACGTCTATTTCGCTTATCGGCATTTGGTTTTCTCTTATTTTGCGAAGGTTTCTTGCCTCTTCTAGGAAGGTTTTCCTCCTCTTTTTTACGCATTTTTTTGTCAAATGAAGCCCGTTTCGGTGCTTGATTTTCTAGGACAAAATAAGCACAACCATAACTACAATACTCTAAAAGATAATCCTGTAAGCGACTGATTTTTTCAATTTTTTCCTCTGTTCGGTCATCTTTATAAAAGCCACGTAGACGGAGCTGTTCATTGCTCCAGTCCCCCACGACATAATCAAACTTGGTCAACACCTCTGAAAAGCGTTGATTAAAGACTGTCACATCGAAAGCATCCTTGATATTTTCAACCAAGGTAAATGCAATCCCTTCAGTCTCAACCTTATCCCCATTTACATGAAATTCTGGGCCAGGAAACTTGTTATAGTTGTATAATTCAGGTGCAATTTCTTTACGCATAGTCTTCCTTTTCCACGATTACTTAACACTCTATTTTACCATAATTTCTAGCAGTTAGCACGTTTCTCATAAAAATGAAAAAAGTCTGACGATTTTGTCAGACTTCTGCCATATAAAGCAAAAAAGAGAAGAATGACTCTTCCCTTCCTATTCATTATTTTGCTGCTGCGTAGAGCTCGTCTACTTTGTTCCAGTTAATCACTGAGAAGAAAGCTTTGATGTAGTCAGGACGCACGTTGCGGTACTTCACGTAGTAAGCATGTTCCCAAACGTCCAATCCCAAGATTGGTTTTTTACCTTCTGAGATTGGCGTGTCTTGGTTTGCTGTTGAAGTTACTTCAAGCTTCCCTTCTTTGTTGACAACCAACCATGCCCATCCAGAACCGAAGCGAGTTGTAGCTGCTGCTGTAAAGGCTGCTTGGAATTCTTCAAATGAACCAAATGTTGCGTCGATTGCTGCTGCAAGTTCTGCTGATGGAGCAGTTTTTTCAGGAGTCATCAATTCCCAGAAAAGAGCATGGTTCAAGTGTCCACCACCATTGTTGATAAGTGCTTGACGGATATCAGCTGGGATAGATTCTACATCAGCAAGCAAGGTTTCAAGGTCTTCACCAATTTCAGGGTGTTTTTCAAGAGCTGCATTTGCATTGTTTACATAAGTTTGGTGGTGTTTGTCATGGTGCAAGTGCATTGTTTCTGCATCGATGTATGGTTCCAAAGCATCGTATGCGTATGGAAGGTCTGGTAAGATAATAGCCATCTGTAATACCTCTTTTTCTTTCTATAAGAAAATGATAACGCAATCATCCTCTTTTTTCAAGTTTTTTGCTCAATTTGCTTCTGCCGCGATCTGCAAAAGTGCCTTTTCAAACAGGTACCCTTTTTCATAGACACCTGTCTTAATCTGGTAGTCCGTTTCAATTAAATAAAAAATCGCTCGCTTGAGAAAGGCCAAGGAAATCCCTCTCGAATCTCTCAATGCAAACTTGATTTGATAAGGATTAGGGTTGCGCCCCAAGTAAGTTCCCAGACTGCTTGCGATCTGCGATTCCGTCTGACCAGATTCTGATAAAATCTTCACTTGGGTAAAGGTGCGGAACTGTCCTAACATGACAGCTATGAGCTTGATTTCATCTTCCCCTTGCAATGTCAAGTCTCTAACCAAGTCACGGGCCTGATCAATTTTCTTAGCTAAAATAAACTGAGTCAAATCAAAAATATTGTCCTGCAGAGTCTTAGGAATAGCTTCGACAATATCCTTCTCCTCAATCACGCCGTCTGATTTATAAGACTGTAAAAAAAGGAGGTTTTTCTGGATTTCACTAAATTGAAAACCAGATTTGAGAAGTAGATTTTCAAAGGATTGCCCCACAAACTGCAGACCTTGTGTCTGACTCCATTTTTGGAAATACTGGCGCAGTTCTTGTTCCTTGGGTTCAATAGCATCAAATACAGTCGCATCTCGTTTGAGCAATTTGACCAGCCGTCTCTTACTATCTAGCTTTCCTTCTGCAAATATCAATAACTTGGTTGTTGGCGAAGGGTTATCAAGGTATGCCTCAAACGACTTGAGCTCATCATCTGCTAAAAAGCGTTTCTTGGCTGTTGTGATATCGACAAAATGGTCTAATATCACGATTTTCTCATCCGCAAATAAAGGGAGACTGACCAGCTCCAACTCTAAGTCTTTATAAGCTACTTCTTTCATATCAAAGTAAGCAAAATTGAGATCAGCTGGATCATAACCAATCTGTTTCAACACTTGACTCTTCATAACTTCAAACTGGCCCTGATCTGTCCCTGTAAATAGATTCAAGCTAGATAGATTTGATAAAGTCAACGTCTGACTGTCTTCAATGGCAAGCATCATCTCTCCTTTCTTCTGATTTTTTATTAAACTTAATCAATATAGCGCAATTTCCCACGGAAATCTTCTAGGCTCTCGTATCCTTTTTCCGCCATGATTGCTTTTAGTTCATTGGTAATGCGTTCAAAAGCACTGATACCTTCTTTGTGAAGAGTGGTCCCTACTTGCACCATACTCGCACCGCAGAGGATATGTTCAAAGGCATCACGACCCGTAAGAACGCCACCCGTTCCGATGATTTGGATTTGGGGATTTAAACGTTGGTAAAAGGCGTGCACATTCGCTAGAGCAGTCGGTTTGATATACTCTCCACCAATGCCTCCAAAACCGTTTTTAGGGCGAATAACGACAGACTCATCTTCGATATAGAGACCATTCCCGATAGAGTTAACACAGTTAACAAATTTGAGTGGATACTTGTTAAAAATAGCTGCCGCTTGGTCAAAGTGGACAATATCAAAATATGGTGGCAACTTGATTCCAAGAGGTTTGGTAAAGTAGGCAAATACCTCTGACAAGATACGGTCTGTTGTTTCAAAATCATAGGCAATCTGAGGTTTTCCTGGAACGTTTGGACAAGAGAGATTAAGCTCTGTCAGTCCTTTGAATTCACTCTCTTGAACTTTTTTCAAGATGGCATGTGTTTCTTCTGGAGACATGCCAACTAAAGATAGTAAGAAAGTTCGGTTTGGCTCTTTTTCCTGCAAGTCCAAAAGATAGTCCAGATAGTAGTCTAAGCCATTATTTGGTAAGCCCATGGAGTTGATAGAACCAAGTGGAACATCCTGGTAGCGTGGCTCAGGATTGCCCTGACGAAAGTCCAAGGTCGCAGTCTTCGTAACAAAAGTACCCGCCGCTGAGTTTTTGACCCCTTCAAGCTCTTCTATCGTCATACAAGCCACACCCGCTGCATTCATCAAGCAATTGTCAAACTCAAAGCCAGCTATTTGTGTTTTCGTTGATACCATGATTCTGATCCTCCAGATTCCTTTTATTTCTAATATTATACCATACTTTAAGATTTTCTCTTTGAGAAACTAATTTCTATATAAAACGTTCGGTTTTGTAAATTGAAAGAATTTTTAGAAAATTTCTGTTTTTTTCTTTACACTCAAAAAAAATTCTGCTATAATGGCTCATGTAATAAAATATAACAACAAAAAGGAGAACGATATGACATCTGCTAAAGACTATATCCAAAGCGTGTTTGCAACTGTGAAAGCTCGTAACGGGCATGAGGCTGAATTTCTCCAGGCGGTTGAAGAATTCTTCAGCACTTTGGAACCTGTATTTGAAAAACATCCCGAGTATATCGAAGAAAACATCTTGGCACGTATCACTGAGCCTGAGCGCGTGATTTCTTTCCGTGTTCCTTGGGTTGACCGTGAAGGTAAAGTCCAAGTCAACCGTGGTTACCGTGTTCAATTCAACTCAGCTGTTGGACCATATAAAGGCGGACTTCGTTTCCACCCAACTGTAAACCAAGGGATCTTGAAATTCCTCGGCTTCGAACAAATCTTTAAAAACGTCTTGACTGGACTTCCAATCGGTGGAGGTAAAGGGGGATCAGACTTCGATCCTAAAGGAAAGACTGACGCTGAAGTGATGCGCTTCTGCCAAAGCTTTATGACAGAATTGCAAAAATACATCGGACCATCACTTGACGTACCTGCTGGTGATATCGGTGTCGGTGGACGTGAGATTGGTTACCTTTACGGACAATACAAACGCCTCAACCAATTTGATGCTGGTGTCTTGACTGGTAAACCTCTTGGATTTGGTGGTAGCTTGATTCGTCCAGAAGCAACTGGTTATGGATTGGTTTACTACACTGAAGAAATGCTCAAAGCTAATGGTAACAGTTTTGCTGGTAAGAAAGTGGTTATTTCAGGTTCTGGTAACGTAGCTCAATACGCTCTTCAAAAAGCGACTGAACTTGGTGCAACTGTTATCTCTGTATCTGACTCAAACGGTTATGTCATCGACGAAAATGGTATTGACTTTGATCTTTTGGTTGATGTTAAAGAAAAACGCCGTGCTCGTTTGACTGAGTACGCAGCTGAGAAAGCAACTGCTACTTACCATGAAGGTTCTGTATGGACTTACGCTGGAAACTACGACATCGCTCTTCCATGTGCGACTCAAAACGAAATCAACGGTGAAGCAGCTAAACGTTTGGTTGCTCAAGGCGTTATCTGTGTATCTGAAGGTGCTAACATGCCTAGTGACCTTGATGCGATTAAAGTCTACAAAGAAAACGGAATCCTTTACGGACCTGCCAAAGCTGCCAACGCTGGTGGTGTAGCTGTATCAGCGCTTGAAATGAGCCAAAACAGCCTTCGCCTTTCATGGACTCGTGAAGAAGTTGATGGACGCCTCAAAGACATCATGACCAACATCTTCAACACAGCTAAAACAACTGCTGAAACATACGGACTTGGTACCGACTACCTTGCAGGAGCAAATATCGCTGCCTTCGAAAACGTAGCAAACGCTATGATTGCACAAGGTATTGTTTAATTAGTCAATACATCCTATCGGAGGACAAATGATGAACTTACGGCCAATGGAAGTAAAAGACAATCCAGCTGTAGCACAACTCATTCGAGCTAGCCTTGAAGAATTCGGGCTTGACAAACCAGGAACTGTCTACTTTGATTCTCATCTAGATCATTTGGCCGACTATTATCAACAGCAAGAGAGAGCAGCTTACTTTGTTCTGGAAGATGAAGATCAGCTGGTAGGCTGTGGTGGCTTTGCACCAGTGTCCGATAAGATTGCTGAATTACAAAAACTGTATGTCACTAAAAACAGTCGTGGCAAAGGTTATTCCAGTAGGTTGATAAAGCGCATATTCCAGGAAGCCCGTCTAGCTGGTTATGAACAGCTTTATCTAGAAACCTCTACTGAGCTGGTTACGGCTGTGGCCATCTATCAACACTATGGTTTTACAGCATTGCAACAACCACTTTCTAACGCCGCCGGCCACCCAGCTATGAATATCTGGATGATAAAATCTCTCTCATCAGGTGAATAGATGGCAGTATACTATGGTCGACTTGAGGACATCAGTATCAAGCTCCTCAAGACAGCTAAAACAACTTTTAAAAATGTAGCCAAGGCTATGATAGTAAAGGTATTGTTTCAGCACTATCACACTAGAATAAATCCGACTGCTTATAAAAGCAGCCGGATTTTTATATATCTAATTTTTCAAAAAATTTGCCTGCAGACTGCTTTTCTTTTAGCTTCTCAAGCAGCTCATTTTCCAGAAAAGGACTTAGTTCGTCAAAATCTTGACAAACCTTAAAAACAGTCTCTCTGTCCAACTGACCATAAACTAGTTCGTAATAGTCCTTATTATGCTGCCAGTTCTGGTCATAGTTGATATCTGTCCGTTGATAGTAAACGATGTTTTGCTTCGGTGTCAGGTAAATCTTCTGTGTTAGAATGCTTTTCTGATCTTTAGATAACTTGCTACGGCTGAAAATCTTAACACCTTGAAAAATCTTACGCTCATGAATTCCTTGATCTGTCAGCTTCAATTCAATTCTTTTATAGTGCATACTATCACCTCCTGAAATCACCTACATTATATCATGTTCTGGCAAATTTTCAAACAAAAGTGTCATTTCCAAAAGTCTTTCGTCGCCTCTAAAATCTCTTCTGTTGGTGTTACTGTGGCCTCAACAATGCTCTTGCCTGTCCTTTTCAGATAAGCTTGTATCAGATGATAGCCGTAAGCATAGCCCGCAGCATAGGGCATACCAACCGGAATTTGACCCTGTATCTTCGCGATTTCATCACCGTATAGATAAGGAGCCATTTCCGCCATCCCCGTTAGCTGAAGCTGACTGGAGATGATGGGCTTAATCTCTTCTAACTGCTCTGGACTGGTTGAAGTAACCCAAGGCCCAATGAGATCCTTACCATAGAGCTCAGCCGCAAAAGACTCTGCCAAGCCTTCACTGACTACCCAGTCTGCTAGTGTCGTCTGCTGATTCCATTTGACAAATTGAAAGCGGACATTGTGATTGCACTCATGAGCCAACGCAGCCTGCACACGTGGTAAAGTATAGTCATTTGGTAGCAGACTAAGCATGAGGTAGCCTGGAATTCCGCCATCTCCGCTATAACCCTTATTGAGCTGTAGCATAGGTTTTTCTGGATTGCCCAATAAAATAGTAAAATGGTAATCCTCAACCTCTAAGTCATAGCCAGCCTGCTCAAAAAGCCCAATACTCCTCTTGATGGTATCTTGACAATTTTGCCAGAGTTGATCAGAGCTCAGAGCGTCTATAGCTGGTCTATCCTTTTCTGAGAGAGTTGAGGGTAACTGATTCATAAAACCAAGTAGGAATAGAGCGTCAAATCCTCCAGGATACTTTGCTTTCAGAGGGATGTGTTGCGTTTGGTATTTGGTTGCAAAAGGTGCTAATATTTTCGCTCGAAAACAGCCTTCTCTCTTTTCTAAAGGAAGCTCGAGTATCTCTTGGTAAACTTTATCTGAACGAATCATATTGATTTGCATAATAATCTCCTTTCTTATCTATTATTAGTATAATCCCTTCCCTAAGGTCAGAGTCAAGAAGAAAATTAAAATATCTATTAAAATTTCATTGAAATTACCTCAAACCGTTCGAAAATTACCTTCAATAAAGTTCTTTAATACTGAGATTATAATATCCAGAGTATCAATAAATTAAAAACTTACTTTTCTACTGTTCATAGGAATGATGATACTAGAAAAAAATAAATCCTGAAGGGTAAAAACTTGTATCATTTTTTATGGAAAGCCTATTATTCAAAACTTGTTTGTCTCCTAGATAAACTATATAATTAGTTCGCCCCTTTTTTGCCCCTTCTTGAACCAAAAGAAAAAACCGCTACTCCTAAGAATAGCGGTTTTATATGTTTTTTAAGCTACTAATGTAGTCGCTCTATTATTTAAGAGTAACTGAAGCTCCAGCTTCTTCCAATTTAGCTTTGATTTCTTCAGCTTCTGCAGTTGGAACGCCTTCTTTGATGACACCTGGTGCACCATCAACAAGTTCTTTAGCTTCTTTAAGTCCAAGACCAGTGATTTCACGTACAACTTTGATAACGCCAACTTTTTTGTCACCAGCAGCTGTCAACTCAACGTCAAATGAGTCTTTAGCAGCACCAGCGTCAGCAGCACCAGCTGCAGCAACAGCTACAGGAGCAGCTGCAGTTACACCAAATTCTTCTTCGATAGCTTTTACAAGGTCGTTCAATTCAAGGATTGAAGCTTCTTTAATTTCAGCAATAATGTTTTCAATGTTCAATGCCATTGTTATTTCCTCCAAATAAGTTTTTAATTTTATAATCGTTTTTCCGTAGCTAGGCTACGCTGCGTAGCTTAAGATTAAGCTGCGTCTTCTTTGTTGTCTGCAACCGCTTTGACTGCAAGAGCAACGTTGCGCACTGGCGCTTGAAGTACAGAAAGGAGCATAGAAAGAAGTCCTTCGCGGTTTGGAAGAGTTGCAAGAGCAACGATTTCTTCTTTAGATGCGACAGCGCCTTCGATTGCACCACCTTTGATTTCAAGTGCTTCAGCGTTTTTAGCAAAGTCGTTCAAGATTTTCGCTGGTGCGATAACATCTTCGTTAGAAAATGCTACTGCAGATGGTCCAACAAATACTGATGCAAGATCTTCAAGACCAGCTTTTTCAGCTGCACGACGCAAGATTGAGTTTTTAATGACTTTATACTCAACTTCGCTTCCACGAAGCTCACGACGAAGAACTGTATCTTGCTCAACTGTCAAACCACGAGCGTCTACAACGACGATAGATGCAGCAGCTTTCATTTTTTCAGCTACTACGTCAACTAGTTCCGCTTTTTTAGCAATAATTGCTTCACTCATTAGTGTGTTCACCTCCGTAATTATTTTGCTTGGGGAATTTTTCCAAAAGAAAAACGCGCCCAAACCTAGACACGAAAGTACAATACGCTTCTTTTTACATGATACGTTTTGTCCTCGGTAGGATCTTTATGAGTCGAGCTCCCCTACTGTCTTAGGCAGTTTTTTCAAACCGTCTATAAGTATAGCATAGACAAAAAAAGAATGCAAGATTTTTGCAAACTTTTTTTAAATTTTTTTAAATCTCTACTGTCAAAACTTTGCCTTGCTTAACCACCTGTTCTCCAGCGATATAAACATCATCAACATCACTGGATTTGACAGCATAAACCAGATGAGAGAGCATATTTTTCTGAGGTTGAAGATGGATTTTTCCTTGTGGTTGAATGACCAGAAAATCTGCCTGCTTGCCAACTTCTAGGCTTCCTATCTGCTTTTCCATTCCAAGAACCTTAGCACCCTCTATCGTCAGAGCTTTGAGGGCTGTTTCAATAGGAAATTGGCTGGCATCTCCACTTTTCATCTTTTGAAGAAGGGCTGCAGTCCGTCCTTCCTCAAACATATCTAGATTATTATTGGAAGCAACTGAGTCAGTCGCAATCCCCACTGCTACTCCTGCTTTTTGCAGTTGGAGGATGGGAGCGATTCCTGAGGCCAGTTTGAGGTTACTAATAGGATTATGGGCGATAGCCACATGAGAAGTTGCCAAGCGTTCAACTTCTCGATCGTTTAACTCGACCCCATGAGCAAAGACAGACGGATGATCTAAATAACCCAGTTCTTCTAGACAGGCGAGGGGACGTTTGCCATAGCGTTTGAGGATAATTCCTGATTCCTCCTTGGTCTCAGCCACATGGATATGGAGAGGGATATTTAGCTCTTTTGCCATTTCTAAGCTCGCTTCCAGCAAGTCTCTACTACAGCTATAGGGAGAATGAGGAGCTACCATAACTTTGAAATTTGGATTTTCATATCCTAAGATTTCTTCTATGATGGCTCGTGTTCTGCTTATAGTCTCAGCAGTTGTTTCTGTCTCTGAAGAAAAGAGGGTCGGTGAGAAATAACAACGCATCTTAGATGCCTTGACTGCCTGATAAATTCTCTCAATATCCACACCATTGGGATTATACATATCGTTGAAGCTTGTTGTCCCTGACTGGAGCATCTCCGTCAGAGCCTCTTTGACCGCCTTGGTAGTCATGTCGGGAGTAAATCCTGCTTCTGCTGGCCAGATATAGTCATTGAGCCATTCGTGGAGATTACTATCATCCCGGATCCCTCGCAAACCTGTCATAGCAGAATGGGTATGGCAATTAACCAAACCAGGCATAATCCAGGCTCCCTGATAGTCTATAATCTGCTCAGCTTGCTCTAAAATCTCAGGCTCCTCTTGGCCGACATAGACGATTTGAGAGTCCTTAACGGCTAAGACACCATTCAAATAAACATGGAAATCTTTGTCACAAGTCACGATATTTACATGCTGATAGACTTTCATTGTTTTCTCCTTCTAAGACCCTGATTTTTCTAGCTATTGTAACAAAAAAGTCACCCGAAGGCAACTTTTTTCGTTCATAAGATTTTAAAATAGAAAGGATTATTCAGAGCTAAAAGCCGCAGCTTTTTGCATTTGGTAATACTTGCCCTTTCTAGCCATGAGGTCCTGATGGTTACCATACTCAACAATATCTCCATCTACCAAGACAAGAATTAAATCCGCATCCTGAATGGTTGACAAACGGTGAGCAATGATAAAGCTTGTGCGCCCCTTCATGAGTTTGGCAAAGGCATCCTGTACTAGCACTTCTGTCCGTGTATCGATGGAAGAAGTCGCCTCGTCTAAGATAAGAATCTTTGGAATAGCTAGAAAGACTCGGGCGATGGTCAAGAGCTGGGCTTGTCCGACAGAGAGGGATTCTCCTGCATTTTCTAGCTTGGTATCATAGCTTTGTGGTAACTGTTGGATAAAAAAGTCTGCGTTAGCAGCTTTGGCAGCAGCAATCACCTGCTCCCGACTAGCATCAGGATTCCCAAAGGCAATATTGTCATGAACGGTTCCTTGCTTGAGCCAGGTTTCTTGGAGTACCATGCCAAACTGCTGTCTCAATGACGCTCGGGTATAGTCGTAAATGGAACGACCGTCTAGCAAGATATCTCCCGAGTTAATAGGATAAAAACGCATGAGGAGATTGATAAGAGTTGACTTACCAGCACCTGTCGGACCAACGATAGCCACCTTGCTACCAGCTGGGATATCGATAGACAAATCCTTAATCAAGATCCTTTCAGGATTGTATCCAAAAGAAACATGCTTAAAGGAAATGGCGCCCTTGACTTGGTCACTGGTCAAGACTTCTTTACCTGTTTCAGCAACCTCAGGACTTTCTAATACAGCATAGACGCGCTCTGCACAAGCGAGAGCACTTTGCAACTCGGCTAAAACAGAAGAAATATCATTAAAGGGCTTGGTGTACTGTTGGACGTAATTCAAAAAAGTCACTAAACGTCCGATGGTCAAGGTGGACCCCATCATGATACGATAGGCTCCCACTCCAGCAAGAAGAGCATAGATGAGTGCATTAACAAAGCGAGTCGAAGGATTAACCGTTGATGAATAAAAGATAGCTGACTGAGAATAACCTGCGTAGTTGGCATTCGCCTCATGCAGTTTTTTGATAAACTCTGTTTGAGCATTGAAGGACTGGATAATAGTCTGCTGGCTAAGTGATTCTTCAATCAACTGAGTCTGAATCCCCCTGGTCTCTGTTTGCTTCTGAAAGAGATGATAGGACCGTTTGGCAATAAAGCGTGAAATCACCATGGACAGGGGCGTCAACAGCAAGACCAAGAGGGTCATAAGGAGATGAATTTGGAGCATGGCTAGAATACTAACCAAAATCATCAAGACACCAATGAAAAATTGATTGAAAATCATGGTTAAGCCGGCTGCCAGCTGTTCTATGTCTGTGGTCACACGACTAACCATCTCTCCACTGCCCTGCCGGTCCACAAAAGCAATCGGTAAACGATGGAGCTTATGGATAATTCGCTCTCGCAAGTCTCTGGTATAAGAGAAGATTAGGCGATTATAAAGAAGAGGATTAGCCCATTGTACCAGAGTATTTCCTATCACCACCAAGATCATCTGGAGAAAAATCTGCCAAAAAACTGGTGAAGAACCAGTCACTAGGACTTGGTCAATGACCTGCCCAATTAGAATAGGTAGGTAGATCGATAAAGCAACTTGGGCAATAGTTCCTAGAAAGGCAAGGAAAAGGAGAAATGGATGGCTTACTAAATCTACGGCTAAACGTTTGAGCGTCTGGTTTGCGGTTTGTCGTCTCATGCTAGTCCTCCTTTCCATGTTGAGATGCATTGATTTCGCGATAGACTTGGCTAGTTTTCATCAAGTCCTCGTGCTTGCCAACAGCTAGGAGCTCACCTTTTTCCAAAAGGAGAATCTGGTCAGCCATCTGAAGTGTCGAAGTCCGTTGAGAAATCAAGATTAAGCTCGTATTTGGCAGATTTTCTCTAATAGCTTTCAAGAGCTTGGACTCGGTGATGGTGTCGAGGGCCGAGGTCGCATCATCTAGGATGAGAAATGGAGCTTGACGCAAGACTGCTCGGGCAATAGATAGCCTTTGTTTTTGTCCGCCTGAGAAATTTCGCCCTCCTCCCTCAACTAGGGCATCCAAAAGTCCTTCCTTTTCACTGACAAAACCCTTAGCTTGCGCAATCTCCAAGGCCTGCCAGAGTTGCTGATCAGACACTTCTTGATTGAAACCTAGAGTCAAGTTGGAACGAATAGTTCCCTTAAAGAGTTCGACCTTTTGGGGCACATAGGCAATCCAAGACCGCCACTGCTCAAGATTAAGAGGACTACGTCCATTTCGATAAAGGTCAATGCTCCCCTTGTCTGCTGTATAAAGACCAAGTAAGACTTGCACCAAGCTTGACTTACCAGAACCAGTTCCTCCGATGATACCAAGGATTTGCCCTTGATTCATATCAAAGGAAATGTTTCTCAGAGAAGGCTGGGCCGCATCAGGATAGGTAAAGGTTAATTCTTTGACTTGCAAAACCCGATCACCGGTAACTTGCTTTTCTTCTAATTCTGAATGGATATCCTCTGGAGCCTCGTCAAAGACTTCCTCGATTCGCTTGGCTGAGATGTAGGACTGGTTGAGGGAATTGATCAGCATGGCGAGCTTAACCAATTCCACCAAAATCTGCAAGAGGTAGTTGATAAGAGCAATCAGGGCACCTTGACTGAGTAAACCTCCTTGAATTAAAATATATCCCTGCCAGATGATGACGAGAAGAGTTCCATTAACAATCAGATAGGTCAGAGGTGTTAACAAACTAGACCAGAAACCCGTCTTTTCTTGCAATCTAGCATAAACTTGGTTAAGGGTTTGAAAAATCTGTAACTCTCGTTTTTCCTGACCAAAAGCACGAATAACTCGCATGCCTTGTAATTGCTGACGCGTTTCCTTAACCAGCTGATCCGTTTTCTTTCTGAGACTGCTGTAGAGAGGATTGACCAGTCGAGAGAGACCGACAATGACAATCGTCAAAATGACAACCATAACTAAGAACCAGAAAGTCAGCTCAGCCGAGATGCGATAGGCCATAAAAATGGCTCCAAAAACGATAATAGGCGCTCGCAAAAAGAGGCGCAGGAATTGATTGATACCAGTCTGAATCTGGTAGGTATCCGAAGTCAAGCGAGTCACCAAGCTAGAAGTTGTCAAACGATCTCTGCTGTCCTTGGGTAAGGAAAGAATATGACGATAGAGGTCGTTTGTCAATTCCTTGGCAAAACCTACCGCTGCCTTTGCTGAATAGAATTGAGCAATCAAGGCCACTAAAACGCCAATCACTGCAAAGACAAGGAGCAGGCCAATCTGCATCCAGAGATGTCCTTGATTTCTCTGGGGCAAGGATTGGTCAACAATCTCAGCAATCACCATGGGAACCAAGAGTTCAAAAACAGCTTCAAGTAACTTGAACAAGGGTGCTAAAATTGATTCCTTGATATAGGATTTGAAGTAAGATAGTAAGTGTTTCATAAATCCCTTCTATTCATATTCTAGAAATGAAGAAAGTGGGAAGCCCCACCCTCTCAGTTTTATTTGTTTAAGCAAGGTAATAGATAGCCATATCCTGCTTTTTCCATCTCATCCTTGGCTATAAAGCGTAAGGAAGCAGAATTAATACAGTAACGCAGGCCACCTAACTCCCGAGGTCCATCTGTGAAAACATGACCCAAGTGAGCATTTCCTGACCGAGAACGAACCTCGATTCGCTCCATTCCATGACTCAGATCTTTGTAATAGTGAATCAATTCCTTAGAAATCGGACGACTAAAACTTGGCCAACCACAACCTGAGGCAAACTTATCCTTAGCGAAAAAAAGCGGTTCACCCGTCGTGATGTCTACATAAATCCCTTCTTCAAAGGTCTGGTCATAAGCATTACTAAATGGAGCCTCTGTAGCAGCTTCTTGCGTAACACGGTAAGACTCTTCAGTTAAGCTTTCCTTCAACACCTCTTGACTAGGTTTTTCATAGTTGGCTGCGTCAATCAATGGCTTCTCAGCATCGGTCACATCGATATGACAATAACCGGAAGGATTCTTCTTGAGATAGTCTTGATGGTAGTCTTCAGCCAAAATGTAGTGACGAAGTTTCTCCACCTCTACTGCAATCTTTCGACCCAGCATACGCTCCTGCTCCTGCACCACTGTGTAGATAGCTGGCAAGTCTGCTTCATCCTGATAATAGATTCCCGTTCGATATTGGCGACCACGGTCATTCCCTTGTTGGTTAATAGACAAGGGATCAATGACACGGAAATAATAAAGCAAAATCTCTCTAAGTGACACTGCTTTCTCATCATAAATCACTTGAACAGTCTCTGCATGGTCTGTTTCCTTGAGCAACTGGTAATTGGTTGTTTCGACTTGGCCATTAGCGTAGCCGACACTGGTTGTTAATACGCCTGAAATTCGTGAAAAATACTCCTCTAGGCCCCAAAAACAACCACCTGCTAGATAAATTTCTGCCATCTTTATTTCTCCTTTATCAAATTTTTAACCAATACTCTTCGAAAATCTCTTCAAACCACGTCAGCTTACATCTGCAACCTCAAAACAGTATTTTGAGCTAACTTCGTCAGTTCTATCCACAACCTCAAAACCATGTTTTGAGCAACCTGTGGCTAGCTTCCTAATTTGCTCTTTGATTTTTCATTGAGTATAAACTTCTTTTCAAAAAAAGGACAGGAAGCCCTCTGGTCGAGAGTTTCCCCATCCTATCTTCTATTTCTTTACTTTGTTTCGACACGGACACCTTGGGTATCAACTTTCAAATCATGAAGTTTGCCTTTGAAAGGCTGCTTTTGCAATTCAGCTTTAATCTTCGGCATCTTGTCATGAGAAGCCAAGACCATCACTGTCGGCCCTGCTCCAGAGAGGTAGGTCGCATAGGCACCATTCTCTTTAGCTACTTGCTTAATCGTCGCAAATTCACGGACCAGACTTTGACGATAACGCTCGTGGAAGAGGTCCCCCTCGATTGCTTGACCAGCTGTCACCATATCTCCTGCTAACAAGGATGCAACGGCCACATTGGCGATAGAACTAGCCGCAACAGCTTCCTTATAGGACAATTTTTTAGGTAAGACACCACGGCTGTCGCGAGTGCGCAATTCATAGTTGGGAATATAAGCTAGAAAATCACACTCCGGGAAGTCAGACACAATTGCTGAAACATGCCCTTCAACAGAACTTGCAATAACGAGATTGCCGTAAATTGCTGGAGCCACATTGTCAGGATGCCCTTCAATCTTGGTCGCCAACTGCAATTTGTCGTGGTTAGATAAGTTGAGCTTGCCCAGTTGATTAGCTAGTTCAATCCCAGCAACGATAACAGAGCTAGAAGAACCCAAACCACGCGCCAAGGGAACATCGCTGGTCATTTTCAAACGTCTCGGTTGCAAGTCAGGCGCAATTTGCAAGGCAATCCTAAGCAAAAGATTACGCTCGTCATGGGGAATCCATTTACCAATCTGGTGTTCAATCAACCACTCATCCCGTTCTTCACAGACCTCAATTTGAAGATACTTGGTTACAGCTACACCGACCGAATCAAAACCTGGCCCAATATTGGCACTGGTTGCAGGTACAATAATCTTCATCCTATTCTCCTAACACCTTGAAGGTATTCAAGAGGTCAAATTCTGAAGCTTTGGCCAACTCAGCTGAAACATTCTCAAGCTGCGCTTTATTAATCTTATGAGTGATAATCACTACACGCGCCTTGTCACCCTTTTTGCCATCTTGGAGGATTTGCTTGAAGGAAATATCTTGAGCATTAAAGATTTCAGCCAATTTCAAGACCTGACCTTTTGAGTCTGGAGCCAAGATTGAGAAGTAGTAGTTTGCTTTGACATCTTCTGGATTAGCCAAGACCAAGTCACGGCTGTATTCGTTGAAGTCTTTACCAATGGTACCATCATTCAAGCGACGAACGATACGGACGATATCCGCCACAACACTTGTTGCAGTTGGTTTTTGACCCGCACCTGGTCCGTAGTACATAGACTCACCGATACCGATAGATTCTACAAAAACAGCGTTCATTACCCCATTCACACTGGCAAGTGGATGTGCTTTAGGAAGGAAGGTTGGAGTTACTTCCGCAGCAATACCAGAAGGAGTTTCCTCGATAGAACCAACCAATTTCACTACATAGCCCAGGTCTTGGGCTACAGCTACGTCTTCTGGTGTGATGTTGCGGATTCCCTTGTGTGCTACATCGTCAAAAGCAACCTTCATACCAAAAGCAAATTGGCTCAAAATCACCATCTTGTAGGCTGCGTCAATCCCATCCACGTCATTTGTAGGGTCGCTTTCTGCAAAACCAAGTCTTTGAGCTTCAGCCAGAGCATCATCATAAGACCAGCCTTCTTCCACCATCTTGGTCATCATGAAGTTAGAAGTTCCATTAACGACACCAAGAACGCGCGTAATTTTGTCAGAAGCCAATGAATTTGCTAGAGTGCGAAGAATTGGAATCCCACCAGCAACTGCTGCTTCGTAGTAAAGTGCTACATTATGCTCTTTAGCAATTTCTAACAATTCTGCACCATGGACAGCCAAAAGGTCCTTGTTGGCAGTAACAACGTGTTTCCCAGCTTCTAAGGCACGAGTGATAAAGGTTTTAGCTGGTTTGATACGCCCCATCAATTCCACTACGATAGTAATGTCCTTGTCTGCTAAAATATCATCTACATTGGTTACAAAGTTAAAGTCATTTCCTGCTGCAAGCAAGCGGTTCTTTTCATCTTCATCCTTGACCAATACCTTAGCTACTTCAATCTCCGAATGAGCTGACTGAACGATTTTTTCTCCATTTTCCTTTAGGAGGAATGGCACACCACTTGCAACGGTACCAAATCCAAGTAAAGCAATTTTAACTGTCATGTTTGTCTCCTAGAAATTTTCTGATATAGCCATTATAACAGAATTTTATGAAAATTCCTATTATAGTAAATCACTATTTCAGTCTAGTAAAGAAAAAACGAATCCCATGATTCGCCTTTTCTGATAAGTAAAAATTGATTTCTAAAAACTATGAATTAATTTTTTGAAGACCGAACACAGCGTCGTGATTGATCAAGATGTGACCATACTCTTGTAAAACCGAACGACTGATATCACTGTCGTCTGCAAACTCACGCATACGAGCCAAGAGCCAGGCTGGATACGGACTAGGATGATTCTCCACATCAACTAAGATTGTCAAATAATAGTGGTCATTCATCTTATAGAGTTCAGATGTTTCCATCTGGTAGTTAACCGTCTTTGCAAAAGCAACTAAGTCAGCAAGGCTTGCAAAGCGTAGGATATAGTAGATATAAGGTTCTTTCTTATTCTCCGTCTCCTTGTCTGCCTGCTCTTGCTCTTCTTCCTTTGCTTCGACCTGCTCTAGAGATTGGATGGCCTCAATATCGTCCTTGGTCTTATCTGCAATGCTCTTTTCCAAGGTTTTGAGAAATTCATCTGGCGACATTTGGGCTAATTCTTCCATGTCTGGTAGATCCGCCAAATCTTCAAAATCCAAATTTTGGTCAATCTTGGACTTGGTCACAAAGACGTCGACCTTATCAGGTTTTGGCGTCACGCGGAAACTCAGCATGCCACTATCCAAGAAATTGTCTGGCATCTCTAACTCATCTAAAATAGCATAGAAAAACTCTTCGGTTTTTTCCTGAGGAACGAGAAAGTCTGCAATCTCCATTCCCCGATCCATCAAATCATCTAAAGTCATTGTGATTTTCAGTGTTGTATCACTAATTTGTTTCATCTTCATATCTAGTAACCTCATACTTTCAGTCTATCTATTATACTAGATTTTTACGATTTTATCAAAAGAATGAAGCGAGAATGTGATATAATACTAGATATGATTTTAGATTTAAGAAAGAAAGTTCAATGAAAAATATAAAAGTAAATGCCTTGGCCAGCTTGCTGGTCAATATTCTCAATATCGTTTTTCCACTGATAACCAATCCTTATCTGACGCGGATTCTCAGCAAATCCAATTACGGTTATTTCAATACGGCCAATACTTGGGCAAGTTTCGTTATTCCACTTGCAGCCTTTGGAATATACAACTACGGGATTCGAGCTATCAGTAAGGTCAAGGATGACAAGAATAAAATCAACTACGTCTTTTCTAAGTTGTTTTATATCTCGGTTTTCACCTCTCTTCTGACGACAGGTATCTACTTCCTCATTATCTTCTTTGACACCAGCATTGAGAATCTGAAGGTCCTCTACTACATCCTAGGGGCCCAAGCACTCTTCCAATTTCTCAATATCGAATGGATGAACGAGGCTTATGAAAACTATGCCTTCATCCTCTACAAAACATTAATTATTCGAATTACCATGCTGGTCGCTATCTTCGCCTTCGTTAAAACGGCAGATGATATTGTTCCTTATGCTATCGTTATGACAGCGACCACTATCCTCAACTACCTGCTCAGTTTTCTTTGGATTAAGAGAGAAGTTTCTTTTGTTAAGATTGGTTTCGTAGAACTTGCTAAAGCTTCTAAACCGCTCTTCACTATGCTTCTCTTAGCAAACGCTAATATGCTTTATACCTTGCTAGATAGAATGTTTATCACCAAGGGACCAGATGAAAACTACATTTCTTATTATACAATTGCCTATAGTATTGTCATGTTGATTGCTAGTGTATTGAGTGGAGCTATCAACGTCAGTATTCCTCGCCTTGGCTATTATCTTGGTAAAAAGGATTACAAGTCCTATAATTATCTCGTGAATCAAGCGGCATCCTTATTCTATTTCCTTATGGTTCCAACTAGCATCGGGATTATGATATTGGGACGGTACGCAACTGTTATTTATTCTTCTGAAAAATATCTTGAAGCGGGTATCGTAACTAGCGTCTTCGCTTTTCGTACCATCATTTGGGCTATAGAGTTGATTCTTGGTAAACAGATTATCTTTATCAACGACCATGAAAATCGCTTAACTGCCTTCTACTTCCTTGGTGGTGGTACCAATATACTATTAAATAGCATCTTGTATTTCAATAATATTTTTGCACCTGAGTATTACATCGCTACGACCATTATCGCAGAAACTATCGTTGTTTTACTTGAAATTCATTTTATCAAGAAACACCAACTGATTAGTTTAAAAGAAATTTTTATAACCTTAACACGCTATAGCCTCATATCCCTTGGTTTTATCCCAATCTTCTATATTTTCAAGATGATTTTCCAAATCAACTCTTATACGGTCAACTTCAATATGGTTCTCATGGTTCTGTCTACCGTAGCAACTTGTGGTATCTATTACCTCTTGACCCTCTTTATCACCAAAGACAAAACACTCCACTATGCACTGAACCTTGTACTTGCTAAATTAAAACGAAATTAAAAAATCCCCTACTGATAAATTAGTTGCCAGTAGGGGATTTCTTCTTTATTCTTTTTCTTTCTTTTCAGAAGCGTTGGCTTCTAGATTTGAATCTTGTTTAGGTTGTTCAACAATAGAGGAATTAGCTTCTTGTTTCTGTTCTGGCTTGACTGCATCGCTATTTACAGCAACAACAGCCTGTTTCCAGATACCTTCTTCGTTTACTTTGTAACCATCAGGTGTTGTTGCGTTCTTCAACAAAGAACCATCAGCTTGGAAATAGTACCAATTACCATCAAGCTGTTTCCAACCTGTCTGCATTGCTCCTGATTCATCAAAGTAATGATGATCACCATTTACTTTATGAAGGCCAACCAACATGATACCATCTTCAGGATTTAGATAATACCAGACACCTTTGTCTTTTATCCAACCAGTTTTCATGGCTCCATTTGATTCAAAGTAACGGTAATGATTATCAAACCATTTCCAGCCAGTTTGCATGGCTCCAGATTTGCTAAAGTAATATTGCTTACCATCTACTTGATGGAGGCCGATTAACATAACGCCTTCCTTACCTTCAAGATAATACCAGGCATCACCATCTTTCAACCAACCAGTTTGGAGTGCGCCAGACGTAGCGTAATAATGCCAAGAATCATTTGACCTCTGCCATCCAACTTGCATAGTACCTGCAGAGCTGAAGAAGTAGTTCTTTCCATTAATTTCTTGCGATCCGACTGCCATGATACCAGTTTCTGGATCCAGGTAATACCAAGATTCGCCCAATTTTAACCAACCCGTCTTCATGGTACCAGAGCTAGTATAATACTGCCAACCCTTATCCTGCCATTGCCAACCAGTTTGCATGGCACCACTTGCCTTGAAATAGTAACGAGAGCCATTGATTTCTTGATTTCCAGTTAGCATATTGCCGTCTTTATCAAGATAGAACCAAATTTCTTTGTCCTTAACCCAGCCAGTTTGCATGGCGCCAGAGTTCGCAAAATAGTTCCAGTGGCCATCTACCAACACCCAGCCAGTTTGCATAATACCTTCTTTGTCAAAGTAATAAGTTGTACCCTTGATGTCTTTTTTACCAACAGTTAGAATACTATCCTCATCATAATAGTACCAATTTGAGGCAATCTTTTGCCAAGATGATGCTTTTCTTTCCGACTGTAGGGCACCACTACTAGCAAAGAATAGTTTCTTACCATTATAAACCTGAGGACCTGTCAGCATCTTACCTTCTTTGTCAAATAGATATTTCTGACCATCAATTTCAATTAACTGACTGTAACTTCTTGCTCCACTTGATGTGATGTAATACCAAGTACCATCTTGATTAAACCAACCAGTATCTTGCATTTGTCCATTGTTGTTCAAATAATACCAGTTACCATCAGTTTTTTCACGAGAGTCGTTCAAATGAAGCCATTTACCTGCCTGCATTTGTCCTTGACCATTAAAGAAATAGTAAAATCCATCAATTCGTTGCCAACCGATAGCCATCTGATTATCTGATAAACGATATTTCCAGTAACCATCTTCTTTATACCAAACCTTTCTTGCCGAAGGAATATCAGGAAAATCATTTGATATGTTGGCGAATCCACGTTGACTGATGTCAAACACAGTTGCATCTTTCGTTTGGCTATAAGCGTGAACAACTTCGATACCATGTTTCTTAAGATAGTCTCTTGTTGTAGCAAGATTAGCATCTGCTGCAGATGTATGAACTACCATACTAGGAGATAGAGAGTCTAAGAAAGGAATCGTATTTGAAATTTGAGCATCATAGTGATGGTTCCATTTCATCATATCGACTTTTCCAATCTCCGGACCTAATTTATCCTCTGCCCCCTCAGCATTATCTAAGTCACCACCGAGATAGATCTTTTTCCCTTCTACAGTTACTACTGCCACAAGAGAATTGGAATTGTCATCATAGACTCTCTTGAGTTTGCCGTTACTGTCATATTCGTTTTTATAGTTATAAAGCTGAATATCCATGTCCCCTAGAGTGAAGTGACTTTCCTTCTCAGTGATGTCTTGCACAAGAGTTACACCTCGCTCTAGAGCTGTCTTAACAGCATTGTCATAATTGAAAAGATTGTCCCACAATCGCCATTTTGATGTGATGCGCTCATCTGAGTATCTCTTCAAATAAAATCTATCTACAAGATAACGTTTAAGAACTTCATCCGCAGAACCAATGTGATCGCTATGAACATGAGTTCCTAGAATAAAGTCAAGCTTCTTAATACCGAGCTGTTGCATATGTCTGAACAGTCTGTCTTCTAATACATACTCATTGTTTATACTAATTCCTACACGACTTGGATAACGCGGATTACTGCCATCTGGAAAATCATAGTCTTCACCCATGTCAATCAAGGCATAATGACCATTACTCTCAAGAATGATGGCATCACTTCCTGATACTCCTTTGGTATTGATAAAATGGATTCGGTTGCTTGAAGTATCTGCCTGAACTGCTGGTATAAATAGTCCAGATACGAGCAACAAGAATAGGGAAGTAAATACAAGTGTTTCTTTTATCTGTTTCTTTTTCATCTAAACCACTTCTTTCTTTGGTAGCGGAAACTAGGATGGAAGATTCATCCTGGTAGTAACTTTTCTAGCTTCTTTCCGTCAATATAAGACAAAAAGAGGGAACGAGAAGTCTGATTGTCACACTAGAATAGGGACTAGAGTTAACAAGGAAGAACTTCACCATCCCCTCTTTTCTTGTATTTCTAAGTTTACTTTTTCAAAAGTACTTTAGCCAATTTAGCATCTCTTTGTTTGTAAATTGGATTTTCTTTCCAGTTGTAATGAGTATTAGGGATTTCAAAATCCTCCCCATACAAGTGACTGATGTATTCTCTTGTATTTTCTGGAACTTTTACTAGAATCTCTTTAAAACTGCATTCACTTAGTGCTGTAAACGGCAATTCATAGTGGTAAACTTCATATCTTGTAGGATTTCCCAAGGGGTTTGTCATGTAGAAAATAGTGTCTGAGGAAATGCTCCCCTCTTTTTTATCATAGACAATAAAATCAACATTGAGGCCCTTGTAACTATAGGATAATTCTACAAGTTTATCATTGTAATAGAACTCTTTTGTTCTGACAAAGCCTTTCTCAAAAAGAACTTTCTCATCCTTTAAAAAGGCTTCGTAGTCTGGGATAATAATCCCAAAGTCCATATCTAAATCATGCGGAATCAGATCATTTTCTCTGTAGAAACCAAGTAAAGTTCCAAAATCTAACCAGATATCATAGGATTTCAGATTCGATTGATAGATGGCCTTTAGAATATCTTCAAAATTTTCTTTGAGCAGATTACTTCTCTTGGAATCCAAATCGATATTGGCTTTTTGATTTAAACTTTTGATAATAGGTAGGTTTTTAACCAGGTCTTTCTTATCTCCTAAGAGACTGGCTAAACTTCTTTTTAACCATTGTAACACGTCCTATCCCTCCTTTATGTATGCAAGGAAGTCATCGTGCTTCACTCGTTTTTCTAGAGGAGGAATTTCCATAAAATCATCCCCGTAGATGGCAGAAAGGATTTGCTGATAAGCCGCAGGAATTTTGTAAACTCTATCTTCAAATGGACTGTCAATCGTTGTATCCAAGAAGGACTTGTCAAACTTCGTAGAAACTCTTTTGTTCTCCATGAGGTAGTCAATGAAGTCTCCATCTTTTTCTTGCATAGATAGGATGTTCATCTTTTGGTTCCAAGTTTTGACACGAGTCAGACGAAATACAAGGACAAGTATATATCGGACGATATTCTTGAATTTCGCATTCTTATTATGGATGCCATAAAGGGTATAGACTGATAAACGACGGTAAGTATCTAGTTTTACCATGTCCTTGTTAACATCAGCATAATAGTCAAATGGGAACACATCCACACAAATTCCTAAATCGATATCATTTTCGATGTAGTTGTTATCGTAGACTGTTCGCGCGTCATAGACTCGGTAAAATGGGTAAGGATACCGAGCGTCATTTTCCCAAGAAACAACCTTGTAGACAGGATCATTATCTTGCAAAATAGCTTGATACAATTTATCGTATTCATCGCGTTTCAAAGAGATATCAATATCGTCATCCCAAGGAATGTATCCCTTGTGTCTCACTGCTCCCAGCAAGGTTCCATAAGCCAGTGAATAGTTGATATTCTCTTTTTGACAGAGATTGTGGATATAATCCATGACACCTAGTTCAACTTCTTTGATCTCCGCTTCATCTAGTTTTCTATAGCCGTCTCTTTTTTTATAGAGAACAGAGAAATAGTAACCTGAAATCACAAACAAGATACAACCCTGTAGAGAAATTCCATAGAAGGTTGAACTCAAGAACAAATTAGAGATGAGAATAACTACAGTCATCAAGAGAATGGTAATCAATTCATGATTGCGGCGACCTTCTTGAAGGTCTTTTTTATATTTCTTGAGACTTGAAACGATGAAGGAAAGCATAAAGATGGCCATAGGGATAAAACCTGTGATACCATCATAGAATAACAACTCAAGGTAGCCGTTGTGAGTAAGGTAATGTTGTTTGATGATGTAGGCTGAAGCATCATATTCTTTACCTAACTCATACCAGTTTCCTCCTGAATATCCAAACAGAGGACGTCTAGGGATAAAGGAAGCTGTTGACTGCCAAATGGCAAAACGGTTATTGGAGATATTCTCTTCACTGGTGTCAGTTCTCTCAAGAGAAAGATTGTTGTCTCCATTTTGTCCGTTTTCTCGGTTCTTTTGGATTTGAGCTGAGTGAGCTTTTAAGTAAATGTCACTACTATATTTGATACCATTATAGCCAACAAATACCAATCCTACTATTACTAGAACAGTAAGAAGTGACTTGCTTTTTTTAGTCCAGTTAGCCGTCATCAAAGCATATAAGAGGGCAACTACTAGCAAACAGATGTAGGTTGTTCTGGAACCAGACAGTACAATGTAAGCAAAATTAAGCAGAATCGATGAAATAGCCAGAGTTTTAAGTACTGGTTTGTAGATTGACAAGCGCATCCACAAGTAAATAACCACCATCAGAGAAATAATAGAGAGATAGTTGGGACTGGCTAGAATACCAAATAGACGAGACTCTACAAATCCTTGGCGGATCAATAACCCCTTGTAATCAAATACGCGGTAACCCTGCAACATGAAGAATTGCCAAATTGATACAAGTACACCTATAGTATTTGCAACAGTGATAACTGAGAAGAAGACATCAAAGAGGGCACGTGCTTTTTTCACAGTAAAAGATTGAAAGACTGGATAGATTGCAAAGAAATAGATGAAAAAGACAACTAAGTTCTTTATGTTTGTTGAAAATCCATATTTTACAACTAAGATCGCAGTCAGGATATTCATTAGAAAAAAGAGAATCAAATACTCAATTTTTCTGACAGTCAGATAGGCTTTTTTGATAAAGAAATTATAAAATCCCAACAAAACACCCATGAGGGTCATGCATAGAGTGACAAATTTATTGGCTGAGATTGATTGCAGTGGAACAATCAAGCCTGCCATACAGTAAAAAGATATAACTGATAAAAACAGCAGATTGATTTTAAAATAGTATTTTTCAATAAATGAAATCATTGTTTCTCCTAACGCTTAGTTTGTGCAAGCAAGATTTTCGTATACAATTTTCGACTCAGGCACAAAGCTAAAAAGCTCATTTTTCTTGCTCTTGTAAAACGACTATCTGAAAGAATGTTCTTTGTGTTTTTCTTTAGATAGGCAATTAAACGGTATTCTAAGACCTTATCCTTGAAATCTGCATCAACCAAGAGCCTATCCAATACATAGAAGTAAGCCCAGTTTAAACGCATGGTTGCAACATCTGCTAGTTCAGGGTAATTCTCTCTGATAATATTTGCGTTTTGCTCATAAGCCTCAATAACGTTTAAGAATTTCAAGGAGAATTTTTGAGTCGTGATACTATTTTCACGGTGAACATAGTAGTATTTTTTTTCATTTGTTGCAACAACCTTGCGACATTGATGAATCAAGGCGATCATAATAAAGGCATCCTCTGCTATTTTGCCAATTTCAAATCGTAGTTGTTCAAAGAGTTCTTTTTTATAAAGTTTGTTGACAGCTGTGACCGAGAGAATCTTAGCTTCCATGACCATTTTAATGGCCTTTTGGGGAGTTAATTTCCAAGTCTGAATCGTTGCAACCTGCTTTTCCGGAATTTGGTGATAAACATCATAATGTCCACACATAGAAAGATCAGCATTGGATTCTAGCATTTGGCGGTAAAGAGTCTCATACATATCTTCGTCAATGTAGTCATCACTATCGATAAAACCGATCAAATCAGAACTTGCCTCTTCAATCCCTCTATTTCGAGCATCAGACAAGCCACCGTTTTCCTTGTGAATGACACGAATCCGTTGATCTCTTTGAGCTAATTGATCACACAGTTCTCCACTATTATCCGTCGAACCATCATTGACAAGAAGAATTTCCAAGTTGGTATAGGTCTGTTTTAAAATGGATTCTACACACTTTTCCAAATAGGCTTCTACATTATAGACTGGAACGATAACGCTTATTTTTTCTCCCATCATGCTCCATATTCTCCCTTATACTCTGTGTAGCTTTTGTCCATGTCTGCTATAATGGCGTCATGATGCGGTACTTGCTTGTCCGCTGGTGGCGGTGTCATATAGTCCCCAAAAGCAGTGCTGAGATAGGCATCATAGCCGACTGGAATGGGCATCTCAGTTCCTTCAAATGGCAAGAAAAGATTGTCTTCAAAGGATGCGATTGGGTACTTGTTTCGCATGTAGCCGGGACCTGAGCATAATTCCGTAATTCCATCGCTCTCAGCCAGACCATACTTGGTCATTTCTTTTTCAGCTTTTTTCCAAATGCGATAACGTAGAGATTTTGGAGTCAGGCCGAGTAAGATACGACTTCCCCATTTCATGACTGCACCATGCTTTTCTGGGATAGTTTGCGCACAAAAGAGTGAATAAATCAGGGCCCAACGAACTTGTTTCTTACGCTCAGCTGAATTTTTAGGATAATAATCTAAAGGTAAAACATCCAAGGCCAAACCGTGTGGCAAATCCAAATCCTTCTGATAAGGCTTGATACAAGTGGTTTCCTTATCACGAATGGTAATAAAAAGGTTACGGTCTACAAAATCTTTGTTACTCTTTAACAAGAAATAACGCTCGTCTGCATAACGTGGCCACAGTTCTGCTAATTTTTCATAGTCCTTACGTGGCATGAAAAAGTCCAAATCATCATCCCAAGGAATGAAACCTTTGTTACGAAGGGCACCAATAGCTCCTCCACCACAGAGATAGCACAACAAATCATGTTCTTTACAAAATGCGACGAAATATTCAGCCATTTCCAGACTACGAGCCTGAATCGCTTTCAAATCACTCATGTCTCTCCTCTTCTGTCCAATAACGAGTTATATCGTTTTATTATACCATAAAAAAGCCCTAAAAATCCATCAGATACTAAGAAAAATCAAAGCCTAAACCACTTTTTCACTGGTGATTCAAACTTTGATTTTTTTATAGTATTCTATCTCATTCCCATTTGGGCGAGTTTGGTCTGGTATTTATTTTGATCAACTAGAAGTCCTTGTCCACCATAGATATCATAAGCGTCCACCCAGTCACCAAGTTCTGGGACGGTGAGTCTTTCAATGCCATTTTGAGCACCTTCTAGGACAGATAAACCATTGGTCAACAAGAAGCTATATGGTAGATTTGTTGATGTCATGCCAAAGACTTTTCCAAGTGCCTCTGATCCCGTAAAGAGCTTGGTTGGATCTTTGATTTGCTCAAGAACAGCTGACATCACTTGTTGTTGACGTTTGGTACGGCCATAGTCTCCCTCATCATCATCACGGAAGCGAGCGTAGTTGAGCAAGGTGGATCCATTCATCTGCTGTTTTCCAACTTTGATGGTTTGGGTTGGCGATTCTGTCTCTGTTGCATGAAGGTCATCTCCAACTGTGGCTTCTGTCAAAGGTTGACCATTCAATGTTGAGAATTGGGCATCAATCGTTACTCCGTCAGGGAAGAGGGTATCAATAGCTGTTGCAAAGGCCTGGAAGTCGACCAGGGCATAGTACTTAATATCCAAATCAAAGTTGTCTTTTAGAACCTTGCGGACCATTTCAGCACCTTTTTGCCCTTCTTGTTCCCCAAGTTCATAGGCAACATTTAGTTTGTTATCCGTCTGTTTCTGGCCATTTACAATCTTACTGTACCCGTCGATATAAACTAAGTTGTCACGCATAAAGCTGACTAGTTTGATCTTCTTATCCGATCCACTGACATTCAGTACCATGATTGTGTCGGTACGGGTTTCTGCACTATTTTGACCGATACGGCCATCTGTCCCCATCACTAAAATATTCACACCATCTTTGGTATCCTGACCGTTAAAGACCTCTACTTGAGCTGCCTTGGCGTCAGCTGGCTTATTTGTTGGATTGGCTGCTGACTGGAACCCTCGAAGAAACATGAAAATCATCCCTGCAGCCACACAGGTAATCAACAGCAAGAACCAAGTCAGTATTCGTTTGAAGCCAATTCTTCTCTTTTTCTTTTTGACTTTAGGTTGAGGAGCTACCTTTTCACGTTTCTTAGACCGACTTCTACTGCCATAAGTCGGAAGATCAATATCTCTACCCCAAGTTTCTTCTTTTTCTTCTTGGTAGAAATGGTGAACTTCAGACTTGAGACCTGCCATCTTCTGTTGCAGATAATCAAACTCCCTCCGTTCACGGTCGTTGAGGTAATGGATATTTTTGAAGAGATAGTCATAACGTAACTGCTCATGATGACTTAAAGGATTTTCTTTGCTCATTGACTCTCCTTTTCTATATCAGTTATGGTAAAAATCGGGTAGGTTCCCAGTATCTTGTGCTGGATCCCAATGGCTTCTAGTTCTTGTCTTGCAAAATGAACCAGTTCTTTGTCACTATAGTCTACATCGATAATGAAAAAGTATTCTCCTAAGGCTGTTTTAAGGGGGCGACTTTCAATCTTTGTTAAGTCAATCCCTCTCCAAGCAAAGGTCGAAAGTGCCTTGTAAAGAGCACCAGGTAAGTTGTCTGGCAAGGTCAAGGCCAAACTCATTTTTTCAGCTTGCGAGTTCAAAGGAATCTTCGGTATCTCTGCCCCTAACACCCAAAAACGTGTGAAATTGGCTTCCATTTCCTGAATATCCTCTGCAATTAATTCCAAGCCATATTCTTCAGCTGAACTTTTAGGAGCAATAGCTGCATAAGGTTGGTCTGGATGTTCCGAAATAAAGCGAGCCGCATAGGCTGTACTAGCAGTCACCTCGATTTGAGCCTCGGGATAGTGTTCATCGATGAATTTCTTTCCTTGAGCCAGAGCCTGAGGATGGGAAAAGATTTTCTCAATTTTTGACTGACCTGGAACTACCATCAACTGCTGGTGAATGGGTTGAACGATTTCTGCAACTGCTTGGATGCAAGCCTGGTGAAAAAGGTAATCCAAGCTTTCATGAACGCTACCCTCGATAGAATTTTCAACTGGCACCACCGAATAGTCCACCAAGCCTTGTTCATAGGCCTTGATGACATCTGTGATATTGGCAAAGGCTTGTAATTCCTCATTAGGAAAAGCAGTCTGCACAACGTGGTGTGAAAATGATCCCTTGGGACCTAGATAGGCAATTTTCATCTCAGTTCCTCTATAATTTCCTCTGGGCTTAGCTTGGTTACATCTAGAACACGACTGGCTACTTCCTCATACCAAGCCTGTCTTTCTTGAAAAATCTCTCGCAACTCTTCCTTACTGTTGTTGAGAAAAAGTGGCCGTTGATTGTCCTTATCAGCTGCGATACGTTGGTAGAGGGTTTCAAAATCTGTTTTTAGGTAGATGTTATCAGGATTGGTTTTGAGCAAGTCACGATTTCTCTGAGAAATGATAACTCCTCCGCCAGTTGACACAACTCGGTCCGTTTTTAGTAAGTCAGCTAGGACTTCTGACTCTATTTGACGAAATGCCACTTCTCCTTTTTCAGCGAAGAAATCCGCAATGGACATGCCCAAACGTTCCTCGATTAAGGCATCCATATCGATGTAGTCTGGGTCCAATCCTCTGGCTATTGTCGACTTGCCTGCCCCCATAAATCCGAGTAATACCTTAGCCATGAATCAAGCTCTCCAAATCATCGAAGAAGCTAGGATAGCTGGTATTGATGGCTTCAGCACGATCAAGTTCCACTTCTCCATCCGCAACCAAGAGGGCTGCGATGGCTGTCATCATTCCAATTCGGTGGTCACCAAACGTATTGACTCTAGCGCCATGAAGGGAGGATTTCCCTTTGATAATCATCCCGTCTTCTGTAGGAGTGATATTCGCCCCCATGCTATTTAAGGCGTCAGCCACCACCTGAATGCGGTCGGTTTCCTTGACCTTAAGTTCTTCAGCATCCTTAATGACTGTTACACCTTGCGCTTGTGTCGCTAGAAGGGCAATAATGGGTAATTCATCAATCAAACGGGGAATCAAGGCTCCACCAATCTCTGTTCCTTTTAAGTCTGAAGACTCGACAGTCAGGGTTGCTGATTTAGCGACTGGATCGATTTCAGTTATTTCCAATTTCCCACCCATAGCACGAATGACATCAATAATACCAGTACGCGTTTCATTGATGCCCACATTCTGCAGCACCACACGAGAGTTTGGAACAATCAAACCAGCGACCAACCAAAAGGCTGCACTGGAAATATCTCCTGGAACAACTACCTTTTGTCCGATCAGTTTTTGCGGCCCTTGAACTGTGATTTTCTTGCCATCCACACTTAAATGGCCACCAAATTGCTGCAACATATCTTCGGTGTGGTTACGAGTACATTCTTTCTCGATAATAACGGACTCCCCCTGAGCCTGCAAGGCTGCAAATATCAAGGCAGACTTGACTTGCGCAGAGGCGATTGGCAACTCATAGTGAATCGGTTTTAAATTTTTCGTCCCTTTTAGGCGAAGAGGGGGCAGGTCTCGCTCAGTTTGCCCTGAGATGCTAACGCCCATTTTTTTCAGTGGAATCGTCACGCGATCCATAGGACGTTTGGAAAGACTATCATCTCCAAACATCTCTACTTCGAAGTCTGCACCAGCAAGGACACCTGAGATCAGGCGAATCGAGGTTCCAGAATTCCCCATATCCAAGGCGTTTTGCGGAGCTTTTAAGCCATCCATTCCAACACCTTGAATGGTAACAACCCCATCTTTGTCCTCAATTTCAACACCAAGGTCACGAAAAACCTGCATGGTTGAAAGTACATCCTCTCCACGCAAAATATCATAAACCTTAGTCTCGCCCTCAGCCAAACTTCCAAAAATAATCGAACGATGGCTAATAGACTTGTCACCTGGAACCCGGATACTGCCATGTAAGTGGCGAATGTTTGTTTTTAGTTTCATAGTTGACCTCATACTTGCAATACTTTTTCTTATTTTATCACAAAAAAGCCAGAAATTCCTGAAATTTCTGGCTTTTATACAGATAAAATACTATTTCAATAATTCTGAAACAGGTTCAAAGACAATTTTTTCAATGTCTGAAAGGTAAATGGACAATTGTTGCTGTTTGGCAAAGAAATCTGACAAAAGAGCGTTCTCTTGGATTTGTTTGCTGAAAGACTGCATCTTTTCTTGGAAAGAGGCG
The DNA here is from genome assembly GCF_006228325.1 of Streptococcus sp. 1643. Taxonomy (NCBI): domain Bacteria; kingdom Bacillati; phylum Bacillota; class Bacilli; order Lactobacillales; family Streptococcaceae; genus Streptococcus; species Streptococcus sp. 1643. Next base: position 1,214,125 of record NZ_CP040231.1, read on the forward strand.
TCTGGCATTTGTCCCGTTTGCGCCATGACTTGGATTTCTTGCTGGAAAGCGAGGTAGTCTGCAAAAATCTTGCTAGCTTGTTCATCAGCTTGGATGGCATCTTTTGCTGCCTTAACCGCCTTGTATTCTGGTAATTCACGTAACCCGCGGCTAAGTTCGTTTGCACTATCGTAAATATTTGACATGATTTTCTCCTTATTTGATGACGACTGTATAGTCTGTATTTTCTGTAATTAAGCGTTCCGCTCGTTCTAAATCTTGAGCATTTTTAAAGGAAATTTGTAGAATCCCGTGAATATCCTCACGATTTTCTTCGTTGATGTGGATATTGACCAAGGAAGTTCCACGTAGCAATTCCAAAATCCGCAAGATAACATCTTCCTCGTCGGGAACATCAACATAGAGGTCATAAGAACTGTCCACGCCTCCACGTTTATGGATTTCCATGGCCTGACGTTGCTCACGCGCTTGATTGAAAAAGTTCCAGATTTGCTCTTCATCTCCCTTGCTGATGGCTTGTCCAACCTCATCTAGGCGCTCCTTGAAATCCTCAATCCGATCTAGAATAGTCTCACGATTGGACAAGAGAATGGAAGTCCACATACCTGGCTCGCTTTCCGCAATGCGAGTCATATCTCGAAAACCACCCGCCGCAAAGCGCCTTGCCATCTCATGTTCTTGTGCATAGACCGCTGTCTGCTCCATGAGGCTGGAAGCCAGAATATGAGGAAAATGACTAATCTGAGAAGTCACCCGATCATGCTCCTTGGCATCAATCTCGATAAAACGAGCATGAAGGCCTGAAAGCAGATCCTTCATTTCCTCAAGCGTGCCAGGACTTGTCAGACTCGAAGGCGTAAAGATATAATAGGCATTTTCGAAGAGATTAACATCCGCAGAAGCAGCCCCTGTCTTGTGGCTACCAGCCATGGGATGGGCCCCAACAAAGCGAACAGGCTTGCCAGCTAAATACTTCTCCGCTGCTTCCACAATGGCTGACTTGGTCGAGCCGGCATCCGAGATAATGACGCCTTCCTTCAAGTCTAAGTTTGCCAGCTCCTTAATAAAAGCAATGGTCTGTTTGATTGGCAAGGTCAAGATGATGACATCTGCTAGGGGAGCGAAACTGGCAAAATCATCCGTCGCACGGTCAATCATCCCCCGCTCCAAGGCAATATCTCTCGAAGCCTGACTGCGATTATAACCCAAAATTTCATAATCCGGATGATCACGCTTGATACCGAGTGCCATCGAAGCACCAATCAAACCGAGACCTGCGATATAGATGGTTTTTGCCATAAGGACTCCTTAATAGTTCTTTGTATAGTCTCGGTGCTTGGCAACTGCCTCTTTTAATTCTTCAAGATTATCTGATGAGAATTTTTCAAGAATTTCCTGCGCCAAAACGGTGGCAACAACGGCTTCCATGACCACACCTGCAGCTGGAAGGGCGGTCGGATCACTTCTCTCCACGGTTGCCTTGTAAGGTTCGTGGGTTTCGATATCCACACTCATCAATGGTTTGTAAAGAGTGGGAATGGGTTTCATAACACCACGAACAACAATTGGTTGCCCATTGGTCATACCACCTTCGAAACCACCTAGATTATTGGTACGACGAGTATAGCCGTCTTCTTTAGACCAGAGAATTTCATCCATAACCTGGCTGCCTTTTCGGTAACCAGCTTCAAATCCGAGACCAAATTCCACCCCTTTAAAGGCATTGATAGAAACAACTGCTTGTGCCAATCGCGCATCCAATTTTCTGTCCCATTGGACATAGGAACCAAGACCAACTGGAACACCTCCGACGACTGTCTCCACAACCCCACCAATGGTATCACCGTCACGTTTGATTTGGTCAATATAGTCCTTGATTTCCTGTTCCCGCTCTCGGTTGACAATAGAAACTTCAGACTGGGCAGCTCGTTCCTTAATCTCAGCGACTGTCAGATTTTCAGGAACATCGATTTCCTTGCCACCAAAGACCACGACATGGTTAGCAATCTCCATATCCAGTTCAGCTAAGAGACGTTTAGCTACTGCCCCAACTGCCACTCTCATGGTGGTTTCACGAGCTGATGAACGCTCCAAAGAATTTCTCAAATCATCAAAACGGTACTTGATGCCCCCAACTAAATCGGCATGACCTGGGCGAGGATGGGTAATTTTTCGTTTGCTTTTAAGGCGGTCTTCAATGTCCTCTGCAGACATGATATCCAGCCATTTTTGGTGGTCCTTATTGATGACATCCATGGTAATAGGAGCCCCTGTCGTCTTCCCGTGGCGAACACCTGAAGTAAAGACAACCTGGTCACTCTCAATTTTCATACGGCCACCACGACCATAGCCACCCTGACGGCGTTTAAGGTCTCCATTAATATCCTCAGCTGTCAAAGGAAGTCCAGCGGGAATTCCTTCAATGATAGCCGTCAAACGAGGACCGTGTGATTCTCCTGCAGTTAAATATCTCATACGTTCTCCTTATTTTACCAAGTAGTCTTTCATCTCTTCCAGAGAAACTGGGTGAATGGTCGCTGAACCAAGCTCTGGTACCAAGACCAATTTCAAGGTATTGCCACGTGCTTTCTTATCATGAGTAAGTGCCTGATAGAGCTTGTCTACATCCCAGTTTTCATACTCAACAGGTAGTCCAAATTTCTGACACATCTCTGTAATGGACTGGGTTATTCCTTCTGGCATAAGACCTTTTTCCTCAGCAACCTTGGAAATCTGTACCATCCCCATGGCCACAGCTTCTCCATGCATGACCTTGCCATAACCAGCAGTCGCTTCGATGGCATGACCAATAGTGTGTCCAAAGTTGAGGTAGAGGCGAACACCATTGTCTAACTCATCCTCAACCACCATCTTGCGCTTCACCTGACAAGAATGTTCAATCAAGGTCTCTGCATGCTCCAAAATGCTCTCTACAGAACCATCTAGCTCCATCAAGAGAGCCCATAGTTCTGGATCCTCAATCAAGCCGTACTTGATAACCTCACCCATTCCCTCAATCAACTCTCTTTTCCCGAGTGTTTCAAGGACAAGCGGGTCAATCAGAACCCCATCTGGTTGGGCAAAGGTACCCACCATATTTTTAGCAAAAGGAGTATTGACCCCTGTCTTTCCACCGATAGAAGAATCAACCTGGGCAGTCAAACTAGTCGGAATCTGAACAAAGTGAATGCCCCGCATATAAGTAGAGGCCACAAAACCAGCTAGGTCCCCAACGACACCTCCACCAAGAACCACAATCCCATCGCTACGAGTCAGACCTTGCTTGACTAGAAATTCATAGACCTTCTGAACAGTTGTTAAATTCTTTCTTTCTTCGCCTTCTAAAAAGTCAAAAACAGCTACCTGAAAACCAGCATCTTCTAGGCTGAGTTTAACCCTCTCTGCATAGAGAGAGGCTACATGGTTGTCGGTTACAATAACCACTTTTTGAGGTTGCCAGAGTTCTCGCAACCATTGACCAGCCTGAGCTAGACAACCTTTTTCAATCTGAATATCATAAGGATGATGCGGAATATCGATTCTGATTTTCATAGGAGGGTCTCCTTTTCACTATTTATATTTTTCTGTTAAGGACTGCCAAATCTCATCTGTCGGCATTACTTTACCTGTCCACAGTTGAAAAGCTTCAGCAGCTTGATAGAGCAACATCCCCAGGCCATTGACGGCTGGATTTCCCTGACTTCTAGCCCAATTCAAAAATGGCGTCTCAAAGGGTTGGTAAATGATATCTGCAACCAAGAGATTCTCTGGCAAATTGATGCTTTCTGGAACTGGCGATGATTTGCCATCCATCCCTACACTAGTCGCATTGACGAGCAGGTCCGACTCGGCAATCCTTGATTGCAGTTCAGAAAGATCTTCTAAAGCATACAAGTCCACTTTAAAGCCTGTTTGCTCCTGCAACTTATCTAGGTAAGGTCTTGTTTTTTCTATAGAAGCTGAACGAACAAAGACTGAAATCTGACTGGCCCCATCCAAAATAGCCTGCGCCAAAATGGATTTGGCCGCACCACCTGCTCCCAGAATGGTCATTTTCTTATCTGAGATTGTAAAAGAAGGCAAGCTCTTAAAAAATCCCTTGCCATCTGTATTATATCCAATTAAAGTGCCATTATGATTGACTACAGTATTGACTGCCCCAATCAAACGAGCCTCATCACTCAACTCATCCAGATAAGGAATCACTTGCTCCTTGTAAGGCATAGACAGGTTGATGCCAAACATCTGGTAACGGCGAATATTGGCGACTGTTTCTGCCAAATCACCCGCTTCAATCTCCCAAGCTACATAGGCACCATTAATAGCTGTCGCCTCAAAGGCCCTATTGTGAATAAAGGGTGAAATAGAGTGTTTAATGGGATTGGCAACAACTGCAGCTAAACGCGTATAGCCATCAAGCTTCATCCAAAATCTCCCTGATTTTCTTCATGTTTGATAGCGAAATCTGACCTGGGGCACTCGCTTCATCCAGACTAGCAAATGACCAACTTGAACCCGTCACATCTGAAGTAATACGGGATACCTTGCCCATTTTCCCCATGGAAATGGTCACGTACTCTTGCTCAGGGTTGAGTGTCTTAAATCCTCGAGTGTAGTTCATCAGGTCTAAAACATCCTGCTCCGTATGGGCCATAACTGATACCTTGACCACTTTCGGAGAGAGACTGGTCAACTCAGACAAAATTTCCATCATGTTTTCAGGTGTCTCCTGGAAATTATGGTAACTCAAAACAAGATTTGGAAAATCCAACATTTCCTCAAAAACATCCTTGTAGCTGAAATACTCAAAATCTACATAATCCGGCTGATAGAGCTGAGTAACTTCCTTGATGATTTGAACATACTCTTCTGAGGAAAGTTCGATTTCTCCTCCCTCAGCGCGGGTCCGAAGGGTAAAGACAAGTTCGCGTCCTGCAAATTTTTCAAAGATAGCGGGTGCTACCTGTAAAATAGCGTCCTTTGTAAGAAAGTCCGCACGCCACTCAATGATATCGGCATCTTCATACCTAGTGGCATCCAGTTCTTGCGCTTCTTCTAAACTTCTTGGCATTACTGAAACGATTAATTTCATCTACTAACCTTCATACTAATCACCTTGAGGTAATTACTGCTTTCATCTTTTTTATTATAGGCAAAGTCTGCTGGAAGACCGTATTGGTTCAAGACCTGATACCTTCTTCCTGCAAAACCTTTATCAATTTGTTCTGTAAATTTCTGGCGGGAAACATTGGCAGCATTGGTACTGGCAATGATAATGCCTCCCGGATTTAAAATCTCTAGACTCTGGGAAATCAACTTGTGATAGTCCTTAGCTACAGAGAATGTTTGTTTTTTATTGCGGGCAAAGCTCGGCGGATCAAGAACAATCACATCATAGGTCAAGCCTTTTCTCTTGGCATACTTGAAGTATTCAAAGACGTCCATGACAATAAAACGATGATTGTCCGTGCTGAGTCCATTTGCCTGAAAATGAGCTTCTGACAGCTCTCTAGACCGTTTGGCCAAGTCAACTGAAGTCGTCTCACTGGCACCTCCCATAGCTGCAGCAACTGAAAAGGCCGCCGTATAGGAAAACATATTGAGCAAGGATTTGCCCATGGCTAGACCGTCAACCAGACTCCCACGAACCTCATGCTGGTCTAGGAAAATCCCGGTCATCAAGCCATCATTCATAAAGACTTGATAGAGCACGCCATTCTCAAGAACAGTAAAGTAATCTGGCGCTTCCTCACCATAAACATAGGCAGACTCGTAGTTTTGACCTTTAAAACGAATCTTTTCATAAGCCCCCAAGACCTCAGGAAAAACTTCCTTAAAAGCCTTTACGATCAGCTTACGAATCTGGTAAACAAAGGAGTTGTACCAAGAAAAGACAGCATAATCTCCATAGAGATCAACAGTCAGACCACCAAAACCATCCCCCTCTTGGTTAAAAAGGCGAAAGGCAGTAGTCAAGTCATCTTGATAATAAGGCTTTCTAGCTTCCTTAGCCTTACGAAACAGAGTTTCAAAGAAGGATTGGTTGAAACCAACCTTTTCCTTGCTGACCAACCAGCCAATGCCCTTGTTCTGCTGAGAAAGATAGGCACTCCCTAAAAACTTCCCGTCTTGACTAAGAACTTCTACTGCCTGATCCGTCAGATCAATATCTGTTAAATCACTTGCTTCCAAAAGAACTAGACCCTTAGCTAGCTTTTTTTCAACACGTCTGCTGACCCTAATTCTATTCATAGTTACTATTATAGCAAATTTTGTGACAATTCTCAAAAAAGAAACCGTTTAACCAGTTGTACTTTAGTTTACTGAGTGTCATTTTTGTTAAAATAAGTTTATTCCATTTACTTTTTCACCAAAACATCCTCTCCCTTGTGATGGAAAGAGAGATTCTATTCGCTAAAAATAGACAAAAACAGAAATGAGTATAGAATCTTGCGCAAACGTTTGCCTAGTTCTAAACTTTATGGTAGAATAAAACACAACATTGATAAGCAAGAGGAAAAACAATGCAAAATCAGACACTTATGCAATACTTTGAATGGTATTTGCCTCACGACGGCCAACACTGGACGCGACTGACAAATGATGCAGAGCACCTAGCAAACCTTGGTATCAGCCATGTCTGGATGCCACCTGCCTTCAAGGCAACCAACGAAAAAGATGTCGGCTATGGTGTTTACGATCTTTTTGACCTAGGAGAATTTCAGCAAAAAGGGACTGTCCGTACCAAGTATGGGTTTAAAGAAGATTATCTTCAAGCCATTCAAACCCTAAAGGCACAGGGAATTCAACCTATGGCCGATGTGGTGCTCAATCACAAGGCTGCTGCCGATCATATGGAAGCCTTTCAGGTTATTGAAGTGGACCCTGAGGACCGTACCGTTCAACTAAGCGAGCCCTTTACTATCAACGGCTGGACTCACTTCACCTTCGATGGTCGCCAAGATACCTACAATGACTTCCACTGGCACTGGTACCACTTCACAGGTACGGACTACGATGCCAAGCGACGTAAGTCTGGCATTTACCTGATCCAGGGAGACAATAAAGGCTGGGCAAATGAGGAATTGGTCGATAACGAAAACGGTAACTACGACTACCTCATGTATGCTGACCTAGACTTTAAGCATCCTGAAGTCATCCAAAACATCTATGACTGGGCTGACTGGTTCATGGAAACGACTGGTGTTGCTGGTTTCCGCTTGGATGCCGTTAAGCACATCGACTCCTTCTTTATGGGCAATTTCATCCGTGATATGAAGGAAAAATACGGTCAAGATTTCTATGTTTTTGGTGAATTTTGGAATCCAGACAAGGAAGCCAATCTAGACTATCTCGAGAAAACAGAAGAACGCTTTGATCTTGTCGATGTTCGTCTCCACCAGAACCTCTTTGAAGCCAGTCAAGCTGGAGCAAGTTACGACCTTCGTAACATTTTCACAGATAGCTTGGTTGAACTCAAGCCTGACAAAGCAGTCACTTTCGTTGACAACCATGATACCCAACGAGGACAAGCCCTTGAGTCTACTGTTGAAGAATGGTTCAAGCCAGTAGCCTATGCCCTCATTCTATTACGCCAAGATGGTCTTCCATGTGTCTTTTACGGAGACTATTACGGCATTTCAGGGCAATTTGCTCAACAAGATTTCAGAGAAGTTCTTGATCGTCTCCTAGCCATCCGAAAAGACAGGGCATATGGGGAGCAAACAGACTACTTTGACGATGCCAACTGTATCGGTTGGGTTCGTTCAGGTGCTGAACATCAATCTCCAATCGCTGTCCTCATCTCAAATGACCAAGAAAACAGCAAATCTATGTTTGTCGGGCAAGAATGGGCTGACCAAACCTTTGTTGACCTCCTTGAAAATCATCCAGCACAAGTTACAATCAACGCTGAAGGTTATGGAGAATTTCCAGTAGCAGCGGGTTCAGTCAGTGTTTGGGCAACAAAATAAACCTATCAGTTACAAGTCAAATCCAAGCGGATTTGGCTTTTTAAGTAGGCAAAAAGACCTACCCAAATGGATAGATCTTTATTGTCTTACAATTTACCTGCTACTGCATCCAAGAGTTCTTGAATTTTCGCTTGGTTGCTTCCTCCTGCCATGGCCATGTCTGGTTTACCACCACCACGTCCATCGACGATTGGAGCCAATTCTTTGACAAGATTTCCTGCATGCACATCTTTTGTCTTGCTAGCTACAAGAACATTGACTTTGTCACCGATAGCGGCAACTAGGACAAGCACATCAGAGTAGTCTTTTTGTTTCCAGTTATCCGCAAAGGTACGAAGGGCACCGGCATCTGATACAGAAACTTGACTAGCAATGTAACGGTGTCCGTTGACTTCCTTCACATCCTTGAAGACATCACCTGCAGCTGCAGCTGCGGCTTTTTCTTTCAATTCTGCATTTTCTTTTTGAAGCTGACGAAGTTGTTCTTGAAGTCCTTCAACCTTATGAGGAACTTCCTTGAGTTGAGGTGCTTTCAAGGTTGCTGCGACGGCTTTCAGAGCGTCTTCTTGTTCACGATAAGCTTCAAAGGCTTCCTTACCAGTTACTGCCAAGATACGGCGGGTACCTGAACCGATTCCTTCTTCTTTGACAATCTTGAAGAGACCAATCTCAGAAGTGTTGCCAACGTGGGTACCACCACAAAGTTCCACTGAGTAGTCACCAATGGTTACAACACGGACTTCCTTACCGTATTTCTCACCAAAGAGGGCCATAGCTCCCATTTCTTTAGCCGTGTCAATATCTGTCTCAACAGTTTCTACAGCAATTGCTTCCCAGATTTTTTCGTTGACTTGCTGTTCAATGGCGCGCAATTCTTCTGGAGTCACGGCTTGGAAGTGAGTGAAGTCAAAGCGAAGAAATTCAACTTCGTTCAGAGATCCTGCTTGTGTCGCATGGTGGCCAAGGATATTGTGAAGAGCCGCATGGAGCAAGTGAGTGGCTGTGTGGTTCTTCATGACACGATGACGGCGATTAGTATCGATTGCCAAGGTATATTCTTGATTCAAAGCAAGTGGTGCAAGAACTTCGACAGTATGAAGAGCTTGTCCGTTTGGTGCTTTTTGCACGTCCGTTACAGTCGCTACGACATTTCCTTTAGCATCCAAGATTTGACCGTGGTCAGCTACTTGTCCACCCATTTCAGCGTAGAATGGAGTCTCTGCAAAGATCAGAGAGGCAGTTCCTTCAGATACAGCTTCTACTTCAGCATTGTCCGCTACGATAGCCACCAACTTAGAAGGCAATTGACTGGCATTGTAGTTGAAGACACTTTCCACTGTGATGTTTTGAAGGGTCTCATTTTGCATTCCCATTGAGCCACCTTTGACAGCTGACGCACGCGCACGTTCTTGCTGCTCTTTCATGGCTGCTTCAAATCCTTCGCGGTCTACCGTCATACCGGCTTCTTCAGCGATTTCTTCAGTCAATTCTACTGGGAATCCGTATGTATCGTAGAGTTTGAAGACATCTTGCCCAGCGATAACAGATTGACCTTTTTCTTTCAAGTCAGCTACAATGGTTTCAGCAAAGTGTTGACCTGAGTGAAGGGTACGAGCAAATGACTCTTCTTCGCTCTTCACGATTTTCTCGATAAAGTCACGTTTTTCAAGCACTTCTGGGTAGTAGCTTTCCATGATTTTTCCAACAGTTGGAACGAGTTTGTAAAGGAAAGGCTCGTTGATACCCAATTTTTGACCGTGCATAGAAGCACGACGGAGAAGACGACGAAGGACGTAGCCACGACCTTCATTTCCAGGAAGGGCACCATCACCGATGGCAAATGAAAGAGAACGGATATGGTCAGCAATGACCTTGAAGCTCATGTTGTCGCCATCTTGGTCATAAACCTTACCAGACAATTTCTCAACTTCACGGATGATTGGCATGAAGAGGTCTGTTTCAAAGTTTGTCTTAGCCCCTTGGATAACGGCCACCAAACGCTCCAAACCAGCACCCGTATCAATATTCTTGTGTGGCAATTCCTTGTACTCACTACGAGGTACAGCAGGGTCAGCGTTAAATTGTGACAAAACGATGTTCCAGATTTCGATGTAACGGTCGTTTTCGATATCCTCTGCAAGCAGACGAATACCGATATTTTCTGGGTCAAAGGCTTCTCCACGGTCAAAGAAGATCTCTGTATCTGGTCCAGAAGGTCCCGCACCGATTTCCCAGAAGTTGTCTTCGATTGGGATCAAGTGGCTTGGGTCCACTCCTACTTCAATCCAGCGGTTGTAAGAATCTTTATCATCTGGATAGTAGGTCATGTAGAGTTTTTCAGCTGGGAAGTCAAACCATTCAGGGCTTGTTAAAAGCTCATAAGCCCAAGTAATAGCTTCATCACGGAAGTAATCACCGATAGAGAAGTTCCCCAGCATTTCAAACATGGTATGGTGGCGAGCCGTTTTCCCGACATTTTCGATGTCGTTGGTACGGATTGCTTTTTGCGCATTGGTAATACGTGGGTTTTCAGGGATAATGGTTCCGTCAAAGTATTTCTTAAGGGTTGCTACCCCAGAGTTGATCCACAAAAGAGTTGGATCGTTTACTGGAACCAAGCTCACTGATGGTTCTACAGAGTGACCTTTGCTTGCCCAGAAATCTAGCCACATTTGGCGAACTTGAGCACTAGATAGTTGTTTCATAATATCTCCTTATTTACTTGTTTAATTTGATTGGCTTTCCAGCATCTCCACATAGTCAATCGCGACACAAAGGGAAATGACCAAATCTGCATACGAGTCTTCATAGACGGTTACGGTGTAGGTTGAGGTCAAATGGAAAATTTCTTTCCGAATCTCGGCAATCACTTGGTCGCGGTCATCCAGCAATTTGAAATTCAAATCCCAGATATTGCCCTCGATACGAAGCCCTAGATTGTCAAACTCATACTTATCTCGCCAGAAGGTCAACTTCTTGCGAATGACGAAATTGGAACCGTTTCGTAACTGGATAGTAAAGCGAGGAAGCAAAGTGAAAAATTCTTTACTAATCTCACTGACTTGCTCACCATAGGCGTCATAGATGGTAAAGGTCTTAGGAATTTGGAAAAATGATCCCTCCACCTGATAGTTCACTACTCCTCTATCATCCTTGATATCGAAGCGTTCGCCTCCAAGACGAAACTTTTGTTTGACAAGAAATGTCTTCATAAACACCTCCAAAAATCAAAAGACAAGCTCACATCACGAAGGGCGAAAAACCGCGGTACCACCTTCATTCAATGAACTTGTCATTCTCTTATTCTTATGCAATTGTATGATTGAGTAGCATGACTTCCTACCTTAGATGGCTCGCAGCACCGCCATTTCTCTGGACTAAGATGATTGAAAATCAATTCTCAACTTTATTATTATATCGTTTTTTGGGTTCTGCGTCAACTAGGAATGATTCCCTACATCCCTGATTACTTTTTCAGGATATATTTTTTCTTACTGCCATTTTTCTTTTTATCCCAACTTTTATTCCAAGTTTTTGAATTGCTAAAGATAGCTATGAAAACATTTGCAAATATAAAGTAACCTATCACCAAATATATGGAATCCGTTGTTAGATATTGCCGATCCAAGCCATCCTTTAAATGAAATAGTATAATTGTTTCGTTAACAATTAAAAAGGTTGGCCAGTAACTTTTTTTGAAAAAAGTAGACATTTTCATGATTTGTTACCGCTTTCTATTCGTATAAACTTAGTATACTACTAGACAAGCAAATAAGCAACTAGAATAGAAAAAGATAAGGCTGTAAAAGTTAACTTCTATTAAGAAAACGAACCAGCTTGACTGATTCGTTTTCTTTGTATCTACTCCTACTTCCGATACATTTTAAATTGTAGGAAGAGGTCGCTGTATTTTCCTGTCCATTTATGGTCAAACTTTTCATAAACTTCTAGGTGTTTCATGGTATCAGCGTCTGGATAGAAGGATTTGTCCTCACGAGTCTCCTCTGGGAGCATTTCCTTAGCTGGTAGGTTTGGTGTTGAGTAACCTACATACTCCGCATTTTTCAGAGCATTTTCGGGTTTCAACATAAAGTTGATAAAGGCATAGGCCGCATCTTGGTTTTTCACGGTTTTTGGAATGACCATGTTATCAAACCAGAGATTGCTGGCCTCAGTCGGAACGACATACTTGAGGTTAGGATTTTTCTCCAACATCTGGCTGGCTTCCCCTGAGAAGGTCACACCGATAGCAGCGTTGTTCTGAATCATGTAACCCTTCATCTCGTCTGCCACAATGGCCTTGATATTTGGAGTCAATTTGTAGAGCTTATCCACTGTTTCTTCCAGCTGCTGAGGATCCTTGGAGTTGAGACTGTAACCGAGTGAGTTAAGCCCGAGTCCCAACACCTCACGTGCTCCATCAAAAAGCATGATGGAATCCTTATATTCTGGCTTCCAGAGGTCATCCCAATGCTCAGGCGCCTCATCTACCATGTTTTCATTGTAGACAATTCCCAAGGTCCCCCAGAAGTAAGGGATGGAGAATTTATTGCCCGGGTCAAAAGACTGGTTGAGGAACTCAGGTCCGATATTTTCGATTCCTTCAATTTTTGAATAATCCAGAGGGACTAAGAGGTCCTCATCCTTCATTTTGTTAATCATGTACTCACTAGGAATAGCAATATCATAGGTTGTTCCACCCTGCTTGATTTTGGTATACATAGCTTCGTTGGAATCAAAGGTCTCGTACTGGACTTGGATTCCTGTTTCTTCGGTGAATTTCTCCAAGAGTTCGGGATCGATATAGTCCCCCCAGTTGTAGATAACCAATTTCTGACTGTCTCGGCTATTGATTTTACTATCTAGATGAGTCGCAATCCCCCATAAGACAAGGATAATCGCTACAATTCCTGCTAAAAATGAATAGAGTTTTTTCATGCTTGCTCCTCCTTCTCACGTGAGATAAAGTAATAGCCAACAACTAGGATAATACTAAAGAGAAAGACAAGTGCAGACAGTGCATTGATCTCTAACGAAATCCCCTTACGAGCGCGAGAGTAAATCTCGACTGACAGGGTTGAAAAGCCATTTCCCGTTACAAAGAAGGTCACGGCAAAGTCATCCAGCGAGTAAGTAAAGGCCATGAAATAACCTGCAATGATAGACGGTGTCAGGTAAGGAAGCATGATTTCCTTAAACATCTGAAACTGGCTGGCACCAAGGTCATAAGCCGCGTGAATCATATCATCATTCATTTCCTTGAGACGAGGCAAGACCATCAAGACCACGATAGGGATGGAAAAGGCCACGTGACTAGATAAAACCGTCAAAAAGCCGAGTGAAAACTTAAGCTGTGTAAAGAGGATCAAGAAGCTAGCACCAATCATAACGTCAGGCGCAACCATGAGGATATTATTGAGTGATAAAAAGGCTTCTTGGTATTTCTTACGAGACTGGTAGATGTAAATAGCTCCGAAAGTCCCGATAACGGTCGCAATCAAGGCAGACAGAAAGGCCAAGAAAAAGGTTTGGGTGAGGATCAACATGAGACGACCATCACCAAACATAGTTTTAAAATGGCTCAAGCTAAAGCCGGTAAAACTGTTCATATCATCCCCTGCATTAAAGGCATAGCCAATCAAGTAAAAAATTGGCAAATAAAGGACGATAAAGACAAAGGCTAGGTAGAGATTGGCAAATTTTTTCATCGTTCTCTCCTTTCCTTGGTCACCCACATGGTGATGAACATGGTCAGGATGAGGATTACACCGATGGTAGAACCCATACCGTAGTTGTCATTGGTCAGGAAGTTCTGCTCAATGGCCGTTCCCAGCGTGATAACACGGTTCCCACCAATCAAACGTGTCAGCATGAAGAGACTCAAACTGGGGATAAAGACCGACTGAACTCCACTTCTCACTCCATTCATCGATAGAGGGAAGATGACATGGCGGAAGGTCTCCCACTTGGTCGCACCGAGGTCATAGCTGGCATTGATGAGATTGTTATCCATATCATCCAAGACATTGAAAATCGGCAAAATCATAAAGGGAAGCTCGATGTAGCTTGCGACAAAGATAAAGGAGAAATCCGTAAAGAGCAACTGCTGTGAACCGATTCCGATAAATTCCAAAAATTGATTAATAGAGCCATTTTGACCAAAAATCCCAATAAAGGCATAGGCCTTGAGGAGCAAATTGATCCAGGTTGGCAAGATAATCAGCATGAGCCAGAGCTGACGGTGCTTGAGACGGGTCAAAAAGAGGGCTGTTGGATAGCTGATGAGCAGTGTTACCAAGGTGACAATCCCTGCATAAAGCACAGAGTTGAAGCTCATTTTGAGATAGGTCAAGTTTTGTGATGCAAAGTAGGATTTATAGTTTTCTAAACTAAACTGGCCTTCAATGTTGAAAAAGGATTGTCCAAAAATCAGGACCAAGGGTGCGAGAACAAAGAGGGCGATCCAAAGCATATAGGGCACTACAAAGAGTTTAGAGGTTGTTTTCTTCATCTCTTTCCTCCTCGATCGCGTTAATCAGACCTGCTTCTTGCTCTTCGATTTCTACGTACTCTTCGATACGAGCATCGAACTCTTCTTCGGTTTCGTTGAGACGCATGATATGGATATCTTCTGGTTCAAAGTCCAGACCGATTTCCTCGCCAACGATGGCCTTACGAGTCGAGTGGATCATCCATTCATTTCCGAGTCCGTCATAGGCGATGATCTCATAGTGAACCCCACGGAAAAGCTGGGTATCAACCTTGACTTGGAGCTTGCCTTCTTCAGGAAGGGTAATGCGCAAGTCCTCTGGACGAATGACAACCTCAACTGGCTCATTTGGCTTCATCCCTCCATCAACCGCTTCAAAGCGTTTGCCATTGAACTCGACTAAGTAGTCTTCAATCATAGTTCCTGGCAAGATGTTGGACTCGCCGATAAAGGTAGCAACAAAGTGGTTGATTGGCTCATCATAGATGTCCACTGGTGTTCCAGACTGGACAATCTCGCCATCATTCATAACGAAAATCCAGTCACTCATAGCAAGGGCTTCTTCCTGATCGTGGGTAACGAAAACAAAGGTAATACCCAATCGTTGTTGCAATTCACGCAATTCGTACTGCATGTCGGTTCGCAACTTCAGGTCAAGGGCTGACAGAGGTTCATCCAAGAGGACCACACGTGGTTGGTTGATAATCGCACGCGCAATCGCCACACGTTGACGTTGTCCTCCCGAAAGCTTACGAATGGAACGTTTCTCGAAACCTTCCAACTGTACCATTTTGAGAACTTCTAGCACACGTTTTTCGATTTCTTTCTTATCGACCTTACGCAAACGGAGTGGAAAGGCAACATTTTCAAACACATTCATATGTGGAAACAAGGCATAGGATTGGAAGACCGTATGGACGTCTCGCTTGTTGGTTGGAATGTCGTTGATCCGTACCCCATCCAGCAAAATATCTCCTGTCGTCGCATCCAGTAAACCTGCAATGATGTTCAGGATGGTTGACTTTCCTGAACCAGATGCGCCCAAAAGAGTGTAAAATTTCCCTTCTTCCAACTCAAAGTTAATATCTTTGAGAACCTTGGTGTTGCTGTCTTCAAAAACTTTAGAGACGTTTTTGAATTCAATAATTGGTTTTTTCAATTCCTCTAAATTCCTTCTTCTTCATAAATTAACAGATTGGGACCTTGTTAGAATGCTAGACACAAGCGTAGGAAATAAAATGACCTAAACCTCATTTAGCGATAAAATCCCAATCTTTGAATGCTATGTAAAAATAATGTTATTCGTGTTCACCCAAGATTCGGACTTCTCTTTCAAGAGTGACACCTGAGTGTTCCTTGACTTTTTCGATAACAGATTGGATCAAGTCTTCATAGTCTTTGGCCGTTCCGTCAGCAACATTGATCATGAAACCTGCGTGTTTTTCAGATACTTCCACACCACCGATACGATAGCCTTTCAAGCCAGCCTCTGAAATCAACTGTCCTGCAAAATGCCCCACTGGACGCTTAAAGACTGACCCACATGATGGGTATTCTAGAGGTTGTTTGAGTTCACGTAGGTGCGTCAAGCGATCCATTTCTTGCTTGATAACCTGATGATTTCCTGGAGCTAAGGCAAATTTAGCTGACAAGACAATGGCCCCAGAATCCTGAATAGCTGAATGACGGTAACCAAAAGCCAAGTCCTTGACTGACAAGGTCTCGATTTCCCCTTCCTTGGTCAAAACTTGACAAGACTGCAAGATATGAGCAATCTCTCCTCCGTAGGCACCCGCATTCATAAAGACAGCTCCACCGACGCTCCCTGGAATCCCACAAGCAAACTCAAAACCAGTCAAACTATGACGGAGGGCAATACGTGTCGTTTCAATCAAGTTAGCTCCAGCTTCTGCTTCGATGGTATAGCCATCAACCGAAACGTTATTAAGCTTATCACACAAGATGACAAAACCACGGATTCCACCTTCACGAACAATGATATTGCTGGCATTCCCAAGCACCATCCAGGGAATACTCTCTTGATTGGCAAATTGGACGACACGGGCCATCTCATAGCGATTGCGTGGCAAAACTAGATAATCCGCTCGACCTCCTACCTTTGTATAGGTATAGGTCTTCAAAGGTTCCTTAAAACGAATATCGATTCCTTCTAGGATTTCAAGCATTTTTTCTTTTACTGACATGTCACTCTTCCTTTTTCAAAATTCATTCCATTATACCATTTTTAGAGACATTTGACGACCATAAAAAGAGCTTGTTTTATCATTACATAAAAAAAGAGGTCACCCCTCTTTTTATGATTTTTTCCAAAATGTAAATTTGGTCAGCCAGATAAAGGCTAGTAGTTCTGCGAGAAGAATAAACTCAACTAGAAGCGGATTTGCAATCCATCCCACCTGAGATAGGGCTGGAGCCAAGTCAAACAAGGCATGCAAACCATAGGCAGCAAGGAGGTAGATCCATTTCTTTTGGCTAACACTTTGGTAAACCCAGATGGAAAGACAGATTTGGAGAACTAAGGCAAGCACACGTTCAACTCCTAGTAAATAAACCTGCCATACAGAAAGAGACTGAACCGTTTCGAGCGTAGATTTTGGAAGAAGATTTGCTACATCAGTATTTGAAGACTGGATGAGTGAAAAGAGAATCAAAAGACTGATCAAGCTTCCCATTCCGAGATAGAGCATCTCCAAGCCCCCATGTCCCAAACCATAAGCCAAAGCATCTCGATCTTCTAGCTTTCTCTTTTTCTCCAACCATTTAAAAAAGACAAGACGAGCTGTTTCCTCAAAGAGGGCTGCCATAGCGATTCCATAAAGGACGTATAAGAAAGGCTGCTCCTGCATAAGCGGAATGGTTCCATCTTTTTGCGGATGAAGTATCAGAAGGTGAACCATCTTCTCTAACACTTGAGAAGAAACAAAAAATGCGATTGCCCCCAAGCCCATCACTGCAAGAGAGATTTTAAACCGTTTTTTGGCATACCAAGTTCCACTTACTAGAATGAGAACCAAAGCGATCATGGTAAGGATAATATGTACTGTCATCTTTTTCTCCTATTCTGACTTTTCAATGTCTTTCTTCATCTCGTCAACATTAAATTTAGCAAATAAATACTGGCGATCTTGGACTGGAAAACGTTGGTCCAACTGGTCGACTGCCCCAACCTCAATCATTCCTTCTTTGATAACAAAGTCCATCACATGCCCACCAAAGGTCAAATCATCTGAGATAAAATGCAAATGGTAGCCTGCAACACTCACCCCATGGAAAATCTCTGGTGTCCAAAATCCAACAATAGTTCCCGATACATTTTCACTGCTGTATTCAGGTTGGTGAGTTGCGACATCAGCAAACTTGGTATCAGGTGTGGATTTGGGAATCATCCGTACGTGCATTTGTGAAAATTCGCCATGAATCTTGATGGAACGAAAAAGATTTTCCCCATCATAGTAGGACTCAATTCGCTTTTCCAATTCCTTGTCCGTCATCTCAAAGCGCTGACGAAAAATCACTTCTGCCTGATGAGGAACCACTGCTGCATAGGGAATAAGGGCATCCGCTGCCACTTCAACGATTTCAGGTGTTTGACCAGATCCCTTGGCTTGATAAGCCTTGCCATCAAGGACAATCAACTCCCCGTCAATCGAATCCAAAGTCCCCAAACCAAGATCACCATGTTCTAGCAATTCTCCCACTGTCATGGTTCCGCCATAGAGACCAGCCATTAGGGCACCTAGAGTATTGTATTGAAATAATTTTACCGGTTCCTGCACTTTTCTATCCATTCTCTTTCTTATCTTCTGTTCAATGAATCATCATACTTTCTAAGTATACCACATTTGCTCCTAGTTGTGAAAGGGGGAATGCTTTTCCCATTGCAAAGGAGGCAAAAAAAAGGTACAATGTAACAAAATTAACGGAGGTCTGGAATGAAGAAAGAAAGTAAATACCAAGTAGTCGTTTCCTTTCTAAAAAAGGGGATCGAATCAGGAAAATTTCCAACAGGTAGCCGGCTTCCCTCCATCCGTCAACTGAGCCAAGACTTCCACTGTAGCAAGGACACTATCCAACGAGCCCTGCTGGAATTACGCCATGAACAATACCTCTATGCCAAACCCCAAAGTGGCTACTATGTTCTAGAACAAGGACAGCACCAAGACTTGGAAATCGAAGTCACTGACGAACATGCCAGTGCCTATGACGACTTCCGACTCTGCGTCAACGAAACCCTGATAGGCCGAGAAAACTACCTCTTCAACTACTATGACAACCAAGAAGGCCTTGAGGAACTCAGACAATCTGTCCATCAACTTCTTTTCAACCAAGCTCTCTACTGTAAACCCGATCAACTGGTTCTAACATCTGGTACCCAGCAAGCTCTCTTTATCCTTTCTCAGATTGACTTTCCGAGCAAGGGAGCGGAGATTTTGGTCGAACAACCGACCTACCACCGGATGAATCGCCTCTTGGTCGCTCAGGGGCTAGCATACCAGACCATTGAACGCCGAATTGATGGCATCAACCTTGACGAACTAGAAGAACAGTTCAAATCTAGGAAGATCAAGTTTTTCTACACTATTCCTCGCTTCCACTATCCCCTAGGTCATTCCTATTCTGATCAGGAAAAAAGGGCTATTCTGGATCTAGCAAACCAGTATGGTGTTTACATCGTAGAGGATGATTATCTAGGTGACTTAGACTCTAAAAAGGGACAAACCTTCCACTATCTGGATACTGAGGATCGGGTCATTTATATCAAGTCCTTCTCAACCAGTCTCTTTCCAGCCCTTCGTATTACCGCTCTCATTCTTCCAAATGCCCTAAAAGAGGCCTTTGTTTCCTACAAAAATATCTTGGACTATGACAGCAATCTCATCATGCAAAAGGCTCTTTCTCTTTACATCGATAGCCAGTTATTTGAAAAAAATCGACTGGCTCGATTGAGCCTTCAAGAGAACTATCAGGCTCAGATTAAGGAGCTACTTGAAAAAAACACCTGTCCCTTACCCCACTATCCTCTACACGATGGTCTTTTGCTTGATTTGAGACACTATCCTAAGATTGCCAGTTTGAAACACAGCTCACTCAAATTAGACTTTTTTGAGAAGGCTTATTTGGACGCCTGTCCTTATCAGTTCGCCAAAGTCACTCTTGAAAATCTAGAAGAGCTATTAGAATACATAAAAGCAGAATTGGATTAAAGTCCAACTCTGCTTTTTCTTATTGCTCAACTTCTGTTAGTTTCGCTGCCTTTTCAAGATAGTTTTGATAGGTTCCGTCGTCTTTCAGTTTTTGGATAACCTTATCGACTACTGCTTTCAAGTCTGATTGATTCTTCTTAATAGCAACGGCATTGGCTTCGCCATCTTTCATTGTCAAGTTAACAGATGCAACGACAAGGTCTGAGTTTTTACCTGCGTAGCTAAGAGCAACTGGTTCATCCATATGAACAGCATCCACTTTTCCAGCCTGCAATTCATTGACTGCTTCCCCCATATTGGTCAAGGATGTCAACTGGGCATTTGGCAATTGTTCCTTGACCATGGTTTCTGGCACAGTTCCCTTTTGAGCTGCGATATTGGCACTTGCGAGGCTTGTAAGATCCTTGTATTTGTCTAAATCAGCTTTTCTAACCAAGAAACTCATCTTATTTTCATAGTAAGGGATTGAAAAGTCAAAGACTTCCTTTCTCTCATCTGTAGCACTAATTCCTGCAATGGCCAAGTCAGCCTTTCCAGTTTGAAGACTGGTCAAGACATTGTCAAAACTCATGCTAGAGATTTCAAGTTTAACCCCAAGCTCGTCTGCAATTGCTTGAGCCATATCAATATCTGCACCAACCACTTGGTTTTTACCATCTACCAAGGATTGGAATTCAAACGGCGCATAGTCTGGGCTAGTCGCCACAACTAGCTTCCCTTTTTGTTTGATAGCATCCACAGCAGACTGGGAACTATCCGTTCCTGACTGGCAAGCTACTAAAATCATGCTGGCAAGCATACTACACACAACTAATATCCATTTCTTAAACTTCATAAATAAACGACCTTTCTGTTAATTCTGAATAATTATAACTCTTTTAAAAATAGTTGTCAACCCTTTTAGAAATTTTGATTATAAAACAATTCTTTTCATAAAAAAAGAAGACTGATTTATTTTAATCAGCCTTTTCTTCTGTATATTTAAACCGTTTCTTATAATTCGACAATCTTACCTGTTTCAAAGTAAACAACCCATTCACAGATATTTTTTGCGTAGTCTCCAATACGTTCCAAGAAAGAAATGACTTGGAAGTAATCACGGCCTGTAACGATAGCTTCAGGATTTTTCTTAATTTCTTCTGTAGCCAAATCACGGATGCTATCAAAGTAATGGTTGATTTTTTCATCCATCGCCGCGACTTCGTAGGCTTGATCCACAGACCCGTTGAGATAAAGATCTAGAGCTGCTTCGACGAAGTTTTTCACGTCGCGTCCCATCTTTTTGATTTCTTCTTCAACAGAAGGGATACGTTGCTCCCCCTTCATACGAATGGTCGCCTCAGCGATAGACACTGCATGATCTCCCATGCGTTCCACGTCTGACACTGCCTTGAGAACGGTCAAGACGGTACGAAGGTCTTGCGAAACAGGTTGTTGGAGGGCGATCATTTCAAATGATTTCTTTTCCAACTTCACTTCATATTCATTTACTTCTGCATCGTCTTCGATGACTTCTTTTGCCAAATCACGGTCATGCGTAACAAAGGCACGCACTGTACGATTGATCTGTGAGAGCACTTCTTGTCCCATAGCATAGAACTGGTTGTGCAATTTCTCCAAATCTTCTTCAAATTGAGATCGTAACATCATTCAACTCCTTATCCAAATTTTCCTGTAATATAATCTTCTGTTTCCTTGTTTTGTGGCTCTAGGAACATCTTCTTCGTATCATTAAACTCGATCAAATCCCCATCTAGGAAAAATCCTGTTTTATCAGAGATACGTGAGGCTTGTTGCATCGAACGCGTTACCAAGAGCATGGTGTATTTATCTTTCAGACCATACAAGGTTTCCTCAATCTTACCTGCAGAAATAGGATCCAAAGCTGAAGTTGGTTCATCTAAGAGGATGATTTTCGGACTGGTTGCTAAGACACGAGCAACACAAACACGTTGTTGTTGTCCACCAGAGAGACCAATGGCCGAATCATGCAAACGATCCTTTACTTCATCCCAGATAGAAGCACGTTGCAAGGCCTTTTCTACTGCTTCATCCAAAACATGTTTATCCTTAACCCCATTGATACGCAGCCCATAGACAACATTTTCGTAGATAGACATAGGGAAGGGATTGGGCTGTTGAAAGACCATACCAATTTCCTTACGCAATTCAACCGTATCGGTACGGGGGCTGTAGATATTGTGACCATTATAGACCACTGATCCAGTTGTAGTCACCTCAGGATTTAAATCTCCCATGCGGTTGATGGCTTTGAGTAGGGTGGACTTTCCTGATCCAGAAGGACCAATCAAGGCTGTTATTTCCTTAGGTTGGAAAGAAAGGGAAACACTATTCAAGGCCTTCTTTTTATTGTAATAAACGGACAGGTCTGACACCTGTAAAATCGCTTCTGACATACCGTTTCCTTTCTAACCAAAGTGTCCCGTTACATAGTCATTGGTTGACTGTAACTTAGCATTTTGGAAAATATTGGATGTCTTATCATACTCAATCAAATCACCCAAGTAGAAAAATCCAGTGTAGTCACTTGCACGCGCAGCCTGCTGCATACTGTGGGTAACGATGATGATGGTAAAGTCCTTCTTCAATTCCAACATGGTTTCTTCCAGCTGGGCTGTCGCAATCGGATCCAAGGCTGACGCCGGTTCATCCATCAAGAGGATATCTGGCTTGACAGAGATGGCACGAGCGATACAGAGACGTTGCTGCTGACCTCCAGAAAGCATCAAGGCTGATTTGTGAAGGTCGTCTTTGACCTGGTCCCAAAGGGCAGCCTGACGGAGCGAAGTTTCTACAATTTCATCAAGTACTTTCTTATCCTTAACACCTGCACGTTCATGAGCAAAAGTGATGTTCCGGTAAATAGACTTGGCAAATGGATTTGGACGTTGGAAGACCATTCCGATATGCTTGCGCATCTCATAGACATTGATTTCTGGACGGTTGACGTCAATCCCTCGGTAGAGGATTTGACCTGTTACCTTGGCAATATCAATGGTATCATTCATCCGATTGAGACTGCGAAGATAAGTAGATTTCCCTGATCCAGAAGGACCAATCAAGGCCGTAATTTTATTTTTTTCAAATTGCATATCGATGCCCTTGATAGATTCATTTTTACCATAGTAAACATGTAAATCCTTAGTAGAGAGGGCCACTTTTTCTTCAGGGAAGGTGATGATATGCTTTTCATCCCAGTTATATTTTGACATGGCTTCTCCTTTAGGCAGCGGTTAATTTCTTGTGTAAATAGCTTCCGAGTTTGCGAGCTCCAAAGTTAAAAATCAAGATAAAGATGAGGAGCACGGCGGCAGAACCAGCAGATACAATGGTAGCATCAGGAATGGTTCCTTCACTGTTGACCTTCCAGATGTGGACAGCCAAGGTTTCTGCTTGTCGGAAGATTGAGATAGGGCTGGTAACACTGAGGATATTCCAGTTAGACCAGTCAAGAGCTGGAGCGGATTGTCCTGCCGTATAGATAAGAGCGGCGGCCTCACCAAAGATACGGCCAGATGCCAAGACAACACCCGTTACGATACCTGGAAGGGCTTCTGGAATGACGACATGGACCACAGTCTCCCAACGAGAAATTCCAAGGGCCAGACCAGCCTCACGTTGTGTATGGTGAACGTGTTTTAAACTGTCTTCAACATTTCGAGTCATCTGAGGGAGGTTAAAGACCGTCAAGGCCAAAGCACCTGAAATGATTGAAAATCCATACTCAAACTGGACTACAAAGATCAAGTAACCAAAGAGACCCACAACGACTGATGGTAGAGAAGACAAAATCTCAATACAGGTACGAATAAAATTGGTCACAGGTCCTTTTTTGGCATACTCAGCGAGGAAAACGCCAGCTCCCATAGACAGCGGAACAGAAATGATCAAGGTAATGACCAAAAGGAAGAAGGAATTGTAGAGCTGAATCCCGATACCCCCACCTGCTTGATAAGAGGAAGATTTCCCTGTCAAGAAGGACCAAGAGATATGCGGTAACCCTCTCACCAAGATATAGAGAATCAAGGATGCCAAGATGGCAACGATGATACCCGCGATGGTATAGAGGACAGCTGTTGCAAGTTTATCTAATTTCTTAGCGTGCATAGTTTTTCTTTCCTCTTTCTTTCGTAATCAATTTAATCACACTGTTAAAGGCCAAACTCATTAAGAGCAAGACTAAGGCCAGTGACCAGAGAACGTTATTATCAACCGTTCCCATGACGGTATTTCCGATACCCATAGTCAAAACAGAAGTCAAGGTCGCAGCTGGTGTTGTTAGCGAGGTTGGGATAACTGCTGAGTTTCCGACAACCATCTGAATAGCAAGGGCTTCACCGAAGGCACGCGCCATCCCAAAGACCACTGCAGTAAAAATACCTGAACGTGCTGCTTTCAAGGTCACACGCCAGATGGTTTGCCAACGAGTGGCTCCCATAGCCAAACTGGCTTCACGGTAATGACGAGGAACAGCACGCAAGCTGTCTGTTGTCATAAAGGTTACAGTTGGTAGGATCATGACAAAAAGAACGAAAATCCCTGACAAGATCCCAAAACCAGTTCCACCAAAGACGCTACGAACAAAAGGCACCACAACTTGCAAACCGATAAATCCATAGACGACTGAAGGAATACCGACGAGGAGTTCAATGGCCGGTTGCAAAATCTTTGCACCCTTTGGTGATACTTCTGTCATAAAGACTGCAGCTCCGATAGCGAAGGGAGTTGCGATGAGGGCCGATAAAATCGTCACAATAAAGGAACCCAAAATCATCGGAAGGGCACCAAATTGTTTCCCTGAAGGATTCCAAGTTTGTCCAAAGAGGAAATCAAAGATGTTGACCCCATTGACAAAGAAGGTCGATAAGCCTTTTTGGGCTACAAAAATCAAAATCATTGCCACAATGATGACAATCAAAGAAAGGCAAGTGAAGGTCAAACCTTTACCAAACTTCTCAAGGCGAGAGTTCTTTGAAGGAGAGAGTAATTTTTTAGATAATTCTTCTTGATTCATTATTGACCTCCTTCTACTGCTGTAACGGTACCTGAAGCATCCTTTTGGACTTTCATTTCATTGATAGAGATATAGCCCATGCCCTTAACAATTCCATTTTGGGCTTCATCTGAGAGGACGAAATTCAGGAATTCAGCAGCTAACTCATTTGGCTGACCAAGTGTGTACATATGTTCATAAGACCACAAAGGCCAGTTGTTGGTCGTTACATTCTCAGATGTAGGTTCATACCCATTCAGTTTCATGCTTTTCACGGAGTCATCTACATAGGCAAAAGCCAGGTAAGAAATGGCTCCAGGCGTTTGGGATACAATCGACTTGACCATCCCGTTAGAATCCTGTTCTTGGCTCTGCATTGCCGCTTGGCCATTCATAATCACCGTATCAAACGTCGCTCGTGAACCAGAACTTGCTGCTCGGTTGATGATTGAAATGGCCAGGTCTTTGCCCCCAACTTCTTTCCAGTTGGTCACTTCACCTGTAAAGATTTTGCGAAGTTGCTCGGTTGTGAGATTTTCAACATCCACTTCCTTGTTTACAATCACTGCAAGACCAGCCACTGCAACCTTGTGGTCTACTAGAGCCGAAGCATCGATTCCTTCTTTTTCCTCTGCAAAGACGTCAGAGTTCCCGATGTCAACTGCTCCAGACTGGACTTGAGATAGTCCTGTACCCGATCCACCACCTTGAACATTAACTGTTTTTCCGATGTTTCTAGAACCGAATTCATCTGCTGCCGCTTCAACAAGAGGCTGAAGAGCAGTTGAACCAACGGCTGTCATGGATTCTCCACGATCAATCCAGCTAGCACATCCTGCTAGAGAACCTGCCATAAAAAGAGCTGCAAGAGACATGACGAGCTTTTTTCTTTTTTTCACTGTTATTCTCCTTGAACATAATGATAAATGTTCTGATTTCTTCCGTTTGTCCTGATCATCCAATTATCATCAATGATTGTCCCGCTTTATTTTATCTAGTCATTCTTAAGAGCGGACAATTCCATCGTATAATATAAGTAATAATGAAAGACTATCAGAAAAAACTCATACTTCCACTATAACATAGAATAGGCTCTTTGACTAGCTTTTTCACCTGAATCTGAGCCCTTTTGGATAATAATTTTTCAAAACATTACCCGTTACCTTGGCAAAGCCTAGTCCGTTTCCTTGAACCAGAACTTGGTACCAGCCATTTGGTCTAGCTTCAGACAATTGAACAGTCTCACCAGCCACATATTTTACAAAGTTCTCATCATTGATTTCAACACTTTGTTTTACTTGGCTTGGTTTCAATGCTAATCCCAGAGCAAAGCTTGGTTCAAAGCGTTTCTTTTTAAAAGTCCCCAGATGGAGCCCATTTCGGGCAATTTTGAGTTTTCCTAGATCAGGTAGCATCTCTGGCAAGAGATAGAGTTGATCTCCAAAAGTTTGCAAGATACCAGTTAGATTGACTCGCAAGTGTTTTTGGGCAAATTCTTGCCACAAAGCCAGTTGCTCACGACTGAGATTGCTCTTGCTAGCTTTGAATTTAGGTGCTGGATTTTGTCCCTTAAACTGCAGGTGGGCAACAAACTGACCTTCTCCCTTGAAATGATGAGGATACATCCGCGCCGTTTCAGGAAGGTCAATTCCTGCTACCATACCGTTCACATGATCAACTGGAAGCAGTTCAAAATCATAAGTATCAAGTAACCAGTGGACGATTTCTTCATTTTCCTCTGGTGCCCAAGTACAGGTCGAATAAACTAAACGGCCACCTTCAGCAAGCATGGTCACTGCATCTTCTAAAATTTCCCTTTGGAGACTAGCACATTGGCTCGGATAATCGGTACTCCAATAATCCATGGCATCTGGCTGCTTACGAAACATCCCTTCACCTGAGCAAGGTGCATCAAGAACAATCACATCAAAGTAACCTTTAAAAACCTTGGCCAAGCGGTCAGCAGATTCATTAGTCACAACAACGTTTGTCGCTCCAAATCGCTCCATATTTTCCACTAAAATCTTAGCACGCTTGCTTGAAATTTCGTTGGAAACAAGGACTCCTTGATTAGCCAGATAAGCTGCTAGTTGAGTGGATTTTCCACCTGGTGCTGCCGCCAAGTCCAAGACTTTCATGCCAGGTCTTGGTTGAGCTACCTGGGCCACCATTTGGGCTGCAGGCTCTTGCGAATAAACAAGACCTGTCACATGCTCTGGTGACTTTCCAGAAACCTTGCCATAATACCCCCAAGGTGTATGGGGAATAGCATCTGCAAACGATAACTGACTTTCTTTTAAGGGATTGACTCGAAAAGCCGGAACTGCTTCTTGTTTAAAAGAGGCAAGAAAGTCTCTTGCCTCGTCTTCTAGTATCGCTTCATATTTTTCAACAAATCCTTCTGGAAATTGCATTTAGTTCTCTTTCCTTTCGTAGATATAAGACTGAATCTCTTCTTGCATCTCGATTGGCACCATCATGACAGGCTGACGCGTTTTAAAATCAGCGGGCTCACCTGATACCGTAAGAAGGCGATAACCCAGACTTTCCCCTAAGATACTGGCCGCAGCGTAATCCCATGGTTGCAAGTAGGTAATATAAGTCAGAAGACGACCCGATAAAACCTTGGCAAAACTAATGGCCGCACTGCCGTAAACACGGACTCCCAACACTGATCGACCCAAATCACCCAAGCCCCACTCATTGCTTTCAAACATACCTGAGTTACCGGCAACTAAAAATTCTTGAAGAGGTTTCTTTTTAAAAGGCGGTAAGGGCTCATTATTGCGACAAGGAGGAAAGGCACCACCACCATGGTAACAATCGCCTTTCATGACATCATAGATGACACCAAATTTGCCCACACCATTCTCAAAATAAGCCAACATCACGGCAAAATCTTCCTGCTGAGCGACAAAGTTATTGGTACCGTCAATGGGATCAATCACCCAAACGGAACCTTGACCGACTGCAGCACGTAAACAACCCTCTTCCGCGCAAATCAAGTCTTCTGGATAAGATGCTAAAATTCTACCAACCAAGAGATCCTGAACTTCCTTATCCAAACGCGTCACCAAGTCTGTAGGCGAAGATTTGCGCTCAACCTGCAAATCTTCTTTCATGTGAGCCAAAATATAGTTAGCAGCTTCCTGCACAATCTGTTTGGCAAATTCAAATTTAGTTTCCAAGAGAAATCTTCCCTTCTCTTTTTTCTTTTGCTAATTGAACTGCATGATAGAAGGAATAACCGCTAGCCGTCTCAAATTCGCGACCTAAACGTTTTTCTTCACTTTTGCTTGGAACCACAGACTTAAATTTCTTGTAAGATTCTAGCAGTTTTTTTGCTTCAACCTTATCTTCATAAGCAGCTTCAACATCATTAAAAAAAGAAAGCACTGAAGCAAGTTCTTCAGTGCTCCACGACAAATCTAGTGGGTAACTATACTGTTTGTTCATCTATCCTATACCAGCTCTCAATGTTGCTTCTTTCAATTCTTGTTTACGGTAACTACGAGGGAGAAAAGCACGAATCTCATCTTCATTAAAACCGATCTGCATGCGTTTGGTATCTATAATAATTGGGCGACGCAAAAGACTAGGATATTGCTCAATCAACTGAAGCAACTCCGATACCGAGATACTCTCTACATCAATATCCAATTTTTGAAAAATTTTTGAACGAGTTGAAATGATGTCATCAGTACCATTTTCGGTCAAGGAAAGAATATGTTGTAATTCTTTTCTTGTTAAAGGACTAGTCATAATATTATGCTCTTGAAAGGGCACTTTATGCGTTTCTAACCAAGCCTTTGCCTTACGACATGATGTACAACTCGGTGATAAAAATAGTGTAATCATGCTTTTCTCTTCTTTTATCTATACTTGCTATTTCTATTATACAAAAAAATAAAGCGCTTGACTAGGTATTTTTAGAAAAAAAGCCTATTTTTTCATAGAAAATAGACTGTTTTCTGCAAAAATCTCCTGCTTTGCAAGTTTATCTTTAGGATAACCTAACAATAAATAGGGAGTAGAGCAACTTCTCTCGGTTTTTATTAAAAATACAGAATTTTTTCCACTATTTCCTTGCAGCTTTAGCGAGAAGGAAACCAAACATTCCTTCATACAAAGCAAAGAAAAGTAAAAAGGCATGGAGAAAGAAAGTCTCTGGTAAGATCCAAATAACGGGATCCTTTGCTGGATCAAAAAGCCAGGTATCATCTCCCACAAAGAGAATCTGATGGAAAAGAGTAAAGAATTGCTCAAAACCAATCAACACTCCTACAAGCCCAATGACTAGAGGCAATAGCACTAAAGTCAGAATACTTTTACGATATAGAGGTAGAAATCCTTTTTTCACAATCTTTCTAACAAAGAAATAGAAACTAGGTAGCGTCACTAGGGCAACTAGCTGAACCAAGTGGAAGAGATTCTTCACCACCGCAAAGTGATGTAAACCAGCCGCTGATGAACGAAAATCTGGCATCTCTAAGACCTGACTAAAGGGATTGGTCAGGTAATTCATCAAGATATGAAAATTGTATTGAATGGTTTCGGGCTTTAGATAGACTCGATTCGCTAAGTTCAGCCACTGAATCTCCATGGGATAGAAAATCCATGCCAGATAAATGGTCAGTAGGATAGAAAGGGAGAGGAAAAAGAGCATACTTCCCCAAAAGGTCAGTTTAGTTTTCATCGAAATTCCACTCCGCAAGGCTAGAAACTACATGAGTTGGTGCGATTGGCAAGTCCGCCACTTCTTCTGTTTTGGTAAAACCTGTCGTCACCAAGA
Organism: Streptococcus sp. 1643; assembly: GCF_006228325.1. NCBI lineage: Bacteria > Bacillati > Bacillota > Bacilli > Lactobacillales > Streptococcaceae > Streptococcus > Streptococcus sp. 1643. The sequence goes on from NZ_CP040231.1 coordinate 1,243,619, forward strand.
GCGTTGGAATACCATTGTCAATCCCTGCTCGGATATCCGTCAGGTAATTGTCCCCAACCATGAGCAATTCTTCTCTTTTCAAACCTAAGTGCTCAACCGCCTTGTCCATGATGATAGCATTTGGTTTCCCGATATAAACTGGTTTGACCCGTGTTGCTACTTCAAGAAGTGTAATTAGTGAACCAGCACCAGGCAAGAGACCACGTTCCGTCGGGATATTGAGGTCAGGATTGGTTCCGATAAAGTGAGCACCTTTTTGAATGGCTAGAGTTGCTGTGGCAAATTTTTCATAGTCAACTTGCCAGTCCAGTCCAACGACCACATAGGCTGGATTTTCCTTGTCTTCGACATAACCTGCCGCCTGGATAGCACCCTTGAGCCCTGCTTCACCAATGACATAGACTGTCTTTTCCAGTCCCAAGTCGTTCATATAGTCGATGGTTGCCAGAGTTGCTGTATAGACAGTTGATAGAGGGGTATTAATGTTAAAATTCTGAGCCAACATCTCTTGAACGCTCTCAGGAGTACGGGTTGTATTATTGGTCACAAAGAGGTAGGGAATTTCTCTTTTTTGTAACTCATGGACAAAAGCCTCTCCTGCCGGGATTCTGTCTTTCCCCTTGTAAATGGTTCCGTCTAAATCAATTAAATAACCTTTATAAGCCATATCGTCCTTTCTAATTGCCTTCAATTTCTTGCCACGTAATCATAGCTTGGGCATTGATCTCGCCATCACTGATAATCTCATGCTTGCTTTCTAGTCCCTTGAGTTCATAAGCTGAGGCAATCATGCCACCTGGTCGCACTTCTTTGACATACTTGAGATTGATTTTCTTTGGAATATACTTGGTCAAAAAATCTGCTCCCATGACTTCAAAAATCCAATCCAGGTATTTGCTGTTATTAACATGACCATTCATATCCAAGTCGTAAAAACGAACATGGTAGTCTTTACTGATCGGGTCTTCTAGGTTAGCATACTTTGGCCCACGGATGAGTTTTTTATCAAACTCAGACTGGTAAGGCGCAACAATTTCCGGTTCGACAGCATGAACTTTACGACTGTCCCTGTCCATGAGAACAAAGGTTGCTACCATGCGAATGATTTCTTGACCTGCTTCATCATAGAGAGTGAAACGACGGTAGCAAAAAAGACGATTGTAAGTCAATGCTTCTGTTTCAATCGTAATCTCTTCAGCAAAGCGAGGCAAGCGAACCACGTCAATCGCATAGTCTGTAATAATCCAGACCAGATTGTAACGTTCTAACATATCCTTGTCACTAACTCCCAGTTCGATCGACTGCATACCTGATACTTGCAAGGACAGCAAAATCACATCTGGAAGTTTGATATGACCGTTCATGTCCGCCATATCAAAAGGAATTTTCATTTTCATTTGATAAGTTAAGCCCATTGTTCTACTCCAAAATAAATCGTTCTGCTACAGTGTCTCCCAAGAAGAGACCCCTCTTTGTCATTCGGACACGATCACCGTCGATCTGCATAAGTCCTTGTTGAACCAAATCTCTGATGATTTCGCCATAAAGTCCATCAAAGGATCGTCCAAATTTTTCCTCAAATCGCGCCATAGAAACCCCGGATTTTTTCCGGAGGCCTAGGAACATTTCTTCTTCCATCTGCTCCTTTTGAGTCAGGTTTTCTTCTGTTATCCGTGCATCTCCTGCCTCTACTGCATTGAGATAGTGGCGGATAGGACCGTGGTTTTTATAGCGCACCCCGTTCACATAACCTGAAGCACCCGCACCGATACCATAATATTCAGCATTGTCCCAGTACATGAGATTATGGCGACTTTCAAAGCCTGGTTTGGAGAAATTCGAAATCTCATAATGCTCAAAACCAGCTCGCTCAAGCTCTGAAATGATGTACTCAAACATCTCCGCTTCTAACTCTTCCTTGGGTAGGGGCAACTTCCCTCGTCGCATGCGGTTCATAAAGACCGTATGATTTTCCAAAATCAAGCTATAAAGGCTCATATGAGGAATATCAAGCGAGATAGCCTTAGCCACATTGTCCTTGACCTGAGCCATAGTTTGACCTGGAAGAGCATAGATTAGATCAATGGAGATATTGTCAAAACCAGCCAGTTTGAGACGGTCGATATTCTCATAAATATCCTTCTCCAAGTGACTACGCCCGATCTTTTTCAGCATTTTGTTATCAAAAGTCTGCACACCTAAGGAAACACGATTGACTGGCGACTGTTTCAAAACCGCAATCTTATCCGCGTCCAAATCGCCTGGATTGGCCTCAATGGTCAATTCTTCCAAGACAGATGAGTCTAGATTTTTAGTCAAGCCATCTAAGAGCAACTCTAATTGCGGAGCGGACAGAGCTGTTGGCGTCCCACCTCCAATATAGAGAGTTCGCAATTTTTGGATATCATAAGAACGAAACTCTTCTAGCAGATGCTCCAAATAACTATCTACTGGTTGATTCTTAATAAACACCTTTGAAAAGTCACAATAATAACAAATCTGTGTACAAAAGGGAATATGCACGTAGGCGGATGTTGGTTTTTTCTGCATAGTATTTATTATACCACAAAGACAGGCTTGCAGATAAAAATCACCATCTCCAAAAACCAGAGATGGTGATACCTTATACTTCAGTAATATCGATGATGATTTCTTCTTGGTCTTCAGCAACGTCTGGAGTTGCTGACTGTTCTTGCCACTGCTCCTTGAGATTGTTAAAGGTTTCCTTTGACGCTTCCGTCGCTTGTCGAGCACAGTTTTTAGCTTGGTCAAGGACACTATCAAAAGTGATTTCGCCAGATTCTACTTGCTCCTTTGTTTTCAATACAAAGTCAGTTGCCTGTTCCTTCACTTCAGTTAGTTTCTCACAAACCTGCTCTCTAGCATATTCTGGATCTTCTCTCAAATCATCTAGAAAATCCTGAGCTTGACTACAAACTTGCTTGCCCTTGTCACTCGTCAAAAACAAAGCAAGAGCTGCACCTGAAACAGTCCCTAAAAGGATAGAGGATAGTTTTCCCATAAGATTTCTCCTTTTTTATTTTTTGAAAAATTTACTTGCGACACGAAGAGCGGATAAGCCTGCACCTGTTTTAATGGTCTTTGAACCAGCAGATGAAGCTTTTTTGCCTAAAACACGCGCATGTTGGTTAAGATCAGAAACTGACTCAGACAAGTCTGCCACCGCCGTAAAGAGTGGATCAATCGTCGCAACTTTGATATTGATATCGTCTGCTAACACATTGACCTTAACCAACAATTCATTAGTCTGATGCAAGGTAACGTTCACATCTGAGCTCAACGTTTTGATGGTTTTCTCTGTCTCATCAATCATACGACCTGCTTTTTGAATCGTGATTGTCAAATAGACTAAACAGACAATCAAAGCAATCGCAACAAGTATATATGCAACTTCTAACATTTATTTTTCCTCCTCTGTATAATAGAAAGGGGCTTTCTTTCGATTTTGATAAAGTATGATAAAAATACCGAGTCCGATAAGGATAACTGATAACCATTGGGAAACTCGCAGACCAAAGAACATGAGACTATCCGTCCGCATCCCTTCGATGATCATACGACCAAAGCCATACCAAATCAAGTAGAAAGCAGTAATATGACCACGTCTGATTTCCTTGAATTTTCGTCTAAAAATCAAGATTAAAGCAAATCCAATTAGATTCCAAACCGACTCATATAAGAAGGTCGGCTGACGGTAGCTACCATCAATGTACATCTGGTCACGAATGAAGCCTGGCAAATAATCCAGACTATCTACTGCTGCACCGTAGGCTTCTTGGTTAAAGAAGTTCCCCCAGCGCCCTAAACTCTGGGCAACCATGACGCTCGGTGCTGCAATATCTAAGAAATCCCAAGTATTAATCAGCTTTCTATCTGCAAAGATATAAAGGACAATAGCGCCCGCTATCAAACCTCCATAAATGGCCAAACCACCATTCCAAATGGCGATGATTTCACCTGGATTTTGCAGATAATAATCTAAACGAAAGAGTACGTAGTATAGTCTAGCACCTAAAATAGCTACCGGAAAAGCAATCAGGATAAAATCCAAAATATCATCTGACAGGATTTTCTTTTTAGGAGCTTCTTTCATGGCAAGGTAGACTGCCAGAACCAAACCAGCTACAATACACAAAGCATACCAACGAATAGCAAAGGGACCAATTTCAAATGCGACTGGATTAATCATGTTTCACCTCATTTTGAGCGATTAGATTTGTCAAGCGTTCTTCAAATAAACGCGTCGCATCAAAGCCCATTTCTTTAGCACGATAGTTCATGGCAGCTGCCTCAATAACAACGGAAATATTGCGTCCTGTTTTTACTGGGATGCGGATACGCGGAATCGTTACACCAGAAACTTCGAGTTCTTCGGCATTGTTTCCTAGACGGTCAAAGGTCTTATGCGTATCGTAATTTTCTAGATAAACTGCTAGCTGAACTTGTGAAGAATCTTTTACGGCACTTGCACCATAGAGACTCATGATATCGATAATCCCAACTCCACGAATCTCAAGTAAATGTTTCAAGATTTCAGCAGGTTCGCCCCAAAGAGTCATCTCATCCTTAGAATAAATATCTACACGATCGTCTGCTACTAGACGGTGTCCACGCTTCACAAGCTCAAGACCTGTCTCGCTCTTACCGATACCACTATCCCCTTGGATCAAGACACCCATGCCATAGATATCCATCAAGACACCATGCACACTGGTACGTTTAGCCAAACGGGAATCAAGGTAGCTGGATAACTCTCCAGATAAACGACTGGTTGCTGTTCGACTGGTTAAAATCGCAATCTTGCATTCCCTAGCAGCCCTCAACATTTCCTCTGGTACCACCAGGCCACGGGCCACGATAACCGCAGGTGTTTCAGGTAGAAACATTTTCTTCAAAACTTGATAACGGTTCTGGGCAGGCATGGCGACTAAATAGGACCACTCTTTCATCCCTAACAGCTGAATCCGTTCTGGTGTATAGTAATCAAAATAGCCCGTCATTTCAAGACCAGGTCTCATAATGTCCGCAGTATTGATTTCTTTTTCAAGTAATTCGCCTTCACCATAGACAATATCTAATCTGAGTTTTTCAATGACATCTCTTACTAAAACCGACATAATTTCCTCCTTCAATCGAGTTCTCCCTACTATTATATCAGATTGTAGGTGGAAGTTTCCTTTTTTTGCAGGATTTACAGTATTTATTTAAAAATAAAAAGACTAGACAAGTCTAGCCTTTCATTTCAAATTAGAATTTTTTACGTTTACGAGCTGCTTCTGATTTACGTTTACGTTTTACAGAAGGTTTTTCATAGAATTCACGTTTGCGTGTTTCTTGAAGAGTACCAGCTTTAGTAACCGCACGTTTGAAACGACGAAGTGCATCGTCAAGAGATTCATTCTTACGTACTACTGTTTTAGACATTTTTTTCACTCCCTTCAAGTTCAAGATCTATTCTATTTTACATGCAAAATGAATAAATGTCAAGAGGAAACTAAGTTTTTTATTCTTTCTATCATATAAGACATGAAGATTCTTTTCATTATTTGGATCAATATCAAAAGACTGTAAAGAGATTAAGATTTTATTTCCTTTATAAGACAAATCAATCCACATATGATTTGATAAATCATATGGTCTAGATAAAGTACCTCCTGATGAGTCATTTGGTTTTCCACTTCCTCCACTTGTCTGTACAAATGATATATCCTCATCTTTATTTAACTCATTTTTATTTATATCTGTTTTTTAAAAAAATATTAAGTTTCCATCATTATTTTTCTTATTTAAGAGGAAGTCTATTATCTTCTTTTTCTCTTCTGCCTATCGTTCTTATATGCTTCTTTTATTTTTAGAAATTCTTCTTTATTCATGTGGTCCCCTAACATAATGTTGAAGTTTTATATGTCTAAAACCACTCACTCCAAAGAGCAAGTGGTTCTTGTATTTTTACTTTTCAAGTAAGCTGAGCGCTTCTGCATCAGCAATAATAGTCACATCAGGGTGGTTTTGTAGGCTACTTGCTGGTAGATTCTCAGTCACTGGGCCTGATACTGTTCCAGCAATGGCTTCTGCTTTCGACTCACCGTAGGCAAAGAGAATAATTGACTTGGCATCCAAGATGTTTTTAATTCCCATTGAAATGGCTTGAGTTGGAACGTCTTCAATCTTGTCAAAGAAACGTGCATTGGCTTCGATGGTAGATTGATCAAGTTCTACTAGATGCGTTTGGCTATCAAATGGAGTTCCTGGCTCGTTAAAGCCGATATGTCCATTGCGACCAATCCCCAAGATTTGCAAATCAACAGGATGGTCAGCCAAAATTTGATTGTAGCGTTCAACTTCTTCTTCAGCATTGTCCTTAACACCACGTGGCAAGAAGCTTTCCTTAAATGGTTTTTGGTTGAACAAGTTTTCCTGCATGAAGTAACGATAAGACTGTGGATTGTCCCCATCAAGCCCTACATACTCATCAAGATTCACACTGGTTAGATTTGAAAAATCAAGGTCACTCTCAACGATTTCCTTGTAAAACTCAAGCGGGCTGCTTCCTGTTGCAAGTCCTAATGTTTGAGCACCATTGGCCAATTTTTCCTTCAAAATCTCAAAAGCTACTTTTCCACCTTCGACTTGATTTTCAACTTTTATAACTTTCATTTTATATCCTCCATATTTCTATATTCATTATATGGTATAGACCAATTTTTGTCAAGTGAAAACGATTTAATTTCTAAAAAAAGAGCGTCCAAACTTGAAACATGTTATAATGGATAGGATTAGAACTTAGAAAGAATGATGAAAAAATGAATACAGCTGATTTTGATTTCCACTTACCTGAGGAATTGATTGCCCAAACACCCCTTGAAAAACGTGATGCGTCTAAACTCCTTATCGTTAATCGTGAAACGGGAGAAATGCAGGATAAACATTTCCACTCTATTATCGACATGCTGGAACCTGGTGATGCTCTTGTCATGAACGACACTCGCGTTCTCCCTGCCCGCCTCTATGGTCAAAAGGAAGAAACAGGTGGCCATGTGGAGCTTCTCCTACTCAAAAATACTGCAGGTGATGAGTGGGAAGTTCTGGCTAAACCTGCCAAACGCCTCAAGGTCGGTACTCGTGTCAGCTTTGGAGATGGTCGTCTCAGTGCTGTCGTTACAGAAGAACTAACCCACGGGGGCCGTATTGTCCGCTTTGAATACCAAGGAATTTTCCTAGAAGTCTTGGAAAGTCTGGGAGAAATGCCGCTGCCACCGTATATCCATGAAAAATTGGATGACCGTGAACGCTATCAAACGGTCTACGCTAAAGAGAGTGGCTCTGCTGCAGCACCGACTGCTGGATTGCACTTCACCAAAGAACTGCTAGCAGAAATCCAAGCCAAAGGTGTTCATCTGGTCTATCTCACTCTTCATGTCGGACTCGGAACCTTTAGACCTGTTTCTGTGGACAATTTGGATGAACACGAAATGCACTCCGAATTCTACCAACTTTCTGAGGAAGCAGCAGCCACCCTTCGCTCTGTTAAGGAAAATAGAGGTCGTGTCATCGCTGTCGGAACCACTTCGATCCGCACACTGGAAACCATCGGTTCCAAGTTTAATGGGCAAATCCAAGCAGATTCTGGCTGGACCAATATCTTTATCAAACCAGGCTATGACTGGAAGGTTGTGGATGCTTTTTCAACCAACTTCCACCTACCCAAGTCAACTCTTGTTATGCTAGTTTCTGCCTTTGCCGGTCGTGACTTAGTCCTAGATGCCTATCACCATGCCATCCAAGAACACTACCGCTTCTTCAGTTTTGGAGATGCCATGTTTATCTATTAAGAAAATCCCTATTAGGAAACCTAATAGGGATTTTTCTAATTATTCCATACTAAACTTTGGATCTTTCAAGCTCTGAACACTGGCATTGATAACTGCTCCGATAATCAAAATCTTTGCAATGAGAATAAACCAGAACATCATGACTACCACGATAATGGAACTGAAAAATCGGACATCAACCAGATGATTAACATAACTATTGACGTAGACAGAAAAGATATTCAATAAAAAGATAAGAGTTAGCAAGACAAAGACACTTCCTGGTAAAACATAGCGGATTCGTGGTGCTTTTACTTTTGGAAGGAAGTAATAAATCATGACTAGAATGGCAAAAATCAAGGCATAGACCAGAGGGCCTGTAAAATCTTGCAGGTAGGAAAATAGCGGACTGTCTGATTGCCAGTAAGTTTTGAGAAGGTTGAGCAACATACGACCAAACATACTCAAAAACAAGGCTAGAGCAAAAAGAATCTGCAAGCCAAAACTAACAAGGAGACTCATCAACTGATGGGAGATAATTCCTCGACTCTTGGTCACCCCATAGGCTTTGTTAAAGGCTTTTTGGAGGAAATCCATTGATTTCGAAAAGGTCCAGAGTGCAGATAAAACGGCAAAACTCAGCAAACCAGTCGATGGTTGAGTCAGAACTTCTCGGACAATCTTGGCGACCACATCATACACCGTATCAGGCAAAAATTCCTTGATCGTCAGTAAAAAATTTGAGACCGGAATCTGAAAATAAGGCAAGATATTAACCATTATCATCAGCAAAGGAAAGATTGAAATCAACCAATAGTAGGCAACCGCAACACTGGTCAACTCACTATCAGATGCTTGATAATAATGCAAAAAAGCTTTCAATAAGGGCCTGTCCGTCAGCTCTTTCCACCACTTTTTCATGTTCCATCCTCCGTCATTTTCTTCATCATCTAAGTTCTTCTGATTAAATCTAGCATATCATAAGGTAAAGTATTTGCGGCCTCTTTCAGAGAATAATTTTCTAAATTATTCACATTTTGGCGTAGTTTTTTGGCATACTTGGCTGTTATCAGTTTAGCTTCTTCGTATTCAAAGATTGCCTTACGTTCGAGATAGTAGCCTCGTAGCATTTCATCGATATTGTTTGGCTTGATGCGATTGATAACCCTCTCAACAAAGGCACCACTTCCGATAATGGCCGTCTCACGTAGACGAGACTCTTGCATAAAACTAATCAGAGAACTCTTGTAAACCCCTTTTAGGTTTTCCAAACTCTCGATAATCAGCTCTGTATTTTCCAAATACAACTCTGAAATTTGATCATAGTCAACTGCTAATAGTTTACGAGATTCTTCATTCATCCAACTACGGAAAGTTTTGCCAAAGGTAAACATTTCATGGAGTAGAAAGCGCATTATCCGTAAGGAAACTAGGAAGTAATAAGTCACTCTAGAATCGAAATTCCGATTGATACTCTGCTCCATGTTTTTTAAGTAACGTTGGTAAACTCGATAGCCACGCTCGCTGATTCTATTTTCTTCGTAGGCTTGCTCCAAACCGTCACTCTCAATACTCAAGATAAGAAGTTTGAGGGACTCCCAGTCCTCTTGGACTCTCTTATTTTCCAGACTAAGGATGAGGTTTTCAATCCGACCATGATAATTATCAATAGCTGCATAAAGAGGAAGTTTGTTCTTGTGATGGTCCAGTTCTTTTTCTAATTCTGCAGCTACATCATTCAAAATCGCAATATGCATCAAATGGTCCTTGCTTTCCTCTTGTTCCTCAGATAAGTGAGGGAGGACCAGTAAACCTGTTAGAAAGCTTAATAGTGTAACGCCTGCTACGAGAAAGAGCAACAGAGGATACTCCTGCTCCAAATGACTTGGTATGAGGAGAATAGTCGCGATAGATACTGTCCCTTTGACACCAGAGAAGGTCAAAAGAAGCATATCTTTCATGTACTTATGAATTTTTTTCTTAAGTCGACGCGTCCTCACAAAGTAAAAACCAGCAATCATGACAAAGCGGATCGCAAAAAGCAAGAAGGTCAGAACGACAACTGAAAGCAGTAAAAGAAGGGGATTGTAGAGAGAATTAGACAAAATTGGCTCTGCAATCAATTCTAATTCCATTCCCAAGAGAACAAAGACTGATCCATTTAGCATAAAGGTCACGGTGTGCCAGACGGTCTCTGTCACGGTGTCTACCTGAGCCTCAAGGAGCGTAATTTTCTTAAAGCGACTGGCCTTCAAAATACCTGCAACCACTACTGCGATAATCCCTGAAACATGAAACTCTTCTGCGATGAAAAAGGTCATGAGCGGCAAACTTAGCTCTAGCAATAGTTCACTGGCTATATCTATCGCTCGTACACTCAGTAAAAAGCTATGCAAAAAACGATTGACCATAGCCGTCACAAAACCGACTACAAAACCACCAAGAATAGAAAGTGCTAGGGAAGTTCCAGCTTGGCTGAAAGAAAACGTTCCTGTTGTCCAAGCAGCAAGAGCCATCTGAAAGGCAACCAAACCAGAAGCGTCATTTAAGAGTCCTTCCCCTTTTAGAATATTAGAAACCCGTTTGGGAAAACGAAAACGTTCAGAAAGAGATGCGAAGGCAACCAAATCTGTTGGCCCAAGTGCCGCTCCAACTGCTAAACAGGCAGCCAAAGGAAGAGTCATCCAAAGGAAGTGAGCCATGCCTCCCAAGCTTAAGGTTGAGATAAAAATCACAGGAAAAATCAGAAAGACGACAATCCGCCAATGTTTCAAAATGGACGTAATATCCGCTTCTTCTGCCTCTCGGAAAAGTAAGGGACCAATAACCATGGCCAGAAACAGCTCTGTATTGAGATGAAAGTCCGCATCGGGAACAAATAAGCCAATCCCAATCCCCAAAAGGATTTGCACAAGAGGAAGGGGCAAAAAAGGGAGAAGTTTATTGGTCGTAGTTGAAATGATTAAGACAAATAAAAATAGAATCAAGTAAATGAGTAATTCCACACAATTCCTCCTTAATCTTTTTTACAACAAGATTCAAAAATCTTCTTTTGCTCTTGGATTTTCTGATCAATCTTAGAACAGTCTTTGTGCTCAATTTTCTTCTGGCATCGTTCCATTTCAAGAGCCACTAATTTTTTCTTGATTTTAAGCATTTTTTTGCTCATATGTGCTTCGTCGAGCACTCCGACTGCTCGCTCGTGATGCGTTGACTCGACAAAATTTTGGCGCATTGCCTCAAGCTTCTCACGAAGGTATTGCTTATCCATGTCTATACCTTTCTAATTTTTCAATCATAACTAAAAACGGTGGATTATTAACTTGGTTGAGAGTCCGATAAATGGCAGCTGTATACTCTTGTTGGTTCAACTGGCTAACAAAATCCAATACAGCATCCCTCTCGGTGTCTCCTCCCTCATGACCATAGTAGATCATGATAGCAATCCGTCCCCCCTTGACAAGCAAATGACACAGCTTTTCTAATGCTTCGATAGTAGTCTGAGGTTGGGTGATGACAGATTTGTCAGCAGAAGGCAGATAACCCAGATTAAAAATCCCTGCCTTAGCTTCTGTAACAAATTGGTCCAGTGTCTCATGACCTTGCAAGATTAACTGGGCATTTGTCATTCCAGCCTGATCCAAACGCTCTTGCGTCTTCTCCAAAGCCTGCTCCTGGATATCAAAGGCATAGACTTGCTTGGCTAGCTTGGCTAAAAAAAGTGTATCGTGGCCATTGCCCATGGTCGCATCCACTACAATATCCTCTTTTGTCACAACCTCAGCCAAAAAATCATGTGCCATCTCAAGTGGTCTTTTCATTTTTAAACTCCTGTTTTACAGCCTTGCATCCTTGCACACTTCCACGACGTCGCATCTCAGTTTCAATGGCATTTAGCACTTCCCATTTATTGAGGCTCCACATAGGACCAATCAGCATATCTCTCGGTGCATCTCCTGTAATTCGATGGATGACGATATGCTTGGGAATGATTTCCAGTTGATCACAGATAACTTTGACATACTCATCCTGACTCATCAGTTGCAAGCGTCCTTCGTGGTAATCTCGCTGCATCCGTGTATTGGTCATGAGGTGAAGCAAGTGCAACTTAATTCCTTGAATATCATTATCCGTAACACAACGGCGTACATTTTCAATCATCATCTCATGAGTCTCACCGGGCAGACCATTAATCAAATGGGAAACAATCTCAATCTTGGGATATTTCCTCAAGCGTTTTACTGTTTCAACATACAATTCATAAGAATGGGCACGGTTAATCAGGTCAGAGGTTGCTTCAAAGGTTGTCTGTAATCCCAATTCAACCGTCACATGCATGCGTTCCGATAACTCAGCCAAATATTCGATTGTTTCATCAGGTAAGCAATCCGGACGTGTTCCGATATTGATTCCCACTACACCTGGCTCGTTGATAGCCTGCTCATATCGCTCCCGAATCACTTCCACCTTTTCATGGGTGTTGGTAAAGTTTTGGAAATAAACCAAGTACTTCTGAACATCTGGCCACTTGCGGTGCATAAAGTCAATTTCCTTATAAAATTGCTCACGAATAGGAGCATCCGGTGCCACGATGGCATCTCCAGAACCTGAAACCGTACAAAAAGTACAACCACCATGAGCTACAGTTCCATCACGATTTGGACAGTCAAATCCCGCATCAATAGGAACTTTGAAAGTCTTTTCTCCAAAAAGTTTTCGATAATAATCATTCAAGGTATTATAAGATTTCATAACTTTCATTATAACAAAAAACACCTACAATCTCAAAAGCCTGACTTTCCAACAAATTCCCTTGTTTCTCATTTCCTTTAGCGTTTTTTTATGATACAATATGGGTATGATTTTAATGAAAATAGCATCTATTTTATTATTGATATTAACCTTGGTGGTTTGCTTTATTGTCACCAAGCTTTTCGGACTTAGGAAAATAGGATTTAATTTCGCGGATCTAGCTTTTCCACTTTTGGTATTCGAGTACTATCTGATCACTGCTAAAGCCTTTACCCACAACTTTCTACCGCGACTTGGAGTCGCACTTTCTCTCCTAGCAATCCTCCTTGTAGTCTTTTTCCTTGTCAAAAAACGAAGTTTTTATTACCCTAAATTCATCAAATTCTTCTGGAGAGCCGGTTTTCTCCTTACCTTAATCATCTACATAGCTATGATTGTCAAATTGATGATGCTCCCATAAAAAGTATTCCCTCAGACAGCTGTCTAAGGGAATGTTTTTATCTTCATACTTACTTTCTAAGCTCTACCAAGATACTTTTTCTTATTTCCTAAATGTCAAGGCGTAGAATTTACCATCCCAAAGAAGTTTCATTTCCTTTTCCTTAACTTCGCTTGGAACAGCATTCTCAATTTCACTCAAATCAACAGTAGCATCTTTAAAATAATCCTTACTAAAATGATTTTTCTTATATTGCTGATCCACATAGTCAGCCGTCTCATCTGCAATTAAAAGCTTAGTCCCTGACTTCGCCACTCGTAGCATTTCCTGCATAGCCTTGGCCTTATCATTGAAAAAATTGATTCCGCCAATATGGTAGACAATGTCAAAACTATTATCCGCAAAGGGTAGATCCTCCGCGCAAGCATGGAAAAGTTGCAGATTGGTCTTGTTAGCGCAAGATTTCTGGCATTTTTCTAGCATACTGATAGAAATATCTACCCCTACAAAGTCTAAACTTTTCAGGTCAATTGTCTCAGGGATATAACGGAGGTCTTGACCAGTCCCGATAGAGACATAAAGAACTGATAAATTATCTTTCCATTCTATTTCCTCCATCAGATCCCTTCTCAACTTATCAATTGCTTTGCCGTGGAGAAGTGGTCCTATCCATTTCTCACTCATATCGTACCAGCGAGCCATATGGTTATACATGGTCATCTATTTAGCATTATATCCAGATAGATAATCTGGATTAAGAGACAGATAGATAGCCCCATCTTTTTGAAAATTTTCTACCTCCAAGCCTGACTTCAATTTATCTTGTAATCTTGTTTCAATCATATGCAACATCTCCTTTTCTATTTGTCACCTATTATAGTGGAATTCATCGCAAAAACAATAGCTTTTTAGTAAGTGGCAACTATCCACTTGTATCTGGTAGTAGAACCAGAGTTAGTTACAAAAAAAACAAGTGCCAATTTCCATTGACACTTGTTTCCACTTTTAAACTGTGTTGCAAAATTTCGTGAAAGATACCGTTTAAAAAACTTAATCTTCTTTTTTGCGTCTTGCCAAGAATCCTGTTCCCAATCCAAGAAGGGCGATTCCAGCTACTAGAGCCACTTGGTTAGACTCGCTTCCTGTATTAGGCAATTCCCCACCTTTTTTAGGCTTACCTGGTTCATTTGGTTTGCCAGGTGTTGGTTTTTCAGGAGTGTGCGTATTTGTAATGTTGTAACCTTCTACTGAAGCTGTATAACCATCTGGAACATTCACTTCTTCAACAGTGTAGGCAATCTCCTTACCTTCTTGATAACGATCAAGACCTGTAAACTCATAAGTCCAGCCACTTGTTTCTGACACTGTAGCTGTCTGACCAGTTTCCTTACCATCTGCAAGAAGTTTTACGGTGATAGATGCTGGACGGATGCCATCTTTGTTCTCTTCATCTTTCCAGATCTTATGACCTTTTACAGCTGTTTTCTCTGGTGTGTGGGTGTTGGTCACATTCATACCAGTTTCAGTAGCTGTGTAACCTGTAGGAACACCAACTTCTTTGACTGTGTACTCGATTGCTTTACCATTTTGGTAACGGTCCAGTTCAGTGAATTCATACTTCCAACCTGTTTCAGCTGTTGCGATTGCTGTCTTGCCAGTTTCTTTACCATTGGCAAGAAGAGCGACAGTGATAGATGCTGGACGGATACGATCTTGGTCGTTATTATCAATCCAGGTCTTTTGTCCACTTACAGCAATTTTTTCTGGTGTATATTCATTGGTAATGGTGTACTTGCCATCCTTATCTGTAGTGATGGTTGCTTTGTATTCTGTCATAGCAGTTTCTTTGACAGTGTACTTGATTTCTTTACCATTTTCATACTTAGGAAGTTTTTTAGATTCGAACTTCCAGCCAGTTTTTTCTGAAACTTCAATTTCTTGAACAACTTTTTCGCCGTTAAGAATTTGAACTTTCACAGATCTTGTACGTTTACCGTCTTGGTTGTTGTTATCTTTCCAAACCTTAGTTCCTGAAAGAACAACTGTTTCTGGATTATAGGTGTTTGTCACTACTTGACCAGTCACAGAGGATTCATAACCAGCTGGTACATCCACTTCCTTGATAGAATAGGTGATTTCTTTTCCAGCTTCGTATTGTGGAAGATTGGTGAAGGATGCTACCCAAGTGTTATCATCAGTCTTCTCCTTAGCTGTTAAGGTCAATTTCTTACCTTCAACAGCTACTGGATCTGCATCTCCTACTTTTTTGTAAAGTTGAACCGTTACGGACTCAGGACGTTTGCCGTCTTGGTTGTTTGCGTCCTTCCATACTTTTGTTACCTTGTAGTCGATTGCTTTAGGAGCATATTTGTTTGTGATCGTAAAGTCTGTAATAGTCGCTTCGTATTCTGCTACGGCTTCTTCTGTTACAGTGTATTTGATTTCTTTACCAGCTTTATATTTTGCTAATTTTTCGAATGTAGCAGTCCAAGTTCCGTCTGCGGCTGCTTGAACTTCTTTCGATGCGACTTTCTCACCATCTGCTAAAAGATTGATTGTAATCTTGGTTGGACGTTTGCCGTCTTGGTTGTTTGCGTCATCCCAGTTCTTAGTTGCTTTTACATCAACTGTTTCTGGAGAATAACTATTTGTGATAGTGAATCCTGATGCAGCGTCACCAGTAACATCAGAAGTGTAACCAGTAACAGTTACTTCTACTACAGTATACTTGATAGGTGTGCCGCCTTTATCAGCATCAAGGTCTTTGAAGCTTCCAGCCCAACCATTTGCTTCAGTCAATTCAAGTGTTTTACCAGTATCTTGACCATCTGCAAGCAATTTAACTGTGACAGAAGTTGGACGTTTACCGTCTTGGTTGTTCTCGTCCTTCCATACTTTCTTCACAGGAACTTCCGTTTTTGCTGGAGTGTAAGTATTCTCGAAAGCTTTTTCATCATCGTAAGAAACAGTTGCTTCAAGTGCACCTTTACCCTTGTCCGCTACAGTAACTGTAGCCGTAACAGTTTTAGTGTCGTACTTGATGCCTGTATCACTGCCAGCTTTTTCAGCAATTTTAAAGGTATAAGTCCCTGCTTTGTCGAATTCCAATTCTGAGAAAGCAATGTTTCCGTCTTTGTCATTCTTCACAGTTTCTTTCACCTTACCATCTTGGTCTGTTAAAGTGAATTCAAACTCTTCAGCCTTCAACTCACGACCTGTAAGTTTTTTATTAGCTTTAATCTTGGCTTTAGCTTTGCTACGTTTATTTGTAACTGTTTTGATAGCTCCATCTTGTCCAACAGTCATCTCAAATGGAGTAGGATTCAACTCATATCCCTCAGGAGCCTCAATCTCGGTTACCGTAAAGTTCCCTTTCTTGATATCACTTTCTGAGTAAATAGATGATTCAGCAATTCCATTATCATTTGTCGTTACAATTTCCTCTTTAGCCGTAGCTCCTGCCGGAGGAGTAATCTTGAATTTTGCTCCTTTTAGACGGTCATGAGTCAGCTCGTCGACCTTGTAAAGAATGATACGGTAAGCTGTCTCTAATTGTATAGTTCCTCCTGAGGCCACAACAGAATTACCAATCTGCTGAAGTACCGTCTTATTACTATAATCTTGATACTCCAGTTTTTTATCATTAGCTTTTACTTCGACATTATTCAGTACTTTTGTACCATCTCCTGGAGCGCTCGTTTTATAACCAATTCGAAAAGCTGCTGGTTTTCCATTTTTAGCTACGATAGAAGAAGCGTTGTTAATGGTAATGGTGAATTCTGTATAAGAATCATTCCAATTAACTTGGTAATCTTTACCAGCTTCTAAAACTACCTCATCTTTCATGTAGTATACTTTGTTATACCAACCTGCTATAACACTGAGAGATTCCGGAATCATTTGCATTGGTGACGAATTTGGATCAACCCAATCATGAATCTCAATTTTATCATATGAAGCTTGCTTTGGATTGACCCTAACATACCACGTATGAAGATATTGACCACTCTTATTTAAAGCTTTTGAGGTCCAGGCTTCCTTACTAATTAATCCATGATATTTACTAAAGTTGGCTTTGCCAATCCCTTCAGAATAATCAACCTCGCCTCTTCGACCAACCCTGATTTGATAAGTAATTTCATTTATGGTTTCTGTCTTTTCAAAGCGTAGTGTTTGCTCACTTAGTTCATTCTTAGAACTAAATCCAAGATAGAAGCTTCCTCTAACATTCTGAACGTAGATTCCCTTCTTCTTCTCTAGGTAAGTTTTTAAATTTTTTAGGGTAATTGTAGCCTTTCCACCATTATTATCACCATTTGACACAATTTTTGCTTCTCCGATAACAAGGTCTGTTTCCTTGTCCTTTAGATCAAAAGTTTCTTCTTTAACTGACAAAGGACCTGGAACAGTGAATGTAAAGGTATCACCATCCTCTAACTTACCATCGTAAGCACTTAAATCATAATCTACGATAAACTTGTAGTTCGGGTAATCATTATGCTCAGGAGACAGAGTATAAACACCATTCGCATCCGGTTTTATAAATCTACCATTATCAACCTCCCAAATTCCAATATTACTGATAACGTTCTTCAGTTCCTTTGCTTGAACTGAATTTGGAGCAAAGATCATCCCTAGCAAACAGGCCAGAGAGGTTAGGATGGGTAACCAAAATTTCTTGTTCTTCATAATCTTCCTTTCTAAATTACCGAAAACATTAAAACGACCAACTCTGATAATAGATTCCCAATACTCATCTCCTTTCAGACTTATTGAAATACATGAGAGTTATTAATTAAACTACATCATATTAACATATTTCATAACTATATGTGAGTACAATACTTATCGTATTTGTTCTGTACTTAATATAGAAATCTCCTTTAATTTTATTATAAAACAAAATTAATTTTTTTTGTAATATTATGAGGTTATTGCCTTTTGAAAATATTGACGCAGTGTTAATATTTTATATCGAATTTCACTTTTTCAAAAAATATTGCTTTTAAAAGCTATCTAGCTGAATATTTTCAAATTAAATATTTAAAAAATTTTTTATAATTAAATCTGAAATATAAAAAATTTTATATTTAAACATTTTTATTTTACTAATTTAATAGAGTCTTCTATTAAATTCCATATAGTTTAATTGCTAAAAAAACCGAAAGTTAGTGTACTGACCCCCAAAAGTTGGACAAATAATTATTGAAAGGACTTAGTTCTGTACTGCACAGGACTAAGTCCTTTTAGTTTGACCTTAATTCGTTTGTTGTTGTAGTAATCAATGTAGTCCACAATAGCTTGTTCAAGCTCTTCTAAAGACCTAAAATGCTTCTTATAACCGTAAAACATCTCCAATTTCAAAATACCAAAGAAGGACTCCATCATACCGTTGTCTGGGCTGTTGCCCTTGCGCGACATAGATGCTTGAATTCCCTTACTCTTTAGAAACCGATGATAAGAATCATCTTGGTATTGCCATCCTTGATCGATATGGAGAATCGTACTCTCGTAGTGTTTCTCTGTGAATGCCTGTTCCAAAATGGTTTTCACTTGTTCTAAGTTGGGCGAAGTAGAAAGATAATAAGCAATGATTTCGCTGTTGAAACCATCTAAAACTGGCGTTGAATGAGCTTATCTGCTTTCTTGCCAATCTCTTCCTTGGTAGGAAGAATACTTCCGTTTCCGACGAATTCGAGCTACTAAACCAAGGACTTTCATCAGACGTTGAACTTTCTTATGATTGACCACATAACCACGATTTCTTAGCTCTAAGTGAATCCGACGATAACCATAATTTCCTTTATAATCATTATAAATAGCCTGAATTTCGGTTTTAAGTTCTTGATCCTTATCAACCACCCTATCCAGTTGCTTCAACTGATAGTAGTAAGTTGAGCGAGCTAATTGTGCCGTTTCAAGAAGTAAATCTAGTCGAAATCCTCCTGAAACCATTTCTCTAACTGTCTCTGCCTTTCTCGCTCTAAGAACTCGTCCCTTTCCTCTAACTCTTTTAACTTTTTTAAGTAGGCCACCTCAATCCATAAGCGTTCATTCTCTTCCTGAAGTCGCTCTAGTTCTGACATTTATTCCCAGGGGTTTTTCCTTTTATGTCCCATTTTAGCAGGTCTCCCTTTTGTTTTCTCAACAATAGTATACCCGTTTTCCTGTATCGTGCCAGCCAATTTTTCAACAGTGAACGGTTGGGTAAAGCATAACCTAAAGCTACACTTCTTTGCGAACAACCTTCCAGCAAGACTTTATCAATCATTTCTTGCTTCAATTTAGAGGAGTAGTAACGATTCTTCCCCTTTTTAACGATTTTTATTCCATAATGGTCAATTAATTTCACAATGTACTTTAGACTAGAAGAATCCACACCAAATCTTTTTGAAAACTGTTTGAATCTTTGTCATTGTTTTCTTAGTTCATAGATTTGAACTTTATCCTCATAAGTTAATTTCATAATAAAACACCCCAAAAGTTAGATTTTTTCTGTCTAACTTTTGGGGTGTAATTCAATAAATCTAAGTTTCTATTTTAGAAACGAATCGCTTCACGTGTTTTCTCATATGAAGTTACAAAACGGTTAGTAACCCCTGGTTCTGCAACTTCCAAGGCTTGTGAAATTTTTTCAAACGACGCTTGGTAGTCAAACTCTTTCTCAAAAATTTCAAGCGCTTCGTTAAAAGCATCTTGAATACGCTCATCAAATGAACGGTAACGGTTTGAGTATTGGAGTAGTTGCTCCGTCAAGGTTGCATATTGAACGATATCATAGGTTTCTGTTTCAAGTGCTTCCATATCATTTGTTGCAATTTCAAGAATTCGTTTAACCGATTCAATATTCACTTGTGGTTGTTCTAACTCTGCCATCAGATCTTCTGTGTTATGACTTGCAGTAAAGAAAAGTTTCAAGAAACTTTGAGGAATACCTGGCAAGTTTCTCTTCTCCATGTAACGTTTGATGGTATGCAAACGGTTCACATAGACATTTGCTTTTTGGCGAGCATTGAGGTCGTCTTTTTCAATTTGGGCAAGTCGTTCGCTAACAGAGATTTGCTCATCCTCTATATCCTTGAGGTTACTTTGAAGCATTTCCAACTGTTCTTCAAGAGCAGAGTAGGCTTGTGTTGACTCACCTTGATCCTCCGTCACTTCCATGATTGCTGTATCAAGTGCAGCCAATTCTGCTTGAAGACGACGAACATGATTGCCATCACTTTCAGGAAGAAGGTAGGTTTTAGTCAAGCGTTCAAGGTCTTGAACAAGCACCTGATTATTTTCTCTCAAGTGGTTAAGATAAGTTGGTAATGTAGCAAGAAGACTTTCAACCACTTTTTGAGCTGCAATTTCACGAGTGAAGATATCATAAAGTGCGTTGATTTCTTCTTGGATGCGATTATTTTCATACTCTGCATTGTCCAATTCCAACTGACGAATATTTTCTTGATTATTTTTCAGAGATTCATGCAAAAGTTGGAAACGAGACTCGATATCTGTCTCTGTAAAGTGGTAGTTGGCATCCAACAGCTTGCGATAGCCTTCTTCCAAATCTGCCAATTGGTCTGGCAATTCCTTTGTCAAGGTTTCAACAAGAGCTGGAATTCGCTCAACGATGTGTGTCAAAGCAAGAATATGATTTTCAGTTGAATCAAGAATTGCTGCAGCTTCAACTGGGTCACCTGATGAATTTAGAGTAACAAATTGAGAGAATTCCGATTGGATATTTTCCAATTGTTTCTCAATCTCAGGAAGAGCTTTCCCATACTTCTCTGAGTCTTCTGCAACGGTATGTTGAAGGGATTCAAACAAGTCCAAGGCATGAAGGACACGGCCACTATTCTTAGATTCTTGCTTTTCAAGTTCTGAGAGAGCATTGCGAATAGCAGCAATGTCTTCTTCAATCAAGCCGATTTGGCTCTCAATCTGATCAATCTTGTGTGTTGCCTTAAAGAAACGGAAAGAATTATTGTAGCTTTCAGCTTCAAAGAGGTGATTTTCGATATCAGCAAATGAGTTCAGAGATAAATCAACCCATTTTTGATTCCATTCACGGAAGGTCACCTGACTTTGACCAATCAAGTGCATGTTTTTAACGGCTTCAACCTCATCATTTACAGGAAGGTTGTAGAGTTCTTCTTTTCTTTCTTCAAGGGCCGTTAACCTGCTTACATTACGCTTACGTAAAAAGATGGCTGTTACATAAGCTAAGATCAGAATGACTGCAATCGCAACCATTAGATAAATTAGTTGTCCATTAGACATATCAAACTCCTTTTATACTAGAAACAATCGTAATGATTATATCATATTTTTTAAACCAAGGGAACTATTTCCCACATTTTTTAGACGTCAAGTGTACTGTAAACAGCGTTTTCTTCGATAAATTCGCGACGAGGTTCTACTCGATCCCCCATCAACATATCAAAGATTTTATCTGCTTCGGCAGCATCATCTACCGAAACACGCGCCATCAAGCGATGTTCAGGATCCATGGTTGTTTCCCACAATTGGTGGTCATCCATTTCTCCCAAACCTTTATAACGTTGAATGGTTGGTTTTGAACGCCCTTCACTGTGACGTGCTAAGGCTTCTTGGAGTTTAATTTCTTGATCTGCACCAGGTTGAATGTATTCTTTGATCTCACTTCCAACTTTAACCCCATAAATCGGTGGTTGGGCAATGTAAACATAACCAGCCTCTAAGATTGGTTTCATATAGCGATAAATCAAGGTTAGCAAGAGAGTTCGAATGTGGGCTCCATCAACATCGGCATCGGTCATCAAAACGAGTTTTTGGTAACGAGCCTTAGTGACATCAAATTCTGCACCAAATCCTGTTCCCATGGCTGTGAAAAGGCTTCGAATTTCTTCGTTTGCAAGGATTTTATCCATGCTAGCTTTTTCAACGTTCAAGATTTTACCACGAATTGGGAGGATAGCCTGAAACTCACGGTTACGACCAGATTTGGCTGATCCACCAGCTGAGTCTCCTTCGACGATGAAGAGTTCGGTTTCAGCTGGGTTGTTCGAAGAACAGTCTGCTAGTTTTCCAGGAAGATTGGAAATTTCCAAACCAGATTTCTTGCGTGTGACTTCACGCGCACGCTTGGCAGCTACACGAGCCTTGGCAGCCAAGATTCCTTTTTCCACGATACGCTTAGCAATCTGTGGATTTTCCATGAGGAAATCAGAGAAGGCATCGCTGAAGAGGCGATTGGTAATCTTGACTACTTCGCTATTTCCCAATTTAGTCTTGGTTTGGCCTTCAAACTGCGGATTAGGGTGCTTGACAGAGATAACAGCTGTCAAACCTTCACGAACATCTTCTCCTGTCAGGTTATCTTCATTGTCTTTTAGCAGTTTATTCTTGCGGGCATAATCATTGATAACACGTGTCAGCGCTGTACGGAAACCTTGCTCATGCGTACCACCTTCATGGGTGTGAATGTTATTGGCGAAACTCATGACGTTTTCGTGGTAACCGGTTGTGTACTGCATGGCTACTTCAACTGTGATATCATCCATCTCACCGTCTGTGTAGATTGGTGTATCAAAGATCACATCCTTGTTCTCGTTGATATATTCAACGTAGCTAGCAATCCCACCCTCATAGTGATAATGTTTAGTCTGTTCGAGACCTTCACGCTTATCTGTGATGGAGATTCGAAGGCCTCGGTTCAAAAAGGCTAGTTCTTGAATACGTTTGTTTAATTTATCAAAATCAAAAGTCGTTGTTTCTGTAAAAATCTCTGGATCTGGTGTGAAGTGAACTGTTGTTCCCGTTTTATCCGTATCTCCAACCACCTCAAGATCAGCAACAACATGACCACGACGGTATTCTTGGTAATGAATCTTACCGTTTTTGTGAACATGAACATCTAGTTGGGTTGAAAGAGCGTTTACTACTGATGATCCTACTCCGTGGAGCCCACCTGATACCTTATATCCGCCACCGCCGAATTTTCCTCCAGCGTGAAGAACTGTAAAGACGGTCTCAACAGCGGGACGTCCTGTTTTTTCCTGAATATCAACAGGAATTCCACGCCCATCATCCACAACGGTGATGGAATTATCAGGCTCTATAAAGACTTGGATGTGACTGGCAAATCCAGCTAGGGCTTCGTCAATTGAGTTATCAACGATTTCCCATACTAGATGGTGAAGACCTTCTTTTGAAGTCGATCCAATATACATACCTGGACGCATACGAACAGCTTCAAGTCCCTCCAAAACTTGAATTTGACTGGCATCATAATCCTGTGCCTGTTGATTTTTGATTTCTTCTGTCATTTTTTCCCTTTTCTTACATGTCTATTGCTTGTCTCAATGTCGCAACGTTATTAAAAAGATAGGCATCTAAGCCAGCAGCTTTGCCTGCTTCTACATCAATATTTCTGTCACCAATGACCAAACCAGATGTAATATGATATTTATCACGTAAATAAATCATGGACTCAGGATCTGGTTTTCGTTTAAAGCCAGAACTGGCAGTCACCACCTCGGTGAAGTAGTTCGCTATCTGGGTCTTAGCAAGAAGTTCTAGAACTTGGTCATTTCGATGAGAAACCAAGAAATGGCGACCACCCTTGTCCGAAATGTCTTTGAGTAATTCTGGAATTCCCTCAAACAAAACTGGATGTTCTAGCTCACGCGCTTCATTTTCTTTATAGTTCTCTAAAAAATCCTCGATATCTGGTGCAAACTTCTCGATGGCAAAAGCTGTCGAAACCTTCAAAGCTTCGTAGACTCGGTCGTGTTCTTGCTCTATTCCGTATTGGGCTAAGGTTTCTACAAAGGCTGCAGTAGAAGTCTCATAATTATCCAATAGGGTACCACCTAAATCCCATATATAGTCGTGATATTTCATACCCTTCATTATACCATTTTTTTATGAAAAAGGCGATGATTTCCTAGATTTTTCCAAGTAAAAAACGAGAGCCGAACTCTCGTCTTACTGTTGATTTCCAAAGACATCTCGATAGAGCATGCCAACTCGTAAACTTTCGGCATCTCCTCCCAATTGCTCTACCAACTCATAGGCAAAGGCAAGTGCGGTTGACGGTCCTCGGCTAGTTGTTAGATTACCATCTACAACCACTGTTTGCTTTTGATAAATTCCGTCAGTAATTTGCTCCTGAACTCCGTCATAACAAGTAAAGTACTTGTCTTTCAGGACACCTGCTTGATGGAGAGCGATTGGAGCTGCACAGATAGCTGCAATTTTCTTTCCTGCTTGATCAAAGGTTTTAATCTGTGAAATGAGGGCTTGATTATCTCGTAGGTGAGCTGAGCCTGGCATGCCACCTGGAAGAACGACCAAGTCATAGTCGGACAAATCGCCATCAAAGATACGGTCGGCTTTTACCTGAATGTCATGCGACCCTGTCACCTGCTCTTCAAATCCTACCATATCACAAGAAATGTTTACTCGACGCAAGACATCGACTACTGTCAAGGCTTCAATTTCTTCAAAACCCTGGGCTAAAATAACTGCTACTTTTGCCATAGTGGCCTCCTTATTTGATTTGTTTTAGGACAACTTTCTTTCGTTTGAATGGAACTTTTCCACTTTTCTCTTCTGCTAGATTGGTCTGGTAACTCATAGACAAGAGGAGACCGACACCGATGAGGTTACTAATAATTGCGGATCCCCCTTGAGAAATGAAAGGCAGAGGAATCCCTGTCAAAGGAAGTAAGCCTGTCACGGCACCGATATTTTCAAAGATATGGAAGAGCAACATCATGATAAAACCAGTCGAAATGTAGGTGTAGAACTGGTTATTTGACCTGAGCGTAATCTTCAACATACGGTAGATGAGAAGCAAGTATAAAGCAACCACAAAGACTGAACCAATAAAGCCAAAGTCTTCTGCAATTACGGTGAAAATCATATCACTCTCACGTACTGGAATGAGGAGATTGGACACATTGAAACCTTGTCCAAACAAGCCACCACTTCCAATCGCAATTTGTCCCTGCGCCTGTTGATATGTTGTTGTTTGTGCAAAATCAAAGGGATTGAGCCAAGCCAAGATGCGGTTGATCTGGTAAGTTGGCATCCCAATCTGATGCAAGAAGGCACGTCCATCCTTGCTTATAAAGATGGCCATAAAACCTACAACTGCAGTCACTCCTGTCGCAAAAACCGGAATGATGATCTTCCACGAAACACCTGAAAGGAGAACCATACCGGAAAAAATAGCTACAAAGACCAAGGCAGTCCCTAAGTCACTTTGTAGGGCTAAGAGGATCAAGACTGGGATGGTAAAGGCGATCATCCAACCAATCAATAGGAAATCCAAGGGAATAGTCCGTCGCCATTCCTTGTGTTTTTGAGTGAATCTTACAATGGCTCGAGCCAACATCAAGATATAGGAAATCTTCATGAATTCCGATGGCTGGAAAAGTGTCGTTCCACCAATCGATACCCAGTTCTTGGCACCTGTTGACGCTACAAGATTTGGATTGTAGAAAACAAGAGGGAGGACCATCAAAGCTAGCCCTAGACCATAAAGATAGGGAGTCACCTTCCATAAAAACTCGGTATTAAAGAACATGACCACAAATCCAATGACAAGACCCAAGGCAATCCAAGCGATTTGCTGACCTAGAATTGGTAATACATTATTTGGATAGTCATGACTAACTGCTATATAAATGGCCACTACTCCAATCACCAGTAAACAAAACACTGGTAGGAGGAGGCTATAATCGACTCGAGAGTCGAAGGAACGTTTCATATTTTTTACCTTTTCTCTTTCTTGGATTTTTCTTTCATTCTATTGCGACGAGATTGGAGAAAATCAGCTACAGCAGGCTCTAGCTGTTCTCTAGAAAGAACCTGAACAGCCCTTTCTTTTGACAAGGCCTGAGCGATTTGTTTGCCGTAACGCTTGCTGGTAACACGACTGTCTAAGATTACAGCAACCGAACCTTGGTCAGATCGTCTAACAGTACGGCCCAGAGCTTGTTTTAGCCGAATGATCGCCATCGGCAACTGATAATCATAGAAAGGATTTTTCCCTTCTTGACGCAGTTCCTGGTTTAATTTTTTTGTTAAAGGCTCTTGGGGATTTTGGAAAGGCAATCTCGGAATCACTTGGATCACGCAAGGATGGGTTGAAAAATCAACCCCTTCCCAGAAACTACCTGTTCCAAGCAAGATCTGACGTTCACCTTTTTCAAAACGTTTTTTCAGTTGGCTTGGTTCCCCATTTTTATACTGAGCTAGATGCGGTTGGTCGAGCAGGTCCGAAACTGCCAGCAGCATTTCTTTTGAGGTAAACAAGACCAATAAGGGTTCTTGAAAGGCCTGTAAGCTTCGAATGACAGAAGCCACTTCACTAGCATAGTCAAAATGCGGAACTTCTGTCACAAGAGGAAAGTCATTGACTAGAAAGACTTCTTGTTGTTCCTGCTTTGCTACATCAAGCTTAACAAGCGGAGCATCAGGAAATCCCAATAAATCTGCTAGGGAAACCCGATTGCTGATTTCAAGAGTAGCCGATACTCCTAAGAGCCTACAATCTTCTGGCAATAAGTCTGCTAGTATAAAGCGGCCTTTTTTACTTGAACAAATCAAGACATCCTTGCTCGATTTCTCTGCTGTAGCAATCCAAAATTCACGGTCCGAGGTGAAAAAGTTTGCAAGCTCTCGATACTCTGGGAGAGCTAACTCCGAAAAATGCTGGCGCAACTCTTCGAGAGAATCCAACCACTTTCCATTCTTAAGACCTGATTGATACTGCTCCATCAAGTAACGACATTCAAAACCTATACTCTCAAGCAAGCGTTTCTGAATCAAATCTTCTTCTGACTCCAAGGACTTATCAAGCTGGCTTACAAATTCCTCAAGGCGATAAGCCTGCTGAGCTAGATTTTCGAGAGCTAGCAGCATTTTTTGAGCTTCATCCAAAATTACCAAACGGTTGTCAACAAACTCTGGATTGTCTTCCAAACGAGTGACCAGATAGGCATGATTGGTCAGAAGAACACGACTGGTCTTGGCCTTTTCCTGCCCTCGTTTCCAAAAATCCTCTGTAGCAAATAAACTTTTCTTTGAAAGCTTGCCATCGTGGACTAGTTCTGGCAGAAAGTGCTGGTAGCGATAAAGCTGCCCGATTTCGTCCAAGTCACCTGTCTCTGACTCTGTTAGCCAGATAAGCAACTGCATTTTAAAGCGTGTGAAAAGGCGATTGGACTCTGATCGATTGAGAACTCTGTGAAAGGCATCCAGTTTCAAGTAATTTTGAGGCCCCTTGAGACTATGAATTTCCAGATGGAAGACCTCTTTTAAGCGCTGACCTTCTTCTTGCATGATTTGATTTTGAAGAATTTTGGTCGGAACACTCACTAGGATACCTGCTTGACTCTCCAAGTTCAAAGCTGGGAGGAGATAACCATAAGTCTTGCCCAGTCCCGTTTGAGCTTGGATAAAGGAAGTCTGGTCTTCTTCCAATAATTGCTCAATCTTCTCCGCAAATTCCAGCTGTTGTGGACGCTCCTCCAGCCCCAATAAAGAAATGTTTTTAGCAAAGTCTTTGGATAACTTTCGTGGGACTAAGCCTTTGCTTTCCTTTTTGAGGAAAAGCCCATGAAGTTCCATCAAGTCTGGCGAAGACAAGAGAGATTGTTGCTGATAGGCCTCCTCAATCACCAGATAACTTTCATAGAGAAGGTTGTCTGCAAGGTTTAATAAGCTTTCTAAGAGCCCTTTAGGTAGCTCAAAAAGTTTTTGACGCATGTAAAGCAAGAGTTCAGCTGTTGCCTGAGCATCTGACAGGGCAGTATGGGCATGTTCCAGCTCAATGCCCAACTCTTGACAAAGGATACCTAAGTTATACTTTTCAAACTGAGGATATAGAACTTGGGCAAGCTCAACTGTATCCACCCGCGGTGTACGCAATTCATACCCTTCAAAAAAGAGAAATTCTGCAAGAAGGTTGGCATCAAACTGTACATTGTGCGCAACAAAAATACCGTCCTTAACCAATTCAAAAATTTTTCCAGCTACCTGAGAAAATTCTGGTGCCACAGCCAAACGTTGATCGGTCAGACCTGTTAATTCTTTGATATGAGAATCCAAGGGTTCGTGAGGATTGACATCAGTCGCATACTGATCGATGATGTCACCATTCTCAATCACCACAATACCTACTTGAATAATTTTTGCCTTGCTTCCGGTGCTGGTCGCCTCTAAATCAACGACCACATACCGATCATTTCTCGCATTCATCATTAAAAATTATATCAAAAAAAGCATGATTTGACACCCCTCAACTTTGATAACAATCTGGATTCACTTGCGAGTTTGACTAAAAACCCAGACCTTAAAAGTGAGAATTTCACGCAAGTTCAGCAGTTGATTCCTGATTCTGAGGTATTTGAAAACCTTATTAACAAAGCTACATCAACAAAAAAAGACAACTAAGGTATTAGCTGCCTTTTTGAGATATTTTTTTCATTGCTTTCGGAAGAGCCTTGCTAATTTCTGTTGGCAAGACAAGGTAGTTTTCTTGAGCAAGTTCTTGCGAGATAGCTGAATGAAGGTGGGTTGCTGCCACCACTCTCTCATAGAGGCTGACTTGGTGAAACTGACCTGCAAAACCTGCAATCATCCCAGCCAGAGTATCTCCCATCCCACCAGTTGCTTGATAGGGACCTCCAACCTCTAACTGATAATATTCAGGCTGACCAGCTTTCCAGATACGAGTTGCTGGCCCCTTCTCGACTAGAATCGTTTCTTGAGGAAAAGCTGAAAGAGCCCTAGCAGTCGTCTCTGTATTTTGATGGTCAAAAACTATACCAGACAGTCTTTCCCATTCCTTTTGGTGGGGAGTTAGGATGAGCTGACTAGATGGGAATGGAAAATGAGCTTTTGCTAAGATGCCCAAAGCGCCGCCATCTGCAATCAAAATCTGGTCTTTTCTAAGGCTGTCAAAGACTCGTTTTACGAGTTCTTCTCCAAATGCATCCTCTCGCAAACCCGGACCTAACAAGACAACTTCTGCCTTTTCCAACTGCTCTTTTAACAATTGCTGGTCTTGAAGAGAAAATGCCATGGCCTCAGGTAAATGACTGTGTAGAGCAAGGATATTTTCCCTATCTGTTCCAACGGTCACCAATCCTGCACCACTTTTGACAGTTGCAATGGCTGACATGATGATAGCTCCCCCATAAGGATAGATCCCTCCCAGCAATAGCAAACGCCCGTAATCTCCCTTATGGCTGTGACGAGAACGTTCAATAATGACTTTTTCTAGTAAAGCTTGATCAATCACTTTCATCGTTTTTTCCCTCTCACTCTATTATACTACAAAAGGAGGTTCAGACCTCCTTTTATCTATTTTCCCTTAAATTCCGCAAAGGTCTGTAAGATTTTAGCTGCCACTGCTGGAGAAGGAGCTCCTTTTAGCTCTAACGTGTCATCTGCATATGGAGTAAGGCCGGCAAAATCTCCTATCTGGACAGAATAGAGAGACGTTTTAAATAGTTCAATATCGTTTTGGTCATTTCCAAAAGCGATGAAGTTCTCCCCACATAATTTTTCAACAGTTGTCGCCTTATGAGTATCCAAGGGATTAACATAAAGGCACTTTTCATGCGCATGATAGGAGAGATGAGCCTGCCCCAGTCTTTCTAACTGACCAAGTAGATCATCAAGCAACTCCTCATGGTCACCCATATAAACGACTACCTTAATCGGAGTCCCTAAGTCCTCAAGTTTCTGATGACGAGCCACCTTTAGGGGATCCACACTGGAGAAAAATGGAATCTTCTCTACAATCTGACCACTGTAGTCAAAGCAATCATCTACAAAGAAAGGGAGATTATAGGTCTGGCAATAATCCACTAGCGCCTGATAAACTCTAGTATCGAGATTCCTTTCGAAGATAGCCTTCCCCAGATAATAGGCTACGCCACCATTCAAACCTATAACCAAACGCTGACTGAGTTCAGAACCTAATAAACCCAAACAATCCCGATAAGAGCGAGCTGAAGCAAATACAATCTCATGCCCATAATCTTCAGCCTTTAAAAGAACCTGCTTAATCTCTTCATCTATGGTCATATAGTCAAAAGATAGCGTTCCATCCAGGTCAAATACGAATTTCATCTTCCTAGTCCTTGTTTAGTGTTCGAAGCGCTGCCTGATAGGTTTGCTCCATTAGCATAGTAATAGTCATAGGACCAACTCCACCAGGTACAGGTGTGATGTGACTAGCAAGTGGTGCAACCGCATCATAATCAACATCTCCACAAAGCTTGCCATTTTCATCTCGGTTCATCCCAACGTCAATGACAACCGCTCCCGGTTTGACAAAGTCAGCAGTCACAAACTTAGCGCGACCGATTGCAACCACAAGAATATCTGCCTTAGCAGCCACCTTGGCAAGATGATGGGTGCGTGAGTGAGTCAAGGTCACTGTTGCATTTTTAGCTAAAAGAAGCTGAGCCATCGGTTTTCCAACAATATTTGAACGACCGATAACAACTGCATTTTTACCTTCTAGATCAATCCCATATTCATGAAACATCTCCATAATTCCTGCAGGTGTCGAAGGAATCATAACTGGATGACCTGACCAGAGACGACCCATGTTTAGGGGATGGAAACCATCCACGTCTTTTTCGGGGTCAATGGCTAATAAAACTGCCTCTTCATCGATATGTTTTGGTAAAGGTAACTGGACCAAAATCCCATGCCAAGCTGGATCTTGATTGTATTTGGCAATCAAGTCTAACAATTCCGCTTGGGTAATGGTCTCTGGAACTCGCACTACTTCACTACGGAAGCCAGCAGCGAGAGCTGACCGTTCCTTGTTGCGAACGTAGACTTGGCTGGCAGGATTGTCCCCCACCAAAATCACTACCAATCCTGGAACTAGACCTGTTTCTTCTTTTAGTTTAGCCGTCTTCTCAGCCAACTGTCCTTGTAACTTAGCCGCAAGAGCCTTCCCATCGATAATCTGTGCCATATCTCTTCTCTTTTCTATCAAATATCCTCTATTATATCAAAAAAAAACTCGCCATTCTAACACTTCTTGCCTAATGGACCTTATAGTCTGAAACTATAAGAAAAAGCCCTTATCGAGCTTTTATGCTTATTTATACTAGGTAAACTTGTCAGGCTTTCTTTTTGACTTTTGGAGCCGGTAAGACTTCATACATCTCCTTGATTAATCTGATTAGACATGACTTATCTTCAATGTCTTCTATCAAAATCATCTCCTTAGCTCCTTCATAAGGACGTTCAAGCTTAGTCTGTCCCAGTTGATCCAAGACCAGCTTCACAGGCTTCAGTAACAAACGATTATCATAGATTCCCCCAATAATCTTCCCAAGATAATAAAGGATATACTCTCCCATCATTGGACGATAACTCATCTCCTCTAGCTCTGATAGCTGTTCGAGAATAAAATCTAAATATTCTTTACTGGAAGCCATGATGCCTACTCCATTTCTTCTAAAAATGAGGTATTACAAAACCTTACTCAAAAATTCCTTGGTCCGTTGTTCTTTTGTTTGATCGAAAATCTCCTCAGGCGTTCCATCTTCGACAACAACCCCATCCGCCATAAAGATAACACGGTCTGCTACCTCACGCGCAAAGCCCATTTCATGAGTCACAATCACCATGGTCATCCCCGACTTGGCAAGGTCTTGCATCACAGCTAGAACTTCTCCAACCATCTCAGGATCCAGGGCTGAAGTCGGCTCATCAAAGAGCAAAACATCTGGTTCCATAGCAAGTCCACGTGCAATGGCAATCCGTTGTTGCTGACCACCTGACAAACTCTGTGGATAGGACGTTGCCTTATCTGGCAAACCAACTTTTTCTAACAGTTCCTGTGCTCTTTTCTCAGCAACTTCCTTGCTTTCACCTTTGGTTTTAATTGGTGACAAAGTGATATTTTCCATCACTGTCATATTGGGAAAGAGGTTGAATTGTTGGAATACCATGCCCATCTTTTCACGCATAGCAAAAAGGTCATTTTTCTTATCAGTGATATCAACTCCTTCAAAGATAACCTTACCTTTACTTGCTTCTTCAAGGAGATTCATAGAACGAAGGAAAGTTGATTTCCCGCTCCCTGACGGACCGATAATGACCACAACTTCTCCTCGTTTAATCTCAAGGTTGATACCTTTTAAAACTTCATTTTTCCCAAAAGACTTATGTAGTTCTTCAATTTTAATCAAGGTTTCTGTCATTATTTTTTGTCTCCTTGTCCAATATGTTTTTCAAACGCTTTCAATGCCACTGTCAAAACAGAGGTCATAATCAAATAGTAAAAGGCTGCAAATAAAAGGGGAGTCAACGGTAAATAAGTTGTTGTCGCTACAGTCGTTGCACCATTCCACAACTCCATCACCCCAATCGCAGACAAGAGGGAACTATCCTTGATAATGGTGATAAATTCATTTCCCAGAGCTGGAAGAATATTTTTGATAGCTTGTGGCAAAATGACATAACGCATGGCATTTTTGGGACGAATACCTAAGGAATAAGCTGCCTCTAACTGCCCTTTAGGAACCGCATTGATCCCCGCACGAACAGTTTCTGAAACGTAAGCACCACTGTTCATAGAAATAATCAGAATACCAGGAATCAAACGAGAAAGATCAACTCCTAAAATTCCCACTTGAATAGTCGGAGCATTGATATGCATAAGAGCAAAGGCAATCATTATTTGAACCATCATCGGAGTACCACGGAAGATCCAAACATAGACATTCGCAAACCAGACGAGCGGTTTAAAGCGTAATCGCTGAGCAAAGGCCAGTAACACACCTATAATGGTCCCTAAGCAGACAACAAGGATAGAAATCAATACGGTAATCAGAGCACCATAGTTAAAATACGGTAAATACTTTGGTAAAAAAGAAAAATTCATATTCAATCAACTTTCTATGTATTGGATTGTATGATTATAACATGAATTGAATTAAAATTCAATCCTTTTTCTCTAATTTTACCAATTAACTTGATAGAATAGAGAAATAGAGAGAAATCACAGTTTTTTTCTAGTCAACTACCTCTTGTTTATGGTAAAATAGAAACGATAAGAAATGGAGGAGAATCAAAATGGAATCACATTTGGTTAGAATCATTAACCGCCTAGAAGCAATGACAAAAGATGGTGGAAATCTAAAACGTAATTTTGAACGTGAAGGTGTTGTTGTCGCAGAAGTTGCATACAGCCATGACGAAGAAAACGGATCGCTCTTCACCCTTCGCGATGTAGAAGCTCGTGAAACTTATACCTTTGATAGCATTGATTTGATTGCAATGGAGATCTACGAACTCCTTTACTAATATAAAAACAACGGGCAGAAAGGCCCGATGAATGAGAATCCTTTTTGTCACCACAAATGGGATTTTTTCTTACCTTCAATGTCGCTGGATTCTCCATAAATCCTTCTTTTAAAAACGACCACTTCCCAATCTTTTTACTTGCTTTACACCTTAATCATGCTATAATGAGAGTATAAAACTTTGACTATTCTTGACCTTTTTCTTAGACCAAGAATAAGAATGAAATGAGGTAGATGTATGCTCTGTCAAAACTGTAAAATTAACGACTCAACAATTCATCTGTATACCAATATCAATGGACAGCAAAAGCAAATTGATCTCTGTCAAAATTGCTATAAAATTATCAAAACAGATCCAAATAATACCCTCTTTAAAGGAATGACTGACTTAAATAATCATGACTTTGATCCCTTCGGCGACTTTTTCAATGATTTGAACAATTTCAAACCTTCTTCTAATAACGTCCCTCCAACTCAATCTGGTGGGGGATACGGAGGAAGCGGTGGTTATGGGCCTCAAAACCGCGGCCCACTTCAAACACCTCCTAGCCAAGAAAGAGGACTCTTAGAGGAATATGGTATCAATATTACTGAGATTGCTCGTCGGGGAGATATTGACCCTGTTATTGGTCGAGATGAGGAGATTATCCGCGTTATCGAAATCCTCAACCGTCGAACCAAGAACAACCCTGTCCTTATCGGAGAACCAGGTGTTGGTAAAACAGCCGTTGTTGAAGGTCTAGCTCAGAAGATTGTTGATGGCGATGTTCCCCATAAACTCCAAGGCAAGCAGGTCATCCGTCTGGATGTGGTCAGTCTAGTCCAAGGAACAGGGATTCGAGGCCAATTTGAAGAACGAATGCAAAAGCTCATGGAAGAAATTCGCAAACGCGAGGACATCATCCTCTTTATCGACGAAATCCATGAAATTGTTGGTGCAGGGTCAGCAGGCGATGGCAATATGGATGCTGGCAATATCCTCAAACCTGCCCTTGCCCGTGGTGAATTGCAACTGGTCGGAGCCACTACTCTCAATGAATACCGCATCATTGAAAAAGATGCCGCCCTAGAGCGCCGTATGCAACCTGTCAAGGTAGATGAACCAACTGTCGAAGAAACCATTATCATCCTTAAAGGGGTTCAAAAGAAATACGAAGACTACCATCACGTCAAGTATACTGATGCTGCTATCGAAGCTGCTGCAAATCTTTCCAACCGCTATATCCAAGATCGCTTCTTGCCAGACAAGGCTATTGACCTGTTGGATGAAGCTGGTTCTAAGATGAATCTGACACTGAACTTTGTTGATCCTAAAGTGATTGATCAGCGTTTAATAGAAGCTGAAAATCTCAAGGCGCAAGCTACACGAGAGGAAGACTTTGAAAAGGCTGCTTATTTCCGCGATCAGATTGCCAAGTACAAAGAAATGCAAAAGAACAAGGTGACCGATCAGGATACTCCAATCATTAGCGAGAAAACCATCGAACATATCATTGAGCAAAAAACCAATATCCCTGTTGGAGAACTCAAAGAAAAAGAACAGTCTCAGCTTATCCATCTAGCAGACGACCTCAAAGCTCATGTCATTGGTCAAGATGAAGCTGTCGATAAGATTGCCAAGGCCATCCGTCGTAATCGTGTTGGACTTGGAACTCCTAACCGGCCAATCGGAAGCTTCCTCTTTGTCGGACCAACTGGTGTCGGTAAGACAGAACTTTCCAAACAACTAGCCATTGAACTTTTTGGTTCAGCTGATAGCATGATTCGCTTTGATATGAGTGAATACATGGAAAAACACAGTGTGGCTAAATTGGTCGGAGCCCCTCCAGGTTATGTCGGCTATGATGAAGCTGGTCAGTTAACGGAAAAAGTTCGTCGCAATC
This sequence comes from Streptococcus sp. 1643, assembly GCF_006228325.1. Classification (NCBI taxonomy): domain Bacteria; kingdom Bacillati; phylum Bacillota; class Bacilli; order Lactobacillales; family Streptococcaceae; genus Streptococcus; species Streptococcus sp. 1643. Next base: position 1,278,849 of record NZ_CP040231.1, read on the forward strand.
CATATTCTCTCATCCTTCTCGATGAAGTCGAGAAAGCCCATCCAGATGTGATGCACATGTTCCTTCAAGTCTTGGACGATGGTCGTTTGACTGATGGGCAAGGACGTACAGTTAGCTTTAAGGATGCTATCATTATCATGACCTCAAATGCGGGTACTGGAAAGGCCGAAGCCAGTGTTGGGTTTGGAGCTGCTCGTGAAGGACGTACTAATTCTGTTCTTGGTGAACTTGGTAACTTCTTTAGTCCTGAGTTTATGAACCGTTTTGACGGCATCATCGAATTTAAACCTCTCAGCAAGGACAACCTTCTCCAAATCGTCGAACTCATGCTAGCGGATGTCAACAAACGCCTCTCTAGCAACAATATCCACCTCGATGTGACTGACAAAGTCAAGGAAAAGTTGGTTGACCTAGGTTATGATCCAAAAATGGGGGCGCGCCCACTCCGCCGCACCATTCAAGACTATATCGAGGATGCCATCACTGACTTCTACCTTGAAAATCCAAGTGAGAAAACCCTCAAGGCAGTTATGACAAGTAATGGTAATATTCAAATCAAATCTGCCAAAAAAACTGAGAAAACAGAAGAGATTGCTTCTGAAATAGAAGAATAAATCTATCTAACAAGTGCAGAAAGTCTATCATTTTCTGCACTTTTTTTACTAAAATAAATTCAAAACCTTGACAGCTTGCCCCTCGTCCATTATGATAATAATAAAGATACTAGAGAATGAGGAAAATGCAATGGCAAACCCAACTTTTGGCGTTAAAAAAGAGAATGTAACCTACCAGCCCCGCTATGGTGTGTACGCAGTTATTCCGGATGCAGAAAAAAAACAAATTGTCTTAGTTCAAGCTCCCAATGGTGCTTGGTTCTTGCCAGGTGGAGAAATTGAAGCAGGCGAAGATCATCAAGAAGCACTGAAGAGAGAACTAATCGAAGAACTTGGCTTTACAGCTGAGATTGGAACCTATTATGGGCAAGCTGATGAATATTTCTACTCTCGCCACCGTGATACCTACTACTACAACCCAGCTTATCTCTATGAAGCTACTTCTTTCCAAAAAGTACAAAAACCATTAGAAGATTTTAATCATATTACTTGGTTTCCTGTTGATGAAGCAATTGAAAAACTCAAACGTGGTAGCCATAAATGGGGAATAGAAGCTTGGAAAATCCAGCATAAAATTGACTAAAATACACGATTTTATCCAAAAAGTGCTATAATAGAGTTAGAAAATCGGAGGAACTGTTATGAAGCTTATCAATACGACAAACTCACACTCGCAACTTGTTAAAAGCCAATTAGAAAGCACAGACGCAACTCTTGTCGAGGTCTATTCTGCTGGAAACACAGATGTAGTTTTCACACAAGCCCCGCTTCACTATGAAATCCTCATTTCCAACAAACACCGTGCTATTCGTGAACCTGAAATCGAAACTATCCAAGACTTCTTCTTAAAACGTAAAATCGACAAGGAAAGCATTGATGAAGCCAATATCAAGACGCTTTATTCTGATAAATTGATTGAGATTTCAATCCCTATAAAATAAGAAGACCAGCCAAAAGCTGGTTTTCTTTTGCAAAAAAAGATTGGTAGTTTCTACCAATCTTTTAGTTTTATTTCACAGCTTCTTTCAAAGCGTCTACCTTGTCCAAACGTTCCCAAGGAAGGTCAATATCTGTACGTCCCATGTGTCCATAAGCCGCTGTTTGACGGTAAATTGGACGTTTGAGATCCAGCATTTGGATAATTCCTGCAGGGCGAAGGTCAAAGATTTGACGCGCTGCTTTTTCAAGCTTGCTTTCAGCTACCGTTCCAGTACCAAAAGTATCGATACGGACAGAAACAGGCTGCGCAACACCGATAGCGTAGGCCAATTGCACTTCTGCCTTCTTAGCAAGACCTGCTGCAACGATGTTCTTGGCAATGTAGCGAGCTGCATAAGAGGCTGAACGGTCCACCTTCGTCGCATCTTTACCAGAGAAGGCACCACCACCATGGCGAGAGTAGCCACCATAGGTATCCACGATAATCTTACGACCAGTCAAACCTGAGTCCCCTTGAGGTCCACCGATTACAAAACGACCAGTTGGATTGATGAAGAATTTTGTTTGTTCATCCAAGTAAGAAGCCGGGATCACCTCTTTGATAACCTTGCTAATCACATCATTGTGAATTTGTTCATTGCTAACTTCTGGATCGTGCTGAGTTGAAATCACGACTGTGTCCACGCGCACTGGACGATCATTTTCATCATACTCAACCGTAACTTGTGATTTAGCATCTGGACGAAGGTAACTGATTTCACCAGACTTACGAAGTTCTGCTAAACGACGAACCAACTTGTGACTAAGTGAGATTGGTAATGGCATGAGTTCTTCTGTCTCATCCACCGCAAACCCAAACATGAGACCTTGGTCTCCAGCACCAATCAAGTCCAGTGGATCTTGATCTGCATTTCCACGAACCTCCAAGGCTTCGTTAACCCCTTGGGCGATATCTGGTGACTGCTCAACAAGCGATGGATGAACTCCAACTGTTTCCGCAGAAAAACCATACTCTGTATTGGTATAACCAATCTCTGCAATGGTGTCACGAACCACACGGTTAATATCCACATAAGCATGTGTAGAAATTTCACCAAAAACATGGACGGAACCAGTGTAGACAGCTGTCTCAGCAGCAACGTGCGCCTCTGGATCCTTTGCTAAAATAGCATCCAAAATCGCATCTGAAATTTGGTCTGCAATCTTATCTGGATGCCCCTCAGATACAGATTCAGACGTGAATAATTTACGTTCTGACATAAAAATGTCCCCCCTTAAAAAATATTGTTATAGAGTTACAAAGTACTGATAAAAAATCCTATCCTCTACGGGTTGCGACTCGAAAGAAAAATAGACCTTTCTACCACCTTATCGGGACTATATAACCTTATCATTATACCACTTTTTATTTTTTTTTGCAGTATTTTCTCTAAATAAAAACTCAGTAGAATCACCTGATTCTACTGAGTTTTTAAAATGTTTGACGTTTGGCTTTTCGCTCAGCACGCCCACGTGCGCGATTTTCAGCACGCTTGGTTTTGCGGCGTTTTTCATCCACCGCCCATTGAATCTTCTTCTTATAGCCAGGTTTGACTTTTTTCTTTTTCTTTTTAACCAAGCCAATCATTTCAATATCAAGCTTATCCTGCTTCTTTTCACGATTAGCACGACGATCACGGTCATAGGTATCTTGAAACTCTCCGTCTTTGACCATCTTAGGAGTAAACTTGATCCCTAATTTCTCCAACTCACGGATATCCGAGTCATCACTAGGCTGGTAAAGGGTAATCGCTGTACCAGGCAGTCCGTTGCGCCCAGTTCGTCCAACACGGTGAACAAAGAAAGACAAGTCTTGCGGAATGGCATCATTGATAACATGGCTGACCCCTTCAATGTCAATTCCACGCGCTGCCAAGTCTGTTGCAACAATGTACTCAAAATCCAGATTTTTCACCTGATTCATGATCCGTTTGCGTTCACGAGGAGCAATATCCCCATGAATCTTAGCTACCTTCAATCCTTGAGCAGTCAAGTAGGCATGTAACTCATCAGCACGCGTTTTTGTGTTAACAAAAATCATTGCCAAATAAGGCTGCATCAACTGAGTCAGCTGGTAAATTTGAGCATTCTTGTCGCGGCCCTTGGTCGAAATCAACCAGTTATCAATCGTATCTGAGATGACTGTTTTTGTCTTGATTTTTTCCATGACAGGATTTGACAAGTATTTTTTCAAGAACGGTTGCAATTTTTGTGGAATAGTTGCTGAAAAGACCATGAATTGCAAGTCTTTTGGAAGGCTCCCTGCAATCTTATCAACGGTTTCCAAGAATCCCATATCCAAGGTCATATCGGCTTCATCGACGACAAAGGTCTTGGCCTTGTGAATAGCCAAATCACCAGATTTGACCAAGTCATAGATGCGACCTGGCGTTCCGATAACGATATGTGGTTGGTTGCTAGCCAGTTTTTCAATCTGACGCGCCTTATCCGTACCACCCACATAATTAACCACACGAACTTCGACATCTGAGTGAGCTGCAATCTGACGAGCTGCTTGGTAGATTTGAGTGGCCAACTCACGACTTGGTGCAGTAATGACTGCTTGCACACTATCGCTAGTTTCATCTAATTGCTGGAAAATGGGTAATAAGAAAGTATGAGTCTTTCCTGAACCTGTTTTTGATTCACCAACCAAGTCACGACCTGCCAAGACAATAGGAATTAATTTTTCTTGTACCTCTGTTGGAGTTGTAAATTTTAACTCCTCCAAGGCTTTTTCTATATAGTTTTTAAACTGAAATTTCGTAAATGACATATTATCCTCGATTCTATTCATCTAACCATTATACCATATTTTGAACCTTTTCAGTAGTTAAGTCCGAATAGCAAAAAATGAAAGGGATTGTTCCCTTTCATTTTCTATTTCCAGTTTAAAATGGCATTCAAACCATAGTGGTCACTGACTTGTGGACCATTCTGCCCATCAAAAACTACTTGTAAACTCTCTACTTCTAACTCTTTGGTCGTAAAGACGTAGTCGATTCGTAGCGGTTCAGTATTACCTTTCCAACCATCAATTTCTGGTGGAACGGTATAGCTACCACTTCTTTCTTTCGCAACTTCAAACGCGTCTTGTAATCCTAATGGGCTAGCTAAAATCGCTTGATAGCCTTCCTGACCAGCTGGATTATTAAAATCACCTGCTAAAATCAGAGGTTTCTTCAACTCTTTTAGTACAGCCTCAAATCGTGCCCACTCTTCTTGGAAACCTTTATCCCACCAAGAGAGATGGACGCTTGCAAGAGCCAGTTCCTTGCCTTCAACCTCTGTCTCAGCCAAGGCAACACGGCGAGTATGGTAATCCGTTGGATCATCTACATCTGATACTAAAATCTCACGCGCCTTAATAGGTGTTTTGGATAAGATAGCTACGCCTTCATGGTAGCGGTCATAGCCAATATGATTGTAAGCCCAAGTCCAGTAGTAGTTTTTCCCTTTCTCAGCCAATTTTTCAACCAGGAGTCGGACATAGTGATCCTGGTGAATGGGTTCTGCTGATGGTAAAGCTTGATAGTGAGTGTTAACCTCTACCTCAGGCGAGGTCATTTCTTGATTAATTTCTTGGAAACAAATCAAATCATAGTCCTTATCTAGAATGTCTTGGAGTAAGATTTGGAATTTTTCCTCTGTTTCCTTCTCCATCCAACTGTGGGTATTGAGTGTTAGAAATTTCATGCTTTTCTCCTAAAACAAGAGGTTGGAAAACAGCTTCCAACCCCAAGTATATTACAATTCTACTTTAGCAACTGCTGTTTTAGCTGCAAGAGAACCTGTTTGTTCTAATTTAACTGATTTGAGGACATCACCATTTGTGAAGACAACCACTGTTGATGTTTTGCGTCCTGCTTCTCGAATAGCATCCAAGTCAGCTGTGACAAGAAGATCACCAGCAACCACTTTTTGTCCTTCAGAGACATGAACAGTAAATGGTTTTCCTTCAAGACTTACTGTATCCAAACCAATATGAACAAGCACTTCAAGACCTGAGTCAGTGACAAGACCAAGAGCGTGTTTTGTTGGGAAGATACTTGATACAGTACCAGTAACTGGAGATACAATGTTGCCATTTGCTGGCTCTACTGCAAATCCATCACCCATCATTTTTTGAGCAAAAACTGGATCTTCCACTTGTTCCAAGGCAACAACTTGACCGTCAGCTACTGAGTAAACTTCCTCAGTTACACCTTTGAAATGGACAGTATTTTGTTGAGTTTCTGTCATTTGACTTGGAAGAGTTTCAGGAATTACTTCCCCTGAGTCAAGGATATCTTGGATATCAGATTTCAATACGTCAGCTTTTGGTCCGTAGATAGCTTGGACACCTTGTCCTTTCATGACAAGACCCATAGCTCCTTCTGCTTTCCATTGTTCCTCAGTACCAACGCGATCTGCGTCTTTAACAGTTACACGAAGACGAGTCATACATGCATCCACATCTACGATATTTGCACGACCACCAAGAAGGTTAATGATGTTTACGGCTTGAGAAGCTGCTGCAACTTTTGGAGTTCCAGGAGCTGCTTCTTCTGATGCTCCTTCAGCTGTTTCGTAGTTTCCGTTACGTCCTGGAGTTGCGTAGTTGAATTTCTTGATCATGAAGTTGGCAATGAAGTACATGATAACCGCAAAGAGAACAGTTACCCAGATAAAGTTAACGATATCCATACCAATACCAGCATTAATTGCCAATGGTGTACGAGTCAAGAATTCAATTGAACCGAATGAGTGGACACGAAGGTGAACAATATCTGCCATAGCAAAGGCAGCACCTTGAACTACTGAATAAACAAGGTAAAGCGGTGTTGCGATGAACATGAACATATACTCGATAGGTTCAGTAACCCCTGTCAAGAATGTTGCAAGGGCTGTCGCAATCATCATACCCTTGTATTGGTGTTTCTTGTCAGCATCAACATTGCGGTAGATAGCAACGATGACACCCATCAAGATACCAAATGAACCGATCATTTGTCCAACTTTGAAACGAGCTGGAGTGACTGTTGTAAGAAGGTGTTGGTATTGGTCGGCATTTGAACCTTTAAGGTTAACAAGGTCCGTTACCCAAGCAAGCCAAAGTGGATCTTGACCAAATACTTGTGTTCCTTTTGCTGCACCGGTTAACACTTCGTATGTTCCACCAAGAGCTGTGTAGTTCATTGGGATTGTCAACATGTGGTGAAGACCGAATGGCAAGAGCAAACGTTCCAAAGTACCATACAAGAATGGTGCAAGGACTGGAGCAGTTTCTTGTGAGTTGGCAATCCAAATACCGAAGTTGTTGATACCTGTTTGAACTACTGGCCAAAAGGCAGCAAGTAGAATTGCAGCAATAGCTGAACGAAGAATAACGACGAATGGTACGAAACGTTTACCATTGAAGAATGAAAGGGCATCAGGAAGTTTACGGAAGTTGTAGTATTTGTTATAAGCTGTTGCTCCAACAAAACCAGAGATAATCCCTACGAAAACCCCCATGTTAAGCGCTGGTGCCTCAAGAACGCTGATAAAGTAGTCAGCAACCTTGATTGAACCACCAAAGAAGGTAGTAACCATTGCTTCAGGGTTTTTCAACATATCACCTGTAACACCAAAGATAGTACCTGTGATACGGTTAATCAAGATAAATGCAAGTCCGGCTGCAAATGCACCACCTGCACGTTCTTTTGCCCAGCTTCCCCCAATAGCAAGGGCAAACAAGATATGAAGGTTACCGATAACCCCCCAACCAATTTGCTCAAGGATTCCACCTGTAATCACTAGAGGAGCAAGGTTTGGGTCGATCATCACGATTGATTTACCGATTGAGATCATCAATCCCGCCGCTGGCATAACGGCGATAACCACCATTAAAGCCTTACCGAATTTTTGCCAAAATTCGAAAGACAAGACATTTTTGAATGTAGCTTTCATCATTCAAATCTCCTTTATTTTATTTAGGCAAACGTTTTACGAAAACGTTTGCATTTGGTTATGTATTAATTATACCACTTTTATTTTTTTTGTAAAGGCTTTTATAAAAAAATTGTCTATTTTTTTAATTTTTAAAAAGGAAAAAGAGAAGTTTACGAAAACTTCTCTTTTAAAAATGTATTATTTTTCTGATTTGTTCTGCAATTTGCATTTAAATCCAACTAGATCTTCAAGAATCGACGCATCGAAATCCCCGAACCAATTGAACCAATGAAAATTCCGATTATAAATAATAGGACTGTCATCAGAGGAATAAACACATCTGGCGTAATCATTGACAAGTTTTGACCTACCAAGGATTTATTGACCGATTGATAGACCATATTGTAAACAAAGAAAACAAGAACAGAAGGAATCGCTGCACCAAGCAAGCCAATAAAAGCACCTTCTAGCAAGAATGGACCACGGATATAGCCATTTCTCGCTCCTACCAGACGCATGATCTGAATCTCACGGCTACGTGAAATAATGGTGATACGGATGGTATTGGAAATGAGGAAGACTGCGATAAAAATCAAGAGCCCTGCAATAACCAATCCCCAAACACGAATAAAGGAAGCCAGTTCAAAAAGTCGTTGAGTGTTGGCTCCACCATCTTGAACTTCTGATACTCCCTCAATTTTCTTAGCTTCTTCAGCTACCGTTTTAACATCACTTGGAGAATTTGTATCAACGATATAAGCATCATAGAGAGGGTTTGCATCCCCTTCAAAGACCTTCCAATCGTCACCCATTGTTTCCGTCAGTTTTTCGTACTGTTCTTCTTTACTTGAGAAGGTAACACTCTTAACAGCAGGTATAGCTTTCAAAGCATCATAAACCTTGTGGTAGTCATTATTGGTAACTGTCTGACCTTCTTTTTCAATCGTTTCACTGTTATCAGCTACATCCTTACGAATGTAAACCATGACCCGAACGTTGTTTTCAATATCGGTAGCCAGTTTTGCTGTATTAAAAATTACAGATGCAAACAGGGCAACGAGGGTCAAGGTAATCATAACCGAACTCACTGCTGCTACTGTCATCCAGCCATTTCGTTTTAAACTTTTTAATGATTCAAATAAATGGCGAAAAAATCTACTAATCATCGTATCCATATTCTCCTTTAGCTTCGTCACGAACGACACGGCCATTTTCAATGGCAATGACACGGTGGCGCAAGGTATTTACAATCTGGCTATTGTGAGTCGCCATCAAGACAGTAGTACCTTGGAGATTGATGCGTTCCAACAGATTCATAATTTCCCATGAATTATCTGGGTCCAAGTTTCCTGTTGGCTCATCGGCAATCAATACCTTAGGATTGTTGACAATCGCACGAGCAATCGCAATCCGTTGTTGCTCTCCACCTGAGAGTTCATTAGGGAAAGAGCGAACCTTATGTTTCAAACCAACCAGGTCCAATACTTCCATAACACGTTTTTTGATATTGCGACGGCTCTCACCGATTACTTCCATTGCATAGGCAATATTCTCATAAACAGTCTTCTTAGGCAAGAGTTTGTAATCCTGAAAGACTACCCCAACACTACGACGTAGAAGCGGGACATCTTTCTTCTTAATTTTAACTAAATTAAAGCCTGCAACTGTTAGGCTTCCTTTTTCAATCTTTACTTCTCGGTATAAAGCTCGAATAAAGGTTGACTTACCTGCCCCAGAAGGTCCTACAATATAGGCAAACTCTCCTGGTTCAATGGTAACAGATACTCCACGCAGGGCAGTCGTTCCATTGTCATACTTTTTGACAACATCTCTCATTTCAATGATTGACATATGAGTTCCTTTCTATCTTAGCTGATTCGCCACTTGAGGTAGGCATCGATAAAACCATCAAGGTCTCCATCCATCACCTTATCTACCTGAGCAACTTCAAAGCTTGTACGGTGATCTTTTACCATAGTATAAGGCGTGAAAACATATGAACGGATTTGGCTTCCCCATGTGATTTCTTTTTTCTCACCTTTAAGGGAATCAACTTCCGCAGCTTTCTTTTCTTGCTCCATTTGATAGAGCTTAGCCTGCAACATCTTCATGGCACGATCTCTATTTCCATACTGGGTACGATCGACCGTTGATTGGACGACAGTTCCCGTAGGAATGTGTGTCAAACGCACACCTGTTGAAACCTTATTGACGTTTTGTCCACCAGCGCCACCTGAACGGAAGGTATCCATTTTGATATCATCTTCACGAATCTCCACTTCGATGGTATCATCCAACTCAGGCATAACCTCTACGGATGTAAATGAAGTATGGCGACGTTTGGCAGAGTCAAATGGCGAAATACGGACTAAACGGTGAACACCCATTTCTGATTTAAGTAGGCCATAAGCATTGGGTCCTTCAAAAGACAAGGTCACAGACTTGATACCTGCTTCATCACCAGCTTGGTAATCCAAGACTTCTACTTTAAAGCCTTTGGCATTTCCATAACGAGTATACATACGAAGCAACATATCGCCCCAGTCCTGTGCCTCAGTACCACCAGATCCTGGATGGATTTCCAAGATTGCATTATTATGGTCATAAGGTTCTGACAAGAGAAGGGTCATCTCGTAGCTGGTCATCATCTTATCCAGTTCTGTCAACTGTTCGACCAGTTCATCATGGACTGACTCGTCTTCTGCTAAAAAGTCCAATAAAATCTCAACTTCATCCTGCAACTCTTCCATTTTACGGAAGGTGTTATAGGTGTTTTTTAATTCATTTAATTCTTGCGACGTTTTTTGGGCCGCGATATTATCGTTCCAAAAATCAGGTTCTGTCATCTTATTTTCCAAGATGGCAATCTCTTCCTCTAAGCCTTCGAGGTCAAAGAGACCCCCTAAAAGAAGCTAATTTTTCACGATTTGCGTCAATTTTTTGACGAATTTCTGAAATGTCCATAGATACTCCTTTTCATATCGTTTTATTATACCATAATCTCTCATTTCTTTCCATATTTTGCTTTTCACCGCTTTTGATGGCAGAAGAAAAGAGGCTCTAAAGCCTCTTGTTTAAAGGACTTTGGCAGAGGTATGAGTGATCTCCTCCACTTGAATTCCTTCTTTTTCAAACTTATCCTTTAATGCAGTCAAATCGATTTTTCCATCAATTTGAACTTCGATAACAACCTTGCCATCCTTACGTGGAATGTTAACAGTATGGGAAATATTTAAATCCTCTTCTACAATTAGAGCTACAATCTTTCCCAGTACTCCTACTTCATTTTCTGTAATGAAACGAACACGAATCCCCTCTTCTCCGTATCCGGCGATTTCCAAGAAAGCCTGAAAAACATCGCGATCTGTAATGACACCGTAGACCTGATGATTGTCTACGACTGGTAATATCCCAATTTTATTTTTCAGCATCAGGTAGGTCGCATCTTCTAGACTAGCATAGCCAGAAACCGTCACGACATCTCGAATCATTACATCTTTTACTTTGGTTTTATTCAGAAGATAATTCATCTCATAGATAGAGAGACTGGTTGCTTTAGATGGGCTGGCTTCCGCAATGGTTCCTTCTGTTACCAATCCGACTAATTGATCGTTTTCGATAACAGGTAAACGGTGCAAACCTTGCTCGCGCATCAAATCTGCTGCGTGTGCTACAGTCGTATCTGGACTGATATAAACTACCTTACGGGTCATGAAATCTTTAACTGCCATGAGACTTCTCCTTCTATATTGCTACTTTTATTATACACTTTCTTAGAAAATCTATCAAACGCTTTCATCTCTTTTTCAAGATTTTGAATAATCTGAGTCTTTTACAAAAAAGAGCTCTAATCTAGAGCTCTATATGTGCAAGTTAGCAAACATTATTTATATTTCTTTCAGTTGTTAAGGATACTAGCAACTAGTATTGAAAACCTATTATCATCTCCATCCACAACCTGAACTAGTCTACCAGACTAAAGGAGAATAGCTACACAATTCTTATCCTCCGACTAAAACAAGCCACTGGATTTGAGGATTACGTGCGCAATCTTCATCAACAACCTCAACTAGTCTCCCAAACCAGAGGAGAATTGCTTGCGCAATCCTTATCTGGCGACTAAAAAGGTCCTCCAGACCTTTTTAGCCACCTAGATATGCTTTTCTGACTTCATCGGATGCTGCGAGTTCTTTTCCTGTTCCTGATAGGACAATCTTTCCTGTTTCAAGTACATAACCACGGTCAGAGATAGCAAGAGCCTTGTTAGCGTTCTGTTCAATTAGGAGAACCGTTGTTCCTTGCTTCTGAATATCTTGAATGATATCAAAAATTTCTTGGATAAAGATCGGGGCAAGTCCCATTGACGGCTCATCCAAGAGAAGAAGCTTAGGTGTAGACATGAGAGCGCGTCCCATAGCCAGCATCTGCTGTTCACCACCTGAAAGAGTTGCCGCATCTTGGTTTTTACGCTCTTCCAAACGAGGGAAGCGTGAGAAAACTTTTTTCAAGTTGGCTTGATTTTCTTCACGATTTTTCTTTAAAAAGGCTCCCATTTCTAAGTTTTCCATAACAGTCAAGCCTGGAAAAACATGGCGTCCCTCAGGAACTTGTGAAAGACCACCTGCCACGATTTTTTGTGCAGGCAACTTTTGAATTTCTTTTCCTAAAAACTGAATTTTACCAGCACTTGGACGAACCAAACCTGAAAGGGTACGAAGAATGGTTGTTTTACCAGCACCATTGGCACCAATCAAGGAAACAACTTCACCTTCATTAACCTCGAAACTTACATCACGAACTGCTTGGATCATACCGTAATGCACAGAGAGGTTTTCAACTTTTAACATAGACATTAGGCTTCACCTCCTAGATAAGCTTCGATAACGCGTTTGTCGTTCTTGATCTCATCCGGAGTCCCATGAGCGATTAACCGACCATATTCAAGAACATAGATACGCTCAGTGACTTCCATAACCAAATTCATGTCGTGTTCGATGAGCATGATGGTAATTTTAAATTCATCTTTGATACGACGGATCAATTCTGTCAATTCAGCTGTTTCTTGTGGATTCATCCCAGCTGCAGGTTCATCCAGAAAGAGGATTTTAGGTTCAGTTGCCAGAGCACGAACGATTTCTAATCGACGTTGTTGGCCATAGGCCAGATTCTTCGCAAGAGTATCTGCGTCACCATCCAAATCAAAAATCTTCAGCAAGTCCAAAGCTTTGCTTTTTAATTCTTCCTCATTCTTATAAAAAGCTGGTAGACGTAGAAAGCTCGCAAGGACATGTTGTTTATGATGATTGCTAAATGCAATCAAAACATTTTCCAAAACTGTTAAGTCCTTAAACAGACGAATATTTTGGAAAGTACGACTGAGTCCAAGTGAAGCAATCTTATAGGGAGTTTTCCCATTTAGGAGATGACCATCTAGTGTCACAGTACCTTCGCTTGGTTCATAAACACCAGTCAAGAGATTGAAAAGGGTTGTTTTACCAGCCCCGTTTGGTCCGATCAAACCAACCAATTCTCCCTCGTTCAATTCAAGAGTGACATCTCCAACAGCTGTTAGACCGCCAAAATGTTTGGTTAACTGTTTAACTTCAAGTAGTGCCATTAGTTTTGTCCCTCCTTCTTCGATTTTTTAAAGAAACGTGATAGACTCAATTCCCATGTCCCAAGAAGTCCACCTGGTCTGAAAATCATCACCAATACAAGAGCCAAGGCGTAGATGATCATACGTACGCTAGCTACATCTTGAAGGAGCATATTTAAAATTCCTAAAACAATCGCTGAAACGATGGTACCAGTAATAGATCCAAGTCCACCAAATACAACGATAATCAGCACGTTGATGGAATTAATAAAAGTGTAATCTTTTGGGACAACAGAACCGATAAAACCGGCCTGAAGTGAACCAGCAATACTTGCTGTAATGGCACCAAAGACAAAAGCGATAATCTTGATCTTTGTAGTGTTTACCCCAACGGATTCAGCAGCAATCTCATCCTCACGAACAGATAGAGTAGAGCGTCCAATTGGACTACGTAAGAAGTTTAGAGTTGCAATAGTTGTGATCACTACAAAAAGATAAACCATTTGCCAGTTGGTAAAGTTTGGTATACCCAAGATACCAGCAGCACCGTTGGTCAAACTACCACCATTAATGATAAAGATACGAATGATTTCTGAAACACCTAGTGTCGCAACAGCCAGGTAGTCACCCTTCAAACGAAGTGTCGGAATCCCAACGAGCAAAGCAACTGCACCAGAAATCAAAGCGCCCAAGACCATTGCTCCAAAGAAGGCACCATAGGTTGGTGATTTTGAACCAATAATCGCTGCTGCATAAGCCCCAATTGCCATAAAACCTGCATGACCAAGTGAGAATTGTCCTGAAAAACCAACGATTAAGTTCAAACCTACTGCAAGGATGATATTAATCCCAATTTGTTCTAAAATTTGGACATGGAATAGATTGAGAACACCAGCAGAAACCAGTACGCTAATCAATCCATAACCCGCTAACAGAAGGAATAACCAGAGAATATTTACTTTAAGATTTGTCTTCATTGTTTACACCTTCTCTTTCACATTCTTACCAAGGATACCCGCAGGTCGAACAATCAGAATCAAAAGCAAGATTCCATACACGATAGCATCACGGAAATCAGACATACCGAAGGCAGTAGCAAATGTTTCCAACAAGCCAATCACAAATCCCCCTAGAGCTGCACCAGGAATAATCCCGATACCACCCAGTACGGCCGCAACGAATGATTTCAAACCCGGAGTCACACCCATCAAAGGTTCAAGAGAGTTGTAGTAAAGGGCAATGAGGACACCTGCTGCACCAGCAAGGGCTGAACCCAAAGCAAAGGTAAAGCTGATTGTACGATTTACATTAATTCCCATCAATTGAGCTGCGTCACTATCAACTGATACCGCACGCATGGCTTTCCCCATTTTTGTTTTTTGGACGATCAATTGCAATAAAACCATCAAGAATATAGAAACTGCTAAAATCATCAATTGAACATTAGTCAAACTAATTGGTCCCAAGTCAAAGCGGACTGTTTCAATTGCTTGAGGGAAGGCACGAGTATTGGCACCTACTAGATAAACCATTCCGTATTCCAGTAGGAAAGAGACTCCGATGGCAGTAATTAATACAGCAATACGTGTAGAGTGTCGCAAAGGACGGTAAGCAAGAAATTCAATCACAACACCAAGTAGTGCAGTTCCAGCCATTGAAATAATTAAAGCTAAAAAGAAATCCATTTGGAAAGAATTAATCAAAAAGTAACCAATAAAGGCACCCATCATGTAAATATCGCCATGGGCGAAGTTGATGAGTTTGATAATTCCATAAACCATGGTATAACCCAGAGCTAAAAGTGCATAAACACTACCCAGAATTAGACCATTCACAAGTTGTTGGAGCATAGCATTCACTCTTTTCTATCGTTATTTTTTAGAAAATTTCATTATTTTCACAAGTTCATAAACACCGAAACAGGGAGTGAGTCAAAGGCTCATTCCCCATTTCAATTACTATTCTAATGTTATGGTTTTACAACTTCTGCTTCTTCAACTTTACCATTGTTCATGGTCATCATGTAAGCAGTTTTCACTGTATTGTGGTCAGCATCAAAGCTTGTTTGACCAGTTACACCTTCAAAATCTTTGGTTTTAGCAAGGTTGTCCTTGATTTCACCTGAGTTTTTAGCACCTTTTGCAGCATTTGCTACTAGGTAAACTGAGTCATAGGCTAAAGCTGAGAATGTTGAAGGCTCTTCATTGTATTTAGCACGGTATGCTTCAAGGAAAGTTTTAGCTTTTGCAGAAACATCAACAGTAGTTGAGAATCCTGAGATGAAGTAAATGTTTGATGCTCTTTCAGCAGTTGCTTGTTGAACAAATTCTTCACCGTTAAATCCATCACCACCAATGATTGGTTTATCAATTCCCATACCACGAGCTTGGTTTACAATTTTACCTGCTTCTGTGTAGTAACCTGGAACAACGATAGCGTCAAACTCTTTGTCTTTCATTTTAGTAAGGGCTGCTTGGAAGTCAGTATCGCCTGCTACAAACGTTTCATCTGCTACAATCTCACCCTTGTAAGCTTCGCGGAAAGATTTAGCAATACCTTTTGCATAGTCACTAGCGTTGTCAGTATAAAGAACAACCTTCTTAGCATTCAATTTGTTTGTTACATAATTAGAAATAATCTTCCCTTGGAAGCTATCTTGGAATGTTCCGATAAATAGGTAATCTTGACCTTTAGTCAAACCGTCTTGAGTAGCACTTGGTGAAATCAATGGCACTCCAGCTTTAGTAGCGTTAGCTACAGCTGCAGCAGTTGCACCAGATGTCGCAGGTCCTACAATAGCTGCTACTTTTGATTGGGTAACAAGGTTTGTTGTAACAGAAGCTGCTTCAGCAGTTTCTGACTTGTTGTCTTTGTCTACAACTTCGATTTGTTTTCCATCAATTCCACCTGCAGCGTTGATTTCGTCTACAGCAAGTTGGGCACCTTTTTGTTCAGCTGTACCATAAGCTGCCACAGCACCTGTCTCTTCAAAGTTAAAACCGATTTTAATTGTTTTTTCGTCTACTGGATTTCCAGTTGTGTTTGACGCTCCTGACTTGACCTCTCCACAGGCAGCAAGAAGAGCCACACTAGCAAGAGCCACAAAAGATAGGGCAAATTTTTTCTTCATTTTTAATCTCCTTATAGTTGTTCCAAAAAATAGTATGTTAAGAATATACCGAATTATCAGAAAATTGTCAATACATTTATTTAATTTTTTAAATGATAACGTTTTCTTCGTTACGATAGAGATTGCCAACGAAAGGAGTTTCTAGCTCTTGAATATGGCAACGTCTAATTTTCTTGATATATCTTTCCTTACCTAATCTCTCAACTAAGTCATCTAGCTCCTCAGTTGGAACATAGAGCTGTAAGTAACGATGTTTTTTGGAATGGTAACAGATATCACCGTATTCCTGAAGTTTTTTTGCGTCTCGATTATAGTAGAGATAGATGATTAATCCTGATCGATTTGTTTTTTCAAACATGAGGGATCCTCTTTCTAAGAAATCTTCCCCTATTATACCAAAAAAAGCAAACTCCGTCGAGTTTGCTTTCTAGGTTGCTTAGCTTAAAGAATTGTTGGCCATGATTTCATCGATAAAGCCATATTCAAGTGTTTCTTGGGCACTCATCCAGTAATCACGTTCCGCATCTGCATGAATTTGCTCGACTGATTTACCAGAGTTATCTGCAAGGATTTGCTCCAAAGTCTTACGAGTTTTAAGCAAGTGCTCTGCAGCGATTGCCATATCGGTTTGTTGGGTACCGCCACCTGTACCACCCATTGGTTGGTGAATCATGTACTCTGCATTTGGAAGCATGAAACGTTTGCCTTTTGCGCCACTTGATGCAATGACAGTCCCCATGGATGCAGCCATCCCCATAACGATAGTTTGGACATCCGCTTTGATAAAGTTCATGGTATCAACGATTGCCAAACCAGCTGAAACAGAGCCCCCAGGTGTATTGACATAAAGGTAAATATCTTTTGTGCTGTCTTGGGCATCCAAGAAAAGTAATTGGGCGATAACAGAGTTGGCCATGTTGTCTTCAACTGGACCTGTTAGCATGATGATGCGGTCTTTCAGAAGACGAGAGTAAATATCATAGGAACGTTCTCCACGGCTTGTTTGTTCAATAACTACAGGAATCATTCATTTCTCCTTTTATGTTTTATGTTGAATTTTCTTAGTCTTACGACTCAATACAGAACTATTATATCTTTTTGGTCAAAAAAGGTCAAATTTTTGCTCTATTCTCTAAACAGAAACAAAAACTCAACCTCCTTTCAAGTCAAAAACGAACTTCTAGTTTCACTATTTACTTTGGGATTTTATTTAGTACCGAACAAGCGGTCTCCAGCATCTCCAAGACCTGGAACGATATAACCGTGTTCGTTCAAGTGTTCATCTAAGGCTGCTGTAAAGATTTCTACATCTGGGTGTGCTTCTTGAAGAGCTTTCACTCCTTCTGGAGCAGATACTAGGCAGACAAACTTGATATTTGAAGCGCCACGTTTTTTAAGGGAATCTACTGCCAAGATTGCTGAGCCACCTGTTGCCAACATTGGGTCCACTACAAAGATTTGACGTCGGTCAATGTCCTCAGGCAATTTCACCAAGTATTCAACTGGTTGAAGGGTTTCTTCATCACGGTACATACCGATATGACCAACTTTGGCTGCTGGAACCAAGCTCAAGAGGCCATCTACCATCCCGATACCTGCGCGCAAGATTGGGACAATCGCCAATTTTTTCCCAGCCAATTGTTTTTGAACGGTCTTTGTGATAGGTGTTTCGATTTCCACGTCTTCAAGTGGAAGATCACGAAGTACTTCATATCCCATCAACATTGCAATCTCGTCTACTAGTTCACGAAAAGCTTTTGTAGAAGTGTCTGTACGACGCAAGATTGACAATTTGTGTTGAATGAGTGGATGATTAATGACTTCAATTTTTCCCATTTTCTGAGTTCCTTCTTTCAATTTATTCTTCTTATTATATCAAAAAACGGTTTAAAAAGCTGTCTAAACCATTTATTTTAATTAATTTTTAAATCAAATCTGCCTCTTGAAGAGCTGTCTGAACAGTCTCTAATGGTAAATGGGTCAACTCGGTGCCTTTTTCTTGATAAAGGTACTGGGCATAGTCATCCATTCGGTACTGGTTGATATAAACCACGCGCTTACAACCAACTTGTAGCAGTTGTTTGGTGCAGTTCAGACAAGGGAAATGGGTCACATAGGCTGTAAATCCTCTTGGAACCCCTCGTTCAGCTCCTTGCAAGATGGCATTAACCTCGGCGTGAAGGGTTCGGACACAGTGTCCTTCAATGACTAGACATTCGTGGTCGATACAGTGCTCCGTTCCCGATACAGAACCATTGTAGCCTGTTGAAATGACTTTATTGTCCTTAACGAGGATAGCTCCCACCTTGGCACGTTTGCAGGTCGAACGATTGGCAATCAGTAAAGCCTGGGCTGCAAAGTACTCATCCCAAGCCAGTCTTTTTTCTGTCATAAGTCTTCTCCTTTTCCTCTATTTTTTGAAAAATGGCAAGCGTAAATCGGCAATCTTTTCAGCTGGAACCTTCATGCCATCCTTGATCCATTTGAGCAGAACCGATACGATGGCAGAACTCCAAAAGGAATGAAGGTAGCTACTGACCCCTTTTGATTTTCCGTGGTATTTTTCCAAAAATTCCTGCATGGCTTGGACGAAAATCTTTTCCAAGTGGTAGTCCAGAGCAAGTTGAATAACCTTGGCTTCTTTCTTGGCTGCGCGGAAAAGGTGAACCCAGACTAGATAAAGGTCGGTTTTGACATCGTAATGACTGAGCTGTTCCATAATGTTATGGACACTGCGTTTAAAAACACTTTCCAAAATCTCTTCTTTGGAATCATAGTTACGATAGAAGGCAGCACGAGAGACGCCCGCCCGTTTGACCAGCTCCGAAATGCTGATCTTGGTCAAGTCTTTTTTCTCTAGAAGTTGCAAAAGAGCCGTCTCGATTGCTTCTCTGGTTAAAAAATTGGATTCTTGATTTGATTTTCTGAGATTTTCAAGAGATTTTTCAGATATTTTACGTTCAGACATAACAATTTCTTTCTACTTGTGACAACAGAGAGGTGGTACTTTTGTTTCAAGGGCTTTCATGATATAATTGTAAAAAAAGACAGAACCTTTGTCAATGTATAAGTGACAAAGATGGAGAATTTCTATGACTTGGAAGATTGTAGCTGACTCTGGTTGTGATTATCGTCAACTAGCAACTCCTGCTATTGATACTGAATTTGTGAGTGTTCCTTTAACCATTCAAGTAGCTGATCAGGTCTTTATCGATGATGCCAATCTTGACATTGACCACATGATGGAAACCATGTATGCGACTTCTGAGGCTTCAAAATCAGCCTGTCCTAGCCCTGATGATTACCTGCGTGCATTTGAAGGTGCTAAGCATATCTTTGTCGTTACCATCACTGGAACTCTTTCAGGTAGTCATAATAGTGCACAGCTCGCTAAGAATATCTATCTTGAAGAACACCCTGACACTCAGATTCATGTGATCGATACATTGTCTGCAGGTGGTGAGGTTGACTTGATTGTCGAGAAAATCAATAGCTTGATTGATCAAGGACTTTCTTATGAGGAAATTGTTGAAGCTATTACAGCCTACCAAGAAAAAACGAAGTTGCTTTTTGTCCTTGCTAAGGTCGATAACTTGGTAAAAAATGGCCGTTTGAGTAAGCTTATCGGTACAGTCGTTGGCCTCCTCAACATCCGTATGGTTGGGGAAGCAAGTGAAACTGGAACCTTAGAACTACTCCAAAAAGCGCGTGGACCCAAAAAATCCCTTCAAGCAGCCTATGAAGAACTCATCAAGGCTGGCTACGCTGGTGGCCGTATCGTCATGGCTCATCGCAGCAATGATAAATTCTGTCAGCAATTGTCAGAACGCTTGCTGGAAACCTTCCCGCAAGCGGATATCAAAATCATCCCTACGTCTGGTCTCTGCAGTTTCTATGCAGAAGATGGCGGTTTGTTGATGGGATATGAAATTAACTAAGATTATTAGCAACAAGAGATGCCAAGCATCTCTTATTTTTTGTGGTACAATAGAGCTATGAAACATTTTGATACTATTGTCATTGGTGGGGGACCTGCTGGCATGATGGCTACGATTTCCAGTAGCTTTTATGGTCAGAAAACTCTTCTCATCGAAAAAAATCGCAAACTTGGGAAAAAATTAGCTGGAACAGGCGGTGGTCGTTGTAATGTAACCAACAATGGAACTTTAGATGACCTACTAGCTGGCATCCCTGGTAACGGGCGTTTTCTATACAGTGTCTTCTCCCAGTTTGATAACCACGATATCATCAACTTTTTTACGGAAAATGGTGTTAAACTTAAGGTCGAAGACCACGGACGCGTCTTTCCTGCTAGTGACAAGTCTCGGACCATTATTGAAGCCTTAGAAAAGAAAATCACTGAACTCGGTGGTCACGTTGCTACTCAAACGGAGGTTGTTTCGGTTAAAAAGATAGACGACCAGTTCGTCCTCAAGTCCGCAGACCAAAGCTTCACTTGTGATAAACTCATTGTCACAACTGGTGGAAAATCCTATCCTTCTACAGGTTCGACTGGTTTTGGACATGAGATCGCCCGTCATTTTAAACACACCATTACAGAACTTGAAGCCGCTGAAAGTCCTTTATTGACAGATTTTCCACATAAGGCCTTGCAGGGAATTTCACTGGATGATGTGACCTTAAGCTATGGCAAACATGTTATCACTCATGATTTGCTCTTTACCCACTTTGGTTTGTCAGGACCTGCTGCTCTGCGCATGTCTAGTTTTGTCAAGGGTGGAGAGGTTCTCTCGCTAGATGTTTTGCCTCAACTTTCTGAGAAGGACTTGACTGCATTTCTAGAAGAAAATCGGGAAAAATCTTTGAAAAATGCTTTAAAAACTTTGCTTCCAGAACGCTTGGCAGAATTTCTTGTGCAAGGCTATCCTGAAAAAGTCAAACAACTGACTGAAAAGGAACGCGAACAACTTCTCCAGTCCATCAAGGCCCTCAAAATCCCTGTGACCGGAAAAATGTCCCTTGCCAAATCCTTTGTCACCAAAGGCGGTGTCAGTCTTAAGGAAATCAATCCCAAAACCCTCGAAAGCAAGCTCGTTCCTGGACTCCACTTTGCTGGTGAGGTACTGGATATCAATGCCCACACGGGTGGCTTTAACATCACTTCTGCCCTCTGCACCGGCTGGGTGGCAGGAAGTCTACATTATGATTAAAAATCAAAGGTTATAAAGAATGAATAGAAGAGAAACAGTCGAATTTGTCAATATGTGTATGATTCAAAATGGAGACAAGGTCCTGGTCCAAGACCGAGTTAGTCCCGACTGGCCTGGCATTACTTTTCCTGGTGGTCATGTTGAACGTGGCGAATCCTTTGTCGATGCTGTCATTCGTGAAGTGAAAGAAGAAACTGGTCTGACCATTTCCAAACCCCAACTCTGTGGTATCAAAAACTGGTACGATGACAAGGATTATCGTTATGTCGTCCTTTTTTACAAGACAGAACACTTTACTGGTGAACTCCAGTCTTCAGACGAAGGGAAGGTTTGGTGGGAGGATTTTGACAATCTGTCTCATCTAAAACTTGCTACTAATGATATGTCTGATATGCTTCGTGTATTTTTAGAGGAGGATCTGAGTGAATTCTTCTACTATAAAGACGGCGAAGATTGGCTTTATGATTTGAAGTAAAAAATAGGCTAGGAAATTCCTAGCCTATTTATTCTGCATTTGTCTGAACGTAAGCAGCAATGACATCTGATGTGTACTTGGCTGTTCCAGGTCCAAATTTGTCAATGTTTTCCTTAAACTCTGGGTTGTAGACGTAGCCTTTGCCGATATGACCGAATACCTCAATAGAGCAGTCAAATCCATAAGTACGAATAGCTTGCAAGAGGTTGGCTGCTTCTTCTTGGTTTTCGACCGCTGTTGCAGTTAGTCCATTTTGAAGGTTTTGTGCCAAGGCTTGAAAAACTTGGTTGAAGGCGGCTGTGGCCTCTTCTTCGCGACCTTTTTGGCGTTCGAGAGCCTGATCCATGACTTCTTGTCCATACTTCTCTACCGCTTCTTGGTGGTATTTTTGATTGTCTTGATAGCTAAATCCAGTGAATTTTTCCTCAATCGTCATTTTTCTTTCTCCTTTTTGTTCTTGAATGGTTTTTTGCAAGGTGGAAATCAGGGTATCCAGATGTTGCCTTTCTCGAGTCAAATAGTCCAACTGTCTGGTCAAATGGGGCAATAAATCTGTCCTTTCTTCCTTTAATAGCTCTGCTATTTTTTCTAAAGAAAAGCCTAGATATTTGTAATAAAGAATGACCTGAAGTCGTTCCAAATCCTCTTGACTATAGGTTCGATAGCCGTTTTCCGACTTTAAGGGAACCAAGAGCCCTATCTTATCGTAGTGATGCAGGGTCTTGACAGAAACACCTGAAAGCTGCGCAGCTTCTTTTATATGGTACATGATTCCCTCCTTATACTCAATGAAAATCAAAGAGCAAACTAGGAAGCTAGCCGCAAGCTGTACTTGAGTACGGTAAGGCGACGCTGACGTGGTTTGAATTTGATTTTCGAAGAGTATTACATTGATAGTATAACCCCTCCCCTTAGGTCAGAGTCAAGCGTTTTTGCGAAAAATTTTTAACTTTTTGAGAAAGGTGTGAAAACTTGAAAATGGTTTTCTTGACAGACCTTTGAAAACATGATAGGATAGTCAAGTCTATCAATCAAACAGAAGGCTCATGAAGAGCCATTGAGAGAAGGCTATTTGACAACTCAAGTAGCCTTTTCTTATTTTAAAAAAGGAGATCGGAGTTTCAACTATGTCAGAAAAATCACAATGGGGTTCAAAACTAGGCTTTATTCTAGCATCTGCTGGTTCAGCCATCGGACTTGGTGCCGTTTGGAAATTTCCCTATATGACTGCTGCAAATGGCGGTGGAGGCTTTTTACTGGTCTTTCTCATTTCCACTATTTTAATCGGTTTCCCTCTCCTGCTGGCTGAATTTGCCCTTGGTCGTAGTGCTGGCGTTTCCGCTATCAAAACCTTTGGAAAACTGGGCAACAATAACAAGTACAACTTTATCGGTTGGATTGGTGCCTTTGCCCTCTTTATCCTTCTCTCCTTTTACAGTGTTATCGGAGGATGGATTCTAGTATATCTGGGTATTGAGTTTGGGAAATTATTCCAGCTTGGTGGAACGGGTGATTATGCTCAGTTATTTACTTCAATCATTTCAAATCCAGCCATTGCCCTAGGAGCTCAAGCAGCCTTTATCTTATTGAATATCTTTATTGTATCACGTGGGGTTCAAAAAGGGATCGAAAGAGCTTCGAAAGTCATGATGCCCCTGCTCTTTATCATCTTTGTCGTGATCATTGGGCGCTCTCTCAGCTTGCCAAATGCTATGGAAGGCGTTCTCTACTTCCTCAAACCAGACTTCTCAAAACTGACCAGCGCTGGTCTCCTCTATGCTCTGGGACAATCTTTCTTTGCCCTCTCACTAGGGGTTACAGCCATGCTGACCTATGCTTCCTACTTGGACAAGAAAACCAATCTGGTCCAGTCAGGGATTTCCATCGTAGCCATGAACATCTCGGTTTCCATCATGGCGGGACTAGCCATTTTCCCAGCCATGTCAGCTTTCAATATCCAGTCGGAAGGGGGACCAAGCCTGCTCTTTATCGTCTTGCCTCAACTCTTTGACAAGATGCCTTTTGGAACCATTTTCTACATCCTTTTCCTCTTGCTTTTCCTCTTTGCGACGGTCACTTCCTCTGTCGTTATGCTGGAAATCAATGTGGGCAATATCACCAATCAGGACAATCGCAAGCGTGCTAAATGGAGTGCTATTTTAGGAATCTTGACCTTTGTCTTTGGAATTCCTTCAGCTCTATCCTATGGGGTCATGGCGGATGTTCACATCTTTGGTAAGACCTTCTTTGATGCTATGGATTTCTTGGTTTCCAATCTCCTCATGCCATTTGGAGCTCTCTGCCTGTCACTTTTTACAGGCTACATCTTTAAGAAGGCTCATGCTAAGGAGGAACTCCATCTTGATGAAAGAGCATGGAAACAAGGACTTTTCCAAGTCTGGCTTTTCCTCCTTCGTTTCATCATTCCTATTATCATCATTGTGGTTTTTATCACCCAATTTATGTAATCAAAAAGGACTTGAGTAGTAAACTCAGGCCCTTTCTTTTTTTATGGATGGCTAACAATCAATTCCAAACCTTGCCCTTCCAAGATCCAAGCTTCAACATCACTTGGTAGAATATAGTGGTTGCCTTTTTGGATTGGATAATTTTTTCCGTCAACAGTGAGTTGACCCTGACCAGCCAAGACACTAAATAAGCTGTAGTCAACTGTCTTTTCGAAGTCAACTTTGCCAGTGATTTCCCACTTGTAAACTGCGAAGAAATCATTGGATACAAGGAGAGTGGAACGTAGATCATCTGCTTTGATAGTTACAGGACGGCTATTAGCAGGCTCACCAATATTTAGAACATCGATGGATTTTTCAAGGTGAAGTTCACGCAAGTTGCCCTTGTCGTCCTTGCGGTCAAAGTCATAGACACGGTAGGTGGTATCGCTAGACTGCTGGGTTTCAAGAATCAAGATACCTGCGCCGATAGCGTGCATAGTTCCACTTGGTACATAGAAGAAATCTCCAGCCTTAACTGGCACTTTTGTTAGCAAGGCATCCCAGTTCTTGTCCTCAATTTGCTGACGGAGTTCTTCTTTTGATTTGGCATTATGGCCATAGATAATCTCTGAACCTTCCTCCGCAGCGATAATGTACCAGCACTCGGTTTTTCCAAGCTCGCCTTCGTGTTCTAGTCCATAAGCATCGTCTGGGTGCACTTGGACACTGAGCCAGTCGTTGGCATCGAGGATTTTTGTCAATAGTGGAAACACAGGTTCTGGACGGTTACCAAACAATTCACGGTGTTCCGCATACAAAGTAGCGAGGTCTGTTCCCTCAAAACGCCCATTAGCGACCTTAGAAACTCCATTTGGGTGAGCAGAGATAGCCCAGTATTCCCCGATTTTTTCACTTGGAATGTCGTAACCAAACTCATCACGTAGCTTGGTACCACCCCAGATTTTTTCTTGCATAACTGATTGTAAAAATAATGGTTCTGACATGTCGATCTCCTGTCTGATTTTTCTCCCCTCATTATAGCAAAAAAAGAGTTCGAATTGAACTCTTTTTCCTATCTTATAAAGTAGGGAGAAGATTTTGTAAAAATAGTAACGAAACAATCTTATACTTGATGGAGGAACCCCTAAAGCAGCACTCAGAAAGCTCGCTGTCAACGGCTATTCTCCTCAGCTCTCATTAAACTTCCTTTACTTGAGAATCTATTTTTATGTACAAAAAAGACTGAAACCAGTCTTCTTTTTAAATCAATGCCGTAATAGCCGTTACTAGACCAAAAACGATACCCGGTGCATTGGCAGCTGCAAGTGGAATATCTCTTTCCTTTTTGAAAAGACCGTAGTAAACCCAAAGACTACAGTTGATGGCTGCGACCAAGGGTTGGATGAAGTTTCCTTTTTGACCAGCCAGGTTGTTCATGATTTGTGGGAAGTAAGAGACATACATCATAACGGACATAAAGGTCGCTACCCAACCCAAAATTTTCATTTGTTTTTCAGACATTTCCAGAACCTCTTTCATTTTTTATGAATCATATTTTATAATCTTTTTTCAAAATAATCAAGACTTTGAAGCTTTTGTTATGAAGATGTAAACTATCACAATCTTGTGATAAGAAAGAGAAAACAGAAAAAGACCGGATTGCTCCGATCTTTTAACAATTCACATTCTCAATTTCTGTTTTAAAAATAGCTAAGGTTAACGTCAAATGACTACGCGCCCTATTTCATACGATAAAAATCAATCACTAAACTAGCTGGACCTTTTACAAGCAAGGATTCTGTCCCCCAATCAGGTTGAACATTAAAACTATCATACAGTCATTCATAAAAACAGTATCTTTTAATCCTTTTCTTCACGAACATAATTGTAGATAGTAATACATACAGATAAAAAACTAAAAAGACAGATCATCTGTATGATGATTTTTACAGGTTGACGAAGTAAACCAAACTGAGTTAGGATAACAAAAAGAGAGGAGCCCGCTATCATTACCTGAAAAAAGATAAGCGTCAAACTAAATCGATTTTTCATTTCTGCTCCTTTCTTACCACTATCACTTCATCTAAACGCTCATAAACGCTTTTATCATGAGTTGCAATGATAATAATACGTTTTTCATTTTGTAACCCAAGAATCAAATCAATAATCTCTCGGCTATTTTTTTCATCCAACGAAGCCGTAGGTTCATCCGCAAGTACAATTGGAGAATCCTTTAGCATGACTTTAGCTATGGCAACACGTTGGGCTTCCCCACCAGATAGAGAATAAATTTTCCGATTCAAATCAAGCTGGAGATGAACCTTTTTTAATGCTTCACACATTTGTTCCTCTTTATCTTTTCTGGAAAGTTTCTTGCCAATAAAAGCCAACTCCAAATTATCTTTAATACTCCTGTTTTCAATTAATCCATAATTTTGAAAAAGATAGCTAACAAAATCTTTAAAATAAGTTTTTTCCTTTATCTTTCTAAGGTCAATGCCATTTATTTCTACTGTACCATTTTGAGCTGTTTCTAGCTTTCCAATGATATTTAACAAAGTTGTCTTACCAGCACCTGATTCTCCTATCAAGGCATAAGATTTCCCTTCACAAAACTGATAAGAATAATCACGAAGAACAACATGTCCATCAAATGTCTTTTGAATATCTCTTAACTCAATCATATTACCCTCCTTTCAGATACAAGATACTACTTGTTTGGTGTTGTCTTAATTGAAAGAAAAAGAGTGCAAGAAAACCAACAGCCATAAAAATAGGAAATAACGTAACCAAGATTGGGAGATGTAAGAAAGTAGCCAAACCTGCTAATAAAAAGTAACCACACATCAAGGTAAGCAAGTAAAAATGATGAATCACAATAAGAGATTTTCCTGCTAAACGTTCAATAAAATAAGTCTTACGCCCTTGATAAAAATAAAGTGTATTTAACAAAATCATCAACAAGATGGAAGTAGCTAGACTAATGCACGACGCAATCAAGAGTAACAATCTTTCCACTGTCACCTGTTGGATTTTTGACTCAAAAGAATAAAGACCATTAGTAAAGCTTCCGATATGTGCTGTCATTTTATACTGTTTTATAATTTCCCTGACTTGCTCAGGATGGTCAAAAACATAGTTTGATATATCAAACCCTGCAACTTCTTGTCTTTCATAAGCAGATCCATACACGATAATAATCGGATCGTGAACAAAACTATCTCGATTAACTAAGTAATGTACAGAAGTAAAAATCGGATAGATAAAGAGGTTTTCTCCTCCCTCATAAGTCGCAACTTCCACTCTTTCATCCGGATGATTTTTCCTAATTGGTGCATTATCGGGTGCAAATCCCTTTTGAACAAACCGAGACCAAACCTTTTTCAAATCCTCAATCTTATTTTCCTTACTCTTTGGAATTAAAATCAAACGATCAAAGTCTCCCATTTGTTCAAAGAAAGCTTGTCCTTCTGTGTTTAGTTGAAGACCACTTTGCTTAATGAACTTTCGATTAACTTTTAGTTGATTTGAAATATTTTCAGAAGTTGGATAATCAGAGTTTTTCTGAGAATTACTAGACATAGCAATATAATCTAAAGTAGTTCCAATGTATAGTGGCTCAGTTTTTGAGACTAAGTCACCGTAAAATGCCTGTACTCTTTCTTTATCAACTTTCTCCTCTCCTGTATCAAGACCATGAGTCGCAAAATAGCTAGGATATTGTGTCCACGCTTGCTTCCCTTCTTCCAAAGTTCTCACTTTTCTAGTCATATCCACCACCCCATAAATGCTGTACATAACCGTTAGGAGTGAAAAAATCTGTGTTACAATAACCAAAACAAAAATCAAATGCAAGGGAGCTTTCCCCTTAAGGGATAGGTTCATCGGTTGTCTCTGTAAGATATGATAAAACAGATTGGAGGCAAAAAAGTTTAGAAAAAGTAGAATGACTAACCAAGCTAGTAAGGGAAATCCAATCAATTCTATAGCAAGTAATGTAGCATTTCTTTGTAAAATAAGTATAAGAATAGCTAGTACAAATACAATGCTAGCACTCCCTACTAAAAAAAGACTCTCTTTCCAAATTCCCCTAAGGGCAATCTGATACTTACCTAATCCTGATATTCTCTTGATACTGACCGATCGAATATTAACAATATAGTCCGCAACCAGGAGTGTAAGAAAAGAAATTAGAAAAACAAAGGCTATCATGATAGCTTGTGGATAGACTAAGAGAAATTTTAAGAGGGTGAGTCCAGAATTTGCTTCCACAGCATTCGCTTGATGTCCCTTTTCAATCAATCTGCCTGCCAAATCTTGAGCGCTTAGATTTCCTTTGACAATAATATAAAGAGTATTATATGAAGCATTTTGAATAAGTCCTTGGTTTTCTTGTAAGGGTAAATCTTTTGGTAGTTCTCCTCCAATAGGAATGTAAGTGTTTTCCACCTCACCTCTCTCATTTTCTTTAACATCTACTATTCTCCTCGCCAGAACAGTTCCAGTATCTTCTGCAATTTTCTGTAAATCTGTAGCAATGGAACTAGTCGAACTCACAACATCAACTTTCTGACTATAACCTCCCAACAATTCACTCTTATAGTGGTAAACAAAGAGAAGACCGACAAGGGTTATCAAGATAAAGGAAGAACATGCTAATATTTTTTTTAATAAACCATACATAGATGACTCCTTTTATACGAAAAAAGAGGGGAAATCACCTCCCCTCCCTACTCACTAATCAATACCAATTAAGACTCTAATAAGATAAATGCTTTAAAAACGCATTATTTCCTCCTTCCTAATTTATTTAAAGCACTCACTCCACCTATATTTATGTTCATTATAGCGCAACAAGAAAGCGCTGTCAATCATTTGTGTGCTAAAAACCGTTATAAAAAGACCGGATTGCTCCGATCTTTTAATAATTCGCATTCTCAATTTCTGTTTTAAAAATAGCTAAGGTTAACGTCAAATGACTACGCGCCCTATTTCATACGATAAAAATCAATCACTAAACCAGCAGGGCCTTTAACTAGTAGCGATTCCGTTCCCCAATCGGTTACAGCTGGTCCGTGTAAAATCTCGACACCAAGCTCTTTCAACCGTTGGTAGTTCTGGTCTACATCCTCAACCTCGATATGAAGAATGATTCCTGACTGAAAGTTTTCCAAAGGAACCAAATGATTTTGAGACAACATGAGACAATGACTGCCAATCGTAAACTGAGCAAAACCGTCATCAACATAGTCTGCCTTTTTATCCAAAATACTCTCCAAGTCAGCACAGACTTGAGGGACATCTGAAACAATAATATCTAATTGATTTAAATTCATTTACTATCCTCCAGAAAAAGACCGGATTGCTCCGATCTTTTCAAGTTCGACTCTAGAAAATCAAAGAATAAAATCTACAAAGTTTACATTTGATTTTCGATGAGAGAAATTATTTGATTGCGCGTGATTGCAATCCTTCTTCTTCCAAGAAGAGGCGGAATGGTACGAGTTCTTCTGCTTCGTATTTTTCCTTGAAGGCTTTGATTGCTTCTTCTGAGTGTTGTTTTGGATCCAATTCAAGTACTTCTACTGGAAGTGGACGATGTTGAGAGATGCGAGCATCGATCACAACAGTTTTACCTTCTTTGTTCAATTTAACAGCTTCAGCAACAACTGCATCGATATCTTCGATACGATCAACTGTAAATCCTACAGCACCTTGCGCTTCAGCGATTTTCGCATAGTCAGCATTAGGGAAGTCACAACCAAACAAGTGTTTGTTTGTGTCTTCGTATTTGTCCTTGATGAAGGCATATTTACCATTTGAGAAGACAACATTGATAACTGGAAGGTCGTATTGAACGTTTGTGATAACGTCTGGGTAGCACATGTTGAATGCACCGTCACCCATGATGTTCCATACTTGGCGATCTGGATTGTCTTTCTTAGCAGCGATACCACCAGGAAGGGCAATACCCATTGTCGCAAAGAGTGGAGATGTACGCCACATGTTCTTAGGTGTCATGTGAAGGTGACGAGTAGATGTTTGAGTAGTGTCACCTACGTCGATTGAGTAGATAGCGTCTTGGTCAGCATGTTTGTTGATTGCATTGTAAACTTGATACAATTGCAATTCACCCTCGGTTTTACCTTCGAGTTTGTTCATGTAATCACGCCAGTTTTGGTTGTTCTTCACGTTTGCACGCCACCATGGAGTAGACTCAACTGGGTTTACTTTATCAAGGATAGCTTTCGCTGCTTGACCTGCGTCACCAAGGATAGAAGCGTCAAGGGCATGACGTTTACCAAGTTTGTAAGGGTCGATATCGACTTGGATGAATTTTTCAGTGTTCTTGAAGGCTTCGTAAACTTCAGCAAATGGGAAGTTTGAACCAAGGAAAAGAACTGTGTCTGCTTCAAAGACTACTTCGTTGGCTGGTTTCCAACCAACACGGTAAGCAGAACCTGTCAAACCTTCGTAGTTCCATTCAAAGGCTTCAAAGTTTTTACCAGTTGTGATGATTGGTGCTTTGATTTTACGTGACAATTCAGTAATCACTTCACCTGCTTTAACACCACCGTAACCAGCGTAGATAACTGGGCGTTCAGCATTGTTCAAGATTTCAACAGCTTTGTCGATTTCAACTTCGTTCAAGGCAGGAGCGATGAATGAACGTTCGTATGAACCTGAACCGTAGTATGAGTTTTCGTCGATTTCTTGGAAACCGAAGTTTACTGGGATTTCAACAACAGCTGGACCTTTTTTAGAAACTGCAGCACGGCAAGCTTCATCGATTACTTTTGGCAATTGCTCAGCGTAAGCTACACGTTTGTTGTAGACAGCGATACCGTTGTACATTGGGTTTTGGTTCAATTCTTGGAAGGCATCCATGTTCAATTCGTTAACTGGACGTGATCCAAGGATAGCAAGGAATGGAGTGTTATCCATAGCTGCATCGTAAACACCGTTGATCAAGTGAGTCGCACCTGGACCACCTGAACCTACTGCAACCCCGATTGAGCCACCGAATTTAGCTTGCATGACCGCTGCAAGAGCACCTGTTTCTTCGTGGCGAACTTGCAAGAAGCGGATATCTTTGTCTTCAGCCAAAGCATCCATCAATGAGCTGAGTGTTCCTGATGGGATACCGTAGATTGTGTCTACGCCCCATGTTTTCAATACGTTGAGCATTGCTGCAGATGCAGTAATTTTCCCTTGAGTCATAATGATAACTCTCCTTCAAATATTTTTAAAACTTGATAAATCCGTTTTCATATACTAATTGGAAACGTTTCAGCAAATTTTTACTCTACTACTTTACCACATTTGTTTTGGGTCTCCTAAGAATGTGCTCAGAAGTTTTTATTCTCTATTACAGTACAGTTTGAAAACGTTTTATGTAACTGTTTTATAATAAAAAGCGAGCAAGCTCGCTTTTAGTCTATTTTACTAAAGTTTAGCATGAGTGAACTGGTTAATACAGATACAGAACTAAAGGCCATGGCTAGACCAGCCAGTTCTGGATTGAGAACGAGACCAATTCCTGAAAAGACTCCTGCTGCAATCGGAATTCCGGCGACATTGTAGATAAAGGCCCAGAAAAGATTGAGCAGAATTCGATTGAAGGTTTTCTTGCTCATGTCAAAGGCACGAACCACTCCTAAGAGGTTATTAGTTGTCAACACCAAATCTGCTGACTCGATGGCAATATCTGTTCCAGCTCCCATAGCAATCCCCACATCTGCTACGCTGAGGGCAGGAGCGTCATTGATACCATCACCAACAAAGGCTACTTTTCCAGCTGATTGTAGTTTATGGATTTCATGGGCTTTTTCTTCTGGCAAGACACCTGCAATGACCTCTTCGATTCCGATCTGATCTGCAATAGCACGCGCCACTCCAGCATTATCCCCTGTCAGCATGACTGTTTTAAGTCCACGTTTTTTCAGCTGACTGATGGCTAGCTTGGCATTTTCCTTGGGAATATCTTGCAGGGCAAGCAAGCCTTTAATTTCATTGTCAACAGCCAAGTAGACAACTGTCTTAGCTTCTTTTTCTAGTTCTTCTAGTTTTTCTTGATAAGTGCTAGAAATGTTCATGCCATCCAGCATTTTAGCATTTCCAAGCAGAACTTGTTTTCCATTGATTTGCCCTGAGACACCTTTTCCGTGCAAGGCTTGGAAATTTTCCACAGTTTGAATCTCAAGTCCAGCTTCACTCGCTCGCTTGACAATGGCCTCAGCCAGTGGGTGTTGGGAAGCTTCTTCCAAGGAGGCTGCCAATCCAAGCACTTCTACTTCGTCGCCGATGATATCTGTTACCACAGGTTTCCCTTCCGTCAAAGTCCCGGTCTTATCAAAGACAATAGTTTGAACTTTCTGGATTTCCTGTAGAACCGTTCCATTTTTGAGGAGAACCCCCATCTTGGCACTGCGACCTGTCCCCACCATAAGAGCTGTCGGTGTTGCAAGACCCAAGGCACAAGGGCAGGCGATAATCAAAACAGCCACTCCATAGAGAAGAGAAGAGACAAAACTCGCTCCAAGCACGACTACACTATCCCTGAGCAAGACGAACCAAACCCAAAAGG
This sequence comes from Streptococcus sp. 1643, assembly GCF_006228325.1. Lineage (NCBI taxonomy): Bacteria > Bacillati > Bacillota > Bacilli > Lactobacillales > Streptococcaceae > Streptococcus > Streptococcus sp. 1643. The sequence goes on from NZ_CP040231.1 coordinate 1,311,763, forward strand.
TCACAATCCCTAAAATGACAACCGCTGGTACAAAAATCCCTGAAACCTTATCCGTCAAATCCTGAATTGGTGCTCGGCTGGTCTGGGCTTTCTTCACAAAGTCCACAATCTGTGCCAAGACAGTCTCTGAACCAACTTTTTCTGCTTTAAAAACAAGCGTTCCGCTATTATTGATGGTTGAGCCAATGACGGTATCTCCAACTGTTTTGTCTACCGGCAGGCTCTCACCTGTCACCATAGACTCATCAATACTGGACACACCTTCGACTACAACCCCATCAACCGCAATCTTTTCACCGGGACGCACTCGAATCAGGTCACCTACCTTGACTTGCTCCAAGGGGATTTGAACATAGCTATCATCACGCAAGACTTCTGCAGTTTTAGCCTGCAAGTCAAGTAATTTCTCCACAGCTTGGGAAGTATTTTTTCGCATTTTTTCCTCAAAAACGGCTCCCAAAAGAACGAAGAAGAAGATAAATGCAGCACTTTCAAAGTAAACGGGGAGACCAGCGAAGAGGGCAACTAAGCTATAGAAATAGGCCACTAGAGTTCCCAGAGCAACCAAGGTATCCATGTTGGCATTGTGCTTTTTAAAGCTGGCCCAAGCACTTTGGATATATGGACCACCTGCTACTAGCATGATAGGTGTTGTAGCTAAAAAGGTGCCCCAACGCATGACTTGGTGACTAATTCCTCCTGTCGACATCCCAATCATGATAATCACAAGAGGCAGGGTAAAGATACTGGTAATCCAAAAACGCTGTAGGAGGGATAGAGATTTTCGAGTCTTCTCAACTACGGTGTAGCTTCCCTTTTGCATCTTCATACCACATGAAAATTCATGTTGCCCCAACTCTTGGGGTGTAAAACGAATTGTCTTCTCTTCATCCACGCCGATTGGTTCCAAGATGCCTTCTTCTTCAAACAGAATTTCCTTATAACAGTTTGAAGGAGTTGTACGATGAAAGGTAATTTCAGCGGGAATTCCTTTTTGAAGCTGGATGTGGGCTGGATGGTAGCCTTTGTCTGCCGTGATACGGATTTTTTGAACACCATTTTCAAGACTTGCTTTTACAATTTCAGTCATATCATTCTCCTATTCTACAATCATCTTACCGTGCATCATATTCATGCCACAAGAGAAACCATACTCTCCAGCCTGTTCAGGTGTGATTTCCACTACATACTCTTCACCCATAGGCAAGTCCGCATGCACCCCAAAATCTGGGAAAACAATCTGATCTAGGCAGGGTGAAGGGTCCTTACGGTCAAAGACGATACGGGCTGGCACTGATTTCTTAAGAATAATCAACTCAGGCGTATAGCCCCCTTTGACTTCCACTCGAATCTCTTGGTAGCCCTTTTTTTGCTGGGCCTTTTGTTCAGATTTTTCAGGCTTTTTGAAAAACCAAAACAAGATAAACACGATAAGGGCAATACAAATAATGGTTACAATGCTATTTAACATGACGTCTCCTTTACATACAATTACATTTTACTTCTGTTACAGCGCTTGATTTCTTCTCAGAAATCACAGCTTCCAAGTCTTCCAAGTCAACCTGAGTAAAATCACATTCAGCAATCAAATCAGCCAACAAGTTCTTAATCCTACGAGAACAAACCTTGTCCTTGATATCTTGGACAAGCAAGTCTCGGCTTTGGTCTAGAGTTAAAAGGGCTGAATAAACAAAGGACTTGCCCTCTTTTTTTCTAGTCAAACACTCTTTCTCAACCAAACGAGCCAAAAGGGTCTGAACCGTGGACTTGGACCAGTCAAACCGCTCTGCCAGAACCCTGATCAAATCCGTACTGGTCTGCTCCCCCTGCATCCAAATAATCTTCATAACCTGCCATTCTGCATCTGAAATCTGCATAATCACACCTCCTAAATCTACATTTGTAGATTACAGTTATTAGTATACTCCGAAAATCTACATTTGTCAACTATAATTTTTATTATTTTTTCGAAAAATAGAATTTTAATCATGTAACGAGAGATTTGCAGTCAAATTTTACTATATAAACTATAAAAATATGCTATACTGAAGAAAAAAGAAAACAACCACTAGGGGTGCGTAAAGCTGAGATTAACAACTGTTAGATCCCTTTGACTCAATCTAGGTAATGCTAGCTGATGGAAGTGGAAATGATAATGAGGACTACTTGTCTTCTATTGCTTTCCTCAAACAGACTAGCTTGTTCTTAAGAATACAAACTTCAGTTGGTTGGGAGGTTTTAGATGACTTATTTACCCGTTGCTCTAACCATTGCAGGGACTGACCCTAGTGGCGGTGCTGGCATTATGGCTGATTTAAAGTCATTCCAAGCTAGAGATGTCTATGGAATGGCCGTTGTGACCAGTCTTGTCGCTCAAAATACCAGAGGCGTTCAATTAATCGAGCACGTCTCCAACCAAATGCTGGAAGCTCAATTGGAGAGCGTCTTTTCGGATATCAAGCCTCAGGCTGTAAAAACAGGGATGTTGGCAACTACTGAGATTATGGAGATCATCCAACCCTACCTTAAAAAGCTAGACTGTCCCTATGTGCTTGATCCTGTTATGGTCGCTACGAGTGGGGACACCCTGATTGATTCTAGTGCCAGAGACTACCTAAAGACAAATCTGCTTCCCCTTGCAACCATTATCACTCCGAATCTTCCTGAGGCAGAAGAGATTGTTGGTTTTTCGATTCATGATCCAGAAGACATGCAGCGTGCTGGTCGCCTAATTATAAAAGAATTTGGTCCCCAGTCCGTTGTTATCAAAGGTGGCCATCTGGAAGGTGGTGCCAAGGATTTCCTTTTTACCAAGGATGAACAATTTGTCTGGGAAAGTCCAAGAATTCAAACTTGTCACACCCATGGTACTGGATGTACCTTTGCTGCTGTGATTACGGCTGAACTAGCCAAGGGCAGAAGTCTTTACCAGGCAGTTGATAAGGCCAAGGCCTTTATCACAAAAGCCATCCAAGACGCTCCTCAACTCGGACATGGTTCTGGCCCAGTCAACCATACAACTTTTAAAGATTAAGAAAAAACTCTCTAGTTCCTACTTTAAGGGAATTAGAGAGTTTTTGATTAGGAAATCATGTCATCCAGCTTTGTTAAAAAGGCTTGCGTTTTTGCCTCAATATCTTCTGCCTGCATCAGATCACGTACGACAGCTACTCCAGCTATACCCGTGCCGATAAGTTGGTCAATATTCTCTGACGTCAAGCCTCCGATAGCAACTACTGGAATGGCGACCGTTTGGCAAATTGTTTTCAAGGTTGAAATCAGGGTAATGGGTGCATTTTCTTTGGTCGTAGTCGGGAAAATGGCTCCTGTTCCCAAGTAATCCGCACCCAATGTTTCTGCTTCGAGAGCTCTATTAACTGTTTTAGCAGTGACACCGAGGATTTTTTCGGGACCCAAGACTTTGCGGGCAACCGAAACTGGTAGTTCATCGTCGCCGATATGCAGACCTGCTGCATCGACTGCAAGACAGACATCCAACCGATCATCAATGATCAAGGGCACCTGGTAGGCATCTGTTATTTCCTTGACTTGTTTTGCCAGTTGATAGTATTGATTGGTAGTGAGGTTTTTTTCTCGTAGTTGGATGATGGTAACACCTGAACGGCAGGCCGTTTCGACTTTTTCAAGAAAGTTTTCCAAGGAATCTTGGTAGCGATTGGTTACTAGATACAGTTTAAGTGCTTCTCTATTCATAAAAGTCTCCTTTGATGGCTTCTAGCCAATTTTCGTCTCTTTTTAGGAGAGAGAGTTGATTGAGAACTTGGTAACGAAAATCTTCCAATCCCATTCCTTGGACAAGAATTCTCTCAGCAGAGATATTGAGATAAGAGACCGCTAGACAAGAAGCTTCAAAGGCAGTCTTTCCTTGGCTAAGAAAAACGGCTGTCAAGGCTCCAACCAAGTCTCCTGTCCCTGTTATCCAGTCTAATTCGTCACAGCCATTCCTCAATACAGCAACCTGATTCTCCGAAACGATGAGGTCCTCGGGGCCAGTGACTAAGAATGACATACCAGAATAGGTCTGACACCAGTCTTTCAAAACTTGAAGCAAATCCTCCGTTTCTTGATCTTTAGCACTCGCATCAACTCCAACTCCATGGTGTTTTAAGCCAACAAGACTTCGGATTTCAGACATATTTCCTTTAAGGACCGTGGGCTTGTATTCTAAAAGATCTGTGACTAGATCCTTACGAATGGGGGAAGCCGCAACGCCAACTGCATCTACTACCATTGGGAGACAAGCTTGAGCTGCATAAGTAGCTGCCATGCGGATTGCTTTCTCCTTCTCAGCTGACAAATGCCCCAAATTGATGAAGAGAGCTTGGCTTTGTTTGGTAAAATCAAGGACCTCACGGGAATCATCTGCCATGACCGGTTTAGATCCCAGAGCCAAAATCCCATTGGCCAGCATCTCACAGGAAATCTCATTGGTGATGCAGTGAATTAAGGAGCTGGAGGTTAGAGGAAAGGGATTTGTAAATTCCTGCATCAGTCTATCCTTTCACCAAAGAAATATCCTTGTACTTTTTTAAAGAATTCCTGCTTGATTAAAAATCGAAAGGCAAGAAAAGCTATGGCTGTACCGATCAAGGTTGCTCCGAAAAATCGAGGAGTGTAGATAAACCAGCTGAGCTTGGCAGCAGATCCCGTAAAGAGAACCATGACAGGATAGGAAACAATAGAACCGATAATCCCTGTTCCCAAGATTTCTCCTAGGGCAGAGAAGTGAAATTTTCGACCGTACTTATAAAAGAGACCTGCAAGGAGGGCTCCAAAGGTAGCTCCAGTGAGGGCCAAGGGCGGAATGCCTTGAGTAGACATACGGATAAAGGCTGTAACTGTTGCCATGACCAAGGCATAAACAGGCCCCATCAAGATTCCCGCAAGAATGTTGACTACACTGGACATTGGTGCCATTCCTTCAATTCGAAAGATGGGTGTAAGAACTACGTCAAGAGCAATCATCATGGATAAAATGGTTAATTTGTGAACTTGTAGTTGGTGGTTTCTCATTTTCTATTTCTTCTCTGTTTCTAAGGACTGCAAATCACTTGTCCAGGTTTGATGTTGGTAAGCCATCTCCCAAAACTTGGCTTCCATATGGACACTTCGATGGAAGGCCTCTAGCATTTTTTGTTTGTCCGTCTCGTTGCTTTCTCGATAGAGCTGATTGACCAGGGCTTCTTCCTCTTTAATCTGCTGTTCTAACTCATCGGTGATATAGGTCTCAATCCACTGTTGATAAAGAGGATTCGGGGATGGTTTGCGATTAAGTGCCTTGCCCAAATCATGGTATAACCAAGGACATGGGAGCAAACTAGCAAAAGCAATGCCCAAGTTTGGCTCTGCAAATTGTCGATAAATATGAGAAATGTAATGATAACAGGTTGGAGCGATTGGATGTTGCTCCATTTCCTGGTCGCTGATTCCTAATTCCATGAAAAATTGTTGGCGGATAAACAACTCACCCTCCACTAGACTCTGGGCATTTTGTTTCAAGAGTCTTTTCATCTCTTGGTTTGAAGTCTTATCAGCCAAGAGGTGATAGGCTTCTGAAAAAGACTTCAGGTAGTAGGCATCCTGAATCAGGTAATAGCGGAAAATAGAAGGTTCTAAATTCCCCTCTTGTAACTGTAAAACAAAGGGGTGATGAAAGGAAGCCTGCCAAGCTTCCTTGGATAATTCCATCGCAATATCTGTAAATTCCATAATAACTCCTTTATAGAAATAGGCTGGTTTGAAGCAATAAAAAGAAAAGTAGGTAGATCAATTTTGTCCTCTGAGAAATATAAAAAGTCCGATAACTATTCTCCAACTGTGCATGCTCGTCATATCCATGCGCAGATAGAGCTCTCAGGTAAAGATGGCGCCACCTAAAGACTGTCATCAGAACCTTACTGTAAATCAGGGGAGACCAAACATGCAATTTTTGACCACGCAATAAGCAAGCTTCCTTGAGGGACTTGATTTCTTGTTGAATGAGGGGAAAGGCATTGAATACCACAATTAAGGCATAGGCCCAAGACCGTGATAACCCCTTTTGAGCCAAGTACAAGAGAAGCTCTTTTAGGGAAATAGAGGAAACAAAGACAAGACCAATACAAACGGTCACAAATGCCCTCGTTCCAAGCATCACTGCCTGCGAAGCATCTCCGTGTAACTGAACTGCCCAGTAGTTGGCCAAAGATGGTAAAATGGCGAGCAAGAGCATCCAAGCCAACATTTTAAATCGACGATAATAGAGCATAAAGAGTATGCAAAATGTAGCTACCGAAAGATTAAGAGCAATCGAAGGAATGAAGGATGTTTCCAAGGATAAAATTAGCAAGAAGAGACTGATAATCGGTGTCTGGGTTGCTACTTTGATCATACTACCTCACCTCCCCTAGAGTATCATTGTTCAGAGATGGGAGAGGTTTGCTGATGGTCACGTCTTTGAGATGACTGAGCCCCTGACTAGTCATCTCAATCCAATAATCAACCACAGAGATCAAGGGATCTAAACGATGGCTAATGATCAAAAAACTTCTTCCCTGATTGCTCTCCTCCAATATCCACTGACAAAAATAATGGCAAGCTCTATCATCCAAACCTGCAAAAGGTTCATCTAACAAGATCACAGAGGCCTTACTAGTCAAGATGGTCAAGAGCTGAAGAATCTTTTGCTGGCCACCACTTAATTGATAGGGACTCTTATCAAGCGCCTGCTCCAGATCAAAATATCGTAAAGCTTGGACAATCCGCTGATTTCTTTCAGAATCATGTCCATCTAATTGAAGCTCTTCTCGCAGACTGACTCGGATAAATTGCTTCTCAGCTTCCTGAACAACACCCGTCAGATCACGATACAGACTCTTTTTCTTTTTTAGGACTTTCCCCTTCCAAGTAATGAGCCCTTTATACTTTTGAAATTGAAGAATAGAGCGAAAGAGGGTTGATTTCCCAACACCATTATCACCCAAGATACAGGAGATTCCTTGGTAGAATGTAAAATCCGCAATTGAAAAGAGGGGACGATTACCCAGCTCACAAGTCACACAGTCCAAATGGAATAGTTCTGGACTAGAAGCAACTTCCTTTGAAGAAACCTGTGTCATCTCAGAGGTAGGGATTTGAAACACCTCCCTTAACTGGCCGTCTCTCAGCTCCACCATATGATCGATATAGGCTTCATAGTCTGATAAATCATGGTCACACAGGATGACTGTCTTCCCATCAAGAGCCAACTCTTTTAGAATCTCCAATATCTCGATTCTGCTCTTGCGGTCAATGGAAGCAAAGGGCTCATCCAAGAGATAGACCCTAGGATTCATAGCAAAGAGAACAGCTAGCGCAGCCTTTTGCTTTTCCCCACCTGATAAGTGATGAATGGGACGGTGCAAAATTGCCTTACAGCGAAATTGCTGGACCACCTCTGCTATTTTAGAATCAATTTCTTGAACGGGATGGCCGATATTCTCCAAGGTAAAAATCAGCTCCTCAAACAAGTTCTCCATGGTAAATTGATGATTGGGATTTTGAAAGAGAATGTCAACTGTCTGGACACGTTCGACGATAGAAAGCTGACTGACCTCGCTCCCATCTATCAGGACTTGACCACTATAGGGAAGAGAACTGACTTGGGCAATCATTTGAAAGAGGCTGGATTTTCCTGAACCACTGCTCCCAACTAACAAGGTGAAGGCTTGCGCATGAAAAGTAAAATCAATCGGTTCCGAAAAGATTGGGGACTGAATCGCTCGTAGTTCCAGCCCCATCTATGCCTTGCCCCCAGCTGCAAACTGATGATAAAGTTTGACAATGGCACGAACCAAGATGGTACAGAAGAAAAAGACAGAAATAAAGCGCACCACCAGCAAGGAAAGGACAAAAGGAAGGGAGAAGGCGTAGTAACCTAACTTAATGTATTCATAGACAAAGCTAAAAAGGGTAATCCCAATACTATTAGCAGTTAGAGAGAACCAACTTTCATAGCGATTCTTGGTTACGATAAAACCAAGTTCACTTCCCAAACCTTGAACCAAGCCAGACAAAAGAGCGCCTAGACCGAATTGGCTACCATAAAGGACTTCAGCAAGCGCAGCGAGCACTTCTCCAATCGTTGCACTTCCGACTCTTGGAACAAAGATAGCCGCAATGGGCGCAGCCATACACCAGAGACCAAAGAGGATTTCATTGGCAAAGGCCTGCAAACCAAGAGGGGCCAAGATCAGGGTGAGAATATCAAACAGATAGCCCGAACCCACAAAAACGCCACCAAAAAAGATAGACAAGAAAGCAAGCAAGATAACATCTTTTAACTGCCATTTTTTCAACATAAAAAACTCCTTTTTTAAAGAAAAGTGGGGCATTCAAGGAGAGCTACCAAAAGGCTTGCCGTCAAGCCTATCCTCTTTTGATAAACAAAAAAACTCCAATTACAAACGAGAATTAGAGTTTAGCTTACAAGATTAGACAGTTCTTTTCGACATACGAAAAAAACCTTTTCACATTTCCCTTCGCCAGTATTAACTGTATCAGGTTCAATGGGTATCATCTCAGCCTAAAGCACCCCAAATGTCTTTATTATTTAATTACTGGACCAGTATAACAGAATTTGAAAGCCCTAGCAAGATATTTGACCGGAAAATATATTTATATAGTTTGTTTGTTCATTCTTTTAATCTACATAAAAGTATTGAATCTGTCCTATAATTCATAACCGATATCAAAAAAAGCTAATTCCAAAGCAACTGCTTGATTCCAGCGTTCCTGAAGCTCTGTCAAATCTTCTCGATTTTTCCCGACACGATTAAGTTCATCAACTAGAAATTGAACCCACTCTGTAAAGAAAGGACCTCTGTGGAGATTGACCCATTCTAAATGAATATAGGCTTCAGGTAGAGCCAAATCTTTAGAACCCCAGTCTAAATAGAGACCTTCTGCAATGACCAGCATGACCAAAAGATGAGCATAGTCTGATGAAGCCACAGCAGAATACATTAAATCCTGAAACGCTTTTGTTACAGGGTGCAAGTTCACTTCTAGATAGTCATGCTCTGCTACATTTAACTCTTTGAAAGCCTTTTGGAAATAACCATCTTCATCTGCTTCAAGAAAGCCTAGTTGCTTGGCAAAACGAAGTTTGGATTCAAGCTGGTCTGCGTGAGCTACACAAGCACCCAGCATGGATAAGAAAGCATCAAAGAAATGATAATCTTGAATCAGGTAGTCTTTTAAGACCTTATTCTCAATTGTCCCCGCAAAAAGTTCCTTAATAAAACGATGATTGATTGCAGCCTGCCAATCCTTCTGACTGCTTTTTAATAATTCTCCAACGATCAAACCTGGCTGAAATGCATAGTCTTGTGTTTCCATATTTATTTTTCCTTTCTTTACTCCTTAGTAATCAATAAAACACCAAGAGATACCAAGCAAAATCGTAATTCCACTTGATACTTTTAAAGAACATCGAGGGCATTTGCAGAAAGCTACCTAAACAAGCCTATCCTCTTTTGATAAACAAAAAAACTCCAATTACAAACGAGAATTAGAGTTTAGCTTACAAGATTAGACAGTTCTTTTCGACATACGAAAAAAACCTTTTCACATTTCCCTTCGCCAGTATTAACTGTATCAGGTTCAATGGGTATCATCTCAGCCTAAAGCACCCCAAATGTCTTTATTATTTTATTACTGGACCAGTATAGCAAAAAATGAAAGCTCTAGCAAGATATTTGACTGGAAAATATATTTATATAGTTTCTGATAGCGATTTAATCTTTCTATACACGAAGAAAAGCCTCCACATCAAATGGAGACTTTCTACTTTCTCAATACAACTTCAAATCACGTGAATCAACTGGGAAGGATGGATTGTATGGATTGTGACGCAGTTTGAAGCGTTTAACATCTTCAATAGTCTGAGTTCCAGATAACTGCATAACTGTCTTTAATTCTGCATTCAAGTGTTCAAAGACTTGACGTACACCCACACTACCACCCAGAGCCAAGCCATAGATGACTGGGCGACCAATAGCTACCAAGTCTGCTCCTGAAGCCAAGGCTTTAAAGACGTGCTGACCGCGACGAACACCAGAGTCAAAGACGATTGGCACACGTTTAGCAACTGCTTCAGCCACTTCTTGAAGCGAGTCAAATGATGCTGGTCCACCGTCGATTTGGCGACCACCGTGGTTGGTTACCCAGATACCAGAAGCACCTGCAGCAAGAGAGCGTTCAACGTCCTCACGGCATTGTGGCCCCTTGACATAAACAGGAAGACCTGAGTAAACAGCGATAAATTCTACATCGCGAGGAGACAAGCGTTGTTTGGCTGATTTGTAAACAAAGTCCATTGATTTACCAGCACCTTCTGGCAGGTATTCCTCAACAATCGGCATGCCAACTGGGAAGACGAATCCATTGCGCTTGTCGACCTCACGATTGCCCCCTACAGTTGCATCTGCCGTCAAGACAATCGCTTTGTAGCCTTCAGCCTTCACACGGTCCATGATGTGGCGGTTGATACCATCATCCTTACTAAAGTAAAATTGGAACCAGTGAGGCGTCCCTTGAAGGGCTTCTGTTATTTCCGGAAGATCAACAGTAGAGTAGGAACTAGTTGTATAGAGAGAACCGAACTCATGTACACCACGCGCAGTCGCCACTTCCCCCTGCTCATTTGCCAATTTATGAGCCGCAACAGGCGCCATAATAATTGGTGAAGATAATTTTTCACCTGCAAATTCAATCTCTGTACTTGGATTTTCAACATCACAAAGCGTATGAGGAACAATAAGTTTGTGGTTAAAGGCACGGATGTTCTCGCGTAGAGTGAAAGTATCCTCTGCTCCACTAGCGATATAACCAAAGGCAGCTTTAGGAATGACTTGTTGCGCCATTGGCTCCAAATCATAAGTGTTAATAAAATCTACAGGTCCTTCTGCATTACTTGTTTTATATGACATAAAGTGTCCTCCTTATTAAGTAAGCGTTTACTTTTTCTTACATAAACTATCTTACCTCTTTTTCAGAATCCTTTCAAAAATTTTGTCTGGGAATTTCAAATCACAGACATGATAAATATTTTCTATCATTGTGATAAAAAATTCATATTATCCAAACATGCCCTTTAGTGCTACAATAGCTATATTATTCCTAGATGGGAGGTTCTATTTTGGATTGGTCCATTGTTGAACAATATTTACCGCTCTATCAAAAGGCATTCTTTCTGACCTTACATATCGCAGTTTGGGGAATTCTGGGTTCTTTTCTTGTTGGTCTAATCGTTAGTGTCATTCGGCATTATCGCGTTCCTATCTTTTCACAGCTAGCAACAGCCTACATCGAATTGTCACGAAACACGCCCCTTTTGATTCAACTCTTCTTCCTCTACTTCGGGCTTCCCCGAATAGGGATTGTTCTTTCTTCAGAAGTCTGTGCAACAGTTGGGCTCATCTTTTTAGGTGGCTCCTACATGGCTGAATCTTTCAGAAGCGGACTGGAAGCAGTTAGTCAAACCCAGCACGAGATTGGTCTAGCCATCGGTCTAACGCCTGTACAGGTCTTTCGCTATGTGGTTCTTCCGCAAGCGACTGCGGTTGCTCTACCGTCCTTTAGTGCCAATGTCATTTTTCTCATCAAAGAAACCTCTGTCTTCTCTGCGGTAGCCTTAGCCGATCTCATGTACGTCGCCAAGGACTTGATTGGACTCTATTATGAGACAGACATTGCACTAGCCATGTTGGTAGTTGCTTACCTGATCATGCTTCTACCCATCTCTCTAGTCTTTAGCTGGATAGAAAGGAGGCTCCGCCATGCAGGATTCGGGAATGCAAGTACTCTTTCAGGGAAATAATCTCCTGCGTATTCTACAGGGATTGGGTGTCACGATTGGAATTTCCATTCTCTCCGTCCTTCTATCAATGATTTTCGGAACAGTCATGGGAATCATCATGACCTACCATTCTAGAGTTATTCGTTTTTTAACACGCTTTTATCTGGAATTTATCCGTATCATGCCCCAGCTGGTACTACTTTTCATCGTTTATTTCGGCTTAGCTCGAAACTTTAATATCAATATCTCAGGCGAGACTTCGGCTATTATTGTTTTTACCCTCTGGGGTACAGCTGAAATGGGGGACTTGGTACGTGGAGCCATCACTTCTCTCCCTAAACATCAGTTTGAAAGCGGACAGGCTCTGGGCTTGACCAACTTCCAACTTTACTATCACATTATCATTCCACAGGTCTTGAGAAGACTACTACCACAAGCCATCAATCTTGTCACTCGTATGATCAAAACGACTTCCTTAGTTGTCTTGATTGGGGTTGTGGAAGTTACCAAAGTTGGACAACAAATCATTGACAGCAATCGCTTGACAATCCCAACCGCTTCCTTTTGGATTTATGGAACCATTCTGGTCCTGTATTTCGCAGTCTGTTTTCCTATTTCCAAACTATCCACTCACTTAGAAAAACATTGGAGGAACTAAATGTCTGAAACTATCTTAGAAATCAAGGACCTAAAAAAATTCTTTGGAGACAATCCCATCCTCCAAGGCCTTTCTCTAGATATCAAAAAGGGGGAAGTTGTGGTTATTCTAGGGCCATCTGGTTGCGGAAAAAGTACCCTTCTACGCTGCCTTAATGGCTTAGAAACCATTCAAGGTGGGGATATTCTTCTGGATGGCCAGTCTATTGTTGGCAATCAGAAAAACTTTCACCTGGTTCGTCAAAAGATTGGCATGGTCTTTCAAAGTTATGAACTCTTTCCTCACCTAGATGTCCTTCAAAACCTCATCCTAGGCCCTATCAAAGCACAAGGACGAGACAAGAAAGAAGTAACGGCGGAAGCTTTGCAACTACTGGAACGTGTGGGTTTGCTTGATAAAAAAGACAGTTTTGCTCGCCAATTATCTGGTGGACAGAAACAACGAGTGGCGATTGTCCGTGCCCTTCTCATGCATCCAGAAATTATCCTTTTTGACGAAGTGACGGCCTCACTGGATCCAGAAATGGTACGTGAAGTTCTGGAACTCATCAATGACTTGGCTCAAGAAGGGCGCACCATGATTCTGGTAACCCACGAAATGCAGTTTGCCCAAGCTATTGCAGACCGCATTATCTTTCTCGACCAAGGGAGAATCGCTGAAGAAGGAACGGCTCAGGAATTTTTCACCAATCCACAAACCAAACGAGCACAAGAATTTTTAAACGTATTTGACTTTAGCCAGTTCGGCTCATATCTATAAAGGAGATTTTTATGAAACTACTCAAACCAATTCTAACTGTTTTTGCTCTAGCCTTTGCGCTTATCTTTGTCACAGCTTGTAGCTCAGGTGGAAGCTCTGATGCTTCATCAGGAAAAACAACCGCCAAAGCCCGCACTATCGACGAAATCAAAAAAAGCGGTGAGCTACGAATCGCCGTATTTGGAGACAAAAAACCTTTTGGTTATGTTGACAACGATGGTTCCTACCAAGGCTACGATATCGAATTGGGTAACCAATTAGCTCAAGACTTGGGTGTAAAGGTTAAATACGTCTCTGTCGATGCTGCCAACCGTGCTGAATACTTGATTTCAAACAAGGTTGATATCACCCTTGCCAACTTCACAGTAACTGACGAACGTAAGAAACAAGTTGACTTTGCCCTTCCTTACATGAAAGTTTCTCTCGGAGTTGTGTCACCAAAAGATAAAGTCATCAAAGACGTTAAAGAATTAGAAGGCAAAACCTTGATTGTTACAAAAGGAACGACTGCTGAAACTTATTTTGAGAAAAATCACCCAGAAGTGAAACTCCAAAAATACGACCAATATAGTGATGCTTACCAAGCCCTTCTTGACGGACGTGGAGATGCCTTCTCTACTGACAATACTGAAGTCCTAGCATGGGCTCTTGAGAATAAAGGATTTGAAGTCGGAATTTCTTCCCTCGGTGACCCAGATACCATCGCACCAGCAGTTCAAAAGGGGAATCAAGAACTTCTTGACTACATCAACCAAGAAATCGAAAAACTTGGTAAAGAAAACTTCTTCCACAAAGCTTATGAAAAAACACTTCACCCAACCTACGGTGACGCTGCTAAAGCAGATGATCTAGTTGTTGAAGGTGGAAAAGTCGACTAAAACTCTTCGAAAATAAACAGAAATCAGGTAATCCTTGTGACTACCTGATTTTCTATGTTTTAAGCATTTTGCCAATTTTCTTGGTCTTCTTTAAAGCGTTTTAGGAGGTCGAGTCCTTCTGGCGTAATGTAACCTTCTTCTTGGGCTAGGTGGATGAGTTCGCTGTAGTTAGAAAGTGTCACCAATTTCACATCAGCATCCGCAAAATTCTTATCGGCTTTCGGCAATTGATAACTGAAAATCGCTACAACTCCAAGCACATCTGCTCCTTCGCGTTTAGCAGCTGCTACGGCTTCAAGAACAGACCCACCCGTTGAAATGAGATCTTCAACAACAACCATCTTTTGTCCCTGAGCTACACGACCTTCGATTTGATTACCAGCTCCGTGGTCTTTTGGTTTGCTACGGATATAGGCAAAAGGCAGATTCATCTTATCAGCGATGATGGCTCCGTGCGGAATCCCTGCTGTCGCTGTTCCTGCAATCACTTCTACTTCTGGAAATTCTGCTTTAATAGCTTCCACAAAACCATTTTCAATCAAGCTACGAGTTTCTGGATAGGCAAGCGTCACTCGGTTGTCAGTATAAATCGGCGATTTGATACCAGATGCCCAAGTGAAAGGCTCCTCTGGTTTGAGGTAAACTGCTTGGATTTTCAAGAGGTGGCTAGCGATATCTTTAGCAAGTGTCATAGTATTCTCCTTTTGTTTTTATAATCTATTTCTTTCATTTCAGTCTTGGTTCCATTCATCCTTGATGGTATGATAAGCTGCAACAGGATCCTCAGCTTGGGTAATGGGACGTCCCACTACGATATAGTCACTACCGATTTGATAGGCTTCCGCTGGCGTCATGACACGTTTTTGGTCTCCTACGGCAGTTCCCGCCGGACGAATTCCCGGTGTCAGACAGATAAAATCTGAATTGGTGGCCTGCTTGATGAGTTGCACTTCCTGAGCTGAACAAACCACACCGTCCAAGCCCGCTTCAGCTGTCTTCTTGGCATAGTGAATCACAGACTCTTGCAGAGTGGTTTGGATATTTTGAAAGTCTCTCATTTGTTCTTCAGAAGTTGAAGTCAATTGAGTGACAGCAATCAATTTTGCTTCTTTTCCAAGACCTTCACGCGCAGCCTTCATCATCTCCACACCACCTGTAGCATGAACGTTGGTCATGTCTACACCAAGCTGAGATAAGACCTTCATGGCAGATTTTACTGTATTTGGAATGTCATGTAGCTTGAGATCCAAAAAGACACTATGCCCCAGTGACTTCAAATAACGGACAACTTCTGGACCTTCCGCATAATAAAGCTCCATCCCTACTTTTAGATAAAGACTTTCTTCTGCTGGGAAAAGAGATAAAAATTCCTTGACTGCCTCAAAACTAGGAAAATCAAGAGCAATAACTGGACGATGTTCACGCATACCTTTCTCCTTTTACCTTTGTAAGCTAGAGAGCATGAAAAAAGGAACCTGCCAACAGCAAGGTTCCACGAAAAATGGGTAGAGTTCACCCTTTCACCGTCTAACCTTAGCTGCCTCTCTGGACTGCTTTAAAGGTTTTTTTCTATTCTATTATTTATAGTAGGACTTGTCAAGCAAAAACTCGAAACTGGACTTCTATACCATTCAAAATCAAGAGGAAAAGTTAGTCTAACGACTCTGTGATTGCTGGCTCGTTTGGCTTTGATTTCCTTGTTCTTCTTGTTTTTTCTTTTCTTCTTCCTGTTTTTTCTTCTCAGCTTCCTTGGCCTCTTGTTTGGCTTTTTCCTCAGCCTCTTCTATCAATTTATCCGCTATCGTATAGCTGTATACTCCAGCTTCCATATCGACTACACTCGGTTCTGACAATTGTGGCTTGATTTTGCTGTAATAAGGCAATTTCTTGCTCAATTCTGATAAAGGAACCAAAATCTCATCTGTATCCAGCATGGTAATTTTTAAAAGATCTGCTGTTGCCTTGCTCGGCGCTAATTCGATTTTCTGGATTTGACTCTTGATATCCTCACTGATGGTAGACAATCCTGTTATCAGCTTTTTCACCTGCTGCTCATCGTTAAAGGTAACTGTCAGATAAGTCTCAGGCAAGTTTAAGCGATCAACAGGAGTTGACTCTACTGTACCACTAGACAGAATAGGATAATGTTCTTCACCAGACACATAATAACCGACAATATCGAATTCCTTGACCTCAATCGTAAAGTTAGTCGGAAATTGATAGTCAATCTTCGCTGATTCTATCCAATGATTGGACTTGATTCGCTCAGCGTATGTTTCCTTATCCAACAATAGAGCTAAAGTATAGTCGCTATCTTGAATCCCAGAAGCCTGTTTGATGTCATCCGCCTGCGTGTTACTATTTCCCTTAACCTCGATATTTTTGATGGTCGAAAGTGGAGTCAATAGATAGACTGAAAGAAGAAGGACCAGGACACTGGGTACCAAGATACTCACAGCTCGCCAAATATGAACAGGCGCAATTTTAGGCTTGGCTGGTTTCTCTGGTTTTTTGGGTTTTTCTTTTTTCTTCTTCTCTTTTTCCTCTTTGACTTTAGGGGCATCCTTTTGAGATTTTTCTTCTTTTTCGGATGGTTCCTTGCTTGGACTTGAGGCTTCCTCAACTGACTCACTCGATGATTTCTTGGATTCCTCCAGTAGTTTCGAGTTGGCTTCCTTACGAGCTTGTTTTTCCTTTTCCTTCTCTTCAGCTAGGGCAGCTTCTTCCTCAGCCTTCTTCTTCAGGTATTCCTGGTTTCGTTTCTGCCATTCAGACAATTCTTGCTTCTTGTTTGATTCTTTTTTCTTATCCTTTGACATTGATATTCCTTATGCTAGGTCTTTTCTTAATAGATCGTAAAAATCTGCAAGAGATTTCAATTCAGTCGAAGCCTTCATGCTAGCTTGGTATTGATCTTTGTGACTAAGCAAGTGACTGAGTTTCTCCTCCAAACTTTCCAAGGTCAAGTCACTTTCTTGAAGTTCTTCTGCATAGCCTTTCTTAACAAAATAGGCTGCATTTTCAATCTGGTCTCCTCGACTTGCTTCACGACCCAATGGTACGATGAGATGGAGTTTTGCCATGGCCAAGAGTTCGAAAATCGTATTGGCACCACCACGGGTCACCACCACATCTGCCATCTCCATCAAGGGTTGATAGAGATCCGTCACATAATCAACACGAAAGAGATTTTGACTCAACTCATTGAGGCTAGAATCTCCAGTGAGATTGATAATATTGTAGCGCTCTGTCAGTTCTTGCTTATGATCTGTCACCAATTGGTTAAAGACACGAGCTCCTGCAGAACCACCAACAAATAATACCGTTGGTAATTTGGGATTAAAGTGGGTTTGGATATCCACCAATTCATCTGGTTCAGGAGTTTTTTGGTCTGAAACCTTGGTCACAGCACCCACATGCTCGACTTTTGCGAGACCAGCAGCTTGCTCAAAGGTTGAATACATCTTGGTCGCAAATTTATAGGCAATTTTATTGGCCAAGCCCATAGACAGGTCCGATTCGTGAATAAAGACAGGCACTCCTGACACACGCGCAGCTATAACCGGCGGTACAGAGACAAATCCTCCCTTAGAAAAAAGAGCCTGTGGACGCAGTCGTAACATGATAAAGAGGGATTGAACAATTCCCCAACCAACTTTAAAGACGTCCAGCATATTTTGCCAAGAGAAATAGCGACGCAACTTCCCAGTCGCAATAGAGTGGAAGGTCACATTCAAGCCTGACTTGAGGATTTCTTGGTGTTCAATTCCATGCTTGTCACCAATATAGTGAACTTCCCAGTCGTCTTCGATGAACTTGGGCATTAATAAGAGGTTGAGGGTGACATGTCCAACCGTCCCCCCACCTGTAAAAACTATTTTTTTCATATTATTCCTTTAACTCCGCTACTGTGTCGATGAAAAGATCTCCACGTACTTCAAAGTTAGCATACATATCCCAGCTAGCATTGGCAGGACTGAGAAGAACCACGTCTCCTTGAGTCGCAAGCTCATAGGCCTTGCGGGTCGCATCAGCAATATCTGTCGCATCTACATAAGCCACACCAGCCTTCTCCGCTGCCCGTTTGACACGTTCTGCAGACTGACCGAGGATGACCATCTTCTTGAGCCCTGTAATATCTGGCACCAATTCGTCAAACTCATTGCCTCGGTCTAAACCACCTGCAATTAAGATAACCTTACTGTTGTCAAATCCTGACAAGGCTTTTTGAGTAGCCAAGATATTGGTTGACTTACTATCGTTATAGAACTTAACACCCTGAATTTCATCCACAAATTGGAGACGGTGTTTGACACCACCAAAGGCTGAAAGAGTTTCCTTGATGGTTTGGTTATCCACACCACGGAGCTTGGCTACAGCAATAGTCGCAAGGGCATTTTCTACATTGTGGCTACCTGGAACACCGATTTCACTCGCTGCCATGACCACTTCTCCACGGAAGTAGAGTTGATCATCTTCCAGATAAGCTCCATCAACCTTTTCCTGTGTTGAAAATGGTACAACAGTAGCTTGTGTTTTGGTAGCCAATTCTTTTGCCAAGTCTTGGTTAAAGTTCAAGACAAGGAAATCAGCTGCTGTCATCTTGTTCTGGATATTCCACTTAGCTGCCACATACTCCTCAAAAGAACCATGATAGTCGATATGAGTTGGCATGAGGTTGGTAATAACCGCAATCTCAGGATGGAATTCTTGAACACCCATCAGTTGGAAAGAAGAAAGTTCCATGACGAGCGTGTCCTTGGCTGTTGCAGTTTGAGCCACTTGACTAGCAGGATAGCCGATGTTCCCTGACAAGAGACCGCGTTGACCAGCAGCAGTCAAAACTTCCCCAATCATCGTCGTTGTGGTTGTTTTCCCATTTGAACCAGTAATACCGATAATTGGCGCTTCTGAGATCAAATAAGCCAATTCCACCTCAGTCAAGACTGGAATCCCCTTTGCCAATGCCTTTTCAATCATGGGATTTCTATACGGGATACCTGGATTTTTCACCATCAGAGCAAAATCTTCATCCAATAATTCCAAAGGATGCCCACCAGTGACAACCTTGATTCCCTCTTCTAGCAAGCTTTGCGCAGCTGGATTTTCCTCAAAAGGTTTGCCATCATTAACAGTGACAATAGCACCTAGTTTGTCCAACAAACGGGCTGCAGACTCACCAGACTTAGCCAAACCTAAAACAAGTACTTTCTTATTTTTAAATTGATCGATTACTTTCATGTCTCAAACTCCATTTCTACTCCTACTATTTTACCATTTTTATGGAAATAAAAAAGCCACAAAGTGTATTTGTGGCTCTTTCTTCTAACTTAATATTCTTTTATCATCTATGTGATAAATCGGTAACTCGAATAACTTGGTCCACTTGTTCCCAAATCAGAGGATTGTGGGTCGCAATAATAATAGTTCGTTTCGGATTTTTTAAAGATTCTAGGATAGAAAGTAATTCCTCAGAGTTTTTGGGGTCTAAGGAAGCGGTTGGCTCATCTGCGAGAATCAAAGGTGGATCCTTTAAAATTATCTTCGCTAGTGCAACACGTTGTGCTTCTCCTCCTGATAATTCAAAGATAGGTTGCTTTAAATCTAAATAAGAGAGGTTAACACGGTTTAGAGCTTGTTTCATCAAAGAGATTTTCTCTTTTTCTTTCAACTTATTACCAACTAAACCCAGATTGAGATTCTCTTTGACGGTTTGACTTTCAATTAAGCCAAAATCTTGAAATAAGTATCCTAAGTAATCTCTAAAGAAAACAGAAGGCTTGATGTCCTTAAGAGAAGTGCCATCATAGATAATTTCTCCATTGTCATACGGCTCTAATCGTCCAATCATATTCAAGAGGGTTGTCTTACCACAGCCACTTGTACCGATTAAGGCATAAATTTTCCCACCTTCAAATTGAAGATTAGTATCTGAAAATAGCTGACGGCTTCCAAATTTTTTAGATATATTCTTTAGTTCAATCATCCTATTTTCCTTTCATAATGGTCATAGAAACACGAGATTCTTTCTGTGCTTGACGGTATAGAGTCAGTATAGCACTAACGAGGAAGATCGATAAAGTTACCAATCCAATCACCACATCTCGACTACGCCAAATAAAGAGACTCGCACCGAATACAAAACTAGCAAATTGACTAATCATATACTGAGCGTGCGTTTCAAAAAATCGCAAACCAGAAATTCGTTTAATCAAAATCTCACGACGGAATTGTTCAAAATAAAGAAGATTCACAGAATAAAAGAGAAGCAAAGAACTCGCGATTCCAATAATAGCTCCTAAAATAAGGGTTAGAGTTTGTGTTTGAACCTCATAGTAACGTGCGAGGTAAACACTTCGTCCCTCCTTGAGGTAGGATACTTGATCATAAATTCCTGCATTTTTCAAGAGTTTAATCCCATCTTCATATCCTTTGACAAAGATATTCTTACCAGCATTGATAGACCAACTAGATAAGGATGTAAAACTATCACCTGTAGAAGTCGGCGTGAATACCACTAAAATCGGATCCGTCAAATACTGAGTGGATACGGGGTTCTCACCGTTATTATAAACAAATCGCTTTTCTCCCATTGAAAGATAACTAACGTGCGCTTTCATCTCATAATCCAAAGGAGCACTTGCCTCCTCACCAGATTTTCCATAATAACTCATGCTTTCTTCAAAGATTTTTTTTAGTTCTGCTTCTTGAGAGCGCAAATGTTCTGGGAGCAAGAGGACAAACTCACCTTCTTGGAGATGGGCTAACTTCTGTTTGGTCTCAGCATCTACCACGACCTTTTCCTTCTCCAAATAACTAGGACTAACATAGAGCGTATTAGCATCTGGACTATAGGTATCCAGTGTCTCTCCCTGTTCATTTTTTCCTTTTGGATTGGCAAAATGGAGCAGATTATCCTTTACATAAAGAGCTTGTTCTTCTTCGATTGCTTCCTTGGCAAAGGCATACCACTTGCTCTGATTTTCTGTATCTTCTACTCTATCACCTAAGCCAAAAGAAATTTGATAATAATCTGCTCGGTCTTCCCAAGCTTGCTTGGATAGTTGGAGTTCCTGTAAACGCTGGTAAGAAGTCAAGCCAGTCTTGACTGCATAACCTACTGTAAAGACAGCAACCAACTGACATAACAAGGTCAAGGTCATCAAGCGTTTGAGGGGCAAACGTCCTTTTAACACAGGAACTAAAGCCTTGTAGCTCAAGCTCATCAAGTAGAGCAGGCTCAGTACTAGCGAAATTCCCAATAAAAAGAGAAGATAAAGCCCCACTCCGATACTAAAGGCTGCTAAAAGAACGGGATAAAAGAGCCCTTGTCCGAGGAGGACAGCACCTCCCACTATAAGGGATCCCGCCCCAGCTAAGCAAAGCCACTTGACATCATCGTATAAGGCACTTCCTATGATGGACAAGAGGGTCTGTCCTGAAAAGAGCTGGATCCCTGCAGCCCGCATCTCCTTAATCCGAGTGATAATCACCATGGCAAAGAAAGCTAATCCAAATATAGCTAAACTAATCAACAACAACGGATTTAAAGCAATCCAAAAAGCTAGACGATACGGAGGAGTTTTGCGGTCTGCAATCGCTTTATAACCTAAATCATCTAATTTTGCAGCTAATTTTTCCTTGGTCAATGAACCAGATAAGAGAAGGTAACTATTGAGAGGATCGCTCCGTTCTCGGCTTTCTTGGCTAGCCGCTTGAAACTCTTTTGGCAAGCCTCCCTGACCATAAGTCGCATAGGTGAAGTTGGTCCTTCCATCCTTACTCGGCTCTACTATCCGTCTGGCAATCAAACTCTGCTCTGAGTTTACAAAATTCTCCAACTCTCGCTCAAACTCCTCACGAGTCGGCTCTTGTGCCCCCTTTTTAACACTTAGCAGGGTAACGGAGTCATAACTAGTATAGAGATACTGAGGGGCACGTAAGATAATAATCCAAATGAAGAAGCAACTGAGAAAAATAGTAGACAAGCAAATAAATAGTTTCTTCATAGTAGACTCCTTGTGGTGAAAATTGATTTCAGGAGGTAAGATTTCAGAGTATGAAATCGGTTTCTATTTATCGCAAATATATCACCATTATGATAAATTGTCAATAGATTTTAGCAAAATATAATTATATTTTTTTGGACTAACTTTTTAAACTTCTATAACAATATAGAGCTCTTAAAATGTGGAAAAAAACTCACTTGAACAAAATATTTTTAGGTTTATTCCTTTTTGCAAGAAACGGAATCTTAGACTTTCCGTTGTGATAAAAATGCCTGAAAACAATAGATTTCAGGCATTCGGAAACTTTGAGACTATAGGCTCAAAGTTTAGGTATGGAATTTCGAAGAAAGTCGCTACCGCCCGTAATCACCTAAGGAAAGTCTTAAAAATCTTATTTTAAATTGAAAAAGAGAGCCGTAGCTCTCTTTTTATTTATCTTCTTCTGCTCTTTTTTACTGGCATGAGCGTAATGTCTCTCAAGCTAAAGTAGGCTAGAGCCAGCATGGCTATTGTGACAAAGAATTCTGTCGGTAATTGGAATATTTGCAAGATGGACAACATCAGCAAAATCAAGAGTGCAACAACTACAAAGACCAAGATAACGATGTTGACTGTTCCTTTGATACTTTGGGGTGTCGCAAATACATAGAGTAGTAATAAGAGTATCCCTATGATTAAATAGACCATCTTTATCTCTTTCTAGCTCTTATTCAGCTGATTTTTTCTTTTTGTTGGCTTTCTCGCGCTCTGCCTTGTTGAGGATTTGTTTACGCAAACGGATTGACTCAGGCGTTACTTCCATGTACTCATCGTCGTTCAGGAACTCAAGAGACTCTTCAAGTGTCAAGATACGAGGTGTCTTGATAACCGCTGTTTGGTCCTTAGTAGCTGAACGGACGTTGGTCATTTGTTTGGCCTTAGTGATGTTAACTGTCAAGTCGTTTTCACGAGAGTTTTCACCAATGATCATTCCTTCGTAAACCTCAGTACCTGGGTTGACAAAGATGGTTCCACGTTCTTCGATAGACATGATTGAGTAAGTCGTTGCCTTACCAGCATCGATGGAAACGAGGGCACCACGGTGACGTCCACCAA